>NZ_CM142738.1:1910000-3777981 GCF_054901285.1 Sporosarcina saromensis
TCAGAACGTCGTGAGACAGTTCGGTCCCTATCCGTCGCGGGCGTAGGAAATTTGAGAGGAGCTGTCCTTAGTACGAGAGGACCGGGATGGACATACCGCTGGTGTACCAGTTGTCTTGCCAAAGGCATCGCTGGGTAGCTATGTATGGACGGGATAAATGCTGAAAGCATCTAAGCATGAAGCCCCCCTCAAGATGAGATTTCCCATTACGCAAGTAAGTAAGATCCTCAAAGATGATGAGGTAGATAGGTCCGGGGTGGAAGCGTGGCGACACGTGCAGCTGACGGATACTAATCGATCGAGGACTTATCCTTTATGTTAATTAAGTATGGTTGAACTTGTGTTTAGCAACAATGTTGGTTTTATTCAGTTTTGAACGAACAAGATTTTCGTTCTATCGAGTTTTTTGAAAATACTTTTATAAAAAAAGTGCTTGTAAAACTCACCAAAGTTGGTATAATTAATATTGTCCTCATTGAACGAGACGAAGGTCTGGTGATGATGGCGAAGAGGTCACACCCGTTCCCATACCGAACACGGAAGTTAAGCTCTTCAGCGCCGATGGTAGTAGGGGGCTTCCCCCTGTGAGAGTAGGACGTCGCCGGGCCTGCAAGATTCATTACATAATGCAACACGCATGGACAACTTCCGTTTAAAGCGGAGTAGCAAGTGGATTGAAGAAACGATTGAGTGAATGAAGCTGACAAAAAAGTGCACAGCTTATCACATTTAAACCATGGAGGATTAGCTCAGCTGGGAGAGCACCTGCCTTACAAGCAGGGGGTCGGCGGTTCGAACCCGTCATCCTCCACCATATTATCTATACATTACACTTAGCCGGTGTAGCTCAACTGGTAGAGCAACTGACTTGTAATCAGTAGGTTGAGGGTTCAAGTCCTTTCGCCGGCACCACTTTTGAGCCATTAGCTCAGTCGGTAGAGCATCTGACTTTTAATCAGAGGGTCGCAGGTTCGAATCCTGCATGGCTCACCATTTATAAATTCTGTTTTGAACCAATTATGCGGGTGTGGTGGAACTGGCAGACACGCTAGACTTAGGATCTAGTGCCGCAAGGCGTGGGGGTTCGACTCCCTTCACCCGCACTTTCAATGCGGAAGTAGTTCAGTGGTAGAATACGACCTTGCCAAGGTCGGGGTCGCGGGTTCGAATCCCGTCTTCCGCTCCATATGAATAATTGCCGGGGTGGCGGAACTGGCAGACGCACAGGACTTAAAATCCTGCGGTAGGTGACTACCGTACCGGTTCGATTCCGGTCCTCGGCACCATTATTTTTAGTCAATGAAACATCGATATGCGCCCGTAGCTCAATTGGATAGAGCGTCTGACTACGGATCAGAAGGTTGTGGATTCGACTTCTGCCGGGCGCGCCATTAAGCTTAACGACGGGAAGTAGCTCAGCTTGGTAGAGCACTTGGTTTGGGACCAAGGGGTCGCAGGTTCGAATCCTGTCTTCCCGACCATCATATTGGGGCCTTAGCTCAGCTGGGAGAGCGCCTGCCTTGCACGCAGGAGGTCAGCGGTTCGATCCCGCTAGGCTCCACCAATATAATATTATTACTTTTCTTGGCGGCGTAGCTCAGCTGGCTAGAGCGTACGGTTCATACCCGTAAGGTCGGGGGTTCGATTCCCTCTGCCGCCATCCTAAAGGACCTTTAGCTCAGTTGGTTAGAGCAGACGGCTCATAACCGTCCGGTCGCAGGTTCGAGTCCTGCAAGGTCCACCACTATTTGAATAGTGAATACGGAGGAATACCCAAGTCTGGCTGAAGGAATCGGTCTTGAAAACCGACAGGGGTGTTAAAGCCCGCGGGGGTTCGAATCCCTCTTCCTCCGCCATAATGTATTAAAACAGTAGTGGTAGGTTTATGAAACACTGATAGCGTAGGATTTAAATTTTCTACAACTAATATTATTGCGGGGTGGAGCAAATCACATCACGCAGAATGTGATTTGTGTAATTTCCTAAAAGGAAATTACAACAAAGTCTCACGAAATACCGAATGCGTAGGCTTTAAAGTTCCTACAACTAATATTATCGCGGGGTGGAGCAGTGGTAGCTCGTCGGGCTCATAACCCGAAGGTCGCAGGTTCAAATCCTGCCCCCGCAACCAAAGGTCCCGTGGTGTAGCGGTTAACATGCCTGCCTGTCACGCAGGAGATCGCCGGTTCGATCCCGGTCGGGACCGCCATTCTTTAGTACTACATAAAGATTTTGATTTTAGAATAGGTTGATCTTGAAAGATAGAAACTTTTTTCTAAGTCACTTGTGGCTCAGTAGCTCAGTCGGTAGAGCAAAGGACTGAAAATCCTTGTGTCGGCGGTTCGATTCCGTCCTGAGCCACCATTATTTGCGGGTGTAGTTTAGTGGTAAAACCTCAGCCTTCCAAGCTGATGATGAGGGTTCGATTCCCTTCACCCGCTCCATGGGCCTATAGCTCAGCTGGTTAGAGCGCACGCCTGATAAGCGTGAGGTCGGTGGTTCGAGTCCACTTAGGCCCACCATATTCCGCAGTAGCTCAGTGGTAGAGCAATCGGCTGTTAACCGATCGGTCGTAGGTTCGAGTCCTACCTGCGGAGCCATATTAACTCGGGGAAGTACTCAAGTGGCTCAAGAGGCGCCCCTGCTAAGGGTGTAGATCGCGAAAGCGGTGCGAGGGTTCGAATCCCTCCTTCTCCGCCATATTGTTGGCCCCTTGGTCAAGCGGTTAAGACACCGCCCTTTCACGGCGGTAACACGGGTTCGAATCCCGTAGGGGTCATAACTAGAAAAAGAACTGCATTCATTTATACGAATGCAGTTCTTTTTATTTTGTTTCTATAATATTTGTTGGGGTGTTTGTACAAATTCAATAAAAATAAATACATGTACGCATATTCATCATGTGTTTTTTCTGTTTTGCACTTTTCTTTCCTTTCCTTTCCTCTACTTTTACACATTTAATTACGATCCCTAACATCGTGCAATTGATCACTTGATGGATATGGATTGGCCTGTTGCTTCTTTAATATGCTGGATGCTTCAATTTCCTCAGCGCTGCATCCGTATAACTTTCGTTACATCGGACGGATGAACAGTTTATAAAGTATTGATTGCTAAAAGCGTATCGTTTACTTGAGCTCTAGTGTATACAAGAGCGTTTCCTTCGTTCAATATGGATGCGATTTTTTTCGTTGTCTGGAGTTGATATGAGGAAGGGAGCGTTGAGTTAGCTATATTTTTAAGGAAAAAACCGTCATGCCCCTTTGAAAAGGAACTGACGGTTTTATTGCTTTTACAGGGTCAATAGTAATAACAGTAGACTTCAACGTTTTATCACCATCTCATCTTTCATTCAAATAGCTATCTTTTTGATGATAAGGGATATTGCCCATGGATGACTCCAACCCTTCATCATCTAACGTTTGTTCGTATTCCTCCGATTTTTCTGATCGCACAAAACCGCGTTTTTCTCCGGTAATATCTGTGCTGACGAATTCCTCCATTTGGTCAGCTGCCCCATCAAGTATTTCATCGTCATATAAAGAATTATAGTCATCATGGTCTCCTATAAAATCTGATGGTGTTTCTGATGTGCCTGATTTGGCGATTTCTTGAAAACTGTCTTCACTGTCTCTCCGTATACCTTCTCTTCGATCTGCAAAGGAATTTGCCTTTGCCATAACCAATAATTCATCTTCAACTGGTCGGTCTTCAGGAATGGATCGCTCAGTTGCATGTTCGTAACAATAGGACGTGTAAGGAATTGCTTCCAAACGCTCGTAGGGGATTTCTGTTTGACACTCTTTACAATACCCATAAGTACCTTCGTTCATCGCTTCTAGAGCGTGCTCAATCTTTTCTAATTCATCCCCCGCATGTACATTAATCGCCATATCCTTTTCCCGTTCATATAATTCGGTTCCCATGTCACCAGGATGATTGTCGTACATGGATAATTCGCCAACATCATTTTGAGAGGATTGTTTAATGTCAGTTTCTTGTTCAGTTTTCGTTAACTGCGTTCGCAATTGCAATAATTCTTCTCGAAGAGACGTTTTTTGGTGATCTGTTAACATGATTAGCACTTCCTTTGAAATTGTTTTCGTAGTATGGTCTGTTTCATGCAAGTTCATAGCTAAGAAATAATGCTAAGTAGTTTTCAATTCCCTATGCTGTAGCGAAACTAAACATTTATCGATAACTTCGTCAGATTTAAACGAAAAAACCGCATGGCGCAAAGTATAACAAACTTTGACATCATGCGGTTTCGTATGTGTTTTATTGACATAAATGATGGGTGTTTAGACCAAATGTCCAATCAGGATACCAATTCCGAGCAGTAGACCGAATATCGTATTGGTCACTGCTGTATGCTTCATCGCAGGCATTACCTCCAATGGGAGAAGATGTGCATGGAAGATTGTAATAGCTTTAATCGGTTTAGGAATACTGATTAGAACAAGTAATGCCCATGGTGTCAATTGACCAAGAATAACAAGACCTATCACCCATAAATAGCTGATGCAGAAAAACGTCGCAAGTATTTTAATGGCAGCGGGTCTGTCGACGAGAATGGCAAGTGTTTTTCTGCCTCCGATTTTATCTCCTTCAAGATCCCGAATGTTATTCGCTAACATGATTGCTGCAACGAGCAACATGCTTGGAATTGAAATAAGTATGGCTAGTGCGGTTACTGTACCGGTTTGAATATAAAAGGCAATTAATATGAGCAGCATCCCCATGACGACACCTGAAACAAGTTCGCCAAATGGTGTATAGGCGATTGGGTAAGGTCCACCTGTATATAAGTATCCGATCAGCATGGACACAAGCCCTACAAGTGCTAATCCCCAAGAGGTTTGGGAACAGATATATACACCAATCAACATTGAAACAGCGTAAAGTGCCAAGGCGATGGCTAAAACAGTTTGAGCTTTAATGCCATTTCGGACAATCGTTCCACCGATACCTACAGAATGCTCTGTGTCCAGACCTCTTTTGAAGTCATAATATTCATTGAACATATTAGTTGCCATTTGTATGAATAAGCTTGCGATAAGCATAGCCAAAAATAATGGGAAATGTAGGTCGCCGTATGTGAGTGCGATCATTGTCCCTAAAAAGACGGGGGCGAATGCTGCTGTTAACGTATGGGGTCTTGTCAATTGCCACCAAATTCGCCAACCGGTGTCTGCTTTAATAGTATGTTGCAATTTCCTCTCTCCTATTCTAAGGTTTCCGTTATTCATTGTACTCTAAATCGACGAAAAGAGGTATCCTTCTTTGCATTATATATGCGTGTTCTTATGATTTTCGGTATAATGTAAGTAAGATGTAAATAAAACAACTTATATGGTGAACGGAATTTTAATTGATTACACTGAAGGAGAGAAAATGATGAGCTACAAAATAACGGATGTCAGCAGCACGAAACAAGTGCCACTGTCTCCTCATACCCAGTTTTTCACTGAGACAGTGGAGGTTGGTAGGATTTCTCCTTTATCATTTTTCGAAGCAGGTGCATCGCACTATAAGAACGAGCGGTTCTATTGGCAAAATGCTGATAAGACGATGACGCTTGTCGGTGTAGGGCATGCCTATACAATTGTCAGTGAACAGCAGGACAAGCGTTATGAGGAGATCGCAAGTAAGTGGAAGCAGTTGTGTGCACTGTTAGTAAAAGAAGATAAAGATATCGAGCCAGTTCTGTTTGGTGGTTTTTCATACGATGAACGGAACAGACAGCCGTCAGAATGGGATGCCTTCCCATCTGCTTATTTTATTGTTCCGGCCTTTCAATTAAAGATTGAACATGGGAAGACGTACATTTCGATTAACATAGTGACAGATCAAAAAGATGTTTTATCATCTTTTGATGAACTACGTGAAGAACGGGATAGACTTATTCATACTGCACAAGTGGAGGAGCTTTCATTCACAGATACAAATCAAGTCATTGCAACAAAAGAGCGTGGCAAAGAAGCGTATTTAAAAGCTGTTGAAAATGTGACTGGAAAAATTCGACTCGGAAAAGCGGACAAAGTTGTCATTGCACGAGCAATTGAACTTGAATTTGAACAAGAGGTATCTGTTGCACGTACATTGCAATCCATTACAAATGAACAGCAAGAAAGTTATCATTTTGGACTTCAACAAGGAAAGTCCTTATTTTTTGGTGCTACACCTGAACGCTTAATTGAGGTGAAAAATGGAGAAGCCTATTCTGCTTGTGTCGCTGGATCGATTCGTAGGGGAAAAACTGCTCAAGAAGACCGAGAATTAGGTGAGCGATTGTTAGGCGATCCGAAAAATCGCGAAGAGCATCAACATGTAGTGAGTATGATATCTGATGTATTTGAGGCGTATTGTGAAGATGTGTGCGTTCCGAAAGTGCCGAAGTTAATGAAAATCCGGGATATCCAGCATTTGCACACACCTGTTCAAGGCACAATTAAGCAGAAGAGTGACATTTTCTCATTTGTACAAGCATTGCACCCGACCCCTGCATTGGGTGGTGTCCCGACGACGGTTGCTCTTGACATGATCCGGAACGAGGAAGGATTAGATCGTGGTTATTATGCAGCGCCAATTGGTTGGACTGATACGGCAGGGAATGGTGAGTTTGCTGTCGGCATACGATCTGCATTGTTGGATGGAAACAAAGCATATTTATACGCAGGTGGAGGAATTGTGGCCGATTCTGTTGCTGAAGAAGAATATGAAGAAACTTGGGTCAAGTTTAGACCGGTGTTAAGGGCGCTTGGAGGAAAGTTGAATGGATGAACGAAAAGTGTTAACCAACCATGTATTACGATTAACGCAGACTTTGATGCAAGCTGGAGTGAAATCGGTCGTCATTAGTCCAGGATCTCGATCAACACCGCTCGCTTATGCATTTGCAGCGAATGAACACATACAAACTTTCATGCAAGTCGATGAACGATCTGCTGGTTATTTTGCACTTGGCTTAGCAAAGGCGACAGGCAATCCTGTCGTCCTTTTGTGTACGTCTGGAACCGCAGCCTCCAATTATCATCCTGCAGTGACAGAAGCGTATTATGCACGCATACCTTTAATTGTCATGACTGCCGATCGACCACATGAACTAAGAGGTGTAGGGGCCCCTCAAGCAATCGACCAATTGAATATGTATGGCAAGCATGTAAAATTCAGTGTGGATTTACCGTTGGCTGAGGATAATGATGAATTGGATACTTTTCTTGAACGGCATACGCAACGGGCAGTTGCTATCGCAATGACACAGCCAACCGGACCGATTCATTTAAACATCCCTTTACGTGAACCATTACTGATCGATTTTGATAGACCTGCACCACCGATAACGTTTATGGAACGTATTGTAGGAGAGAATGAACTTTCTTTGCCAATGAAGGGACAGCTAAATAATCTTATTGCTAATGCAAAAAAAGGTTTGCTTATTGTAGGTGAAATGCCGATTAATTTTGATAAAAAAGCATTTTGGCATTTTGCTAAATCCCTGCAATGGCCGGTACTATGTGATCCATTATCCAATTTACGTTCAGAGGTTCCGACAGATTGTCTTCATCTGTGCATAGCCCATTATGATGCATTGCTAAAGAGTGAGCATTTTGCAGATATCGCAGTGCCTGATACGGTTATTCGTTTTGGCCCACAACCGGTGTCCAAACCATTGTCTCTGTTTTTAAAGAAAACAAAGCCTACAGTTTATGTCGTGTTTGATGAGTCTCCTGAGTTCCATGATTCGCTAGGTGTAGTTACGCACCATGTACAAGCATCACCACATGCTTTTTTTACAGCTGTTGATCAACTTCAGCGTACGGAATATGCAAAGTTATGGGCGACCGCTAATCAAGAAGCCGAACAATGTACACGTCATTATGAAGGGACGTTAGGCGACGAAGGAATCATTGTGAAATGTTTACTAGATAATCTTCCTACTGGCAGTGACTTAATAAGCAGCAGTAGTATGCCAATCCGAGACCTCGATACGTTTTTCTGTGCAACAGATAAGGAACTCATGCTTTTTGCCAATCGGGGAGCAAACGGGATTGATGGAGTTGTGTCAACTGCTCTTGGCATCGAACGTGCTCGTAAAAGACCTACATTTTTGCTTATTGGAGACTTAGCATTTCTCCATGACGTTAATGGCCTAATTGTGTCGCGTTTTCACGAAACGAGTATAACGATAGTGATCTTAAACAACGATGGTGGTGGTATTTTCTCTTATTTACCACAAGCATCTGAGCCAAATCACTTCGAGGAGTTATTTGGGACACCGACCGGCTTGACGTTTGAACATATTGGTGCAATGTATGATGCACAGTATGCGTCCGTTCACACAAAAGAAGAGTTTGTGCAGGAAATACAGAAGGACAAAGTTAAACCTATCCGCATCATCGAAGTATTTACAAGTAGACCTGTAAACGTACAAAATCACCGTGCTTATTGGGCTGATGTGGTTGAAAGGGTGAAGACGATTGGTTGAATTGACAATTACTGTTCGTGAATTACCGATTCACGTTGTCATGAACGGAGATGCACAATTACCGACAATCGTCTTTCTACATGGGTTTACAGGTTCAACAACGACTTGGCGAGAAGTTCTTGAACATGTTGGAAGTGAGTTCAGAACAATTGCTGTCGATTTGACTGGACATGGCAAGACAGGTGTACCTGAAGTTCCTGCCCGGTATGCAATGGAAGAGCAGATTGCTGATTTACATATGTTGTTTCAAAAGCTGTCCTTGCAATCCTTCGTGTTAGTCGGTTATTCGATGGGTGGCCGCATTGCGCTTGCCTATACAATTCAATACCCGGAACAAATCCAAGCACTTGTGTTAGAGAGTGCTTCACCAGGGTTAGCTACAGAAGAAGCACGAATTGCAAGACGCCAAGCAGATGAAAAGTTAGCGTGTAGGATTGAAGCTGAAGGTGTTCGTCCTTTTGTCGATAATTGGGAAAACATCCCGTTGTTTCAATCCCAAAAAAAGTTACCAGAAGAGAAACGTATCCAAATTAGAAACGAGCGGTTACAACAAAGCGGCCAAGGCTTAGCAAACAGCTTGCGTGGAATTGGGACAGGTAGTCAACCATCGTATTGGGGATTAATTGGTAATTTAAGGGAAAACGTATTGTTGATTACTGGAGAGTTAGATGAGAAATTTGTCACTATTGCCCGGGAAATGAATGAAATTGCATCGTTGTGGAAACATACGATCGTACCTGGAGCAGGCCATGCAATTCACGTGGAAAAACCGTCATTGTTTGCTACAATGGTAAAGGAATTTATTTTAGCTATACAAAAGGAGGAGCACTAGTATGACACGTCAATGGGAAACTATCCGTACATATGAGGATATTAAATACGAAAAGTACAATGGAATTGGTAAAGTGACGATTAATCGTCCAGAAGTGCGTAATGCTTTTAGACCGAAAACGGTTATGGAGCTAATTGATGCATTTTCACGGGCGCGTGATGATGAAAGTATCGGTGTTATCATTCTAACTGGCGAAGGGGAAAAAGCCTTCTGTTCTGGTGGAGACCAATCTGTACGCGGACATGGTGGTTATGTTGGAGACGACGAGATCCCACGTTTGAATGTATTAGACTTACAAAGACTGATCCGTGTAATACCTAAACCGGTTGTGGCAATGGTTGCAGGTTATGCAATTGGTGGTGGACATGTATTGCATGTAGTATGTGATTTGACAATTGCTGCAGACAATGCACGTTTTGGCCAAACAGGTCCTAAAGTTGGTTCATTTGACGCTGGTTATGGATCGGGTTATTTAGCACGTATTATCGGGCATAAGAAAGCGAGAGAGATCTGGTATCTATGCCGACAATATGATGCACAGCAAGCGTTGGATATGGGACTCGTCAATACGGTAGTTCCTTATGAACAATTAGAAGATGAAACGGTCCAATGGTGTGAAGAGATGCTTGCAATGAGCCCGACAGCTCTCCGTTTCATTAAAGCGGCAATGAACGCTGATACGGACGGATTAGCTGGTCTTCAACAAATGGCTGGAGATGCTACACTCCTTTATTACACAACGGACGAAGCGAAAGAAGGTCGTGACGCATTCAAAGAAAAGCGTAAACCTGATTTTGGTCAGTTCCCACGTTTCCCATGATGCAACTCCAAGGCACTCATTAAAATGGTGTAGACAAAGTCAAATATGGCTTTGTCTACACTTTTTTCAACAGCTTTTCTGATGAATAGAGGTGAAAAAGATGATTCCAAATTGGTTGGTACAAAGAGCAAATTTAACTCCGAATCGAATTGCACTTTCATTTGACAAGAAAGAGTGGACGTTTCGTCAGCTGTTGGACGAAGCAACAAACATAGCTCGAAAACTACGGACAAATGGGTTACAGGATGGGCAACGTATTGCGTTACTAGGTTCATCAACACCTGATATGGTGTTTATGATTCATGGCTGTTTGTTAGCAGGACTCGAGATTGTGATGCTAAACGCACGGCTGACATCTAGTGAATTGAAGTGGCAGTTGGACGATAGTGAGGCGGTAGCTCTATTATTGGATGATCAGAGTTCATTTCAGTTTACTAATTTATCGAAACCGATCTTGTCTTTTTCCGATATACATGCAAGTGGCAAATCCGAATTATCCATCATGGATAGGTGGCTGCCTTCCAAGACGCTAACGATTATGTACACATCAGGGACGACAGGTTTTCCGAAAGGTGTCCGACAAACAGCGGAGAACCATACGTCCAGTGCACTTTCTTCCGTTCTGAATCTAGGCTTGACAGAACATGATTGTTGGCTATGTACAATGCCGTTGTTTCATATTAGCGGATTTTCAATTATAGCCAGATCCGTTATTTACGGTATGACTGTACGTCTGTATGAGAAATTTGATGAGTATGCAGTTGCAGATGAGATACAGCGAGGGCAAGTGACACGAATGTCGGTTGTTGCGGCAAGTTTGCAACGGCTTTTAATGGTTATGGAAGAACAAAATCTGTATGCCTCAACAGCTTTTTTAACGATGTTGGCAGGTGGGGGCCCCATCCCAGTTGACTATTTACGAAGAGCGAGAGAACGAAGATTGCCCGTCCTACAAACGTATGGTATGACGGAAACGAGTTCGCAAACAGCGACTCTATCTGCTGAAGATGCTTTACGTAAAATCGGTTCAGCAGGCAAACCGCTCTTTTTCAATCAAATTAAAATTGATGTTTCAGCTAATGACGCAGTCGGTGAAGTACTTGTGGCGGGGCCGCACGTAACTCCAGGGTATATCGGACATGCAGCTGCAGTTAGTCCCACAACTGATGGCTGGTTCCCAACAGGGGATATTGGCTATGTTGATGAGGATGGATATCTTTTTATTGTCGATCGACGCTCAGATCTAATCATTTCAGGAGGCGAAAACATCTATCCTGCTGAAATTGAGAATATCCTGGCCTCTCATCCGCTCGTGGTGGAAGCTGGGGTTTGTGGTCAAGAAGATGAGAAGTGGGGAAGCGTACCCGTTGCATTTATTGTCAGTAAAGGTAAAATTGTAGAAAGCGATCTAGTGGCTTATTGTAAGCAACATTTAGCGGGCTACAAAGTTCCGAAGGCGTTTCATTTTGTCAAACAGTTACCGCGTAATGCTTCGAATAAATTAGTACGACGTAAATTAAAGGAATGGTTGTAAGGTGTTTTGTGGCGTATTAGAGGGTTAAATTGGATGAAGACTCGAGTAGTTCGGAAAAGTTATCAATCGAGTTCACAATCTTTTCGATTGTATTTATAGTTATCAATCAAGTTCACAAAGTACTCGCCATTTCATGACCTTTGGACTAAAAATTACCACAAACAAAACCAGTGCGATTACCTTCTTCGCACTGGTTTCTCTTTACTTACTCAAAGCTTGTTCAAAAACGCTTAAATTTCGTTCCATTAGAGTAAAATAGGTTTCCTTATTCTGAACATCTTCAGGCGTAAGGACGCCAAGGTTATGAAGCTGTAAAGATTCTGCACCGATTTCTTTACGGACGACATCGGTCAGTTTGGACGATACGTTTTGCTCAAACAACACGTATTGGATGTTTTCTTCTTTTGCTTGGTCAACGATTTTTGTAAGCTCTTTTTGGGAAGGTTCACTTTGGGAATTCAACCCAGCAATGGCTACTTGATTTAATCCATATGCATTCGCAATATAACCGAAAGCAGCATGTGATACAAAAAATGTTTTGGATGGGGCTTTATTTGCCATGTCAGCAAATCGTTCATCTAAATCCATTAATTGATCAGCAAGTGCATCATAATTCTTTTCGAATGTTTCTTTTTGCTCAGGCATTTTTGCGATGAGTGCTTCTTTAATAGATTTTGCTAACTCAATGCTTAACGTTGGAGAAATCCACACATGTGGATCAAATTCACCATGGTCATGGTCGTGGTGAGCTTCCTCACTATGCTCATCATGTCCTTCTTCACCATGTCCATGTTCGTCCTCACCGTGCTCATCATGTCCTTCTTCACCGTGACCATGTTCGTCCTCACCGTGCTCATCATGTCCTTCTTCACCATGTCCATGTTCGTCCTCACCATGCTCATCATGCCCGTCTTCATCATGATGGTGGTGATTTTCCCCTAAACGATCTTCCGAAATGGATTCTGCAGTGGCAATCATTTCGACGTGTTCGCTCTTTAACGTCTTTTGTGCATTTTCGACGAAACCTTCAAGACCAAGTCCGATATAAAAGAACAAGTCTGCATCTGCTAATGCCATCATATCTTTTTGGGTAGGATCGAATGTATGCTCATCTGCTCCTGCCGGATAAATGGATTGAACATGAACATGCTCTCCACCGATTTGTTCTGTGAAAAATTGTAACGGGTAAACAGTCGTATAGATGGATAATGTACCATCAGTCACCGTTGCTGCTTCCTCATTTTTATTTGTTTGCCCACAGGCTCCGACAATTAATGTCAGAACAAGCCCGACAAATAGTAGCCATTTTGTTCTTTTCATATTGTACCTCCGACTAATAATAGTAATGATTACGATTTGAACAATACCTACTATACAAGATGATTATTAGTTTGGCAATAAAAAAAGAAAAAAACCGGCAATTGCCGGCACAATCATTTAACAGTCTTCTCATTTTTTTCAGGAACTGGATCAAAACCACCTTCGTGAAAAGGATGACATTTAGAAATTCGACGTATTGCTAACCATGCTCCTTTTAGCGCACCGTGTTTTTCAATCGCTTCAACGCCATAGTGGGAACACGTTGGGTAAAATCGGCATGTCGGTGGCATAATAGGGGAAATGCTTTTTTGATAGATTTTGATGAAACCGATTAGTATGGCCTTCAATTCTAAACACCTTGCTTTCTGTTGTATGTTTAGTTTATTTGTTTTAGTGGTAAATTAACAGGGAGAAGCATTATAAACGAAGAGAGGTTTTACAATGAGTAAAGAATTGATGATGGAATTGAATAAGCAAGTGTCTACATGGTCGGTAATGTATGCAAAACTGCATAATTATCATTGGTATGTAAAAGGTAAACAATTTTTTACCTTACATGAGAAATTTGAAGAACTGTATAACGAAGCGACGCTCCATATGGACGAAATTGCTGAAAGAATCCTAACACTCGGAGGAGAACCAACTGCAACATTAAAAGAGCATCTTGAAGAATCAGTCGTCAAAGAAGCGACAGGTAAAGAAAATGCGGAAGAAATGGTTAAAACCATTGCAGACGATTTTGCGAAAATCATGAAATCCTTGAAAAAAGGGATGGAGTTCGCTGCTGAAAATGGAGACGATATGACAGAAGATATTCTGAATGCGGTCTATCAAAGCATTGAAAAACATCAATGGATGCTCAATGCATTTCTTGGTGAAGATAATAAATAATTCTTCATCCTCATCCAATTCCTCCGATAATAGAAGTGTGAAAGGAGGAATGGACAATGGAGTTAAATTCCATTATGGCAAGTCAATTGAGAAGTTTGCAATCGACTGTTCAACTGAGTGTCATGCATAAAGCGATGGCAATGAATACGACTGCAGCAACTGATATGTTGCAAAGCTTACCGGATCAGCCATCCACAGCATCCCATCCTCATAAAGGATTAGTCGTCGATCAAAAGGCGTAACTGATAAAAGCACGAATTCCAATGAGAGAAGGAATTCGTGCTTTTTATTCTGCTACAATTGTACATGAATCGTTTTGTTCCGAAGAACCATACTACGAAAAAAAGGTGGGGTTCAAATGGAAAGCGATAAAGTGAAAATGTACGTGTCCGTTCAAAGCCAGCAAGTTTATCCGCATAAATACGCATCACCATGGGAGTACGAAGTGGAAATGAGTAGAGAATTTCTTCCGATATTTGAACAGATCTTCAGAGAGATGGATCGGTTGGAGTTCAGGAATTTCTTACGTGCACACTTGCCGTACGTCCCTTATCATTATGATAAGAACAACCACGAAGTAGACGACAAAACAATGAAAATCTATGCATTGATCCATGAATTTTCGGATGAAGAAACGAAAAAGTTCATTGAAGGACTGCCGTATTTCACAAGACCGGCACTTCCGTAAATGAACGAGCCGCTCGTTTTTCGTCCGTTGATCGGAATGAAAGGACGATGATGGCGATGATTACAACTTACAAAGATTTAAAAGGAGCACATGTTGAGCTGACGTTTGGAGAGAATCGATTTGGCATGGAAGCGAGGCATGTGCTCGTTGTTGTGAAGCACGAAGGGAAATGGTTATTAACTCGTCATTCCATTCGTGGAATTGAATTTCCTGGTGGGAAAGCTGAAGTAGGTGAGTCCGTGATCGATGCTGCCATTCGGGAAACAATCGAAGAAACTGGGGTAACGATAACGAATCTCGTCCGTTTTGCGGAATACGTTGTCAATGGAGAAGAGCCCTTTTGTAAGGCAGTGTTTACAGGAACCGTGACACATATCGATGAACAGCCGACATTGCATGAAACAGAAGGGGCTCTTTGGTTGACGGATGAACAATTACTGGGTTGTACAACCTTGAGTTTTCATATGAAAGATGCAGGCATGCAGAAAATACGGGAATGGGTGAATGCCAATGGTTCCTAATGCGACAATTATACATAGAAGAGGCTATCCATCACCCAATCCACATATTCGATTGGAAGAAATTACGTATATGTCAGAAGGATTAAGGGTTAAAGGGATGCTTGCTACGCCTAAAGCTGACGGGAAGTATGAAGGCATTGTCTATTTGAGAGGCGGCATGCAACATATCGGCATGGTACGGCCAGCTCGCATCGCTCAATTTGCGTCACAAGGATTTGTCGTCTTTGCGCCTTATTATCGAGGCAATCGAGGAGGCGAAGGACGGGATGAATTTGCTGGAAACGATAGGCAAGATGCGATCTTTGCTGTTGATGTTTTGAAGCAACAACCCAATGTTCAACCAGATCGTATCCATCTTTTCGCTTTTTCAAGAGGGGGAATCATGGCGCTTTGGACCGCCATCCTACGTGAAGACATTACTTCCATCGTCACTTGGGCAGGGATTTCAGATGTGATTTTCACATACAATGAGCGAAAAGATATGCGACGTATGATGAAAAGGGTTATTGGCGGAACGCCCATTAATATGCCTGATGCCTATCGGGAACGGACGGCGTTATTTAGAGTAAACGAGATTAATGCACCAATTCTCATCATTCATGGGATGAAAGATGAGAACGTGTCATTCGAGCAGGCGATCCTATTGGAAGATGCGTTACGAGAACACGATCGTAAGTATGAGACATGGTATTTTCCGGAGTATACTCATTACTTTCCGGCTGCTCAAAATGCACAAACTGTGCGGGACCTATGTATGTGGATGAAACAGCAAGGGATGGAATAACTCAATATTTGCTAGTTGGAAGATAGACAGAAACTCTGACCGTATATTAGTACTAAAATAAAAGTATTACTAGAATCCCGGGATAATAAAATTTATGGAGGCTGGGACATAACAAAAAAAAGCTGCATTATGGCTAATTCGCCGTTTGCAGTTTTTTATATTTTTCCAATGTTTCTTTTCGAATTTTTGAGTGAATCGGAGCGGAAAAAGGCCGACTCCTGCGGGATTGTAGCGCGAATGTTGAGACCCCGCAGGAAGCGCATCGGACGAGGAGGCTCAAGCGCGCCCCGCGGAAGGGGTGCCTTTTGGAGCGCAGAGGAACGGTCTATTTAGAGTTTTGTCCCAGCCTCCAGACTGTAGACAAACACCTGAAATTATCAATTCCCCACTGTTTGTCGCTACGATAACTCCTGTCAAAACAATACTCTCGTTCATCTTCCGAAATAACATCGGTGAACTTCTTCATAAGAAGAAACGGATCACGTGGTTATGATTGTGGGGATTAACCGGAGTATCAAACTCCAATTCATCGATATACAGTTTGTAGAGAATATCTCCCTCAAATTTAAAGCTAGGTTTTCTTATTCCGTTCTTGGTCTGTTCCAAACTGGAATAGAAGCCTCTCCTCATGCCATTACTTGATTGTAGAGTCTTTTCGCTCATACAATAACACCCGTTCCAAAGATTTTTTACCTTTTTCATTTAAGACAAACAAAAAAACCTTTAGATGCTTGGTACACAGCAAATAAATTGCTACGACTACAAAGCAGCCCAAAAGGTTTTAACTATTCATCACCGAAAGACTAGAGCAGTCTGCAAAAAAATCAATGATAAGGTATACCTAAATCATCCAAATGGATCCCCCGTCGCAAATGTAATTAACCACATGTCACAAAAAAATTCACTGTAGGTGTTTACGAGTAGATAAGGATCTGTTCTTTGATTATTGAACATTACATGCTAAACACTTAACATAGTAAGAATTGGATATACCCATAAATTTCCATTCTCCTCTATAATTTACATAGTCGAAAGAATCAATTTTTTTGTCTGCAAGTGGGTTGTCTCCATTTCTATACCAAATCAGAAAAGCTTTCCCGACACCAGTAGGGTATTTGCCTGCTGCTACATAAGAAGCAACCCAACCACTTGCAACCCCAACAGCAATAGCACCTGCTGGATGTAGCGAAAGAAACCCTGCTATAAGAGAACTTATAATGGTAACTAGAGCGCCTGTACCGTAGGTGTCGAAATTCTTTTGAGCTTCATAGTTGACCCATTTACTACCCTTACTAGTCCAGGGACCAGGCTTTACTCCAGACCGTAGAAAGCCGTCAAAATATTGTATCTCAACGTTTTTATCGGGTGAAATTAGTTGGTCTTCGCCATCTTCCACGGTTACCTCAAAGTGGTTTATATCCCCATTGACAGCAAAATTATTACCCCCAAGTATTTCCACTACCTCTACCATATAATCTGTTATAGCTACCATTGTATCCTTGACATCTGTTTTCAGTATAATAACCTTCTCATCATGTATAATGTCGCTGTAGATTAAATTTTCATTCCAATTTTTTAGAGCTTTGTCTACAATTCGCTTTCTTTCAGGTGAGAGTTCTCTACTGTTTTCAACCGTTTCAGTATTGATTCCTGTTAGATGATTATTAATGATTTCTTGTTTTTTCTTTTCTAGTACATTCGTTTTAGGTGTGTCTTCACTTTTAAACTGATTCGCAAGAGCAATAGGATTAAATGAAGTGTTGAAAGTCATAATTAAAACGATTGTTATAATGAAAAACTTTAACGATTTATTCATCCTTTACTTCCCCCTATCAAAATTGTTGTACCGCATTAAGGTAAACACTTCACCCCTCCTTCATTGCTTGTCTACCTATGTAAGGAATTTTATTTTACGGTATTAATTCCATATTATCTCAAATGAACAAGAATTTCAAGAAATTGTTTGAAAAAAAAGAACCAAAAGACTATTATAAAAATATAGAAATAACCTAGGAGGGAAAAACTATGAAAAAATCGCGTTGGGAACTAGCTAAGCTCGGGCTAGCAGTGGGGGTAGGTTTGTATATTGGATGGGGTTTCGACTATTATGCCGGGTTGGGGGCATTAACCGCTGCATTGTTCTTAATTATCATAAATATAATCTACGTTATCTACACACATCCCAAAAAAAAAGGATAGAAAAGGAGATGTTATTAACATATAGCACATTGTGTAGAAATTCTTATTGGTTAACTTTAAGTCTATTATTCTAATTAAGCATGATACCCACTTAGTCTCTCGTCCTGCGGGTACTCATATATTCTTGTAATCCACGTTATCTATGCTCAAAAAGAAAAAAACGGGAAGTTTCCTCCAGCTTTTAATCCTACTTTATTGTTTGGTCAACATCTCATCTACTTTTTGGTTAAACTGTTTCTCAATTTCATGAGTCCAATCCGTTAGAAATAGATATACTTTTCTTTAGGAATCTCGATAAGGCTTTCCAAACAAACGGTGCTCCATTGGTAATTTCATCGATTACGTTGATTTTCGTTTCAGTCTCTTTACCACCCCCTCTGTTAGGGTAGATGTCGTAGATAGCTAACGTGATATAATTAAGTAAATTACACGGAGGTGACTCGGATACAGGGAAAAATAGAGAACTTTACACGAAAGAACGAAAAGAAGAAATCGTTAAAGCATGATGCCACCGCACAATGAGTCTGTTGCGCAACTTTCGAAAGACGAAGGGATTACAGAATTGACGTTGTACAAATGACGCAATGAAGCGCACGCGGAAGGTGAAGCGACGCCTAGTAATGGGCAACATCCGATAAATGGAGCAGCGAAGACAAGTTCTTAGTCGTGATGGAGACATTGAGATGAATGAAACGGAGCTTGCGGAATATTGCCGGTAAAAGGGATTATTCCGTGAACAGATCGAGGCATGGCGTTCTGTTTGCCTACAGGCAAAGGACAGGCATTTGACCAGGCAAAACAATTGAATACCCAGCTAAAAGAGGAAAAGCAACGCACAAAAGCGTTGAAAAAGGACTTGAAAAAGAAGGAGAAGGTACTCGCTGAGACTGCTGCGTTATTACTGCTTAGAAAAAAGGCCCAAGCGATTTGGGGGACGACGAGGAAGAATGATCAGCCCTTCAAATCGCGTACTCACTGTAGAATTAACCAGGAAGCCAATCAAAATGGCGCACGATTAGCGAATGCTTGTCAGGAGTTACAGATAAGTGTCCGGACATACGAACGTTAGGTGGCAGAGGCTTGATCAGCGTCGGCTTGTCAAACGACCTGTACCCAAAAACAAGTTATCTGAAGAAGAGAAGGAAGAAATCATTACTGTCGTGAAACAAGAAGATTTTGTGGATTTACCACCTACACAAATCGTCCCGAAACTTGCGGATCAAGGAACCTATATTGCTTCAGAATCAACCTTCTATCGTGTGTTGCGTGAGAAAAAGATGAAAACCATCGGGGGCGTAGTAAGAAACCCGAACGGAAATTGCCGAAAAGCCATCTTGCACTGCCCCTAACCAAGTATGGACATGTGATATCACCTGGCTCGCTGGAACTGTAAAAGGATTGTATTATCGTATGTATCTTATTCTGGATTTATTTAGCAGAAAGATAGTCGGTTGGGAGGTTTGAGAAACTGTAGAAGCGAAATATGCGGAAACACTCATAAAAAAGTCGGGCATCATCGAGAAAATCCAAGGTAGGCCACTCTTCCTCCACTCCGACAATGGCAGCCCTATGAAAGAATCAACATTCTGACCTTACTAGAGAAATTATGCATCCAAAGTTCATTTTCAAGACAGCACTTTAAAAAACATGAGTATGTCTATGACGAGCATTGTGACTGCTATCTATGTCCAGAAGGACAGGTCCTTACATTCCGAACAACTACAAAAGAAGGTTATCGCCAATATGCATCGACTTCTTCTATTTGTGCTACTTGTCCAGTGATTGACCAATGCACGCAGAGTAAGAATCAACAAAAGATGAATCAACGTCATATCTGGCAAGACTACTTGGATGTAGCTGAGGACTTGCGCCATAACTATGAAATTAAAGAAGTATATAAGAAGCGTAAAGAGACGATTGAGCGTGTCTTTGCAGATGCCAAAGAAAAGCATGGCATGCGATGGACAACCCTAAAGGGATTAAAAAAATTGTCCATGCAGGCGATGCTAACTTTTGCTGCCTTAATTCTCAAGAAACTGGCAACTTGGACGTGGAAAAGGCCAGCTATGGCATAATAGAAGCCAATATTGCGGGATAAAATGGCCTTTTCCGTTAAAATAACTTCATTTTTGAACGAAAGGGATGGAAATCAATTCGATTTCCATCCCTTTTGTCTACACTCTGGGACGACTTGCTGTTAAAGCAAATGGTCTTTTTTATGGATGAACAATCCGATTGTTATTGATTGGTATCTTTATTCTTGCTATTCTGTATGAAGACAATTATAGAGGGAGGTCAGACGATGAAACTTCGAGTTTCTGCTGTTCAGTATCATCTACATTCCATTCGTTCTTTTGAGGAGTTTGCCAATCAATGTGAGCATTACATTCGGAATGCTCAGGAGTATGAAGCGGAGTTTGTTTTGTTCCCCGAATTTTTCACCACACAATTGCTTTCAATTGGGGATGGAAACGGTAGAGCGATGGGGATTGAAGCATTACCTGGCTTTACGGAGCAATATCTTCAATTGTTCATAAGGCTTGCAACACACTATAACATGCATATCGTGGGCGGCACTCATGTCATTCAGCGTGAGGGGCGCCTATATAATGTCGCTCATTTGTTTTACCCAGACGGTACAATTGGTGAACAGGCGAAACTGCATATTACCCCTTTTGAAATCGAAGGTTGGAATATGGCTGCGGGCGATGAATTGAAAGTTTTTGATACAGCAAAAGGAAGAATTGCTATTTTAACGTGCTATGATATCGAATTTCCGGAAATTGTACGTATGGTGAAAGCAGCAGGTGCCGATGTCATTTTCTGTCCTTCTTGTACGGATGACCGTCACGGTTTTCATCGTGTTCGGTATACGAGTCACGCACGTGCCATCGAAAACCAAGTCTATGTTGTCTTGACGGGGACAGTTGGTTCATTGCCGACAGTCGACTTAATGCGTGCAAACTTTGGGCAAGCAGCGATCATTACGCCAAATGACATACCGTTCCCACCAAAAGGGCTTGCAGCTGAAGGAGAACTGAATAACGATATGTTGGTGACGGCTGATTTGGATTTGTCGTTATTGTACGAAGTACGGGAAAAAGGATCTGTCACGACATGGCGAGATCGTCGGACAGATTTGTATACAGATTGGGGTTCCAGTACACATAGAGGTACAGTCAATGACATATCGCAGTGAACAATTTGTTTTGTTTGATGGGACGTTCATGCCGATAGTGATCCGAAATTATACAGAGGCTGATTTTGACGAGATGATTGCTTTGCAAGCAGCATGTTTTCCGCCGCCCTTTCCGGAAGAATTGTGGTGGAATCGTCAGCAACTGACTGAACATGTACAACGGTTTCCTGAAGGTGCGATTTGTATTGAAAGCAACGGCACACTTATCGGCTCAATTACGAGTTTACGTGTTTCAATGAACGATGATGATCTGTCACATCGTTGGGAAGTAGTAACGGATAACGGCTATATTCGTACGCACGATCCGAACGGCAATGCGTTGTACATTGTCGACATTTGTATTCATCCTGCTTTTCGAAAAGCGGGGCTTGGAAAATGGCTCATGAACGCAATGTACCACCTTGTCATCAAACTCGACGTGCAACGAGTACTCGGTGGCGGCAGGATGCCAGGATATGGGGCAGTTGCGAACGAAATGACTGCACCACAATACATTGAAAAAGTAGTCGCAGGAACGCTTCGAGATCCCGTCGTTTCATTTTTACTGTCAACTGGTAGAATGCCAATCATGCTCATAGAAGATTATTTAGAAGATGAAGCATCAAAAAATTATGCGTTGCTCATGGAATGGAAAAATCCGTTCCATACGTAACTGTCAATTAGGGGGAATTGTACATGGAATATGTTCGCATCACATCAATTGAAGATCCATTGTTTCCGAAAATGCATACGTTACTCGGTGAAGTGTTTCCACCTGAAGAAGTGTTGGAATTCAATCTTTGGAAAGAACCATTGGAAGATCCAAGCATCCGGGTGTTTGTTGCAGTACATGATGGGGAAGTCGTTGGGTCTACAGAATACCGCTATTATCCGCAATGGAATATTGCAATGACCGATTTTACGATTATTGGGAAAACAGGGTTGGGCATTGGTCGATTCCTCGCGAAAAAGCGTGAAGAGGATTTAAAACAGTTAGCAGCAGAAAACGGTAAAGTATTGTTCGGGATGTTTGCCGAAATTTATAATCCGCAAGCACGTGAAGATTTTGCATTCGGAAATGTGTATGCGATGAATCCGTATGTTCGCCGGGAAGTGTTGTCGCATCTTGGCTACAAACGCTTAGACTTCTCCTACGTGCATCCATCTTGGAAAAATGATGGGGAAGCAGTGGAAGGCTTAGATTTCTGTTTTATGCCGATGGATGAAGAGACAAATGCTGTTCAATCTACACTCATTGTTGATTTTCTAACGGACTACTATTCCGTCCTCTCCAACAAACCAGACAAGTGGTTGAAAATGATCGATATGTTAAAACAGAAAGATACAGTGAAATTACTGCCTTTGTAATAAATGTTCAAGCCCTTTGCTCAATACGAGTGAAGGGTTTTTGTATGTTCTGAAAAATTTGTATTGACCAATGTGGTCGATGATTGATATAGTGGATTCGACCACATCGGTCTAATGGGTAAAGGTGGGTAAACGATGAAGGCATTTTCTAATCTAGAAGTTGAAAAACGACAAAAAATCATAAACGCAGCATTCAATGAATTTACTGAAAAAGGCTATGAATTAGCTTCTACTAACCAAATTGTGAAAAATGCAGGGATTGGAAAGGGGATGTTGTTTTATTACTTTACGAACAAGCATGAGCTGTTTTTATTCCTAATTGAGTATGCAATTGAAATAACGGAAAAGGAGTTTTTAAATAAACTGTCCGTTGCACCTGATTTGTTTGAACGATTTAAAAATGTAGCCATTCAAAAGTTGGCATTTTTAACACAGTATCCGAATGCAATGAATTTCATGGCGAAAGTAATGATCAATGAGGCGGTGCAGCTCGATGAAACCATAAAAGAAAAAATTCGAGTGTTGGAGCAAAAAACACATCAACGTTTGTATTCCACAATTGATACGGACTTGTTTCGTGAAGAGATTGATTCAGAGAAAGCGATCAAAATTATTCAATGGGCGTTTCGCGGATACGAAGAAGAAATAACGGTTCGACTGCAGAATGAAAACATAGATGTGCGAAACTTGGAGAACTATTTTGCGGAGTTTCATGAATATGTTGGCGTCATGAAAAAAGCATTTTATAAGGGGGGCCATTAAGATGGCGGTGTTGGAGACGATTGAACTAACGAAGCGTTTTGGGAATTTCACAGCACTGAACAAAGTAAGTATGTCGGTTGAAGAAGGGGAGGTATATGGTTTTATTGGGCCAAATGGGGCTGGTAAGTCAACAACGATTCGTATTTTACTTGGCATGTTGAGGGCGACAAGCGGACAGTCTACAATTTTTGGAATGGATGCATGGAAGGATGCGGTTGAAATCCATAAACGTCTGGCCTATGTCCCTGGGGATGTAAATTTATGGCCCAATTTGACCGGAGGCGAAGTTATTGATTTGTTTACCAAGCTTCGAGGTGAAAATGTTTCAAATCGGCGGAGTGAATGGCTGGAGCGCTTTGGTCTTGATCCTACAAAGAAGTGCCGAACGTATTCAAAAGGAAACCGCCAAAAGGTTGCGCTTGTAGCAGCCTTCTCTTCAAACGCCGATTTGTTCATTTTCGATGAACCGACATCCGGCTTAGACCCGTTAATGGAAAAGGTTTTTCAAGAAAGTGTCAAGGAATTGAAGCGTGAAGGGAAAAGCATTTTCTTATCCAGTCATATTTTATCCGAAGTAGAACGTCTGTGTGACAAGGTTGCCATCATCCGTCAAGGCGAAATTATAGAAGCCGGTACATTGGAGGAATTACGTCATTTAACCCGTGTACATCTTGTCGTTCAAACGAGAGAGCCCCTTACTGCCCTTCATACAATGCAGGGAGTTCACCAAATCAATCAAACTGGAAATGCTTATTCATTTCAAGTAGATGCTGATGCAATGGAGCATGTAATGGCAACGATCAGTACTTTCGGGATTGTTTCATTGGAAAGTGCCCCGCCGACATTGGAGGATTTGTTCATGCGCCATTATGAAGGGGCTGATTCCTAATGCGAACGGTGATGTTTAGGAATCTATTCACAATGAGTCGGTTTATCCTCCGTAGAGATCGTGTCAGGTTATTTGTGTGGCTGTTTTCAATAAGTGCGCTGACATGGTTGACCGCGATTTCGTTTACAGGTCTTTATCAAACTGAACAAGAGCGACAAGCCATTGCAGAAACAATGAAAAATCCAGCCATGTCGGCAATGATAGGAAAAGGATACGGACTAGATGCCTATACAACAGGCGCGATGCTTGCTCATCAAATGTTGTTGTTTACAGCAGTGGCCGTCGCCATTATGAGTATTTTGTTCGTCAACCGACATACAAGAGCAGAGGAAGAAGATGGTCGTTTCGAATTGCTTCGGGCATTGCCAGTCGGTGGGTTAACGAATATTGGGGCGACACTGTTACTAAATGCAACTTTCAACGTATTGTTAGCGATCGTAACAGCAATTGGTCTACTCGCTTTACAGATTGAAAGTATCGATCTAGTCGGTTCAATGCTGTACGGTGCAGCGTTAGGTGTAACTGGAATTTTCTTTGGAGTAGTTACTGCTCTCTTTGCCCAGCTTTCTGAAAGTGCGAGAGGTACGATTGGTTTGTCATTTTCGATCCTTGGATCAGCTTATTTGCTTCGAGCTGTCGGAGATGCAGGAAACGCTATTCTTTCCTGGTTCTCACCTCTAGGTTGGGTGTTAGCAGCAGAAGTATTTGTGAATAATTATTGGTGGCCAATTGTGCTTACGTTGGCAGGCGCATTAGTGATCGCTTGTATTGCCTTCTACTTACACGCTTTACGTGATCTAGGGGCAGGATACATACGAGCGAGGAGAGGGAGGAAAAGTGCCTCTGTTTTCCTGCAAAGTTCATTTGGCCTTGCTTTCAGGCTCCAGCGAACAACCCTCTATTCGTGGGCAATCGGTATGTTCGTGTTAGGTCTTTCATATGGATCCGTCTTAGGAGACTTGGAATCATTTTTCATGGAAAATGAAATGCTCGCACAAATGCTACAGCCTGTAGAAGGGTTCTCATTACTGGAACAATTCATTCCGATGCTCATGTCGGTCATCGCCATGATTGGTACAATTCCTGTCTTACTGGTCATGCTTAAAGTGAGACGTGAGGAAAAGAAAGGACGGTTAGATGCAATACTCAGTCGCTCGGTTTCAAGGATTCGATTACTGAGCGAATACGTCCTATTATCCTTTCTAACTTCCATCGTCATGTTAGGTGTGGGTGCTCTTGGATTATGGAGTGCTAGTTCTGCCGTATTAACAGAAAATCTGTCGATTGGTTTGTTACTGAAAGCGGTATACGTAAATGTCCCTGCGATTCTTGTGATGATTGGGATGGTAATCCTTCTAATTGGGCTGTTGCCGTCGCGCTCAAACGCGATATGGGTCTATTTGATCTATTCTTTTATTGTCGTCTATATGGGCGGTCTGTTGCAATTCCCAGACTGGCTACGCAAGTTATCCCCATTCGGCTATGTCCCACAAGTGCCGATTGAACAGGTGAATGGTACGATAGCTAGTTTGGTCGTACTACTCGGAATCGTCTTGATAGCATTCGGGATGAAAATGTTTAGTAAAAGAGATCTTCAATAGGGGGAGTAGATGGGTGATGTCCTAGTATATCACCTTTTGTTGATGGAAATTACGTCAAACCAAGCCTTCCCTCGCCCGAACCAACCAATCGCACTCCTATTTTGATAGAGTGGAACGATGATACGAAAAAAATGTTATTACCAAATAGGGTTGGACAAAACTCTACATAGACCGTTCCTCTGCGCTTCAAAAGGCACGCTTTCCGCGGGGCGCGCTTGAGCCAATCGAACAACGAAGAGTTCGATTTGCCGTATTTCTGCGTACTTTGCGGAAATTAAGGCATCCTTGCTCCCAACGCTTCGCTTATGCTCGCAAAAGCCGTTCTACGTGACGGCTTTTCCTGTGGGGTCTCAACATTCGCGCTACAATCCCGCAGGAGTCGGCCTTTTTCCGCTCCGTTCCACTCATGATTATGAAAAAGAAACATTGTGAAAGCAAAAATAATATCTGATAATTTTACCTTCATGCATTTTTTATGTTTTGTCCCAGCCTTGTTCTTACAATTAGTCAACCTTTTTAAAAGATTTATTTATACTTTCTAGGATGGTTAAGAGGGGCGGGATATCCCACCCCTCTTAACCGTCCTTTTTAGATACGCCAAAAAGACCTGACGATTTTAATTTTTTTCGAAAGGTCATTGTGGTATAGTTCTAGGTAAGTGATTACGATTTCTGAGCTGGTAGTGCGGACTCATAATCGTATAGAATGCCACACGTCAGTAACTGAAATGTCACTTTCAGAAACTTATTGATGCAGGCGATGATCGCAACCTTATGGGGCTTCCTCTGAGGTTGCTTTTTTAATTTGTAGTAATAATCCACAAAATGATTCGGCTTTCTTTTAGCCATAAGCATAGCGCATATCATAAAATATAGAATCTTCCGCAGATGTTTGTTTCCTCTTTTATTAATACGATCTCTATATTGTGTATTGCCCGACTGGTATCGCATAATATCGATGCCTGCGTAAGCGTTCAATTGTTTCGCATTCTTAAAGCGGCGAATATCTCCAATTTCTCCGATTAATCGGCATGCCGTCGAATCGCCTATACCCGGTATCGAGCGGTAAACAAGATATTCTTTTCGGCCTTCTGATAACTTTTTCATTTGTTTTATCAGTGTATCTTTCTTCTCCTTCAAGTCGGCAATTCGGGACGCGTAATCACGAACCTGGTCGCATCGAATATCATTCGGTTTGATGGCTGGATAGCTGTTTCGCGCTGCTTCCAATAGAACGGATGCTTTCGCTTCAGCTCGTGCCAACGAAAGGTTCTTTCTTGTATTAGCTTTTAAACGATTCTTAATGACCGTCTTTGAATGATCCAGTAAAAGTGCAGGATGCGGATAGAGCTGAACAATATTTAAGAACAGAGCTGAACTTGGTGTAATGAGCTTTTCTAATTCCGGGAAGCTAAGATGTAAAATAGAATGCATTCTGCTTTTCAGTAAAATCATTTCTTCATCAATTTCATCGTAATAACGCGTCAAGGCACGCATCTGTTCATAATAATCATCTTGGATATATGTATGTTTACGCGCCGCTTGGAAATGGGTCTTCGCAAGTTCATGGGCATCACTAAGATCTGTTTTATGCCGCCGCATCTTCGCCATCTGTAAATTGGCTTCAAGTGGATTCATGCGGCAATACGCATAGCCAAAATCTTTGAGAAATGTTTCGATAGGTTTTGAATAGACGCCGGTTGCTTCAAACACGATATCTGGTGCCTGGCCATCTACCTTTGTGATCTCTGCCATTCTTTCGTGCAATCGTTCAAATTCAACACGTGTATGATGAAATTCGCCTTCAAATTCACATTGGCGATAACCATCATAAATCGCAATCGTACTTTTTCCTTTACTCACATCTAAAGCTACGACATGTTTCATGTTCATTTCTCCTTCTTGACCAATCATAGAAGCCTCCACACTACCTTATCGATTCCACTTTCTTATACACGATCTCTATGGACCCAACATACTAAACTGATTCATATAAGGGCGTGAAGTTAGCCGGTTTTAAATACGGACTCAAAAGGTCCAAGAGGCTGGTCGGCTTTTCTTCACTTCTACTATAAAAAAATAGTAGCACAAACCATGGCCTTGGTTTGTACTACTAATGTTAGTATGTTTTCTTTCTTCAAATAAGTCTAATGTTATCTAATTAATGATTTGAAACAATTATTTCTCCATTATCAGTACTTATATAGTATAAAACATCGAATAAGTACTCTTTAGCAGGTCCTTCAGCAGAATTTACATGGATTCTATATACTAAAACATCCCGTTCATATTTTATAGAGTATACACTTTGCATCATTGTATTCCAGTCGGAAGAAATTTTAGGTGAGTCGTGTCCATCTAATTTAGCTTGATCTAATGCGATTCGTTCTGCATCCTCTTGTGTAATATTTATAGGATCTTCCCACGCGCTTTTATGGCCAGGAAACCTAGTTGTTTCCTCACTTGTGGCTGACAAATTGCTGCAACCCGTTAAGAACAAGAGACAGATTACACTTGAAAATAAAATCCTTTTGATGAATAACCCTCCCTATTTTTTATGTAGGATGTATCAAACGTCACGGATATTGTTAGGAATCAAATGACTATGATTGATTTGCAATGCTTATCTAGTTATATTTATAAAGTTATGTTAACTTTACCCTATTGTCCATCACAAAACAATATGTATTCAAAGACACAGGCTTGTTTATTGGCTATTTTTAAATAAGAATTCCATCGACTTGGCATCAGTTAAAAATTCAACAGCAGTAAAAAAGCTTCAGAATCCACCATATGAAAATTTCAAAGAACTATTTCAACAGCTCGTCAGTAAATGGAACCTTGCATACAGACGAACAAAAGTGTTGAAACGCGAAATAGCAATCCGTCCTGATGAGATCGCGAGCCATTCGGGAATAAGAGAGAGATGAAACTAGCAGGATGTAAAGATAGAAACAGGGATTAGAATTGTATATCGAATTACAAAGATACAGTGGATATTCTTAGCGTGAATGGGGCCACTGAACAAATCTACGTTAAATTTTAGTTTTACAACTAGTTGAGTTGAGAATTACACTATAACAAACAAAAAATCCAAGGCTCGCAATGAGCACTTGGATTTCAAGGTATCTATTAAGCAGTTGGTCCGCCTTTAAGCGTGATTTCTTCTGAAACGTGACCGAACTTCTTGAAGTTTTCACGGAACAAGTCCGCCAATTCATTTGCTTTTTCGTCGTATGCTGCTGGATCAGCCCAAGCGTTGCGCGGGTTCAACACTTCTGTTGGAACACCTTCGATTGCTTTTGGCATAGCCAAACCGAATACTTCGTTGATTTCGTATTCAACGTCATTCAATTCACCTGCGATTGCAGCGCGAACCATTGTACGTGTGTGTTTTAACGACATACGTTGTCCGACGCCGTAAACGCCACCTGTCCAGCCTGTATTGACGAGGAATACTTGTGCATCGTGTTCGTCAATTTTCTTTCCTAGCATTTCAGCATACACAGTTGCTGGCAATGGTAGGAAAGGAGATCCGAAACAAGTTGAGAATGTCGCTTCTGGTGATGTGACACCACGCTCTGTTCCTGCAAGTTTGGACGTGAAGCCACTTAGGAAGTGGTACATCGCTTGCTCTTTCGTCAATTTAGAGATTGGAGGCAATACGCCGAATGCGTCCGCAGTCAAGAATACGATTGCTTTCGGATGACCAGCGACAGAAGGAGTCACGATGTTTTCAATGTTGTGGATCGGATATGCCGCACGTGTGTTTTCAGTCAGTGAATTATCATCATAGTCTGGTACTCGTGTTTCTTCGTCTACCACTACGTTCTCTAAAACAGAACCAAATTGGATTGCACCAAAGATTTCAGGTTCTTTTTCTTGTGATAAATTGATACATTTCGCGTAACATCCACCTTCGATATTGAATACGCCATTATCTGACCAACCGTGCTCATCATCACCGATCAATTTACGGTGAGCATCTGCTGATAGGGTAGTTTTACCAGTACCTGATAATCCAAAGAATAAAGCTACGTCGCCTTCTTCTCCAACGTTTGCGGAGCAATGCATTGGAAGAATTCCTTGTTCAGGAAGCAAGTAGTTCATAACAGAGAAAATAGATTTTTTCATTTCTCCAGCATATTCTGTGCCACCAATTAACACAATTCGCTTCTCAAGTGATACAATGATAAATGTTTCGGATTTTGTGCCGTCAACAGCAGGATCTGCTTTGAAAGATGGAGCAGCAAGAATCGTAAATTGTGCTTCGTGTGTTTTCAACTCTTCCGCAGTTGGGCGGATGAATAGATTGTGGACAAACAAGTTTTGCCACGCGTATTCATTAATCACTTGAAGTGACAATTGAGAGTCTTTATCTGCACCTGCAAAGCCTTTGAATACGAACAATTCGTCTTTCGTTTTCAAGTGATTTAGTACTTTCGTATATAGGGAATCGAAAATTTCAGATGAGATTGGGCGATTCACTTTGCCCCAATCGATTTTATCTTTTGTTGAAGCTTCTTCTACAATATATTTATCTTCTGGTGAACGGCCAGTGTACTTTCCAGTTTTCGCAGTAATTGCGCCATCTGATGAAAGTTTCGCTTCTCCGCGAGCAGTCGCCTTTTCAACCAATTCCGCCACTGAAGGCTGTACATTGACGTTGTTGCCTGAGAGCAACTCGTTTAGTCCATTTTCAATTTTCGCTGAGATCATAGTATCTTACCGTCCTTTGCATGTAATCCCATCGTGTGGGTTTCATCACATTTCCGTAAATAGTATAACACATTTAGAATAATAATCTATACTAATTAAAAACTCAAGCACTAAACTCAGAAAAGATTTGACAAAATCCAACTTTTTTCGTAGCATAGGTAAATGAACGGATACTCTTATCCCGAGCTGGCGGAGGGACAGGCCCTATGAAGCCCGGCAACCTGCGCGGACATTGTCTGCGAAAAGGTGCCAAACCTGGAGCAAGGTACGATTCCTTGGACGATAAGAGTGAAAGGTGCTGCTTTTGAAATCATGCCTTTCCTCATGTATTTACGTGAGCGAAGGGCTTTTTATATTTATTTAGCTTTATGTCAATGATTGTAGAGGGAGAGACGTGTAAGACGGTCAACGAACCTCTAACTGGCGTTTGAAATGTTTACTAAATAAATATAAGCCTACGGCGGAAGTCAAAATTTGCCGTGGCCTAATCGATTTTATATGCCCTTAATCCTTGTGTATGTTGACGTCGACTCTCTTCAGGCGTGGAACAAAACTGGGACAAATAGAGTACCGTATCAATATTTGCAAGCTGTTAAGGAGGAAATTACATTGACTAATCGCCGTTTGTTTACATCAGAATCGGTAACTGAAGGACATCCTGACAAAATGTGTGACCAAATCTCGGATGCCATTTTGGATGCAATCCTTGAAGAAGACCCGAATGCACGTGTTGCGTGTGAAACGACCATTACAACTGGTCTCGTGCTCGTCATTGGGGAAATTACTACAACAACGTATGTGGATATTCCAAAAGTTGTTCGTGATACTGTGAAGGAAATTGGGTACACACGTGCTAAATTTGGTTTCGATTGGGAGACATCTTCCGTCTTGACATCGATCGATGAACAGTCACCGGATATTGCAGCAAGTGTCGACCAAGCACTTGAAGCGCGTGAAGGAACAATGACAGATGAGGAACTCGAAGCAATTGGAGCAGGGGACCAAGGATTGATGTTCGGTTTTGCGTGTAATGAAACACCTGAACTCATGCCGTTGCCAATTAGTTTATCCCATAAACTTTCACGTAGACTAGCGTACGTGCGTAAAGAAGAGATTCTTTCCTATTTACGTCCGGACGGTAAAACGCAAGTGACCGTTGAGTATGACGAAAACGACAAACCAGTTCGCATCGATACAATTGTTATCTCAACACAACATCACCCGGATACGCCACTTGCACAAATACAAAAAGAAATAAAAGAGCATGTTATTCTGCCAGTCGTCCCTGCGGAATTGTTAGATGATGAAACAAAATACTTCATTAATCCATCTGGCCGTTTCGTTATCGGTGGACCTCAAGGGGACGCTGGTCTAACAGGACGGAAAATCATCGTTGATACGTATGGCGGCTACGCCCGTCATGGTGGCGGTGCGTTTTCAGGGAAAGACGCGACAAAAGTGGACCGCTCTGCATCTTACGCGGCACGCTATGTGGCAAAAAATATCGTAGCAGCAGGATTGGCTGAACGTTGTGAAGTTCAATTAGCATATGCAATTGGTGTTGCTAAGCCAGTATCCATTTCCATCGATACATTCGGCACAGGAAAAGTCGCTGAAAGCAAGCTCGTTGAAATTGTTCGAGAATTGTTCGACCTTCGTCCAGCAGGCATCATTAAAATGCTTGACCTTCGTCGTCCAATCTACAAACAGACAGCTGCTTATGGACATTTTGGGCGTACGGATATCGAATTGCCATGGGAACAAACAGATAAAGCGGCTGCGTTAGTGGAAAAAGCTGGCGTTGTCACGCAATAAGTATCTACAAACCGGGAAGCATCCTTGCTTCTCGGTTTTTTTGGCTACAGTGGACACCGTAATAGTAGGAAACTATTCCATTAGCAAAGCGTCTAAATCTATAAGTCGGAGGAGGGAGAGGGGTGTAGTTGGCTATGAGCATCTTATTATTAGTGGTCATTGGCGGCATAGCACTAGTTAGCGTAGCAGCGATTATCATCCTATTAGTAGCAGTTAAGAAATAAAGGTGCAGCTCGAGTGAGCAGCACCTGTTTCAGTCTTAAATGGTATTTTTAATGTTACAAGCTATCACAATTCGTCTCTAACGACCCGTTTACTTTTGCATTTGCTTATATATTTGCCCTTTTTCGATGTAACTGTTGACAACGCGTTCCATTTCTTTGCGATCCTCTTCATTTAAATCGCGGACAACTTTGGCAGGAGACCCTAATGCAAGGCAACCAGGTGGGATTTTCTTACCCGGAGGAACAAGCGCTCCTGCGCCGATAAAGGCACCTTCACCAATTTCAGCACCATCGAGAATAATGGAACCCATTCCAATGAGCGCTCCTTTTCGAATAATACAGCTATGTAATAATGCTTTATGGCCAACTGTTACATCGTCTTCAATGAGTAGTGTCTTCCCTGGACTTTGATGAAGACAACTGAGGTCTTGAATGCTAACTCGTTCACCAATAATTGTTGGCGCAACATCACCACGAATGACCGTATTAAACCAAATCGAACTGTTTGCGCCAATCGTGACATCCCCTGTAATTGTCGCGTATTCTGCCACATAGACAGAAGGATCGATTTGTGGTGACTTTCCATTGTATGGATAAATCATCAACATCTCCTCTTTCCTTAAAATCGTGTATAATTTATCGTATCATAAATCCTTTCCGTACAAAAAGGGAATCTCTTTCTTGTAGCGAAAGGAACGGAGGTGAGACACATGTGGAAATGGGAAGCGGAAGGACAGCCAAAAGCAGTCGTCGTCATTGTCCATAGTGCATATGAACATCATAGGAGGTATGCATGGCTCATTCAAAAGCTGCGTAATGGCGGTTTTCATGTTGTCACGACTGACTTGCCTGGACATGGTGCCGAAAGTGGAAGAAAGACACATGATGAATCGTTTGCTTCTTACATAGAGCACGTTAAGAAATTAATAGAAGTAGCATTGCAAGACAATTTGCCTCTTTTTGTAGTAGGGCATGGTCTCGGTGCAACATTGGTTATGGACATTTTGCAAAAAGAAAAACTGGAATGTGCGGGCGTAATCCTCAGTTCACCATGGCTAGCACTGTCCCATCAACCCCCGAGACTTTCAGGGATGTTAACAAAGTTGTCGAGCTCCATGAAAGTGAAGCATGACGTGACGATTGAATTGTTGACGCGCAACTATGATATGTATGTCGAGTTTCAAAATGATAGGCATTATAGTTCCACAGTTGTTGCTTCTTGGTACCGTGAGCTGCAAGCGATGATGAAGTCTATTAATATTCATGAGGACACGATCTTTAACGTCCCCGTCTTACTGCAAACAGGCGGCAATGACAAACTTACAGAAACGGCGTTTGCTAAGAAGTGGTTACTAAAACAACAACTAACCGAGTTTCAATATAAACAATGGAAGCATCTCTACCATGATTTGTATCAAGAGCCTGAACGGGAAGAAGTTTACTTGTACACCGAATCGTTCATGAATAATGTTCTCCGTTCACTCGGCTATATCGTGTAGTACAATGACAAGAGGGGGATTTGTATGACAATTATTGGATTTGTAAGACATGGTGTAACAGCTTGGAATAAGGAAGGAAGGGCACAAGGGAGCTCTGATATCCCGTTAGACGAAGAGGGATTTGAGATGGCAGCGCGTGTTGCTGACCGTTTGGCGGATGAACAATGGGACGTCATCTATTCAAGCCAGCAACTTCGAGCAAAGCAAACTGCTGAAGTCATTGCACAGAAAATGGGGAATGTGGACGTTCGGATTGATCCTCGCCTCCGTGAAGTGGGAGGCGGAAAGATTGAAGGGACGACAGAAGCAGAACGGATTGAAAAGTGGGGAGAAGGCTGGAGACTACTCGATATGGGTTTTGAACCTGCCGAATTAATTCTTGCAAGAGGTACGGAATGCTTAACGGAAATCCAACAACAACACAAAGGAAAAAGAGTGTTAGTTGTTAGTCATGGCAGTTTCATAAAGCGAATGGTCCAAGCACTTGTCCCTAATCCTGCCTATGAAAAAAGTTTAGCGAATACATCACTAACGGTAATTGAACTAGCGGATGATGAAAACCGGTGTGAACTGTTCAATTGTACAAAACATTTATCGTAATTAATTGACTGTTAGACAAGCATGAGCTACGCGTCAACGGGTACTTGGTCAATGCACCTCTAGTCATGCTAAAAAGAGAGCAAGTTGTTTCATCGATAAACATAGAATAAGAGAACGAACCGATACGTTTTCCAACGACGTATTGGAATGGGAGGCTTTTCATTGAAAACAGAAACGAAAAAAGAAGTTTGGTCCTGGATTAAATCCATCGTCATTGCATGTGTACTTGTTTTTGTCATCCGACAATTCCTCTTTGCACCCGTCCTCGTGTCAGGTCAATCAATGGAACCGACTTTTGAATCGGAAAACCGAGTTGTCATCTCCAAAATCCATAAACTCGATCATTTTGATCTGATCGTCTTTCATGCACCTGGTTCAAAGGAAGACTATATTAAGCGCGTCATTGGACTACCAGGTGATACAGTTGTCATGAAAGATGACAAACTCTTCATTAATGGAAAAGAATATGAAGAGCCGTATGTCCAATCGAACAAAGAACGGATTTTCGAAAATCAGAAACTGACTGAGGACTTTGAAGTTACCGTGCCGGAAGGACAATTGTTTGTATTAGGGGATAACCGACGAAATAGTACTGATAGTAGAACAATAGGTTGTATCGATGAAAGTGCAGTCGTTGGAAAAGTAGGCTTTAGGTTTTATCCATTTAATTCAATCGGGATTCCGAAATAAGTGAAAACGACCATTATTGGAGTGGATGGATTAGGCGGGTCAGGAAAAACGACTTTTTCGAAAAGGTTGCAACAAACATTTGAGCGAGCGTACTTGTTTCACTTGGATGATTTTATACACCCGCGAAAAATTCGTTACGACGAAAAATACGAAGAATGGGAAGCTTACTACCACGCTCAGTGGCGGTATGACTATTTGTTGCAAACACTCATCCGTCCTCTATTTGACGGTGAACCGATTGACCAAATCATCCAATTTTATCATAAAGAAACCGATACGTACGATTTAAAAAGAATACAAATTCCGGTAGGGTCAACGGTTATTCTTGAAGGTGTATTTCTTCAACGGGACACACTTCGATCCTATTTTTCGCATGTGTACTATATCGATGTTAATAAAGAAACCCGACTAGCGCGTGTTCTTGACCGAGATGGCTATATAGGTGACAAAGCGGCTATTCTTGCAAAATATGAAAATAGGTATTTTCCAGCAGAAGAACAGTATGTAAAGGAATACAATCCAATCAAGCTTGCACATACAGTCATTACCCATTCGTTTTAAATCGGAGGTAGTTGCAGATGACATTCCCTGAATTGACGACAGAGCGGCTTCAATTAGTCGAAGTGAAGGTAGAACATGCACCAGCCTTATTCAAAAATTTTTCCAACCAGAAACTACTTCAATATTATGGTAGCGAGCCGATGACAGAAGTTGGTCAAGCAGAAAAACTGGTGCATCATTTCAACTCAAGCTATGAAGCAAAACGAGGAATACGCTGGGCAATCCTATTGAAGGATGAGCAACATTTCGTTGGAACAATCGGATTAAATCTTTTGTCGATGGGCATGAAACGGGCAGAAATCGGTTATGAAATCCATCCGGACTATTGGCGTAGTGGAATTACATCTGAAGCACTACAAGCAGTATTGACCTATTCTTTTAAAGAATTAGGCCTACATCGAATGGGTGCTGTCACGTTTTTAGAAAATAGTGCTTCCATTGGTCTTTTAGAGAAATTCGGGTTTCAAAAAGAAGGAATCCTCCGTAGCTATTTAAGGCAAGGCGGGAAGTCGTATGATGCCCAACTGTTTTCCTTGTTGCATACGGAATGGACTTGTCATGAGTAAATCTTCTTCTTTCGGGTATTCTGAATAAGACTACTCATGAAGGAGTGATGACCATGACAAAACAGGACAAACACAACAAGCAAACAGGTCAAACCGACACGAACCGAGCAGAGTTTACAGAAACCGAGTATACAGACGAACAACGAAGAACGAATGAAGTGGCGTCGACTGCGTACCAAGGTAGCAAGAAGGAAAAAGTGGATATCCAAAACGATCGCCTTGAATCAGGTGGCTTTTAACATCGTATAATGGGAAGTAGAAGTTCGGGTTGTTCATCATCCGAACTTCTACTTTTTTCATGGAACTGTGTTCGATGGAGCATCAGCTCTACAATTGTACATACATATGGTAAATTATATACAACGTCAGAAGAAGGAGTATCTATGCATGACTGATTTTTTTACTAGGAAAAAGAACGAATTACAAATTGAATTGAATAGCGTCCAGCAGCAGGCAGTCGTCCAGACGGATGGTCCGCTGTTGTTATTAGCTTGCCCAGGTTCAGGGAAAACAACGACGATGATTATGCGAATCGGCTATTTAATCGAAGAACAAAACGTGCATCCATCTCGCATTAAAGCGATTACGTTCAGTAAATCGGCTGCACAAGACATGACCGAACGTTTCAAACGTTTTTTTCCTCAACACCCACCAATTGACTTTTCAACAATCCATAGCTTAGGATTTGCCATTACGCGAACGTACATGACAAAGACTGGCGTCTCGTATGAATTAATTGAAGGTGGGAGAGGGAAAACAGGACTCCACAAATCACAAATCCTAAAAAATCTGTATAAACAAGTGTTAAAAGACGATGGAACAGAGGATGAATTGAATGCGCTCTCCACATTCATTAGTGCGTTGAAAAACCAGATGGTGCCTTTCAAAGACTGGGAAAACGTTTCCGGCCCGTTTGATCGGGCTGGTGAAATTGCGCTGAAATATGAACAATTGAAATCAAAAACACCGGGGCATCTGTTACTTGATTTCGATGATATGTTAACGATTGCAGAACAAGCTTTACGGACAGATGAGCAGATTGCGGATCAATTTCGTCAACAATACGATTACTTGTTGACGGATGAAAGCCAAGATACGTCACTCGTACAGCACCGAATAGTAGAGCACTTAGTCGCCCATCATGGAAATCTCTGTGTTGTGGCGGATGATGACCAATCGATCTATACGTGGCGCGGGGCAGACCCTCAATACTTGCTCGATTTCAAAAAGGTTTATCCCGATGCACAACTGCTGATGATGGAACAAAACTATCGTTCTTCAAAAGAAATTGTTGAGACTGCTGCAAAATTTATTAAGCGAAATAAACACCGCTATGAGAAAGAAATGATGACCGCAAATGGCGATGCAGGACCCATACATATTCGGCAATTTGAAGATCAGAAACGTCAACTTGAATACATTACGTATGAATTGTTAAATGAGCAGCATTTGAACGAAATCGCGATTTTATTCCGCAATAATGCGTCTTCGACATTGTATGTGAATGAACTGCATCGTAGAGGCATTCCGTTTTACATGAAAGACGCTGACGACAAATTCTTCTCCCATTGGGTCGTTGAAGATATGCTGAACTTTATGCGCCTCAGTTTCAATGTCGAACGGAAAGACATTTTTGCAAAAATCGCTATGAAGCTCAATCTATTCATTTCCCGCACGATGCTCAATGAATTCCTTGGAAAAGACACGGATGGCAATGTATTTGATGCTTTTATGCAAACCGTCCAACTGAAAAATACACAAAAGGACAAGCTCACTGCTTATAAAGCTGTATATAAAAAGATTCCTGACATGCGCCCGGCTCAAGTGATTCGAGTCATTCGTTACGAATTGGAATATGAAGATGCGCTAAAAAGCCGTGCAGAAAAATTCGGTTACCGGATTGAACACCTTCTCGGAATTTTGGATACGCTTGAAGGCATTGCGTCGCAAGTACGGACGATGGTGGAATTTGCAAATCGATTGAAAGAGTTGGAAGTAGCTGTCCAACAAGCAAAATTTAATCCCCCTGCAAATGCGTTGACGTTATCCACTTTCCATAGCGCAAAAGGGTTGGAATTTAGACGCGTCTTCATGATCGACTTAGTAAAAGGGGTCATTCCTTCTGAAGAGGACGAGTTGGATCCACTTCTGTTGGAAGAAGCACGCCGTTTGTTTTACGTCGGGATGACACGTGCAAAAGAACGGTTGGAATTACTTTCGTACCAACAGCACAATGGTAAATCGAAAGAAGATTCCCGGTTTGTCAATGAAGTGCGAGGCATCCTCATGAAACCGGAAGATCGCATCATTGAAAAAGAGAAATTATTGAAACGTAAAAAAGTGAATGAAGCCGACAATCCAAATGGTATTAGTGAGAGAGGAAAGTTAGCAGTCGGTATGCCCGTTTCCCATCGCGTTTTTGGGCGAGGAACGATTGTTGACATCGGGGAAGCCGACATCCACATTCAATTTGATAAGTCTGAAAAACGCCTTTCTCTTGAAATGATTTTAACGCGACGCTTACTGGAAGAGGTGGACGTATGAAGGTAGCGTTATATGTTGGCATAGCAGGAGCGATCGGTGCACTCAGCCGAGTGGCTATAGGGGAGTTTTTGCATGGATTAACCGTATTTCCGCTTGCCACATTCATCGGAAACATGATCGGTACGTTCCTCCTTTGTTTACTTGGAGGAGGGCTTTTGCAACGGTTCGTTCAAAATGGTACGCTTCAAACTGCTGTGACGACAGGTTTTTTTGGCTCCTTTACGACGTTTTCCGCAGTCAGTATGGAAACGGTCGATTTATTTCAGCGAGGGAATGCAATGATTGCTAGTAGCTATTTATTGGCAAGTGTTACCGTAGGGCTCTATTTAGGGTTTGTCGGCATGCGGCTCGGCCGGAAGGTGGTGCGGGCATGACGATGATGGAGGGTGTTGTTGTAGCGATGGGTGGATGTATCGGTGCGATTGTCCGTTATTTTTTCTCCGTTAAGTTAAACAAAGAGGACGGACTTCCGATTGGTACACTTGTCGTCAATGTAACAGGATCATTACTAATTGGTGTTGTTTTCGGCTTACAACTATCGCTGCTTTGGACGCTCTTTCTCGTTTCCGGTTTAGCAGGTTCTCTAACCACTTTCTCCACGTTGAACAAGGAGTTTGTATTGTTATGGGAGAGTGGAAATCGAAAGGCGTTTGTAGGATATCTTCTCTCTACATACGGGTTGGGTTTGTTTAGTGCGTTGATCGGCTATTCTGTTGGTGTGAATGTGTAAAATTTTTTACGTTTTGAGTCGGTCCAGTCGGGAATAGAGTAGGTGACTACAAAATCGACTGGAGGAATTGTTTTGACCGCAAACAATGAACGCTTAAGCAAAGACAAACAGCTCGATCAGTATCGTTCACTCGATAAAGGGAAGAAAATGACGACCAATCAAGGATTAAAAATATCCGAAGACGAACATTCCTTGAAAGCCGGTTCCAGAGGACCGACGTTAATGGAGGATTTTCATTTCCGTGAAAAAATGACACACTTTGACCATGAGCGTATTCCAGAGCGTGTCGTCCACGCAAGAGGATTTGCTGCTCATGGCGAGTTTGAATTATACGAGTCAATGAAAGACTATACAAAGGCAGCATTTTTGCAAAAACCTGGATCCAAAACGCCTGTTTTTACGCGTTTTTCTACAGTGGCAGGGAGTCGGGGATCGGCTGAGACGGTTCGTGATGTGCGAGGATTTGCCGTGAAATTTTACACAGAGGAAGGGAATTACGATTTAGTCGGCAATAATATGCCTGTATTTTTCATTCAAGATGCCATTAAATTTCCGGATTTAATTCACGCAGTAAAACCTGAACCTCATAATGAAATGCCTCAAGCAGCTTCAGCCCATGATACGTTTTGGGATTTTGTCGCGAACAACCAAGAGTCTGCCCATATGATCATGTGGCATTTGTCGGACCGGGCCATCCCACGGAGTTTCAGAATGATGGAAGGTTTCGGTGTCCATACGTTCCGTTTTGTGAATGCAGAAGGAAAAGCGCATTTTGTGAAGTTCCATTGGAAGCCGAAACTAGGTGTGCATTCATTAGTGTGGGATGAAGCACAAAAAATTAGCGGGAAAGACCCCGATTTCCATCGTCGCGACTTATGGGAAGCGATTGAAAATGGAGATTTTGTGGAATTTGAATTAGGTGTCCAACTCATTGACGAGAAAGATGAATTCATGTTTGACTTCGATATTCTCGATCCGACAAAGATTTGGCCTGAAGAACAAGTTCCTGTAAAAATTATCGGGAAGATGACGTTAAACCGTAATGTGGACAATGTTTTCGCTGAAACCGAACAAGTCGCATTCCATCCTGGTCATGTTGTACCGGGTATCGACTTTACGAATGATCCACTGCTGCAAGGCAGATTGTTCTCCTATACGGATACACAACTGATTCGGTTAGGCGGACCGAATTTCCACGAGTTGCCGATTAATCGCCCTGTTTGTCCGTTCCATAATAATCAGCGGGACGGTTATGGCAGGCAGACAATCAATGTCGGCCAAGTAAGTTACCATAAAAATTCTTTAGCGGATAATACACCTTCCACCTCGAGTGAAGAAGAGGGTGGATATGTGCATTATGAAGAAAAAGTAGAAGGACGCAAAATCCAGGCGCGAAGTGATTCATTCAAAGATCATTTCTCCCAAGCGAAGTTGTTCTGGAACAGTATGTCGAAAACCGAGAAAAAACATATTGTCGATGCATTCAGTTTCGAAGTCGGGAAAGTGAAAAACAAAGAGATTCGCCAGCAAGTTGTCGACATGTTTGCGAATGTCGATGTCGGTCTAGCAACAGCAGTGGCGGAAGCAGTAGGGACTGAGTTCCCGACAGATGTTGAAGAATCTCAAGTGACCGAGACGTCACCGGCATTAAGTCAACTGACGACAGCGAAACTTCCGAACACGCGCAAAGTGGCCGTGCTGATCGGCAAAGGATTTAACGGTGAGGAAGTAGAGTCAGTCGTCAATGCATGTGTGGAAGCTGGCATGACCGTTGACGTCGTCAGCGATAAATTTGGTGTCGTTTACGGTAAAAACGATTTGGCAGTTGAAGTGGATGAAACATTTTTAACTGTCCATTCGACGTTGTATGACGCTATTTATGTAGTCGGTGGAGAAGCTGACAATATGAAAAAATTCACGATGGATACAGTAGAGTTCATCAACGAAGCGTACAAGCATTACAAACCGATTGCCGTTGCATCTACTGGAAAAACGTTCTTTGAAGCTTCTGACGCAGAAGAAGGCCGGGGAGTCATTATAGGAGAAGATTCTTCTAAGTTCGGCAAAGCATTTGTCGATGCAGTGGCAGCACATCGCCATTGGGATCGGAAAGTGTTTGGCTGGGAAGGATGAAAAATGAGAAAACTGTCAACCTGTATGGGGTTGGCGGTTTTTTTATGAATTTATTTCAAAAAAAGATTGCTGAAATTTATTGCAGAGGTCATTAATCTAACTAACCTGCTAACAATACATAAACGTGCTAGAATGGTATAAGCAGCTACATAAAGCGGATGGGCGGTTGACACTCCCTTGAGAAAGGGGGTGTTTATATGGTGACATACGATGCAATGAATATGTTATTCCAATTTGGAATGTTTCTCGTAGCAACGGTAACAGCGGTTGTTGCGATAATTGCTCTATTCATCAACAGAAAAAAGTAACCACCCTCCGCTACGACCAAAGTAGATGAGGTGGTTACTTTTTCTATTCAAACATCTTATCAACTGGTCAACCGCACTTCATGCGGATGTCAGCTGCATTGACTGGGTGTTAGCGCACCTAGTCTTTTTTAGTATATCCTTAGTTTACCACAATTATGCTAAGTAGACACATGTTTAAGGAGTGTTTTTAACAAACTAGATTAAACGTTTCTGTTTGGCCTTTTCAATAGTATTACATCTCCATTTGGACCTAAAATATAAAGCTGAAGAATAAAGAATGAGGAATTTGTCAACTTAATAGTGTTGGCCTTATTGTGTAAAAGATTTTGTCTGAATAATTGCGAAAAGTTTGATATAATAAAACTAATACAACAGGTGTAATTTTTTATAATATATGGAAGAAGAATCAGGCAGTGTACTCTTTTAGATTGTAAAGATCACGACACCTATCGATGTAATTGAACGAGGGGGAAAGGATATGTTCAAAAGAAAAATCGCAGCGATGGTAGCGGCGTTTGGAATTTTCCTCGCTGGATGTGTGGAGGATGAAAAGCCAGCAGTAGACTCGGAAGAGAAAGAGAGTGCAGTTGTGGACGGTCAAACAGATGCAAAAGTCGTTGATCATTATTGGTCAATGTCGATTGAATCAGAGATCTGTCAAACAGTTGGCGAGTGCCGTGATCTAGGGGACACATATGGAGATGAACATTTTATTAGTTTTTATGGTTTCCTGAAAACTACCAATCACATGTCCTATTTGAAAGTGAATACAAGTGATGATCCTTCTAAATTTTCGGCGCGTAACACAGAAGACGAAAAAATAATTAGCGCTCGCTATGAATTAGTAGACAACGCATTTGTTAGAACACAGGGTGAAGAAGTGAGTATTTTTAAGAACCTAGTTGAGCTTGTGAGTGTGTTGTTCGATCGAGACAAAGCTAATATTCAAATGATTGTGTTCCAGGAGGATGTGTACCCACATGTTGATATATATGAAAGGAAATTGGTGTTACCTTCAAATATGATCACACAAACGTTGCAAGCAGATATGATCAGAATTCTCATGCATGAATTTGGCCATATGCTGACATGGAATGAAACGGATTTCGTCAAATCGGATAACTGTGCTGCTGATCGCTATCATTCCATTCCATTCGAAGAGTGTTATAACGATGAAAGTTATATGACCTTATTTTATGAAGCTTTTTGGAAGGATTATGACGAGCAATGGCTGCAAACTGGTTACGGGACTATTGAAGAAAGACTTGCTTTTTATGAAGATCATAAAGATTCTTTTGTGTCAACGTATGCTACGGTACATCCTTATGAAGATATAGCAGAAAATTTTTCTCATTTTATGTTAACGCCATACAATGATAATCCACAATCTGTACCAGAAAGAAAAGTGAACTTCTTCTATCAGTTTCCTGAACTTGTAGCACATCGCGCATTCGTACTGAAGGAATTGAAAGATCGAAAAGACGAGAAGTTATCTTTTTACTGAGGCAAGCAAGTGGCATGGGTTTAATATTTTTATAATTGGTTGACGGCTCTACTGTTTAACCGGTTGGCAATAAAACGTATTGTAAATATCGAACATGCCTCAATCGTGCCTTTCTAAAGAATCTCAGCTATGACTCAAGGGGGGAGAGTGCTATGACCATCGGATTGGAAATTATAAAAGAAGTATTGTCTCTTTATAACATTAAAGGACAAGTGACTACTGTTTATGATTTTATTCATTATCGTGATGAGAACGAATTAAAAATAATATCTAAAGTGGATTTTACCGATAGAGATTCGCTCGTAATAAAATTCGTAAGGGAAGATAAACATCCTTCCCATATTATTGAATCTCAAAGTGCCTTTTCTGAATACTTGAGAAGTCAAGGGATTTCGACGCCAAGAAGATATTTGAGCGAAGATAAGTACTGTATTCAATATAAACTGGATTATATGGATGTAGATATTACCCTTGAAGATTACATAGGTGAGGAAATACGTACTCTTGACACTCATCTTGCTACGAAAGTAGGGGAATTGATGGGGAAAATACATACACATTCAGAGAATGGAAACTGTCTAATTGGACAAAGTACGATATTCGATTTACTTGGATATAACGAAGTCAGTGGGTACAATACGTTTTGCGAGCTAGGTGAAACCCACAACATAGATGTGAAAATGTACCAGAAAATAAAAGAGCTCTATCATAAGAGGCTAGAAAAAATTAGGGTACATTGGAACACGTTACCGAGGTTTGCAACACAAGGTGACATTTCCATTAATAATTTGACGTACGTAGGCGACACCATTGGTATTTTTGACTATAACATTGCAGGTGATGAAACGCTTGTTGGTGACATGGTACTAGAGGGATTGTTACTAGCATATGAAATGGATTTATCTTTTGGATTGACAGATAACGATCGAGCTATTCTTTTTCAGCATTTTATTCAGGGATATCTTACTGAAAGACCTTTAACAGTGGACGAAAAAAATGTGTTAAGTGACATTTATTCAATTGCATTTGCTTTTTGGTTTACGAAGATAAAATACGATGAACATTCATTGGAAAAGTTAATAGAGCGTAATGAGCAAGAAAAAGTTGGAAGGCTATTACATGAAATCTACACTAGTTTAGTGAGAAATGAATTTGATGAACAATGCGAGTTGAATTGGAAAGTGCTAGGCTCGTAAGAATGAATGTATAAAACTTCTAACTTATATGGAGTTAGCGATTTTTACAGTTTTTGGCGTTGTGTGAATTTGAAATTAATTAAGATGAATTATAATTATTGTTAATGTTTGCGGGCAATTCAAATAGTGTATAAGTTCTTCAACTTCTGTTATACGATTAGGTAGCATATTTTCAAAGTACTAGCATTTAAATAGGACAACATTGTCTTTTTTAAGAAGTGAATGGGTAGTCAACCGTAAGTAAAGTTCTGGAAGTATTGGAGGTGAAGTGGTGAGTATTTGGTTTTATATAACAATCATAACAGGTTTTTCTCTTATTTATTATGGTTATGATAAAAAGAAAAGCTACGAATTAAAAGGAAAACAAATAGAGTTGGAGCAAAAGAAGTTAGAATTAGAGATGAAAAAGCTTGAAAAGGAAAGGGAATTATAAATTTTCTAAGCTCAATGTCAATCTAATTGTTACATCAAATGTTATAGCCACTCAACACAGACTATTGACTTCTTCCACAGACATGGTAGTATATCAAACATACATGAACAATCCAGTAATCATTACTAAATATAAAAATGGAGAGTTGACCTAGTAATCTTGTTGTGGGCAGTAAACAGAGACTGAATGGACAGTGGAAATTCAGGCAGCAACAAAGGTGAAGTACACCAACAGTTTTTCTCCAATTGCAATGAAGAGGATGATAGGTGTGCCTATCATCAACTAGGGTGGTATCGCGGAGAGCTCCTTCGTCCCTTTTTTAGGGATGGAAGGGGTTTTTTATGTTCAAAATACAATTGGGGAGGAATCCATGATGTTTCAAATTAAAGCGATCCATTCGCCTTCAGTAGTAGCATCCGCACTACTCACAATCAGTATTGTCGTAATGATGAGTACGAGTATCATTCTTTTCGAATCTGTGCCGCATATACCGATTTTGTTTTCAATCTTGTTGTTATTGGGCTACGGATTCTTTAAAAAGATTCCTTTTAAAAATTTGGAAAAAGGTTTGGTGGAAGGTGCCGGAGCAGGGATGAGTGCAGTGTTTTTGTTCTTCTTTATCGGCATTCTCATTAGTAGTTGGATGATGAGCGGTACGATTCCGACATTGATTTATGCAGGATTTCATCTCATTACACCTGCTTTCTTTTTCGCCATCGTCTTCGTCGTCACGTCGATCGTCGGGATTTCCATCGGTAGTTCATTGACAACCGTTGCGACAATTGGCGTAGCTTTCATTGGTATGGCTGATGTGCTGGAACTGTCTTTGCCATTAGCTGCAGGTGCGATTGTGTCCGGTGCTTTCTTTGGGGATAAAATGTCTCCATTGTCGGATACGACCAACTTAGCATCATCGATTGTTGGCGTCGATTTGTTTACGCATATCCGCAATATGGGATGGACGACGATTCCAGCGTTTCTGTTGTCGCTACTGTTGTTTGGCATTCTTTCGCCTTCCGTTAGTGGAGGAGAGTTTAACAAAATTACGCTCTTTCAAGAAACGCTCCTCAAAACGGAGCTCGTTCATTGGTATACGATTATTCCGCTTTTCGTGTTATTTGCATTGAGCATGAAGAAGGTACCTGCACTTGTTACACTGGCAATTAGTTCTGCTGTTGCGATTGGGCTTTCCTATTTCCATCACCAGTATGGTGTATCGGAAGTGATGGGCATTTTATTTAAAGGATTTGTTTCTTCGACAGGAGTGGAAGAAGTGGATGTCTTGTTGTCACGCGGTGGAATGAACAGCATGATGTTCACGGTCGGTTTAGTATTATTGGCATTAAGTATGGGCGGATTGTTGTTCACGCTTGGCATTGTACAACGTTTATTGGCAACAATTGAAGCACTTTTGAAGAAAGTGTCATCCGTTATATTGGCGTCTGCATTGACCGCGATCAGCATTAACGTCTTGATTGGCGAGCAATATTTATCGATTTTATTGACGGGGCAAGCGTTTAGAAAGCCGTATGAAAAAGTTGGACTTGCAAATAAAAACTTGAGCCGTGTTATGGAGGATGCGGGAACTGTGGTGAATCCACTTGTTCCGTGGAGTGTATGTGGGATTTTCATCGCAGATGTGCTAGGTGTATCGCCACTTGCTTATTTACCGTTTGCGTTTTTCTGTTTGTTGTCGCCGATTTTGACGATTGGCTATGGATATGTTGGGAAAACGTTGACGCGGGTTGCGCGGATTGATTGAAGAATGAGATTATGCGGCGATTTTTAGCGTTATGCTGTGTTTCTATTGGGGAATGCGGCGTTCTACGGATTTATGCCGCGTTTTGCTTGAATATGCTGCGTTCTTCTGAAGTATGCGGCGTTTGGAGAACTTATGTGCCGTTTGATTGCTTGTACCGCGGGAAAGTGTATTTGCTGGATAAATTTGTTGCGTTAAAAATGGTTTTGACAAACTAAAGGTTTCTTTAAAAAAGAATCTATTCCTTGCGCCAATCCAGGAGTTTGAGCGCTTTTCCAAGATGTGCAAATATAATGAAAGGCTGAGACATTTTTTGTCTCAGCCTTTATGCGTTAATCAATCGAAAATTCTTCACGATAATTTGTAGCATCTTTTAGTGCTTTCTCTTCTGCCGGTATACGGACGGACATCATCCATACGTTAAGGATTGTGAAGAGAATTGCTGTGAAATAAGCACTGAACAGTAATGGCAAGACGAGTAATTCAGTTGCGACGATGACATAGTTCGGGTGCCGAATCCATTTGTAAGGCCCTTTTCGTACAACTTTGGCATTAGGTAGGACAATGATTTTTGTGTTCCAATATTTTCCTAGTGAAGTGAGGCACCAGATTCGCAATAGTTGTGTAAAAAGGAAGATCGATAAGAACAGGCCCCAAATCGGTGATAGCGGGCGGTTAAAGATGTAGATTTCGATGAGCAATGAGAGAAAGAAACAGACGTGCATGGCAACCATGAAAGGGTAATGCTGAGCACCTGCTTCAAATGCACCTTGGCGCTTCATCCATTTTTCATTCCGTTTTGCGATGAATAATTCGACAATGCGTTGAAGGATGACAACAGAAAGTACGATTGGAATCATCAAGTTGAAGTCACCTCAATCCCACTGGATGAGGAGTAATTCTCCACAAAATCCTGGTCCTAATGCAGCGACGATGCCATATTCACCAGCTTGGGGCGTCAATGCCATGAATTGTTGAAGGACATACAAGACAGTTGGTGAGGACATATTGCCGTTATTCCGGAGTACATCACGCGAAATTTCCGTCATGGATGCATCGAATCCTAAAGCCTGTTCATAGGCAGCCAACACTTTCTTTCCTCCTGGATGAGCGACAAAGTGCGCAATGTCATCTTTCGTCAAACCGTGAGTAGACAGGAATTCATGTACAAATGGTCCTAACCACTCTGTAATGATTGAAGGGATGCTTTTTGAAAATACGACGTGTAGACCATTATTTTTAACATCCCAACCCATCACATCTTCTGAATTCGGCATTAGTTTGGATGTAGTTGCGACAATTGTAGGAACAGCACGAGAGACGGCTATTTTAGATTGATCACCAGCAATGAGGGCGCATGCGACGCCGTCAGAAAATAATGAGACACCGACAAGATTGCTCTTTGAATAATCGTCTTTTTGGAACGTTAAACTGCATAATTCAACCGCCAAGACAAGCACATTTTCTTTGGGAAATGCTTTGCAATATTCAAATGCGCGACTTAAACCGGCAGCGCCTCCAGCGCAACCCAATCCCCATAACGGGATCCGTTTGACGTCGTCCCGAAAAGGAAGTTCATTCATAATGCGTGCATCGATACTTGGCGTGGAAATGCCTGTGCTGGAAACAAAGATGATGGCATCAATTTCAGAAGGAGAAACGTCTGTCTGTAAAAAGTCCGATTGTTGCAGGCAAGATTGAATGGCTTTAATGCCTAAATGCGTTGCATGGTGAATGTACAAATCGTTGCGCTCTTCAAAATCGTGTTCTTGTCCATACCATTCCAACGGCATACAAACATCTCGTTTTTCGATATCACCGTTTTGAAATACTTTTAATAGACGCTCAATGTCTTTAAACCTATTGCTAAAAAGGGAGCGGGTCAGTTCAACAGCTTCTTGCTGTTTCACTTCATAGGGAGGGAGAACTGTACTGACGGATAGGATTTTTGGCATTTTCTAACCTCCGGAACATTTATCATTCTTTAACCTCGTAAGCTTGTACATAAACATTGGGATGTCTGTTGCTAAATTTGAATCAGATTCTCTTTTTAATTGCAATCTCAAACAATACTTAATAGTTGGAGAAGGAAAGACATGCCTCATTATATGAAAAGATTTTGGCAAATATGAAAGCCCACCAGTAATGGAGGGCTCATTGTTTCTGGGATAATAAAAATTGACATAATTCCCGCAAACTATTGATGAATTTCTCATTGCTTTCTTTTGATCGTTTTTTAGGTCCTTTTAGGCGACCACCGGCCATCCTGATTTTTTGGGCGGTATGTCTTGCTAATAGGAGTTGATCAATATTGTCATTCGTATAGCGTCTTCCGTTTTGATCGATCGGATGACCTTGTTTCGCTAAAACCATTGCCGCTAGCCCATAATCCTGCGTGACGACAATATCGCCTTTGTTCACTTTGTTTACTAATACAAAGTCGACTGCATCCGCGCCTTTTGAAACGATGACTGTATCGGCCCCGTCCCGATGCATTTCATGGGCTGTGTCACAAATAAGAGTACAAGGCATCTTAAATTTCTTGGCAATGGAAATCGTTTCATTCACAACAGGACAGCCATCAGCATCCACAAAAATCGTTACCATGACAGAACCCCTTTTCCGTATGAAGTAGATAAGTGCTCGTAAAAAATAGGAAGGATTAATGTCTCACTATATCATATTCACCGGAAAATTATTAATTCAAAAGTGAGAAATGTGAACATGGCGTAAAAGTTGAATCTATCTATTGTGCTATTCACTTCACTAAATCTTTTTGTTCAACAATGTTTTTTTGAAACAAAACGGTGAGTTAATCGTAAATTAAAGCAAAGCTGTGAAGTTGTAGGTTCTTATATTTTATAGGGAAATTAACATTTATGAAATGAAGAGAGGTAATACGCATGGGAAGCGAATATTTTGTCGGTTGGGGTACGTTGGCACTCATTAATGCGGGTATCGCGCAAGGGAAGAATAGAAGTGGATTGAATTGGTTTTTGTTGTCATTACTCCTGGGCCCTTTTGCAACGTTCTGTCTAGTCATTGCAGAAAAAAGATAATTCTTTCATTTTGACATTGTTATGGTAAACTATTTCTAGTATCGAAATAGATCAGTAGGGGGAAACGTGTATGACAGAAGTGAAAGTGATTTGTGCGAGCCATGAATTGATTGCTGGAAATGAGCCTTTAAAGAAATTTGTCGACCAACAAAAAGGGGCGCATTGTTCTGTTTTGGTTAATGAAACGCAGTACGTTGTCGTGAAAGTTGCAAAAGAAGCGGATATCGAAAAAGTCCGTGCAACAGCAGGCAATATTGCACGTGATCTTGCGAGTCAAAAAGTGGAGAAAGCACTTGTACTTGAAGGGACATTGGAAACAGCCTTTGAACATCTTGTAAAAGAAACGGTGTTTACAGCATTTGCAGAAGGTTGGGATCTTGGTTCATACCAATTCCTTACGTATAAATCAAAAGAAGAGTCATTCCAGACTGCACTAGAAGTAGAAGGGGAGGACGTCCAATCTGCTGTCGAACTCGGAAAAATCCGTGCCGCTGCTACTGCGTTTTCACGCGACTTGATGAATGAAGTGTCTGATGTGTTAAATCCTGAAACGTATCCTGATGTTCTGAAAAAACAATATGCAGACACAGGAATCGAAGTGACTGTGTATCGAAAAAAGGAAATTGAAGAGATGGGCATGAACGGCGTGTTGACTGTTTGTCGCGGTAGTAAATACAGCCCTTCATTCGTAGAAATGAAGTATGTCGGAGATACGTCAAAACCATTAGTGGCGCTTGTCGGGAAAGGAGTCACATTCGATACGGGCGGCATCAGCTTGAAGAGTGGGAAAGATTTAAGTGACATGCGTATGGATATGGGCGGTTCGGCTGCGGTAGCTGGTGCAATGCAGTTGTTAGCAAAAACGGAAGCGAAAGTGAATGTCGTTGCACTCATCCCGATGGTTGAAAATACGCCGGACAACACATCCGTATTTCCTGGTGAAGTAATTACGTACAAAAACGGTACGACAGTACAAATCGGAAATACCGATGCAGAAGGTCGTCTCATCTTGGCGGATGCCCTTATTCGTGCAGGTGAGTTGAATGCAGAATACATCGTGGACATAGCGACACTTACGGGTGCAGTCGTCAATGCGTTAGGAACGGAAATCGGTGGTGTATTTGGCGATGAAGAGCAGGCATTCATCATGAAAAAAGTCGGTGATGAAAACGGTGACTTCGTATGGCCGATGCCGTTAGTCGAAGCGTATGACAAATCATTGGCGAGTGACTATGCAGACATGAATAATATCAGTTCATTAAGCTATGGCGGTTCAATCACGGCTGCTCTATTCCTTCGTCGATTTGTTCCAAAAGACAGCAAATGGCTTCACGTAGACATGGCCGGCATGATGAGCAAATCGAGTAATTCTGGTTACTATGCTAAATCCGCAACAGGGTATGGCGCGCGATTACTTGCGGACTATGCTGTGAAGATTTCGGAGTGAAGTCCTGTTAGAACTGCGCTTTTGTCATCAAGCCGGTTGGCTACTCGTATAGCATTTCGAATGGAGAATTTACTATGAAAGAATGGTTTGGTTCTGCCGCTGTTTGTATGAATGAAAACAATGAAGTACTAATGGTGAAAAGTTATCATTCTGATGCATGGGCTATCCCTTCAGGTGGGATTGAAAAAGGAGAAACGCCAGAGGAATGTTGTGTAAGAGAAGTGATGGAAGAGACAGGTTATAGGGTGGCTATTGTGGAGAAGCTTTTTATAAAAGAAGTTACCATTACCAATATACAAGTTCAAACACATTACTATAAAGTAAAAAAACTTGGTGAGAGTAGTGGGATTAATGATCCAGATAACATCATTGAAACTGTAGCTTGGAAATCTCTCAATGACTTGGAGACAATCGAGCATGCCTATCCTGAGGATAAAGAGTTATTAATAAGGATTATTACTTCGATATAAAACGAGAAAACGCTTAGGTCTATTCCCAAGCGTTTTCTTTTTTGATTATCGATAAAAATGAGGAGAGAGTACCTTGTTTTTCATTTGCAAACAAGAATCTGTCTCTCAAACGTACCTTTCTTGGCGACACAACGATCGACAATTTGGAAACCGGCTTCCTCAATCATATCGTCCATCGGTTCAATCGTGGCGACGACGAGTTTTGACGTTATGCGTCGGGCATTCTTTAATATATCCAATTGTCCTTCAGCAGTAATATGGGTAAACAAATTATAAGGCATGTCAATAATTGCAGCATCATATGTAGTTGTCACTTCAGCGATAGGACCTTTAACGACTTCGCCAGCCAAACCGAAATGGGCAAGATTTTTGCGGGAACCAAGGCAGACAAGTGGATTAATATCTCTCCCAACCATATCAATCCCCATTGAACGTGCTTCGACTAACACCGTACCAATTCCACAACACGGGTCAATCGAACGGACCCCTTCAGGATGAGGAACTGCAATATTAGCCAACGCGCGAGCGACGCGCGTACTTAAAGCAGTCGAATACATATGCGGTTTTTGCATATGGTAGCGCCAAATCGGTTCACTTACTTGAAGGATGCCGAAATACCAAAGGCCATTCAGAGAGAGAATGCCAAAATTGACTGCCGGATTGTCTAAATCTGCTTCTCCCTCAATTTTTTCACCGATTTCTCGTTCCATCGCTCTTCGTTCTGGATGATGAATTTTAGCCGTGTCATTCAATGCGATGTCATTCATACAAGTGACTTTAAATGTCGAGTGACTGACGAACCCTTCAGCTTGTGCAAGTAAATCTGCCCAATCGTGTGCTGTCCATACTATTTCCAATCGCTCCTTCATAAAAGGGCTGCGACTAGGGTCAATGGCTACATTGCTAATTAAGGCATTTGCTGGAGTTTCGTACCCAAAGAACGCCCGCATTTCCAAACGGCAAAGCTCATGCTCATCCATTTGCCGGATATACGTGTAGGCATACTCACGTTGATGTGTTTCAAATGCCTGCTTCAATTTGTCGCCTCAAGTGCTGCGAGCATGTTGAAAATGAAACGATAAGCGAGATCAACCGCATCTTTTAATGGTAAATCTTTGTGGAATCCTTCAAGAGCATCAAGCGGTATGTTAATGTCCCATAGACCGTCCTGATCCGAGAACATTGCACTGTACGTTTTTAGACCGACGTTCGTTTCCAAATGCTCCTTAATGAAAGCTCCCCATTTCTTCTGAAGCTTTAATCCGAATAATACTGTAATGGTTTGAAAGACATCGTCCATTTCAATTGCCATTGCATCAACACCGATTGTGGTAAATGCTTCTGACTCGACATAGACAAATTGGTCAATGTTACCCCCGAAATAGGATACCGGCTCATTCATGAATGAGGGCGACTTTTCTTCTAGCATTTCTTCTGTCTCTTTTAAGCATAACTCGATGGCGGAGAAATCCCATTGTTTTGGTTGGACCAACTGATTAGCTGACAGCAGACCATTTCTTTCGGCATATTCTTTTTCAATTGAAAATAGCGCAATTGGTTGTTGCTCTATCGTATGTGCAAGTTTTTCTTTTAGCATGTGTGACACTCCTTTTCATTCAACAGTATACCTCATTTGTGCGTATGAAGTTTCGTTCTGCGCAGTATGAAGAATTAATTTTCATCTGGATACCATGGATTCAAATGGATGAGCACTTCATCCACATCAGCATGGGCTTCAATAATCATATTACGAATTTTACTCGATACGTCGTGACCTTGTTGGATGGTCAACGTCCCAGGAATACCAATCCGTAAATCGACTAGCACGTAATGGCCGTGTTCTCGAGCACGAAGTCGATCAATTCGCTTTACTTCAGGCACCGTGCGAATCAATGCGGCAAACTCCTGCAAACGCGCTTCAGGTACATTTTTCTCCATTAATACATCCATTGCCTCGATCCCCATTCCATAAGCTAAACGGAGCACGAGAATGGAAACAATCACACCGGCAAATGGATCCCCGTATGAAAGAAAAGGAATGGCAAATGCATCCCCGATCAAAGCCAACCCGATTCCGACAACAGCCGCAAGCGATGCATACACATCTGCAAGGTGATCATAAGCAGTCGCAATCAACCCCTTACTATTTGCTTTCTTACCGACGCGCATCGTATACACATAGAGAACCTGTTTCCAGACAAGGGAAACAATTGCCGTAATTAACGCAATAACACTCGCTTTTGCGGGCTCCTCAAAAAATGTTTTGACCGCTTCAAAACCAATATAAATGGCAGCGATCCCTAAAATAATTGCAACAAGTCCCGATCCAATCACTTCAGCTTTTCCGTGTCCATATGGATGGTCTTCATCAGCCGGTCTTTGTGAGAATCGCATCGAGGTCAAGGCTGCAGCGGAAGCGACAACATCTCCCGCGTTATGAAAGCCGTCAGCAAGCAAAACGGGACTATTAAAGAGAACCCCTACAAGAATTTTAACGACAGTCAACACGATGTTACTCATTAAACTGATCCAAATGGCAAAAACGGAAGCGATGGAATGTGAATGCTTATTTGTCATTGTACAACCTCCTGTTGAAAGTTTTCCTAGAGGAAAGAAAAACCCCTGACAACGTTCTGTCAAGGGATGATTGGAAAAATTAGATTAGTGGCGTCTTTTATTGTCAGTATCATTCTGATCACTCATTTATCGGTTAGTCTTACAAGCATATCACTATGTAAGTAACCGAGCAACAATTTGACAAAGCGAAATGCTATTGATTGTTTTTTTAGGATGATTGAGTTACAGGAAAGTATGGTGTGCGTCACTAAAAGTAGTTTAAAGACACTTTAGAGTGAAAAATACTTGCTGTCGCGTCATTATAAGAGGTTTAATGAAACGTTAGAGTGAAAAATGTTTGCTGACGCGTCGATAAAAACATTTTATGACACGTTGACGAGGAAAAAGGTTGTTAGCGCGTCATGAAAAGCGGTTTAACACCCCTGTCTAAGTAAAAAACTGTACATTGGTATTTTAATTGTAAGAGATGAGTTCTAAATGCCCGTCAGTGCTACAAAACGTGAGTAACGGTCAAATAGAAGCGTTCTAAATGCCCGCCAGTGCTACAAAACGCAAGCCTCGGTCAAATAGAAGCGTTCTAAATGCCCGTCAGTGCTACAAAACGCAAGCCTCGGTCAAATAGAAGTGATCTAAATGCCCGTCAGTGCTACAAAACGTGAGTAATGGTCAAATAGAAGCGTTCTAAGTGCCCGTCAGTGCTTCAAAACGTGAGTAACGGTCAAATAGAAGTGTTGTAAATGCCCGCCAGTGCAACGAAACGTGAGTAACGGTCAAATAGAAGCGTTCTAAGTGCCCGTCAGTGCTTCAAAACGTGAGTAACGGTCAAATAGAAGAGTTCTAAATGCCCGTCAGTGTTATAAAACGTGATCGACGGTCAAATAGAAGCGTTCTAAGTGCCCGTCAGTGCTACAAAACGTGAGTAATGGTCAAATAGAAGCGTTCTAAGTGCCCGTCAGTGCTTCAAAACGTGAGTAACGGTCAAATAGAAGTGTTGTAAATGCCCGCCAGTGCTACGAAACGTGAGTAACGGTCAAATAGAAGCGTTCTAAGTGCCCGTCAGTGCTTCAAAACGTGAGTAACGGTCAAATAGAAGAGTTCTAAATGCCCGTCAGTGTTATAAAACGTGATCGACGGTCAAATAGAAGCGTTCTAACTACCTACCAGTGCTACAAAACGTGAACAACGGTAAGTTAGAAATATATTTTTCCCGTTAATGGAGAATTATCAATGTTATCTTGTACATGGAGGCAGCGAAAAGTCCCTTTTAACAAAAAGCAGCTTATGAACGACAACGCTCTAGGACTGCGCAAGTAGATAACCAGAAGACCAAAAGTTTGAAGGATGTAACCAGGGTTACAAACCAAACATATCAAAGCTAATAATGTATACTTAAGTGAAAACAATCGCGTCATTGCAATCCATACATCAAATCATTATAATACAATAAAGTGAATAAAAATACATACGAGAGGTTGATTATAGATGAAGCTTTGGGGAGGACGTTTTTCTAGTCGTGCGGATGAAATAATGGAACAGTTCAATACATCTTTGCCTGTCGATTATCGACTATACAAAGAGGATATTGCGGGTAGCCTTGCTCACGTTACGATGTTGGTTCATTGTGACTTGCTAACACCGGAGGAAGGGGATCTGTTAGTACAAGGCCTTGAATCCATTTTACAAGATATTGAATCAGGTGCGCTCGTCATTGAAGGAGATTATGAAGACATTCATTCATTTGTTGAAATGCATTTGACCGAAAGAATAGGTGAAACCGGTAAGAAATTGCATACAGCGCGAAGCAGGAATGACCAAGTCGCTGTCGATATGCGCCTTTATGCAAAAAATAAAGCAGTCGACGTGATGAACGGTTTGCAGACGCTAATTGATTCATTACATGAAAAAGGAAAAACAAACAATGTCATTATGCCGGGCTACACACATCTACAACGTGCGCAAGTTGTGACATTCGGCCATCATTTAGGCGCTTATGAGCAAATGTTCAAGCGGGATAAAAAACGTGTTAGTAACGCACTTGAACTATTGGATGAAAACCCGTTAGGCTGTGGTGCGTTAGCTGGGACGACACATGCAATCGACAGAAACGTTACGACTGAACTGTTGCGTTTTGCAAAGCCCGTCGACAACTTTTTGGACGGTGTCAGTGATCGAGATTATATGCTTGAGCTGATGTCTGATTTCTCCATCATCATGATGCATTTAAGCCGTTTAAGTGAAGAATTGATTTTGTGGAGTAGCCAAGAATTCAAGTTCATCACAATGGCGGATGCTTATTCAACAGGAAGCAGTATTATGCCACAGAAGAAAAATCCCGATGCAGCGGAATTAATAAGAGGGAAGACAGGTCGCGTATACGGCTCATTATTCGCTTTATTAACAACCTTAAAAGGGTTGCCGTTAACGTATAACAAAGACATGCAGGAAGACAAAGAACAATTTTTCGATGCGCTGGATACCGTCTTGGATTGTATGGAAATCATGTCGAAGATGATTGACACGCTGACGGTCAATGAAGAAAACATGAAAGCGGCGATTAAAGCCGGATTCCTGAATGCAACGGAAGTGGCGGATTACTTAGTGAGCAAAGGGACTGCATTCCGCGATGCCCATGAAATTGTAGGGAAAATCATCATTTATTGTGAAAAAGAAAAGAAAGCGATTGAAGAGTTGACTGTACAAGAGCTCGCTCAATTCAGCCAGCATATTGCAGATGATATTTACACCTATATTGACTATGAAAACATTTTAACAAAAGGAAATAAAGGTTTGATGAAGGAAATTGGTGAATAAATCACTCGAAAAATGAAAAAACCCGCGTGAGACCAAGACAATCTTGGCTACACGTGGGTTTTCACTTTTTCTGTATTGTGTATTCAATCGTCAGGAATGGAAGGGAAAACAACCACATTTTGTGTGTCGCAACCAATTGCCCATCCTTACCTTCTTTCACAAAAAAGTTTTCTTCAATAGGCAGTTTGCTGTACTCACCCCATCTGGATGATAAGTAAATGCCTGCGTCGGAAGCGGCATCTGATCTTTTGCTCGTGAGCTGCAAACTTTCGCCGACGGTTCTGACTTCCAAAACACCTGTCATTGTAGAGAAGGGGAGGGGTAACGCAATATTCATAAATACCTTTCCGTCGTTCTTTTCGTGATAGGAGTAAATTGCAATGAAAGTCATTTCATCCTCAATCTTCCGAATCCATGCGCGGGGCTTGATGCGGCCGTCCATTTCATCCACAGATACAATTTCACCAGTCATTTCGATTTCATTTGCATGAAGGGGTAAATTGATTTGCTCCGTTTTACGGCTAATGAATGAATAGATAAAAGCAAACGGTTTGAACCACTTTTTCCATCGAACGGTTGCAAATAGACGATAGTCCGTCGTGTTTTCATAGAAATCGGCTATAGTAGGGGCAATGTCTAAGTTGTAGATCCCCATTGCATCTACAAGGCCACGTTGTTCCCCGGCCACGGCAAGTTTCGTCACCGATTGTTTGCCTCTAATACGACTAACTGAAAATGAGGGTCTGTGGACGTTGGAATGTGGAATGGCCAAAGACCAACCGATAATACCTAGCAGTGCAAAGACAATGCAATTCAAAACACCATGAAATCGGAGCATAAAGTCGATTGTAATCGACGTGAGTCCGAAGCCATTGCCTAGCACATAGAGAAGCGAAAAAATGATTGTGACGCCTAAAGAAGTGAACGACGTGACGAGTAGCCATTTTTGCATACGGCTTGTAAAACGTGCACGCCATGCAATTCCAATCATTCCCGCTAACCCGACGATGTATAAAAGGACTGCAAACAATTCAATCCATCTCGAAAAAGTGATGCCGATTGCCACGATCATAGGAGCAACGAGCAATAACGTACTAAAAAATCGGTACGAACGGGCCTTATACAATCTGCCTACCAAACCGATGAAAATGGGCAATAGAAAAGCGGAATAGTGAAAATGAATACCGGTTAACCAAGTGATTAGTGGTGTAAAACCTGTATCTATTCCAGCAATATAGGCGAAATACCAGCCTCCTCCTAAAGCGATATACATCATACCGAGGTCAATCGCGAATTCTTCACAGTTCGTAAAACCCCTTTTCAAAAATCTTGTCAATCCATACAGAGCGATACAAACGGTAAATGCAGAATAGATGAAAGCGAATAGTGCGGGAAATGTTGGTGTTGTTGTTTGTAAAATCGCGATTGACACATAGGCAGGAATGCTAAAAAAAGAATAGTATTTGGAAAACCAATCTGACTTGTTCATGACCATCTTCAACGCAATCGGCACATAGACAAGTTGAGCAACTGTTAATAAGAGATAGGGCCAAGGATCTTTTGAAAGGAATGCGATAACGATAAATAAAAAGCTATGAAAGAAAGCAAATTTACGCATGTTGAACAAACTCCCCTTCATACGAAAATAGATTGCCAATCAAAGGATTCCGAACAGTTACAGCGATGCGATACATTTCCTGTTCTTCGTCATAGCTTTCGGTTACCGTCGCCAAGCCTTGCAACAATCGAGGAAGTGGAATTTCCAACTTTCCGAGTACGAGTCGTTGTTGCAAAGATTGAATCGTGAGCGCGCCATCATCTTTTACAATAAACGCCAAGTCTGCATACAGCAATGCAGGTTCTCCGAGATAATCTTTAATGATCCCACGTTTCCTATCCAAACTCATTAATGCATTGAAATATCGACGCGTAGACCCAAAATGAAAAACCCGTTCCCAATGAATTTGCGCCTCTCCATTTGCGCCGAATCGCGCACTGTTTGTAATCGTAAAAGGGATGTTCGTTCCTCGTTCAGGAAATAATAGCTTCCAGCCGACTCCTAATTTGAAAAGAGGATACAGCCAATTTGGACCGCCTGTAATAGCTGTCATTGTACCCTTTCCGTGAAAAGGGGTATCCGGTTCAATGTGATAACGCTTTTGCAGCATAGGATGCAGTTTAGTGAAGTCATCACCTAAAAGATGTTTGTAGATAGACATTGTCGAATCACCTTTTTCTTTTGCAACTTTTAGCGGTAGGAACATCACCACTACTAAAATAGCCAATTATTGATAGGGTAAGTAAAGCCAAATTGAAAGTAATCGGGTTGAACGGATGAACTGCAGTCTCTGGAACAGCTCCAATTGCAGCAATTGTCAATAACGGAAAAACTGCAAGCTGTAACGCAAATAAGTGCTTTTTCTCTCGATAGAACAGCCAAAGCAATCCGAAGAGCACTTCGACAATCCCAATGCCAAACACAATTGACGAAGTTTGCGTTGGACTAGTGGAAAACGCGCTTGCCACCATCGCCATTTCTTCAGGATGTTTGGCGAGTATTTTGGGGATGAGTCCTTGGTACATCCATACAAATGCAAACAATAGGGCGAGACCATATGAGTAAAAAAATCGTATGTATTGCGAGCGAGGAGCCTCCCCCTGTTCAAGCCATCTTTTTAAGACATCAAAACTTAACGCAGTTGCCCACCCCATCATTGGCTTGAATAAGCTTCGATCGATAATTTTTCCGAATGAAGAAAAATTCGGTTCATAATCATACTGTGTTAAAAACTTCACGCCCCCTTCCATCGGCTCATACTTCCAGAACCCTCTCCCTTCTCGGATAGGGGAAAACCATTGGTCAGTCCCAAAATGAAGAGCGGATGACCGTGAGCCATTTGAATTGTTAGTAGCCCCCGAACTCTTCCCCCAGCCTTTTACCGTAAGAAAAGGAGCAACACGCCGCTCATAAGTGAAAGCTTGCGGTTCATCAGCTTGTTTCGGCAAATACGTGATGGACGAAAACCGAACATCCCATTTTGCATGCAAGTCAGGTTGTTGCGTAGCATGCCACACATCATCCATTGATGCTTGAATGTCAATTTCCACGTAAATCGGCTTACTTTTCAATGTCATCACCTCACTAGTAGGACGATTTTGACTTGTGGAAGTTACAAAATTGGATGGTTTTGATTCAAAATATAAAATAATCAGTTCTGCGTTGCGCACCATTTTTTCTATCAATCAAATTAGCCTTTCTATCAATCACTTGACACGTTCTATCGTTCAGTTTGATGATTCTATCAATCACTTTCACAATTCTAACGAACATTTTCGAGCTTTGAGTTCACTCGGTATACGCCTAATTACTACAATTTTTTAACCCATCAAAAAAAGAAGCCCCAACGGCTTCTTTTTCTTTATCCCATAATATGATAACCTGCGTCGACGTAGATGACTTCACCAGTTACGCCGCTGGACAGGTCGCTTAGCATGGCGATGGACATTTTCGCGACTTCTTCATTTGTAATATTGCGTTTTAATGGAGCTTTTTCTTCAATTTGACCTAGGATCGTGTTGAAGGAAGGCACACCTTTTGCAGAAAGCGTACGGACAGCACCGGCAGAAATTGCATTTACGCGGATTGCGTCTTTTCCTAAATCGTTTGCTAGGTAGCGCATGGATGCTTCTAGTGCAGCTTTTGCCACACCCATGACGTTGTATCCGTCAAGGACGCGCTCAGCTCCTAAATAACTCATCGTAATGATGGATCCACCGTCAGTCATGTATTTACGAGCTTCCCGTGCAGTTGCGACAAGGGAGTAAGCACTTGAATCTTGGGCAAATGCATAACCACTTCTTGTTGTTTCAACGAAATCGTTGTGAAGGTCTTCTGCATGCGCGAAAGCGACAGAGTGGACGAGTCCGTGGATCGTTCCGAGTTGTTCACCAATTGTAGCGAATGCTTGTTGGATGCTTTCATCTTCATTGACATCACATTGGACAATCATTTTTGCTGCTAGTCCATTGCTATCTAATGCTTTTTCAAGTTTTGCAAGAGAGCGTTCTTTACGGTACGTGAAAATGACGTTTGCACCAACTTCAAACAGTGATTTAGCGACGCCCCATGCGATGCTTCGTTCGTTCGCTACACCCATGACTACAATATTTTTCCCTTTTAACTTCAATAAGTCTTCCATAATAGCCTCCTCAATCGGTAAAAAACCTATCACCTTATATTAGTACCAGATAATAAATTCAGTATACCATATTCGCTTGCGTTACAAAACTATGAAAGGATTAATTCACAAATAAAAAATCTATAAACTTATAAAAATACAGTTGACTTTATAAATATGCATACGTATACTAGGTCTAACGATAAAAGGGGTGGCCGTTATGAAGATTGGAATCGTTGGTGCTTCTGGGTATGGCGGGCTCGAACTAATCCGTTTGCTACATCAGCATCCGGAAGTCGAACAAATTGATTTATTCACTTCGTCGGAAGAAGGGTCTATGTTCTCAGCGAAATATCCTCATACGTTAACATTGTATGACCGTGCACTAAAAGGAATTAATGAAGACTCGTTAAGTAGTTGTAATGTCGTTTTTGCAAGTACCCCTGCTGGCGTGACAAGTGAGTTACTGCCTCCACTCATCAGTGAGGAACGGCGGCTCATCGATTTGTCCGGTGATTTTCGATTAAAGGACCCAGCTGTCTATAAGCACTGGTACAAGAAAGAGCCTGCGCCGATCGAAGTGATTGAACAAGCGACATATGGATTAACGGAGTGGAACAGGGATGCAATCCGACAAGCTCGTCTCCTCGCAAATCCGGGTTGTTACCCGACTGCGGTGCTCCTTTCTTTATTGCCACTTATTAAAGAACGGTTAATTGACCCAACACAATTGGTAATTGATGCGAAAAGTGGTGTGTCGGGTGCAGGGAATACACCGAGTCAAATGACGCATTTTAGTGAGACGAATGAAAACCTTTCAATCTATAAGATTCATGCACATCAGCATATCCCGGAAATTGAGCAAGCGATTGAGCAGTTTGCGAATGCATCAATTGCCGTGACATTTACAACACACTTAGTGCCGATGACGCGTGGAATTATGACAACGAGTTATGCACCCGTTTATGAAGGGATTACGGAAGAGGATTTGCTAAATTGTTTACAGGAGACGTATCAATCAAGCCCGTTTGTCAGAGTGATGCAAGATGCCAAGAAATTCTGTACGAAACAAGTTTATGGATCGAACTTCTGTGATATTCACGTGAAATTGGATCGCCGGACGAATCGGGCGACAATTATTTCAGTCATTGATAATGTCGTGAAAGGCGCCGCTGGGCAAGCAATCCAAAACATGAATATACAGATGGAATTGGATGAAACAACCGGTCTCACGCATGTACCTTTATTCATTTAATGAAGCACCCGATGATTTTTAAAGAAGAATCATGTGATTGAAGAAGTTCCGTATTGAAGTGACACGAACATAGAGGGAGGAAATTGTATGGCAGTAGCAGTTCAACAACTAAAGCGCGTTGCAGGGAAGAATATTGTAACGCCAAAAGGGTTTAAAGCAGTTGGCATCCATTGTGGATTAAAACATAAGAAATACGACTTGGCGGTGTTAGTAAGTGAAGTGCCTGCAAGTGTGGCAGGGGTATTTACGACGAATGCGATACAAGCTGCCCCTCTCATCGTGACGAAAGAAGTGGTCCAACAACAAAAGCAGATGCAAGCTGTAATCGTCAATTCCGGCAATGCCAATGCATGTACCGGTAAGCAAGGCATGATAGACGCGTTGCTGATGCAAGAAAAGACCGCTGAGAAGTTCGGGATTTCCTCTTCATTAGTCGGTGTTGCTTCGACAGGTGTCATCGGGGAAAAAATGAACATGGAACCTGTCCTAGCGGGAATTGAGAAATTGAATCCGGTCGATAGTCTTGAAGGCTCCATTCAATTTTCACAAGCCATTTTAACGACGGATACGGTGACGAAAAACACTGCGTATCGAACGGAAGTCGATGGGAAAGAAGTAATTGTGGCAGGAACGGCTAAAGGCTCTGGCATGATCGAGCCGAATATGGCAACAATGCTCGGGTTCATTACGACGGATGCAGCAATTGAATCCGATTATTTACAAAATGCATTAAAAGCCATAACAGACGTTACGTTTAATGCAATTACTGTCGATGGGGATACGTCGACGAATGATATGGTATTGGTGCTCGCAAACGGAAAGGCGGGCAATGAACCGTTACACCCTGATCATCCGGATTGGGAAGCGTTCATCCAAGCACTGCATACAGTTTCCCAAGATCTCGCGAAGATGATTGCGAAAGACGGGGAAGGGGCAACAAAACTGATTGAAGTGGAAGTGTCAGGTGCGGTAACAGCTAGTGAAGCAAGAAAAATTGCTAAAACGGTCGTCGGCTCACCGCTCGTTAAAACCGCTGTATTTGGATGCGATGCCAACTGGGGGCGTGTCATTGCTGCAATCGGTTATAGCGGTGCAGCGGTTAATCCAAATACAATTACAATAAAAATTGGGGAGCATGTTGTCGTAACAAATGGTGAACCTGTCGTATTTTCAGAAGAACTTGTCATGCTTTACTTAAAGCAGCCAGAAGTGAAAATACATGTCGAGTTAAATAATGGTAACGGTAAAGGAATCGCATGGGGGTGTGATTTGACTTATGACTACGTCCAAATCAACGCATCATATCGCTCGTAAACGGATTGTCATTAAGTTAGGTGGAAGTATGTTAGAAGGGTTATGTACGACGTTTTTTGAGCAATTCCATCAGCTTCAACAGGATGGTTATGATGTGGTTATCGTCCATGGAGGTGGCCCATCGATTAACGCTGCGCTAGCAAACGCCGGAATAGAAAGCAAAATTGACAATGGATTACGGGTGACTTGTGAAAAATCGAGCGACGTCATTAAGCACGTGTTAATTAGCGATGTGAATACGGTACTTGTCCATCAGTTAAATAAGGAGGGCATTCCAGCAATCGGACTGAGTGGTTTTGATGGAAAGTTGCTGACGTGTTCATTGTTGGATGAGGCAAGATATGGCCTTGTCGGCAAAATTGAAAAAGTGAATGCACATTTACTCGATACGCTTCTTAAAGCAGGCATATTGCCAGTTGTTTCGTGCATCGGTGCATCTGCTGAAGGAAAAGCGCTGAACATTAATGCTGATACAGTCGCCAGTGAAGTTGCACTTGCGATTGGGGCAAAAAGTTTAATGCTCGTCACTGATACGCCCGGAATTCATGTCGGGAATGCTAAACAACATGCCGCAACACCTTCACTACTTGCAAAATGGATCACGGAAGGAGCAATTTATGGTGGCATGATTCCGAAGGTGGAAGCCGCGCTTACATGCCTAGAAGCAGGTATTCCTGCGGTGCATATTGTTGATCAGCAACTTGAGGGAACTGTCATTGAAATTGAGGAGGTGTTCAGTTGAGTACGTTGTTCAACAACTATGCAAGACGATCCGTTCATCTTGTGAAGGGAAAAGGTACGTATATATACGATGCGAATGGAAAAGAGTACCTAGACTTTACAAGTGGGATTGCGGTCGTCAGTTTAGGGCATGCGCACCCGTCAATTGTGCAGGCACTTACGAAACAAAGCGAGAAGCTTTGGCATACGTCAAACTTGTTTGAAAGCCCTGAACAGGAAAAATTGGCACATTCACTTGTGCAACATACGCCTTTTTCAAAAGCGTTCTTTTGTAACAGTGGAGCAGAAGCGAATGAAGCAGCCATTAAACTGGCACGGAAACATACAGGTAAGCACGCCATCATCACGTTTGAACAATCATTTCACGGACGCACATTCGGGGCCATGGCCGCAACTGGGCAAGAAAAGGTGAAGCAAGGCTTTGGTCCGATGCTTGAAACGTTTATAACCATCCCATTCAATGACTGTACTGCATTAGAACAAGCGATTGATGAAGATGTAGCGGCAATCATGTTGGAAGTGATTCAAGGGGAAGGTGGGGTACATGCCGTTACTCCACAGTTTGCTTCTACAATTCAAAGGCTATGTAAAGAGAAGGAGATCCTTTGCATTGTTGACGAAGTACAAACCGGAATCGGAAGGACGGGAACACGCTATGCGTTTGAGCAAACTGGCTTGGAGCCGGATATCCTCACACTTGCGAAAGGGTTAGGGGGCGGTTTCCCTATTGGAGCAATGCTTGGACATGAGAAATTAGGTGAAGCCTTCGGACCAGGTACACACGGTACGACATTCGGTGGCAATCCGTTGGCTGTAGCTGTCGCGCAAACGGTCGTTGATCATGTGTTTGACGAATCGTTTTTAAAGGAAGTGCAGCAAAAAGAAGCGTACATGAAACAGAAGCTGACAGCCGTTTTGCCAGCAGAGCGATTCAGTGTCCGCGGGAAAGGGTTATTAGTCGGCATTGCATGTACGGAAGATGTCGCACCTTTTATCCAACAGGCTGAACAGAATGGATTACTGCTTGTTCAAGCGGGTCAGGACGTTATCCGCTTGCTACCGCCACTAACTGTGACGAATGAAGAGATTGACGTAGCAATCGAACGGCTAACGGCCATTTTGCTTGAACCAAGTTTGACGTAATGACTTTATTGAATTAAGGTGCTTCGGTGAAACACTATTCAACAAACAAGAACATAAAGGTACATACAAGGCGGATCTCACGGACTGGGGGGATCCGTTTTTGTATGGGGAAGAGTGTTCTGAATACTACTAAATTTAACGTGCATCATTTCAATTCTTTTAAGAAATGTGTCCATATGATATGCTCTTTAAGCATTTATATAATGTGGTATGAATCCTCTAAAATGTTGGTGGATACTATTCAGAGATCATTTAAATTAGAGTGAATTCAAAAAGAAAGAGGAGGAGATGTCATGGATGCTCAACATCATTCTAGAAAACTTACATTTACAAAGCAGACATGGCTTTTAGTGATCGGCATTGTTTTCATCGCTTCAACCCTTCGATCACCCTTAACTTCAGTTGGACCAATTATAGGGCCAATCCGAGATAGCTTGAACATGTCGAACGTGTTAGCAGGTTTCTTAACAACCATTCCATTATTAGCTTTTGCAATCATTTCACCTTTTGCGCCTAAACTGGCAAATCGGTTCGGTATGGAGCTGACATTGTTTGTATCGCTTTGTCTACTCACGATAGGCATTGTTATCCGATCTATTGGAGCAATTCCCTTATTATTAATCGGGACATTTTTAATAGGTGTCGCAATCGCATTTGGAAACGTGTTATTGCCAGGCTTATTAAAACTGAATTTCCCGCTTCAGATTGGATTAATGACAGGTATCTATTCAGTATCGATGAACATTTCTGCAACAATTGCTTCGGGAATTAGTGTGCCAATTGTGGAACAGACAAAATTCGGTTGGCAAGGGGCGTTAGCAATATGGGCGCTATTAGCCGGACTCGCCATCTTTTTATGGCTTCCACAGTTGAGAAGAAAAATGGACATTCAAGCAAAACCATCTACTGGAACAGCGAACAAAGGCAATCCTTTCTGGCGTTCCCCAATTGCTTGGGCGGTCACATTCTTCATGGGATTGCAATCGTTATTGTTTTATTCGACCTCTGCGTGGATGCCTGAAATGCTTACGAGTGGGGGGATGAGTGCCGCTCAAGCGGGATGGATGTTATCTTTGTTACAATTCTCGCAATTGCCGATGACATTCATCATTCCGATACTTGCTGGAAAAGTGAAAGACCAACGCAGCATTGTAGTGGGAATTGTTGCCCTTTACTTAATTGGATATGGTGGGGTTTGGTTAAGTGGAGGTTCATCTTTTACAGCTCTTTGGATGGTGGCTATCGGTATTGCTGGCGGTTCATCTTTTGGGCTGTCGATGATGTTCTTCACGCTCCGAACGGAAACACATATGGAAGCCGCTACTTTATCTGGCATGGCGCAGTCATACGGGTACTTGCTCGCGGCCAGTGGACCAGTTCTATTCGGTTTTCTACATGATTTAACTGGCTCATGGAACAGCTCTATGTTCATCTTCCTGATCGGATCATTGCTACTGTTCTTATGTGGCATGCAAGCCGGAAAAGATCGGAAAATTATTTCGTAATAAACGTTAAAGAGGAATTCCTTATTGTGGGAGTTCCTCTTTCGCATTTTCTTCAATTCAACCTTCACTGCAAATACGGGATAATTTCTTCAATTGCTTGCTCGCCGGCTAATGCCCATTTGCTTTTATCGTGTATTGTTGCGTCTTTGTCGATCGGCTCTTGGAATTGGTTAAACGTAGCGGTGCCGAGTGAACTCATGTCACTGTCTAGTCCAACGTTAACGACATGTTTAATGACATAAGGCTTTGTAAATTCGATACCTGCATATTGGTCATCTAGTATCCCGTCACGAACTAAGAAGGGCATACGCAAATAGATGGTTTCTCCACCTTCACGATGTAATATAGAGTCAAAACAACCTGAATGGTAATCCCATCCGCCGCCTAAATGATAGCCTTTGGGCTCAATCAAATTAAGGAATTCTCCAAAATGGGTTCTTTTTCCTTCCAATTCTGTTTGCAATTCCAACATGCTGTGCACTCCCTTTTTTGATAGTCATTTCTAACATTCACGAAATTGAATATTGCTATACATATTTGAAAAAAGAGTTGTAACTTTTAGCAATGTTTTCCGTCTAATCAGTGAATACCTAATGTCAGGAGAGAAAGAGATGAAAAAATTAGGAGCAGTGGCATTAACCGTACTTCTAGCAGGAAGCCCAGTTGTCGCTCACTCGGTATCAGCAAAGGAGGCAAACGTACAAGTGAGCAAAGAGCAAGCTGAACACGCCAGTGATTATATGAAAGCGAGTGGTGTCATTACAGCAGTCGAAGCATCTAAAAGTTCTTTGAGAGTAACAATTGAAAATGAGGAAGGAATTGAAGAAGTTTTAATCATCAACGAAAAATCATACTTATTGAGCAACAAAACGACAGCAACGATTGCGAGCGATCGTTTGAAAAAGGGAATGCATGTGGAAGCCTATTATGACAAAAACAAACCGATGATTTTAATCTATCCTGCGCAATACACACCTGAACTTGTCGTTGTAAAAGATGAAAATGGTCAAAACGTAAAGGTAAACAAATTCGATGATGAATTCCTTAGTTTAGATAAAGAATTGAAATTGACGATTGCGGGAGATACAGTCCTCCAAAACCAACAGGGCAAAGCGATTGGGAAAGCTGATTTGAAAGGGAAAGAGCTGATGGTATTTTATACAGCAACAACGAGAAGCATTCCGCCACAAACGACACCAACAAAAGTGATTGCTTTGGATCCATTGGAACAATCTGAAGAAGCAACTGTTAACAAAATCATTAAAGCGGATCACTACATGAAAGACGGGGTCAAAATGATTCCACTGCGCAAAGTTGCAGAGGCTCTAGGCTACACAGTCGTATCTCAAGGGCATATCAATGGAGCGCTCGTAAAGAAGGAAAACCGTTCTTTCACGATTACACGTGGAGAAAAGAAGTATGGTCTAAATAAAAGCCTTCGACAATTTGCAATCGCACCGGAATTAATTGGTGGGAATAAGACCTATGTTTCAGAGGACTTTTTAGATGCAATGTTAAGTGACCAATAAGGTCATTTCTGCTAAGATGATGAACGACCACTCTACAACTCTACAACCAATAAGGTCAACTTAATCCAAACATAAACAAGCCCTACATCTCTGCTTCTAAAGGCTGCAGAGACGTAGGGCTTTCTTTGTCATTCGTTGATAGTGTCGTTAAATAGTAGGCCATCATCGTGTAAGTCGATAATTTTTAGGCGTTGATCGTGTTTAACGAAAATACTTTTATAGATTTTCTCTCCGACTTCATTGGAAAACAGGATGACTCGCTTTCCTTCATTGTCCTCCACAACACTTGCTATGTAGGCATCTACGTCAATTTCGCTTGACAGAACATCGTATTCTTCATAATCAGTCAAGTCAGCCACATGATCTGCACTCGTGTTTGTTTCAACGTCTTTGGATGGTGATTCAGCCTGTTCATTGCTTTCTAGGGCGGAGTCAGGTTTCACTTGTTCTTCTGCGTTGTCATTTGCACATCCCGCGAGCAGGAGAGCACCACAAAATAAGGCTAGTCGTTTTTTCATGATGATGAACACCTCGATGCGAATTGTTTTCACTATTGCGTAAGATATAGTGGAAGTTCATTGTAAAGGAGCGTTTATGAAAAATCAAATGATTGAACAATCCATCCTGCTTTTCCATATAGTATAGAAAGGAAGCAAAAGGTGAGTGAACGAATGTATAACCATTTTCAGCAACATGGAAAATCATCCTATACAATTAGTGACCTCTTAAAAGGAAAAGACATTGAAATCATTGCAGCAACGCTTCTTTTACTCGGCAAACTAAAAGTGGACTCCGTACAAATTTATAGAAGTCAGCCAATCATTTATGTATCTTTGTTAGGTGAATTCAAATCATCTAAAGCCGATCAAGTGAATACGTTAACGGATTTCTTGGCAGCAAACGGTGATTTGACAATGGATGAAGTGTTTGAAGGAATTAAAAAACGGATGAACAGTGAGGAGGAGGGACAGTAATGGTTGAGAAAAAAGAATTTGACGCTCCATCCTTTATCAATAAAGTGATTCTCGTGCTCTTCTTGCTCCTGCTCATTTTTGGTTCAACAAAATTGGAAGGCTTAACTGTAGCGGAAGATATCGTAGGCCCGTTGTAAACGTTTGAGCATTGAAAAAAGGCTACAAAGAAGCAAGATCACCTCTTTGTAGCCATGTAATCCGTTAGGACAACCGTTCCTTAAAATCTTCGTAGTTAAATGACTTAATGACTTTTGGTCCTTCATTCACCGTATTTAATACGATAGACGGCAAGTTCATGCCATTGAACGTATTGTTTTTCACCATCGAGTAATGGGCCATGTCACAAAATACGAGTTTGTCGCCAGGTTGTAACGGTTCGTCAAATGAATAATCACCGATGACATCCCCCGAAAGACATGTTGGTCCGCCTAATCGGTACGTAATTGCTTTTTCATTTGCGACGCCTGCTCCGACGATTTCCGGCCGGTATGGCATTTCCAATACATCTGGCATATGACAAGATGCGGAAGTGTCAACAATTGCTATCGGCATGCCGTTGTGCATTGTATCCAACACGGTCGATACGAGGAAACCCGTGTTAAGGGCAACCGCTTCGCCCGGCTCCAAGTACACATCCAAGTCATACTTATTTTTCATGAACAAGATAGATTCAATAAGGGTTTCGATATCGTAATCAGGTCGTGTAATGTGATGACCACCACCGAAATTAATCCATTTCATGCCGTGTAAATACTTGCCGAACTTCTCGTCAACAACTTTGATTGTACGTGCCAGTGTATCGGAGTTTTGTTCGCACATCGTATGGAAATGCAATCCGCTAATGCCTTCCAACTCATCCGGTTCGAAGTTTTCAAGCGTCACACCAAACCGAGAATTCGTAAAGCAAGGGTTGTACATATCGACTTCGATTTCCGAGTATTCTGGGTTGATGCGAATGCCGCATTCAATCTGCTTCGGATAGTTTTTCACTTTGTCGCGGAAACGTCGCCATTGTTCAAACGTATTGAACACTAAGTGGTCAGAGTAGGAAAGGATTTCATCAAAATCCACTTCCGAAAAAGCAGGTGCATACGTATGCACTTCTTTCCCCATTTCCTCGTACCCTAGTTTCGCCTCTAACAACCCACTTGAAGTAACACCATTCAAATACTTGCCGATGAGCGGATAGACGGAAAACATCGAAAACCCTTTTTGTGCGAGCAAGATTTTGCAACCGGTTCTGTCAATGACCGACTTGAGCAACTCCAAGTTTTTGATAAGCAATGCTTCATCCACAACATAGGAAGGGGAGGGAACAGCGTTTGGATCGAAATTCAATTTCATTGTTTGCATGCCTCCCATCAGTCGATTAGTTCAGGATTGAAATCTTCTTGCCAAGGAAGTCCGTATTTGTTTAATGCATCCATGAACGGATCTGGATCGAACTCTTCAACGTTGAACACGCCTGGTTTTTTCCATGCACCCGTCATAATGAGCATTGCACCGATCATGGCTGGAACACCTGTTGTATAAGAAATCGCTTGGGAACCGACTTCGCGATAACATTCTTGGTGATCACAAATATTGTATACATAATACGTTTTCTCTTCGCCGTCTTTAACGCCTTGGAAAATACAGCCGATGTTCGTTTTTCCTTTTGTGCGTGGTCCAAGAGAAGCCGGGTCAGGAAGGATCGCCTTCAAAAACTGCAATGGGACAATCTGTTGTCCTTCGAATTCAATTGGTTCAATCGATGTCATTCCGACATTTTCAAGCACTTTCAAATGTGTCAAATAGTTTTGGGAGAATGTCATCCAGAAACGGATTTTCTTAATCCCTTTAATGTTAACAGCTAATGATTCTAATTCTTCATGATAGAGAAGGTACACATCTTTTGGTCCGATTTCAGGAAGATCGTACACACGTTTTTCAGAAAGTGGCGGTGTTTCGATGAACTCACCGTTTTCCCAATAACGACCGTTCGCTGTAATCTCACGGATGTTGATCTCCGGGTTGAAGTTTGTTGCAAATGGATACCCGTGATCACCTGCATTTGCATCTACGATATCGATCGTATGGATTTCGTCAAAATAATGCTTCTGTGCATACGCAGAGAATACACCAGTTACACCAGGATCAAAGCCGCTACCTAATAGTGCTGTAAGTCCAGCTTGCTCAAACTTCTCTTTGTACGCCCATTGCCATTTATATTCAAACTTCGCAGTATCCAACGGTTCGTAGTTTGCTGTATCTAAGTAATGCACACCTGTTGCAAGACATGCATCCATGATTGTTAAATCTTGATATGGAAGTGCAACGTTAATGACGATTTCCGGTTTGAAATCGTTAATTAATTCGATGAGTTCGTCCACATTGTCAGCATCCACTTGTGCCGTTTGGATTTTCGTACGCCCACCATCAAGCTTTTCTTTTAACGCATCACATTTTGATTTTGTTCGGCTTGCGATACAAATCTCTTCAAACACATCCGGAACTTGACAACATTTATGAACAACTACACTTGCTACTCCACCTGCACCAATAATTAACGCTTTACCCAATCAAAACACCACCCATAATTATTTTTGTTTATGAATTGCCAATAGTAATTCACGAAGTACTTTACAAGCGACGGCAGTTGAAACGCCACTTTGGTCGTAGACCGGTGATAATTCGTTCACATCACAACCGACGATATTCAATTCACTGACCGTCAAGATCCCTTGCAATAAATCCATGAACGAAACACCGCCAGCTTCTGGTGTACCTGTCCCTGGGAAAACCGAAGGGTCTAACACATCCAAGTCGATTGTTAAATACACAGGTTTCCCTTTCAACTTCTCAACAATGTCTTCTAAGCCATTAAAGTTGAACTTGTTTGTGTATACATGGTCTTTGCCCCACTCAAACTCGCTACGATCACCGGAGCGGATTCCAAATTGGAAGATCCGATCATCTCCGACAATATCCCATACGCGATGGATGACGGATGCGTGTGAAAGTTTCTCATCAAGGTACTCGTCCCGCAAATCGGCATGAGCATCGAATTGTACGATGTGCAAATCTGGATACTGTTCAGCAACAGCGCGAACTGATCCAAGCGTCACTAAGTGCTCTCCACCAATCATGCAAGGTATTTTGCCGTCTTTCACAATTTTGCTCGTAAACGCTTCGATTTGGCCTAAAGCTCTTTCGGTGTTTCCGAAGCTTAACTCCAAATCCCCGCCGTCAAAGACGTTCATATCTTCTAAGTCTTTATCTTGGTAGGGACTATACGTTTCGATTCCGAAAGATTCTCCACGCATCGCTTTGCTAGCGAAACGGGTACCTGGACGAAAAGACGTAGTGGAATCGAAAGGAGCACCAAATATCACAATGCCAGACTCATCATATTCATTGTCACAGCCAATGAATGTTTCAACATTTCTATTCAACATCTTCCAATTGCTCCTTTACGTAATTAGGTAAGGCAAACGATCCGACATGGACGTCCGTGTTGTAATACTTCGTTTGCAACCCAAGATTATTCCAATCATCCGCTTGCAAATCTTTTATCGGATCAAACTTTTTAGAAGCAAATCCGAATAGCCAATGGCCGGATGGATAGGTTGGAATATGGACTTGGTACACTTTGCAAATCGGAAAGAAACCGATAATCCGCTGATGCGCACGCTGCATGCCTAAAGCATCTTCTTCATAAAACGGACTTTCGTGTTGATTGACTAAAATTCCTTCCTCATTAAGCGCTTTGTAGCAATTGCCATAAAACTCCTTCGTGAATAGCCCTTCACCCGGTCCGAATGGATCAGTGGAGTCGACAATGATTAAATCGTATTCATCATTTTTTGAACGGATAAATTTCAATCCGTCTTCAAAATGTAAATGAACACGTGGATCTTCTAACTTCGATGCTGTTTGCGGCAAGTATTCCTTACACACATCCACGACCATTTTATCAATTTCAACCATATCAATATGTTCAATGGTGGCATACTTCGTCAGTTCGCGGACTGTTCCGCCATCTCCAGCACCAATAACGAGCACTTTTTTAATGGACGGGTTCGTCGCCATTGCAACGTGCGTAATCATATCATGGTAAATGAATTCGTCTTTCTCGGTTACCATTACAAGACCATCTAACGTTAAAATCCGTCCGAATTCTGCTGTTTGCAAGATGTCGATTTTTTGGAACTCACTTTTACCAGTGTACAAATGTTCATCGACTTTCATGGAAAATGTCACATTGGGCGAGTGATTTTCAGTAAACCATAATTTCATTGCTCAGACTCCTTTACGACATTGATATGCTCGATTTCCCGGTCTTCCGTCCCTGTCATGAAACTTCCTTTATCCTTGCAGTACTGGATATACTCAAGAATTTCACCTGTAATTCGTTCACCAGGCGCAAGAATCGGAATGCCCGGTGGATACGCCATGACGAATTCACTTGAAATACGGCCAACACTTTGCGCCATCGGCAATGTTTCTTTTGGAGCATAGAACGCTTTTTGAGGAGTGTAAACGACTTGTGGTTTAATGTATTCATGATCGAATAAGCCACTTTTGTCGGTGCTATAGCGCCTTTTAATCTCTGCGAGTGCGGAGACGAGGCGCTCCAAGTCTAAATGACGATCGCCAACGGATATGTACGCAAGGAAGTTGCCGATGTCTCCGAACTCGATCTGAATGTCGTATTCATCGCGTAAAATATCATACACTTCGATACCAGCGAGTCCGATATCCAAAGAGTGGACAGACAGCTTTGTTAGGTCAAAGTCGTAAATCGTATCACCATTTTTCAACTCATCCGCAAAAGCATAGTAGCCGCCAATTTTGTTAATCTCCTCACGCGTATAACGAGCCATGTTCATCACTTTCTTGAAAATTTCTTCACCGTGTAAAGCGAGATTTTTTCTTGAAATATCAAGAGATGACATGAGTAAATAAGAACCACTCGTTGTTTGCGTCAAGTTGATAATTTGTCGGACATACCCTTCACTCACTTCGTTGTTAATTAACAGCAAGGAGCTTTGAGTCAATGAGCCACCTGATTTGTGCATGCTAACGGCAGCCATATCTGCACCGACAGACATGGCTGAAGCAGGCAACTCATCACTAAAATAAAAATGTGTTCCATGTGCTTCATCTACAAGCACAAGCATCCCGTGACGATGAGCGAGAGCAGTAATTTCCTTCATATTGGAACAAATTCCATAGTATGTCGGATTATTAATAAGAATCGCTTTCGCATCAGGATGTTCTTTAATCGCTTGTTTGACGTCTTCCACCGCCATCCCAAGCGGAATGCCCAGTTCTTTTTTGGAACCCGGATTCACATAGACCGGAATGGCGCCACTAATGATTAACGCATTAATGGCACTCCGGTGTACGTTTCTTGGCATAATAATCTTTTCGCCCGCTTTACAAGCCGTCATCACCATTGCTTGCACTGCGGATGTCGTTCCATTCACCATGAAAAAGGCATGCTTCGCCCCAAATGCGTCGGCAGCAAGTTCTTCAGCCTCTCGAATAACAGAAACAGGGTGAATAAGGTTATCCAATGGTTTCATGGAATTGACGTCAAAAGACATACAGTTTTCGCCTAAAAAAGCGGTCAATTCCTCATTCCCTCTACCACGTTTGTGGCCAGGAACGTCAAATGGAACGACCCTCATTTTTTTATATTTGTTAAGCGCCTCCATAATTGGGGCTTTTTGTTGTGAAAGAATGTTCATGATACGCTCCTCTCACTCTTCATATATATTGGAACCACTGAATATTTCAATCATTTCTTTACGTAAGTTGTTTGTGATATATAACCGCTCTTTCGGAGGGATTTCATAAACATCCGTATTGAAAAGATAATTTTGTAAGTTAATGTCTTTAATCAGCAGTTTTGTATGAAAAATATTGGACTGATATACATTGACATCAATGGCATCGTATTTCTGTAACGTTTCGCTATCGATATAGTCTTGGATCGATGTCATTTTATGATCTCTAAACAACTTCTTCCCTCTGTCATCGCGTGTAAACCCACGGACCCGATAATCAGTCGTAATGATATCCGAATCGAAGCTTCCTATTAGATAATCAAGTGCATTGAGCGGCGAGATTTCACCGCATGTGGATACTTCGATATCTACACGAAAAGTGGCGATAGAATTATCCGGATGGTATTCAGGGTACGTATGGACGGTGACATGGCTTTTGTCTAAATGACTTACAACCGAATCCCGGGTTTTTAAAATATCGATTGCCCCTCGATTACACGATTCGTCTATTAAAGCGACAGGTAATGTCTCTTCCGTAATTAGGATTGTGACACTAGCGCCTTGCGGATCGTAATCTTGCTTACTCACATTCAATACATGTGCGCCAATGATTTCTGTGACGTCATATAAGATGTTTGTCAGCCGTTCAGAATTGTACTGCTCATCGATATAGGCAATATAATCTTTTTGCTCCCGCTCACTTTTTGCATAGCTTACATCATAGATGTTAAAGCTAAGTGTTTTTGTGAGGTTGTTAAAGCCGTACAATTTCAGCTTATTTTCCAACCCAACTATCACTCCTTCTATTCGGGTATCAGGCTAGCAAGAACCGTAAAATTGCTGATGAGTAAAATGTGTAAAACTGTCATCTCTTCAAGCATCTCCACATCACTCAATCTTACGGGACAACCATTGCCATTGTAATAAAATCAATCTAATTATAAAGTAAAAAAAGGGTGAGTCAAGATAATTTACAACCGATTAATTAAATAGGAAATTCAATGCATTTTCTTCGTTGAAATTGAAGAAAGTTTGACCGTGAAAATCTGATTACATGAACTAAAAAATTCATCACGAAATTGCGCTTACAGTTAGGGTTGTTTTGGATTTGTAGCTATTAACGTTATAATAATTTCAATGGAATTTCAAGTGATAGCATTATTCAGTTAATATGAAAGGGGCAAACCGAATGTATGAACTAAAAACGAAAGAAACTGATAATAGTGTGATTGAATGTATTGAAGCTGTGGATAACCCGAAAAAACGTGAGGATGCCTATAAGCTCCTTGATATTTTTACAGAAGCTACGGGCTATGAAGCAAAAATGTGGGGGCCGAGTATTATCGGTTTCGGATCGTATCATTATGTATACAAAACCGGTCACGAAGGAGATGCACCGTTAGTCGGGTTTTCTCCGAGAAAAGCAAAGATTAGCCTGTACTTTGCTCCTGGAGACACTGCAAGAGAAGAAACACTTGCGAAATTTGGGAAGCATACATCAGGGAAAGCGTGTGTCTATATTAATAAAGTGGCTGACATCGATGTTGATGTCTTGAAACAATTGATTGACCAATCGATCGACTTTCTTCGGAGAACTTATCCTGACGGTAACTAACGATTGTGTTATGCATTAGCAGGTTTGTTGATTAACCATCTATTTATCAGTAGACTACTTTGAACCCGTTGACTTGCGTTCCGGCGCACGCTTTCCGCGGGGCACGGGTGAGCCTCCTCGTCCGCTTCGCTCCCTGTGGGGTCTCACCATTCGTGCTATACCCCCGCAGGAGTCGGCGCCTGCACTCCAGCCAACTAGTTTGTGGCGACAACTTATTTGCTTCTCACTTGATAAAACGCTCATCAGGATTGGAGCAGAAGACGGGGTAGTGCAAAGATATGCTCAAAACGGTTCGCTTTCGTTCGCAAAAGCTGTTCTTCGTTACGGCATTTCCTGCGGGAACAGCGCGTGCTGAAGACCCTGTACTGAAATGCCTTCTGGAACTTAGGGAAAAGAAAAAGGATATCATCAGGCAGATAGTCAATTTATCAAAAGAACGAGTGGATTTTAAAGTGCTTCTTTCGTTTCCAGGATCGGGGAGACCACCGCAGTAAGGATCATCGGTGAGTTAGGCGACATCCGCCGTTTTAAGAATCATAAACAGATATAAACGCATTCGCAGGAATTGATATTCAAAGGTATCAATCCGGCAAGCTTCAGTATGAGGATCGAAACAATAAGCGAGGAAATCGGAGATTAAGAAAAATCCTATATTTAATGGTGATGTCCATGATTTCACTCCGAAAGCGAACAAAGAATACGATTGTGGAATACTATGATCAATTTAAAAAGCAACCCCAGGGTAAGCCCCATTAGGTTGCCGTGGATGCATGTATGAATAAGTCGCTGAAAGTGGCATTTCACCTTAATCAACATGGCATCCTTTATGATTACGAATCAGCAAAAGTTGGTTCGTAACAAGACAACTTTACTATAGCACAAATGACCTTGCGAAAAAATAGTTATTTGTTAGGTCTTTTTGGCATACATACTTTTATTGAACTAGTGTCACCTGTTGCTAGGAGTGAAGGCGCTCGACTCCTGCGGGAATAGCATGAGCCTTGAGACCCCACAGGGCGCATGCTTTTCGCGACCGAGGAGGCTCAAGCCATGCCCGCGGAAAGCGAGCGCCGGAACGGAAAGCAACAGCTAGTTGAAATCATCAGCCATTTAGTTTTTCTATACCCCAAAAACAATTTAGCAAAGAACTTGACTCCGAGTAAGAACGCGTCCGCCTCGAGGAGAAAACCGGTATATAACAAGGATTACAAGGGAAATTGTGTAGTCTTATATCTTACAAATTGGTTAATCAACACGCCTGATGCATTAGATTATTCATCGGATTGTCAAGCTATGTAGGGCGTAAAATTTCAAATATGTCGAGCAACAATGGATGAACGTGTCTGTCAACAAGTTGAGGCTGTTAAACGAGTCGTTTCGTTTAGCAGCTTCTTTTGTTTGCTTCATTTTACGGCGCGTACTTGCATACACTAAATGAAACCAAGCTCCACATTGGAGGGACATGAATGGACATTTTACAGAAGGTTGAACGATTCAGAGATGAAGAGAACAAGCTGAAATGGGAAGGTACCTTTGCACAGTATTTGGACATTTTGCGTGAACGGAAAGAAGTTGCACAAACGGCGCACTCAAGAGTATATGAAATGATAAAAAGTCACGGTGAAACGAAGAAAAATGGGCATACCATCTATCATTTTTTTGAAAATGAAATTTTTGGACTCGAGGACACTGTAGAACGTCTTGTGAATGAATATTTCCATCCAGCGGCAAAACGTCTTGATGTCCGCAAACGGATATTGTTATTAATGGGACCAGTGAGTGGTGGGAAATCTACCATTGTTACGTTGTTAAAGAGAGGTCTGGAACAATATTCGAAAACAGAGGAAGGCGCAGTTTATGCAATTAAAGGCTGTCCGATGCATGAAGATCCATTGCATTTAATCCCTGAGCACTTACGAGATGACTTCTTTGAGGAGTTCGGCATCCGCATTGAAGGAAGTTTATCACCACTGAATACAATGCGGTTGGAAACGGAGTACGATGGCCGTATTGAAGATGTGCTAGTTGAAAGAATGTTTTTCTCGGAAGACAAACGGGTTGGAATCGGAACGTTTACACCATCTGATCCGAAATCACAAGACATTGCTGACTTAACGGGAAGTATTGATTTCTCAACAATTGCCCAGTACGGGTCGGAATCTGATCCTCGTGCTTATCGGTTTGATGGCGAACTTAACAAGGCAAATCGTGGCATGATGGAGTTTCAGGAGATGCTCAAGCTAGATGAGAAATTTCTATGGCATTTATTATCGTTGACACAAGAAGGGAATTTCAAAGCAGGGCGATTTGCGTTAATCAGTGCAGATGAATTAATTGTTGCACATACGAACGAAACGGAATACCGGGCTTTCATTTCCAATAAAAAGAATGAAGCGTTGCATTCCCGGATCATCGTTATGCCGATTCCATATAACTTGAAAGTGAGCCAAGAGGAGAAAATCTATGAGAAGATGATCCGGGAAAGTGATATGCATCACGTGCACATCGCGCCACATGCTTTACGTGTCGCAGCGATCTTCTCCGTATTGACGAGGTTGAAAATTTCTAAGAAACAAGGCATCGACATCGTCAAGAAAATGCGGTTGTACGATGGGGAAAATGTAGAAGGTTTCAATTCCGCCGACTTGGAAGAATTGAAGAAGGAGTTCCCGAATGAAGGCATGGACGGCATTGATCCACGGTACGTCATTAACCGGATTTCCTCTGCCATTATCCGTAAAGAAGTCGATGCCATTAATGCATTAGACGTATTGCGCGCATTAAAAGAGGGGCTCGATCAGCATGCGTCCATATCGAAAGAGGACAAAGAAGAATACTTGAATTACATTTCAATCGCTCGCAAAGAATTTGACGAAATTGCTAAGAAGGAAGTCCAAAAAGCTTTTGTTTATTCATACGAAGAGTCTGCGAAAACGTTAATGGACAATTATTTGGATAATGTTGAAGCGTTTTGTAACAAGCATAAGTTGAAAGACCCGCTCACTGGTGAGGAAATGAATCCTGACGAGAAATTGATGCGTTCCATCGAAGAACAAATCGGCATATCAGAAAACGCGAAGAGAGCGTTCCGTGAAGAGATCCTGATCCGCATTTCTGCATATGCACGAAAAGGAAAGCGTTTTGACTACCAATCGCACGAGAGACTACGTGAAGCAATTCAAAAGAAATTATTCTCCGATTTGAAAGATGTCGTCAAAATCACGACGTCTTCTTCGACGCCAGATGAAACACATTTGAAGAAGATAAACGAGGTCGTAGCACGTCTTATCGAGGAGCATGGCTACAATTCCATTTCTGCGAATGAACTATTGAAATACGTAGGCAGTCTTCTTAACAGATGATTTATCCGAATATTACAATTAAACGCCAGTCGTTGCATATACTACTAAAAACGAGTGGACTGGGGTAGGTGAAAAGGAATGAATGACGAAAAAGGCGAATCCTATGTCGTTTCCCAAGAGAACTGGTCGCTTCACCGTAAGGGTTACCAAGATCAACAACGTCACTTAGATAAAGTGAAAAAGGCAATTCAAAATAATTTGCCCGACTTGATCAGCGAAGAAAGTATTGTCATGTCCGATGGAAAAGATGTCATTAAAATACCGATTCGTTCTTTAGATGAATATAAAATTCGTTATAACCATGACAAATCTAAGCATGTTGGGCAAGGCAACGGAAAGAGTCAAGTCGGGGATGTTGTTGCAAATGATGGGAGCCAAAATGCCGGTAAAGGAAAGCAAGCTGGCGATCAGGCAGGTAGTGATTATTACGAAGCAGAAGTATCCATTGCGGAAATCGAAGATCATTTATTTAAAGAGTTGGAGTTACCGAACTTGGAGCAGCGCGATCAATACGAGATTACTGACGAAGATATCGCGTTTAATGATATACGGAAAAAAGGGCTGATCGGCAATATTGATAAGAAAAGAACGATCATCGCTGCGTTCAAGAGAAATGCGATGGAAGGGCATGCCGATATCTTGCCGATTTACAATGATGATTTACGATTTAAAACGTGGGACCCGATCGTCAAACCACAATCGAAAGCGGTTGTGCTCATGATGATGGATACAAGTGCGTCAATGGGGACGTTCGAGAAATACGCTGCGAGAAGCTTCTATTTTTGGATGACAAGATTTTTACGGACGAAATATGAAAAGGTGGACATTGAGTTCATTGCTCACCACACATTAGCAAAAGTCGTTTCGGAAACAGACTTCTTTTCAAAAGGGGAGAGTGGCGGAACAATCTGCTCGACTGCATACGAAAAAGCACTCGATTTAATTGAGAAAAAATACAATCCATCGAGTTACAATATTTACCCGTTCCATTTTTCGGATGGTGAAAATATGTCTTCCGATAATGCAAAATGCTTAACGCTCGTGGAGGCATTAATGGAACAAAGCAATATGTTCGGCTATGGTGAAGTGAATGCCCATAGCCGATACTCCACATTGATGAATACGTACAACAAAATCGATGACCCGAAGTTCCGCCATTATGTGTTGAAAGATCATAAAGACGTGTACCACGCATTGAAGAAGTTCTTCTATAAAAATCTGGAGGATCTCGATGAAGGGACATATAGAACTTCAACGTGCCGTGGAGGAAATTACAGAAATCGCCAAAGGATTTGGATTGGATTTTTATCCGATGCGTTATGAAATCTGTCCCGCAGATATCATCTATACGTTTGGTGCATACGGAATGCCGACAAGGTTCAGTCATTGGAGTTTTGGAAAACAATTTCATAAGATGAAGCTACAATATGATTTAGGGTTAAGCCAGATTTATGAACTGGTCATCAATTCCAACCCATGTTATGCATTTTTATTGGAAAGTAATACTCTTATTCAAAATAAATTAATCATTGCACATGTCCTCGCACATTGCGATTTCTTCAAAAATAATGCGCGTTTTACGAATACGCGGCGTGATATGGTAGAAAGTATGACGGCCACTGCTGAACGGATAGCACATTATGAAATGAAGTATGGCAAAGATGAAGTTGAACAATTTTTGGATGCCGTCCTCGCTATTCAGGAGCATATCGATCCATCACTCGTCAGGTGGCGGGATGGCAACCAAGAAGTTGAGCAAGAAGCAGCAGCGCCAGTTTCACGAAAAACTGCGTACGACGACTTATGGGAATTGGATTACAAAAAATTGAATTCACCATCTAATGAAGTGAAAAGAAAAAAAATCCCTGCTCAACCCGAAAAAGACTTGCTCCTCTTCTTGTTGGAGCATAGTCGTGAATTGGAAGAGTGGCAGCGGGATATTTTAACGATGATCCGTGAAGAAATGTTGTATTTCTGGCCACAAATGGAAACAAAGATTATGAATGAAGGATGGGCGACGTTTTGGCATCAGCGGATATTACGCGAGATGGATTTGACGGCTGACGAAACAATTGAATTTGCCACGTTGAATGCAAATGTGATTCAGCCATCCAAAACATCGATTAATCCCTATTATTTGGGTTTGAAAATTTTTGAGGACATTGAACGCCGCTACAACGAGCCGACAGAAGAAATGATGCAATTAGGTGTGCGTCCTGGATCAGGGAGAGAGAAAATGTTTGAAGTGCGGGAAATGGATTCCGACATTTCGTTTGTCCGCAATTATTTAACAAAAGAAATCATACAAAGTGAAGATATGTATGTATTTGAGAAAAAAGGAAGTCAATATAAAATCTCCGATAAAGACTATCAAATTGTGCAAGATCGACTTATTGCGCAGCGTGTAAATGGCGGTTTTCCATACATCGTCGTTGAGGATGGAGACTACATTCGTAATGGGGAACTATACCTCGTGCATAAATTTGAAGAGACTGAGTTGGACGTACCGTATTTAGAAAATGTACTTCCGTATATTCATCAACTGTGGGGGCGGATTGTGCATTTGGAAACGTATGTGGATTCTAAACTTGTCGTTTTTTCCTATGATGGAAAGAAAGTTCATCGAAGATTTGCCTAGATTGCTAGAAGCCGTTTCATTCATCGATTCATTCGAGAATGGAACGGTTTTTTTGATGGTAGAGTAGCCGGAGGATGGATTCTTTAAGTGGAGATATTGATAATGTTTAATTATTTCAGATAATGATGTAAAGTAATAGGTAAATCACTTAAAGAATTGAGGAGATTGGGTGGAAATTCGAGAAGCGGTAATAGGGGATGAAGAAGGGATTGCTCTCGTCCATGTGGACAGTTGGCGAACGACCTACAAAGGTATTGTGTCAGATGAATATTTGGATCAGTTATCCGTTGAACAACGAACGGAAAATTGGCGACGAGGAATTGGAAATAATAGTTTGTATGTAGCAGTTGAGGACGGAGAGATTGTCGGTTTTGCTATAGGAGGTAAAGAACGGACTGGCAACTATTCAGCTAATTGTGAGCTTTTTGCCATTTATCTGTTGCAAAAAGTGCAAGGAAAAGGAATTGGTAAGCAATTAATGCAAGTAGTTGCTATGGACCTGAAAAAACAGGGTTCCACAAAAATGCTCGTTTGGGTCCTCGATTTGAATCCCGCTAAGAAGTTCTACGAAGCAGTAGGTGGCCAACGAGTTGGAGAAACAATGATTGAAATCGGTGGCGAATCGTTTAAGGAAATTGCTTTTGTATGGGATTTGGAGAAGTTTGTAAACAAATAGGAGGTGCATCAATGAAGATCAGACACGCACAACCGCTAGATGCTGAGAGGATTGTAGAATTGATTAAACATGTGGAAAATAGTTCGGAAAATATGATGTTTGAGGCAGACGAACGGAACATTTCTGTGGAGCAATTCACTAAACGCATTGCTTCATTACAAGAAAGTGGATCTACAATAGTAGTAGCAGAGACTGGTGAGGATTTGGTGGGTTATTTAATGGTGAATCGTGGAGGGGCAATAAGGACCCATCATTCTGCTTATCTGGTTATCGGAATCTCTAGCGATTATCGCGGACAAGGGATAGGTAAAGCGTTATTCAGTGCTCTTGACGAATGGGCCCGCAACAACCATCTACATCGGCTTGAATTGACGGTACTAAAAACAAATCAAGCTGCCATAGCTTTGTACGAGAAGAGCGGCTTTGTTAGAGAAGGTGTTAAGAAAGATTCGCTCTACGTGAATGGTCAATATATCGATGAATACTATATGGCGAAAATACTATGAGTAAAACATCCATACACCTCCCATCTTCCTTCCGAGAAAAAATTGTTAACTGTTTTGGTGTTGAAGGTCGTGAGTGGCTAGCGACATTAGAGTTAAGGGTGCAGCAGGTTGCACATAAATGGAATTTAACGGTAGTTGCTCCTGTACCAGATCTTTCGTATAACTATGTACTTTTTGTTGAGAATTCTGATCAAGAAGCATGCGTACTTAAAATGAGTTTGCCGGGTGAAGAATTTGAAAATGAACTGCAAGCTCTAAAAATATACGACAGTATTGGTTGTGTTAAATTACTACACGCTGATGTGTTAAACGGAGCCATGTTACTTGAAAGATTACAGCCTGGAGCAATGCTAAGTACGGAACGTGATGAAGATAAAGCAATTCACCTTTTTTGTGAAGTATGGAAAAAGATTCGAAGACCACTACCAGAACGTCAAAGCTTCCCATTCGTAACGGGCTGGGCAACTGCTTTTACTGCTTATTGTTCCTTAATTAGTTCTGATCAACCCATACCAGTGGAAGTCGTGCAGAAAGCGGATAACTATATGCAGGAATTATCAATGAATGCTCATGATATCCAATTGCTTCATGGAGACTTGCATCATGATAATATTTTGTTTTCAGAGCAGAAAGGCTGGATTGCGATTGATCCTAAAGGAGTAGGTGGCGACCCGGTTTTTGACATAGTTCCCTTTTTGGTTAATCATCTATTTAAGAATGAAGACCCTCGTTCTGTTTTGAATAAAAGAATAGATCGCATATGTGAAAATTTGGTGTTGCATCGTAGTAGACTGTTGAAAGCGGCATATGCCATGTCAATTTTAAAAGCGTGCTGGTCGATAGAGTCAAAGGATTGGTACTGGAAGGAAATGTACCAATGTGCACAATGGATCGAAAAATTACTACTAGAAGAGCAGGAGGAATGCTGAATGAGTCAAGATACAATGTATATCATTGATCAAAAAGAAGGATTAAGTGCGGAATTCAGTAAGTTGGTTGCGATGATGGAGTATACGAGAAAGACAACACTCGATGAAGTGCAAAATCTGTCGATTGAGGAACTTGATTATTTATATGCTGATGATGCAAATTCAATTGGCATGCTTCTTGCGCATATGGCATCTGTAGAGAAGTTTTACCAAATAGACACTTTTGAAAAACGCGAAATCACAGAAGAAGACGTAGCGCTTCTGAACCCGGGATTGCAATTAGGCGAACGTGCAAGGGAGGAAATAAACGGACAATCCATCAAAGTCTATGTAAATGAACTCGCGGAAGTGAGAAAAAAGACGATCGAAACCTTTAAGTCTTTACCGGATAGTTGGTTATTCGAACAGAAACCATTTTTCGGAGGACACCCGACGAACATCTATTTCAAATGGTTCCATGTATTCGAAGATGAACTGAGTCACCGTGGTCAAATTAGGTTGATTAAGAAAATGATGAAGAAGTAAATGATTGTCTAAAGCATTCAACCGTCGTGAATACATACGACAACGCAGCCGTACCGGTATAATTGGTATGGTTTTTTTCTTGGGAGATGTTACTAAATACAATTTCTCCCCCACTCGTCGAACTTCCAACAAGCTCCTGTTACAAGTACAATAAAAAGGGTAGAGCAGTACAAAATGAATCTTATCCCATAGGAAATTCGTACAATAATATAGAAGCTAAACAGAACAGAGGTGCATACGATGAAACAAGAATGGATGTCAGATGAAGAATTCGACAAAATCTTTGATGAGAAATCATCGGAAATTAATGAGCAGTTAGAGAGTGAAATATTGATTGCCATGATCGGGGATGTGAATGCGGGGAAATCGTCTACGATTAACCGGTTAATGGCGTCAGAAGTTGCGCAAGTTGGTGCAAAACCGGGAGAGACACAAGAAATTAATAAATTCGTTTACAAAGACAAAATCATTTTTGTTGATACGCCTGGACTAGATGATATTTATAGCGAGCATTCAGCCGAAACGTTGAAATTTTACAAGCAGGCGGATGTCATCCTGTTTTTCTTAAATGCAGCAGGTACCGTGTTATCTGAAGCAGAGCTTATTTCATTGAAGAAAATTGCTAAAGTGAATAAAGACCTCATTCTTGTGCTGAATAAAATTGACGCAGCAGACGATATTCCTGCGCTTGTGAAATATGTACAAGACCATACGGGTTATGAATATCCCGTCACACCTATTTCATCTCGGACCGGTGAAAATATCCACCTGTTGCAAAAAGAAGTCCTGGCTTTATTGGAATCCAAAAAAAAAGACATTTTAATGGCCGCAAACATGGTCGATAAATCAACAATCGCCAACCGCTGGATACTCGGGGCAGGTGCATCAGCTGCTACAATTGGAGCAGTTCCAATTCCAGGTTCAGATTTCGTTCCGCTCACCGCCCTGCAAGTGAGTCTCATGTTAAAACTTTCGACATTGTATGGGAAACCGATCTCAAAAGACAATGCGAAAGAGTTAATAATTGCAACCATTGTAGGAAATATCGGTAAGACGGTTTTCAGGCAAGTCATCAAAATTGTACCAGGTGCTGGTATGGTAGCAGGAGCAAGTGTGGCGGGTGCGATGACAATTGCACTTGGACATGCAGTTAAATATGCACACGAAAACAATATTGACTTAACACCGAAAGCTTTAAAACCTATTTACAATATGTTTCTGAAAAAAGCTTCGTCTCAAACAAAATCACGGAAAGAGAAGTAGGACGTAAATGTTCTTTTCCCTGAAAGGGTGACTACGATGAATATCGGATTAATTGGTAAAGGTGCACTCGGTACTTTTCTGCTGGAAAAAATCAATGTCGACCAACTCATTCCAGGTTGTCGCATAACGGCAATTATTGATGAGAGAGAACACGCACACATTGACTTGGCGCGCATTGCTCATGATTATGAATGTGTACCGTTTGATTCGATGGATGCATTTCTTGATTCAACGATCGATTTGGTTGTTGAATGTGCCAATATAGACGTTGTTCGTAAATATGGGGAAGCCATCTTGAAGCGGAAAAGCCTTCTACTCATTAGTATTGGTGCGTTTTCTGATGTAGTGCTAAAAGAACGAATGGAAAAGATTGCGTTAGAAAAGGGCCACCAAATTTATTTACCTTCAGGCGCAATAGGTGGGCTAGATATCATAAAAGCTGCAAACTTCGCCGGTGCACTCGATCATGTGACGTTAACGACGAGGAAGCCTGCACATTCTCTTACATCCGTCCATTTAGAAGAGGAACAAGTAATTTTCCAAGGCTCTGCCAAGGAGGCAATCCATAAGTTTCCGAAAAACGCCAATGTCGCTATTGCATTGTCACTAGCGGGGCTAGGTATTGAAAAGACGAACGTCACGATCATTGCAGATCCTTATAGCAAGAAGAACGTGCACCATATTCATGCATCAGGATCTTTTGGAGACTATGAAGGAACAATTATGAACAATCCTTCACCCGAAAATCCAAAAACTAGTTATGTAACGGGTTTAAGCATTTTAGCTACGCTGAAAAATGTGCATGAGCCAATCAAAATCGGTTGAATTTGTCTATTCCATGTCAAAACTCAACTGTATCCACATAACCCAATAAAAAGTTATTCCAAACTATTCCTATTTACAAACCGCTATGGTTAAATGAAGGAAGATAACCGTTACGAAATTACTATACTTCGAACGAATTTAACGTCTTTTATTTAGAAATAGGAATTAAGGTGGGGAAAATGGATGCATTTTATTGAACGGGTGACAGATGACCATGTTGTGAAAGCCATTGAAGAGAATTTGGCAATCATTCGTTTTGACTTGGATCGAAAAGTCGCATATGTCAATGATAATTTTTCACATGCGATGGGGTATTCAAGTGAAGAAATGATTGGGATGCCACATCAGGACTTTTGCTTTCCGGCGTATGTAGCGAGTGTAGCGTATGAAAATTTTTGGCGTGACTTAACTAGAGGGGTGCGTCAGCAAGGGAAGATTGAGCGGAAGGACAAATTTGGTCAAAAAGTTTGGTTACAAGCAACGTATATGCCGATTTACAGCACAAAATTTCGGAAAGTCATTGGTATTTCGAAGGTGGCGACTAATATCACGAAGCGTCAGACGTCTATTACGAACTTAGTAGAGGATCTTCGGAATATGTCCGAAGAATTGACTAATCGTGCTGCTGTCGGCATTGAGAGAAGTGAAGAAGTACTGCAGATTATTGAGGCAATTGCAGTGGCTTCTGCTGAAAACACATTAACATTAGGAAAACTGGAAACACATGCAGAGGGCATTCAAGACATTGTAAAAACAATCCGAGCCATTGCTGCACAGACGAATTTGCTTGCATTGAACGCAGCAATTGAAGCAACGCGAGCGGGGGAACATGGTAGAGGATTTGACGTAGTTGCAAAAGAAGTGAGGAAGTTGTCGGCTAACGTGGAACAGTCAATTGTCGAAGTACGAGAAGGTGTTGAATCCATAACGAGTGAAATTCAAAACATATCAAAGGGTACAGCGGTAGCCGAGCAACATATTCAACGTTGCCAAGAACGAATTGAAGTCGCTATGGAAGATTTCCTTGTCATCTCATCATCGGCTTCTGCTTTGGATGATCAGTCTAAAAGAGTATCCGACATTATATAAAAAATTGACCGAGCGAGATGTCTCGGTCGATTTTTTATAGATCGGGTGTACGAAATGTATCCCCTTCGTTGAGCTTGCCTGACGTAAACCCTCGATAAAACCATTTCTTCCGTTGTTCCGCTGTGCCGTGTGTAAAACTTTCAGGAACACTATAACCTTGAGTTCGTTGTTGAATTGTATCGTCTCCAACGGCACTCGCAGCGTTGAGCGCTTCTTCCAAATCGCCTTCTTCCACAACCCCCATACTGTTTGCGTGATGTGCCCACACACCCGCAAAATAGTCAGCTTGTAGTTCTAGTCGAACGGAGTACTCATTATATTCCTCCTCGCTCACTTGCGCTCGTATACTCGCCATTTTATCGCTAGTTCCTACTAGTTTTTGTACATGGTGCCCGACTTCATGGGCCACGACATAGGCCATCGCGAAATCCCCTGGAGCATCAAATTTTGATTGCAGTTCATTAAAGAAACTTAAGTCAATATATAATTTCTCGTCTGCAGGACAATAAAAAGGTCCGACTGCTGAACCGGCTAGCCCACAAGCAGATTGCACACTTTCAGTGAATAAAACGAGCGTTGGTTCACGATACTCGAGTCCTTCCTCTTGAAATACGCGCGTCCACACCTCTTCGGTATCTGCTAATACGACTGAGACGAAATCAGCTAACTCTTTATCTTGCTCTGTTTCTACATAAGCTGTATTTGAAGGTTCGCCAGATAAGTTGCCAAGAAGTTCTCCAGGATCACCACCGAGGAACATGACAACGAGAACAAGAACAATTCCGCCAATGCCTCCACCGACGAGTGTTTTTCCACCCATCCCTCTTCGGTCCTCCACATTTTTACTTTTTCTTCTGCCTTTCCATTCCATTAAACACCCTCCTCACCAACCATTAATCCATTAGCAATTTGCTTTGTTTTACCCACTTTTAAGTGAATCGAAGCGTTATGAAAAAAAGATATTGAATGCTGTTAAGCAATCAATATCCATGTCATTTTGAAAACATGATTTCTTTGCTGTCATGTCCTTTAAAAGTGATTTCAATTTTTATCATTTTGTAATCAGAGAACTCGAATGCTTCGGCAACTTGCTTAATCAATTCAGTTTCCTCTGTCTCTGGAGTAGGCTTCATTTTCTCAAGTGCATCGTTTATTTTGTCCAACGCTTTTTTACCATGTAGATGTACTTCGTCTTTCTTATGGGAATACTCTGCTTCAGATCGGTCTTTCTTCTCTGTGAAACTGGCGGAAAGCACTTCACTTTGTTCATTCGTATCAATAACGACTGAAAAAGCTGTAATGTCATATGTATCCACGATTTCTTTTGCTTCTTTGTCAGAAACAAGATTTTGATTGCTGCAAGCAAACAACATTGATGAAAGCACAGTAATTATAAAGAATCCAATTTTCTTCATTGTCCATGTCACGCCCTTTCATTCCTTCCTATATACTTAACATAACCGCTAATCTGCGAAGATATACTGTTAGTCATTTAACATGAAACTTCTGTGCAACATGTTCGTAGAATAGACAAGAAAGGGGAGTCATGTATGGAAACGAACCAAACGATGTCCTTAAAAGAGTGGATTATTACACTTATATTAATCACATTGCCGATTGTTAATATTATCATGCTCATTATTTGGGCGACGGATAAACAAGAACGACGAAATACTTTTGCAAAAGCCTATTTGATCGTTATGGGTTGTGTATTTGCATTTATTTTTGTGATTTATGCTGTCATTTTCTTCTTCGCAATTACATTCGGTTTGATGCTTGGACAATAATACATACTAAATGTATTACTTCATTTCGTACTGTTTGATATTGCAAGAAGAATAGAATTCTTTGTCGAAATCAGACAGGTGTCACATCTAACCACTTTTGAATTATTTGTGACGAACTAACTAGGAAAGTAAAGGATTTTCCAAATAAAAAGCGATAAACGTTTAAATTGTGTCGCTTGAAATGATATGATGGGGAGGATGATAATAGAGAATACCTCTAAGGAGCGTATATAGATGACGAAAGAAATGGATATTACTTTTAACGAAAAAAGTCCTGCGCTTGAGAATGAGCGATCAAGCACACTCATTGCAGATTTGAAATCACTATTTAAAGCACCCGTCCTACTTGCCAATGCGCTACCGGTATTTGTGGGATTTTGGCTTGCACTTCACTTCACGGGTGGATCATTGTTCGCTAACAGTAAGCTGTTTTGGCTAACGATAATCGGGAGTACCATCCTTATGGGCGGTGCACTCGTTTTGAATAATTGGTATGACGTTGATATCGACACAGTGATGAAACGTACGCAACAACGTCCAACTGTTACCGGGCATTTCTCGTTAAGAACTGTATTCGGAATCGGAATTACAATGTCTGCAGTTGGTCTCATCATGTTACTGTTCACCACGTTTGAAGCAGCAGTATATGGATTCATTGGATGGTTTACGTATGTAGTGATGTATACGATGTGGACAAAGCGTAAATACACTTTGAATACGGTTATTGGAAGTGTTTCAGGAGCAGTTACGCCAATGATTGGGTGGGCGGCGATTGCACCGGCTTATCATATTGTCCCAATCATGCTGTTTATGATTTTGTTCATTTGGCAAATGCCGCATACATTCGCGATTGCAATGAGAAAATACAATGAGTACAAAGCTGCGAATGTTGCCATGTTGCCGGTTGTCCGCGGATTTAAGATGACGAAGCGCCAAATGTTTGTCTATATTGCGTGCTTACTGCCGTTGCCATTTTACTTAGGTTCATTAGGTATGGTGTTTATCATCCTTGCAACGATCTTGAACATCGGTTTCCTTGCTGTATCCATTCGAGGTTTCTTTACAAAAGACGATGATAAATGGGCATATGTCATGTTCATGTATTCAGTTAATTATATTGCGATTCTGTTTTTGTTAATGGTTGCTGTCACATTACCGATCTAATAATGAAGTGTGGAGGATGGGTGCATGAGAAGAAGGACCGTTCGTAAAGAGCAAAATGAACGTTATCGGTTTTCGGATTTTCTGTTAGATGTATTGTTTTTCATCCCAGAACTACTCTTTCTTCCATTTAGACTGCTTGTGTGGTTAGTAAGACCCTTGATTCGCTTTATTGGTGATTTTTGGTGATTATGTTTATAAACCAGTGCTCCTTCTCTTCAATTGTGAGAGAAGGAGCACTTTTTTTAGTTTGAACTTACTGCAGTGAGTTGTTCACGAACTTTTTTCGTTGCTGTTAGCATGTTTTCTAACGAAGCGACTGTTTCTTCTTTTTTTCTTGTTTTTAAGCCACAGTCAGGGTTAATCCAGAACTGTTTCACGTCCAGAACTTCTAGTCCTTTTTCAATGATTTCAACCATTTCTTCTACAGATGGGACACGCGGGCTGTGAATATCGTAAACGCCTAATCCAATTCCTTTGTCATAATGGAACGTGTTAAATGCATGCACAAGTTCTCCATGGCTTCTTGATGTTTCAATGGAAATGACGTCAGCATCTAGTGCACTGATGGAATCGATGAAATGATTGAAATCACAATAGCACATATGGGTATGGATTTGTGTCGTATCTTGGACGGTAGTAGTGGAAATACGGAAAGCATTTACAGCCCAATCCAAGTATTCATTCCATTCGTCCTTCTTCAACGGTAAACCTTCTCGTAGTGCAGGCTCATCGACTTGAATCATATGAATACCTGCTGCTTCTAACGCTTCAATTTCTTTTCGTAGGGCAAGAGCGATTTGGTACGTCACATCTTTAAGGGAAAGATCGTCACGTACAAATGACCAGTTCAACATTGTAACAGGGCCTGTCAGCATCCCTTTCATCGGCTTGTCCGTAAGAGATTGCGCATAGACCGATTCTTTGACAGTCATTGGTTCGACAAATGCAATATCTCCATAAATGATTGGCGGTTTTACACAACGGGATCCATAGGAAACGACCCAAGCTTTTTCTGTAAATACATAGCCGTCCAACTTTTCGCCGAAGTACTCGACCATATCTGTCCGTTCAAATTCACCGTGTACAAATACGTCTAGGCCAATCTTTTCTTGGATGTCGACCCATTGTTTAATTTCATCGAATACGAAATCACCATACTGTTGCTCCGTAATTTCACCTTTGCGCCATTTCGTACGCGTTGCACGCACTTCAGGTGTTTGAGGAAAACTTCCAATAGTAGTTGTCGGCAATAAAGGTAAGTTAAATGCTTCTTCTTGTTTTACACGACGCTCTGCAAATGGTGTAGGGCGTTTACTTGGTACGTTGCCGATATTGTTGACGGCTTGCAAAACATCTTGGCGATTGCGAGCGGGTAATTGAGCAAGCTGTTCACATGCGTCAACACTTTCACGAAGTTCATGAACAATAGCGTCGGCTCCTTCGCGAACAGCTTTTACAAGAGTTGATACTTCAACAATTTTTTCATCTGCGAAAGCAAGTGCCGTTTTAATGGTCGAGTCCAATTTTTGCTCGGATGCAATTGTCACAGGAACGTGTTGCAAGCTACAAGAAGGTTGAATCCATACATTTTCAACTGACACATGTTGCTGAAGTGTATCTAATAACGCCAATTTGTTTTGCAAGTTTGCGCGCCAAATGTTTCGACCGTCAATCACACCTGCTCCAAATACTTTATCAGCAGGGAAGCCATGCGCCTCTAGACTCTTTTGATTGTTTTTCATTCCGTGTACAAAATCCAAGCCAATCCCATCAACCGGAAGGGCAATTGTCTCTTCGTACCATTCAACTGAATCGAAGTACGTTTGAATGAATAACTTACTATGCGTGACCGCTTTTCGAAGTTGTGAATAGATTTCATGAACGGTTTTCATTTCATCCTGTGTAATAGTAGTGGAAAGGATCGGCTCATCCAATTGGATCCACTCGACTCCTTCCGCTTGCAATTCTACAAGTACTTTTTCGTAGAGTGGTAGTAATTGAAGTAAGAAAGCTGGAATATCTTTTGTCTCATAACCTTTAGAAAGCTTTAGGAATGTATACGGTCCAATGAGTACCGGCTTTCCTTCAATGCCAAGCTCTTGTTTTGCTTCACGGTAGTCGATGAGGGGCTTGTTTTCGGTTACAGCTAGTTTGCGACCTTCATATTCAGGGACAATATAGTGATAGTTTGTATCAAACCATTTTGTCATTTCGCACGCAACTGTAGACGCGTTGCCACGTGCCATTGAGAAATATGTAGATAAAGGAACTTGCCCGCCATTCCAGCCGTAGCGTTCAGGAATCATCCCGAACATAACTGCTGTATCCAACACACGATCATAGAGCGTGAAGTCGCCAACGGGGATGAGGTCAATGCCGCTCTCTTTTTGTTTTTGTAAACGGGAAAGACGAATGTCTTTTGTTACCTGCAACAATTGCTCTTCACTTGTTTTGCCTGCCCAGAATGATTCTAACGCTCTCTTCCACTCACGGTTTTCACCGATATACGGATAGCCGATTGTACTACTAATTACTGTCATCTGTCTCGTCTCCTTCAATTTTGGAATTTTGTGCATAAAAAAATACATTTCTACGGAATGTTAGAAATGTACGTGTAGCCCGATTTCCGGGTAAATGCATGCTGAAAAAGCACGCAATTCATTTGCGTATCGTCTAACACCTCCCCATTCACCGTAGGTTAGCAGCGTTGTTCAAATAGGCTGGTATCTGGCTTCGGCAATATGCCGTTACAGTGGCGGGACCGCGCCGGATTGAGCACCGGCTTCCCATTTAAGATCTGACCAAAATCAGACCACCTATTTCCATAGCTATTAGATTAGTAGTGATGCCTAAAGTTAGCATAGTAAAAAATATCTGTCAACTAAAGATTCGGATTTAGGAGAATTGCTAGAGGACTGTTAGGTAGAGATTGTTAGGTTGTAAACGCTTACTAGAATGCGAAATATCTTTTACTAGCACCTACTCATTTGGCATAGAGTAAAGAAACTGAATGAAGAAGGGAGAAGTTCGTTGTATCATCAGAACGTTTTTCGCCAACCGGTAAGGAAGATAACAGTCGTCGGTAATGGGCAAGTTGCTGTTGAACCAGACGTAGCAACTATTCAATTTGAAGTGCGTACTGTAGACGAGCAAGTCCGTGTAGCACAAGAAGAAAATGCCGCAATCATGAATCAAGTGATCCAATCGTTCGTACAACTAGGCATTCCTCGAGCGAATATACAAACCGTTTCATATACGATCTATCCAAAATATGATTACGTCGACGGGGAACAAGTATTTAGAGGATATGAAGTAAACAACGCCATTTCTGTGAAATTAACGAATATTGATCAAGTTGGCATTGTCATCGATACAGCGGTTGCGAACGGTGCAAATCGTGTTTCAAGCATCCAATTCAGCGTCGAAGATCCATCAATGTATGAACAAGAAGCCATTGTAGCTGCTTTGCAAGATGCACAGACGAAAGCCCAAACTATCGCAAATTCTATGCAACTGGCCGTTCCTCCTCAGCCAATAAGAATTGTAGAGGAAGTGAATCGTGTAAGTCCTACTCCGTATTATTCTGTCGCCGCAGAAAAATCAACAACACCCATTGAGAAAGGACAGTTAGTCATTACAGCGACGATGCGCGTTGACTATTCGTTTTAATTAATGCCGAATTCGTCAGGAGGGATTCGGCTTACTTTTACTGTTTTACTAGAATAAGCAGGCTTTTTGACAGACTTTGTAGAATGTAGAGATAGGTGAGAAAATTGAGGGGGGAAGTCTATGAATTATGTCGTTCAACAGATTGAGAACTTGCGCACGATTGATATTTCAAGGCTTGTGAAAGAAAGCGAAGATGAAGGATATCGTTTTGTTACTCGTTTAGTGAACGATTATGAAGACAGTTCAAATACATTCGACGAACGAGGGGAAGGGCTGTTTTGTGTTCAAAACAATACAGGTGAAGTCGTCGCTATCGGAGGCATCAATCAATCTCCTTTTTCAGAAAATCACGAGGTAGCTCGATTACGGAGATTTTATGTGTTACAAGCATATCGACGTCAGGGTGTCGGTACGTTGCTTCAAAACGCGATCATCAATCATGCCAAGAAGCACTTTAAAGAGATTACCGTTCGGACAGAATCAGCGAAAGCAGACGCATTTTATCGTGCATGTGGTTTTTCGTTCGATGATTCCGCTTCAGAAACGACGCACATTTTAAATTTTGATGATAAGGAATGAATGAAGTGATGGACTTTGAAGAATATGGTAATGAAAACGCACCTCTCCTGCTCTTTTTGCACGGGGGAGGTGTAGGGGGGTGGATGTGGGATAAGCAAATTGACGATTTCAGTCACTACCATTGTATCGTACCAACCCTTCAAGGACATGGAGTTAGAAGGAATGAAGAAGAATTTTCAATTCGGGGAAATGCAGAAGAGATGATTGACTTAATCAAAGAAAAGGGAGCTGGCAAGGACGTACATATTATTGGCTTTTCAATTGGTGCTCAAATCTGTTTAGAGATGATTGATCTTGCGCCGACTCTTATTACGTCAGCAGTTATCAACAGTGCGACAGTCATCCCAATGAAATTTGTACAACCTTTAATTGCCCCGACAATCCTACTAACTTTTCCGTTGGTCAAAAGCCGATCATTTGCGAAAGTTCAAGCAAAGCAGCTATATATGGATGGAGAATACTTCGAAAAATACTATGAAGACAGTGTGAAACTGAAACCATCAACGCTTATCCAAATGTTAAAGGAAAACATGTCATATGCACTTCCAGAAAATCGATCTAATAGTACAGTGAGAATTTTAGTGACAGTTGGTGAAAGAGAGACGAGAATACTAAAGAAATCGGTCAAACAAATCGTCGAACACTATGTAAACTGCAAAGAACTCTTTATTCCAAATATGGGACATGGTTTTCCAGTCGCACAACCTCAACTTTTCAATGAGGTTGTGGAGAAATGGATAACAAAAGGTAACGTACATAAGTTGTAAATGGGGGAATTACGTTGAAGAAATGGGAAGTATTAAACTCGGAGAACGTCTATCAATCACCATTTGGTAATTTACGGAGAGATACGTGCCAAATGCCGGACGGAACGATCATTCAAGATTATTATGTGAACGAATATGCAGATTGGGTAAATGCAATCGTCCTAACGAAGGAAAATGACATCATTCTCGTCGAGCAATACCGTCATCCTGGTGGAGATATATTCTTGGAAATCCCTGCAGGCAAAGTTGAAGAAGGGGAAACGTATGCGGAAGGAATTGTACGTGAGTTGCGCGAAGAGACAGGATATGTTTCTATGCAACAACCTATTCTATTAGGGGAATTCCTGGTGAATCCAGCGACGCAGACGAATAAAGTAATCACCTTTTTAATCAAAGATGCTTACTATGCGTTTGAGCAAGACTTGGATGAAACGGAAGTAATAGATGTAAAAAGGTATCCTTTTGAAAGTGTTGAAAAGATGATTCGAGAGAGACAAATTACGCAATTGTTTTCGGTAAGCGCATACTATCTAGCTAAGAATTATATAGAAATGAACAAAGGTACTCAACAGGAGGAAAAAGTCTATTGAGTCAACAGCATGTACTAGTTATCGGTGGGACTGGAATGTTAGCTGGCGTAAGCCGCTATTTAGCGAAAGAAGGATGCATCGTTTCAGTTATTGGCAGGACTATTTTAAAATTAGACCAGCTAATAGAGGATTGTCCACCTCATTCAATCTATCCTATTCAAGCGGATTACAATACGAATGAAATTTTCACAAAAGTAATAGATGCCATAAAGAATCGGGGACCCTTTAGTGTAATCGTCAGTTGGACGCCGAATTATCAAACACTTGAAAGGATTTGTGAATTGAATGAACAGGAAAATACCTTTCGACTAATCCATGTTAAAGGGAGCAGAAGGTATTTTGATGATGAAGAAATACGCATTCCACTTAATTGTAATTATGAAAAGGTATTTTTAGGATTCGTGATGGAAGCCGGAAACACCAGATGGCTGACGCATGAAGAAATAGCTGATGGTGTTATCCAACAAATGTTAGCACCAATTGAAGATCGGATTGTTGGTCAATTACATCCTTATAGTCAACGGCCAAGCTAGAAAGGTGGAAAATGCTTGCTGAAACGAAAATATGGAAGCCGGTATGATTGGAAGCGTATTGCGAAAAAAAGATATACAGAATCGTATAAGACCTCTCCACAATTTACAGGGTATATTAGTTTATTTACAATGTGCGAAGTGGTTGAACCTCTCAACATGACTTACAAAGAGAGGACTGTTTGTATTGCGGATAAGGGATACAGTTGGTTGCAACATTTCCCTGAAGGTAAGCGCTATTCTGTAACGACTGTCTTTAATGCTGAAAATCAAATCGTTCAATGGTATATCGATATTTGTAAACAAAATGGTTATTGTAGTGTGAACGGTCCCTGGATGGATGACTTATATTTAGATTTAATTGTCTTGCCAACAGGTGAAATAATAGAGAAAGATCAAGAAGAACTAGACGCAGCGTTAAATGCTCGAATTATTTCCAAACAAGATTACTTGCAAGCTTGGACTGACTTTAGTGAATTAAAAACGATGATTATAGATGATCAATTCGCCCTTCTTGAAATGACCACAACGCATTTTGATGAGCTTTCTATGGGAATTGTGGATGGACAAGAGATTCCCTACTTGCCAATGAAAGAAGGGTAACTATTCGGCAGAAGAAGTAAAGGAAGTGTATTGAATGAATAACGTTAAAAGAGCACTTCAATACCGTGATGAAGGAAAATTGCAGGAATCCAATGAATTGCTTCTTAAACTAGTAGTAAATGATCCGAATAACGCGGAATTGAATTACCAATGCGCTTGGAGTTTTGATGTGCTCGGTGAGGAAGCGAAAGCCGTACCTTATTATGAGAAAGCACTTGAAATTGGATTGAATGATTCGGATACGTTAGGTGCAACCATTGGACTTGGCAGTACATACCGAACGCTTGGCCAATATAAAAAATCGAAGTTAGTTTTCGAAAAGGGAATTGACCGCTTTCCTCACAACAATGCATTGAAAACATTCTACTCAATGACGTTGTACAATTTAGGCGAGAACAAAAAAGCAATGGAAATTCTTCTTACTTGTATCGTGGAGACTACAAATGACACAGATATAGCACTTTATAAGAGAGCTATTGGTTTCTACGCGGACAAACTGGATAAGACGTGGTAATGAAATTATAGGCATACTAATTGCCAAAAAGGACTGATTCGCTTGAATGAAAGATTTACTATTCTTGAAAGTGAAAGAGAGAAAGTATTAAAAAATTACTTTAAACAAGGCGTTGATGGACCGCTCGATATATTTCCAAGTAAAGACAAACGGAAATTTATAATTGCGCAAGAACTAATTAAACGGTTTCAAGTCGGGAAGGAGTATCAAGAAGTAGAGATAAATCGCATCTTGAAAGAGGTATATCCTGACTTTGCGACCATCAGACGCTACTTCATTGATTATGAATTCATGAAGCGGAGTGATGATGGGAAGGTGTATTGGATTGAAAGCGAATAAAATCAAGACGCTGAATGAGGAGAATTTACTGTTTATTGAAAAGGTCTTTGCAAAACATTCCGATTTATATAGTGCCTTAATTGCGAGTGCCAATTCTCCACGTAACTGTGGATTGTTTGAATTTTCATCAGGGAATCGTCGTCCACTCATTGCTTCAATACATGAAAGTGAATGGCATCCTCACTGTGTCTATACGCGTCTTGCTTATGATCTTGATGAACCTGATTTACAGTTGCTTCAATTTTGTATCGAGTTCTTGCGAGATGAATTTGATAAACCATTGTTCTTCTTACTAGATGATCGTTTCAATGCATTGGCAAGCATTCTAGTGGAATTTGGATTCCCAATGATTCGGAAAACTGAAGTTGTACATATTCAACCAGCTACACATCATAGGAATGATACCGCGCTTACAACTGTTGCGCAAATTAGTGAAAATGTCGATTGCATGAACAGTTTAGTAGAATTAAGCAAATGTACATATACAGAAACGCATGTAAGTAATCCTGTCGGCAACCATTCATTCCAATCATGGAGAGAAGTGGTTTTGGATGGATTGCTTTTGGATTATAGCTATGTTGTGCTTGAAGGGGAAAAGGTACTTGCATTCAGCTTGCTGTATGAAGGAGAGGAGAATAATTGGGAACTAGGTTGGGTAGGGGCTAATAATGATTCGAATCTATACTTATTAGATGCCATTCTTGCCCGACAACTTGCAGATGCAAAGGAAAACAAAATCGCCTTCATTGAAAAGGAAGTAGATTCAACTTGTCCTTATTCCCTTCATATTTGCAAATCGGTACCGTATGAAGTTGTTGAAACATTGTTTGCTTATGTCAACTAAACTTACAAAGGATGATAGACGATGAATATCCTCATTACACCACCTCGTAATAGGCAAGCGCTAGCAGCTTTTCTAGAAGAGATGAACACAGATCAAACAAAACACGTCGGCTATTGTGGAAATGTGAAGGAAGAGATTTACGATACGATTTCAACCGATTTTTCGGATTTGGACGTAGATCAATCCTTTGCAGTCGCTTATCAACATGATCGCATTGTTGGTGCAATCGGGCTGGATATCGACGAGGAGGACCTAAGTGCTGAAGTATGGGGTCCGTTTATTAGTGACGTAGCGGACCAGTCTAGTGTAGCTGAAGAGTTGTGGCGTAAAGTACTTGAATTTTCCGGTTTGCAACTATCAAACTTTTATTTTTTCCTCTCCAAAGAAAATCGTTTTGGACAACAGTTTGCTTTGGCACACGGAGGAGTTGAAAATGGTCACCATTCAATTCTACTTGCAAAGAAAAGTGACAAACGTGATGTAGATGGCAGTGGGATCCAGCTTTACATGTCGAAAGATTATCAAGATTTCAAGGAACTTCATGAACGTGAATTTCCGTCTACATACTTTAATGCAGAGCAAATAATTAATCGCCTAAGTGATACCCATAAATTGTTCATTGCTCGTACGAGTGACGGAAAAATGCAAGGCTATGTCTACGTGGAAGCACAACCAACACATCATGAAGGTTCGATTGAATACATTGCTATTTCCAATGACTTTCGCAAACAAGGCCTCGGTACAAAGCTACTAACCTTTGCGATGCAAGAGTTGTTTCAACATGACACCATTGAAGAAATTTCACTTTGCGTAGAAAGTGCAAACGAGCAAGCTCTGAAATTGTATCAAGCTGCAGGTTTCGAGGTGCTCCATGAGTTGATTAGTTATAAAATTAATCGTTTTAGTGGAGTTGTTTTAAGATGATCACCAATGAGTCACTCATTCAACTCATACAAGAAGACGAATGGATGTTGGATATATTAAAAAGTGCGCAGTCACTCAATCTACCGGATTGGTGGATATGCGCAGGATTTGTACGAGCAAAAGTATGGGATGTGTTACACGGATTTAGTAAAAGAACCCTCTTGCCTGATATTGATGTAATTTACTTCGATTCCACGGTGCAAAGTGTTGAACTTGAAAAAGAATATGAACAGACATTGCTTCACCTTCAACCTCATCTCCCATGGTCGGTGAAAAATCAAGCAAGAATGCATATTGTCAATAGAATTCCACCCTATGAATCATCTATAGATGCAATCTCCAAGTTTCCGGAAACTGCTACAGCGCTTGGGGTTAAACTGAATAATCATGGAAAAGTTGTCTTGGCGGCACCTCATGGTATTGAAGATGTCGTGAACTGTCAGGTGAAGCCAACACCGTACTTTACTCAAAGCGAGGAACAAATGGAGATTTACAAAGATCGAGTGATAAAGAAAAACTGGAAGGCTAGATGGAACAAGCTTGAAGTGTTTGGCATGGTAAGTAAGGAGGAATATGTCCGTGAATTTTAACGTAGATCATTCGATAGTATCGACAGTTGTTTCTGAACTTCATAAAGTTTGCATAGCTAGAAGTGTAATTCCGATTCTTTCAGGCATTAAAATTGTGGCAAGTAAAAATGGATTAAAACTAACCGGTGGCAATTCAGAGATATTCATTGAAAAGACAATCCCACTTGAGCTCAATGGTGAAAAAGTAGTTGAAGTCATTGAAGAGGGGAGTGTTGTCGTTCAGTCGAAATTCATTAATGAAATACTAAAAAAGCTGCCGGGGAACGTTCATGTTCAAGCTGACCTGAATAATGCGATACGTATTCAATCCGATGAGGTAGTCATGAAGATTCCAGGATTTTGTGCTGAAGAATACCCAAAGTTACCGGAAGTCCATGCTCAACAATCCGTTGAGTTACCACTTGGAACAATAAAAGAAGCAATTCAACAAACGATCTTTGCTGTTTCAAAAAATGATGTTAAACCTGTTCTTACAGGTGTAAGGATGGAATTTGAAAAGGGCAAACTGATTTGTTTTGCGACCGATTCGAATCGAATGTCTCGCTGTGAGCTGCCAATACCATCCGAATTAAATAAAGCATTTGTTGTACCTGCTGCAAGCATGCTGGAGGTTATAAATTTGAAGGAGGCTGACGCTACGATCCTTAGCATACTTCAAGAAGGTAACTTACTTGTAATGGAAACTGAGCATACGAAACTGGTTTCGGTATTAATTGAAGGCAACTATCCAGTAACACAAGGGTTAATTCCAACAGGTTATATGTCCTCTATTACATTACATCGAAAAGCTTTACAAAATGGTGTAGATCGGGCTTGCGTTTTCTCGAGAGAGTTAAAACATAACAATGTGTTATTGAAGCTTTGTGATCGAACAACCATTAGTATTTCTTCAAGTTCTACAGAAATGGGCATGATTGAAGAACGACAGAAGGTTGTACATATGGTGGGGCTGGATTCATTCGAAATCACGCTTGATGGCAAGTATTTAGTAGAAGCGTTAAGAGGAATTAAAGAGGAGTTTGTTGAAATACAATTTAATGGTGCTATGAAGCCGATTGTTATTAAACCGGCACAAAGTAATACATATGTACAGCTCATTTCACCACGCCGAACACATTAAGAGGAGGCCGTCATGGGATACATAGAAGACTTGCGGAGCATTGTAGGACACCGACCGCTCATTTTTGTTGGATCGGTCGTAGTTGTGGTCGATAAAGTAGGGAGAATTTTATTGCAGCAAAGAAAATTTCCAGAAGGCGCTTGGGGCATTCCAGGAGGATTAATGGAACTAGGTGAATCGACGGAGGATGTTGCAAAACGTGAATTGTATGAAGAAACACGTTTACAGGTGGAGGAACTAACATTAATCAATGTCTACTCTGGACCCGAGCACTTCATAAAAGCGGCAAATGGTGATGAATTCTATGTCGTAACGACTGCCTATTATGCAGAGCATGCAAAAGGGGACGTCGTCGTTGATGAAACTGAGTCGTTCGCTTTCCATTATTTTTATCCCAATGAATTTCCTGAAGGAATTGTGAAAAGTCATCAAGCGATATTGGATGAATTTCTGTTGAAACATTATTCGTCTTTACGTGTAGTTGCTAAATGACAAAGAACATACGAGGAGAATGAATATGAAACAATGGACAAAGGAAATTGAAATTGATGCACCGATCGAACATGTATGGAAGTACTTGGACGGTTCTTTAGAGAATATGCAAAAAATCATGCCACAAGTGGTTTCAAATGACCCGGTTTTGATTACCGAAGAGGTAGTTGGCAGTGTGTATTTACAAAAATATCGGGAAGGCAAACGTGTCATGGAGTATGAAGTAAAAACGTTGGAGTATATAGATTCTCCTAATGAGAAAAAGCTGAAAGTAGGTTTTGCGCTTGCTAATATGTTTGACATTACAGCTCGCTATCAATTAATCAAGTTGAATGAAGAGCAAACGAAATTAATTTATACAGCAACAAATGATCCGTTAAAATGGTTTGTGAAATTATTCTTGATGTTTGCAAACGATAAAGTCGTTGTCGAATTTGTCGAACGTGTAAAACGAGTAGCTGAAAGTGAAAAGTGAGGGGAAGCAATCATGAATGAAGCAGCAAAGACCTACTGGGAAAGCTATTGGGGTGACAAAGAACCACCAGCATCTGTAAGTGCCTGGATGTTCGGAGATACACCTGATGAGCTTGCACAGTTAGTCATTGACCAGAAAAAAACAGCAACATGCTCAGCATATATTCTGTATGAATTAGAAAATGAACCACTTCCTACAACTGAGGATTACAGTGTAATTCTAAACAGTCAAGAAGAACCCGTTGCAATCATAAAAACTGTGAACGTTGAAATCGTTCCGATGAATGAAGTGACTGAAGAATTTGCATTGGCGGAAGGTGAAGGAACCTATGAAGAATGGAAAGCCGCACACGTTCGCTTTTTCAAACAAGAATTAAAAGAAGTCCATCGGTCGTATTCGGAGGATATGCTCCTTGTCTGTGAAAGATTTACATTGATTGACGTAAAAAAATGAGTGGAGGTATGGGTATGAGTCCAAAGTTAGAAAGAGTAGGTACGACATATATTCCGGTAAAAGATGTGGAGAAAGCAGCCCAGTGGTATGTAGAAAAACTGGATGCGCAGTTAAATTATCGGGATGAAGATAAGGCGATATTAAACTTAGCCGATCAAAGTTTCTTCCTCGTAAAGTCAAAAGAAAACGAAACGGCGAACTTCTATGATGAGAAAGGGAACGAGCGTTTTTCACTTACTTTTGAAGTAGATGGTTTACAAGCGTTAGAAAGTTTACGTGAACATTTCATTGAATCTGATGTAACAGTAGGTGAGATTGAAAATAGAGGGCATGCCGGCCGCAATTTTGTCTTTCAAGACCTAGATGGCAATCAATATGACGTGTGGAGCGAGTTAAGCCCTTCATTTAAAAATCGACAACGTGACGAAAGTCTAACCAACAGCTGAATCAACTGATTTTGTAGTTGGACAGTAGGAAAACAATCTTAAGACAGAATGATGGTATTACCACTTTTTACTGTATTAATTTGTGTAAAATACGGACTTATATTATAGATGTCAGTATTACTATATATATATTATTAACCATCATTAGGGGGATTCACTTGGGCTATGTTAGTAAACTCAGAGAACTCATCGGTACACATCCTATTATTATGGTAGGAGCCAATGTATTGGTAGTGGATGAGGAAAATCGATTGCTTTTACAATTACGAGCGGATAATAAATGTTGGGGTTTACCTGGAGGATCAATGGACCTCGGTGAATCCTTAGAAGAAGTTGCAAGACGTGAACTCTTCGAAGAGACTAATTTAGTAGCTAATGAATTAACATTATTTAATATTTTCTCTGGTGAAAAATTCTACTATAAATATCCTCATGGTGATGAAGTATACAATGTCGTTGCAACTTTTGTTTGTAAAGATTATGAAGGGGAAGTAAAGAAGGAAGAGCTGGAAGTGTTGGACTTGAGATTCTTTCCAATCGAAAATCTTCCTACAAAAATTAGCCCACCTGATTTTCCGATTATTAACCAATACGCTGCTAGTCAAGGAGGCATGAAAGGTGAAGATTATTCGATTAGATGAAATACAAGGGAAAAGCATTAGCCAATACGACTCTAATTTCATCATGAGAAAAATCCTTATGACCGATAAGAACGCTCATGTCGGAATGATGCAGCTGGATGAAGGGGGAATCGTAGGTTACCATGATGCAACAGTTCCACAACTGCTCATCATCCTCGATGGGGAAGGTTGGGTCCGTTCCGGAGAAGATGAAAAAGTAAAGGTCGTAGTAGGGGATGTTGTTTTATGGGAAAAAGGGGAAGGTCACGAAACGACTTCAGATCAGGGAATGAAAGCAATTGTTATTGAATCAGAAGGATTGGATTTTGGTTCGTTTTAAGGAGGATGAACGAATAAGGTAGATTGCATTTTTCGTATAAGGGGCATTGTTTTTCCTAAACTGGAGATAATAAACCCAAATACAATATTGGGTGTTGAAATCGGTGAAAAGGAAATTTCTTCTTGTGGTTTTGTTTAGTATAGGATTTTGTGGCTTGCATGATGAATCAATAAATGCGAAAACAAACGTTCCTCCTTCTTTTGAGGAGAAAATTACTGAAGGTAAACAACTCACACCTATAGAAAGCCAATTAATGTCTTTTTTGAATGGTTTGATGGTAAACGAGCCAAAACAAGCTATTGAGTTATGGATATTAGGTGTGAATAATCGTAGTGGTGCTGTTCAATATGCGATGTTGTCCCCAGCGCTCCGCAAACAATCAAGAAGTAAATTTGAGGAAACTCATTGGATAACAGGTCAGTCTAGTCCTTCAGTTAGTAATTTTCGTTTCACCAACGTAGAAAAGCTTAGCGAAACGCAAATGCGATATACTGTAGTATATGATTTATTCGCATCCTATGGAGACTTTGGTGGAGGACAGAAGATGATAACCGTGGAGAAGAATTTAGAACCTTTTTTAGAGTATTGGTTTATTACATCCATCCTAACAGAATATAACGAGTGGGAAGCATTTACACCAGCTGAGACGGTTGTCAAATAGTACACGTAAACCCCGCACTTCCATAGCAAATAGAAGTGCGGGGTTGTTTTTCCTTATGGCCATCTAACTTGTTTTTTCTTCCTTCTGTCTTGGCGTAATTCTGCAAATTCCTTTGCGATTTCCTCTTGCATATCTTTCGGTTTGATCTTTTGATTTTTAGGTGTCTGTGGCAAGGAACTTGCGTTGTTTCCTCCCGTTTTGTGCTCGTCTTTTCCCACGTCTAACAGCTCCTTTCATAAGTCGTGTACAATATAATATGGCTTTGGAAATCGTTTTTTATGCTTAGATGATTGCCGGCTGTATGGAAGGATAACTAGATGTAAATCATATTGGCATCCTTTTTCCATGGAATAAAATCCACAAGTGCTTGCTTTCGTTTTATGATATCGTCGTTGGGGTATGCTACAAAAGAGCATACTTTTAAGGAGGTTCGGGATACATGTCACTAAGTGAAGAATTGAAAAAACTTAAAGAATTTAAGTGCGATTCACGTTGTGTGTTGAGTGTTTATTTGAACACAAACCCTGCTGACCCGGAGCAACAAAACGGTGCCTGGAGAATTCATTTGAAAAATGGATTGAAGCGGATCACCGAGTATTTGGAAGCCTCTCAAGATGAAAAGGAAATAAAAGCGTATAAAAAATTGAAAGACAAAGTGATGAAAGAAATTGAAGACAATCAAAACGACTTAAACAAAGGCGTCGTAATTTTTGCTGCTGATGACCCTGAACTGTGGTCTGTTCATTATGTTCAAGTACAAGTGAAGACGAGTTTTCATTGGGAAGACCATCCGGTCGTTGAAGAAATGGAATATATGTTAAAAGCATATCCTGAAGCGGGAATTGTATTACCAAGCTTTGGTGAAGTGCGCATCCTGGACACATCAATGGGCTTTGTAAATGGCGAGAAGTCGTATGCGTTCGATTCAGGATTAGAAGTATGGAGAGAGCAGAAAGGGTTAAATTCATCCTATCAAAGAGGAACTGGTGGCAGCCATTCCGATGATTTGGATCAGCGCTTAAAAGAAAACTTAGAACGTTTTTATAAAGAAATGGGCGAGATTGTTGAGAAGATGAGGAAAGAATTAAAATGGAAAGAGATCTATGTCGTCGGTGAGGCTGAACTTGCCAATTCTTTTGCAAGTTCATTAAAAGAAAAACCAACGAATTGTATTAACAAAAATTTAATTAATGTAGAACCAAGAAAAATTCTACATCAAGTATTTGAGAAATAAGGACACTTATAAACCGTTCCTCATATGAGGAGCGGTTTTGTCTTGGTTGCCGATAGCCGGACGGAATGAAGATTTTCGACATATCATACAGAAATGAGAAGACAAGGAGGTTGAATGAAATGGGGCTATTTATCAATAAGACACATCACCAATATCTTCTGGCAGGCAGCCGTCCATCTGACGAATCCAATCAACAATCCTATCGGTCTGATTCCTTGTCAGAGCTTTTAAAAGAGCAGAAAAACGTACTGGAAGCGATGAAAAATCAACAACAAGCAATTGAAAAAAAGGTTGGCAAACAGCATCGCCTTCAAACAGACCGGTGGACGACGACGAGGATGCGAATAGATGAAGTGTTGGACAATCAGGAACAACAATTCCAATTCGAACAAGATGCTCTTCAAGCGATAGAGCAATTACAACGGCAAAATATAAATCTTCAAGATGTATTGCAACAAAAAAGTTCAGTACATGACGAACTCGTTCATCAAATTGAAACGTTGACTTATTCGAATGAACAACTAATGAGTCGGTTAAACAAGCTTGATGAGGACCAAGAAGTGATGTTGAGTAAGATGGACGAACAAATAGAAAAGCAAAATCAATTTGCAACAAGCCTACAAGAACAAAAAACCGTTCAATCTAGAATTGTTGAGCGATTAGACAATCAAGAAGGATTGATTGATAAAATCTTGAGGCAGCTAGATTACTTTCGTTCGATATTGTACGAACGCACACATTTCATCTCTGAAAAAATTGACAACAGTATTTCGTTCCTGAGTAGTAGAAAAACAGAATCAAAATGAACGATTCTGACCAAGAAAGCTGATGAAATTCGGTATCATTCTCTCTCTACGTCAATATAGTATGTAGAAGGGGAGGGAAGGATTTGTCGACAGAAGAAAGAGAGTCTAGAGAACAAACAGAACCAAAAACAGAGTTATTACCTGCATCTGCAGAAGCAGAGAAAAAAACATCTATTGGGTTGACTGAAAATGTAGGAGGAATGCTTAGTTATATTTTCATTATCGGGATTGTCTTTTTATTTATCGAAAAAGAGAACCGATTCATCCGTTTTCATGCATTGCAGTCCATCTTTCTGACAATAGCTGTCTTTTTAGCAAGTGTTGTTTTAGGATTTATTCCAATTATCGGTTGGGTTGCAAACTTGTTGTTAGGACCACTTGCTTTTGCGTTAGTGATTTTCATGATGGTGCAAGCGTATCAAGGGAAGTTTTATAAACTGCCGTTTATTGGAGAATTAGTGGAGAAACAACTTGATAGTGTTTGATGAGAGAGCTGTCCCCGTGATGAAGGACAGCTTTTTCAATTTGTTAGTATTTACTAAAACTCGTTATAAATAATTTGCAATTGCTATTTATAATTAAGGCGTAAATTATTACGCTATTCTCTAAAAAGTGAAAAGTAGATTAAGATAATGCTATACTTAGTTGCATGTAGGAAAGTACCTAAAAAGGGGATGAAACAATGGTCGTATTTGCACAACCGACAGTGGAACAGTTTTTTAGAACGTATGCCATAACCAATTTTGCGCTTAACAGTGACGAAACGAAATTGATTTTCAATACCAACTTGAACGGAAAGATGAATTTGTGGGCAATGGATCTTCCTAGCTCGTATCCGTATTTATTTGCTCAACGAGATGAATCTTGCAACTTTATAAAATTTGGACCAGCAAATGACTATGTACTTGCTGGGTTTGATAAAGATGGCGATGAAAATTACCAAATCTATGCGATTCCATTTGAAGGTGGCTTACCCCATCCATTAATAACGGGCGAACCGAATGAGAAATATTATTTTAGTCATTTAAGTGAAGATGGAAAACGCATCTATTATGTCACTTCAGAAGATAATCCGTCGTACTTGAATACACATATGCGTAACTTGGAGACGGATGTAGATACACTGATTCACATTGGAGAAGTGTCACCGACTGAGCTTGCTGCTGTGTCGGATGATGAGAAGGCATTTGTTTATTCCCAAGCGTTTGCGAATACGTATGTCGTCAGTTTTGTGAAACTCGGTGAAGATACATTTCATTTAACGCCTGATCATCAACAAGTACATGTTGCGTATGACGCAGTTTTTACAGACAATGACACGATTCATTTTGTGACTGATTATGAAAGTGATCACAAGTATATCGCGAAATTTGAGTTATCCTCGAAGACCTTTACAAAAGTGTTAGAGGTCGAAGGGGAAAGCATCCAAACGATTAAGTGGAATAAAGAGAAGAACGATTTGTATTTCTTAACGACGAAAGGTGTAACTGATCAGCTCTATCGCTATTCGCTCATCACTGCTTCTATTGAAGAGTGCAAGCTCCCTGTCGATGTGATTGATCAGATTCACTATACAAAGGCCGGAAATATCTATGTATTAGGAAGAAGTGCAACGGTGCCGCAAAATATTTATTCGTCTATCGACGGGAAAGTGTGGAGTCGTCTGACGGAAAATCGAGTACTTGGTGTGAGCGAAGAAGGTATGGTTGAACCGGATGTCGTTTCGTACAAATCATTTGACGGTATGGAAATTGAAGCATTGTTATTTAAAGCGAAGCCTGAAAATGACAATGGTTTTACAATCTTTTGGCCACATGGCGGTCCACAAGCGTCCGAGCGTAAGATGTTCCGTTCAATGTTCCAATGTTTCTTACATCGTGGCTATACAATTTTTGCGCCAAATTTCCGAGGAAGCACAGGCTATGGTTCTGCATTTACAAAGATGGTCGAACAAGATTGGGGAGAAGGTCCTCGCCTTGATTGCCTAGCAGGAATAGACTGGCTCGTTGATAACGGCATTACGGATAGTGATCGTCTTTTCCTTGTCGGTGGTAGTTATGGTGGTTACATGGCATTGCTTTTACACGGACGCCATGCAGAGCGCTTTAAAGCTGTAGTTGATATTTTTGGACCATCAGATCTATTCACGTTTGTCAATTCAGTCCCTCCGCACTGGAAGCCAATTATGGAACGGTGGTTAGGTGACCCTGAACGTGATAAAGAACGTTTCATCAAAGATTCACCTGTTACGTATTTAGACGGAATGACGAAACCAATGCTCGTTATACAAGGTGCAAAAGATCCACGTGTCGTTAAAGAGGAATCGGATCAAATCGTTGCCAAATTACAAGAAAAAGGCAGAGATGTTGAATACCTTGTTTTGGATGATGAAGGACACGGATTCTCTAAGAAAGAAAATGAGATTAAGGTGTATTCGCTTATGCTTGATTTTTTGGAAAAGCATCAGCAATAAAAGGGAAACAGCTATTCTCCAGAGAAAGGTACTGGAGATAGCTGTTTTTCTTTACCATCAATTTTCGAATACTGACAAGCCTACTTTAATTTTTGGCATGTAATCATCGTAAATGTAAATGGTGGCTTATCTGTATGATTCTTATTTGGTTCAATTAGTGTAGTTTGCTCGATCAAACCGTAATTTTTGAATTCTTGAGTAATGGAGTCTGTGTCATAAAAGAACATCCGCAATCCTTCCATTAGTTCATAATAGTCTTCTCCGAGTTTTTTCCCTTTACCATACATCGGAGCTTCCTTTGAAATCGTGGTGAAAACCATATAACCGTTTGGCTTTAAAGAATGATAACATTCTTGTATAAGCTTTTCCCGATCTTGTTTGTTCAATAAATGAATGAGTGCATAACAAAATACCCCATCGTAAAGTTTGTCGTCAAAGGGCATTTCAGTTACGGACCCGTGGAAAATTCTGTTCGTCACGCCATGTTGTCTTGCTAATTCAATCGCTGTTTTTGAAATTTCTATCCCTGTTACATTGATGCCGTTGTCTGTAAATATCTTTGCATTTCTGCCGTAGCCAAAACCGGGAATTAATACATCCACAACATTCTTTTCAACAAAGAGATTCTTTGTTAGGATGGCGGCTTCTGATGGTTCAAATCCCCACATCAATTGGTTCTCAGTAAAGCTTGATTCCCAAAACTCTGTCATAGTTTGAACTCCTTTTATGTTTTGCACATGTTGTCTGATGAATGATAGTACGTATATCATAGTTAATACAATTACATTGTTTACGCTAGAAATATGAATCAAGCAGTACTAACGGTTTTATAACCATTGATAACCCTTCTTACTCCCAATCTTGTCGCTGCATATCTTCGGCAATTAACTGAAGATCATCCGCTGCAATCGTCAGCACCTCATAATCGCTTTTCTCTGCATAACTGACCGCCATCTTTTTCATGAACTTCGGCGAGCCATCATTTTCTTCGTCGTAAACAATTAAAATGGCATCTGAATTGCGTAATAGGAATTTATCCCGCTCGATGAATTGCCAAGGTGCTTCATAGGGGCGTTTTGTCAAACTGACTGTGTAATCCGCATGTGCGAGGATGAATTCATACGCTTGTTTTTTCGCATCGTTCCAGTTTTTCTCCTGCTCTTCGAATGGTGTGATAACAGCTAGCTGTAGTTCAGGAAAATCGTCTTGCAAGTCAATGACCGTTTCAGCTGCCCACGTTTCAACGCCAGGCTGTCCGCTAATGATGACCCATTCAAGTCCACTTTCCAGTAGGGGAATCATTCGGCTTTCCAATGCTTTCTTAATGATGGCAATCCCCTCGTGCTTATCATTGAAAATGCCTAACTCATGTGCTTTGTATCCTGTTATGACAAGACGTTTGATCATTTGCTCATTCCTTTTTACTTTGTTTAGTACGATTCCAAATGTGAAGGGTGATAGCCTTTCCAAACTACATCCAAATAATGCTGGGCATCCGTATTTCCTTCCGTACTGACGAAGAGTAATCGAGACTCATTGTTAATAGCTAACGCATCACAAATTGCTTTACCTTCGTCAGTTGTTCGTAAGTAATACAGTAATCCCATCGGTATCGCGCCTGATTCTCCTGAAATGATACGCGGGTCGTTTCCAATCGGATTGCCTAATACACGCATACCAAGAGCGGCTAAACTGTCAACGCAGGAAAACGAGGCAGTAGCGGCCTTTTTCAATAGTTCATAAGCATGTGTATTTGGTTCACCACATGACAAACCAGCCATAATTGTCGCTAGATCGCCAGTCACATGTTCAATGTGGCCGTCATGTGTCGTCAACGAACGGAAATAGCAATCAGCTGCGGCTGGTTCAACGACTAAAATCTTTGGTGGATTAGTTGGGTAGGCATTCATCATTGCCGCAGCAATGGACGCTGCAAAAGAACCGACTCCCGCTTGTAAAATCAAATGTGTAGGAGGTTCTGGTAGCTCCTCAATCATTTCATATGCAATGGTTGCATACCCTTGCATGATCCATAATGGAATTTCCTCGTAACCTTCCCAACCTGTATCTTGTACGAGTACCCAACCATTCTCTTCAGCAAGTTGAGCACACATACGAACCGTATCATCATAATTCATATCAGTTATGTACGCTTCTGACCCTTCAGCTTGAATGGCCTGCAACCGTTGCTGGGAAGCTCCTTTTGGTAAATAAATGACTGAACGATGACCTAGCTCTTTCGCAGTCCATGCGACACCCCTTCCGTGATTGCCGTCAGTTGCTGAAATGAATGTCAACTCGCCAAGTTGTTCGCGGACAGCAGAAGACGTTAAATCTGAAAATGACAGTGTAGAAATGTCTTTATTCAATGCTTGAGCGATGTAGTTGCCCATCGCATAAATGCCTCCCATTACTTTAAATGCGTTCAAGCCAAACCGATTCGATTCGTCTTTTACATGTAATTGGGCGATTCCTAAATGTTTAGCTAGATCTTGGAGTGAAACGAGTGCCGTCTTTGTGTAAGAGGGGTGCGACTGTTGGAACTGGTAAATCGAACGGATTTGTTGATCGTTAAATTGGGATAGTGCTTCATCCATAGCAAGATCTTTGGTATGGAAACGATTAAGCGTCCATTTTAAGTGTGTATTCATCTAACATCCTCCTCATCATCTATCTATGCATCTATTATACTGTAATCCCGTAAGAATGCAGTTTAATGGATTGTCGGATGATTTGCATTATAGTGATTTATCATTATGATAGAAGGTACTAGTGGTAGTTGGGAAAGGGGATTAAGGAGAATGAATAAGAGAGAACAAACTGTTTTTGTGTTAGTAGATGTACAAGGAAAACTGTCTGAGATTGTTCATGAAAGTGTGAAGATGCTCACAAATTTGCGCAAGCTCATTCAAGGCTTACAAGTACTAGGAATACCGACATTATGGCTCGAGCAATATCCGGACGGTTTGGGGCCAACAAATGAAAAGATCGCTTGCCTGTTGGAAGGGAACACACCTATTTCGAAAATGACATTCAGTGCTTTTAAAACAGATACATTTAAAGAGCAGCTACAATTACTGAACCGCAATCAAGTTCTCATTGCGGGTATCGAAACTCATATATGTGTCTATCAAACGGCAGTAGATTTACAATTAAATGGATATGACGTTCAAGTAGTAGAAGATGCTGTGTCGTCACGTACGAATGAAAACAAAGAAGTAGGATTACGAAAGATGGCGGCGTTAGGGGTACAAGTCACAAGTGTTGAAATGGCGCTCTATGAATTGATGGAGCGAGCGGATGATCCTGCATTTAAACAATTGCTCAAGATTATTAAATGATGTAAAACGGTCTGCCTAGAATCGTTGGCAGACCGTTTCGTTACGTTAATTTCCTAAAAGGATGAAAGAACAAGCGTAAAAACAGAACGATGAATATGCACATGGAAATAACAAATAGTACACGAATTGGTAACCACTCCGCCCATAAACCGGCTATGAAAAGACCGAATGGTAACGTTAACTTCATGAGCATGGAGGACGTTCCTGCAACCCGACCTAATAAGTGATTTGGCGTGAATTCTTGTCGAATTGTAAAGTAGACAATATTGGACAGTGTCGTTGAGAACGTCCGGATTCCTAACGAAAGACCAATCGCCCACCACGTTTGTGCGAAAATAAGTAACCCCATCGATGCAATATCAAAAAGTAAGGAGTATGTATAGATGACACCTCTACCGAACCGTTTTCGAATGCTGCTAATCACACTTGCGCCAATGAGCCCCCCGATTGCTGAAAGAGTGAACATGAAACCGACTTGTTTTGAATCTGCACCAATTTGATCGGTAGCAAAAAAGATGAGTACACCGATGACGAGACTGGATGCAAAGTTACTAAAAAGCACGGTAATCGTTGGTGTTAACAATGTTTTATTGCTAAAAAGCTCATCGATTCCTTCTTTCATGTCTTTCCAAATGGAATTTGAAGTCTCTTTTTGTTTCACAACGGGTGGAACGTGTAAGAAATGCATACATACATGCATGATGACAATACAAATCAAGTAAATGGTAAGTGTAGATGTATAGGAAAAAACAGCTAGCAGTATGCCAGCAATTCCTGGACCGATCATCCGAATCAATGTGTCGATAAATGAAAGTGTTGCGTTAGCTGACGTAAGTTGCTCCTTCGTCACAATTTGCGGAAGAACTGAATGATTGGCATTACCAAACGTATAACCAGCCGATGATAAGACAAATCCAAATACATATAAATGCCAAAGTTCAATATGATTTGCAAGCAACAAAGCAATGATGCCGCACATCGAAAGGACTTGTATAAAACTGGTCCAAACCATCATCTTCTTTCGGTTTAGCCGATCAACGAGCGCTCCAGCGAGCATACCTAAAAAAATATTAGGGAAAAATTCAATCGCCCGCATCATACTCATTGATAATGCAGATTTGCTTAAATCGTAAATGAGTAATGGTATTGCAATGCTATACATTTGCATGCCAAAGCTCGAAAGTGTAGACCCTCCCCACAAAAACAGGAAGTTTCTGTTTCTCCATAACGGACGTTGTAAAACTGCAGCCTTCATAGTACCCCCTCCAAATTTTTCAAACGCTTATTGTAAGTGTAGAATAGTAAAAGGTGCATAAAAAGTGACCACTAGAAATTTCGTTGTTCACCTTTTAACAGTTACATGTATGGACGCCATGCGAAAGGAAGTAGATACATATGAAATACGTTGAGTACTTACTCGAATTGACGGGCCATTTTCTAGAAGACGATGAAACAGAGACATCAATTTCTGCGCTTGCAGGTATTTTGAATTGCTCAGAGAGACATGTAAAAACGATTATGCAATCGCTACAAAATGATGGTGTTATTGAGTGGCAAACACAAAGGGGCAGAGGGAAAAAGCCTAGATTGACCGTCAAAATGTCAAGAAATACTGTTCTACTCATACAAGCAAAGAAAAGAGTAGAAGTTCAACAATATCGTGAGGCATTCAAGCTAATGGAATCGCTGGGGCGTGTAGAGCAAGAGGAGTTTCGTAAATGGTTTTCTAATCATGTAGGGTTAACGCACAAAAGGGAGAAAGATGCTTATGAAGTAGATGTATTGCGCTATCCATTCTATGAAACGAGCCTAATCATGGACCCCTTATGGACGACATCACGTCACGATGCACATATGGTTCAGCAAGTATTTGATCGACTTGTGGAATACGATGCAGTTTCGGAGCAATTAACGTCAAGTATTGCTCGCCATTGGGAATCAGAAGATGGAAAGCTTTGGACATTTTATTTACATAAAGGTATTACGTTTCATCATGGAAGAGGGCTTACGAGTACAGATGTCCAATCGACGTTTTCTAGGTTAATGGATGAAAAGGATTTGTTTAGAACGATAGACAAGATAATTATCTGTAATCGGACAGTAATCCAATTTATGTTAAAGGAAGTAGACTATCTCTTTCCTCGAAGTCTAGCAAGTACAAAAGCGTCCATCGTGCCAGTTGAGATTGTGACAGACAATCCGGAGAAGTTTAAAGTCTTTCCGATTGGCAGTGGTCCCTATAAGTTGACAGTGCATGACGAAAACCTAATTCGACTTGAAGTGAATCAATCCTATTTCTCGGAACGTCCGTGGTTAGATCAAGTAGATATCATTAAAACACCTGCTCAATATAAGGTGGAAGCGGGCCATCCATTTTTATTAGATGCACCAGATGCTACGTGGAGGCAAGTGAAACGAGTAGAAGATGGGGCAAGTTATATTTCGTTTAACTGTATAAAAGAGGGTCCCATTCGCCAACAAACTTTGCGGAGAACTATTTGTGAGAGGCTTCTACCAGGAGCTATTCGAAATGAAGGACTGGACAAAGAAACAGTTGCAACAAGTTTTATCTGGAAGCGATCAGAGCAATGTCACTCGGAAACAGTGTTTAGCAGCAACGATTTCACGTACAAAGGCCCTGCTTTACGAATCGCTGCTCAGCAAATCCGTCCAGGCGCTAATCATTTAAGAGCTGCCAAGCATTTACAAGCACAGCTTCATACAATGGGCATTGAATCGACAATTGACCTAGTTGAGGCATCACACTTAAGTTCAAGTGAAAATTTGGCGAAATATGACCTTTTTGTTTGCGGGATATTGTTAGGGGAAGATCGGCTATTATCTCTGCTTGCAACGATACAGTCATCACATTTTACAATTTATCCAACAGTAGATGATCGCACAAAGAAAAAAATTGATGAGAAGGTTAGGGAAATTAGATTGTCTCAGGAGGAATCTATTCGCTGGATAAAGTACTTTGAAATTGAAGAAATACTGAAATCGATGCATGCAATATTCTTCTTAAATCATCGATTCCATGCTGTCTATGAACCAGAAGATAGTCCATATGAGGGCATTCAACTAGATAGTAATGGACGAGTGGATTATCGCAAAGTGTTGAGGAGGTGGAATAATTAATCGCAAATTGGACTGTGAAATAACTTTTGTAAGCTGACCAATTTTAATCAATAATCGTATCTTGCTGCCCATTTAACAAACCAATTGACCAGGCAATCTTTTTAGCAACATCAATTGCTAGTGCTGCATTAACTGGTGGCAAGCGCGGACAATGAAATTAATAGGATGACTGTAAAAAGTGCCCTGTCCTTTATCGGATGAGGCGTTTGTTATATTTAACGATTTTAGGAGGTTTTCCTATTAACGGGAGCGAATTAAATGAGTAAGAATCAGGGAAGAGTAGCTTGTTCTTATTCAACTAAAGAAGTAGGTTGGTAGAAGAAGGGAAAAAATGTCGTTTATAGTATTGAATAATAGTAAAACATGCTTATTACTTCGAACTCAGTAAAGGGGATGCGCTTAATGACTAATGGATTTTTAAAAGTATTAGACGTTCTTGAAAATTACAAAACAGCAGTTTACGAAAAAGATGTTGGGAAGTTCTTATCCATGTATGCTCCTGAAGTGCATATTTATGATTGCTGGGAGAACTGGGAGAGCAAGGGTATTTCTTCATGGGAGGAAAATGTGTTGAAGTGGTTTAATGGATTGAGCGATGATGGCGTTCTACTTAAAGCTGAGTTTAATGAAATAGTAGTTGAAGAAGATTCATATCTCGCAATTGTTCGTTGTGCTATAAATTATGCAGCTTACCAAGAAGAATCCGGTGAGAAACTTCGTCAACTGACAAATAGGTTCACATTTGGATTAAAAAAAGTGAATGAATCTTGGGTCATAGCTCATGAACATTCATCATTGCCTATAAATACGGAAACCGGTAAGGGAATTTTAAACATAACGTAAAAAATATACTATTTTCGTTGCTGATAAAGGGATTGCTACTCCAATTCCTTTATTTTTTAAAAATAATGGGTGCTTTACTTGAAGATCAATGAGTAGCTTAGAATGCTCATTTTTCTTGTTCATTTAACGGGACAGTTTAGTTTAAGAGTATTGTTTAACTTGTGTTCAACAATCCGGAGCAATTCTCAAACCATGAATTGCGCTATTCCATCAATAGAGCCAATTAGTTTGATATGTAAAATCTTATTGCAATAAAAAAGGGGAGAAACTTTGATCAATGTTGGTAGAATTAAGAGCAATTAATGAAGATAATTACGAGGAGTGTTTGAATTTACGTGCATCAGTTACTAATGATGACTTTGTAGATTCTGTAGCGTGGTCTTTAGCGGAGGCGTGGGTGTTTTACGATGCTTCTCGTCCCTTTGCGATTTATGCCGGTGATGTGATGGTGGGCTATGTTCTAATGTATATAGGCGAAAATAACCCTCAAATCATTAATTTCATGATCGATAGCGATTTTCAAGCACAAGGTTATGGTGCGGCTGCTGCTAAGCTTTGTGTTGAATACCTGTGTAAAGAGTGCAACGCAAGTAGAATTTCTTTACCAGTTGAACGTGAAAATAGCGTTGCTCAAAGGTTTTGGAGTAAGGCGGGCTTTGAGATGACAGACGTCATGGAGAATGGTTATTTCTTTATGCGGTTATACATACCGGAAAACTGAGCTTGAAGTTAAGTGCCGTTTTCAAATGAGATGACATACTTTCTTTTTGAGGTTGCACATATGCTACCGAAAGAGATGGAATGTGTACCGTAATCTGTTTTACGGAGAACTACCTTATCGGGGAATATTGGTAATGGTTCATCTCAAAATAAAGGATTGCTAAGAGTATGGCGGCGAGGAAGTTAGATAAAGTATGGAAGAATCATGTTCATTAGAAAATGAACGATGGGGCATTGACCTACAGCTTTTATCAGCAACTAAAACAATTTTAACCCCAATTATTTTACAACAAAAAACCACCACCCTAAAAAGGATGGTGGTTGCTCATTTGGTTTTAAAAAGCCGCCTTTGCCGTATAGGTTTCATAGAAAGTTTTAAACCACCACTCCTCAAAGTGGGTGTTCGCAAAAACATTCCTGTATGTCCCGATTGATAATTGAACCGGGCCTGCCATTCCTGTTCTTATATAAACTCCCTTTTACAGCTTAAAGGTTAAAACTTAATGTGTATACGAACAATGCAGCTCATACGTATATAATACGCAACATGCGTTTAAATATCAATGAGAAATTTTTCCTTATTCTACGAGTAGGTCTGTCGATGTTTAGTTTTTGCCCAATATAGGAAGAGTTAGAGGAGAGACATAAAAGGAGTGAGTGAAAATGGATGCAAAAGCGACAGCAAGAAAGATTTTAGATGAAAGTTTAGTCGGGACAATGGCGACCGTCAAAGGAAATAAGCCATTCAGTCGGTATATGACATTTTTCAATGAGGATTTCACTCTGTACACAGCGACATCGAAACAGACGGACAAAGTGGAGGAGTTGGAAGCGAACCCAAACACGCATATTCTCATCGGTTATAACGGAGAAGGCTATGACGATGCATTCCTTGAGATTATGGGCACTGTAAAGATTTCTGACGACGAAAGCTTGAGAGAAAAAGTGTGGAACGAGCATATGAAACCTTGGTTTTCAGGTCCTGATGATCCTGACTTAATTATCTTGAAAGTGACGCCTGAATCGATGCGTCTCATGAATAAAAAAGGCCAACCGCCACAAGACATTCAATTTACTTAAGCTAAAAAATCCCTTGCGTAACTTTATGCAAGGGATTTTTAGCATTCACTTATTTAATTTCCACGTTGCATAATTTAAACCTAACGCAAAGACAACCCATCCGATATAAGGAATCATCAACGTACCAGCAGTGTTGTCCACTTGATAAAATTCATAGGTCGTCAAGGCAATCGTTGCTAATAAAATTGTCATTTCTATGAGGGCAGTTCCCCGCAATCCCCATTTGAAAAACAGAAAAGACCACAAATAGTTCAACCCTAGTTGAATTTCATATGAGGGAATGCTTGTCGGTTCTTTGTAACCGATCTCTTCTTCGTTCAACGCGATATTTTGCCAGCCCCATCATGCCATATAAGGTTGTCCATGCAATCGGAAAGACAGCCGGTGGTGGAGAAAATGAAGGCTTTTCAAGTCTTTTATACTTCTCTTGTGCGTTCCGATTGGCGAGCCAACCCGTAATGGAGCCACCGATGATTGGCAACAATATGCCAACAGCAACCCGTTTACGATCCAAGCGGCCATTCACTTTCAAAAGTTCCATTTTACTACCTCCTCGTACTGTAGAATTCCCTTCTTTTAGATAGACAAACCAGAAGCGCTTTATTTCCGAAATAATAAAAATAGTACTGATTCCTATGTTGGTACGGTATACTAATACAAAATTCAGTGGTTCACTGGGAATGAAGTGAGTGATTAGATGAAACAACGTGAACAATGGACGTCCAAAATTGGATTCATATTAGCGGCAGCGGGAAGTGCTATCGGACTTGGTGCAATATGGAAGTTTCCGTATATGGCTGGAATGAATGGCGGAAGTGTATTTGTGTTACTATTTATTTTTTGTACATTAGCAATTGGATTGCCGATCTTACTTGCTGAATTTGTCATTGGAAGAAGAGGGCAAAGTGATGCGGTCACTTCACTATCAAAGCTTGCTCCGAAAAGTAAATGGCATTGGATTGGTTGGATGGGACTAGGTTCTTCCTTTATCCTGTTGTCTTTTTATAGTGTTGTAGGCGGTTGGATTCTTTCGTATTTAGGCAGGGCATTGTTGTTTAAGCTGGATTTGACGGATTACAGTAACCTTTTTAATACGATTATTGCCAATCCAGTTGAAGTGCTCATCGCACAAGCAGTCTTCATGATGTTGACAATTTGGATAGTCCAAAGTGGCATAAAAGGTGGGATAGAACGTGCTAGCAGCTGGATGATGCCGTTATTGTTCATATTCTTCATCGTCTTAGCGATTCGATCATTGACGCTTGAAGGGGCAATGGAAGGAGTTCGTTTTCTTTTTGTACCTGATTGGTCCTATTTAAATGGAAAGACATTACTAATGGCACTCGGTCAAGCCTTCTTTTCTTTGAGTGTAGGGGTAACTGCAATGATGACGTATGCATCTTATTTATCAAAAGAAGAACGACTTGGCCAATCTGCTTTTAATGTATCCATCCTTAACATTGTTATTTCGTTATTAGCAGGAATTGTCATTTTCCCTGCAGTGTTTGCACTCGGACAATCACCTGCAGAAGGCCCTGGACTTATTTTCGTCATATTGCCAGCAATATTCAATGAAATTCCTTTTGGGGCATTTTTTTTGATTATCTTTTTTGTATTAATGCTTTTTGCCACGTTAACGTCTTCGATTTCTATGTTGGAAATTGTTGTGTCGACTGGTATTCGTAGCAAATACAGCCGGAGAAAACAAGCAGCTTGGTTGTTTGGAATTCTTATTTTTATCGTCGGCATTCCAAGCGCTTTATCATTTGGTCTGTTGGCTGATATTCAATTACCAGGCGGAACGTTCTTTGATTTTGCGGATATGTTGACAAGTCGCTTCGGATTGCCAATTGGTGCACTTCTCATTTCAATTTTTGCTGGACACGTGTTAACTTCGGCACAAACGAAAGATGAATTGCGTATGCATCCTTTCCTGCATAGCGCATGGAAGTTCATCGTGCGATTCATCGCACCTGCTGCGATTGTCATAATTTTTATCGCTGCATTTTTTTAAACGAAAGCCGCTTACAAATCAGGTAAGCGGCTTTCTTATGCATCTAGTATGTCTGTGTTTCATGGAAATGCAATTGAGAGAAATCGATGTGTTGATTAAGCTGTTTACAAAGCTTAACAAAAAACCCCTTGCGTATATAAGCATATAATTATATGATGTTAATGAGGAAGGGGAGAGAACGATGGATAGGGGAGAAGTCATTGAGTTTCAACGTGCTTCACAATTGTTGAAGTTATTGGGAGATAAAACCCGGTTAACCATGATGAAATTACTTCAAACACATGATTGCTGTGTGTGTGAATTTGTAGCAATTTTTAACATGAGTCAGCCGGCAGTTAGTCAACACTTGCGTAAGTTGAGAGATATTGAATTGGTAAAGGAAGAACGAAAAGGGCAGTGGATTTTTTACTCCATTAATACAGAGCATGAAGATTATCCTTTCATTCAGAGTATCCTTGCTTATCTGCCCGAACAGGATGAATCGATAGCAGCGCTAGAAACACAAGGATTACGCATTATATGCGAGTAGGGAGGAAATAAAGTTTGTATCCAGTTATTATGGCTTCATTGATTTTTATTGTTACGTTAGTTTTTGTTATTTGGCAGCCTAAAAATCTTTCGATTGGTTGGTCGGCCTGTATAGGAGCCGTTGTTGCGCTATTGTTTGGTGTTGTCGATTTTGGGGATGTCATTGATGTAACAGGGATTGTTTGGAATGCAACGCTTGCTTTTATTGCTATCATCATTATTTCATTGATTTTGGATGAAATTGGATTTTTTGAATGGTCTGCTTTACATATGGCGCGTATTGCCAAAGGGAGCGGCTTACGGATGTTTGTCTATGTCAGCATTTTGGGTGCAATTGTTGCTGCATTGTTTGCGAATGATGGTGCAGCATTAATACTGACACCAATTGTATTAGCGATGGTGCGTAACTTGAAATTTAGCGAGAAAATGATTTTTCCTTTTATTATCGCTAGTGGTTTTATTGCCGATACGACGTCTCTACCACTTGTTGTTAGTAACTTAGTCAATATCGTCTCAGCAGACTTCTTCGGTATTGGATTTGTGGAATATGCATCTCGGATGATTGTGCCTAATCTATTTTCGTTAGTTGCAAGTATTATTGTTCTCTATTTGTTTTTCAGAAAAAGTATTCCTGGAAACTATGACATGGCGCAGTTGAAACGACCGAAAGAAGCGATTAAGGATGCAAAGATGTTTCGTCTGTCTTGGTATGTCTTAGGTGTGCTACTTGTTGGCTACTTCTCAAGTGAATTCATCGGTATACCGGTATCCTTCATCGCGGGGATTGTTGCGATTTTCTTCTTACTTATGGCAAAAAGAAGCTCGGCAGTCCAGACTACACAAGTGTTGAAAGGTGCACCTTGGGCCATTGTCTTTTTCTCGATTGGAATGTATGTCGTGGTGTACGGATTAAAAAATGCAGGATTGACGACGGTTTTGGCGGATGTACTACAACTTGCAGCCGATCAAGGATTATTTAGTGCGACGATTGCGATGGGCTTCATTGCTGCATTTTTGTCATCCATTATGAATAATATGCCGACTGTTATGATTGACGCATTGGCAATTGCGGAAACAACAACGACAGGGCCCATTCGGGAAGCGCTAATTTATGCCAATGTCATTGGTTCTGATCTGGGGCCAAAAATTACGCCAATCGGCTCACTTGCAACCTTGCTCTGGTTGCATGTACTAGCGCAAAAAGGCGTTAAAATTAGCTGGGGGACGTATTTCAAAGTTGGCATCATCTTGACGATTCCAACATTATTGATCACGCTCGTTGGACTGTATCTATGGCTACTCATTATCTAATGGAAAGGGTGGAATGGAATGGCGAAAAAAAGCTTGTATTTTCTATGTACAGGTAACTCATGCCGAAGCCAGATGGCAGAAGGGTGGGGGAGAAAGTATTTAGGTGACGAATGGGATGTCTATAGTGCAGGCATTGAGGCACATGGAGTGAATCCGAACGCGGTGAAAGCAATGAGTGAAGTCGGGATTGACATAACCAACCAAACATCGGATATCATTGATCCGCAAATTTTAAACAATGCTACTTTAATTATCACATTATGTGGGGATGCTGCGGACAAATGTCCATTAACACCTCCACATGTCGAACGGTTACATTGGGGATTCGATGATCCTGCAAAAGCTGAAGGAACCGATGAAGAGAAATGGGCTTTCTTTCAACGTGTAAGGGATGAGATTGGAAGTAAAATTAATAATTATTTTAATGATATGTATTAAGGCGAGTCTGCTTGTGGGTCATTGGATTTATTCAATGTTCCACAAGTTTTTTTGTGTAGAAAATTCGAGAGATAAAGATGACCTGTTTTGTTTTCGATTAGCAAATGAATGGTTTGGAAAAGATAGAAGTATGTTATGAGTAAAATGAATGACACCAATAGGAGGGGATGACTTGAAAGAACTTCAAAAACTGATAGCGATAAAGGCAAGTTTAAATATGCGATTTGTTGAGCGAGAAAAAGAAATTGAGGGGATGTTAATTTCTCTACTGGCTCGTCAGCATATGTTGTTGATTGGTCCGGCGGGTACAGCAAAATCTGCAATGATAGATGAGCTGATAAAAAGTATTGAAGGGGCAACATTGTTTCAATGGCAATTGACGAAATTTAGTACCCCTGAGGAATTATTTGGCCCATTATCATTAAAAGATTTGGAAATTGGTCTATATAAACGCAATACAAGCAAGAAAATGCCGGAAGCGAATGTTGCTTTTCTAGATGAATTATTTAAGGCTAATAGTGCGGTCTTGAACAGTTTACTTACTTTGATGAACGAAAGGCTTTTCTATAATGGAGATCAACCCATGAAAGTCCCTCTATTCTCTGTCATTGGTGCATCGAATGAATACCCTGAAGAGGGAGAAGGGTTAGATGCTCTTTTTGATCGGTTTCTATTGCGCTATGAGGTGGATTACATAAAAGAGCAAACCAATTTCCTTGCAATGATGAAACAAGATGAGCAACTGAAAGAAGTACCAACGATAACACTAGAGGAGTTGCATGATTACCAAGAGCTTACGGAGAAAGTAATTATCCATAATGATATTTATGAAGCGCTTGTAAAAATACGACAAGAACTAAGCGATGAAGGCATTCGGCCGTCAGATCGTCGTTTTAAAAAATCATTACGGATTTTACAAGCAAAAGCGTTGTTGGAGCAAAGAGGCGTCGTGCATACGGATGACCTTGTCATTTTGGAAAATGTTTTATGGGAAACGCACGATCAAAAAGAGGCCACTTCTATTATTGTTCGTAGACACGCTGAAGATGCTGTCATTCGGAAGTTGGATAGTATTCAAGCAGAAGCAGTTGAATTGTTTACAATTGTACTTCAACAACATTGTGTGGACGCAGGAGTGGAAGCATCTCAGAAATTAAAAGCGCTGATGGCGGATTTGATGAAGTTAAAAGAAACGCACCACACTCGCGAAGAAGCAATTGAACAACTTTTATCAAAAGTACAATTGATGCACGAAGAAGTACTTACGTTTTTGTTGGAACCGCTCTATTTTGATGCTTCAGCAAAGGTGAGAGAATTTAAACAAAATATGTCGTCAATGAACTACAAATTGTAAGGAGAGTCTTGCGTGAATGGACAACCTGTCAGTCGTCAATACCGATGCATTTGACCGTAGACGTTTTCAAGAGATTTTTAATATGTCTGATCGTCTTTACCAACTCGAACACGAAACGGACTATCCATTGTTTAGAGCATTACTCGGTGATGTGTGGGCGTGTTTGTATAAAATGAAACCTGAGATTAGAAAGGGGGAAATTGATAGTCGATTACAGCTAAATTTGCACTTCATCCAGCAAATAATGGCGCATGAACAGTTTGTGTCATTTCGGCGTGTCACTAGACTGGATGATTTTGTTTCTGCAATCGGTGCAATAAAATTTGGAGAGATGATTAATCGCTGGCTTACGGAGTTAAGGGATGCAGATAAAGACTTCGATAGAATGTTTGTACCTAATAATTCACGTTGTGAGTGGGAGAGGTTGGATGATCGAGAGTTGCATGGAATAGAAGTAGCAGTTGACCGTTCTGTCGATGAAAATAGTAATCACTTTAACGACATGATTGCGGCAGTCATGCAAGAATCGAAGTGGCTAAAATTCCAACTGCAATCATTGTTGGGTGGCTTAAAGTCGGGTGATGGGGAAGCGTCATTGAAGAAAGTCCCTTTACCTCACCAGTTCATAATAGCGGATAAAATGATGGAGAATAAACAGTTAAAGGAGATTGCTGAGTGGGCCGGCCGGTTCAAACAAATTGCTCGGACAAAACAACGAACTACAACGCTTGAATCTGTTGAAAAGAGCGGCGTGACAATCGGCAACGCAATAGATGCGTTAGTACCGATCGAATACAGTTATTATTCACACCCGTTAACAAAAACGGATTTTTTGCGCCGGTTAGCCGAAGGACAAACGTTGCAATATGAACAACAAGGTAGGGAAGTGTTAGGGAGAGGTCCGATTGTGCTCTGCTTAGACCAATCTGACAGTATGAGTGGTCTTGACGCACCTTCGAAAGGATTCAGTTTAGCACTTTTGGCGATTGCAAAGCAGCAACGTCGTGATTTCTGTATCTTGTTATTTTCAACTACGACACGCATGTTCATCTATAAAAAGGGAAAAGTGAAAGTTCCTGAAATGGTGAAGTTGACGAAAACCTATTTAGGGGGAGGAACAAATTTTTCGTGCGTACTCGAAGAAGCGGTGACTGTCATGAAAGCAAGCCGATTTCGATCGGCAGATCTAATTTTGGTAACGGACGGAGAGGACGAAGTGGACGAATCCTTTTTAACTTCGTTCCGACAGGCGAAAGAGGAGAAAGGCTTCCAAGTGCTATCACTCGTTCTTGGCCAAGCTTGTGAGAGCGTGAAGAACTTTTCCGACAGGGTTGTGCAGATTACAGATTACAACGATGAAGGGGCTTTTATTGCTTTTGAGGTTTGATGTTCTATTGTTTAAGAAAAGTTTTATACTATTGCGTAGCATAGTAAACAGCTTAGTATACGAATAAATTTAAAAACTTCGACTCTCTTTCTTATTCTTCAAGCCCCAAGTTTTTCAACAATGTCCCGCAATGCTTCTGTATATTCGCCCATTAGTTCGGGATTTTTTTCGTCTTCAACGCCGTTGGTAAACTTCGAAGCGGCGACCGACAATCGTTCGAATTCTTCGATCATACCTGCTTCCGTGATTTCATTGTGAAAGTATCCGACATATATATTGGTTGCATTTGTCAAAGTATCCGTTGCGGCGTTTTGTGTATGGTTTCGATATTCAGACTCAGGTTGCCAATTATTCCACGTATCTTGAATGAAATCTTCAAGGGATAAGTATTCCGAAATGACCTGCTTAGTTTCAGCGACTTCAACTTTAGTAACTTCCTTCAGAGCTTCATCTTGCGAAACGTTTTCGGCTTCCTGTGCTTGCGCTATGGCTTTAGGTTCTTTATCTATCCCGCATCCCGAAAGTAATACGCCACCAATGACAAGTGGTCCAAACAAAACGTTTATTCGTTTTAAAGTAAAACCCCCAGTAGATTAAATACTTGCTTAAAATTCTAACGAATTAAATAATAGTATACTAGAAATTGTAAAGGTTTATCTCTTAGCAAAACGATTGTAGGTTTTTACGATGACGAATTTTAGTAAATAATAAGCAACAACGAAGTAAAACGCATACGGTATCGTGGTCCTAATCGTATAGTATAAGAATAAATATACACGCACCCAAAGAGGGTCGGCATGTATCAAATGTGGTGCGGTGAAATAATATGTAATTGTCGTGTAATGGGTTGTCGCCGCACCCCCGAAAATAGCTGCCGTAATAATAAACATCATTGGTGCTTTCGTGAATATCTTCTTCAAATCGTTTCACCCTTCCTACCAATGTAATTACATTTTATCACTATTATCCATCAAAACCGAATCTAATTCGCTTGTTTAGCCGTTTCGAACAAAAAAATATTTAATGCCTGTAAATCGCTTCGAATGATTCAGAAGAAGAGGGTAACTAGAAAAATAGCTGCAGACAAATTGTGGACATTCGGTAAAAAAATATAAAAAAACAGCCCCTAGGCATCCGGCCTAATAGGACTGTTTCGGAGAAGTATCGTTGTTCCGACAATACTTCCGAGGGTTTGGCACCCAATGATTCCGACTGGGCTCGAACCAGCGACCGCTACCCTGTCAAGGTTAATCGCAGTTTCCCGTTATTTACCAATCGTCATAATTCGATGTCAAACCGCGTCACGCTTACGTTGTATCGACAGTATAACACACGATGACGTGATCGGTCAAACCTTCGTACCGCTACCGTGGTATAACCGATGACGTGTCCGTTTGGGTGGAGGTTCTACGGTAGAGGATTTACATAATTATTCGGTAAACTGCGCAACTATCAGCGACAGCCGGCACATTAATACGGCATCATCTACGTTTAATTACGGCGTGGAAACGAGCGGTGGTCGCGATAACATCGACAGTATTGCGCGTGCGGTCATACGCTCTACTACGCAGCTTAAATGGCGCAAAAAAAATTACGCAACAAAATTTTCATTTCGGGGGTTAGCGCGTCAATAACCCTGCTATACCGTAGCAATAGCGGACTTATTTTAGCTTTTGGTGTATTTACGGCGCAGGATTGGCATGCAATGTTATACGATCGTTATACCGGCAGGGTAGAATATTCGCCATTTGTTATACGTGCGTATAACGTAAAAGTGTTCCTCAGCCTCTCTCAACGCCTTTTTAACCTCACGCAACTCACGCACAGTCATTTCGTCTACCGTCTTAGTCGCGCCTGTGGACGGTATTGTGTGCGTTTCTGTGCGCGCTTCTTCCGACATGGTTGCGATGTGATAGAGAGTCATACCCATTTCAGTATACGTATACCGGTTTGCGTACAGTTCATCCACTATTCGAATATATTTACGTACAATACTTTCGTCCATCCCGATTGACCGCGCCCACTTACCGAACTCCCCGTGCGCAAGATCGTTCTCCTTTACGTGTTTTAAGCGGCTAGTATTCTCATCTGAATTTTACTTTTCCTCGTACAATTCTCTTTTTGGTAATTATCGATTCTATGGGCGATGCTTTATCGTGGATTTCCTGCAAATCTGCATTTGTATACCGCACATATCGTTGCGTCATCGCTAAATCAGTGTGCCCTAAAATGTTTTGAAGTGCAAAAGCGTCACCACCATTACGCAAGAACTTAACGGCGAAGTAGTGACGAAAAGTATGAGGGCTAACTCGTGCCTTAATTAATCCTCCTAATCTTCGCTCATAGTTTTTGAGATTCTTCGCAAAATGATCTCCCGAGAAATGATCGCCGAATTGAGTTAGAAAAACTAGCTCGTCAGTGTATTCTTCGTCCACGCCTATTAAGTCGAATAACTCTTGCAAAGCTTCAGTTGTAGTATGCGATAAAGGAATGGTTCTTGTTCTGCGCGATTTTGAAGTGTCTGCCGCTATTACAAGTTGTCTATATTTAAGTTCAAAATTACCACGTTTTAGAGAAACCAATTCGCGTAAACGTATACCTGTATCGATTAGAACGATTATCATTACATAGTCGCGAAATCCGGTATATGTACGTTTATTTGGCGCATTCAGTATTAGATTAATTTCGTCGTCTGTGAATACTTCGAAACCGGTATCATCCTCTTTCAGACGTTCAATTCTGTCGGTCGGGTTATCTTCTGATATACCTTGAGAGTTTACCCAATTAAAAAATACGCGCAATACACTTAGCGCATTATTTACCGAACGCGCCGAAACGCCTACAACGTCAGAGTGACTTGTCGGATGGTCGTCCCACTTCGTCTTTTTAAAAGATAGATAGTTTATATATGATTCCACAGTTTCATGTTTACTACCATCAAATTTGTTTTCTTCGCAGTATGCTATATATTTCTTCAATGCCCCCTCGTACGACTTTATTGTCCTTTCACTTCGTTTTTGGAGTCGTTTTGCATATAGAAAGCGTTCTAGTGTTTCTTCTAAATTCATCTTGTTATTTACTGTCCGTCTTGTCCTACGTTTGAATTGAAAATTCTTCATTAAGGTAATCCCCCTTTGTGTTATTTAACGTGGCATTAGTATATCACGAAGTGTTTTCGTCCTGCTTGCGTCACTTTTGCGTCGAAAAAAGACCCTGCGATTATTTCGCAGAGTCCTCACTATCCGTTACATATTCGATAATATCGCCAACTTTACAATTTAATGCTTTGCATAGCTTGTCGATCGTTTCGTATTCAATTCCACTATTCTTGTCGTTTAATATCTTTGAAATTCCATTCCGGTGCATGCCGGTAGCCTCCGCAAGTTTCCCGATGTTGAAATTCTTTTTCTTCATAGTTTCCCGCAATTTAATGATTATCATCATTATTCCCTCCTTTTAGTATCTACTCCTATTATAAACCAGTAAACACTATGGTGTGTAATTATTTTTTATAATATGCTTAAAAATTGTTGACAATGCACACTAAGGTGTTTATAGTTAGAATTAATAAATGCACACTATAGTATTCAATTCTTTAAGGGAGGTATTCAGTTGAGGCGTATTACGGTAATACATTCAGATTTCAGCGATGGCGTGAATGGTTGGATTTCGTACTTTGAGGGCTTGCTAATAAATCCTCGACTAGTCCTAGACGCAAATGACACGGGAATGGCTTTTATCGTACTTAGCGAACCGATGGCGGACGTTCAGAAGTCGATACACGTAGATGACGGTGAGCACTATCAAGTCGAAATCTTTCGAGGCAATACCGTAGAGAACTTCGACATTATGGAACTGGTGCATATGACGGTGTGGGAACTCGGCCAATTTATCACGGACACAAAATAAAACATAAAAGGGGAAATGAACTATGTTGACAATTAAAGACGAACTAATGGAAATCGAAAAGGGCTGGACGGTGCATATTCGCACTATGCCGATAATCGAAAACGTGGAAGTCCTTGTATACGACGGCAAGGAAGCCGTACTTCGCATTAATAACGAGGACGCAATCGAATTTATTTGGACGGAGGAAGCTGCTGCCATGTTCGCGGAAATTGATGCGGCCGAGATAATCGAGGTATTCGAATTACTCTCGCGTCTCAATCGACAAATGCCGTACGTTATGGCGCAAGAGACACGAAAGGCGGTCGTTTAATATGACGGCAGTTAAAGTCGGCGCATGGACGCTAGTACCAAGTAAGTCAACCGCAGACCCGGCGCAAGTCGAGCAGGCTAAGGCGTATCTTACGCAAGTAGTCGCCATTATCGAAGCAAAGGAGGGCGCGCAACATGGTAAAACCGCATGATAAGTACGTCGAGAAGTTGGACGCGTTAAACGAACTTATTACGGCTGACTTCGATTTTTACCGCAAACTTAACTCGCAAATAGACCGCAGACTCAATGAACTAGGCAAGCGCGGCGACATCGAAGCTACCGCGGACGAAATGCGCCAATTACTCGCAGACCGTGCGCGCATAAAAGATACGGCATTAAAGCTGCTACCCTTGCGTGACTTCTTTCGCAATCATTACGGCGAAGTAGGCGAGCGGCTGGGGCGCCTAGCTACCTATGATCGCGACAAAGGGGCGGTATAATGGGGCGGCTAGAACGCGCGCTAGACTTCCTAAAGGCGGAGTTTTACGCGGCTGGCGAGGAATTTAAGGCTACGCAAGACAAGGCGTTACTGCGTGACTTACACGCGTTGACGGGCTCAATAAACGAGATCGAGTTATTTCTTTTTGACCGTCGCATAACGGTTATAACCGATTGTCTAGGGTGAGGGGCGCTTGCGGGCGTCCTTTTTTGCGTTTAGGGCATAGGTCTTTCGATTCATTTGTTAGCGAAAGTGTGCGAAACACCTCACGCATTGTATATAAGACGGTAAGAAGGCGGAAAAGAAATTCGCAAATAACTCCGCACTTGGGTTTTCAAAAACGATATAGCTAGTAAGAGGTAATTCCGCAGGCGACTGCGTTGATATACAGCAGCAAAAATAAACCAACGAATGGAGAAGATGAAAAATGAAAACGAAATTCACTTTAGGTCAAGCGGTAGAAATTATGGGTCAATTGGTTGCGCAAAACGTCACGGTAGATATGGTCGATAAAGTGGAAGCGCGGATTAAAGCGACTGGGGTTCCGGAAGTTAGCTGTAAATATGATGTTGCAAATTTCGATTGGCCAAGAACGGGCGTGATTGTAGGAATTCGCAGTGTCGCGGGCGATCGTATCCACTATTTGGAGCAGATAAGTGGAGAAGTAGTCACGCGGACGAAGCGCGAGGCCGTTTATTTAGTTGCAACTGACATGCGCGGACTTGTCTATGTGCCGGTGGAATTGGTTAACGAATCACGAAGTCAAGCCTTGCGTCGTGAATTTATGGAATCGGCTGACCGTCATATAAAATTTAGCAATAAAAATTATCTCGATGTCGAAGAGTTAATAGACTTTGAGGATGAAGAGCTATTTATTGATTACCCGATTTAAGGGCCGACTTCGGTCGGCCTTCCTCTTTAATAAAACTGAAAAGGAGTGAAATATTATGACGGTGCTTAATTTTGACAAGGCGAAAGTGAGCCGTGACACTACGAAACTACTTATCGATGGAGGTCTTTCGGGCACTCCGGCCATGTACGATATGGAGTTTGTACATCTAATGAGGTTTGCAGTCGAAGTTACAACAGTTCTTAGTAGATATATTTCAAATTTTTCCTCGCGAGAGCAAGCTATTTGCAGATTAACAGAAATTAAGGTAGAGATAGTCGAATTGAGTAAAGGTGAAAGGTTTGTCGAAGAGTTTGCCTTGATACTGGAGAAAGTGGACGAAGCTATTGCAGAGTTATTCACTAAAAGTATTGAAATAGGAAAGGAGTCGTTCAAATGAACACGCAAAAGTGTATCCGTTCTTTACGCGTTGCCCGTGCGTTAATGCGTCGTGGTTTTCTTCCGCTCGACGTAGAGCAGGCGCGCAAAACACCAGGCTATCTAGTATTTGTTTTCCGCAATACACCGGCACTAAATACGGCATTAGACGAAATTATGGGAGGTAATGACAAATGACTGAACGCAACCAACAGCAGCAAACGCAGCTAACGCCTTCAAAAGCGCTTCCATTCGAGGTAGAAAAGGGGTGGACAGGCGTGCCGAACTCGATATTTACGGTATACATGAAGCATCCCGACATAAATCCGACTGCAATCGTAGTTTACGGCCATTTATTGCGTCATTATAACGATCAATATGGCTATGCTTTCCCGTCGCAAGTGGATATGGCGATCAGCTTAGGGGTGAGTACGAGGACGATTAAGAGCGCAATCTCGAAATTGAAGAAAGTAGAGTTGATTACGCCGAAGTATAACATGCAATTTGGAAATAATCATTATTTCTTTAATAAACCATGCGAGACAATCGAGGAATTACTAAGAAAGTTTCCGGTAATAAAAAAGCATTTAGAAAAGCTCGACGAACTGGCGCAAAAGACCATAGAAGAAGCCGAAATCGACAGAGAGCGCCTTGCAAAAGCACGGGGGAAAAGTGCGGTCGGGCAATAAACTGCATTTCCGGTCGGGTAGTATTCTTCCCGAGCGTAAGGGTATTATTCTTCCTGTAATTAAGACCTACGCTATTAAGACTTACTTATTAAGACTTACAAAACATAGCGCCAAACGCTAACGCGTTATGTCGCAACGTATCTAATTATATATCCTAATGCGCCAAAGAACTTAAAAGAAAACAAAGAATAGACAAGCCGTCGGGTAACATTCTTCCCGACCGGTAAACAGCCAATTTCGAAAGGGGAGCAGCCGGATGTTGACAGAAGCTGAAATAGCAGTACAGCGCGCGCTTTATAAATTGTGGTACGAATATTATACGCAACATATGCCGCAAGAGAAACGGAATCAACTCGCCGCAGACTTTGCGGAGAAGTGGCTCGATCCGTCGCTTATAAAAGTGGACAAGCCGTTCATAAGGCATCCAGCGACAAGGCGGAAAGTAATACAGCCATCGTTCACCATCGCGGAAGTGCTCGCGGATTTCATTTTACGCGCCATGCAGGAAGAAGAGAAGTTTGCCGACTATCCCGTACTAAATCCCGATACGGAACTGCGAAGGGAATTTGACCGTAAGGAAAAAGAGCGTTCAATCGTCTTTGAGTCCGAGCAGGATACAGGCGCGGCAGACTCTGCGGAATCAATTACGCCCACCAAGCAGCCATATTCAGTGTCCGAACGCGAATTGCCGTTAGTCGAATCGGTGGAGGATGAACTATTCGCGGAAATTACGCCGACAGTCGACGCTTTCCGGCGACAACTCGAAAAAGTTAAGATGAATGCCCGCAAATACGCACGGAAATACGAGTCACAGGGCTATCAGTACGCCGATACATTACGCCGAATTAGGCGGCTAGACATCACACGAGTACGAGAATGCCTAGAGTGTCAAGGTGCCTTTTATGCGCACGACTTTCGGCGGTATGTATGTGATTTACAGCATGGTAGGACGGAGAAAGGGGAGCAGACCAAGCTATCTACGTGCGAATTAAGCGCAGATCGACGAAGAAGTGAAAGAACTCGAAACAATTCTGACAAATCTGCGTAGTTAGCGGACGGAAACGCCATTTTACAGTAGGAGGGCTAATAAAGCCCGCATAATTTTTAACGGGACAATGAATAAAAAGGAGGCGCTTAAAATGAACAGTTACAAATTAATGAGATTGTGGAAAGGGTTGACGGTAAAGCAGTTTGCGGAAAGTGTAGGTCTATCTGTTGGCACCATAGCTGCGGTAGAAAACGGGCAAAGAGAGCCTTCTCCGGAAGTGCGCGCTGCATATGCAAGAACATTTCCGATCACAGATGACTTTTTTATGTTTGTTGAGTCATTCAGTCATATTAACCCAACTATAACATAGCATATAAAATTTTGACTTGCAATAGAAATGGAGGTGGAAGGGGTAAGTAACGAAGTTTGGCGCTTTGGTACCGGCTTCCTCGCGGCTTACACCGAGGATAAGGACCTAATGCGCCGTATCAAGCGCTATAAAACTAAGAACGACTGGGCCATAATCGCCGAGTACCGCAACGCAAAGGATCGCGGGCGACTTGTGGGCGTGCAATATCGCATACCCATTGAGCAAAGACGGCAGGCAATGCGCATGTTTGGTGTGACCGATTTACAAAGCTAATAGGCGATTTAAACCGTTTTAACTTCCGGATGAACATTTATACCCGAAATAGATTAGAACAGCTATTGCGCTGTGTATTATAACGTAAATCTGTAGACTACACACATTTCCACCGTCTAAGTGTGCGAAAAGCGGGGTGTCACGATGCATTGTATCGAAATTGTACGCGGGCATGGTACACATGGTAATACACGCGTCCTCATTACGTCAGCGGACAGCAAGGAATATACGTTCATGGTCGGCAGGCACGTTGGCGCTCGAAGAATTTACGAACTAGCATCTATATTGAAGTTGAGGGAGGTGGAAAAGTGAAAAAGCAAAATCAAAAGCAACAGCCGCGACAATTGCGGAAAAAGAAAGTTAAACAATATAACAAACATGGCATCCTGATTTGGAGCGATAGACCAGCTCGGGAGACTATTAAGTGAAAGTAAAAAGAATTTATAGGAAACTATCATAACACTAGGGGGAAATTATTATGAAAAATGTTGATGTATATATGATTGAGAGTGGATTTATTGGTGGAAGTAGTAACACAGCAGGGTATATTTATTCATTAGAGGAGCACGTCGCACAGACTTATGTAGAAGAGGGCAAGGCTAAAATTGTCAACTTCCCAAGTTTGAATGCTTACAAAAAGTCGGTAGATGATGCGACGAGTGAATTAGAAAAAGAGTTAGAAGCAATCGACTCAAATGACCGACTCACTCCCGAAGCTAAGAAAGAGGATAGGAAAGAATTACAAGAGGTATACGATCAAAAATTAGACGAGATTGATGCTGAGTATAAAAAAGAGCTTGACAAGCTATTAAATAATGCGCAACAAAAAGCAGGCGAATTGACCTCAGATTATGATAAGGACGTTGCGCGCGTAAAAGTTGGACATATCAAGGCTGGTGTCGTAATGGCAACGAGCTTTACAGAGGCCTTAGAAACACTGCAACGAGAAGTCGAGTTAATTGATAAGGGTACAGCCATGGAACTACTCGCGCATTTTGCCGACATTAAGAAGGAGCTTGACGAACTTGGACAAGCTATTGATAAAGTATCACGTACAAGGTATATACGCGACGTTTACAACGACATAAGACAAAAATCCCTCGACGCTAAACAGGTCGGAGCGCAATTAGACTACAACATCCTAAAGGCGTTGAAAAAGTCTAATCGACTACTTGCAGGCAAGCGCTTATCTGACATCGTTAAAAGAGTAACATTTAACTAAGCGTAAAGTTAAAAAAACAAACTAAAGGAGCTGATTTAATGTATATCAGAGAGACTAAGCACTTGAAAACGCAGGAGGAGTACGAAAAACTTCTCGCGTGGGTAAAAGAAAGGGGCGGAAAAGTCGTAAGAACAGCAAATTTTGCAGACTCTATTTCCGTTCAGTACGAAGTAAAAGAGCATCAAGAATAGCAGTTGTAAGACACTCACATTTTGCGGGTGTCTTTTTTTACTTACGAATTAAGGTAAAAAGGGGTGAAATATGCTGAACACAGTAGAAGATCGCGCACGACATGATGTAATCAATCACTTTGGAATTACCGAAGAGGACTACGATGTCGACCGTGATGTTTACGAAGGCACACTTTATTATGCAAATCGAAGACTACACCACTCATGGGTGCATTTGGCGAAGCAAATTTGCTCCGCTATAAAAGGACGTTCCAATTAGACCGGGGCGTCTTTTTATTTTCCTACGAAGGTCAAAGTCAGTCAAAGTCAAAAGGGGGATAAACATGAATACACAGAAAGACATATTAGACATCATCGAAGAATATTACACGCAAACAGGCTTACGAATACTCGAAACTAAGCGCGGTGACGATGTAGAACAAGGCGCAAAAGAAGCAGAAGAGCGCTTTATGGAAGGGTTGGAGAAACTAGAGGGCTTAAAGTTGTCGGCGTACAATCGTCGCCATTTTAATCTAGTGCGCGAAGCATTTTGCGATATTATCAAATCGATGCACGAGATTAGACGGGATAATGGCGCGAAAGCCGAAATGTATTCACTATCAGCCGGACGTAAATTTATGCGCTATACGCGAGCTTGGGGCGGTGCGTCATGAATAACGACATTCTCGTAAAAGTGGGAGCCGACATTAGTGGGCTGGCGAGAGGCATGAAGGAAGCTACGTCCAAAATGTCAGATTTCGCCAAAAAGAACACGGAAACATTTGACGCGTTTAAGCAGGCCGGTGTTGGATTTACTGCTGTCGGTACAGGATTAAGTGTAGCTTTAGGATCAACTGTCAAGGTTGCGGCACAATTTGACACGACCATGCGAAAGGCGGGCGCAATCGCCGGCGCAACGTCCGAGGAATTTAACGCCATGAAATCGGCAGCCATTGAGTTAGGCGCAAGTACGAGTAAAAGTGCGGGCGAAGTCGCGGAAGCAATGACGGATATGGCGTCTAAAGGCTATAACGCAACGCAAATTATAGCAGCTATGCCCGGCGTAATCGCGGCATCGGAAGCCTCTTCGGAATCACTCGCACTTACGGCCGACACCGTGTCATCAGCACTTAACGTATGGGGCATTGAGGCAGGCGAAGCTGGGCGCGTAGCGGACGTATTAGCGCAATCTGCTAACAACTCGGCGGCAGGCATTGATTCGTTGTCTTACGTCATTAAGTACGCAGGGGCGCCGGCAGCAGCACTAGGTGTTTCGTTGGAAGAATTGGCGTCGGCAGCGGGAATCATGGCAGACGCGGGGCTAGACGGATCAAATGCGGGTACTTCCTTGCGTGCGTCATTACTTGCGCTAAACAATCCGGCAAAGGCGCAGGAAAAAATCATGGAAAGACTCGGATTCAGCATGCGGGACAGCGAAGGTAATGCTAAGACACTTGCGTTAATGGTCGATGATTTGGCAAAGGCGACCGAGCATATGACCGAAGCGGATAAAGTAGCAACGCTCGGCAAGCTAGTCGGAACAGAAGCGGTTTCCGGCTTTTTGGCTTTGATGAAAGCAGGGCCGGACGTAATTAACGCAAATACGGCAGCATTAGAAAACAGTGCGGGCGCGTCGGCAGAAGCAGCAGAGAAGATGATGGGCGGTATCGGCGGTGCGCTTGAAGAAATGAGTGGTGCGTTTGAGTCTGCGGCAATACTTATCGGCGACCAACTAGTACCGTTTGTTATGTCATTCGCCCAAACAATCGCAGGCTTAACCGAAAAGTTTAACCAAGCGAGTCCGGCGTTTCAAAAGTTTGTCGTACTCGGCACAGCATTAGCAGGCGCGCTGGCGTTAGTTATCGGTCCAATAATGCTAATGATCGGATTCATACCGCAAATTATCGCAGGCTTTGGCGCGGTATCGACCGTCTTTGCAGCGTTAACAGGCCCGATAGGTTTAACTATTGCGGCGATAACTGGCGTTGTTGCGGCGTTGGTACTTGCGTATAACAAAGTCGAATGGTTTCGCAATATGATTGATGCGGCGTGGAAGGCGATTAAAGACTTTACGGTCAAGGCGTTTAATGGCGTCAAAGAGACAGTGACAAGCATCTTAAAAGACGTAGTAAGTTTCGGAAAGGATATCCTCGGAAAATTTAAAGACTTTTGGGACGAAAACGGTAAGCAGATAATGGCCGTTGTTAAGCTGCATTTCGGCAACATATGGGAGCAGATAAAACTTGTACTTGGACTGATTAAAGGCGTCTTTGAAGTCGTATGGCCACAAATTAAGGCGGTTGTAGACATCGCTTGGCGCGCGATTAAGACGATTGTTTCATCGGCTATCGACATTGTACTTGGCGTCATTCAAACAGTTATGAAGGTTTTACAAGGCGATTGGAAAGGCGCGTGGGAAACGATACAAGGCATTGTCAGCGGAGTGTGGGACAATATTAAGAAGTATTTTGACCCGGAAGAAATGAAGCAAATCGGTATTGACGTAATTAAAGGCCTTATTAAAGGTATTGGCTCGATGATCGGTTCAGTCGGAACAGCAATTAAGGGGATCGCTGATAATATCACGGGGACATTCAAAAAGATTTTCGACATCAATTCCCCAATTGAAAAATCAAGCCCTAAGACAAAGATGCGCGCAGCTAAACTAACTGCGTTTATCAAGAATATGATGCCTGAAGAAAAAATTACATCAAGGATGGTGAGTTTTACATGACATTAATATTAAGCCTAAATTTCGGTGGATTCTTAACCGTGATGTCCAGTGATACAAGAAAGGTGTTTTCGATGAATGTTGGTGGTGAGACAATTGATTACAAATATTCGGGCAAAAAATCCAAAATAGAGCGACTTTCTCCTTACTGTATTTACGGAGGAGGTGGTTCTGACTCACTAGTAGACGCGATTAAAACTGATTTAAAAAATTCGGGAGCCGTTTATATTGAAGAGCTTGTACAGCCGCTAGAAGAAATTATAGCCCGTATGCGTAAGAATCCATTAACTCGGTGGAAAATGAATGAAGACGGGGAAGCGCAAATTATGATAACGGGATTCAATGCTGATAATTCGTCATGCAAGATTACTTTCGTAACTGGTGTTGATACGGAAGTTACTTACGATGTATTTTCACAACCTGGATCGTTATTTGGGATATTTCCTTCTGAAGATGAATTCATTGCAGCAGTGGAAAGTACTGATTTCGTTGAGCCGCAAGACAATTCGGGGTATGTTGACGCATCTGTTACGTATCTTGCAGGCGTTCAACGTGCGTTTAGTGTAGTAAATCCTGATGCGGTTTCGGAAACATTTGAGTACATCGCAATTAGGCGCGATCCTCATACCGGTGAATTTACATGCTACCAAGATTCCATCAACTTAAACGAAAGTAGTTAAAGCGGGCATACGTGCTCGCTATTTTAGTATTAAAAATTAAACTATTGGAGGAATATATTATGACATTAAAATTCACTATTAAAGGCGAAACACATGATTTGAAATTGAACTTTGAAGGGATTAAACATCTAAACTTGATCCACGAAGGAGGTTCATACGAAGTTATCGGTAAAGCGTTAATGGGCGACTTAGAAACTTTTACTCACGTAATTGACGCAGCACTTCGACACACCGGCAACCCTTACACGCTTGAAGAAATTGAAAAAGCGATAGATGAAGCGGTTGACTCCGAGCTTATTTCGCTCAAAGAGGTGTTGCGAATGAGTCACAAAATCGTCGCTGAACACTCGTTTTATAAAGATACGGTAGATAAGTTACTTGCTGCTGACGAGAACGCACGAACGACGCTCGAACAATTACTTGCGGAATAATAGAAATTTAAACGTCGACATTTCTTCGCGCGGAGGGAGTGTCGTCGTTCTTTTTAGTGTGGCGCAGAAAGGGGTCGATATTAATTGGTAAATGAACAACCGTCAATTGAAGAATTACGCAGAGACATCGCGCGTTTGCAGTCGCAAATCGACGCAAGAAGGGCGAAAAGGGTAGCGCTTGGACTGCCGAAAGACCGTCCGGGCCATTTTGTAAAAGCGGAACATGCAGCGGAAATGATTAAGCGAGTACAGCCTGTGTATGAGACTCTTGCTAGATATCTACGCTTCTTGGACGAAAGTAAAAAACTCGAGCCGTTCCCTGTTGAGCGCTTCGATAAGTACCGCAATTTACTAACGCTTATTGAATGGTCGGAGGAATCCTTACAAGGACTCTATGCCGGAGCCTTGCGCATGTCAATCGCTTTACTAGCCGATGTGGACAGCGGATATGATCGCGTCTTTGCGAAGTTACACAGCTACCTAAAGTTCTCGCGAAATTGCCAGCAGTTTATGAACGCGGATATTTATCGAGCAGAAGCATCTAAAGGTACCGACGAAGAACTTGACGAGATTATTGCGGACTATCAACGACATTACGACGAAGTAGTTGCGCCGCAAGTAGTACTTGAACAAGCGGTTTTAGAAGCCGCCGATGAACAGGAGGAAAACGAATGAGTAAATACACGCTTATGCAGATGCGCGCAGAATTAACCGGCCAGCAGCAAAACGCAGCGCAATTATTAGTAGAGAACGAGTTTAAAAGTAAATTAGACGGAGGCAAGCGCAGTTTAGATGAAATCGGCGCAGAGGTCGGTGTGTCGCGCCAATCGTTATGGACGTGGAAGAAAGACCCCGTATTCATTGCGTACATGGCGTACTTATCCGACAGGCACCTCGACGCACAACGCGCACTAGTGGACAGTCAGCTAATGCGACTGATCGAGGGGACGAGTAATAACGGAAATCCATCTATAAAGGCGCTGGAGCTATGGTACAAACTGAATAGCCGTTTGGTTGAACGGTCTGTGATCGAACATAGCGATGGTAGACCGAAAATGACGGATGCGGAGATTTCGGAAGAGATTAAGTCGATTGCTGACGGACTATAAAATACAGCGATTTACCGAATGGGCGTCCGCTTTGGGGCGCTCTTTTTTTTTCGTTAAAACAGCGATGAAGGAATGATGGAAAATGACAAACGCAATACAATCTTATACCGACGAAGATGGCCGCAAAATAGTTTATGGCTACGAGGATGAAGTAAGTATACAGACGCATGTGACGCTAGAAGAGTGGGCGGAGGAAAGGCGTAGACGAGAATACGTTAAACGGCTACCCGTAAAGAATTACGTTAATAGCTATCATATGTCGGTCGCGTCGCTTAACTACGTTCTCGATATTGCCGAGCTTGGCGCAATAATATGACCAATTAATAACTTAGAACATAGATCAAGACCGTTGTCATCAAGGCTGGCGCCTTTCTGACTATCAGCGCATAACTTTATTGCGTGTTCTTTTAAAAGATGGCGCAATAGATTATAGATACATAGATAGTCGGAGGGTTTGCCCGACGACAACGGTTTTAGGTTTTAGTATCGAATACATTACGGGGAATGTATTACGCTGATATTACATATCGCGGACATTACTATACATAAGCGAACAGTATGACGGAGATATTGCTTTATGAGTATCATCCGATTGAGTTGTCGTGTGTTGACGATAGTTTACGTTACTAGCAAACCGGTATTATACCAGGCGAAGCGGTCTGACGCGAGGGCACCTCCGAAACTTCAAGGCATAATAAACTGACTATTTAGATTAGATTTATTTGCGTATACAACTCAAACAATTACTATGCACCGTTTATACATTCATGAGTGTTCGGTTACTTTTCGTAAGTGTACGTATATCAACGTTTACGCGGCTGTATAAATGGCGTCGTAATAACTGATCGGTCATATACCGTATAAACAGCGTTAAAACAACGTTTGTTAGTAAATACGAGCGTATCTCTACGCGTTTTTGTTACGATTAATATGCATATAATATGAATAAATATAAGTGAATAAACTAACGTAATTATTTAATAATAGAGATAATAATAGTGAATTGTACTTCAGTTATAAACTATTCTGACAATTAAAAAGCCCCCCGGGGTAGGTCGACTCAACGGCGATCACCTGCTGTAATTCAAGTCCGAACAACAATTTTTAAACTCGAGGGTAGAAAAAATCGCAGTAATTTTTCGTAATTTCGAGGGTTCAACAGAGGTCGTATGTAAAGTAGAAAATGGACGCAAAAAAGACGGCCATCCGCGAAGGATAACCGTCGTAAATTACAGGCATATTTCGATGTGTACGGAGTCAATATCGTCCTGTTCGATACCGATATAGCGAAGTGTTTCGCGTTCGGACGAGTGATTAAGTGCGCGCATTATCAGCGGCAATTCAACGCCTCTTTCGTAGGCGAATCGACCAAACGTTTTGCGCATCGTATGTGTACCGATCCTCATATGCGACAGACCGGCGCGCTCGGCAGCTTCGTTGAGTATGCGGTAGGCTTGAACGCGCGTGATCGGCTTGCCACCGTTGCGGCTAGGAAATAGCCAATCGTCCGGCTTTGCGTTTGCGGGTACGAGCGACTTGACGGCCTTTTGAATACTGGCGTTAATCTTAATGCGTTTGCGCTTACCGGTCTTCGACTCAACAACCTCGATATACTCTCCAGTTACGTGGCCAACTCGCAATTGCAATAGGTCGCTCACCCGTAATGCTGTATTTATTCCGATAGTGAATAATAGCAAGTTGCGTCCGTGTAGCGATCGCTTCATTGCGTCGATTTCCTTCTTGGACCTAAACGACTGTACTTCGTTCATATAACTTCGCTCCCTTTCATGAGTGTAACGTTTTTTATATTATGTTACGTTCATTGTATACCGGAAAATGCTGGAAGTCAACAGGCTTGCGTGTTCAACTATTTAATAATTTGGATTCGGATTGTCTTCCTTTAACAATAAATCATGAATCTTAAATATATTCGGAAATATGAAGGGGTTTCTCTTCATGGTGTCGAATATTGGAAGTAGATAGGAGGAGAATATGTATGAGAATGAGTGTACCAGAGGAGAAAGTCGATAAGGTGAAAAAGGTTATGGAGCTAGCCCGTACTAGAAGATTACTTTATAAACCTCAAGAAGGTTTCGAACGCGTATATCAATCAGATGAATACAAAGAAGCAGACAAACGTCTGGACAAGTATTTAGATGAATTGAGTTTTGAAGATATTAAATTCATTCAGGCAATTATGTATTTAGGGAGAGATACTAATTCTGAAGAAAAGGAAAAATACTCGGCCGAGGAGTTATTGAAAAGCCAAATTGAATATTTAGATAGAAATGGATGGACTACACATCAGGGAGAAGCAGATCATATGGCAGGTAAAACTCCGTTAGATGAATATTTGAAAGAAGGCTTATCAATTATTAGTATTCTTTGTTAAGGATTACCCATAGCTGGTTGTTATTTGGATAATGTTTCATCGAAGAAAAAGAGACTGCTAGTAAATAAAGTATAAGGCGACTCGCTCCGTAAACTAACGGGACGAGTCGCCTTTTTTGCGTTTGCGTTACGAACGTATATTCGATATAATAATCGAAATGAGAGGGGAAGCGTAGCCATGCCGTTAATTCCGCAAGAAGCCTTACCGCATTTCGAGAATCAGATTTATTTACCGATGTTACTGACGATACTAACGCGCGACAGGGCGTCATTTGAGCGTGGTCCTTTCAAGTTGAACGCGCCATATTTGCGCCTAGTTGACGCAGCGCTCGACGCAATACATCTCGACCTAAAAGAGTCGTCGGACTATCTGCGCAATCGCAAGTACCGGATCGAGCGCACGAAAGACGAGCCGAACTTTACGACTTATACATATTATTACGATGGTTATACGGACGACAGGCGCTTCTTGAACGTGCGGCTACGAAACCGATCGGAGGAACTGCTCGAGTTGTATTTAATGAAATAAAAAAAACGACTGCTTACGCGGTCGTCGAATAAACTTATTATATTCCGAGAAGTTGCTTCTTCTTTGATTCGAAATCTTCCTCCGTGATAACTCCCTCATCAAGTAAGGATTTATATTTACGTAATTCGTCTGTATTATCAGATTGAGTTACAGCTGAATTAGATGGTTTACCGATGTTGTTATGAACATAGTCAACAAATTCGGCATATTGGCCTTTGTTAATCATGCTCATTTCGGCCTTATTTCCCGATGCGATTATATTAAGTTTATGACCTAATGCACCTTTACCGGTTTCTATACTCGAAATATTCGAAAGCGGGAAAGACTCTGTTTCGTATCCTAATGTCTTTTTACAATAAAAGAATACTTGTCGATTAGTTGCGATAAATACTCCGTTTCGAAGTGTGCTTTTCCCTAACATTTCAGACTTAAAAGCTCCAAACACCCAATACTTAACATCCTCACCTTTTAAATGTTCTTGTGCGAGTTTAACCAATTTCTCAGGTTTTGCCATATCAATACCTCCTAAACTTGTTTATTACTAATCATAGTACAATTGGAATGTAATGACAATACAATGCACTGAATTAGATAGCTTTTCCGATTTGTCTTAGAATTTCGAGGAATAACGGTGACATCTGTATTAATACATAACCAAGACCAGCATTCATAATTGTATTCCACGCGCGTTCGCTATTGCCGAACATAAAGAAGAAGCATGCGCCAATCATAACTACGGAAGCAATAGGGAAGCTAATCGCAACAAGTATTTGAATAACCGGATCAAGCGCAGTTGCCAGCATATTTAGCGACTTATCTGCGATTAGTCCTGTAGGTATTATTTCGGGATTAGACATAAATACAGGGGATAGTTCGGTTAATACGTTAGTAGGTTCGGGCATTACGGTGGTTTCGTTTGGTAGTGGGATAGGGGGTGTGAAGGTTGTAGTAGGATTGGTGTATTTCGTAACGGCCATTGTCGCAAGACTGGCAGTCGCAGCAACTCCGGCAGTCACTAGCGCGCCATTACTTACGGAAGGCTTCGACTCTTGTTGCGCGTACCGATCGGAGTAGTCCGTATATGCGCTTTCCGGAACTACCTCATATTTTAATTTGCGTTTAAACATTTATCTTCCTCCTATTTTATATCGTTTGTCGTAAAAACCATAACAGCAGGCAATCCAGCGCAATATTCTTTCATTTGCGTACGTCTAAGCTCTGTCGTAGTTAGCCAAACAATCGTCGGAAAGTGTCCGAACTTTTCCTCGAGCAATCCGTTAACGTGCAATTCCTTGAATCGCTTAATCTTGTTTCTGTTTTCTTTCATAGTTTGCTTGTGGTCTACTTCGAGGAAATGCCTACGATCCCATCCGTCCGTATACATGGCGTCAACAATGACGGAAGTATAACCGTCTGAAACTCTTGTCTCGTTCTTCCATTCAAGAGGGCAGTCGTTGAAAAGCCATAAATCATTTCGCATAATCGAATGTCTAATCTGTCCGTCAGCTTTGCGTACTTTTTCGCAATCTACATAGGATTTACCGGCTTTAGACAGATAGTAAATAGTTTCATACCCTATGCGCGTACTCTTTAGGTAGCCGGACAATCCACTTAAAATCCGATTTGTATTACGTACTGTCCCGAACTGGAAATACCGGTTTAACTGATCGCGTGTCATGAAATCAAACTTCTTCAATAACAATAGAATCCGTTCTTCGCGGTCGCTCAACTGCTTTTTCAATTCGGACAACCTCCTTACGTTCCACGATAAAAGGCGCAATAGTTTCCCTAATGACTTCCGACGTAATTAAAGGAGTCTGCAAGATTTCGCGTTTGTCAGCCGTTTGGTAAATGGCACGCCCTACAATCTGCGGCAGCTGCTCGGCACCATCTCCGTCTAATACGACGCGTGATGCTACAGCAGATTGAACACGGAATGACAGCTTTGCATCGCTATTCTGTTTGCATTGGCGTGGAATTACGTCGCCAGTCGGATATTGCGTCGCAAGTATTTGTCGAAATCCTAAACCTGCCCCGAGGCGAGCAATCTGTGACATAAGCGTTTGGCAGGCGAGTTTTAGTTGTTTTTCTTCACGCGTGACTGCTTCGGCGGGATTCAACTCACCGACTTCGTCAATTACGATAAAATAGCGCTCCTTAATGCCGGCCTCCTGTACGTTTTTCTTGCCCATTTTACGCACCTGCGCCTGTATATCGCGCATCTTGTTGTATGCGGATTGGAGTGTTTCGAGCGCTTCCTGTGGTTCATACGCAATTGACACGGTTTGCTTGATGTTTTCGTAGTCGCAAAGTTCAACGCCACCTTTTAAGTCGATTAAAAAAAGGTTGACGTAATTCGACTTGCTTTGTAGTAAACTCGCAATCATCGAATTAATAAAGTTTGATTTACCGTACCTAGTTGCACCTCCTAGCACCATATGAGGGACTTTTTCAAAGTCGTGGAATCTAAATTCATTCTTCTCACGCGTTACGCCTACTGGGATGCGCCAACCTTCACCAGCTTTAAACGGTACTTCTTTTGCAAGCGGCTTGTCGTACACGCGAATAATAAGCATGCCGTCGAATGATATTTCTATTTCGCGCTCGTCTTTCAGTTTCGTGCGCAGGTTTTTAATGTCCTCGAAATTGCTGATTTGCTTAATATCCTCAAAAGTGATTTGATTGCGTCGATTATTTAGGCCGTCTTGTAAAACTTGCTGTTTATTTAGGTAGTCGCTAAAACTTCGACCAAGTGGAATTTTATACTTATACTCCCATCCCCAATCGTATTGTTTTTTGCGGATCAATTGAGTTGTCAAAGTGTCTTTTCCATCTTTTACATTAAGACCGGAAAGGGATATAATTCGTTGGATTTTCCCGCTGTCATTCGTCGCCAAGCCCTTCTTTTTTACGTAAGCTTTTAGTGCAATTCCCCCCATTAAACTAGTCGTAACAAATTCAAAAAACAATTCCATCAATCCTCCTTAATTCAATCGGCACAGTGGTTCTCTTACGTAGTAAGAGTTGTGGTGATCGGGAAGTTGTAAAAAGCAGTAGTAACCTAGGTGACTGTTAGTTTGTTAGGTGTCCCGACTGTTGTCTCGATGGGAATACAATCGGGAACACCATTTGTTCACTAGCATTAAGCAATTAGAACATAAAACAAGACGTGTAACTGGACGATGAACAGGAATAAATTACATGCCGATTTCTTTAATTGGGTGGTGCTTAAAATAAAATCTTAAGGCTTCACGGTAAGTACGACTGCGGTCGCGTTTAGGGATCATTCGAATGCGTTCAATTAAATCAGCGTCAAGTTCGGGATTTAGCTTAGCTCCAATTTGTATTACGTCAGTTGGTTTCATCAGTGAGCCTCCTTTCAACTTTTTATAACTTTTGATAACTTTCTCTACATACTATGGGCGGCTATCTGAAAAAATGCCTGTCCGATTGTAAAAAGTTATAAAACTTATAAATGAAGGCGGCTTCATGGACTCGCGGACGGATATTAAAGCGATGCGCGTCCCTGCGCGTTTAAAGGCGCAAGGCTACGCAATCGCTGACGGTATTGCGGCGCATTTCGGACTAAAGCAGAAGGTGAATAACGTTACGACTGCGGCAAATGACGATGAACGGGAGGTGCGTTACTTGCAACTGAACACACGGCAGGCTGACGACATGGCGGCGGTATTTAAGTTAGCGCGCGACAAGGGCGTATTTAGCTCGGCGCAGCATGAATCGGACGTGCGTGCGGGCAAGATGACGGTCGACACGGCGGTCTAGCTGACTGCGCTTATTGCGGCGGCGGGACTTAACGAAGGTAAACGCGTTTAATAAACGAGTTAAATAATACAATTAAAGGCGACCTACTCCGATTGGTTACGGGGCGGGTCGCCTTTTTAGTCTACATATCCAACTGATTCGCGGTAATCGAATACTGTCGCGCGGCCTTCGTCAAAGACGCTGCCGATACGTGGGCATATCGTTTTACCATTTCATACTTAGAGTGGCCGAGGATCAAGCGTAATTCCTCCATGCCTCCTCCGTTTTCAAGCCATCGCGTGGCAGCGGTATGACGGAATATATGCGGATGAACTGACTTATTAATCGAAGCCGTTTGCGCGTAATCTTTCAACCGCTGATTAAACGTATTTCTGTCGTATGGATTTCCGCTATCTGTCACAAAAATGTAATCGGAATGAACGGTGTGTTCGTTCTCTTTAATTAGCTCGTCCAATAGGCGCAATATACGTGTAGATACCGGCACAGCTCGCGCCTTCCGGCTCTTTGCGACAGTTGCGCGAACTATAACTACTTGCGCTTCATGGTCAATATCGTTGCGCGTGATTGTCGTCGCTTCGGTAATTCGCAGCATCGTATCGAGTAAAAACATCGTCAATACATAGTCGCGATAATCGGTATAATACGACTTGTCCATAACGCCAAGTAGCCGCGTTATCTCCTTATCCGTCAATACCTCGATCATTTCTTCCGGCTCGCTGACGTTTGAAATTCGTTCCATCGGATTAGACTCAATCTGCCGTTCGCGATGTAACGTATTGAACATGGCGCGAATCGTTTTGAGGCGCGTATTAATTGTAGACGGCTTTAGTCCGACCTCTTTAACTCTTCGATGCGCGACCGTCCGGAACTGGACGTGTTCGAACTGCATGTACGTGATCCACTCGCGAATAAACTCGGTCGTAATCGCGGATATGTCGTATAATGCGCCATGCTTTTCGATATATTCGCAGAAGAACTTAAAATTATCCTCGTATTGATTGCGCGTACCTTCCGAAACGCCTTCCGAAACTTTTACTGCGACAAATTTACGAAATAAATTGCGAATGTCCTCCGCGTCCTGCTCGCCTTTCTTCGCATGATTGGCGACATAATTGCGCCGTTTCCTCACTACTACCGTCCTCCAATTCGTGGGTAGCGGTAAGCAGTATACTTTTCGCAAGAAATACGAAAAACCCCGCTCACGCTAACGTTGTGTAAACGCTGACGTGACGGGGTTTAACCGTGATTTTATGATTCCGACTGGGCTCGAACCAGCGACCTCTACCCTGTCAAGGTAGCGCTCTCCCAGCTGAGCTACGGAATCGGGAGATAGTTGTTTACTGCACAAGTTATATTATAGCGCGTTTGAGTTTAAAGTCAACATTATTTTTAAAAGTTTTTTCTTGAAGCGTAAAAAGGTATTATAGATGGAAGAGGGAGGTGGGACGTATCGATCGTTCTATTAAGTTACCTTTTCGATATGATTATGACCGTGCGCTTGAACGGTTAGCATCCGATCCAGTGCATTCGATAAATTTACCAACACGTGAAGTGCGAATTCCAATGGAGGAAGGGAATATTGTACGTCTTGTTGGTACGGGTACTACGGAGAGTCCATCGTTTATTTTGCAAAATGTGCTGAATGAAGACCAAGTTGAATGGGTGAAGCGTCGTTTTCATTTTCAGTCGCTCGATCAAATAAATAATCATTTTATGCAAACAGATTTGGAGCAATTATTTATCGAACATGCCGGTACGCCGCTCATTCGAAACTTTTCTTTGTATGGAACGCTCATGCAAAACATCATCCACCAACAATTAAATCTAGCTTTTTCCCACACATTGACGATGCGATTCGTTCAAGCGTTTGGCTCAGAGCAAGAGGGCGTTTGGCGGTATCCAAAACCTGAAGTTGTCGCTCGTCTGCGAGTTGATGATTTGCGAACCTTGCAATTCAGTACACGTAAAGCAGAATATGTCATCGGTTTGTCGCAAGCAATTGCCGATGGACGACTAGATCTGAATAAGTTTGAGACGATGGAAGATGAAGAGGTCATACGTGAGTTGGTTGCCTATCGAGGTGTTGGTGCGTGGACAGCTCAAAATTTTCTCTTGTTCGGGTTAGGTAGACCGAATTTGTTCCCGATCGCAGATGTCGGTTTGCAGAATGCTTTGAAGAAAGTGTGGAATCTTACGCGTAAACCGACTGCGGATGAAATTGCAGAGCATTTTCCGAGGTGGTCTCCGTATTTAAGTTACGCTGCGCTGTATTTATGGAGAAGTATCGAATAAAAAAGCTTCCCATTTTCAAGTGGAAAGCTTTCTGGCATGTATTTATTGTGTAGGGTCTTCGTTTGTTTGTTGATCCATTTCACCAAAGTAGAGGAAAGTTTCATCATTTAGGTCTGAGATGCGCTCCTTGTTGAGTCCTAATGAAAGATTTCCTTCAAAAATTGTTTCCCACCAAGTTTCTGTTGTTGTCATGTTCATTTCCTCCATTCGTTTTTCGTTGTCATTGTTGGTATGTGCTATTTCTTTACCCGAGAAAGTGAGTAGTTTAAACTGAATACATGAAAAAAGATCCTAAGGCCTATGTGTTGATTGTTGTGTGATTTATCTTTTCTTGCCTTTTTCGACGTGTTTTTTCCTTGGTTTTACGTAGAATGATGACAAGATTTCGATGATTTACGTATACCTAGTATATGTTGTCGTATATTGAACCAAACTGCGTAATTGGTCGGAATTTGGTGGTTAGTAAAAACAGTGCTTTTGCTATATTGACTTTTTTGAAGGGAGATTGATTTTGTGACTGTGAAGAAAAATATGGAGTCAATGATTACGTATCAACAGAATTTTTATGCGACCGGTGCAACTAAAAGCGTTGCGTTCCGATTGGACATGTTACATCGTTTGAGAGAAGCGATTAGTGCTAATGAGAAGAAAATTCAAGAAGCCTTATTAAAGGATTTAGGGAAAAGTTCTTTTGAGGCCTATGTGACGGAAGTCGGTTTTGTTTTGTCGAGTATTACGCATATGATGAAACACCTGGAAGAATGGATGAAACCCGAACAAGTGAAGACGCCCGTTCATTTGCAACCGGCTAAAAGTTTTGTTGTACGGGAGCCATATGGTTCTGTCTTAATTATCGGACCGTTCAATTATCCGTTTCAATTGGTCATGGATCCTTTAGTTGGGGCAATTGCAGCAGGGAATTGCGCGATTATCAAACCTTCTGAAGATGCTCCGCACACGGCTGCGGTTGTACGTGATCTTGTGACAGCTACCTATCCACCTGATTTCGTGCGTGTTGTTGAAGGTGGTGTGGAAGAGACGTCGGCGCTCATACATGCTCCGTTCGATTACATATTTTTTACAGGGAGTGCAACTGTCGGGAAAATTGTTATGAAGGCTGCAGCAGAGAGGCTGACACCTATCACGCTTGAACTTGGTGGGAAAAGTCCTGCAATCGTCGATCAGACCGCCAATATACGAGCGGCCGCTGAACGGATTGTCTGGGGGAAATTTGTGAATAATGGGCAGACATGTGTAGCGCCAGACTTTGTACTTGTCCACGAAAGTGTCAAAGATCATCTTATGAAAGAAATGAAAAATACAATTCGTGATTTTTATGGGAAAGATAGCGCAAAAAGCCCGGATTACGGACGGATTATTAATGAAAAACACTTTGATCGATTAGTGCAGCTGTTGGAAAGAGAGAAAGGACAAATCTCTGTTGGTGGACAAGTAGACCGTCAAGAACGCTATATTAGCCCAACTCTTTTGGATGGGGTGGCGTGGGATAGCCCGTCAATGGAAGAGGAGATTTTCGGTCCGATCCTTCCGATTATCACTTATAAACATTTGGGAGAAGTTATACATCGGTTGCGCCAAATGCCAAAATCGTTGGCGGCGTACCTGTTTTCCGAAAATGATAAAGCACAAGAATACTTTTTAGCGAACCTCTCTTTTGGTGGAGGGTGCATTAACGATACAATTTCGCATGTGGCCAATATCCACTTGCCGTTTGGTGGTGTCGGAGCTTCGGGTATGAACGCTTATCACGGACAAGCGAGCTTTGAATTGTTTTCGCATAAGAAATCCATTATGAAAAGAAACTCGAAAATTCCTGTCCGTATAGGTTTCCCCCCGTATGGCAATAAGCTGTCGGTTATTAAAAAGATTCTTAAATAGCGCGTTAACGGTAAGACCAATCCATATGAAACCCGCATGAATATTAGCTTCATGCGGTTTTCATTTAGGAATTCATGACATTTGTGCAATCAGATTTATTGAATGAATGGATAGGTAACGTGATAATTACTTCAGCACCCTCTTTAGAGCATTTATTTATCTCGATTGTTCCATCGTGATCGAGAATAATTTTCTTGGAAATGACGAGTCCAAGACCAGCGGCGCCATCTTTGGTTGTAAAGAATGGTGTAAATAGTTGATCAAGCGATTCGTGATGGAATCCTACACCAGTGTCTTTTATCGTTATCATAAGGGTTTCATTTGAGACTGTATTCATAAAAGAAATAGATCCTTTATTGGAGATCGCTTCAATCGCGTTTCTAATCAAATTGATAAATACTTGCTTAAGGCTTTCTTCGTTACCAAAAACAGTTGTTTGGTATTCTGCTAGATAAACATCACTACCAATGTCTTTTGCAATCAGTTCATGTTCGAAATGCGAAATGACTTCCATGATTAAATTTTCGATATCTATTTGCTTTCGTTCTTTTATATTCGGTTTTGATAATATTAAAAACTCATTGGCAATTAAATTGATCCGTTTAATTTCATTTTCCATAATTTCGCTAAAGGCACGATAAGGATTCGCTGGGTCGCTGTTCATCATTTGAACAAACCCATTTATAGATGTCATTGGGTTGCGGACTTCATGGGCGACAGATGCAGCCATTTCACCAATGGCATTCAATTTAATGGCTTCCATTTTAATGCGTTCAGCTTGAATCCGTTCTGTCATATCACGGACGATGACCGAAATAGCAATGACTTTATTGTTTTTGTCCTTAATGGGTGCAAGCGTTGTGGCTGCCTCGAACATCGTGCCATCTTTACGGATTTCTTTTGTACGTAAGTTCTTGAAATGCCTGCCTTCTAATAGTAATTGGATACGTTCAATTACATTATCTTCTTCAGACGGATGGTACAAAGTAATTCTCTTTCCGATGCAATCTTCTTTTTTCCACAAATACAACTCTTCAAATGCAGGATTGACAGCTAGTAGTTTCATGTCAATCGCAAAAACAGCGATGGCGTCTTGGGCGTACTCGAAAAATAAATCCAAGTAACCAGAGGTGGATGTAGATTCAGGAAGTTGATCTTTAAATAATATTGAAAGCTCTGTTGACCGCACTTTGAATGTAAAAAGAAGAAGGACAAGCATTCCGATGATGACGGTTGTGAAAATGAGTAAAGAGGCATTGTTCATCGGTTGTACTGTAAGCTGCACATACCTAACTATAACCATACATTCAATAGTTGTAATGAGTAGAAGCGACAATGATAATACGGTATGTTTAAAGAGCACAGCTAAAATAATGGGTAAAAGTAAAAAATAGATAAAAATTAATTTATGATCAATAAGAAATAATGAAATTAAGTAGAAATGGCTCGTACTAATCATGATAGGTATGAGAAAGGTCAGCAAAAAATTGCGAGAAAGCATATAGTGCAAGCAACCTGTTATAACAGCTCCTACTGCAATGATAGAGAGGTATTCATAATGTTTTAATGATACTGTCAAAAGTAGTTGTGCTAAAACAATGAAACTAAAAAAGTGTAGTAAATACTTAGTTTGTGTGAGGATGAATTGATCGGTTTTCATTGATGCACCTCTCTTAGAAGTAGTATTATATGTATCATACATGATTTATCAACGAATGAAAACAGAAGTTTCAGAAATAGAAAAGAGGTTGAAAGTGCATGAAGCAGTTTAATGAAAAACGTACAGTTACGTTATTAGAAAAGTTAGTAAAGACACCAAGTCCATCTGGTTTTACGGACAAAGTGATGCAAGTTATCCGTGAAGAGTTAACGAGCATTAAAGTACCGTTTGTGCAAACAAATAAAGGTGCGATTATTGCAACTGTCAAAGGGAAAGATGATACGCGTCATCGATTGTTGACGGCTCACGTGGATACACTAGGAGCAATGGTCAAAGAAGTGAAGAGCGATGGCAGGTTAAAACTTGCTATGGTCGGCGGTTTTAATTGGAATGCAGTTGAAGGAGAATATTGTCGTATACATACTGCTAGCGGTAAAGAAGTGAGAGGAACCATTTTAATGCACCAAACGACTCTTCATGTGTATCGCAATGCAGGAATTGCCGAGAGAAGTGCGGAAAACATTGAAGTACGTATAGACGAAAAAGTGAAAAATGCTGCAGATACAAGAGCGCTAGGGATTGAAGTAGGCGATTTTGTTTCTTTTGATGCGCGCTTTGAAACGACTGAAAGTGGGTTTATTAAATCAAGGCATTTGGATGATAAAGCGAGTACAGCTTTGTTGCTGGATTTACTTTGGACAATAAAGGAAGAGAACGTGGAATTGCCGCATACAACGCATTTCTATATCTCCAACAATGAGGAAATTGGCTACGGCGGAAATTCTAATATCCCTCAAGAAACAGTAGAATATATAGCCGTTGATATGGGGGCGATTGGTGATGGCCAATCATCTGATGAGTTCACGGTTTCCATTTGTGCAAAGGACTCTAGTGGTCCTTACCATTACGGCTTGACGCGGCATTTGACAGCTCTTTGTGAAAAAGAGAATGTGCCTTTTAAATTAGACATTTACCCATACTATGGATCGGATGCATCTGCTGCTATTCGGGCAGGCTTTGACGTGAAGCATGCTTTGTTTGGTCCGGGAATTGAATCGTCTCATGCGTTAGAGCGGACACATGTTGATTCATTACGTGCAACGGCACAGTTGTTATATGCTTATGTGAATTCAGATATGATGGATTGAAGGAGAGTCTTGTGATGAATTGTAATGAATTATTTGACGTGCTGCCAATTAAAACAATAGAAGGGATATTACCAGAACAGGTTACTGATCTTGCGGTAAATTCTCGTTCCGTTAATGCGGGAGGTGCATTCGTTTGTATTAAAGGGTTTACAGTCGACGGACATATGTATGCACAAAATGCAGTAGAAGCGGGTGCTCGTGTCATTGTCGCGTCGGACCGGGTCGACGTAGATACGGAACGAGTGGCGGTTGTCTATGTTGACGATACAATGCGAGCGATTGCATTACTGGCTCCTCGGTTTTATCGTTATCCCTCCAAAGAAATGACGATGATTGGTGTGACAGGAACGAACGGGAAGACAAGTGTCAGCAATATGATGCATGCGATTTTGCGTCATATTGGTGAAAAGTCTGCAGTGACCGGGACGATCGGGTTTAACTTGGATGGTGTGTTGTTTGAAACTGAAAATACGACGAATGATGTTTTGACGACTCAACAGCTAATTCGACAAGCGGCGAATGCAAATTGTTCGACGATGACGATGGAAGTATCGTCACATGGTCTGTTGGAAGGAAGGCTGGCAGGTACGGAGTTTGACATTGCTGTCTTTACGAATTTATCGCATGATCATTTGGATTTCCATGGCAGTATGGATAATTACGGCCATGCAAAAGGTCTTTTGTTTGCGCAACTCGGACAAGACTTGGAGAAAAAGAAGTTTGGTATCGTTAATCGTGATGATCTTTGGGGAGAGCGTATGAAAAAGATGACCGCATTCCCTGTCTTGACGTATGGAATTCATCAGTCTGCCGATTTTCGTGCGTCAGACATCGTTTTAAGTGATAAAGGGACTTCTTTCCATTTGGAGTCACCTGAAGGCGAATTTAATGTATCAATGGCACTCATTGGCGAGTTTAATGTTTACAACGCACTTGCTGTAATTGCTGCGTTGTATGCGAAAGGAATTCAAATCGAGTCGATAATTGAAGGTCTAGCTGTTATCCCAGCTGCAAAAGGACGAATGGAGAAAGTAGAGACGGATTTACCGCTCACAATTTATGTCGATTATGCGCATTCTCCGGATGCAATCGAAAAAGCGATTCAAGCTGTATTACCGTATAAAGGTACTGAAAGAAAATTAATCTTTGTCATCGGTACAGGTGGCAATCGGGACAGGTTGAAACGTCCATTTATGGCAGAAAAGGCTTCGATTGCGGACTACGTCATTTTGACGACAGACGATCCGAGAGACGAGCCATATGCGTCAATTCTTTCAGAGCTTGAAGTGGGCATGCAACATGACCAGTACGCGTGTATTGGAGACCGTGAGGAAGCGGTTCGGCATGCAGTTGCAGTTGCTAATGAAGGAGACATCATTATTTTCGCTGGTAAAGGTCACGAGGATTTCCAAATTATCGGGAAGGAAAAATTTCCGCATTCAGATGCAATGATTGCGCTTGAAGAAGCAGAGAAGAAGTTTGGTCATCAAGTTCGTGAGCAATAATAGTGAGAAGGGCTGTCTGTTTAGGCAGCTCTTTCATTTTGATTAATTCCGAAGAAAAAAATGTTGAAAATGGTTTGCAATCTGTCTATGCTTAAAAAAGCGGAAAAGAAGGAGTTATTTATATGCAAAAATCGATACATGATGAAATTTTATCCCGGCGGACATTTGCGATTATCTCGCATCCAGATGCCGGGAAAACGACGATGACTGAAAAACTGCTTTACTTCGGTGGAGCTATTCGTGATGCGGGGACTGTAAAAGGGAAGAAAACCGGTAAATATGCCACTTCCGACTGGATGGAAATTGAAAAACAACGGGGAATTTCGGTAACGTCTTCTGTTTTACAATTTGACTATGATGGTAAACGAGTAAATATTTTGGATACCCCTGGCCATGAAGATTTCAGTGAAGACACGTACCGTACATTAATGGCGGTAGATGCAGCTGTCATGATGGTCGATTCGGCAAAAGGGATCGAGCCACAGACGATCAAATTGTTTAAAGTTTGTCGGATGAGAGGCATTCCGATCTTTACGTTCATGAACAAAATGGACCGACAAGGGAAAGAGCCGTTAGAATTGATGGAAGAGCTTGAAGAAGTGTTAGGAATCGAGTCGTACGCAATGAATTATCCTATCGGGATGGGGAAAGAATTTATTGGCGTGTACGATCGTTACAATCAACGAATTGAGCAAGCGCGTGTTGAAGGGGAAAGTCATTTTCTTCCGTTAAATGAAGACGGTGAGCTTGCGGTTGAACATCCGATGACAGAGACGTCCTATTACAAGCAAGCGCTTGAAGATGTCTTACTGTTGAATGAAGCAGGGAACGAGTTCGATACTGAACGTGTTGCAAAAGGTGAATTAACACCTGTATTTTTCGGCAGCGCGCTGACGAACTTCGGGGTGCAAACATTCTTGGAAACGTTCTTAAAGTTTGCGCCTTCACCACAGCCGAGAATGACGAAAGATGAACAGGCAGTGGATCCAAAGGCTGAAGAGTTTTCAGGCTTTATCTTCAAGATTCAGGCGAATATGAACCCCGCGCACAGAGATCGAATCGCGTTTGTCCGGATTGTTTCAGGAAGTTTTGAAAGAGGTATGTCCGTCACCATTCCTCGAATTTCAAAAACAGTGAAGTTGACGCAAACGACGCAATTTCTCGCGGATGACCGTGAAACGGTGAATGAAGCGGTTGCAGGTGACATTATCGGCTTATATGATACAGGGAACTATCAAATTGGTGATACAGTTGTTGGTGGAAAGTCAAACTTCCAATTTGAAGCATTGCCACAGTTTACGCCTGAACTATTTGTTCGTGTGACGGCCAAAAACGTTATGAAATCAAAGCATTTCCATAAAGGGATTCTTCAGCTTGTGCAAGAAGGGGCTATTCAATATTACAAGACGCTGCATACCGAAGAAGTGCTGTTAGGCGCAGTCGGTCAACTACAGTTTGAAGTGTTCGAACATCGTATGAAGAACGAATATAACGTTGAAGTGCATATGGAACATATTGGTTCAAAGGTGGCGCGTTGGATTGAGAATGAAAGTGACGTGAAAGATTCGATGACAGGACAACGGTCGATGCTCGTGAAGGATCGATACGACAATCTCGTCTTTTTGTTCGAGAATGATTTTGCACTCCGCTGGTTCGGTGATAAGTATCCAGATATTCGATTGTACAATTTGTTATAAGGATTAGGTTTGGCTGGATAGACTTTGAAATGAGTCTATTCGGCTTTTTTGGTTGAGGGGAGAATGCTGCGTTTTGCGGGGTTATGCGGCGAATGGGGAGGAGAATGCGGCGTTTTGCGGAGTTATGCGGCGAACTGGGAGGAGAATGCGGCGTTTTGCGGATTTATGCGGCGAACGGGGGAAATATGCCGCGTTCAGATGGGTTGCTTTGTTTAGAGGAAAGACATTCGCCGAAGGTAAAGTTAGTTTACATATTTGGCCAGCATAATTGTTCCGTGGATAGCTTGAAGTGTTAGGAAGTAGCAGACGCGCTAAAATGGGTTTTGACAAATTAGGGTTTTATGTTTTAGGTATGGGGAATTTTTGTTTAGTGGATTTTTTGCGGCGAAGTGGGTGGAGATTGCGGCGTTTTGCGGATTTATGCGGCGAATGGGGAGGTAATGCGGCGTTCTGGGAATTTATGCTGCGAACGAGGGAAGAATGCTGCGTTCTGGGGATTTATGCCGCGAACAGGGAAAGAAATGCCGCGTTCTAGGGATTTATGCGGCAAACGGGTGAAGAATGCTGCGTTCTCTGAAGATATATGGCGAACAGAGGTAAGTGAGTTGGTGAGTGACTTGTTTGAAGTTTGTTTGGTTAGGGGATGTGTGACAGAGTGATGGAATTTTGAGAAGAGAGTTAGGGGATGGTGAGAGTTCGTGTTTGATGTTCATAACTACATTCAATATGATGGATATAGTGATGTGGTGATGTAGAAAGGAATGGGCGCATGAAGATCAGTAATTTTGCAATAAAGAGACCGGTCTTTACGATTGTGACGATGTTTCTTGTCATTATTCTGGGAGCGGTATCTTTTTTAAAAATTCCAGTGACATTAATTCCAGAATTAAATCCTCCTGTAGCGGTTGTGGTAACAAATTATCCTGGGGCTTCTTCAACTGAAGTAAGTGAAAAGTTGACGAAACCGTTAGAAGATAGTTTATCAACAGCACCTGGATTGAAATCGATGCAATCTTCGTCTCAGGAAGGTGCGAATTTCATTTTATTAATGTTTGATTGGTCTACAAAGATTGATGATGTGCAGCTAGATATTTTACAGCGGATTGATCAAGTGCCAATTCCGGAAGGTTCAAATGCTCCACGGTTTATGAAATTTGATCCGTCGCAATTTCCTGTCATTCAGTTATCGTTACGGACTTCGGCTGAGGATGCGGATATTCGGAATCTTGCGGAGCAACTTGAGAAAGAATTACGCCGGACGGAAGGTGTTGCGAGTGTAACGGTATCCGGCAAATTAGTGGAAGAAGTCCAAGTAGTACTTGACCAGAACAAATTAGGCAGTTACGGACTTGTCCAATCGGATGTCGTGCAAGCAATCCAGGCAAATAATGTATCGATGCCAGGTGAGCAAATTGAAACGGATGATGGAAAACAATTGACGACTCGGATTCTCAGCTCGTTAACGTCTGTCGAAGATATTCGTAATGTACTGATTAACATGGATCCGTTAACAGGTAAGAAAGTAAAAGTTGCAGATGTTGCAGATGTTGCGCTTGTTGAACCGAAAGCAACATCTGAAACGAGAGCGAATGATGAACAAGCAGTGCTCATGTCTGTATTGCAGGAGTCAGGTGCGAATACAGCGACAGTATCGACAGCTTTCAAGGAATCGCTGGATGCATTGCTTGCAAAAGAGAACTTTAAGGACATTGAAGCGGACATTTTGTTTGACCAAGGGGATTATGTCAAGTTGGCAATTGGGAATATCGGCCAATCTTTACTTCTTGGTGGTTTGTTTGCAATGGTCATTCTGTTTTTATTTTTACGAGGCATTAAAAGCCCGATTATTATAGGAGTGGCGATACCTTATTCGGTCATTGTCACATTCGTGCTCATGTTTTTTGCCGATTTTTCGCTAAATATTATGACGCTTGGTGCATTGGCGCTTGGCATCGGAATGCTTGTAGATAACGCCATTGTTGTCATCGAAAACATTGAACGGCATTTGGCAATGGGGAAAGATCGAGTGGAAGCTGCTCGAGATGGGGCGAAGGAAATTAGTGGGGCCATTACGGCTTCGACATTAACGACGTTAGCTGTATTCGTTCCAGTCATTTTTATTAGCGGATTGATCGGACAAATCTTTACAGAGTTCGCTTTGACGATTTCCTTTAGTTTGTTTGCTTCGCTTGTCGTTGCTTTGACGGTAGTACCAATGATGGCTAGTCGAATGTTAAAGAAGCCACGCAAGAACTTGGAAGCAAGGAGACGGCGTTCTAAAACAGTAAACAATTTCGAGCGATCTGTGAAGTGGTCATTAAAACATCGTGCGATCGTATTGACGATGACAGTATTGTTACTCGCTGGAAGTGGTTTTAGCTTATTCAAAGTTGGAACAGAATTTCTACCTGCAACAGATGAAGGGTTCTTCAGTATTGCAATCGATTTGCCAAATGGTTCAGCACTTTCATCCACAAATGAGGTTGTTGAAAAGATTGAGACAAGGTTGAAAAAGGAAGAAGACATTGAGGTGTATGTCAGTCTAGTCGGGGGAACACAGCAAAGTATGGCACAAGGGGGTTCCGAATCCAACACTGCTGAAATGTATGTCAAACTTGTTCCTATGGAAGATCGAGAACGGTCTGTGTTTGAATTTGTAGATGATGTACAACCGGAAGTTTTGGACCTAGTAGGCGAAGATGCAAGCGTTAGCTTCAATATGCAAACGGCTGCTGGATCCAGTCCGAACACCTTGTCGTTTTCATTGCAAGATACGAATGAAGAGCGGCTAAACAGTTCTGTTGTCAAACTGAATGATGAGCTGCAAAGGATGGATGGCGTATTAGAAGTCTCTAATAATTTGCAAGACACGATACAAGAAATCCATATTGACGTCAATCGTGAGAAAGCATTTGAACAAGGACTTGCACCTTATCAAATTGCTCAAACCGTCAATACGATTACTCGTGGTGCTTTTGCTACACAGTTTGTAGATGACAAAGAAGACGTCGTTTCTGTTTTGGTGAAGTATGATGAACAATTTCGGGACAGTATTGAGGCGTTGGAAAATATTAAATTACTAACGCAAACGGGGCAATTCGTTCTTTTGAAAGATGTTGCGACCATTTCAGTCGCTGAAGGTCCGGTGTCCATCCAACGGGTCGACCAAGCGCATTCAGTAACATTTGATGTCAAATACGAATCCTCTTTATCATTAGGTGAAATGACTGCAGAAGTGAATACGCTCATTGACAAAATTGATTTACCTAATGAGACTGAAATGGCTTATGGGGGAGACAGAGAACTGTTTGAGAGTGCGATCAATGACATGTTATTAGCAATCGTGTTGGCTGTCGTGTTAGTGTACATTGTTATGGCTGCTCAGTTTGAATCGTTCAAGTATCCATTTGTCATTATGTTTTCTGTGCCGTTAATGGTTATCGGTGTGGCGTTAGGACTTTTCGTAACGTCTACCCCAATCAGTGTGACAGCGGTAATCGGGGTGCTTGTACTCGTTGGAATTGTCGTCAATAACGGAATTGTCCTTGTTGATTATATTAATCAACGGAAGGAAGCGGGCATGTCATCCTATGATGCAATCATCGCTTCAGTAAGGGACCGTGTAAGGCCGATTTTGATGACTGCTTTGACGACCATTTTAGGATTGTTCCCATTAGCACTCGGGTTAGGAGAAGGGACAGAGATGAACCAACCGATGGGGATTGCGGTCATCGGTGGATTGATCAGTTCGACATTTTTGACACTCTATATTGTACCCATCATTTATAGTTTGTTCGATCGCCAGACGAGAAGGCGCGCAGTTGAACCTGAATGAATGAAATCCTTGGAAGCTTGCTCAAAGGTAGCTTCCGAGGGTTTTTTAATGAATTAGAAGTGTAAGTATTCTTTTTGAAAGACTATAAGCAGAATCGACGGTATCGGTGTTTCAATTCATCTTAGAAAGTGAGGTGGAAAGAACTGTGATTTTTTTTCGTAAGTAATTGTCCTCGAAAACGATTAGTGATATAATGATAGGAGAGCACTCAGCAACTTAATTAAATTTCTTTTGACGGTTGTCAAAGGGGAGTAGCTATAGGGAAACCTATTTCATAGTCGTCAATACATGGGCGTTGTCCATCGGTTATGATAGCTGGATTTTTCGTTTTGAAAATTTCTGACTTAGCGAGACCTTTGCCTTTATTAGGTGAGGGTTTTTTATTTTGTGAAAATAAGGAGGAAATTTAGTTGGAAGCAATTTTATTGGAATACGCATGGGTGCTAGTCGTTTTGATCTTTTTAGAAGGTCTATTGGCAGCTGATAATGCAGTTGTTATGGCGGTTATGGTGAAACACTTGCCAAAAGACCAACAGAAGAAAGCGTTGTTTTACGGATTGCTTGGAGCATTTGTTTTCCGTTTCGCGGCATTGTTCATGATTACGTTTTTGGTGAATATCTGGCAGATTCAAGCGTTAGGAGCAGCCTATCTATTGTTCATCGCCATTAAGAGTTTAATGGATAAAGGGAAAGGTGCAGACGGCCATGCGACCAAGAAACCACGGAAACAATCTGGCTTTTGGATGACGGTGCTGAAAGTTGAGTTGGCGGATATCGCTTTCGCGCTCGATTCAATGCTTGCTGCTGTAGCGTTGGCAGTGACCTTACCTGAACTTGGTGATTTTCATATCGGTGGCATTAATGGTGGTCAGTTCACCGTCATGTTGATTGGTGGTATTGTCGGCCTCGTCTTAATCCGATTTGCGGCTAGACAGTTTGTCATCCTTATTGAAAAATATCCAGTACTGGAAACAACGGCATTTATTATTGTTGGGTGGGTAGGCGTCAAATTGGCAGTCCTTGCATTAGGACATGAAAAATTAGCGATCATTGATACGGCATTCCCGCATTCAACACTTTGGAAGGTCATTTTCTGGACTGTCCTTGGAGCGATTGTTCTTTTCGGTTATTTGACTGCACTCGCGACAAAGCGTAAAAAGGCATAATGGTTAAGAGCTGGTACATCTTAAGAGGTGTATCGGCTTTTTCTTTGTCTAATTATCGAGTTAAAAAATGATTGCGTTGCAAAGAGACATTTGAGATAATCATTTTTATGTCTGTGGATGGATTTTTTGAAACTTTACACCCACTGTTTGCGTACAGTGAAAAAGGACTTTTTGAAGGATGAACGTGTTGGGATACCGCAATCCTTTCTTTTTTAGGTAAAGTTCTCTAAACTAGATAGATGATTCCTTCTACAAAGAAAGGTACTGATGGCATGAAGAAGCTTACAAAGGAGAGTTTGCATAGATTCACCCCTGCGCAAGTAATCGTATTTTATTATTTTTTGGCAATTGCTTGTTCATTTTTATTACTGAATTTGCCTGGTGTCTATTTGCCTGGCGTTAAAGTTAGCTTTATTGATAGTCTTTTCACCGCTGTCAGTGCTGTCAGTGTAACAGGCTTAACACCCATCAGCATAGGGGATACTTATACCGTTTTCGGTCTCTGTATGTTAATGCTTGTGCTGCAATTAGGTGGAATCGGTATTATGTCGATAGGTACATTTTTCTGGCTTCTCGTGAAAAAGAGAATTGGCTTGCGGGAACGTCAATTAATAATGGTCGATCATAACCAATATTCATTTGCTGGTGTTGTGCAACTCATAAAACAAATTGTTGGGATTATTTTCATTATCGAAATTACGGGTGGTGTCATTTTAACGTTATACATTATGCGTTTTTATGACACATTTAGTGAAGCGTTGCTTAACGGGATGTTTATGTCCGTGTCTGCAACGACAAATGCCGGTTTTGACATTACAGGAGCATCCTTACATCCCTACTATAATGATTATTTTGTTCAGTCCGTCATAATGGTGCTCATCATTCTTGGGGCGATCGGTTTTCCTGTCCTTATTGAAGTGAAAGGGTATTTTTCTAAAAAAGTTCCAAACTTCCGCTTTTCGTTATTTACGAAAATTACTACGGCGACATTCGGATTGTTGCTTGTTTGGGGCGCAATTATGATTTTCATTTTGGAATCATTTCATTCATTTAAAGGAATGACATGGCATGAAAAGATATTTACGTCTCTCTTTCATTCAGTATCGGCAAGGTCAGCAGGATTGACGACGTATGATATTACAAAATTTAGTGATGCGACAGATATTTTCATTTCATCGTTAATGTTCATCGGTGCTTCTCCAAGCTCAGTGGGAGGCGGAATTCGAACGACGACGTTTGCAATCGCTATATTATTCCTCATAAACTTTGCACGTGGAAATAACGTCATCAATATCTTTAGGCGTGAAGTGAAGCTTGTGGACGTGTATCGATCATATGCTGTCATCCTTCTTGCGGCAATGATGGTCATGACTGCATTGTTAATATTGCTCGTAACTGAAAAGAATATCCCGGTAGTCGCATTGTTGTTTGAAATCACATCCGCGTTCGGTACGTGTGGGATGTCACTTGGTATTACATCTGATTTATCCGTTGTCGGTAAAGTAATTATCATGATTTTAATGTTTATCGGACGAGTGGGACTTATTTCGTTCTTATATACATTAGGTGGAAAGACGAATAAAAGACCTTATACGTATCCAAAAGAACGAGTCATTATTGGATGAGGGAAATAATAAAAAAACGCGTGGACCGTTATCCGGTCGCACGCGTTTTTTATCGGACTGTAATCGAGTCCATGGCTATTTTATCAGTTGAACGAATTGATTCACGCATAAAACGGAATTGTGGTTTATGTCCACGGCAAAAGAAGGTTATTAAGTAGCCTTTTTCCATGCTGTACTCCATTGCATCATCTCCATTTGGTCGTACATTGATCGGTGTGATGAACGTATGTTTACGGATATTGCGTTCAGTTAAACGTGTGGGCGTGACGATGTCTTTAAGATAATGCTCATCTTGTAAAATACGTTGTTCAAGACTAGTTAATTCATTGGCATCAAGCTCTACATCCCACCAAATATGACGCGGTTGGAACGAATGGTGAGCTAAATAATCGATTTTCATGAGACTACGGATGATGTTCATGTCCCCTCGTTCAGTCTCCTCTAAAAATGCTTGGAGACGTGTGTAGAGGTCTTGCAACTGATGCCCGATTCTTGACCAGCCACGCGTCTCCCAGTAGGTCCCGAATTGTTGGAAGAAGTCAAACGGTGTCTCGAATACATGAGAAACAATATACTCGATTGTTCGTGGCATACGATTGTCATTCCAATATTTTTCGAGTACGTCTTCGGTCTGTTTAATTCGAAGAATCTCATCGAACGTTAACACATTATTCGAAAGGATTTCATAGGGTGCCTCATCGATATACGTATAACCGTATTGTTCCGCTTGGATTCGTAACCCTGTTCCGCGCAACAGCTTAAGGAAACCTAGCTGCAGTTCTTCGGGACGCATCGCGAATACATCATTAAATGTACGTCTAAAGGAGTTGTAATCTTCTTCAGGCAACCCGGCAATCAAATCTAAGTGTTGTGCGATCTTTCCTCCTTCTTTTACCATTGTGACTGTTCGAGAAAGCTTTTCAAAATTTTGTCGTCGCTTCACTAATTCATTCGTCAAATCGTTTGTCGATTGGACACCAATTTCAAATCGGAATAGACCGGCAGGGGCATTCTCATTTAAGAAATTGATGACTTCAGGGCGCATAATGTCACCTGTAATCTCAAATTGAAAAACCGTACCTGGCACATGTTCATCAATTAAAAACTGAAACATTTCCATCGCATAGCTTCGACTAATATTGAATGTGCGGTCAACGAATTTGATTGTTTTCGCTCCATTTTTCATTAAATATCGAATATCGTCTTTAATTGCCTCCCGATTGAAATACCGAACGCCAACTTCGATTGACGATAAACAGAACTGACAAGAAAACGGACATCCTCTGCTTGTTTCGATGTAGGTGACACGGTTACTGAGGTGGGGTAAGTCTTCATGAAACCTAAATGGTGAAGGTACTTCACGTAAGTCGAGCTTTGGTCCAGGAGGAGTTGCTTTGAAGATACCATTTTCTATGTAGGCAATCCCTTGGACTTCTGTTAAATCCATTTTACCTGCGTAGTAATCTAACAATTGTTTAAATGTTCTTTCGCCTTCTCCAATAACAATTACATCGATTTCGGGAACTTTTTCCAACCATTTATCGTAATCATATGTGACTTCAGGTCCGCCCGCAATGATAATTAAATCTGGGTTCGTCTTTTTCAACGTTCGAATTACTTTTAAGGATTCCTCTATATTCCAAATATATAAGCTGAATCCGACAATTTTTGGTTTTTTATGATGGATATCTGCTACAATATTTAAAATGGGATCTTTAATTGTGTACTCCGTAAGTATTGGTTCATACTCTGGTTGTGCAAACGCCTTTAAGGAACGGATGGCTAAATTCGTATGAATATACTTAGCGTTTAAAGTGGTAAGGACAATATTCATGTTTTTTCACCTTTTCTAGTAGTATTTAAGATGTGTGTCTTGATACGTGTAATTAGTTAAATGGGACTATTTTAATGTGTGGCGGAATATGAAATAATCAAAAATAAAGATAATTACTAAAATTGTATTTCTTCTCATCAAATCTATTCATTGCTCATATTGTCTACAAATGACATAGGAGGTATCAAATTGAGTGATCTTGAAAAAACGAGAAAAAATTTGTCGTTCCTAGTGGATGACAGCCTTCGACCGGGTCTCATTTTGCATATGGATGGAAACGTCCTGTATGAAAACGAAGCATTCAAATTGTCTTTTGACAGTGTTACGAATCAAAATATCGTCCAATTACTAGATGCATCATCGTATGAAGCTTTCGAAAAATTCACACGTAAAGCTAAACGATCAGGATGCATGATGATGGAAACGATGCCGAAGAAAGTCATGTTTACCGAAAAGCATCCTGTGGATATGCAGTTACTCTTTGTTCCTGATGTTAATAAAATGATCGTGATGTTTGATGCTGTTCATCTGCAAATGCTCCCCTCAATGAAAACATATGTTAATGCATTTAACCAATCATCCAACTTCATCCTCCTCGTGGACCAGGAGGGAATCATTAGGGACGTTAACGCCATGCATACTGTTTTCATCAACCGAAGCCGAGAAGATCTGATTGGCGAAAACATTTCTACAGTCCTCTCCATCATCGATTCTAGAAATACCAATGACTTTGCGGAAATATGTGAAGCTGTGAAAAGACAAGGTTGTGTAGAAACATTTAAATCGTACCAACGGACACAGGAAGATACACGTCATTATCATATTACTACGTATTACGATCAAGAAACAAATATGTATATTATCCAAATGGCCGATTCAACTGAAAAAGAGAACCTTCAAGTCCAATTGGCACATTCAGGATCTCTATCAGCTGTTGGTCAGATTGCAGCGAGCATTGCGCATGAAATTCGTAACCCGATTACAACGTTAAAAGGATTTACACAGTTATTAAAAGCATCCGCTTCAGACGATTCAAAACGGTATATATCCGTTATTGAAGATGAAATCGATCGGATGGAATCGATTCTGGGAGAAATGCTAGTGCTGTCAAAACCGTCTGTGAAGAAGAAGAGTATTTTTTCACTGGAAATTCTAGTAGATGAAATGGTGGGAGTGTTACAACCAAAAGCACTTATGGAAGGAATTGAAATTGATACCGATATTCGTGTAAAGGAAAGTCCACTTCTGTATGGTGATCCAGATAAATTTAAACAAGTCTTATTGAATCTTTTCAAGAATGCCCTGGAATCGATGGAACACGGTGGGATTTTGACAATTCAGCTTTCAGAAGAAGACAAAAAAATAATGTTGACAATTAAAGATACAGGGAAAGGAATGACCTTGCATCAAGTGAATCAAATTTTCATGCCCTTTTTTAGCTCAAAGCCTGGTGGTACAGGTTTAGGTTTACCATTCGTCTTGAAGACAGTAGAAGAGCATGGAGGAACGATTGCGGTAGAAAGTCAGCTGGAAATCGGGACAAAATTCGTGTTGACATTGCCAAAAAAGAATGAGGCTGCTAACGAAATGATGAATTGCAAACGGACGATTGTTTCATAACAATGGATATTTTGACACTTCCTTCAACTGAACAGTATAATAGTGTCACAGAGTTAAGGAATAATAGAAGGTGAATTTGAATAATGGCGAATGGTAAGGATACGGCGCGTGCATTAAAGTTATTTATTGTCCTTTCGAGGGCAAGCAAAGTCGTCTTGGAAGAAGCGAACAAGTTAATTGAAACCTATGATTTAAATCCAACTGAATTTGCGGTATTAGAATTGTTGCATCACAAAGGAAGGCAGCCTATTCAAAAAATTGGTCAAAAAATTTTATTACGAAGTGGGTCTATGACATATGTTGTAGATAAGCTTGAAAAAAGAGGACTCCTTGAAAGGGTTTCCAGTATGGAGGATAAAAGAATTACGTATATGTCGATTACACCAGCAGGTACAGCGTTAATTGAAGAGATCTTTCCCTCCCATGAAGAGAATATTGCTGGAATCATGTCGACACTTAGTGCTGAAGAACAAGAACATGCAATTCATCTTATAAAAAAATTAGGCTTATCAGTTAGGGATTTATCTTAAAGTTGAACTTATTATTAATCATACTTAAAAAGCCGGACAGCCACTATGATGTGACTGTCCGGCTTTCCTTTATTCATTGAATGGTTTCGCCCATTTTTAGAAAATCATTTGTAAATTCTCCATCTTGAGCATCAAAAATTGTCAATCTGACAATCATATCCCCTTTTTCAAAAAGCACTCCTGTGACGGGACCTGTAGCGGTTTCTACTTTAAAAGCTTGAACGTTTGACACACCCTCGTTGGAGTTAGTGTAGACATCTTTCACTTCTTCGGGTTCAACTCCATCACTTGAGGCTTTTAAAACTTCTTGCATATTTTCCGCAAGGTAATCATACAAGCCATCTTCTGCAGTTTTAGTTTCAATGCGCATAAACGCTGACTCATTGGTATTTGAGTACAAGCTATCTCGGCCAGGCTCTTCACTTGTTAATGTGTAGCCAGGTAACACTTTAAGTGCATAGGGTTGTTCATCGCTTTCTGTCAACGTAGCATCTGCCAGCGCATCGGAAGAGTCCGAAGAAGAAGTTTCTGAATCGTCGCTACCACTTTCCTCGGTACCGTCAGTTGTCGTACTCTCATCAGTCGAACTTTCCTCTGAAGGATTGACCGACTGTTCTTGTTTTTCTTTAGCGGGTTCTTCATTGTTGCTTTCTGTACCGCATGCTGCAAGGAGTAGGGTTGCGGCAAGCCCGGTGTATAAAATTTTACATTTAATCTTCATTCATAATCCCTCCCATTTACTAATTGGACGTATCATTGGCTGAAACGTTTCACTGATCAGTTCCATGAATAATTGTATACCGTTTATGGTTGACAACTGTTTTTTCTTCCAGCTCAAGTTCATCGAAGTTTTCCATGAATGTCAAATCGACAATGACAGAGTTTTCATTTACTTTTTCAACAATCCCTTGTAAACCATCTCTGAATTCTATAATGTTGCCAACTTCTGCGATTTTCATAGTTCGCCAGCTCCTTAAACAGATTATCTTTTATAGTGTGCCTTAAAATGTTCAATTCGTAAAGGTTTTCACTCAAAAAATTGTGCAATTTCATAAGAAACATCGGGATTGTTAAAACGTTTCTAATTATTTGTAAAATAGGTTATACTAGACTTTTAAAACTATTATTCTCGGGAGGCTAGCGCATGAGTTGTATATTGGAAGAACAAATCGAATTGACGCGTCAACAGTTGAGTGCGATAGCGTTAGAAAAGGGGATATCTTCTAAAGAAACGATTGAAGTGAGTGAAGAACTTGATCGTTTATTGAATGCGCTCCAAACAATCGGCGAGTTGCCGGAATAATAGATGATTAGGGGAATAGGGAGGATTATGTAAAATGGTGACGTTACAAGAGTTTCGAGAAGAATTGAATGAAGCGGTCGTGGGGAGAGAAAAGGAATTTGATTTATTGTTAATTGCCCTTTTACAAGGAGGGCATGTGTTGCTTGAAAGTGTGCCGGGTTCCGGTAAGACAATGATGGCAAAAAGTTTTGCCAATACATTCAAAGGAATTTTTAAACGTGTTCAGTTCACCCCGGATGTACTACCGTCCGATGTGACAGGCATTCGATTTTTTAATCCACAAACACAGGAATTTGTCTTAAAAGCAGGACCTGTACAAGCGAATATCCTTTTAGCGGATGAAGTGAATCGAGCGACCCCGCGTACACAGTCAAGTTTGTTGGAAGCTATGGAAGAGAAGCAGGTAACGATTGATGGAGAAACGATTGAATTGCCTACTCCATTCATGGTCATTGCCACACAAAATCCTATTGAATCTCAGCAGGGAACTTTTCCGTTACCGGCTGCTCAGTTAGATCGTTTTCTATTTAAATTGACAATCGATTATCCTTCATTTGATGAAGAACATGAGATTTTGCGCCAATATGGTTCTAAACCTGGCGAAATTCGAACGAAAGCGCTTGTCGACGCTCAACTTGTCCGTCAATGGGCAAAAGAAGCCGGAGAAGTGACTGTCCATGAAGATATTGAAAGATACATTCTAAAGATTGTTCGAGCTACAAGAGAACACCCTATGATGGAACTTGGGTTAAGTTCACGAGCTGCACTTGCAATCCTACAAGCCACGAGAGCAAAAGCATATATAGAAGGCAGGAAGTATGCTACACCGGATGATGTCAAAGCGATTGTGGCACCTGCTGCATTGCATCGACTGGAGTTATCGACAGAAGGTATGTTAACACGCTCGGTAGAGGAAGTGTTAAATGAAATTGTCAATCATGTGACTACTCCCATTGAGGCGACTGTATGATGAATTGGATCCGCTATGAGCATGGGTTCAAGGCGATCTACAACGGCATGCTCCTTACACTTACATTATTTCTTCTCTGTGCAGTGTTTGGTTTATCTACACTAGCGGCTTGTTTTGCTTCAGTATTTGCAATGTTGGCTTTTCAGAATTATTATTTCTCCAAAATTGGAGAGGGGTTGACGGTTCGATTCAAAGCGAAACAAAAACGAATCTTAATCGGACATGACGAAGAACTCATAATGGAATTTGAGAACGGTAGGGTCCCTATTTGGAACGGCACACTTATTTTGTCAATGGAAGATGCGGTTGCACCGAAAAATTTGTTAATGAAAAACTTTAGTGGAATCTATGATATTTATATTCCTTTCGCAATTGGTCGTCATGAAAGGACAGAAATTCGTATTCCATTAGAAGGGAAAAAACGAGGCAAATCAAGAATTACGAGAGTGTTGCTGGAAATACCTCATATGTTTGGGGATGGTTCAGTTAATATGGAACTAAAAGATGCAGTCAGTTATCAAAGTATCGTGTACCCAAGAATTACGAAGTTAGGAAGAGAGCTGACACCATCACCTTTTAAACCAGGAGAATTTCAACAACGGCAGTCATTGTTTGTTGATCCTTTCCAACCGATCGGTACGCGTGATTATATGCCCAATGACCGATTTGATCAGATTCACTGGTCAGCTTCTGCGAGAATGCAAAAACTGCAGACGAAAGAATTTCAGCCAATTAGTGCACAAATGATTGTTTTAATGATGAACGCGCTTGAGAAAGACCGAGGTTATCATGACTTTGAAGCAAAAATTGAACGGCTTGTCGCATATGCGGATTATTGTACGAAAAATGAGATCCTTATGCGGTTGCCATTAATTTGCGTACTTTGGGAGGAAGACCCTACTTGTTCATTCCAAGTGGCTCTGGAAAATTACACTTTCAAGAGGTAATGGAAATGATGGCGCAAATTTCAGATCGTTATGCGAAAATGCCTTTTGAGGAGATGATGAAACATATGGAGAGTTCAGGTCAGCTCTCTCCAACGATTGTACTCATCTCTCATGTTCAAGAAAGGTTTCAAAGGATTGTTCATCAATGGGAAAGACGATATACAGTTACAGTCGATACTTCTTTTGAAAGGGATGAAAATGAATGGGAGAAGCCAGAATTGAAGATGACAGGAACCGATTCAGTAATTCCGAGCGATTGATTGTTGAGTTATCGCTCCTGGCTTACATTTTTGCTTTCTTTTCACAAGAAGTTCATGCGGTTGTAGCGTTTGTATGGATCTTGATTGCGTTATTTGGAGGCATTGTAAGCTATTTCCTGTTTAGTAAGCGTGATTATTCAATAGGGCTCGGTATAGGTTTGGCCTTAAGTTTGACGATGCTAGTTTTGTTTGCAGGTGTTCCGCTTATGAGCGGCTGGTTTATATTCTTGTTTGCATTGTGGCGGATACAAGGGAATTTTAATGGTTCTCGCATTCATGGTTGGCCGTTTTTATTCGTAAATACATTTGTATTTGTCATACTGACAGTTCTTGTTCGGTTATTGTTTCCAATGGATAACCCTGGAGTTAGGATTCAGGAGCAGGTTGTCATCTATCTTGTTATCACATTTCTGTATTTCTTTGTGCGAATGTTGACGATTTGGAGTAATAGCCGCAAATTAGCTAATTTTAAATTAGTCGATGCCAATCGAATATTCTTCTCCATTATTGGGCTAGGCAGTGCGGTATTTGCACTTATCGCATTTGGCTTGAAACCTGTGCGTCTTGGATTATTCATGTTAATGGGTTTTTTATTCAACGGATTGTTCACGCTGTTCGGTAAAGCGACGAGTCCGTTTCTTGAGTATATTAACCGTGAAGCTGCAAAAATTCAAGACGAATTGGAAGATGAGTCGAGTGCCGTTGATTTTGAAATGCAAGAAGAGGCAAAAGTTTTCGGAGGAGATGGAAGTCTTTTTGAGTATGCCATGTTTGCAGTCGTTGCAACTTTATTAATCGTTGCAACAATTTACCTGCTTCGAAGAAAACGACAAAACATGCACATCGAAAAGAAAGAAGCATATACCTTCATTTCAAAAGGAAAGAAGAGAAATAAAACGGTTCATCGTCAACTGACGTATGATTATTCAATTGCGCGAGATGTTGTTAGACAAGCTTTTGAAAGTTTTGAGTTAGAAGCAAAAAAGTACAATTTTTCTCGGTTTCAAGGTGAAACTGTCTCTGAATGGTTTGCAAGAATGGGGTGGAAGCAGGAAGTACTTGTTGTAACACTTTACAATGATGTTCGTTACGGTGCCTATATCCCTTCAGAATTGGAGCAAAACACATTTTTACAAGCACTTGAAAAAATAAAGGAAAACTTTTTTACGAAATAGGTTTAACCTTTGTATGATCAGGGCATAGTATGATTGAACACAGCAACATTCTCATTTCCCCCTTTTGAGGACAGAACCTTTTTCAGGTTTTGTCCTCCTTTTTTGTTGAACATTGTTTATAATGAGAGTAATACATATATTGGAGGGGTCAACTTGGAGAAGGCAAAATTAGCGTTCATTGGCACGGGTGTAATGGGTAAAAGTATTGTAAAGCATTTGTTGCAAGCGGGACATGATGTCACAGTTTATACGAGAACAAAAGCAAAAGCGGAGGAACTGCTTCAGTTTGGGGCTAAATGGGCTGAAACAGTTGGGCAAGCGGTTGAAGGGGCGAGCGTTATCTTTTCGATGGTCGGTTATCCAACTGATGTGGAGGAAGTGTTTTACGGTAGTGGCGGGATTTTAGAGAATGCCAATTCGCAAGCTTTGTTTATTGACATGACAACTTCCAGCCCTTCGTTAGCACAGCGCATGGATGCTGATGCGAGGGAAAGAGGTTTGTTTACACTAGACGCGCCAGTATCGGGTGGAGATGTTGGGGCACAAAATGGTACACTTTCCATTATGTGTGGAGGGGCTGAAGAAGTGTTCGAAAGGGCGCTACCTTTCTTACAACGATTCGGTAAGCAAATTGTGTATCAGGGTCCTTCAGGGGCTGGCCAGCATACAAAAATGTGTAACCAAATCGCTATTGCGACAGGCATGATTGGCGTTTGTGAAGCACTCGTCTATGGAAAGAAAGCGGGTCTGGATTTAGATACTGTATTACAGTCCATTGCAACAGGTGCAGCGGGATCTTGGTCATTGTCCAATTTGGCTCCTCGAATCATAAAAGGAGATTTTGAGCCGGGTTTTTACGTAAAGCATTTTGTGAAAGATATGAAAATTGCTTTGGAGGAAGCTGATAGGATGGGAGTAGCTCTTCCTGGTCTTCAAATGGCAAAGGATTTATATGCAGAGTTAATAGAGGAAGGGTATGGAGAAAAAGGTACTCAAGTGTTATTTATGAAATATAAGAATTGATAGATGGTGTAAAAGGTACAAGAAACAGTGGGTGGCATGCTGTTTGTATAAGTGAAAAATAGAAAAACGCGTGAAAGCAAAGGAACAGGCCGATTGCTTTTACGCGTTTTTCTTTCTGTTTGATGTTCGTCAGGCAATGTGAACTCTTTGGTGATCCTACGTTTACTTCCCATCTAAATAAGAGGAACGGAAGGATTGTGTATGTGACATTCGCTTGGTTTTGTGTTCCTTTATTGCAGGTCTTTTTTTAGGAGGAGTTTGGTGTACGACAGAGTCTTCTCCGATGAATGCAAGCAACAATTCTTTAGCTGCTTTTAAATTCATATGGATTTGAGGGTTTCGGAATTGTTGGTCTTGATTGCCGAGGTGAGGGAGAGATGTGAAGTCTTCTTTTGTTGGTAAGGTATGAAAGAGAAAATCACTGCATGCCACAAGCACTGTTGAGCTTTGTTTGCTTAATTGAGGATTCTCAATAAAATGCAAACCGATTTTTTGGGCATCCCCATTTCGAAGGAGTTGTTGAATCGCTTTGTTTTTCAATGTATACAACTCACGATTATTCGTAGCTGTTTTGGCGTGTCGGTTCACGGTATAGATGGCGATTGCCAATTGCTGTATTCTTTCTTCGTTAGTCACTGTTATCCTCCGCTCAAATATTGACGTCTGTCCTCCTATCATAGCATAGTTGAAACTAAAATGAAGTAGAGATGAATTTTACACAGACTACGCTACGATGTAATACCAAAACTATCTGATCATCGTCTTGACTCTGCGTGATATATGTGTACGGGACTACGGTTCGTTTACAGAAATTTACGTAGAGACACTATTTTTTTGTCGAATAAAAAGGTATACTTGTAAAATAACGTAGAATAGTAGGAAAACATGTATAATGATCGCCCTTAGCAAGAGATGTCCCCCTACTGCTCGTTAAAAGACAATCGACATGCATGGAGGCATACATGGAGAATAAAACTGTACAAGAACATCATGACGAAACACTGTGTACATATTTACAACAACATCCTCACAGTCTTGCCATCCTGATCGGCAGTATGCACGGCGACGATTGGACGGTTCTGTCCACAAACGAAGAAGCAAAGCGGTTTTTTGAAGAAAGTGAAGGGCTAGACGCGGCCAGCTACTTTGGACCATTCTGGGCGCCTTTACGTAAACAGATAGGGACAATGTGCTCTACACAAACGAGTAAAAAACAGATCGCTTATGAAATATATGAACAAGCTCACTTATTTGAGTCAATTATCATTCGCCAAGCTTCAGAACATTATCAAGAAATGTATGTGATTGAATTACGTTCACAAGAAGCGCTATTGGAAGAACAGATGATCCGTATAGAATTCGAACAAAAATATATGTCAGTAATTGAGCATAATTTAGATCCGATTATTACAATTAATCGCAGCAATCGTATTACGTATGCAAATATATCCGTTCATAATGCGTTTGGTTATCGAATGAAAGAACTGTCCGGACGTTCTGTCATCGATCTTTTGAGTGATGAAAAGAAAGAGGAATTCGATCACTTTATCGCACGGGCTTTTGCCGGTGAGTCATTAGAAATGGAAGGGATATCATTCTTTCATAAAAAAGGAAAGTATGTGACTTCCTATATAAAAGCAATTCCTGTAAAAATTAACGGATCAATTGATGAAATTCACTTGATTTTGCGCGATACTTCTTATCATCAAAAGAATAATGAAAAGTTATTGTTTTTATCTTATCACGATCAATTGACGGGTTTATGGAACCGACGTGCATTAAAAGAACATTTTAAAGTGGATGCCGACTATGCAAAGAAAAGTGATGAATATTTGTCTTTTATTCATTTAGACTTGGATCGCTTTAAAACGATTAACGATTCTCTTGGCCGCAATGGTGCGGATGAAATGCTGAAGATGATTGCCGACAGAATAAAAATGGTTTGTAGAAAGGATTGTAAGCTGTATCGAAATGGAGGGGACGAATACATTATCTCTTTCCGGAACCATTCCATTGACAGCACAGAATCATTGGTACAGCGGATTCTCAGTGATTTTACAAAGCCTTTCTATTACAATCATCAAGAGTATTTCATCTCTGCATCAGTCGGTATTTCAGTCTATCCACATGATGGTGTATCACTTGAAGGATTATTGCAGAAGGCTGAGCAAGCTGTTTTGTACGTAAAAGAGAATGGTAGGTCCCATTATCGGTTTTATCGTGAAGATATGAATAGCACATTTACAGATTTGGCTTTAATGGAATCCCATCTTCGTCGAGCAATTGAATTTAATGAGCTTGCGGTTTATTATCAACCGCAAGTAAATTTAAATACAGGGCAAATCGATAGTTTTGAAGCGCTGTTACGATGGAATAATCGAAAGTTCGGTTTTGTTTCACCGATGGAATTCATCCCTTTAGCGGAAGAATCCGGTCTGATTCATACGATAGGTGATTGGGTGCTAGAAGTTGTTTGTAAGCAGTTGAAAGAATGGCAAGACAAACAATATCGTCCGGTTCGAATCGCTGTAAATATTTCTCCGAAACAATTCAGATCTGGAGATTTTGCACTGAAAACGAAAGAATTAATAGAAAAACATGAAATAGATGCCTCTTCTTTTGAAGTAGAAATTACGGAAACAGCATTAATGCACATGAACGATACTTTATTAACCTTGCAAAAACTAAAAGCAATTGGTGTAACTATTTCAGTGGATGACTTTGGAACAGGATACTCGTCTTTAAGTTATTTAAAGCAATACCCCATTGATATTATTAAAATCGATCGGTCTTTTATAAAAGACATTGAACATGATAAGAAGAACGAAGCAATTGCAAAAACGATTATTAACTTAGCCCATAACCTTGGAATGGAAGTGATAGCTGAAGGTGTGGAGAAAGAGTTGCAAGCAAAAATTCTTAAAGCGGCGGCATGCCATAAAGCACAAGGGTTCTTGTTTAGCAAACCCGTTCCCGCTTCACAAATTGTCGATCAATATTTTGACTGGATTTAACTAAAAAAATGAGGTACATGAAGGTGTGTAAGAAGTGACACATTTTCATGTGCTTTTTTAGTGTTCATCTATATCATATACAGAAAATTGTGCTATAATTATGAGTGAGTATTCATTCATAAAGGGGGAGTAACATGTTTGAGGAAAAAGTCATTATTGTAACAGGCGGTTCTAGCGGGATGGGCAAGTATATGGCGAGAAAGTTTGCTGAAGAGGGTGCTCACGTCATAATAACAGGACGGGATGAAGCGAAACTAGAACAAGCAAAATTAGAAATTGGGGAATCTGCATATTGTTATCAAATGGATGTCCGGTCAACTGAGCAAGTGCAGGGGCTAGTTGAGTTTGCAGATGAGAAATTCGGTAAGATTGATGGACTTGTAAATAATGCAGCTGGAAATTTCATTGTCCAAGCTGAAGATTTATCACCGAATGGCTGGAATGCGGTAATTGACATTGTATTGAATGGAACTTTTTACTGTTCAAGTGCTGTTGGCAAGTATTGGATAGAAAAGGGGCAAAAAGGGAACATTTTAAACATGTTAGCCACATATGCATGGGATGCAGGCCCAGGGGTTGTTCATTCGGCAGCTGCGAAAGCTGGTGTCATGTCGTTGACTCGAACATTAGCTGTCGAGTGGGGACGTAAGTACGGCTTTAGGGTAAATGGAATTGCACCAGGACCTATTGAGCGCACAGGTGGAGCTGAAAAATTGTTCCAATCTGAAAAAGCGGTTCAACGTACAATCAATTCCGTTCCTCTTGGGCGTGTAGGAAAACCTGAAGAGATCGCTGAATTAGCAGCTTTCATTATGTCTGATAAAGCAGCTTATATGAATGGGGAAATCGTCACATTAGATGGTGGACAGTGGTTGAACCAATATCCTTTCTAATAGGAATTGCTTTAGTATTGTTTCCATTAAATCGCACACCCTACGTCATAATGAAGTAGGGAGGTTTACTAGTATGATGGATATTTGGACAGTTCCAGTTGTGATTGTCATTCTTATTATCGCTTATATTGGGTGGAAATCTGTGCGAAATTGGAATGAACCTGTAGTTCGTCTGAACAATAAAGACCAGCAAATCCCAGAGGTTGTGGAAGAAAACCCTTTTACTGTGAATCCGATTATTTGGGTGATCGCTGTCGCATCTGTGTTCATTCTGTTCGTGATTTTTTATTATTGGGCCTCTTCTTCATGAGAAGAGGTTTTTCACTTTGTATAGGTTGTCCAAATTACTTTCTTTATTTCCAGGCAGACGCGTTGGAAGTGCCCCGCGGAAAGCGTGCGCCGGAACGCAAGCCAACGGGTTCGAAGGAGTTTAACTGTAAATAAGTGAGTTAATCAACAAACCTGCATTGATTTTATTTCTCTTGCCCTTATTCTAATGCTCTTTCGCAATATGATACGCTGTTGGGAGACACTTATGGTATGATAGTGTTGAAGATTTGTTAGACAGCTTAAGAACCGAAGGAGCGATTCATTTATGATTTCTGTAAATAACAGGGATTTTTTGCATGTGCCGATTACAGACTATATTATTCCGTCTGAGAAAGTTGCACATGTGCAAGTTGGGAATAATGCTGAACACGCCCTTCTCGTCCTGACCAAGACTGGTTATTCTGCCATTCCTGTCATTGATTCGAAAAATCACTTAAGAGGTTTACTTGGTATCGGGATGATTACGGATTCCATTTTAGGATTGGAACGAATTGAATACGAACGGCTTTCAGACTTAAAAGTCGATGACATTATGCAAACAGACTTACCTACAATTAAAACAACCGATAAATTCCAAAAAGGACTAGATTTGTTAATTAACCATACGTTTTTATGTGTTACGGAAGAAGACGGGACATTTGCAGGGATATTGACAAGAAGAGTCATGTTAAAAGAGTTTAAAAAATACATTTACACAAAATAATCGATTCGATAGTCTGATTCGTCAGTATGCGTAACAAGGAAGGCTCCAAATTGGGGCCTTTTCCTAATTGTATACATAAATTATGGTTGGGTCATGGAGGGATGAATATGACGAAAGGTATAACGACAAAACGGCCGCTCGTGCTTGTTTCAGTTATGCTTGCAATGTTCGTTGGGGCTGTTGAAGCGACAATTGTTTCCACAGCTATGCCCGCAATTGCAGCAGAGTTGGGGGGCTTTTCAAGATATAGTTGGATTTTTTCATCTTATTTATTAATGAGTACGGTGACAGTTTTAGTCTATGGGAAACTTGCTGATCTATTTGGCCGCAAGCCAATATTTTTTTTAGGACTTTCGATTTTTCTAATCGGCTCTATTCTTTGTGGTTTGGCGACATCCATGGAAATGTTAATTGTTTTCAGATTCATTCAAGGGTTAGGCGCTGGTGCAGTGATGCCGATTGCTACAACGATCGTAGGAGATATTTACACGACGGAAGAGCGAGCAAAAATACAAGGCTATTTGTCGAGTGTGTGGGGGATATCTGCCGTCTCAGGGCCAGTTATCGGTGGTCTCATTGTTCAATACGTAGATTGGAAATATATCTTTTGGGTAAATGTTCCGCTTGGACTATTGGCGATGGCCGGTGTCTATTTGTTTTTGCATGAACCAGCAGTTGAACGTAAAGTGGCAATTGATAAGAAAGGAGCGTTATTACTGACGCTGTCGTTATCGTTCCTTCTTTTTTGGTTGGTTGAAGGAGGACAAGGGTTTCCACGACTTTCTGGTATTAGCTTTGTCCTTCTCGTTTTGGGTCTTGCACTATTTACTTTGTTCATTTTTGTCGAGCGTGTTGCAGAAGATCCGATGATGCCATTTTCTATTTGGAAAAATCCGGTTATCCTCTATGCCAATCTAGTTTCATTGACGACTGGTGTCATTCTCATTGGCGTTTCGACTTATTTGCCGACTTTTGTAACTGGCGTAATGGAACAACCTGCAATTATTGCTGGATTTACTTTAACGACGATGTCCATTGGCTGGCCTATTGCATCATCTGTTGCTGGCCATTTATTAGTGAGATTTGGTCCCTTTCCAGTCTCTTTTGTTGGTGGACTTTCTCTCATTGTTGGTGCTGTTCTGTTCGTCTTCATGTCAAGCGAATCAGGACCGGTATGGGCAGCAGTTGCCAGCTTTTTCATTGGTGTCGGCATGGGGCTAACAAGCACTTCGTTCACTGTCACAATCCAAGGATCTGTTGGTCGGGAAAAAAGAGGTACGGCTACAGCTGCAAATATGTTTATGCGAAATTTCGGCAATACAATTGGAGCAGCTATTTTTGGTGCAGTCCTAAATGGATCACTTTTATTTATTTTTAAGCGAGAGCACCTTTTTTATGAAGTAAATGATATAAACGCACTATTAACCGTAGATGAGCGATTGTTATTGCCAACGTTGAAGTTGCAATCTCTCCAAGAAGCATTGGACAGTTCATTGCAATGGGTCTATATTGTCGTGCTTCTCTTTGCCGTCATAAGTGTATTACTCATTTTACGCATTCCAAGAGGGAGGATGAATGAACGTGACGACAACTGAATTGGAAATTATTAAAGCACTTGCCGAAGAAGGAAACATGCGCAAAGCATCTGAGCGATTATTTCTCTCGCAGCCGGCATTGTCACAACGTCTACAGACGATTGAAAAAGAGTGGGGTGCAATGCTGTTTATCCGCTCACAAAAAGGCTTGGAACCGACACCTGCAGGCGAACTTGTTATCGCGTATGCAAGAGAAACGATTTTAAAGAAAGCAGAAACATTGGAAATGATCGCTTCACTTGCCGACAAAGTACATGGTACGTTGCGTATTGCGTGTGCATCCATTATTGGGCAAACTTGGTTGCCGCAAGTATTAAAAGAATTTGTCAGAATGTACCCCGATGCAAAAGTTTCTCTCATGACAGGTTGGAGTTCTGAAATTATGAAAGCTCTCTATGATGGGGAGGCCCATGTTGGAATTGTACGTGGACAAGTGGATTGGAAGAGCAAGAAAACGTATTTATTTAGGGATAAATTGTATTTAGTCGATCAAGAAATACAATCCATTGATGAATTGAAAAATACAGATCGACCGTTCATTCAATTCAAAAGTGATTCGAATTATTACATGGAAATTCAGAGATGGTGGCAACGACATTTTTCTCAATATCCCGGCCGTCAAATTACAGTCGACCAAATTGAGACGTGCAAACAACTTGCACTGAATGGAATTGGTTATGCGATTTTGCCAAACATTACGTTAACGGGCGATGAAAAAGTAAACAAAATTCCTCTTTTGAATAGTGAAGAAGAATTCGAATTGACAAGGGATACATGGCTGATTGGGTATGATTCCACATTTGCGTTAAAGCAAGTAAGTGCTTTTACAGAAGTGGTTATGGCGCATGCTGAAAAATTAAGAAAAGAATCAGAATAAAGGGGAACTTTCTTTCCTTTCCTACGTACTAATTAAGAAAGCTAAATAGATAAATGGCAATTGCCGATTAGGGGGAGTCTACATGTGGAAAAAACAGTGGGCAATCATAGCAATGCTGCTAACTGTATGCTTGTTCCTGCCAACTGTCCATGCGGCTGCAGCACCAGAATTAAAAGTGAAGGTGTCTGCGGGTTTTGACGGCAAGGCAAAATACGGAAAAGGAGCACCGATTTTAATTGAAGTCGAGAATAATGGAACTTCAACATTTAACGGTGACATGGTCATCGATACGCAACAAACGTATGAATCGGGTGTTGGAGAAGTCTTTCCTTTGTCGATAGAAGCAGGTGAAACAAAAACCGTATCTTTTGTTGTTTCGAAAATGTTTGATTTTAATATGTATGGATTAAATACGAAATCTATTTACTTTTATGAAGGTGGATGGAAAAAAGGTAAAGAAATTCAGCATAAAGGTTCTCAACAAATAACAGTTGCCATGTATCACGAAGATACGAAAATCATCACAACGTTTACAGATAACGTTGATCGACTTTCTGCAGTAAAAGGCATCAGATTGAATAATACTTCTTCTACTCAAGTGATTGATAGCACAAAAGTGGCATCCATTAAACTGCCTGATGAAGCTGCTGGATGGGGACCGGCTGATATTATTATCATAGACGAATATCCAGTTGCGGATTTATCTCCATCAGAGCAGGAATCTCTTGTGAATTGGGTTCGAGGTGGAGGCATCATCGTGTTTGGTGGATCGGATCATGTAGATGCCGAGGCAGGTACTTTTGCTGAATTTTTGCCTCTTAAAGTTGCTGAAAACAAAACAATCAGCCCACAGGTTTTTAATGACTGGACAAAAAGAAAAGGATTCACAGAAGATATTCAACTAGCAAAGGCGACATTGAACAAGGGAGCAACTGTTATCCATGCATCTGGTTCAGACATATTAGCCGCTTCCAACCAACTCGGAAAAGGAATGGTCGTACAGACTGCCTTCTCGGTTGGGGATGAACCATTTTCAAAAGTATCTGATGCAACTATCGTGTGGAATCAGATTCTGAATAATGTGCAACAATCATTAATGGTAGGCGGAAGTATGAACTATTATGACCAACCGATGGACTCTTTGCGCTGGACAATCGGTAATGCAAATGAATTGTTTCCTTCTTTTAAAGTTTCCGCTCCGTTCATTTTCGGAATCATCATTCTATATATCATTATTATTATCCCTGTATTATATTTTGTTTTAAAACGGAAAGACAAACGGGAACATGCTTGGTGGATCATCCCAGCCATATCAATTGTCGTTTCCGTATTCATTTTTGCATATGGTGCGCACGATCGTATTGGGAAAGCACAAATTCAACAGACATCTGTTTTCGATGTCAATCAGGACGGAACGATGACAGGGTATTTTGTTGAATCGATTTTAACACATAAAGGTGGAGACTTCGTGTTCACAGCACCTCGTGAGACGATTTTATCAACATTTACACCGTATTCTTCAGGGTTCTTCGGTCCTTCTCAAATGGGGACGAGTGCGCATAAAAGGGCGATACTGGAAAAAGATGCGAGTAGTTTGAACTTGTATGTACGAGACGTCGGATACTGGGACGTTGCGACCGTTTTTGGTCAAACGACATTAAACGAAGTCGGTACGTTTGCAATTGATCTGACCGTAAAAGATAAACAGTTAACGGGTGAAATTACAAACAATTTTCCTTTTCCATTAAGTGATGTGGCGATTTGGTCTGGAACAAAACAAATTACAGTTGGTGATTTAGGTCCTGGAGAAACAGTGAAAGTGAATGAAACGTTAAAAACATCTACGCTCATCAGAAAGCAGTCCTCAAATTCCATGTATATGGGTTATCAACCTGCTGCGACGACGGATGATCTAATGAAAATGCGTAAAGATAGTGTCCTTTCTTTTTCTGGTGATTTCATGAATAACCAACCAAAGCCAGTCGTAATCGGCTACACAGATACAAAATTTATTCCAGTTGAATTGGAAGGCACAAAAGCATCAACAGATGCATTCACGATGGTGTCACAAGCTTTTACACCGAATATCGAATTTAGCGGAGCTTTTTCTGTTGATGCCGAAATGATGACGATGGAGCTTTTGTCTGAAGTGAATAATATGCCTGCACATTCAAGTGGGTACGCAGGGAACATGTATTATTTTGACGAAGATGTATACATCCAATCATGGCATCTACCGAAAGATTTGCTAGAAAAAGCGTTTACGTGGAAGTCCATGGATATCTCAAAGATTAAGAAGAACTTGTATGATGTGAGTATATTAAATATCCAAACAAACGAATACGAACCACTTGAATCGGAAACGAGTTTGACAATTGATACGTTAGATCGTTACCTAACAACTGATGGGGTCGTTAAATTGAAATTGGACTTTATCAATAAACAGCATGGCAATGAGGCACAACCCCCAATCATCAAGTTGCATGGCGAGGTGAAGAAATGATTGACATACAGGGACTAACAAAAAAATATGGCCAATTTACTGCGTTAGATAATTTAAACCTTTCGTTAGATGAAGGGACGGTTTTTGGATTTGTTGGTGCAAATGGAGCAGGCAAATCAACGACATTTCTCATTTTATCGACTTTGTTGCAACCTACTTCAGGGGATGTTTTCATTAACGGAATTAGCGTGAGAAAGAAACCGGATGAAATACGAAAGTTGATCGGCTACATGCCGGATTTCTTTGGGGTATACGATCAGTTAAAAGCGGATGAATATTTGGATTTCTATGGAGCTAGTTATGGAATTCCAGAAGATGAAAGAAAAAAACTCATACCACAATTACTAGAACTTGTTAATCTATCCCATAAAAGATATTCGTATGTTGACTTATTATCCCGTGGGATGAAGCAAAGACTATGTTTGGCAAGAAGTCTTATACATGATCCAAAAGTTCTGATTCTAGACGAACCAGCATCAGGACTTGATCCTCGTGCAAGAATTGAAATGCGAGACATTTTAAGAACACTGAAAGGGATGGGTAAAACCATCTTGATTTCATCACATATACTGCCGGAACTTGCAGAGATGTGTGATGAAATTGGTGTAATTGATAATGGGAAGTTAATTGCACATGGATCTGTAACGGAAATTCAAAAAAAATTGCAAGGTGAAAAGCAAATTACAGTGCGCACAGTCGGTGATCGAGCAGAAGCGATTACATTTTTTGAAGAACAACCTTATGTTAGTACTGTTGAGTTGCTTGAGGAAAACGATGGATTCTCTTTCACTTATAGAGGAACGGATATTGAGCAAGCAAATATGTTACGAAAAGCAATGCTTGCAAATATACAAATATTATCGTTCATGGAGCATATTACGAATTTAGAAGATGTCTTTATGGAAATAACGAAAGGGGCGGACTGATTATGCGTTTCAACAATCCTGTTCTTGCGAAAGAGCTGAAATTGCGTTTCCGATCCTTTAAAGGCTTCAACGGCATCTTGTTTTTCTTACTTGCAATGTGTGTGTTTGTCTTTGGATACATTTTTCTCACCGTTAATATTGGTGGTAGCTCTTATTTCAGACCAAGTCAAAGTTTCGTCCTTTTTGCGTTTCTATCCTATATACAATTAGGTCTTGTGCTGTTTACGGCACCTGGCTTGACAGCGGGAGCTATAAGTTCTGAACGGGAAAAGCAGACATTACCGATCCTATTGACGACATCTCAAAGCTCTTTCCAAATCATTTCTGGAAAGATGTTGTCTTCGGTAGCATTTCTTTTATTACTCATTGTTGCAGGTCTTCCAGTTTACAGTTTGGTGTTTTTGTTTGGTGGTATTTCACCAATGCATTTTTTAAAAATGCTTCTATTTTTATTTGTGACATTGCTTGCAATCGGAAGCTTAGGCGTAATGTTTTCGACATTACTCCGTAGAACAATTGTGTCGATGATTGTCACGTATGGCTCAATGTTGTTCCTTTCGGTCGTAACTGGCTTCCTTTTCATCATAACGATGCAAATGAAAATGTATACACAAATGGGTACACCATCTATGTCACCGTCCTATTTAGGCCAGTTTTTGGCGTCCATTAATCCGGCGGTTTTATTTGCTACTTTTTTATCACCTGATATGAATCGAACCATTCATGAGATGACGAATATCGATTTTCCTATTTGGGCAGGTTATTTAATTTTCTACGGTATTCTTACCATGTTTTCTCTTTTCATTGCAGTAAAGAGATTGCGTGTTAATATGAAAAAATTAAAATGAGGTGAACTTTTTGGAAGGGAAAAGAGCATTACAACGATATGTAGATCGTGCGTTACGAGCTCTTCGCTTTGAGCGATCGATTTATCAATTGCAAACAGGTTTGTTCATCTCCATCCTGGTTTATACGGTAATACTTGCCGCTTCCAGATTGTTTATCCTGCCTTACTATGAGCAGATTGCTTTTTGGGCATCTTTTGGCACACTTCTCATCGCCGTCATTGTTATCCTTTTGAAACGAATTCATCGTCAAGAAGCTGTGTGGAGACTGGATCATTATTTACCGCACAATCTTCTTGTTACGGCTTTGGATGTGGACGACCAACAAACAAATTTAGCCGATGTACTAGTCGGTAATGCAAAAGCGCAAGTACCGACTGCGTACGAAAAATTCAAGAAACGGGATAAGCATTTTATCCATGCAAAAATGATAGTGGGTATTTTTGTTTTTTCAATCTGTTCAACGTTGCTCTTTTTGTTCCCGTCAGTTGCACAAGAAGAAGCAGAGGCAGTTGTAAAAGAAAAAGAGATTGTTGAAGAGTTGAAAAAAGAAATAAAAGATTTAGCGAAGAAAGAAAAAGTACCGGAGTTAAAAAAAGAACTCGAAGAACTAGCTAATCAATTAAAAGAAAGTCCAACATCTGAGCAGTTGCTGAAGGAGCTAGTGAAAAAACAGAAAGAGCTAAAATTGAAAGAACAAAAGTTAACTGAGAAACAATCTGTTGAAGGGCTGAATGATTCCGAACAAGAGGAGTTGGATCAACTTCAACCTCTCGTTGACCAATTAGCACAACAAGCCGGGAAGACTCAAAGTGCTTTAAATAAAATCGGCAAAGCACCATCATTGCCTGCATTGGCTAATGCCGGAAAATCTACACAATCTGGTTCAAGTAATTCAACCGGAAACGGTAAACCTGGTCAAGGTCAAGGCGAAGGCCAAGGTGAAGGCCAAGGCGAGGGCCAAGGCGAAGGTCAAGGCGAGGGCCAAGGCGAGGGTCAAGGCGAAGGCGAAGGTCAAGGCGAAGGTCAAGGCGAAGGTCAAGGTCAAGGTCAGGGCCAAGGTCAGGGCCAAGGCCAAGGTCAAGGCCAGGGCCAAGGTCAAGGTCAAGGGCCGGGAAGTGGAATGGGAGCAGGTACTGGAAAAGGTGGTCGTGACCTTTTATCCATTCCTGCAAACAGAATAGGAAAACAAACCAATTCATCTATCGACAGTGGAAAACTTGGTGAAGGGGATTTCATCGAAGAGAACGAGCGGGAAGGGTTAACAGAGAAAGGGACGATACGTCCGTATAAAGAAGTAATCGGAAATTACAAAGATGCGTATCTAAAAGGGTCTGATAAAATGAAACTTCCAGCAGATTTACAACGTGTCCTTTCTGATTACTTTTCATCAATTGAATGATAAATGATAGGGGATGTATACATGTCTTTTTCACCTGAACAATTTGAAGAAATGAGTAGCAAACTTGCTGAAGTGCGGAGTGAGATTGGGAAATTCATCGTTGGCCAGCAAGAAGCAGTTGACTTTTGTCTGTATTCCATATTAGCTGACGGTCACGCATTACTTGAAGGTTTACCAGGTCTCGGAAAAACAATGCTTATTCGAACAATTTCTGAAGTGTTGGACCTATCCTTTGCGCGTATCCAATTTACGCCTGATTTAATGCCAGCAGACATTACAGGCACAAGTATTTTAGAACGTGATAAGGATGGAATTCAACGATTTATCTTCAAAGAAGGTCCGATATTTGGCCAAATGGTCCTTGCAGACGAAATCAATCGAGCGACACCTAAAACCCAAAGTGCTCTGTTAGAGGCGATGGGAGAAAAGACCGTAACGGTTCTCGGTGAAACGAGAAAAATGGCCAATCCATTTTTTGTATTGGCAACTCAAAATCCGATTGAAATGGAAGGGACATATCCTTTACCTGAAGCGCAAATGGACCGATTTTTGTGCAAGATTTTACTTCCGTATCCAACAAAAGAAGAATTGAAAGAAATTATGAAGCGAACGACAGGACCTCGTACAATCGGTGTAGAAAAAGTGATGACAGCTACTAAAATCATTGAAGCACAAGAAATGGTTAGAACTGTCGTAATTGCAGATGAAATGGTCGATTATGCAGTCGATTTGATTGCTGCAACCCATCAAAAAGTTGAAACAGGTAACGAATGGAGCCAGTACGTGCAATACGGAAGTGGTCCGCGGGGCTTGCAGTCCATTATTCGTTTAGCAAAAGCAAGAGCGCTTGTTTCTGGACGCTTCCATGTGTCAATTGCTGATATTAAGACAGTCGCTAAACCTGCATTACGCCATCGGGTCCTCATCAATTATGAAGGTGAAGCGGAAGGTGTCGACGTAGATCAGTTGATCGATAAATTATTGGAAGAGATTCGCCAAGGAGCATCTGTCTAATGGGTGAACAACTCTTTCCGGATGGTTTGACAAAAAGGTTAGGTGCACTAACCATTGCGACAAAATCACGGCGTCTTGGCCACCATAAAGGGACACATCGTTCAACGAAAACAGGTACTTCATTGGATTTCTCTGATTTTAGAGAGTATCATCCCGGTGATGACTTGCGCCACATCGATTGGAATGTGTTTGCCCGTACAGATAAGCCGTTCATTAAACAGTTTTTGGACGAACAGGAGATGCGGATACATATACTGCTCGATTCCACAAAATCGATGGGAACGGATGGCAAGTGGGACTTTGCTCGCCAGCTTGCAATTGGATTTGGACAGATTGCATTAAAAAGCGGTGATACCGTTTCCTTTTCAACTTGGACAGCAGAGCAGAACTATTTCTTCAGAAAGAAGGGGGCACTCCATCGGGCTTCCTTTAAAAAATTTGTTTCGCAACTACCAGCACCTTCGTCCCCTAATGGTTTTGCTGATCATGCGCTTCGTCATGTTCCAAAAGCCGTTACGGTGTTGTTCATCATTACAGACGGGCTGGAAGAACTGTCAAAGTGGGAGTTGCTTTTTAAAAGACTTCCGGGTATTTGCAGAGACGTCCGTGTTATGACAATACATTCTCGTACAGAAGAAGTGCCGACTTATGAAGGAGATGTAAGATTTATTGACGTTGAGGATGAAGCAATCGTGGAAGTATCACTAAATCACCGTATCGTACAACAGTATCAAGAAAAGAAAAGTAGGCATGAAGCGGAAATACGAGCACTGGCGAATAAATACGGTATCCAGCTGGTGCGTACAGAAGTCACAGATGGCGTCATGGAAGTGTTTACTAAGAAGATGCGCCATATTGGTTGGCTACGTTGAAGGGGGACGGCTAAGTGGGTTTGGATCAATTGAATAATTTGTGGACGGCAATTTTCCCGCTCGCCGTCCTTCTTTATTATTTTTTTCGGAAGAAATACGTGACGACGACAATTTCATCCACTTTATTTTGGGAAAGGTCGATGCGTGAAACGAAAGTATCGCCCTATTTAAAAAATCTACAACAAAATGCTTTGTTTTATTTACAAATGGCTGCGTTATTGTTGTTTCTCTTTGTGTTACTAAAGCCTTATGTTGCTGAAGAGAACGTGGTAGGAGAACATTCAATTTTTGTCATTGATACATCAGCCTCAATGGGGGCTATGGTTGACGGAGTATCGTTGTTTGAGCGGAACAAGAAAAAATTGCTTGCTCTAGCAGAAGAAAAAGAAGGGGAAGCGATTTCCGTTATCACAACTGGTAAAGAGCCTTCTTTCCTTTTGCGGGAAGAAAAAGATTTACGCTTGATTCTAGGGACAATTGATCAATTGGAACTGAACTACGAACATGAACATATGGATCGGGCAATTGAAATCGTCCAATCTATTGCAAAAACGGGCGGCGCAGATGTTCATATTTTTACAGATTACTTGGATCGTTCATTTTTTATGGAAAACGAAAATGGTATTTCGTGGAACATTCATAACAACGACAAACCACTCACGAATATTTCGATTGAAAAGTTTGGAGCTGTATCCTCTCAAAATCATACAGAAGCAATTGTCAAATTGAAAAATGAGTCAGCGATGAAGTTGGAAGGGAAAGTCCTGCTGAAGAATGAATTGACGGGTGAACAGCTTGCGGCAGAAAATGTAGTTGTAGAAGGGCAATCGGAAGAGCTATTAAGCTTCAAGGAGTTACCAGTAATGACTGTTGTTAGTGTGAAGATAGAAGCGGAAGATGACTATCTTTTGGATAATGAAGCAATCGTGTTGTTAGGAAAAGAGTCAACGGAAGTTATTGTTGACGTTCAGCTCCATGAACTTGTGAAAAAAGCATTTGAGGCAATTGGCTTGACTGTAACAACTGGTTCTACAAATGAATTGAACCTATCAAGAGATCAAGCGATACTTGTCACAAATCAGACCTCTTTTTTAGATGAAGGGACGGAACCAATTTTGTTAATTGGGCGAAATGACGTTTCGGCAGAAGAAGTAGCGGGGGACATTGAGACGGTACCAAACCCATTATTTACAGTTGCTTCGATTGAAGAAGTGTATGTAAGTGAACTCTATCCTCCATTTGAGGGTTTCACAACACTTGCTTCAATCAATGATAGGCCTTTCATTCAGCAGTCTTCTCGAGGGGATATTGTAGTATTAACAGATATCGACTTAACAGATTGGCCATTACATCCGTCGTTTCCGTTGTTTTTTTGGAGTGCTTCAGAGTTGTTGCGAACGGATCGTGAACTTATCGGCTCTTTTACACCAAATGAACGTAAAGCAATTGTGACAGGCGGAGCCGAATCCCTAGAACTATTCACCCTTGATGATCAATATGTAACGACATTCACGGATGGCAATAGTTTTGTTGCCCCTTCAAAACCAGGCATCTATAAGTTACTCGATGAAGGTAATGAGAGCTTTCTGTCTGTACAACTTGATGCTGCAGAAAAAACAGTTGCAGATGGAAAAGGCTATCAACTCGGTTCTACCCAACAGAAAAACCAAGAAGAAGGTAAAAAGTTGATAGGTTGGCTGTTTTTATTGCCAGTTCTCCTTCTGTTAGTACTAGAGTGGGAGGTGCAAAGACGTCGTGGATATCCGAATAATTGAACCGTTGTGGCTGCTATTGCTTGTTCCGATTGGACTGTATATGGGTTATACGTGGAAAGCATCAAAATTAAAAGTCATTAGCAAAGGTGCAATTTTATTTGTATTAAGAAGTGCAGTCATCATTTCCCTTGTATTTGCACTAACCGTTCCCTATATTAATCTACCGCATAAAGAAGAACAAATCTTGTTTGTCGTGGATAGGTCTGTATCGATTGAAGATGCCGGTCAGCTAGCTGAACAATGGATTGCGGATAGTTTAAAAGAACGTAAAGAGTATCAAGCTTCCGGCATTTATTCATTCGGAGGTGGCTTTCGAACAGATCATCAGTTGACAGACCAAGCAGTAAATATAGCATCTCCTGAACCGTTACCTACAGCGAATAAGACTAATATTGCGAACGCGGTCGATTTGTCTGTTGCATTAGCAAAAAGGAATGTAGCAACTCGACTTGTTCTGTTAACGGATGGATTGGAGACGGATGGGTCGATCGAGGAATTGCTCCCGAAGTATGAAAATAGCCATGTCCAGATTGATACCGTTGTATTGAAGAAAACGAATGTGGCAGATGCATCCATTTCATTATTCGACACGCCGCGAACTGCGTTTGAAGGCGAAAAGCAGCTACTCCGAGTTGAAGTTGAGTCATCGTCTAAGACAGCGGGGCAATTGCTTATTTACCGAAACGATGAAGAGATTAATCGGGAAGAAGTTGTATTGGACGAAGGTGGGAATGTCTTCACATATTCCATGGAGGCAAAAGGATCCGGTTTGTTGAAATATGAAGCGAAGCTCATTGTTCCAAATGATGGTCTACTCGAAAACAATCGAATGCTTTCCGTAACAATGGTGGAGCAATCACCGAAAGTGCTCGTTGTTCAAACTGAACGTAATCCATCTGTCATACCTTCTTTGTTGGATCAGAATGCAATGGATGTCGATGTTTTGCAAGCTGAACAACTGCCTGAAACGTTGTCGGGTTATTTAGGGTATGGTGCCATTATTTTTGACAATGTCCCTGGTCATCTTGTAGGTGAGCATAAAATGACCGTGATTGAACAAGCTGTTAAAAATTTCGGTACAGGTTTCATGATGGTTGGTGGTGAAGATAGCTTTGGACTTGGCGGTTATTTTAAATCACCAATTGAGAGGTTGTTACCTGTTGAGATGGAAGTGAAAGGGAAAGAGCAATTACCATCTCTTGGACTTGTCATTGCAATGGACCGATCTGGAAGTATGTCAGGATCTAAAATTGTCATTGCGAGGGAAGCAGCTGCCCGAGCAGTCGATCTTCTCCGAAATGATGATACGTTTGGTTTTACAGCGTTTGATCATGAAATTTGGGAAGTCATTCCTGTAGGGACACTGGGAGATAAACAAGATGTTATCGATCAAATTCTTTCTATACCGGTAGCAGGCGGAACTGATATTTTCCCATCCGTTGCAAAAGGATATGAAGACTTGGCAGATTTGAAGCTTCAGAGGAAGCATATTATTTTACTGACGGACGGCCAATCATCGATGCCTTCGGATTATGAAGACATCATTACGGAAGGTAAGACAAATAACGTTACTTTATCTACCGTATCAATTGGCACAGATGCAGATGTTGGTCTATTGGAAGAACTCGCTGAATTGGGGGGAGGCCGATTTTATAATGCAATCGATGAGTCGACAGTCCCTGCTATTCTAACCCGTGAGACTTCTATGCTGACGAGAACATATATTGAGGACAATCCATTTTATATGAATTTGAATAATGTGCCTGAATGGACTTCACTCTTTACAGAAGGAGTTCCACAAATGAATGCATATATCGCAACAACTCCAAAAGGCACGTCAACGATTGTCGCTGAGAGTCCGAAAGAAGACCCTATTCTTGCTGAATGGATGTATGGATTAGGACGTACCGTTGCATTTACATCTGATTCTACAGGTAAATGGGCTGGAGATCTTGCGAGGTGGGGAGGATATGGTGATTTCTGGAACGCGGCTGTTTCTAGATTGCTACCGTCGTATGAAAGTGTCCCGTATCTAATTACGCATGAACGTGGAGGCACATATACAGTGACGGATACGTCGAAAAATTCAGCGTTCCTGGATATTGCCATTGTAAATGAAAAAGGAAATGATGTGAATTTTGTCTCTGAACCACTCGCACCGGGGAAAGTGAGAGTTACGCTGGATACTGATCCTGGACTTGTATTCTTTGGAGTTTCAGACGATAAAGGAGGACTCTTTGAAGCGGGTGTTTCTGTTCCTTATAGTGATGAATTCAAATACGCTGAGCCGAATGTTCAGCTATTAGAAAAAATTTCAGAACGTACAGGGGGGAAGGTACTGGAAGAACCAACAGAAGCTTTTCGTCCTCATCCTTATAAAAGTGCTGATCAGCTACCGATTGCTCAGTGGCTTGTAATGTTAGGGATGATCCTGTTTTTCGTAGATATTACATTGCGACGTTTTGGAATGTTAGGTGGACTCGTACGAAGAAAGAAAGACGATACGGAGTCTGTCTCCACGCCTTCATCGAGCGAAGACCATGTAGGTGCTTTATTAAAAGCGAAAAAGAGACGATAACGAATTAGAGCCCTATACTCTTTAGCATACATGCGAGAGAGTAAGGGGCTTTTTGTTTGTAGATAGTAAGGACTGTAAGTAGAACTTTTTAAGTCCGTGTAGCTGCAATGATATTTTTCTTTTTGACAGACCAGACATTTGCAATGGCAAAGCAAATGAGTAAGATCGCAGTACCGAGTATGTAAGGAAATGTATAATTTATATCAAATATAAAGCCTGCTAGTGCTGGTCCAAACATGTTTCCTAAACTCATATATGCATTCATCATACCTGCTGCAAAACCTTGTTCTTCTCCTGCAAGTTTAGAGACGAGCGTATTGACTGCTGGACGCAAGAGGGAAGTAGCGGTGGAAAACACAGTAGCGACCAATAGAATCGTCCAAAAAAGATCTACAAAAAGAATTGCGAGCATCGCACCGGCTGCAATGAGAAGATTGACAAGAACAATACGCATTTCCCCAAATCGCTTAAACAATGGATTGATGACAAATGTTTGAACGATAACGCCTACAAACCCACCGACTGTGATGAGAACTGCAATCTGGGTAGGCGTATAGCCATATTTTTGATCGACATACAAAGAAATCGTCGATTGAAAATTAGCCAATCCAAATGAAAATACAAACATGACGATTAGTAAGACAAAATAAGGTGTTTTTGTAGATTTCACTAGTTGCTTAAAAAGATGATCTTGTCGTTTATGCTGTTTTTCCATTGAAATTGTTGGTGTAGGATTCGGTAAAATGATGATCGATAAGAGTGCTGCAAAAAAAGAAGCACCTGCAGCAAAATAAAATGGAAAATGTAAACTAATTGTTGAAAGGAAACCCCCGATGCCTGGTCCAATCATAAAACCTAACGACATGGAAGCTCCCAATAGGCCCATTCCTCTTCCTCTTCCTTCAAGTGTTGTAATATCCGCTACGAATGCCATCATTGGCGGTACAAGAAAAGCTGCACCAAATCCTGAAAAGAATCTTGCGGCAAAAAGCATCCATAATTCTGTAGATAAGCTAAAAGCGAGTTGCGCAGCACCGTATATGAACAAGCCGATAATAATGATTTTCTTTCTGCCATGTCGGTCTGAAAGATCTCCTGACAGAGGAGAAAAGATGAATTGAGCAAAAGAGAAGATTGCGATGAGGAATCCGAGTACCATACCAGCGGCGCCGAAAGTTTTTAAGAATTCAGGCATGATCGGAATAATTAGACCGATGCCCGCCATCGCGATGAACATATTGAACATCAAAACGATAAGTGCGATATTGGTGGATTTTGAACCTGTCAAATGCGCACCGCCTTTCAATATAGTAATTACGTTATTGAAATAGTTTACCATAGTAAATAGCCAAATACACACGATTGAGAAAAGGAAACGATTTGGTTAGTTAATAGGAGATTTAAAGGCATGCGAAGCGTAAAACAAATCAGGAACAGTACATAAAAATGCATGAGGGCGATATGCCTCCATGCATTTTAAGAATTCGTATAAAGTGAACTTTCAAGTCTGTACCGGAATGCAAAACTCCAGTCATCCTCATACGATTAATTTGTCTTTAGTTCAAATCCATTTTGAATTCAAGGAACAGTTCATTATAGATTCCTAGTAATTCTAGGCCGAGATTTTTATATACTTCTAATTCACTTCTTGTTTCTTCGTCGGGATAAAACCGTTCATCTAATACAACTTCAGGATCCATAAGGTCCAAAGCAGTTTGATTAGGTGTGGAATACCCAACATAATCTGCGTTTTGAGCCGCTACTTCAGGGTCTAACATAAAGTTAATGAACGCATGGGCACCTTCAATATTTTTACTCGTTCTTGGAATAACAATATTATCAAACCATAAATTTGAGCCTTCTTCTGGAACGATGTAGTCTATATCCTCGTTTTCATACATCATATCTGCAGCTTGCCCAGACCATGTTAAGGAGATTGCGGCTTCATTGTTAATCATTAGTTGGGTTACTTCATCGCCAATCACTGCTTTAACATTTGACTTGAGTGTTTTCAGCTTGTCGACAGCTTGCCGAAGTTCAGCAGGGTTTGTTGAGTTTAGCGAGTACCCTAATGAGTTTAAGCCCATACCAACTGTTTCGCGTGCACCATCTACGAGGATGACACGTTGCTTTAACGAAGGATCCCATAGATTATCCCAACTTTCGAACGTTTGCCCTTCGAGAAGCGTTGGATTGAAAGCTATTCCTACAGTGCCCCAAAAGTACGGGATTGAGTACGTATTGCCAGGGTCAAATGGCAAGTTGAGAAAATAAGAATCGATATGTTGGATATTTGGAATTTTACTATAATCAATCGGTAAAAGAAGATCTTTTTCGACCATCATTTCAACCATGTATTCGGATGGGACGGATATGTCGTATGCTGTTCCGCCTTGCTCGATTTTTGCCATCATTCCCTCGTTGGAGTCAAATGTTTCATAAATAACTTTATAGCCTGTCTCTTGCTCAAATTGTTTAAGTAATTCAGGGTCAATATATTCCCCCCAATTATAGACAGTAATTGTATTTTTTCCTGACTTGCTTCCTTCGCTCAATTCTCCATTAATGAAGAAGAGAACTCCAGATACAGCTAAAATAAGTATTGCTACTTGTAATAAAGATTTCATTTCTTCACCCCCGCAAAAGGAGTTTTTAACTTTTGATTAATGGCGTAGTAGCCGACGACTAATAGGACGGTGACGATGAATATTAGACCGGATAAGGCGTTAATCGTCAAGCTGATCCCTGTCCTTGCCATTGAATAGATCTCAACTGATAACGTGGAGAATCCATTTCCGGTAACGAAAAATGTAACTGCAAAATCGTCTAATGAATAGGTCAAAGCTAAGAAGAAGCCAGCAAATATTCCGGGTTGAATGAAAGGTAGGATGACTCTCCTCATAATATCCTTTCGCGTTGCTCCTAGATCTAGTGCAGCGTCAATTAGCGTTGGATTCATCTCAGCAAGTTTAGGCAGTACCATGATGACTACGATTGGAATACTGAAGGCAATATGTGAAATCAACACAGATGCAAAACCTAGCTTCACGCCAAGAATTGTAAACAAAATGAGAAATGAAGCACCAATGATAACATCTGGGCTGACAATTAGGATATTGTTCAACGACAATACTGCATTCCGCATTTTTTTATTTCGCATGAAATAGATGGCAAGTGCGCCCATTACCCCAATGGTTGTCGATAATAAGGCAGAAAGCAAGGCGACAATAACTGTATTGATGACGATAATAATGAGTCGTTTGTCTTCGAAAACTGCTGCGTAATGTTCAAGCGTGAAAGACTCGAAGTTTGACATGCCACCACCCGAATTAAATGAGTAGAACATGAGATAAAAGATGGGTGCATATAAAATAATGAAAACGACCGCCAAAAAAAGTTTAGGAAGCTTACCGATTCTTTCCATTGTTAGTCGCCTCCTTTTCTTTAGCTGTTGTTACGAGCATGATAATGAACATGAACAAAATAAGGAATACGGCAATGGTGGACCCCATGCCCCAATTTTGCGTGACTAAAAATTGTTGTTCAATTGCTGTACCAAGTGTGATGACTTTATTCCCCGCAATAAGTCTTGTAATCATGAAGAGTGATAATGCAGGAATAAATACGACTTGAACGCCCGATTTCACACCATTAATGGTAAGCGGCCAAATGACCCGCCTGAACGTTGTCCATGAGTTAGCACCTAAATCACGTGAGGCGTCAATTAAAGCTGGATTTAACTTATCAAGTGCATTAAAGATCGGAAGAATCATAAACGGAATGAAAATGTAAACCGAAACAAAGACGAAACTGAAATCCGTAAACAGAATTTGTTGTTTGCCAATGCCGATTACATCTAAAAATGCATTTACAGGTCCATACAATCCCATCAAACCGATAAAAGCATACGTTTTCAGTAACAAATTAATCCATGATGGAATGATGATCAGTAAAAGCCAAAGTTGCTTGTGCTTCGTTTTTGTCAATAAGTATGCAGTTGGGTAAGCAATCAGCAACGAAAAAAATGTAATGAGAAATGCATACCAAAAAGAACTGAGCGTCAACGTCAAATAAACGGACGAAAAGAAGTTTTGATAGTTCTCAAGTGTAAAATTGCCGGTCAAGTCGAAAAATGAATAGTACACAATGAGTGCAATCGGTGCAAGAACGAACAAGATGATCCATGCAGCATAAGGGATCGTATAAACGGGACGGAGTCGATTATTCTTCATGAGCAATCGCTCCGTAGGCTTCAAGTCTTGCATCGTAGTCTTCTTCAGATTCATTCAATCGCATGACGTGAATATCTTCAGGATTAAAATCTAGTCCAATGACAGCTCCAACTTCAGCTTTCTTTGTCGAGTGAACGAGCCACTCATTACCGTCACTGTCGTATGTTGACAATTCATAATGAACACCACGGAACAACTGTGTATCGACAGTCACATTCAATTTTCCTTTATCGACCGTCGTCATTTCCAAGTCTTCTGGCCGCAAAACGATATCTACTTTCTCATTTGGCTGTAATCCTGCATCTGCACAATCAAACCGTTTACCTGTAAATTCGACTACATAATCCTCAATCATTCTTCCGGAAACAATATTGGATTCACCGATGAAATCAGCAACAAAACGGTTAATCGGCTCATCGTAAATATCGATTGGTGTGCCTGATTGTTGGATGGAACCTGCATTCATGACGAAAATTTCATCGGACATCGCGAGTGCTTCTTCTTGGTCGTGTGTAACAAACACGAATGTTTTTCCTAAACGTTGCTGTAATTCCCGTAACTCATATTGCATCTCAGAGCGCAGTTTCAAGTCTAAGGCCGAAAGGGGTTCATCTAATAAAATGACTTCCGGATCGTTGACGATTGCTCTTGCAATCGCTACACGTTGACGTTGACCGCCAGACATCTCTGTAATTTCCCGACTTTCATAACCAGCCAAGTTTACGAATTTTAGCGCTTCTTTTACACGTGTATCGATTTCAGCTTTTTTTACTTTCTTGATGCGTAAGCCAAACGCGACATTTTCATACACGTTTAAATGAGGAAAGAGAGCATAGTCTTGAAATACGGTATTTACTTGACGTTCATTTGCTGGGACCGTATTAATATTTTTCCCGTTAAAGTAAATCGTGCCTTCAGTTGGTTCAATAAAACCGGCAATTAGCCGAAGGATTGTTGTTTTTCCGCAACCTGAAGGTCCTAACAATGTATAAAATTTCCCCCGTTCCATTTCAAACGAGACACCATCCAAAACCGTTGTATCTTCACCATATTGTTTGCTTACGTTTTCAAAACGAATAATTGGTTCAGTTGTCATAATTGTTATCCTCCTTCTTTCATAAATAAGATTCTGTAGCGACGAGTAACAGTTCACTTGGCCCGTCATGTGCATTGAAAATCCGATGATGATCCGACGCATCATAATAGACTGAGTCGCCTCTGTTGGCCGTATATGTACGTTTTCCCAATTCAATTTCCACTTTACCTGTCAATACATAAATGAATGTTTCTGCTGAAGAGGGTTCAAATTGCTTAAATTCTCCGTTCGATGAAAAAGTGATATGGACAGGCTCCATTTCGTTTTCATTCGAGCGGGGCACTAGCCAACGTATTTTATAGCGGAGTTCATCATTGACATAGGTTGTTTGATCGTGAGGTGAGTAGACCACTTTCAGGTTTTTCTTCGGATCTTCAAAGAATTCTTTCGGAGTTGTTCCGAGGACTTCCAATAAGGAGAACAATGTTTCAATGGAAGGAGAGGTAACTTCCCTTTCCAATTGTGAGATGTAACCTTTCGTCAAGTCCGTCCGTTCACCTAACTCTTCTTGCGTTAATCCTTTTTTAAGACGAAGTCTCTTGATTTTACTCCCTATTTGCATGGATAACATTCCTTCCTCCAAAAACGGAGTTTAGTAATACTGTACTTTTAGTTTACTATAAACCTTTCTTATTATACAAAAAAACGATTGGAAATCAAGGGTTCCAATGAAAAAAGCTGAAATCCATTTTCAGGACTTCAGCGAAGTGTTATTCATCATCTAAGGAATGTCGCATACTACGCCATTTTTGGCGAAGAATTCTTCCGAAAGTATAAAAAATCAAATAGCCAGACAGGGCAATTCCAGCAAGAGCAGTGATAAGAGAAATCCATTCAAACACCGTATAGGTAGTGAATTTTTTCCAGCCTGAAGGTGACTCCCAATCTGCAATAACTAGATTCATGCCGTAAATGCCAGATACCACCGTGAAAATTGTCAAAATGAATAACAATGTATTAACACGATTTGCTTGGCTATTCTCTTGGCTTTTATATAATTCTTGTAAAGTACTGCTCACTTCGTTGTACAAGCGTTCAATCGAGAATGCTTCTCTGAATAGACGTGACAACTCCTTGCCTTCGCTTCGTGTACTCACTACTTTAAAGTAGTACCAAGAAGAAAATAATGTAATAAGTTTTATCAATGAACGGACGTACTGCTCATCTTTTTTCCACTCGATTTCACTATATTCGAACGACACACGAAGGAGCATGATTTTGTAATAGTAATGAAGGAGCATGTTGTAATAATGTGTACCCATATAATGGGACAATTCAGTAGACAGTTGCTGAATGGGCCGGTTAGAAATCGTTGCAAATGCATGATCAGTTGCAACGATAAACAAGTTGGGTCCCCAACGGTCATGTAATGAAGTTGAGAGAGAGCGCTGCATGTAATTTGGATTTGTTGTTGCAATAAAAGGTTCACCGGCTGGAGTTTTGCCATTTAAACTGCCAAGTCGAAACAAATCTGTATCAGTCAGCTCACGGCCTTCTTCAGTAATCATGAACGTTGTGACGAACATCCTCTCATCTTCAATGTAAGGCAATGAACCAAAGTATCCTCTTAGTCTATCATTTTGTATAACAATGTCTTTTAGGTAAGGGCTTAAACACGTAAAAATGAAATCGTGCATGGATTGCTTCGTATTTTCAGTAGTAATGATATGTGAACCTTTATTTTCATCCAAATTTGACTCGACTGCTCGGAAATGTTGAAGAAAATCGAGTACATCAGAGTATTCGTAGGTATCGGTCAATTCAAGTCGTATCGATAAAAAACCAATACCAAATGGTGCTAATACAATATCAGTACTATGAATGATGAACGAATAAAGGTCAGAGCGAATTTGAAATTGGTACTCCTTTTGTTGGCATTTGCTGAAGCGATGAAACCCTTTGGACTGAATGGAAGTAGGGAAAAGTTTATGCTCGATATATGGATAAAAATATTGTTCCAGTTCTGTTTCTTCCACAACAATCGATTCTCCGTAATAAGAAGGATTCTCTCGCTTTTTCTCATCTCGCAAGCAAAAATATGCATACTGATTTTGTTCCAGCAACTTTGCTACTTCTTTTTTCTTTCCCGATTCGTAACTAAAAGGTAACATAAAAGTTACATGTGTTTGTAAAATAGGTAATTTCCGCTTGATATCAAGTTGCGACAATAAAATCCCTCCTTGTAGAGGTATTCGGATAGAGTGGGCATTACAAAAATACTTCCCGTTAAATATGTAGGTTTAAACATTTTTAGGGTTTTCTTTGAATGGGTTTGTGTTGGGGAGGGGCATGAAGGGTATGGTGCGAAGGGGTAGGTTGCGATCCATATTGGGGGATACCACATACTTTCATTATAATGATCACTCCGTTAATAATGAGAACAACAAAACCATGATTGAGAGAGGAAATTGCAACCAAACGTATAGAAGTTGAGGAAATTGCACAGTATGAACACGTTTATTGAGGAATGAAATGACGTTTTCTACTGTATAAACAATAATGATTATTATCTTCGAGCTATTATAATTGAAATCATATTGTAGATTTGGTATTCTGAATAAGGATTGTTCAGCACTACGAAAAACTGAACGAAGAACTATTGGAGGGATTTATTCATGGTAGAACGTATGGTAGGTAAACAAGCTCCTGATTTTACAATGGAAGCAGTATTAGCGGACAAGTCATTTGGAAAAGTTAGCTTGCAAGAAAACATGAAGAATGACAAGTGGACAGTTCTTTTCTTCTATCCAATGGATTTCACTTTTGTATGTCCAACTGAAATTACAGCGATGTCTGATCGCTATGACGAGTTCGAAGATTTAGATGCAGAAGTAATTGGTGTATCTACAGATACAATCCACACGCACCTTGCTTGGATTAACACGGACCGTAAAGACAATGGTCTTGAGCAATTGAAATATCCATTAGCTGCAGATACAAACCACGAAGTATCACGTAACTATGGCGTTTTGATCGAAGACGAAGGGATTGCATTGCGTGGTCTTTTCATCATCAACCCTGAAGGTGAATTGCAATACCAAACTGTGTTCCACAACAACATCGGTAGAGATGTGGATGAAACATTACGTGTACTTCAAGCGCTTCAAACAGGTGGACTTTGCCCTGCGAACTGGAGACCGGGTCAAAAAACTCTATAATGTTGTAAACAATTGCTTACATCCAAATTTGATCCCCACGCATACTATAGGCAGTGGGGATCTTTTAAACCGGAGGAGATTTGACGATGAAATTACGTGAACAAATGCCTGAATTAACAGGTGCGACAACTTGGCTCAATGGGCAAGTTGAAAAAGCGGATTTAGTAGGGGAAAAGCCTACCCTCATTCATTTTTGGTCAATCAGTTGCCACTTGTGCAAAGAAGCGATGCCGGATGTGAATAATTTCCGGGATGAGTATAAAGATGAGTTGAACGTCATCGCTGTTCATATGCCACGTTCAGAAGACGATGTGGACTTGGACCAAATTAAAGAAGTTGCAGCGGAGCATGATATTACACAACCGATTTTTGTTGATAGCGATTTAAAATTGACGGACGCTTTTGACAACCAGTATGTCCCGGCTTACTATGTTTTTGATAAAGATGGGCAGTTACGTCATTTCCAAGCTGGTGGAAGTGGCATGAAAATGCTTGAAAAACGTGTGAACCGTGTATTGGATGAAATGCGAAAATAAGTACAATACAAAAACGACGGCCATTTTACGGTCGTCGTTTTTGTGTACGAAATAGGAGGATGACATGCTAATAGTAGACTGTAATTGTGGGCTTCTCCTAGGTATGATACACTAATTTCATCCATCAATCGGATTGGAGCGAGCAAAATGAAAAAAGAATTTGTCGTCATTGGATTAGGAAGGTTCGGAGGCAGCATTGTTAACGAACTCGTAGAATTAGATGCGGAGGTAATGGCCATCGATATTTCTCCGGATCGCGTAGAGGAATATGCACAAATTGCAACAACGGCAGTGTCCGCTGACACGACGGACGAGTCCGCGTTACGTTCGTTAGGGATTCGGAATTTTGAGCATGTTGTCGTTGCAATTGGAGAAAACATTCAAGCGAGTATTTTGACGACGTTAATATTAAAAGAGATTGGTGTCAAACATATTACTGTAAAAGCCCAAAATGATTATCATGAAAAGGTATTACGTAAAATCGGTGCCGATCAAGTAGTCCATCCTGAACGGGACATGGGGAAGAGAATTGCGAATAATATGGTGTCCAATAATATCCTCGATTATCTTGAATTGTCAGATGAATATTCGATCGTGGAAATAAGAGCTAATGAAAAACTAGCAGGTTCCACGTTAATTGACTTGGATATACGAGCAAAATATGGTGTCAATATTGTAGCAATTAAGCGGCACACCCAAATACTAGTTTCTCCACAGGCGATTGAAGAAATTGAGCTGAATGATATTCTGATTGTCATCGGTTCTGATGTGGATATCCATCGTTTTGAAAAGAAAGCACTGCATTGACAGTTGCTTAAGCTCAAATGATCATTCATAATCGAAAAGCCATCTGCAACCGTGTTTACAGAACTCGGTTGCAGATGGCTTTTCTTATTGTGTAGCCTGTGCCTTATTGCATTATACTTCCATGACAACAGGCATTATCATTGGTTTACGTTTTGTTTGGTCGTATAAGAAAGGGGACAATATATCGATAATGTCACTTTTCATAGACCCAGCATCAAATGGAGTGTTTGATAATTGTTTCTGTAACTCTTTCGCAAGTAAATTTTGGGCTTCATTGATCATCATGCCGGATTCTCGCATGTACACAAAACCGCGAGAGATGATATCTGGTCCTGAGACAACTTTGTTGCGTTTTTTATCAACAGTAGCCACGACGATGACAAGTCCGTCCTCTGAGAGGATTTTACGGTCACGTAACACTACGCTCCCGATATCGCCAATACCGCTTCCGTCAATATAAATATCACCCGACGGCACTTTGCCTGCAATGCGAGCGGAGTTTTCGGTTAATGCGAGAACGTCCCCGTTACTCATGATGAAGTTATTTTCAGGTTCAACATCACAGCTGATCGCAAGTTCTTTATGCATCGTCAACATCCGGTATTCTCCGTGAATTGGCATAAAGTATTTCGGTTTAATCAAGCGGAGCATTAACTTCTGTTCTTCTTGAGAACCGTGACCGGAAGTGTGGATGTTATTTAGTGCGCCGTGAATGACTTCTGCGCCTGCACGGAATAGGGCGTTGATTGTTTTGTTGACACTTAATGTGTTTCCAGGAATCGGTGAAGACGAGAAGATGACCGTATCACCAGGTTGGATTTGTACTTGGCGGTGAGTGCCGTTAGCAATTCGGGATAACGCAGCCATCGGTTCACCTTGGCTACCTGTACAAAGAATCATCACCTCGTTCGCAGGTAAGCGATTGAGCGATTGTGTATCGACGAATAAGTCTTTCGGTGCGTTAATGTAACCAAGTTCTCGACCAATTGTGATGGCATTGTCCATGCTACGCCCAAATACAGCGATTTTTCTTCCGTATTTTTCAGCAGCTTCAATCACTTGTTGAAGTCGATGGATGTTGGAAGCAAAGGTAGCGAAGATTATTCTGCCATCTACTTTTCGGAAGATTTCATTCAAACTGTCGCCGACTTTTCTTTCAGACATTGTAAAATTTGGGACTTCCGCATTTGTACTATCTGATAACAAGCATAAGACGCCTTCACTTCCGACTTTGGCCATCTTTGCTAAGTTTGCAGGTTCGCCTACAGGAGTGAAATCGAATTTGAAGTCACCTGTGTGAACGATGTTTCCTGATGGTGTTTTGACGACGATTCCAAATGCATCCGGGATACTATGTGTAGTACGGAAAAATGAAATCGAAGTTTTTCGGAACTTAATAATATCTTCTTCTTTAATTTCAATCATTTTTGTCGTGCGGAGTAAGCCGTGCTCCTCGAGTTTGTTACGCAGAAGGCCTAACGCTAATTTCCCCCCATAAACGGGGACGTTGATTTTCCGTAACAAGTACGGAATCCCGCCAATATGATCTTCGTGTCCATGTGTGATGAATAAACCTTTGATTTTATCCATATTCCGTTCTAAGTACGTATAGTCAGGAATAACATAGTCGATTCCGAGAAGATCGTCTTCTGGAAATTTGATACCGGCATCAATGAGAATAATTTCGTCTTGGAATTGCACACAATACGTATTTTTGCCGATTTCACCAAGTCCGCCTAAAGCGAAAACAGCTGTTTCATTGTTCTTGATCAATTTCATAGTGCTCAGACCTGTTCAAGCTCAAAATGTGAAGATGCTTGCTCGTATTCGAGATGTGGACCTTCAAGGAGCTGGATAAGTTCAATGTTATAATTGCGGTCTTTTAGTTTTTCGCGGACGGATTTTTCTGAATCAGCTTCTACATAAACGTGCTTCGTATTTTCGCGAATCGGAACTTGAGTAGCGTTTTCTTGGAAATATACTTTGTAAATCATGGTAAACTCTCCTTTTTACGTTCGTTTGGAATCATTCTCTTCATATTAGCATGTCGGATGCGTAAAATAAAGAAAAGCCCACCAAATGACTTGGTAGGCGTGAATTTATGCAATTGTCTTTCTACCGAGTATGCCGTTGAGCCGCTTTAACAATTTGCGTTTTAGGCGCTTGTACATGGGCATATCACTCCTTACAACCAGTATAGCGTTAATTGAATTCTCTGTCAAGTTGTTTTTTTGTAGGAGAACGGGTTTGTTGTTCAGTTCAATTCCTCTCAAAAGGAATAGCGTTAGGAATGTCCCGGAAAGGTGCTGCCTGGTCGATATGGTCATAAAACATGACACCATTCAAATGATCCAGTTCGTGTTGGAAAGCAATTGCGTGTAAGCCTTTCAATCGCATTGTATATTCTTGGCCATCTGGATTGAACGCTTTAATGGTAATTCTTGCGTATCGTGGGACATATCCTTCTACATCGCGATCTACGGATAGGCAACCTTCTCCAGATGTCAAGTAAGTCATTTCCACCGAATGGCTGATGATTTTAGGATTAATTGCAACGATGCTTAATGGTTTTTTTCCCTCTTCAACAATGTGTAGGGCAAATACGCGTTTAGAAACATTTACTTGAGGAGCTGCTAGCCCGATGCCTGGGCGCAATCCGTATTGAATGCTTAATTCTTCATCTTGACTGTTAATGATATATTCTAGCAATTCATGACATAATTTTTTATCTTCATCACTTAACGGGAAGGTGACTTCCGTAGCTACTGTCCTTAACGCTGGATGCCCTTCACGGACGATATCTTTCATTTCGATCATTTTTATTCTCCTTCTTACTCGTATTTCTGTTATCGTATTATAATCCAAGAAGAAAAGGGTATAAAGAGTTTTGTACATGCTTGAAATAAACACTTACTAACGATATAGTGAAAAACAGATTGGAGGAAAGACTATGAATAAAAAAATCTTTAGTATAATTGCGGTTAGCGTAATGGCCTTATCCGCTTGTAGCATTGGTTCTTCCACGGAGTCCCAACTCTCTGAAACTCTAACAAAAATGAATGATTCTGAAGCGCAATATCGCAGTTCCCAAAGTACTTTAACGGAGTTAGAGCAAAGTGAACAAAAAACGTTCACCGAAACGATGGAACTAACAAAAGAAGATGTAGATCAGTTACGTAATAAAGTAGCTGAGCTTGAGAAGTCTATTGAAGATAGATTAGCACAGCTAAAGGAAGAAGAAGCTGCAATGCATGAAGCAAAGGGTTTCGTTACAGAACTGGAGTCCATTGCAGAAAAAGCATCTGAAGCTGAAAAGAAAAAAATTGAGGAACTTAATCGTGCTGTACAAGACCGCTACGACTTACATGATCAATTCATTGAAGCATACAGAGCACTCTCCTCTCAACAAAAAGAATTTTATGCATTGCTCGTGAAAGAAAATGTAGAGTTAGCGGATTTAAAAGAAAAAGTTAAAGAAGTGAATGAGCAAAACGAAGTCGTCAAAGACGTGATAGCAAAGTTCAATGAAGCAACAAAGATTGTTAATGATCTTAAACAAGACGTTTTTTCGAGTTTAGAAAAAGAAGAATAAAGGAATTATGAAAAGTGGAGACCGAGCATCTTCACTTTTTTTAATGGCATTTTTTAAAAATCTATTATAATACAGTTTTGATATTGTAGTAGTACAGTTTAGTCGGAATGAATGTATCTCACTTATGATTATGCTGGCCAATCCTACTAAATACAATGATTGACCAATTTGTCTCTCTTCAGTATACTGAGTAAGGAAGAGATTGTATCATTATTGAAAGTGATAGAACATAATACAGATATAAAGGAGAGTTGCCGATATGGCTGCGAAAAAAGACAAGCAGTTTGATCCGGTGGAAACGCTTCATTCTATTGAAGATCAGTTTGAAATGTTCCAGATCTTGAATGAAGAAGGCGAAATTGTAAACAAGGAAGCCGATCCGAATTTATCAGATGAAGAGCTAACAGAATTAATGACGCGTATGGTGTATACGAGAATCTTAGACCAACGTTCAATTTCCTTAAACAGACAAGGACGTCTAGGTTTCTATGCGCCAACTGCAGGGCAAGAAGCGTCACAGCTTGCCTCTCACTTTGCGCTTGAGAAAGAAGATTTTATTCTTCCAGGATACCGTGATGTACCGCAAATCGTTTTTCATGGTTTACCATTACATATGGCATTCCTATGGTCACGAGGACATTATCAAGGAAGCATTATTCCGGAAGGTTTGAACATTTTCATGCCTCAAATCATCATTGGAGCGCAATACATCCAAGCTGCTGGAGTTGCACTCGGATTCCAAAAACGTGGCATTAAAGCGGTTGCAATGACGTATACAGGTGATGGCGGTACTTCACAAGGTGATTTCTATGAGGGGATCAACTTTGCAGGAGCTTACCGTTCTCCGGCAATCTTTGTCATTCAAAACAACCAATATGCAATTTCCACACCTAGAGAGCTACAAACAGCTGCGAAAACGCTTGCACAAAAAGGGATTGCAGCTGGTATTCCGAGTATTCTCGTAGATGGAATGGATGCATTAGCAGTATATGCTGCTACGCGCGACGCTAGAAAACGTGCCATTAACGGAGAAGGTCCGACGCTGATCGAAGCGATGACTTACCGATATGGTCCACATACAATGGCTGGAGATGACCCGACACGTTATCGTACATCTGAAACGGATAACGAGTGGGAAAAACGCGATCCGTTAATTCGTTTCCGTAAATACCTTGAGGCTAAAGGCATTTGGTCGGAAGAGAAAGAAAACGCTGTGATTGAACGCGCCAAAGAAGAAATCAAGGAAGCGATCAAAAAGGCGGATGCCGCTCCTAAACAGAAAGTGACAGATTTCATTAACATTATGTATAAGGGCGACCTTCCATACAACTTACAAGAACAATATGACATTTATAAAGAGAAGGAGTCGAAGTAACCGATGGCACAAATGACGATGATTCAAGCGATTACCGATGCAATGCGCACGGAGCTTAAAAATGATGAAAACGTCCTCGTCTTCGGTGAAGACGTTGGCGCAAACGGTGGTGTGTTCCGCGCTACTGAAGGTCTACAAAAAGAATTTGGTGTAGATCGAGTATTCGATACACCATTAGCTGAATCAGGTATTGGTGGGTTAGCGATCGGTCTATCATTGACTGGATTCCGACCTGTTATGGAAATTCAGTTCTTTGGCTTCCTCTATGAAGTGATTGACTCCATTAGTGGTCAGTTGGCTCGTCAATCTTTCCGTAGCGGCGGACATTATAATGCTCCTGTAACAATCCGTTCTCCATTTGGTGGGGGTGTTGCGACGCCTGAAATGCATGCTGATAGTTTCGAAGGGCTTGTTGCTTCTCAACCTGGGTTGAAAGTGGTCATTCCTTCAACACCTTACGATGCAAAAGGATTGCTAATTTCGGCAATTAAAGATGAGAATCCAGTAGTTTTCTTGGAGCATATGAAATTGTATCGTTCATTCAGACAAGAAGTGCCTGAAGAGGAATATACGATTCCACTTGGTAAGGCGGATGTGAAGCGTGAAGGTACAGACCTATCAATTATCACATACGGTGCGATGGTACACGAAAGTTTGAAAGCTGCTGAAGCACTTGAAAAAGACGGCTATTCTGTTGAAGTTGTCGATTTACGTACTATTCAACCATTGGATATTGAGACGATTATCGGTTCTGTTGAAAAAACAAATCGCGCAATCGTTGTGCAAGAAGCACAAAAACAAGCGGGTATTGCTGCAAACGTCGTATCTGAAATTACAGAGCGTGCGATTTTAAGTTTGGAAGCACCTGTTTTACGTGTAGCGGCGCCTGATACAGTATATCCGTTCGCGCAAGGGGAAAACGCGTGGTTGCCAAATGCAAACGATATTATTGAAACAGCTAAAAAAGTACTGACATTCTAATACAGAGTCTTGCTCTGACAAAAAGAAAGGGTGAATCTTGTGGCATATGAATTCCGTTTGCCAGATATCGGAGAAGGGATTCACGAAGGTGAAGTTGTAAAGTGGTTTGTTGCCAAAGGCGATAAAATCAATGAAGACGACACGCTTCTTGAAATTCAAAACGATAAAGCAGTGGTGGAAATCCCATCCCCTGTTACAGGCACAGTAGAAGAAATCCTTGTGGGAGAAGGTAAAGTGGCGGTAGTAGGCGATGTCCTCATCCGTTTCGATGCACCAGGATACGAAAGCCATTCTGACTCTGAGGAAGGTGCAGAGAAAACTGAAGAACAAGTGCAATCTTCAGCTGAGGCTGGCCAAGAACTCGATAAGAAACAACAGGAGAAAGAACAATCCGAGACAAAGCAATCCTCTGCTAACACGAAAGAGTCAGTTGTATCAAAAACAACTCGGGTAATTGCGATGCCATCCGTCCGTAAGTTTGCACGTGAAAACGATGTTGACATTCATGAGGTGGAAGGAACAGGCAAGAACGGCCGTGTGTTAAAAGAAGATGTTGAAGCGTTCGTGAATGGTGATCAAAAGCCGGCAACGTCAACTTCTTCAACTGAACAAGTTGCGCGTGCAGAAGAAGCAGCACCTAAGACAGAGTCGGCTGCTCCTGTACAACTTGAAGGCGATTTCCCTGAAACACGTGAGAAGATGTCTGGTATTCGAAAAGCGATTGCAAAAGCAATGGTGAATTCAAAACATACTGCACCACACGTGACATTGTTAGATGAAATTGATGTAACGGATCTTGTCGCACATCGTAAAAAGTTCAAAGAAATCGCTGCTGAAAAGGATATCAAGCTGACGTATCTTCCATACGTTGTCAAAGCGCTTGTTTCCACATTGCGTGAGTTCCCACAATTAAATACATCTCTTGACGATGAAAAAGAGGAAATCATCCAGAAGCATTATTACAACATCGGTATTGCAGCTGATACGGACCGCGGATTACTCGTACCTGTTATTAAACACGCGGATCGAAAATCTGTATTTGCGATTTCTGAAGAGATTAATACATTAGCAGTGAAAGCGCGCGATGGTAAATTAAGCCCTGCAGAAATGAAGGGTGCATCATGTTCCATCACGAATATTGGCTCTGCAGGTGGCCAATGGTTCACGCCGATTATTAACCATCCAGAAGTTGCGATTTTAGGAATCGGCCGTATCTCTGAAAAACCGGTCGTAAAAAATGGTGAAATTGTAGCTGCACCTATGTTAGCATTATCATTGGTATTCGATCATCGAGTAATTGATGGTGCTACAGGTCAACAAGCATTGAACCATCTTAAGAAATTGCTCGGTAATCCAGAACTTTTATTAATGGAGGCGTAAGCAAATGGTAGTAGGAGACTTTCCGATTGAAGTGGACACACTCGTTGTAGGTTCAGGCCCCGGAGGATATGTAGCAGCAATTCGGGCTGCACAGTTGGGTCAGAAAGTAACAATCGTTGAAAAAGACACACTAGGTGGCGTATGTCTGAACGTAGGTTGTATCCCTTCCAAAGCATTGATTTCAGTAGGACACCGTTACGCATCCGCGAAGGATTCTGACGATATGGGAATTACAGCAACCGATGTGAAATTGGATTTTTCGAAAGCTCAAGCTTTTAAAGATGGTGTGGTCAAGAAATTGACTGGTGGCGTAGAAGGCTTATTAAAAGGCAATAAAGTTGATATTGTTAAAGGTGAAGCGTATTTCGTCGATGCGAATACGGTGAAAGTTATGGATGAAAAGTCTTCTCAAACATACAAGTTTAACAATGCAATTATTGCAACAGGTTCACGTCCAGTAGAAATTCCATCTTTCAAGTACTCTAAACGTGTTATCAATTCTACAGGTGCTCTGAATTTAGAAGAAGTTCCTGGACATTTAGTTGTCATCGGTGGTGGTTACATCGGAACTGAGCTAGGTTCTGCGTATGCAAATCTAGGTTCCAAAGTAACGATTATCGAAGGAGCAGATGATATTCTTGCTGGCTTTGAAAAGCAAATGACGCAAATCGTTAAAAAAGGATTGAAGAAAAAAGGTGTCGATGTAGTAGTGAAAGCTTCTGCAAAAGGCGTTGAAGAATCCGATAACGGTGTTGTTGTCACTTACGAAGCAAAAGGTGAAGAGCAAAAAGTTGAAGCGGATTATGTACTTGTTACAGTTGGTCGCCGTCCGAATACGGATGAAATTGGTCTAGAAGGTCTAGGTGTTAAGTTCCTTGATCGTGGGTTGATTGATGTGGATAAACAATGCCGTACAAGTGTATCAAACATCTTTGCGATCGGTGATATCGTATCTGGTCCACAACTTGCGCATAAAGCATCTTATGAAGCGAAAGTGGCTGCAGAAGCAATTTCTGGAGAAAAATCAGAAGTGGATTATTTGGCAATCCCAGCTGTATGTTTCACGGATCCAGAACTTGCAACTGTTGGTTTAAACGAACAGCAGGCAAAAGATGAAGGTTTTGATGTCGTAGCAGGCAAATTCCCGTTTGCAGCAAACGGCCGTGCGCTTGCATTAAATGCGACAGATGGCTTTGTAAAGCTTGTCTCTCGTAAAGAAGATGGATTGCTGTTAGGTGCACAAATTGTCGGTGAAAACGCGTCTGACATGATTGCTGAACTAGGTTTGGCAATCGAGGCAGGTATGACACTTGAGGATATCGCTATGACAATCCATGCGCATCCAACATTAGGCGAAATTTCAATGGAAGCTGCTGAAGTTGCGCTAGGTAAACCCGTTCATATGATTACAAAATAATAGGTTTGAAAAAGAGGCGTCCGGAGATGATTATCCCGGACGTCTTTTATGTAGCTCGTAGATTTGTGAAGACTTTATGTGTATTACTAGAAATCGTTTTGCAATGTAACGAACTCTTGTTGTGCAATTACTTTCCAAGTAATATGCTTTCGTTTGTTTGATACGTCTATTGGGTACATGTTAGTATGAATTTACTCAGCTAGAGAAAGAGGAGATGGGATTTATGAAATTGAAAGTAGTATACATAATGTTCGTGCTTTTGTTTGTACTCGCTGCTTGCAGCGCTCAAAGTGAAACGGATGAGCAAGCAGACAATGGACAGGAAGTACAGCAAGACAATTCCGTTGATGAGGAACAAGCTGGAGATGAAGCTAGCAAAGTGGATGAGGACCAGGCGAGTGAGACAGATGACGAAGTGAAAGAAGGAGCAGAATTAGAACCTCCGGCAGAACCTCTGTATAAAATTAATCCGACAAACTATTCAATTGAACCAATCAGTGAGGCAGATCCGAAAGTTGTGTTGTTGACAATTGATGATGCACCGGACAAGCGTGCGCTAGACATGGCGAAGACATTGAAGAGGTTGGATGCACCTGCCATCTTCTTTGTAAACGGGCATTTCATTGAGACTGATGAAAAAAGAGCAATCCTTAAAGAAATCTATGAGATGGGCTTTGTAATTGGCAACCATACGAAAACCCATGCGAATTTGAAGTCACTTACGGAAGAGGAGCAACGTGAGGAAATACTATCAGTTAGCAATACTGTAGAGGAAGTAACTGGAGAACGGCCGAAGTTTTTCCGTGCGCCATTTGGGGTGAATACAGATTTCAGCAGGTCACTTGCTGAACAAGAAGGGATGCAATTGATGAATTGGTCGTATGGCTACGATTTTGTAAAAGAGTACATGACGAAAGAGAAAATTGCAGATATTATGGTGAACACTGAACTGTTGAGCAATGGTTCGAACTTATTAATGCATGATAGGGAATGGACGGCTGATGCATTAGAAGAAATTGTGAATGGTTTGCGAGAAAAAGGATATGAATTTGTCGATCCGAAGTCTATCCAAGGATATGCAGATTAATTCATTAAATGATTGAATGGGGGAATGGGGTTATGGAATGGAACACAAAAGTAACTGAACTGCTTGGGATTAAGTATCCGATCATTCAGGGTGGTTTGGCGTATCTTGCATATGCGGAGTTGGCTGCAGCGGTTTCTGAAGCAGGAGGATTAGGGCAAATCACTGCAATGAGCTTACCGTCTCCGGATGCTTTGCGTATGGAAATTCGCAAAGTAAAGGCGCTGACAACAAAGCCTTTTGGTGTGAATTTTGCAATTGGGCAACATGGTAGACCCTATGAACATCTCTTAGACGTAGCGATAGAAGAGAAGGTTGAAGTGTTGTCTGTGACAGGGGGAAATCCTGCGCCATTCTTTGACTATGTGAAAGATGCATCCGTCAAAAAGCTGGTACTTGTGGCTTCAAAGAGGCAAGCGGTAAAAGCTGAATCACTTGGAGCGGACGCAGTCATGGTTGTTGGCCAAGAAGGTGGAGGGCATTTAGGTAGGGACGATGTTGGCACGATAGTTCTTGTACCGCAAGTCGTTGATGCTGTTAACATTCCAGTCATTGCTTCAGGTGGGATTGGGGATGGACGTGGTTGGATGGCTGCTCATGCACTTGGAGCTGAAGGAATTGAGATGGGTACAAGATTCATCGCTACAAAGGAGTGTGTTCATGCTTCAAAAGCGTACCAAGATGCTTTACTCAAAGCAGACGAGACAAGTACAGTGGTTATTAAGCGATCGCTTGGAGCACCTGCACGAGCATTAGCAGGTGTTTGGACTGAAAAGATTCTCTCAATGGAATTAGAGCATGCGGATTATGCCCAACTTAAAAACTTTATTAGTGGAGAGGCAAATAGACGATTCATACATGAAGGAAGTTCAAATGAAGGATTTGGGTGGTCAGGTCAAGTAGCTGGAATGATCACGGATGTCCCGTCAGTCGAAGATTTATTTAAGCGGATGGTGAATGAAGCAGAAAGCATTCGTCGAAAATGGTTGTAAGAGAGGTGTAGGTGAAAGATGGAGTATAATTATCCGATTCGTCATGATTGGTCGACTGAAGAGATTATAGATGTCGTCGCATTCTTTCAAGCGGTAGAGAAGGCGTATGAAACAAAAATTGAACGAAAGCAGTTTATGGAAGCGTACCGCGCATTCAAGAATGTAGTTCCTTCAATGGCCGAGGAAAAGACATTATGTAAGGAATTTGAAGAGGCAAGTGGATTTGTTTGCTATCGAATCGTGAAAAATGCAAAGGATGCATCGGACGGTGACATGATTCAAGCGAGATAGTGAGTAAAATAGGTGGAAGGTGGACGTAACGTGATCCACCTTCCATTTTCTATTGTGCATTCTTATTTTAGTTTTGCAGTCATAATATCGTATAGAGGTAGAAGATCATGAATGGTCTTCTCAGCCATACGAAAGAATTCCTCTTCTGTAAAGCCCGTCGTTATTTCTCTTGACAAATGCCTTCCAAGGACAAGCTCGGCTTTCTTGACAGTTTTTAAACGCTCCAACATCCCTTCAAGTTCCTCACGATCCATGTTAGCGAGTATTGTTGCATCAGGCTTCATATGATCACCGGAAATTACGTACTGCTCAGGCAAAGACGTGAGCATGTCCAGGTTAGAGGTGAGGCGTTCTGAAATTCCTTTTTTGTCTGGATTTTCATAAATGACTGCTAAGATGATAAATAGGTGTGTTTCCCATAGGCCTACTTGAAAATGTGGTAACGCCTTATATCCACGTTTCGCAGGAGCAAAAGCAACCCAACTGTCTTTTGGAGGATTAACCGTCCTTCGTGCGTGTTTTGCAATGTGGGGGAAAAACTCACCCTTGCCGTGAGCAGACAAGTAGCTGGTAAGACGTTCGCCAATAACGGCAAACTTTGGCTGTATAGTCTGTTGCAAAGCGTCCATCCTATTTTCTAATCCATCAATCGTGAATACATCAAAATCTTTTGAATCCCAAAATCGTTCTTTCAAATTCAATCCCTCATTTCATTCTATACGTTTATCGTAACAGAAAATGGGGAACAATTTAATACAAGAAGGCTTATAACTAACCAAAGCGGAACTAGCCGCATACGTTAGAAGTAAGTAAATGCATCGTTGAACGATATTCTAATAAAGGGGTGTTACGTATGAAACAGGTCGTCCATATTATCCGAAAAGCGGAAATTGAAAAAGAGTATGTGAAGTTGCTTCAACTTGAATTGGATTATGAGTTAGCAACGTTATATGATGCCATGCAACAAGATGATGGAAAACAAATTGATAAAAGTAAAGTAAGACTCACGGAAATCCATAGTGAGCTGGAGACATTCAATGCTTTTGCATAAACAAGCACTACTGTTCCATTATTTGCTCCTCTACTGACCTCTCGCAATACAGGGGGGACAGTGTGAGGGGCATTTTGTTTGTCGTAAAGTATTTGTGTTATACTTAGATAATACGCAAGTAGTTGGGGTGATGGAATGAATTGGGGAACAATCGATAAATATGCAAAATCATTGATTAAGGAAGCAGGTCACAAAATCCGTATGTCCTTCTTTTCTTCGATTGATATTGATTCGAAAGCGGATGCGAACGATTTGGTGACAAACATTGACCGACAAATTGAACAGTTTTTCATTCAACGGATTCAGCGAGACTTTCCTGGGCACCGGATTTTAGGGGAAGAAGGTTTTGGCGACGAAATCACCTCCCTAGATGGTGTCGTTTGGATGCTTGATCCTATTGACGGTACGATGAATTTTATTCATCAGAAAAGAAATTTTGCAATTTCTCTTGGTATCTATGCAGATGGAATCGGTATGTTAGGTTATATTTATGATGTGATGAATGACGATTTTTATCACGCGGCTTTAGGCGAAGGTGCGTATTATAATGATGAAAAACTGCCGATTCTTGAGAACACACCGCTCGAAAATGCGATAATTGGCGTTAACGCAAGTTGGGTCGCTCCCAATCGTCGGATTGAAAACGAACCGATAGCGAAAATGGTACATACATGCAGAGGAACACGGTCATACGGTTCGGCTGCGATTGAATTAGCTTATGTTTCATCCGGTAGAATTGATGCATACATGTCACTGCGCCTGTCCCCATGGGATATAGCAGGAGGGATGGTGATTGCTCAAGAAGTTGGAGCAATTGCAACAAATATGCTGGGGGATAAGCCTGAATTACTTGGACAAGATACGTTTCTTGTTGCGAAACCAGGCTTACATGAAACGATTTTAAGCAACTACATTCGATTGAAATAAAAAAGGGGACTGCTAAACGCATGCAGTCTCCTTTTGCAAATTATAGTAAGCCTTTTTCGCGCATCTTCTTTTTCGTTTTAAAGCCGTTCCCCATTACGAAAATAAGTGCTAGCATAGCAATGAGGGCAACGGGAATACTACGCATGGCAACAGCAATTCCAATACCACACATCGCTAAAACTGCCGCAATAGAATAGATGACAAAAACCCATTTGATATTCTTCAAAATGTAACCTCTTTCGAAATAAATGTTTTTTTATACTGTTCCCATGTGCTATAATAACACAGTTAATCATCTGATAAAAGATAACGGAGTGAAAATATGACAAACACACGTAGCGATTTACGAAATATAGCAATTATTGCCCACGTTGACCACGGAAAAACAACATTAGTCGATCAACTATTGAAACAATCAGGTATTTTCCGTTCTAATGAACATGTGGAAGAACGCGCAATGGATTCTAATGATCTTGAACGTGAACGAGGTATTACAATTTTAGCAAAGAACACGGGTATCGAGTATAAAGGTACAAAAATCAACATCCTTGACACACCAGGACACGCTGATTTTGGTGGAGAAGTGGAACGGATCTTACGAATGGTCGATGGTGTTATCCTTGTCGTCGACTCCTTTGAGGGATGTATGCCGCAAACACGTTTCGTGCTGAAAAAAGCATTGGAAACGAATTTGAAACCGATTGTTGTTGTAAATAAAATTGACCGTGAATTTGGCCGCCCCGAAGAAGTAGTTGACGAAGTACTCGAGTTGTTCATCGAGTTGGATGCGAATGACGAACAATTGGAATTCCCAGTCGTATACGCATCGGGCTTTAATGGTACTGCGAGCCTTTCACCAAACCCTGCTGATCAGGAAGAGACATTGGAAGTATTGTTTGATTCCATTATTGAAAATATTCCTGCTCCTATCGACAATCGTGAAGAACCTCTTCAATTCCAAGTATCGTTGTTGGATTACAATGACTACGTAGGACGTATTGGAATTGGTCGGGTATTCCGCGGTACGATGAAGGTAGGTCAGCAAGTTACAGTGCTCAAACGGGATGGTTCGACAAAGAACTATCGTGTAACAAAAATGTATGGATTTTTAGGGTTGAAACGAATTGAAATTCAAGAAGCTTATGCAGGAGATTTGATTGCCGTATCCGGTATGGAAAACATCGACGTCGGTGAAACGGTTTGTCCTGTTGATCACCTTGAAGCGCTACCGGAATTGCATATTGATGAGCCGACATTACAAATGACGTTCCTCGTCAATAACAGTCCTTTTGCTGGTAAGGAAGGTAAATGGGTAACGGCGCGAAAAATTGAGGAGCGTCTTGAACAGCAATTGCAAACGGACGTTTCATTACGTGTCGATCCGACAGATTCTCCGGATGCATGGGTCGTATCTGGTCGTGGTGAGCTTCATTTATCGATCTTAATCGAAAATATGCGTCGTGAAGGTTACGAACTTCAAGTTTCCAAACCTGAAGTAATTATCCGTACAATTGATGGAGTAAGATCTGAGCCAGTTGAACGTGTGCAGATTGATATTCCTGAAGAATATACAGGGGCAATCATTGAGTCAATCGGTGAGCGTAAAGGTGAAATGCTCGACATGATTAACAATGGTAACGGTCAAGTTCGATTAATATTCCTTGTACCTGCACGTGGACTTATCGGGTATTCGACAGATTTCTTAACGTTGACGCGCGGATATGGTATCATTAATCATACGTTCGATTCTTACAAACCGGTCGCGCCAGGTAAAGTCGGTGGACGACGCCACGGTGTGCTTGTCTCAATGGAAACGGGTACTGTTACTGCATACAGTGTCATGCAATTAGAAGACAGAGGCGTCATGTTTGTGGAAGCAGGAACTGATATTTATGCAGGTATGGTCGTTGGTGAGAATACACGTGACAATGACTTGACAATCAATTTGACAAAAGTGAAACACGCTACAAACGTACGGTCAGCGACAAAAGACCAAACGGTGTCGACGAAGAAACCTAGAATTCTTTCGTTAGAAGAAGCGTTGCAATACTTGGGTGACGATGAATACTGTGAAGTGACACCTACTTCCATCCGCTTACGTAAAAAGATTCTTGATAAGAACGAACGTGAACGTGTACAAAAGAAGAAAAAACTTGGTGAATGATGTAACTCATTAATGCTGTAAAATACAAATGCGTAAGATCGCTTTATTCAGAAGGGAATGTGCTATATGAATGGTACTATCGGGGATGCAGAAACAATCGAAGCGATGTCTCCTGTAGTTCGGATGATTTATGAATTGACTTCTTCATCCGTTACAGGAATCTTGCTGTTCGCGGTCATTTTCATCCTTTCGGCCATTGTATATAAGTTAGGATTCGCTAGGAAGATAAAGTTATGGCAGAATGTTGTCGTCTATAGTTTCCTTTTTGCTGGATGCATCATGTTGACGTTTTTTGCGATTTTCCTTCCGATTGTGGAAGGACTTCTAGTTGCAGCGCTCATATTGATTATTTACAGAGTTCGAAGGATGAATGAACACAAAGAAAACTCCGCTGTATAATGGCGGAGTTTTTTCTTTGTGTTTTATGCTTTAAAATTCGTTTTCAGCAGGATGCGAACTGCGGTGAAATGAAAATTTTCCGGTCGACAGACGAGAATGGGTTTGTTCCGAAATGCGTTCATTGCAGTTGTCGCACATATACGTATTAATCGGGTGATTCCTTAACTTTTTCGCGAGTGGATGATCATCGGGGAGTTTCCCGATTTCGTCACAAAGTACACACTTTACACGCAAATGACCAACTCCTTCTATTTGTCAAAAAATGCTCAGTGGATCGTAATCTCTTTAACATTGCGAATAGGCTGTTTCTGATTTGACCCATCCATGAAAAGCACATGTACGGGGCCATCATCGGTCAAAGGTTTTCCATCTTGACTAAATTTAAACAATAAATTTTTCGTTTCGGAAACAGGGAAACTATATTCTTCATCGTCTCCTGTTGAAAAAGTGATTGTGGTTGCATCTTCATTCGGTACTGCATTCTTTATAAAATGTTCAAGTTGTATGCCGAATGTGCCGGTCACCATTTTCTTTCTATCAAATTTTTTTTCTGTCTTCAATGTTGGAGGGAATGTTGCGCCTTCCATGATTTCTCTGGACCAATGTTTGCCCATTTCTTGCTTATATTCTTCATCTTCATCTTTTAAGGTCAGACCTTCAATGAAAAAAGATTGTAAGTCAATTTTTCGATCATCAAAAATCCAAACAGTTGGATCTAATGTTATAGAATGTTGTACGTTCCCTTTGATCGGAATAATTCGTTCCAATTTAATAGCCTCCTACAAACAAATATGTATCTTCTTCATTGTTATCTAGTATACCTCTTTGAAGGAAAAGTGAAAAGGTATTGAATTCACACTTGCGAATGAAGGGAAACACTTGCAATTTAGCTGCTCAAAAGATACAATTTATTCATAATCACCATAGTGGAATAAAAGGTGAATGGGGGCGTCCTCATATGGATATTGAACTACAAGAAACGTATCAAGAAAAAGCACTCTTGCAATTACAAGCCGATGCAGACAAAATTGCACAACTCATAAAAGTACAAATGGATCATTTAACGATGCCTCAATGTCCGTTATACGAGGAAGTGTTGGATACACAAATGTATGGATTATCGAGGGAAATCGATTTTGCTGTGAAGCTTGGCTTGATTGATCGAGCAAAAGGAAAAGAAATTCTTTCCTTGCTTGAAAAAGAGATGAATGTCTTGCATGAGCTATATACAGAAAAATAAACGAAGAACTCAAACTCATTAACGGTTTGAGTTTTTTATTTACTAAGAAGAGGTAATGACAATGGCAAACTACTTTAGAAAAATGATAAGGAATTTTGATTATCCGTTATTCCTTGTTTATGTAGGACTGTGTCTTTTTGGATTGGTCATGATTTATAGCGCCAGTATGGTCGTGGCGGTCAATCGTTATGACTATCCACCTGACTATTTTTATAAGCGACAATTGACCAACTTGGTCCTATCCTTTCCGGTCTTCCTAGCCGCGGCATTTTTTCCTTTCCAAAATTATAAACGGAAAAATTTAATGGTGTTATCGATTGTTGTTATGTTTACGTTATTGTTTCTCGTTCATTTCATCGGATTTGGTGGCGACGTTGGCTCGCAAAGCTGGATCAGATTACCGAAATTAGGTAGTATTCAGCCTTCGGAAGTAGCAAAGATTGTAATCATTATTTACTTTTCTAGTGTCTTTGCCAAGAAATATGAAGCCGGAACGCTCGACTCAATAAACAAATCAATTGGACCACCCGTGCTGATTCTTATGTTTGCGATATTGTCCATTATGAATGAAACAGATATTGGGACGTCACTCATCATTATTGCAACAGCAATTGCGGTAATTGCTGCAAGTGGAATAAAAGTAAGGACATTCATGAAGTTGAGTGGAATCTTGGCAGTTGCAATGGTCCCGATTGCGCTAATACTCTATTTTGGTTGGGATTCGATTATGAATGAGAGTAGACAAGGCCGTATTTTAGCATTCTTAAATCCTTTTGATTATTTACAAGGATCCGGTTACCAGATTGCTAACGGCTATATCGCAATTGGAGCAGGTGGTGTACAAGGATTAGGACTAGGGAACTCAATTCAAAAAATGGGGTATCTGCCTGAACCGCAAACGGATGTAATCATGGCAATTATATCTGAGGAGTTAGGCATTTTTGGAACAATTATTGTTATAGGTGGATTAGGCTTTATCGTCTTACGTGCCCTATCCATTGCAATGCGAACAAAAGACCCGCAAGCTCGTATGTTGGCAGCTGGGATTGGAAGTGTTATTGGAATTCAAACTTTTGTCAATCTTGGTGGATTAACGGGTCTTATCCCGCTCACAGGTGTGCCTTTGCCGTTTATTAGCTATGGCGGAACCTCTCTTATTCTGTTATCTTTATCTTTAGGAATATTGATGAATGTGTCAATGTTCACAAAATATCAAAAGAATAAGTAGATAAGGAGTGCATTAATGGTGGAAATGGGTCGTATTAAGAAAATTCTCGTGGCAAACCGCGGTGAAATTGCAATACGTATTTTTCGCGCATGTACTGAACTTAAGATTCCTACGGTCGGTATCTATTCAGCAGAAGATAGAGGTTCTTTCCACCGTTATAAAGCAGATGAGTCCTATCTCGTCGGTGAAGGGAAAAAACCGATAGATGCCTATTTGGATATTGAGGGAATCATTTCAATCGCCAAGGCAAGTGGTGCGAATGCGGTTCATCCAGGTTATGGATTTTTAGCAGAAAATGAGCAATTTGCTCGTAGGTTGGAAGAGGAAGGAATTATATTCATCGGCCCTACATCCAAACACCTTGACATGTTTGGTGATAAAGTCAAGGCGAGGCAGCAAGCGATCAACGCAGGGCTACCTGTCATTCCTGGCTCGGATGGACCAGTAAAGTCCGTTGAGGATGTGTCTGCGTTTGGTGAGACATACGGTTATCCAATTATCATTAAAGCTTCTTTAGGAGGCGGAGGAAGAGGGATGCGTATTGTCCACTCCTCTGACGAAGTGCTAGAGGCGTATGAACGAGCAAGATCTGAAGCGAAATCAGCTTTCGGCTCAGATGAAGTATATGTTGAAAAATACATTAACAAACCGAAGCATATTGAAGTGCAAATCCTAGGTGATACATACGGGAATGTCATTCATTTGTATGAACGGGACTGTTCCATTCAAAGACGTCACCAAAAAGTGGTGGAAATCGCGCCATCCATTTCACTAAATGAACATTTACGAAATGAGATATGCGAAGCTGCGGTTGCGTTAGCAAGGAATATTTCATACACAAATGCAGGAACGGTTGAATTCCTAGTTGCTGACGGAAAGTTTTATTTCATCGAGGTGAATCCTCGTATTCAAGTGGAACATACAATCACCGAGATGGTAACAGGTGTTGACATCGTACATGCGCAGATCCATATTGCAAATGGTGGTAATCTGCATGAAGGGGAAGCTGCAATTCCGTCGCAAAAAGAAATTCCGTTATTTGGGTATGCAATCCAGTCGAGGGTGACAACTGAAGACCCGTTGAATGATTTCATGCCGGATACAGGTAAATTAATGGTCTATCGATCAGGAGGAGGTTTCGGTGTCCGTCTAGATGCCGGAAATGGCTTCCAAGGAGCCGTCATTACGCCTTATTACGATTCGTTGCTTGTTAAAGTGTCGACGTGGGGCACTTCATTTAGAGATGCAGCTGCAAAAATGGATCGAAATTTACAGGAATTTCGTATTCGTGGAATTAAAACAAACATCCCGTTCCTAGAAAATGTCGTTCGCCATGAAAGTTTTTTAACAGGAAATTATGATACCGGTTTCATTGACACGACACCAGAACTTTTTGAGTTTCCTGTTAAAAAAGACAGAGGAACGAAAATACTGAACTATCTAGGTAATGTCACGGTAAATGGTTTTCCGGGTATCGGGAAACAAGCTAAGCCTGTTTTCCATCCTGCGAGAAAGCCTGAAGTAGACTTGCTAACACCGCCTCCAGCTGGAACGAAACAAATTCTTGATGAAAAAGGTGCCGACGGATTAATCCAATGGATAAAAGCACAGGATGATGTCCTTTTGACAGACACAACATTCAGGGATGCTCACCAATCACTACTAGCAACGAGGGTTCGTACATCAGATCTATCAAATATTGCTTCGGAATCGGCAACACTTATGCCGAACCTATTTTCATATGAAATGTGGGGAGGGGCAACATTTGACGTAGCTTACCGTTTTTTAAAGGAAGATCCTTGGGAAAGATTGTTGAAATTACGTGAACAAATACCAAATGTATTGTTCCAAATGTTGTTCCGAGGGGCGAATGCAGTTGGGTATTCAAACTATCCTGACAATGTCATTCGGGAGTTTGTCAAAACATCAGCAGAAAATGGTATAGATGTATTCCGGATCTTTGATAGTTTGAACTGGATCAAAGGAATGGAAGTGGCAATCGATGCAACCCGTCAAGCAGGTAAAGTTGCTGAAGCGGCCCTCTGTTATACGGGAGACATTTTAGATCCTTCTAGGGATAAATATACAGTAGAGTACTACAAAAAGATGGCGAAAGAGCTGGAAGCAACTGGTGCCCATATATTGGCGATCAAAGACATGGCTGGTCTGTTAAAGCCAGAAGCTGCGTATCGACTCATTTCAGAACTGAAAGCAACAGTCGACATTCCGATTCACCTTCATACCCATGATACGAGTGGAAATGGCATATACATGTATGCAAAAGCTATCGAAGCAGGAGTCGACATTGTCGATACTGCACTTGGAGCGATGGCGGGATTGACTTCGCAACCTTCCGCTAGTTCTTTGTATTACGCTTTGGAAAATGGCAAACGTCAAGTCCGTTCCGATGTTTCGTCGTTGGAAACACTGTCCCATTATTGGGAGGATGTCAGAAAGTACTATCAGCATTTTGAAAGTGGCATGAATAGCCCGCATTCGGAAATCTATGTTCATGAAATGCCGGGTGGCCAATATTCGAATTTGCAACAGCAAGCAAAAGCAGTAGGTCTCGGCGAGCGATGGGAAGAAGTCAAATCGATGTATTCCAGAGTTAACATGCTCTTTGGTGACGTTGTGAAAGTGACGCCTTCCTCCAAAGTCGTTGGTGATATGGCGTTGTTTATGGTTCAAAACGAATTAGATGAGCAATCCGTGATCACACGCGGCGAGACAATTGATTTTCCTGAATCGGTCATTGAGTTTTTTGAAGGGTATATTGGTCAACCATACGGTGGTTTTCCAAAGGAACTACAACAAGTGATTCTGAAAGGACGTCAACCGATTACTGTTCGTCCTGGTGAATTACTGGAGGATGTTGACTTTACAGGGCTCCTTCAGAAGACCGAGCAATTACTTGGTGAACCTTCGACGATGAAAGATGCATTAGCGTATGCGCTGTATCCGAAAGTCTTTGAGGAATATGCAACAATGAAAAAGGCATTCGGCAACATTTCTGTCATTAATACACCTGAGTTCCTATTCGGTATGCGCTTAGGCCAAGAGATTGAAGTTGAAATCGAAAAAGGTAAAACGCTTATCGTAAAACTCGTGTCGATTGGAGAACCTCAATCGGACGGAACGCGTATCATTTACTTTGAATTGAATGGACAACCTCGAGAAGTACTAATTCAAGACATGAGCGTTGAAACCGATGTTGTTCGAAAGCAAAAGGCTGACCCGGCAAATGATTCACATATTGCAGCAACAATGCCAGGAACTGTACTCAAGGTCGTTGTCTCTAAAGGTGCTAAAGTAAAGAGGGGAGAACACTTACTCATTACAGAAGCAATGAAAATGGAAACGACGATACAAGCCCCGTTTGATGGAGTTGTAAAAGAAATATACGTGCAAGCGGGTGAAGGGATTTCAACAGGAGACCTTCTCATTGAAATTGAACATTAAGAACAAAAGAAGCATTCGACATATTGGTTGTCGAATGCTTCTTCCTTATTTTTTGTTGCTTCTTGAAACGAGTAATACCATATACGTCAACAAACCGAATAAGAGCGTAACAAATAAGGAATGTAAAAGAGCTAAGTAAAGATTTAAACGAGTTATGATCACAGCGCCACCAGCTAGTACTTGCAAGCAGACCAAGATGAAGGCGATAATCCATCCCCAATAAATGACACGTTGATTCTTATAATGTTTGATAGCATGATAGGCAATGATTCCAAGCCAAATGAAAATAATTGCAGCTGCAGTTCTGTGGCTCATCTGCACCCATTCCCAGAAGTTCGCTGGTAAAGAAAAGTCGCCATTTCTGCACATCGGCCAATCTGTGCAACTTAGTTCAGATTCGGTATGACGAACGAGGGCCCCAGAGTAAACAACAACATACGAATAAATTGTTACACCGATAGTATGGAACTTCATTGTCTTGCCGATTTTAAGTTTATCGGCATCATACTTTTGGTCGACTTCAAAGATGAGCAATGTCAACAACAACACTGAAGCGAATGAAATAAGGGAAATCCCGAAGTGCAGTGCTAGGATGAAGTCTCCTTGTCCCCATAAAACTTGGGCTGCTCCAATGAGTGCTTGTAGAATAAGAAAGAACAACGCTAGAAAAGCCAGTAATTTTGTTTCTCGAATATGGCCAATTGCTTTCCAAGACCATACAGCAAGGACGACAATTAAGATGCCAACTGAACCAGTAACGAGACGATGGGAAAATTCGATAAGCACTTCTGGTGTTATTTCATCCGGTATCAACTGCCCGTTACAGCCTGGCCAGTGGCGACCACAACCCATTCCACTATCGGTTTTCGTAACGAGTGCTCCACCTAGTAAAATTAGAAGCATACCAATTGTCGACGCAACACCGAACCATTTAAGGTATTTATTATAGCGCAAGAATGACACCTACTTTTATGAATGATGTGTTAAAGAAGGTTTGTGGCCATGAACAATCAAAGACATCCCTTCTTTGGTAGTTGGTTTAAAATAAACGTGTAACAGTGTAGAAAAGATATTTCCTATTAATATTTGATTTGGTTCGACATTGTTAATTCATAGCGATAAACGCTCGGTAAAAGATCTCTGCCTTGTTGATGATAGCGAAGAAATGACAAAAAAACAACGGATTTAGGTATAAAATGATTTTTTGTACGGTTATTTCACAAATTGTTCATAAAAAAGACCCTTTAACTTCACAAAAGACCTAGGGAAATGATTTACTATAGATAGGGCATAGCTATACAAATAGTTTGTATACTTTCTGTTTCGGGCAAAATTCGTGATATGTATAGAAATTAGTGACGAATTTCGATATAGTAAAGTATAGCGGCCTTTGCCGACAACTCTGAAAGGAGGGTACATATGTCAAACGGTCGAGCGATAACTTCATCCGGTTCATCGGATATGGCTTCGACTTCTCTTGTTAAGGATTTCCTGGCACTTATAAAAATTGGAATCGTTAATTCGAATTTGATTACTACTTTTACCGGACTATTCCTCGCGTTTCAATTTACTGGAACAAGTTTTATCCAGAATCTTGATTTGTTACTGTATGGGTTAGTTGGGACAGGTTTAATCATAGCGGGTTCTGCAGCCTTGAATAACTTGATTGATCGGGATATTGATCCAATTATGGCAAGGACAAAGTCACGCCCAACGGTAACTGGAAGATTTAAAGCACCGGCTGTCTTGTCTCTGGCGCTCACTTTCATTGTAATAGGCGAACTTTTACTCTTAGCAGCGTCACCAGCCGCTGCCATGTGGGGACTTGCCGGCGTGTTCAGCTATGTTGTACTCTATTCAATGTGGTCTAAACGCAAGCATGTAAGCAATACGATTGTTGGTAGCCTATCAGGCGCAATCCCTCCACTAATCGGATGGGCAGCTGTCGAACCATCACTCAGTATTAGTGCATGGGCGTTGTTCTTCATTATGTTTGCTTGGCAGCCACCACATTTCTATGCGCTCGCAATGCGAAGAACGAAAGAGTATGGTGCAGCGGGTATTCCAATGCTCCCAGTTGTCAAAGGATTTGCCAGGACAAAGAAGTCCATTTTAGGATGGGTGCTGTTGTTGTTCCCTTTACCATTCCTTCTATCTGGTTTAGGAATCGGTTTCCTACTACTTGGAACGGCATTGAATATTGGATGGCTTTATTTATCATTAAAAGGATTCAAGACGAAGGATGATCTGAAGTGGGCAACGACTATGTTCATCTATTCCTTGAACTATATGACAATTCTTTTTGTTGCAATGATTATTTTTTCAATATTCATCTAGTAAGTGGAATTCTTTCTTTTGACAGGAATTCATCATAGAGAGGTCAACAGTCCTCATTTGAAAAAACATTTTTTTAGAAAGAGAGGTATTAGTTAGTGATGATGAAAGGACTCAAAAAGTGGCGTCTCTTTTCTCTATTGGCAGTACTAACAGTTTTCCTTGCGGGATGTGGCCAAGAACAACTTTCAACGCTTCTTCCTGCCGGTCAAGTAGGAAGAGACCAGTTTAACTTGTTACTTCTAGCATCAGGAATTATGTTACTTGTTATTATTGTTGTTGTTGCGATTTATCTAATTGCGTTACTACGTTACAGACGTTCGAAATTAGGTGAAGATTTTATTCCTGAACAAGTTGAAGGCAGTCATAAACTTGAGTTGGTCTGGACAATCATTCCAATTCTGTTGATTTTGCTTCTTGCTGTTCCAACTGTCTACTACACATACAAATTAGGTGATGTGTCGGCGATGGGTGCTGTTGATGAAGATGGCAATGCAGAACATCTAGTTGTAGACGTTACAGCAAAGCTTTATTGGTGGGAATTTGAATACCCAGAGTTAGGAATTGTTACTGCTCAAGAATTAGTAGTGCCTACAGATGAAAAAGTGTATTTTAATCTGATTGCTTCTGACGTTAAGCACTCCTTCTGGATTCCAGCTGTTGGTGGAAAACTGGATACGAACGTTGAAAACGTGAACAAATTCTATCTCGTTTTCGAGAAGGAATCTAAAGATCTAAAAGATGGCGTGTTTTATGGGAAATGTGCGGAGCTTTGTGGGCCGTCACATGCCTTAATGGATTTCAAAGTGAAAACGATGCCACGAAAAGAGTTTGATAAGTGGGTAACTGCGATGCAAGCGACTGCTGAAAAACAAATTGTAGCAAACGAACAAGGTGAAGAAATCTTCAATCAAAGCTGTATCGGTTGCCACGCAGTATCCGGTGTAGGGGAGAGTAACGAAAAGCAAGGTCCAAACCTTGCGTCGTTCGGAGACCGTAACCGTGTTGCAGGTTTCATGGATCATTCAAAAGAAGGTATTATTGAATGGCTTACAGATACACAAGAACATAAGCCTGGTAATAAAATGCCATCATTCGGTGGACAGCTTTCTGACCAAGAAATGGATGCGTTAGCTGAATACTTGATGGGATTATCAGTTGAAAAATAATTTTGACGTGATTTGAAGAGGAGGTAAACAAAGTGAGTTCAGTTGCTCAAAAAAAGAGTTTTGGTGCAACGCTGTGGGATTGGCTGACAACAGTCGACCATAAGAAAATTGGGATCCTTTACTTCCTTGGCGGCGGATTCTTCTTCGTAGTCGGCGGTATTGAAGCAATGATGATCCGTTGGCAGCTTTACAAGCCAAACAACGATTTCGTGAGTGCAGGATTATACAATGATTTGATTACGATGCACGGAACGACCATGATTTTCTTAGCAGCGATGCCAATATTATTTGGATTTATGAACGCTATTGTACCATTACAAATCGGGGCACGTGATGTTGCGTTCCCTTTCATTAACTCATTAGGTTTCTGGATGTTCTTCTTTGGAGGATTGTTCCTGAATATTTCATGGATATACGGTGAAGTGCCTGATGCAGGTTGGACGTCTTACGCATCTTTATCACTTGCATCCGAAGGTCACGGAATTGACTTCTATGCAATCGGACTTCAAATAGCCGGTGGTGGTACGTTAATGGCGGGGATTAACTTCCTTGTTACAATTATTAACATGCGTGCACCAGGTATGACGTATATGCGTATGCCGTTATTTACATGGACGACTTTCGTTGCGTCTGCAATGATTTTGTTCGCTTTCCCTCCATTAACAATCGGTTTGTTCTTCTTGACGTTTGACCGTATGTTCGGCGGGAATTTCTTTGATCACCAAATGGGTGGAAACACAATTATCTGGGAGCATATTTTCTGGATCTTTGGACACCCTGAAGTATACATTTTAATATTGCCTGCTTTCGGGATTTTCTCTGAAATCTTCTCAATCTTCTCCCGTAAGCGTCTATTCGGTTACCCATCGATGGTCTTTGCAACCGTTCTAATCGGTTTCTTAGGATTCATGGTATGGGCTCACCACATGTTTACAGTTGGTCTAGGGCCAACAGCTAACGCAATCTTTGCTGTTGCAACGATGGCAATTGCTGTTCCTACAGGTGTTAAAATCTTTAACTGGCTCTTAACGATGTGGGGCGGAAGTATTACAGTTACAACGCCGATGCTTTATGCGCTCGGTTTCATCCCATCCTTCGTAATGGGTGGTGTAACGGGTGTCATGCAAGGGGCTGCTCCTTTGGACTATCAATTGCATGATTCTTACTTCATCGTTGCTCACTTCCACTACGTTATCGTTGGTGGGGTTGTGCTTGCGATTCTAGCTGCAACGCATTTATACTGGCCGAAAATGTTCGGTACGATGTTGAATGAAACACTTGGTAAAGTGACATTCTGGTTCTTCTTTATTGGATTCCATTTGACATTCCTTATCCAACACTGGCTTGGATTCTGGGGAATGCCACGTCGTGTTTGGACATATATGGATGATCAAGGCTGGGATCTTGCGAACTTGATCAGTACAATTGGTGCTTTCTTCATGGCAATTGGTGTAATTGTTCTCGTGATCAACGTAATTATTACATCTGTGAAAAATGTTAGAGTTGCGAATGATCCTTGGGGAGATGGACGTACACTTGAGTGGGCAATCGAATCTCCACCGTTGTATTACAACTTTACGGCAACTCCACTTGTACGTGGACTTGATTCTGTATGGATCGAGAAAATGGAAGGAAATGAAACAGGTTTAACACCTGCTGAGCCGATTAAGGACATTCATATGCCTCACGGTTCCATCATTCCATTGTTAATGTCACTTGGTCTATTCATTGCTGGATTCGGTGCAATGTTCCATTCTGAAACAAGCTGGGGTCTTCCAGTCTTAATTTTTGGTCTGTTATGGACATTTGTTTCAATGGCAGCTCGTTCGTTGCAAGATGACTTGGGCTACTACATTAAAAAAGAGGAAATCCTCCGTGATATTAAAGCATTGAACAAAGGGGGGCAAAAATAATGGATTTGAATAAAAAATTCACCCCTGAAACATGGCCAGAACATCCGGAGCGGGCGACGCTTGAAGCGAAAAATAAGTTTGTCGGCTTTTGGTTGTTCCTAGGTGGAGAGACGATTTTGTTTGCGACGTTGTTTGCGACGTACATTGCGTTGAAAAACTCAGGACCAAGCGGTTTTGGCTTCTCTACACAAGAACTTTATGAATTACCACTTGTATTTGTCATGACGATGTTGCTTTTAACATCCTCGTTAACGAGTGTGTTTGCAATGTATCATTTGAAGAATTACAATTTCAAGAAAATGCAATTGTGGCTAGCCATTACAGCATTTTTAGGACTTGGCTTCCTAATGCTTGAAGTTTACGAGTTCTCTCACTATGTAAAGATTGGATTTACATTTAGTAACAGTGCATTCAGTTCATCCTTCTATACACTTGTAGGAACGCACGGCTTCCACGTTGCTGTAGGTTTAGTTTGGATCACATTGTTGATCTTCCGAAATGCAAAGCGTGGTCTAAACCTTTACAACGCTACGAAGTACTATACATTCTCATTGTATTGGCACTTCATTGACGTTGTATGGGTGTTCATTTTCACAGTAGTCTATTTGATGGGAGTGATAGGTTAAGATGGCTGACATCCAAGTTTACAAACGTACACCAGCTGAGCAGTCACTAGCTAAACGACGTGCAAAGTTAGCAATGCGTAATCAGGTAATGATGTTCTCGCTAATGATTTTCTTGACTCTCGTTTCATTTTCCATGGTTGTCGCATTTGAGAAAGATGTACCTGGTTTCTCCCAGTACTTCATCATTCCGATGATTTTACTATTTGCAGCTGTGCAAGTAGGTCTACAATTGTATTATTTCATGCATATGAATGAAAAAGGACATGGCATTCCTCAAATGTTCATGTATACAGGAGCTTTATTTGGTTTCCTAATTCCTTTGACATTCGTCACGATTGTATGGTGGTAAGTTTATTTTCAAAAGCCTGTGGATAAAAATCCACAGGCTTTTGTTTTCTACATAAAATATTTCTCTTATCTACCGCTTTGTCAAAGTTCGTTCATTGTGTTCAAGCGTTGTACAACCTATAATAGAGAAAGACCTACTTGAAGGAGTGATGGCAATGATGCCTTTAAGCATATTTGGATTTCGGGCAATGTGGAGTCCTTATTTTTTCCTTTTCATCGTACTGCTTATCGTTTTATATTTTTTATTCACGAAAAAGTGGAGGCATCGTTTCGAAGGAACAGAGCCTGTGACAAAACGTGAAATCAAGTTCTTTTTAGGCGCTATGGTTTTGTTATACATCGTCAAGGGATCGCCCGCTGATTTACTTGGACATATTTTATTCTCAGTCCATATGGCTCAAATGGCGCTATTGTTATTAGTCATTGCACCGTTTTTGATTATTGGAATTCCGAACTTCATTTGGAAGAAAGTTTTCAGTGTAAAGTGGATTGATAAGACCGTTCGGTTGTTTACAAAACCAGTGATTAGTCTTCTCGTCTTTACAGTAATGTTTTCACTGAATCATTATCCAATGGTGCTGGATTTCATTAAACTTAATATTGTAGTGCATTCAGTCTTCACGATTGCGGTATTTTTATCCGCCTTGTTCTTATGGTGGCCGATTGTGAATACAATGGATAGTCATCCAAAACTGCATGGCTTAAAGAAAATTGGTTATGTGATTTTAAGTGCTATACTGATTACTCCTGCTTGTTCACTAATTATCTTTGTGGACGTACCGGTTTATGAAACATACAGCAGTGGGGAAGCGTGGCTACAAGCAATGGCGTTATGTGTACCTGCTGGAACGTTGACGTCTTTATCAGGCCTTTCAATTTCCGGTCCGGAACTCTTTACGAATATGCCAACGCTTTATGACCAACAATTAGGCGGAATCATCATGAAAGTGATTCAAGAATTGATCTATGTCGTTGTCATCGGTAAGATTTTTATTAAATGGTACCGTGAAGAGCAATTGAATGCTGATGAAATTACGAAGAAAGATCTATTAGAGAGACAGAATTTAGAAATGCACAGTTAATGCATATATAATAAGTGAAGGGGTATTTTGAAATGGGTGTTCCTTTTTTACCTACAGTCAGTACACTATTAATTGTGCTTTCTTCCGTGTTTGTTGCAATCGGTTGGAAGTTCATTAAAGAGAAAAAAGTTGAAGCGCATAAGAAAATGATGATGGCTGCGTCTGTTTCAGCTCTGTTATTTTTGATCATTTATATTTCACGGACGGTATTCATCGGAAATACAGCATTCGGTGGTCCAGACGAATTGAAAATCTACTATACCGTTTTTCTTATTTTTCATATCGTTCTTGCGACAACTGGAGCTGTATTAGGGGTAATTACAATTCGTTCAGGCTTGAAGAATCGATTAGATCGACATCGTAAAATCGGCCCGATTACTGCTGTCATCTGGCTATTTACAGCGATTACAGGAATTGCAGTCTATTTGTTGCTATATGTATTTTACAAAGGCGGCGAAACGACATCGGTCTTTAAAGCAATACTTGGATTTTAATAGTAATTGAACATAATAAACGCATGAGGGCAATTCGCCATCATGCGTTTTTACTTTATTCACCAAATCAGATGAATGAGTCATGTGCAGAGGAACAGTTTAAATATAGTTCCAGTGGTAGGTCATATCTTAAAGTTTAACTTGATAATCCCTGCTTCTCGGGCTGTATTGAATAAGATGACGATCATCGGGCCGATGAAAAAGCCGAGAACCCCGAAAAGTTTTAAGCCGATGAACATGCCTATCAATGTAGGTAAAGGTGATAACCCAATCTGATTCCCCATGACTTTCGGTTCAATCGTTCTACGAATGACAAGAAGAACAATTGCTAGTATCGTTAATTTTGTTCCCATTGCGATGTCACCACTCACAAATTGATAGAGTGCCCATGGAGCTAAAACGATTATGGAACCTAAGATTGGAATCACGTCAATGATCCAAATGACGATCGACATGATTAACGCATACTTTGGTGCAATGAATAGAAGTCCAACAAATGCAACTGCAAGAATGATGAAGCTAACAAGTAATTGGGCTTTCATGAAACCGAATATGACGGAGTTCAGTTTCACAGTCATGTATCGGACTTTTTTCGCTGTATCCATTGTTAAGTGTCTGAAGACCATTGCTTTGAGCTCAGGCAATTCAAGCATAAATAGGAATAGGGCGATCATGAATACGATTAGGCTTACTAAAAAATTTGGTATTTCTGATGCGAGTGAGACAATTTTCTCGGAATTGAAAAATGAGAGCAATGAATCTCTAAATGAGTTTAGAATATCATTAAAGCCGTTTTGCATAGACTTTACAACATCTTCAGGAAGTCCGGACGTATACAGGAATATTTTGTTTTGGAAGTCAATCCATACGCCTGAAAGCTTATTCAAGTATTCAGGTGCGTCTTTTGTAAACTGAATGATCCTTCCGATTAACGATGTCACGGTATAATAGATGATGATTGCCAACATTGCTACGATGAAGATGTAGACGGAGATGACAGACACTTTCCTTTTGCATTTGAATTTTAACTCTGTCAGTTTAACGAGGGGTTCAAATAGCAAAGCAGTAAGAAGGGCTAAAATAATCGGTATTGATACGGGAAGTATAAAAATAGCGATCAATACAAGAATTAGCAAAAATAGAACTACCATAAAATTTCTTTTTGTAAGCCAACGCGACAACGGTCATTCCTCCAAAATATTCATTGGTCTTATTATAACCAAAAGAGGCAGGAATGAATAGCCAAAATGCCGAAGAAGTAGAACTTCTCCGGCTCAGCCTGTTGACAAACGCTCGCATCCGTTGTTGCTCGTCTCGCTCGTCCGCTCATGAACTTTAGTTCTATTCGCGTCTTCGCTCGACTTCGCGCGGACCTGCACGATGCAGGTCATGCAGTCGTTGGGACAGGACGTCCCGAACTTAGACTGCCTTCCACCTGACAAGCGTTTTCAATCAGGCTGAAGAATCTATAAATTTCATAAAAAAGGTGTAGACAAAGTGAAAACCGACTTTGTCTACACTCTAAGCCGAAGAAGTAGAACTTCTCCGGCATTCTTTCAATAAACGATTATTTAACTAGAACATAAGGTTGAAGTTCTTCAAATACTGCTTTTAACGTAGCTTTGCAATCTTTTATTAAACCTTCAGGGAAAATTTCATCTTCACCATATTCTACCCCATGTGGATAGTAGTGTTTACCAATAACCGGTTTTTTCAAATTCATGATGGCGTCTCTTGTATCAACATCACCATCAGTTGTGTAGCCGAATACACGTAAGTAGTACGTACCTTCTTTAATGACGTACTTCTTATCATATGTCACTCTTTCATAATCCCATTGTCCAGCACGCACAAGATCATGCTTCAGCATAATTTCGTCAAGTAAAGATAGATCAGCAACAATTTCTTCAATGCCTGTATTTTCAATATACATTGTGTCGTATCCTCCTTTAAATATATTCCGTCGATATAGCCTATACTTATTTATCATAGACCAAATTGGTGCGAGTTGCAATGACAAGATTGTGTCATCTAGTAGCTTACAAGTTAGAAAAAGAACGTTATACAATCAGAATAATGGGTGACTTTATACCCTCTATTCGGTAAGATTGTCTTATACGATTAAACAAACTAGGAAAGAGGGCGAGGAGTTATGAAAGTGTTTTGGAAAATTGGTTTATCACTTATCGTCCTTCTTACCGTTTTTTATTTTTTGGACAGTCGAGTAAAGGAGAATGAACCTCTGGAATCTCCTGTCAACCACGGTACTGCCATACCTGTCATAGATAAAGAACTTGAAGGGCAAGTAGTAGGACCTGAACGACCGAAAACTGGCTTATCCACACTCGTAGGACAGTCGACAGCAATACTTTTACAACAATTTGGAGAACCTGATCGAATTGAACCTTCTACTTACGCATATGATTGGTGGATCTATAACACGACTGTTAATATGATGGTCGGTATAGAAAAAGAAAAGGTAAACCAAGTGTTCAGTGCGGATGTAAGTGCAAATTTATCTCCTTTTGAGGTAGGGCAAAATGTTCAGGATATATTCCGATTTTCAATTATAGAATCAGAAGTTAATGTACAAATTGAGAATAATTTGTACACATTCTCTTTAAGCAATCAGGACATTATGGATCGGATGCTTATAAAATATGAGGATTTATTCGCTCAAGTGTATGTAGATGCTGAACAACAGAAAATTGTCGGTATACGTTTTATTGACCCGACGACGTTAATCATCCATCAGCCTTACGATATGGAGTATATGGGGGAACTCGTCGCCAGCCAACCACCATCCTCTACAATACAAATTGAAGTGGATCGAGCAAATGAACGTCAAATTGTCGAACTGACGAATTATTTTAGAGATCAAAGCGGGGTTCCCGTTGTAGAGTATGATTACTGGCTTACTGTATTAGCGCAGGAACATAGTAAGGATATGGCTATAGAAAAATATTTTTCACATGAATCTCCTTCATCAGGGAACTTATCCGAGAGGCTGAAAAGCGCTGAAATTGAACATAAAAAAGCAGGGGAGAATATTGCAACCAATTATGTGGATGCAATTGAGGCTGTCCACGGTTGGTTAAATTCTCCCGCTCATCGGAGTGTATTATTGGATCCTGATGTAACGGACATTGGAACAGGTGCATATGGGAAATATTATACACAAGTGCTCATCAAGACTGAGAAAAAAGAGAAATCGGACTCCAATTTCATACGGAATTAATTACGGCTTTATCCAAGTGCCTGTTTCATTTGAAGTGATACCTCTTACATATAGAGGTATCGCTTTTTTCATTGCGTACAAAGCGGCTCGCTTTTGAATGACCGGCCGTTCTGTATTCAATAAGGGAAGTAATTGGCGAAAAGAAATGTGATCAAGCTTTGTTACGTTGTGACCCGTTTTGGGATCAGAGGACATAATGCCAGGAACATCTTTGAAGAATTCGACATGTGAAGCCCTTAACGCCGCTCCAAGTGCGATTGCTGTTAAGTCACTTCCACCTCGGCCGATTGTCATCACTTGCCCGAACTCATTCATTCCCTGAAACCCTGGTATGATGACGCATCCGGTCTGTTGTAAACTATCTGATATCATCGTTGGATCTATGTCACTTATCGTTCCATCACCAAACTCACCGGATGTCCAAATACCCGCTTGAATGCCATGAAGTACTTTGTTTGCAATACCTGCTTGTTCCAATTCCGCTGACAGAATAGCAGAGGCGATAAGTTCACCGCAAGATGCAGCAAGATCGCTTGCCGCTTTAGATACACGAAATGCGTCAGTAAGCCTTAACAAGCTATCTGTTGAATAAGGGTCCTTCCCTCTACCGATAGCTGAAACGACTACGACAACGTTCGTATACTCTTCTAATCCAGCTTTAATGTGACCGATACAAATCTTTCTAGACTGTTCATCTTTCATTGCGACGCCGCCAAATTTTTGAACTATCATGCAAACTCCCAACTTTCTTCGTGTCGTTCGTTTCAACTTCTTCATACGATAAAGTATGGTTCGCTTTCAATATATTCGTTAGTAGCCGATTTTGTTCGGGAAGGGGAGAGGGCTTTTGTTACTTTCAGAGCTTGTAAAAGATTGGCCCTGCACTGTGAAAGGGAGTATTGGTGTAGATGTTTTAGGTGTTACTGAACGATCGGGAGCAGTGAAACAAGGTGATCTTTTTGTTGCGAGAAAGGGAAAGGCTGACGACGGGATTTTTCACGTTGAAGAAGCGATCCGAAGAGGTGCAATTGCCATTGTCATGGATCGTAATTGCAAAGCAGAGCTGAGCAGATACCCTACTGTTCCGATTATTACTGTTCCAGATGGGAGGAAATTCTTATCACATGTAAGTGCAAAACTTTCAGGAAGTCCATCGGAATTATTGACAATCATTGCGGTTACTGGAACGAATGGCAAAACAACAGTGACCCATTTTGTCGGTCAGTTACTGCATGAAATGGGCGCGAAAGCTGCAGTTATTGGAACGACAGGTATCTATATGAATGGTGAAAAATGTGTGATGGATTTGCCGGATATGACAACATTACCAGCGGAATACCTCCATCCACTCTTAAAGAAATGCGTTGAAGGCGGCATTACTCACGTCATTATGGAAGCTTCTTCGCTAGGATTATCGACTTCTAGATTAGATCATTGTGATATTGATATTGGCGTTTTTCTGAATATTGGTGTAGATCATTACGAGGAGCACGGCAGTAAACAGGCTTATTTAGCAGCAAAGCAATTACTTGCAAATTTATCGAAGGAAATTATTGTTAATCAAGACGACGAGATATGTATCGAACTTGTTAAGAATGCAAGTAAACCTACCTACAGGTACAATGTCAATATGACAGCTGATGTAGCTGTTCCAAAAGAGCTTTATCCAACCGCCTTATTAGGAAGACATAACAAAAGTAATGCGATGGCTGCAGTTAGTGTGTTAATGCGATTAGGCTATGACCAAAAGGAAGTCTTGGCTCATTGTCATAAACTCATTTTGCCTGAAGGACGCTTGCAGCAGATAGAGCATGCTGGAATAAAAGTTTACATTGACTACGCACATACACCCGATGCACTTCAAACAGTCTTACAATCTTTAATAGAAGAGTTTACGGATTGTCCCATCATTACTGTTTTTGGATGCGGGGAAACCGAGATCGTGGAAAACGCCCGGAGATGGCGAAAGTGGCAGTATCCTTATCTACTAAAGTAATGATTACATCTGATAATCCGCGGTATGAAGACCCAAATGCTATCATTCGCGACGTCTATTCCGGAATAGAAAGTGAATCTAGTAACGTTTTTATTGAGCCAAATCGTAGGAAAGCAATTGAAACTGTCATTGCAGCAGCAAAAGAAGGGGATATCGTGTTAATCGCTGGAAAAGGGCATGAAAAGACTCAACTAATTGGTGGAGAATCTTTTCATTTCTCGGATTATGAAATCGCTAAGAATGCGATTCTCGGAAAAAAATAATTTTCTATGCGGATTTGTGCACGAGACGGTAGTAATTTGGTATGATGAAGTGGAATGGAGGGATGCTATATGATGATGACAGACGAATGGCTGTCAATCATTGAGCAATCTGAAGAACTCTCTGCCATGTTGCTCTCTTCAGAAGTGATCGAAACGTATAGAAGAGCGAATCATGCTGTTTACTCCAACAAAGAGTTGGCTCGAACGATTAATGATTTTACGAACATGAAGGAGCGTTATGAAGAAGTTCAACGTTTTGGAAGGTATCATCCTGACTACCAAGTAGTCATGAAACATATAAGAGTTCAAAAGAGAGAATTAGATATGAATGAAGACATCGCTGCATTACGGCTTGCAGAGAATGATGTGCAAGACTTGTTGAATGAAATAAGTGCCATCATTGGCCGTTCTGTATCTGAATCGGTGAAAATACCAGCAGGCGATGGATTTTTCACGAATTCCTCATGTGGAGGAGGGTGTGGTTCGGGAGGAAGTTGTTCCTGTTCTGCATAGACGTAAATTAAAGTAGACAAAAAACGTTTGCCATCTGAACAGAAGGTAAACGTTTTTTGTATTAGTAAGTCGTATGTTTTTGGATGATGTTTAATGCGATTTCAGGTTCGTTTGTCAATATACCTTTTGCGCCGGATTTCAATAGTTTTTCAATGGCGCTTGAGTTTACTACATCTTGATAAAAAACAGCTACATTCAGTTTAGAGAGAAAAGTAATGAAACCTTCAGAGTTCAAAGGAAATACACCCATCTTCTCAGAAATGTTGAATACATCAGCTCTTGGATTGTATAAGTGGCCTAATTTACTGGAATAGGCTGCATAAGCCTTCTTAACTTCATCATTCCCCGCACCTGTTGCCACTTTTTGTTGGGCATATAAATTAAAACGGTCTGTTTGTTCATCGTAAACGCTCATTACGATGATTCGATCTTCAGCACCTGTCTCTTCAATGAGTCGCCACAACTTAGACGGCATCAGACTGCCTTCATACGTGTCGGGAGAATCTTTCAGGTTGACCGCAATTAGTAACTGTGGAAACTCTTCAATGAGTTCTCGCAAAGTGACAATCGACTGTCCAGTATTCCGGTAGATGTATTGTCCGGTTTCGTCTGCAAACATATACCCTGCGTCTGCTTGTTTAAGCTCCTGACATGTATACTCTGACACTTTACCGGAAAAATCCGTCGTTTGTTCAACGATTTCGTCTCGGAAAATAACAATTTCCTCATCTTTCGTCAGTCGGATGTCAACAGCGAAACCATGGACACCGATTTCAGCCGCTTTTGAGAACGCAACCATTGTATAATCAGGTACAGAGCTCATATTTGCACACGTACACAAAACAACTGGATCCTTGTAAGCAAGAGCTTCTTTAGAAGGGCGTGGTTTTGGTTTAACGACTACTTTAGAAGCAGCCCATGCAGCGACTCCCGCGGCACCTACAGTAAGGGCTACTTTGGTTTTTCTTCCCATCATCGTTTCCTCCTATCCTTGTAACAACCTGTCCTTCCTACATTATAGGCGAAAAAATGGAACCTGTCAGCAATGTTCGGTTGCAGCTTATTTCAGACATATGGTATTGTATGGGGAAGGAAAGAGGGGAAAAACATGATTGATCGACAAGGGATAATTATCTATCTCCATCATTTAAAGCAAGCAAAGTCCCTACGAAAGTACGGCCACGTCCATTATATTTCTAGGAAAATGAAATACGTCGTCATCTACTGCGACCAAACAGATACAGAAGACACCATCCGTAAAATTGAACGATTGCCTTCTGTTAAAAAAGTACTTCCATCTTATAGACCTTTTGTAAAAACTGAATATGAAAATGCAAAACCGGATAAAGCTAAGGAATACGATTACAAAATAGGTCTGTGACGAGTAGGACCAACCTGAGAAATCTGCCTTCAGTTCCATATGACGAGTATTCTTTACTCCTTTATCTTGACCGGGAAGCACATCAGCCTAATGGAGGTAAAAGATGATTCAATCGAAGGATGCCCGTTATGTATTGGAAGAAAAGTTGTGTATCTGCAAACTCAGAAGAATGTTTCATGTCAATGAAAATCGGTGGATGACCGAGTTGTTCTCCTAACTCTTCAAATAGAATTGTTCTTTTAGACTTTTTCATTTCGGTTTGTTGAATGCCTTCCCTGCAAATGTAAATGGGCATGAATTTGCTGTCACTTGCAGGAGTGAATGCAGTGGCAAGGGAAATCATCTGTTTGTCTTGAATGGTTGATGAGAAGATGAAAGCACGGTGAAGACGGTCTTTATTCGTTTTCATTAGCTCGAATAACTCGTAGACATCACCAAAACCTTCACCTAATTCAATAAAACGCTGTTGGTACAATTATGACACTACCTTTCGTATTAAGGGATAAATTCATAATACCATTTGCTTTACCAATACGCATTCATCTTAGCATACAGTGAGGTGCGCAAGTGAAAAATAGTAGCAGGATTGTTGGTTTATTACTACTAGTGAACATTGCTCTCGTCTATATGCATTATAGCCTGATGGCTGATGCGAACGAGAGTACTGAATATCCACAAACTTATAACCAAGAAATTGAAGTAATTAATCGTGCGAACACGATAATCGTCAAGCAACATTTTACAAACTTACATCCAGGTAGACATGAGCTCGTGTTCCCAAAAAATGTGCAAAATATTGCTTGTTACAAGGAAAAAGATACATCTTGTTCTCGTTTGAATGATAATTCTACTGCTTTTATCGAAGGAGAGCAATCAGCGCAGTCCATATCCTATGAAATCCCTACGGATAGCAAGTATGGAGCAAGTTTATTCATCAAAAACCCATTTGTCACAATTAGGAATGAAACAACTAACAAATCATTACTCCACATAACGGACGAACAAGGTATTGGAGGTATGTGGTTAAGTGGTTTGAAGCTGATTGGCAAGAAACAAACCGAATTGATAAACTATGCCTTCTACAAAGGTAACGGACCAATTACAGAGCTTTATTGGCAAAAAGACCCCTTGCCAGTTACGCATCAAGCTAAAGAGTTAACCATTTATGGTCAAAAACTTGATAAGGAACAAGGGGAGCAACTAGCAAATTCGTTAGCTGAAGTAAAAACGGATCACTTGGATGTGATCATCGGAACGTCGAAGAAACACGTTCAAGGCGACCGAATTCTTGTAGTAGATGAACTCAATACAACTTCCATCCATCAATTATATGAAAAGGCAATTCGCACACAATATGCTTTACCACGAGAGGAACTCGTTACAGCACAGTTGACAACTTCCATTCTTCTTGATGAACCCGTGGGAGCAACTCGATCAAAAAGAGCTTATGAGATGCTGAAAAACGAGTTGACTAAAGTAGAATTTGATCAGTTACAATTGGTGTTGATGAATAAGCGTGGAGGTCAAATTGATGCTGCCGGTCTTGATGGGATGATTGGCGATCTGAAAGGAATGTCCACTTCTTTTGTGCAGAAAAATGTCAATGAGTCATTTCCTTTCGTCTTTGAAGAAACAAGAGAAATTGTGCTCAATGGTAAGGAACAGGAAGGGATTCCTGTTGTGTTGAAAGGGAAGCAGACGTTGTATGCGCTAAATGCATTACTTACCGCTATGGGTTATGAGGTATCTTCGAATGAACGCTCAATTTATGTGCAAGGTACTCAAGAGGATTATCGCTTCTCATTAAGAGACCCGTTTTATGTCCACAATGAGAAAAAGCATACGCTGAGAGAAGCACCTTATGTACGAATCGGGAATGCGTATTATTTTGACGAAGATGCACTTCGCCGGATTTTCCATTTATCGATACAGAAAAACGATGAGCAGATAGTAATGACATCGTTGAATGGAGGGGAATCTGAATGAGGGTAGTTGCTGGTTCAAGAAAAGGAACACCACTGAAATCGATTGCAAGCAATCAAACGAGACCGACTTCCGATAAGGTAAAGGAATCCATTTTTAATATGATTGGTCCTTATTTTGACGGGGGAGTTGCTGTTGAGCTATTCGGAGGCAGTGGTTCATTGTCCATCGAATCTTTGTCTAGAGGAATCGATTCAGCTTACATATTTGAGAAAAATCCAAGAGCATGCTCGGTCATTAAAGAGAACGTTGAAAAGTGCCGTTATACCGAACAGGTGAAAATGATTCGTGGGGATGCGCGAAATGCTGTAAAAACGTTGCAAGCCTCATCTGTTCAAGTGGATTTGTTGTTTATCGACCCGCCTTATGCAGAAACGAGTTTTTACGAGCTTGCAGAAACGTTTGTACAAGCTGGACTTCTGACGGAACAGGCAATCATCGTATGTGAGCATGATAAAAAACTTTCACTCCCAGAAAATTATGGTGACTATTGTAGAACGAAAAATCCCATTTACGGAAATAGCGCAATATCCATCTACATGAAATGAGGTACCATTTATGACAAAAATAGCAGTTGTTCCAGGTAGTTTTGATCCCATTACAAACGGACATTTAGATATTATTGAACGGGCCGCTAAAGTATTTCCTGAAGTGAGAGTTGCTGTGATGCACAACTCATCAAAAAATCCTCTTTTTACAGTAGAGGAGCGTATCGACTTGATTCGTCAAGTAACCGCTAAATTTCCAAATGTCCTTGTTGAATCCTCATCTGGTTTACTCATTGATTACGCACATAAAGCAGGAGCTTCAGTGATTGTAAGAGGATTACGCGCAATTTCCGATTTTGAGTATGAAATGCAAATTACTTCGATGAATCGGATGCTTGATGAAAGCATTGAAACATTTTTCGTCATGACCAAAAATCAATATTCATTCTTGAGCTCGAGTATTGTGAAAGAAGTGTCTAAATATGGCGGAAACATTTCTGCGCTCGTTCCAACAGTAGTGGAAGAGGCATTACATAAGAAATTCCAGTAATTGATACGGATTTTAAGGTATAATTGAACAACCGTGCACATGAGGGTACAGTGGTAGTAAAAAGAGTCCAATGGTTATGACGTTTCGAGTCATAACCATTTTTTACATTAAGAAATACAAGAGTAGTGGAACAGCGAAGACACACCATAATCTTGACCCGATATAAGGAATTAAGGGTATATTTACTGCTTTTGCAATGACAAAGACTTGCATATGAATGCTTAGACCATTGAAAGAAATGATTGCAGCAATTAAAAAGGGAAAACTGGCATAGGAGTAGAAATGATCAGTAGCGGATTGAACGCCTGACGTCATCTCGAAAATAGCAAGTAAAGCTGTTTTCGTAATGCCAAGATCCACTGGTATTGCAGTAGCTATTGCGGTTGTGAGAACAGTGCCTAATGATGAAAAGAAAATAACAGTTGTTGCTACAAGAATAATGACATTCGAACTTTCTTTAATAGATGCCAAAAATGGCGAAGTAGCAGTTTTAGGTAATTGTATAGATTGCATGGACAAGTTTTCGGGCTGATCCTTTTTTAAAAGTGTCATCGCCAATAAGAAGAATAGGAGATTAGCAATGTGAATGGCAGTTAGTAACTTCCATCCTGCTACCGGATTTCCAAGTAATTCTGTTCCGACAAATCCCACTATGAACATGGGGCCTGGTGCATGGCAAGCAGCAAGAAGATAACCACTTTCTCTTCTTGATAACTCTCCATTTTTCATCATTTCTGCTACCGTTACAGCACCAACTGGGAAACCACCGAAGGAACCTAATATATAGGCTTTCATGTATCTCTGCCAATTATTTGTTGCTTTTCGCTTCACAGGCATTTTTAAGAGCCATTGGGTTAAAATAATATAGGGAAGCAAATAAGGCAGCAATGCGTGGGTAAACAATCGTGCACCTGCTTCTGCTCCATCATGTGCAATACCAGGCTGTAATATAAATAATATGATTAATGCCCATATAATGCCGATGCTAATCATACTGTAAACAGATGCTTATTGGTGAGCGTTAAAGTCATCTATGCGCCTCCTTTGGTTTGTCTATGCTCAATCATTGTTGTTATTGCTTTATTATGATTTTTTTCGATGGTACACTGTTTAACAGTGATTGTGATGATAACAGGGGTGATAGCGTTTGTCTGGCCTAGACGCCACCCTACGCTTGGGCCCACAGGATGTGGGTCATGCAACCGTTGCCGCAGGACGCGGCGAACTTAGGTTGCGTTCCTTTATTGTCCAGCTACGGGTGGCAGCCGCTCGGGTCGCTTCGGAAGGAGAGGTAAAGGCAAAGAGCGCCTTTTCTCTCCTTCCTCCAGCGCCTGTCGCAGCTACCAGCCACCCTTCGCATTTCTTGTCTAGCTACGGGTGGCAGCTGCTCGGGTCGCTTCAGAAAGGGAGGTAAAGGCAAAGAGCGCCTTTACTCCCTTTCTTCCAGCGCCTGTCGCAGCTAGACGCCACCCTACGCTTTTCTATACTATGTTGTGTCTGTACAGGCTATTAATGGAGGTTTGGTCTTATGAAGATGAGGAAGTACGGTTTGTATGGGGTTGTTTTGCTTTTTATTGCTTTTTTATTTATTTATCCATTGGATGCATATGTATCGAAACCAGGTGGGGCATATGAATTGTCACCGATAGTGGAAGTGGAAAATGGTGATGAGGATGACGTTGGGGCATTCAGTCTTATGACAATTGCGATTGGAAAAGCAACTCCGTTCTCTTATGTAGCAGCTACCTTTTCTGACAAAATGAAGATTTTGCCGGTCCATAAAGTCCGAAGGGAAGGCGAAAATGACGAAGAGTATAATGTCAGACAGAAGAAACTTATGTCTGATTCGCATTTTAATGCAATTACGACTGCATTCAAAAAAGTAGGGATACCCGTAGAGATAAAATATGACGGCGTTTTCGTCATGTCTGTTCTTCCTGGCGGTGCTGCAGAAGGAAAGCTGAAATCGGGTGATAAGATACGAGAAGTCGATGGTGTTCATTTGCATGAGGTCGGTCAATTCGCAAATCTTATTTCTTCAAAAGAAAAAGGGGACCATCTTACAGTTTTAGTTGAAAGGGACGATGAACTGAACGAGGTGGAACTGACTGTAGGTGAGATACCTAATTCAGAGGGCAGGATCGGTCTAGGTGTCCAATTCCAAGAAGATCGGGAATTGAAGACAGAACCAGCAGTCACTATCCATACAGCAGACATCGGTGGCCCTTCTGCAGGTCTAATGTTTACGCTGGAGATCATGAACCAATTAATGGAGGAAGACTTGACGAAAGGATACAATATCGCTGGTACAGGAGAAATGCTTGCGGATGGTACGGTTGGACGAATCGGTGGAGCTGATTTCAAAGTTATTGCTGCGGATCGTGAAGACGTAGAAATCTTTTTTGCACCAGATGATGATCTCCCTCAAAATGTACGTGAATTAAATCCAGGAATTATGACAAACTATGAGGAAGCTGTAAAAACCGCAAAAAAAATAGGTACGAAGATGAAAATCGTACCTGTCAAAACGATTGATGATGCATTAGCTTATTTGGAATCGTTGGAACCGAAATGATGCGTTCTAATTGGTGGTGTTAAATAATCAAGCCCGATTTTAGGGACGTGTTGACAATTGCCAAGTGCCATTGCATAAAGATCTGCTGCGCGAATATCCATTGTTAAGGAATCATTGGACAACGTGGCAACTTTGCTGATCAGAGGCAATGTTAAATGCTTCTTCACCGAACGCAAATAGGTCTGTCCATCCCCTGTCATACCGAGTAGACGTAAGTAGGAGGGGGCTGGCATTGTTTCTCGTTGCTCAACAGTGAATCCAGTCAAAATGTGCGTTAACATACGCTGGATTCTTGTCCAAGTGTAACGTTTAGATTTCACTTGTGCCATGAAAGGTTGAAAGGCATCATGCTTCAGGGCAGCGCGGTAAATAGCATTTTCAATGCCTTCAGTAATGTCTGCAATGGATGCTAAGCGTATTGGTCCTTCACGTAATATCGTATACCGTAAGTACGGATAAAAGGTCTCCCAATTCCCGAAGTGCCCCCGTTCGGCTTGCCAATCAAACAAAATGTCTTTTGTGGCTTGAGGAACGAAGGGTTCCATTTCATCCATTGTACCGGTGGAGAAATACGATTTACGAATACCTGTTGCGCTCGCAACTTTATGTGCGTGTAAATCTGCTTCATGGTAATCTGCCCCACGTCTTTGAATGGTTGTCGGCTTCATCATAGAACCTATACATTGTGCTGCCTCCATGTAGTGAAAGCCTAATATATTATTCGGCTTTGTTAAATCTGCGAGTTGCGTTTGAGACGTGTTGTCTTGAATGCTTGTGTATGCTTCTTTTAATGCATTTGGGTAACTTCTACCATCTTGAATCGCTTTTTTGACAACTGTTTCAAACACGGTTTCTGTCTGGGTGATAAGTGATAGGCTATTGGTGAATGGAGTGATATCCCCCTCTTCACTTCCAAAACAAAAGGAAGAGCATCCAACAGCATCCAATAGCGTAATCGCTCCTCTTGCAAAAATGGGTGCATGAGCAGTGGCAAAACGATAGGGCAACTCAAAGACGATGTCTACGCCGGATTGCAAAGCCATCTTTGTTCGGGCCCATTTATCAACAAAAGCAGGTTCGCCTCTTTGAAGGAAATTACCACTCATCACGGCGATGACGACGTCTGCTTGAGTTGTCTCCCTAGCTTGTTGTGCATGATAGACATGTCCATTATGGAGCGGATTGTATTCAACTACAATGCCTGTCGCTTTCATTGTTCCCACCCTTTCGATATAATCTATTTGCATTATACGTCGATGCGTTTTAGGTGACAAGAAAATATCTTGACATCCCTTTTTATCCATTATATAATCAACAGTGTTGTCTTGAGGTGATATAGACGTGAAATGGTCCATTCATCAATTACAGAAATACAGGCAAGGTGCGATGCCGCTTGACGAAGCCATCAACCTTGACTCCGTGAAAAAACGGAATCCGGAAATCCGGGATATTCAGCCTGTCCACGTAACGGGTAGCTGTGTAATTGGTTCTAAGAAATTGACTTGCCATTTCCATCTTGAAGGTGAGATGACGTTGCCGTGTTCCCGTACTTGGGAAGACGTCAAACTCCCATTTTCAATTGAAACGGACGAGCAATTCAGTTGGGATGAAGCGACTTTGGCTGCGGATGATTCGATTCATCCTGTAATCGGGGAAGTTGTCGATCCAACCCCTGTTTTTGAAGAATTGATTCTTCTTGAAGTGCCTTTACAGATTTTTAGCGAAAAAGCTAATGAGATGAAAAGTGCAGAGGGGAAAGGTTGGTCCTATACAACTGATGAAGAATATGATGCACAGCAACGCGAAGGAAAAGAAAATAAAGTGGATCCTCGATTAGCAGGATTGGCTGGATTTTTTGATTCTGAAAAGAAATAGGCGATCATAAGGAGGTGCCCAAATGGCAGTACCAAAAAGAAGAACTTCTAAAACAGCAAAAAGACTTCGTCGTACACATTACAAATTACAAGTTCCAGGCATGACAACTTGCGATAATTGTGGCGAAATTAAATTGGCACACCGCATCTGCAAATCTTGCGGTCATTACAAAGGAAAAGAAGTCGTAGGCGAATAAGTTAGATTCCCTACATAAAATCACCGAGAGGCCATGGCTCCGGTGATTTTTTTTGCGTTAAACTTCTTACTGAAGTTCGCTATCATCACTTGTACGCTGCAAACTCTCCTCTTAATTCAATTTATATCCATTAATCAAACTAAATTTTATTCAAAAAAGATGTACACCTTCTTCCTACTTGGTAGAATAGTAGAAAAAGGAGGGATTGAATTGGTATCCATTCAAACCGTTGAAAACGGAATTGCGATGTTTCAAATTAATCGACCCGAAAAAATGAATGCTATTAATTTCGCTGTCATGAACGAGCTGGAAGCATTTTTAAATACGATCGAAGCAAATGAGCACATAAACTATGTGGTCATTACGGGAAGTGGTGATCGTGCATTTTGTGCAGGTGGTGATTTGGCTGCATTTCATCAAATCCAAACTGCAAAAGAAGCGTATCCGATGCTAAGCAGAATGGCTGGTTTGCTCTATCGTTTAGCTTCTTTGCCTGTACCTGTTATTGCTCTTGTCAATGGTACGGCAGTTGGTGGCGGGTGTGAGATTGCGTCAGCATGTGATTATCGTATCGTTTCCGCTAAAGCGAAAGCTGGTTTCATCCAAGGGACACTTGCTATTACGACCGGCTGGGGAGGCGCAACACAGCTATTTGAAAAATTACAGCGACCAGACAAAGTCATGCAGTTATTGTCTGAAGCAAAAATACATACTGCTGATGAACTTCTACAGATTGGTTGGGCATCTGCCGTATATGAAGGGGATTCTAAAAAGGGACTTGCAAAATTCCTGGAGCATATGATGACCATTCATCCAAATGTCCATAAGACGTACAAAAAGCTGGCCATTGCAAATTGGGAAAGAGCTGACGTGGAAAACCGAATGTTGCATGAAGCTCAAGAGTGTGCTCGACTATGGGAAAGTGATGCGCATCATGAAGCTGTAAATCGATTTATAAACAAATTATGATTAGTAGTAAATCGTGATTGCATTACGGTTAATGAACTTTTTCGGATCAGAATAGGATACGAATTCAGACTAATAGTTGAAAACGGTTACATTTATCGTATACACTAGAGTTGGGAGAAATTCATTTTAGCAGTTTGGGGGTTATCATATGAAGAAGATTCTAATAGCGAATCGTGGGGAAATCGCGAGTAGAATTATAGAGACATGTCGCAAACTGTCGATCCAGACAGTCGCGGTCCATTCGGAAGCGGATGCGCACATGCCTTTCGTCAAACTGGCTGATGAGTCCTTTTCGATTGGACCAGGTCCTGTTCAACAGTCCTACCTACAAGCGGATAACATAATTGAAATCGCATTAAAGACAAATGCTGATGCGATCCATCCGGGCTATGGTTTACTGTCAGAAAATGCGGACTTTGCAAGAAAGGTAGAGGAAGCTGGTCTTGTCTTCATCGGTCCGGATGCTGAAACCATTCGTTTAATGGGTGACAAAATTGCATCGCGTACGAAGATGAAACAGGCGGGTGTACCGGTTGTGCCAGGGACGGATGAAGGTGTTGCAACTCTTGAGGACGCAATAATTGCTGCACAACATATTGGCTATCCAATCATGTTAAAAGCAAGTGCTGGTGGCGGTGGGATTGGAATGGTGCGTTGCGAAAATGAGCAAGCGCTCAGTCAACACTTTCAGTCCATTAAAACTCGAGCGAAAGCCTATTTTGGTAATGAAGTTGTTTTCCTTGAAAAGTTTATTGAAAATGCTCGGCATATTGAAGTACAAGTGTTTGGGGATAACAAGGGAAATATCGTTCATCTTTTTGAACGGAACTGCTCCGTTCAAAGACGAAATCAAAAAGTCATTGAAGAATCCCCTTCTCCAAATTTGACGGATGAGGTAAGGGGACGATTGGCGGAAGCTGCCGTCCTTGCGGCGAAAGCAGTAGACTATCGAAACGCTGGGACAGTTGAGTTTATTGTAGCTGAAGACGATATTTTTTATTTCTTGGAAATGAATACACGTTTACAGGTGGAGCACCCAGTAACGGAACTCGTTACAGGTTACGATCTGGTCGAATGGCAAATTGAAGTGGCAAAAGGACATGATTTACCTTGCACAAACCAAAAAGACATTCAGATATCCGGTCATGCAATGGAATTTCGTTTATATGCGGAAGATCCAAAAACGTTCATGCCGTCCCCTGGAAAAATTGAAAAGTTGGACTGGGGACCTTCAAATGATCAAATCCGTATTGATAGTGGATATGTCGAAGGAGGAACGATTACTCCGTTTTATGATCCTTTGATTGCGAAAGTGATCGTTCATGCTGCCACGCGGGAAGAAGTAATTGAAAAGGCGATCGAATTCTTTGAGACGTTTACGCTAGAAGGTGTGAAGTCGAACAGTGCGTTATTTAAACAATTTTTACATGCTGAGGCATTTACGAAGGGTACCTATCATACAAACGTATTAAATGAATGGTTACGTAGTCAGAAGGAGGAGTCAAAATCATGAATGAAGTTAAAGCGGCTATGGCAGGAACAGTCTTTACGGTAAATGTATCTGTTGGGGAATCGGTGGAACAAGGGCAAGTGGTTGTCGTCCTTGAGTCAATGAAAATGGAAATACCTGTTGAATCAGAAGTTGCTGGGAAAGTAGCAGCGGTCAATGTACAAGTTGGAGATTTTGTAAACGAGGAAGATGTATTGGTAGTAATTGAATCGTAAGCGACAATCAGTAGAAGTTTGCTAAGCGTACGGGAGGGGAAATTTTTGACAAAGGTGAATGAACAGACGGGGTATAATGAAAAACTAGCAGAGAGAATTAAAGATGTTTTTGCAGGTGGTCAGCCGAAATACCACGAAAAATTGAAAGAGCAAAATAAACTTTTTGTCCGTGATCGATTACGACTTCTGTTTGACGAGGGCGAATACATGGAAGATGGGCGCTTTGCAAACTGTGAAGCTGGGGATTTACCTGCCGATGGTGTTGTCACGGCAATGGGGAAGGTGAATGGCCAAACGGTATGTGTCATGGCGAATGATTCAACTGTCAAGGCGGGTTCTTGGGGTTCCAGGACAGTAGAAAAGATCATTCGTATACAAGAAATTGCTGAAAAGAATCGCGTGCCCATGTTGTATTTGGTCGACTCTGCTGGCGCAAGGATCACTGATCAGTTGGAGATGTTTCCAAATCGTCGGGGAGCTGGACGTATTTTTCATAACCAAGTAAGGTTGTCTGGTTTCATCCCTCAAATATGCCTGTTGTTCGGTCCCTCTGCGGCAGGCGGTGCTTACATTCCGGCTTTTTGTGACATAGTCATCATGGTCGAGGGAAATGCATCCATGTATTTAGGATCACCTCGGATGGCTGAAAAAGTAATTGGAGAAAAAGTGTCGCTTGAAGAGATGGGTGGCGCGAGGATGCACTGTTCAGTTAGTGGTTGTGGAGATGTACTCGTTGGCAGTGAGGAAGAAGCAATTCAGGAAGCACGCCGTTATTTGGACTTTTTTCCTGCGAATTTTACAGAAAAGCCAAAAGTGAAAGAGGCAATTTCAACCAAAGCCTGCCGATTGATGGAAGAGATTATTCCTGAAAATCAAAACGCACCTTTTGATATGTATGAAGCGATTGATGCGTTAGTTGATGAAGGCAGTGTGTTTGATATTAAAAAATTGTTTGCGCCTGAACTAATTACAGTGCTAGCTAGAATTGAAGGGCAACCAGTAGGCATTATTGCAAATCAACCAAAAGTGAAAGGTGGCGTCTTATTCGTTGATTCAGCAGATAAGGCGACCAAGTTCATTGCACTTTGCGATGCATTTTCCATTCCATTACTTTTCCTCGCTGATGTACCGGGGTTCATGATTGGGACGAAAGTTGAACGTGATGGGATTATTCGTCATGGTGCAAAACTAATTATGGCGATGAGTTCAGCAACTGTACCAAAGATTTCTGTCGTTGTCCGAAAAGCTTATGGGGCTGGATTGTATGCGATGGCCGGTCCTGCTTTTGAACCTGATGTGTGTATTGCATTACCGACTGCCCAAATTGCTGTAATGGGGCCAGAAGCGGCTGTGAATGCTGTTTATTCCAATAAAATTGAAGCAATTGAAGATCCGAAAGAAAAAATTGCATTTGTGCAAGCGAAACATAAAGAATATAAAGAGGAAATCGATGTGTATAAGATGGCATCAGAGCTAATCATTGATGAAATTGTTGCGCCATCTGATTTAAGGACCGTTCTTGCGGAACGTTTCCGCTTTTATTCGACAAAAGATTTACCATTACCACCTAAAAAACATTCTGTATATCCTGTATAATGAGTGCAGGTTCAAAAGAGCGCCTTTCTAGGGTGCTCTTTTTAAAAGGGGGAATGAAGGTGGAGGTAGTCATTGTCGGTGCAGGATCTATTGGGCTACTAATTGGCTCGTATTTAGGTCGGTTTGATTGTAACATCACCTTTCTTGTACGACGTGAAGAACAGGCTGAATCGATTCGCGAGAAAGGCATTCAATACATAGGTGAGAATGGAATACGTGAGACAATTCGTGCAAATGCTTGTACGCAAATTGAAAATGTGCCAGAGGGAGCGCATTGGATTGTAGCGGTAAAATTTAACGGTGTAGCTTCGGTTCTTGAAAGGCTGAAAAGTGAAAAACTCGACCCGCCATTATTGTTCGTGCAAAATGGAATTGGGCATTTGGAGATGATTGCAAATACGGAGCTGTCAAATTTGTTTGTGGCAACGGTCGAACATGGGGCAGCTCGTCTGAATGATTACACTGTATCGCACAATGGTGTAGGATTGACAAAAGTCGCATGTTTTAGAGGTGTTCCAACAACATTTGACTTTTTAAAACAGCTACAGACACATACATTTCCGATAGAATTTTCGGAAGGTGCGCAAGACATCTTGTTGCGAAAAGTGCTCATCAACTGTGCTATTAATCCATTGACAGCCATACTTCAAGTGAACAACGGTTATTTAATAGAAAATGATTTTGCGCATGCATTACTGTCGCAATTATATGATGAATTGCTTTCGGCATTCCCTGAGATGCAAAAGGAATTGCCGAAATCCGCGATTGAAGACGTTTGTAAACGGACGGCTAGAAATGAGTCCTCCATGTTGAAGGATCGCAATAGTGGGAGTCCGATGGAAATTGAGACGATTGTTTCAGCGGTCATTGCACTAGCTGCACAACGAGACAAGCCGTTACCTTTTTTACAAACGATGGAGAAGATGTTACGTGTAATGGACGGAGGTGAGCCCTATTGATAAATGGTTTGCTTGCAATTTTAACGGGTGTCATTGTGCTTTTTCCATTTTTAGTCACAGTCGTGTTCCTTGTCGTGATGAGAAAAAGGGGAAGAGCGCCAGCTTCCGAAGTAGGCCGTGCTGCGGATTGGACAACTCCATTTTTATTCCTGTCCGTTTATTTTACATCTGAAGCAATCTTTCATGTGAATACTGCATTTATTATCATTGTCATTAGCATTATCATTGCCTTGCTTTTTGCTACAAATGAAAGATTGAAAGAGAAAGAGTTTCAGATGACGAGATTTTTCCATAAAACATGGAGAACGTATTTCCTTGTATTAGGGGTTGCGTACATCGTATTAATGATCATCGGCATTGTTTTAAAAATCGTACAATATGTAAAATGAGAAATTCGTTCTTTCTTATGTAAGCGTAAATATTCCAATCTGACGAATTTGGATGATATACTCGTGTCAAACAAGTTAAAAAGGGGCATTTGTCATGGAATTTGAAACGTTGGAGTTACACAATCAAAATAAAGTCCTTCAAGCTTACATGAATGAGGAAGAATTTATACATACCTTCTTTGATTATAAAAATGAGCATGCGTCTTTTCCAAAGAGAGTCGAGGAGTTAACAGGTCGTACGTTTGATCGGAAGGAACTTGCTTCGGTCATTCGTTCGTATATGGAATCGTTCGGGATTTCCGATCGTGCGGCGAAACATATTGATGAGCTCGCGAACGATGGAGTTGTTGTCATTGGTGGTCAACAAGCGGGTTTATTGACTGGCCCGCTCTATTCAATTCACAAGGCACTTACCGTCATCTTGCTTGCTGCCTCCAAAAGAAGAGAACTTGATTTGTCCGTTGTTCCGGTTTTTTGGGTCGCTGGAGAAGACCATGACCTGAACGAAATTAACCATGTGTTTGTTGAAAAGGGTGAAAAACCAACAAAACAGCAGTATCAGGAAAAGTTCGTTCTTAAACTGATGGCATCTGATACAACTTATACAGAACGAGAAATGATCGATTTTGTGGAAGAAATCTTCCGCCGATTTGGCGAAACGAATCATACGAAACCCTTACTGCATGACGTTATTGAAGCGGTGAAAATGGAGCGGACTTTTACAGGGTTTTTTGTTAGATTGATGAATGGACTGTTCAAGGAACAAGGTTTATTGTTCATCGATTCTGCGTTTAAACCTCTTCGTCAATTGGAAAGCAAGTCCTTTCAAGCATTTATTCGTGAAGCAAGCACTTTAACCGCATCCATTATCCAAAAGGAAAAGCAGTTTGAATCGCTAGGGTTTGATAGACCTATTCAATTGGAAGAAGATGCGGCTAATTTATTTTTCGTCCACGAAACAGGACGATTTTTGTTGTCGAAAGTGGATGGAATCTTTATCAATGAAAGCGCTGGGATCCGGTACACTGAAGAACAATTGCTGGAAATCGCAAGGGAACAGCCGTGGTTGCTTAGTAATAATGTTGCCACAAGGCCAATTATGCAAGATTTAGTGTTCCCTGTACTTGCATTTGTTGGTGGTCCTGGCGAAATTGCGTACTGGGCACAATTGAAAGAAGCATTTCATCATCTCAATCTAAAAATGCCGATACTTGTACCTCGAATTTCGATTACACTTGTCTTACAAACTACCCAACAACTACTGAAAGAATGTTCATTTTCAATTGAAAATGTATTAGCAGGCGTTGTACATGAAACACGCGAGCAGTTTATCACCACTCAAAAGGATGAAGCATTCGAACTAGCGTTACGCCAAATAGAACACCATTTGGACGAGAGTTATCAAGAGCTCACCCGGCATGCTAGCGCGGGAATGCAACAATTACTATCGAAAAACTTAAGGTACCATAAACAACAATTCGATTTTCTTCGAAAAAAGGCGGAAGAAGAAGTGTTCATTCAACATGAAGCGACACTTCGGAAATACAGAAAAATAGAAAATGAAATCCTTCCAAACGGTTCTTTACAGGAACGTCTCTATACACCTTACCTGTTCATGAATGAATTCGGTCCAGATTTAGTACAAAAACTACTTCAATTGCCGCTCGAGCCGGACGGTAAACATAAAATTGTCTATTTATAAAAATCAAACCTAGCTATTACCTGTACATTGTTCGATTAAATAGAGTTGCACTTGAACACCTTACATGTCCCCAAAGATATGTAAGGTGTTTTGTTATTTGCATTTTCAAAGAAAATTTACAGTTAATGACTTTATAGTCCTAGTTTTTGATGAAAAATGTGAACCTATCTCAATGAAACAAGTACTAATGACACATTTTACAAGTAACATGGAATATAAGTGGAGGAATGTGGAGGGATGTGGTACATTAAATTCATATAGTGGGGTGAAGAGTATGTTCATGGGCGAATACCAGCACACTGTTGATACGAAAGGCCGTTTAATTGTCCCATCAAAATTCAGGGAATATTTGACGGATGGTTTTGTGTTGACTCGTGGATTGGATAATTGCCTATTCGGTTACCCTATGGAGGAATGGAAGCGTCTTGAGGAAAAGTTAAAAGCTCTTCCGGTCACGAAAAAAGATGCTCGAGCCTTTGCACGATTCTTCTTCTCTGGTGCAACTGAAGTTGAAATAGACAAACAAGGCCGTGTTAATATTCCATCATCCTTACTTGATTATGCGAAAGTTGAAAAAGATTGTGTCGTCATCGGAGTATCAAGTCGAATTGAGATTTGGGCGAAAAGTGCTTGGGATGCTTACTATGATGAATCTGAGCAATCCTTCAATGAAATTGCAGAAAACATTATTGACTTTGATTTTTAACGATAAGCGATTAATTTTATGAGAAAGAGGGCGGTTTCCTTGTTCGATCATATTACGGTGTTACTTCATGAAGCCGTCGACGGGCTAGCTATAAAGGAAAATGGCATATATGTGGACTGTACACTCGGTGGCGCAGGTCACAGCTTAGAAATAGCAAAAAAACTGTCAGCTGAAGGTCGATTAATTTGCTTTGACCAGGACATGACGGCAATTAACGCAGCGAAAGACAAACTAAAAGATCATATCGAAAAAGTGACATTCATTCATTCGAATTTCCGAAACGTAAAGAGTGAACTGCATGCGATTGGCATTCATTCTGTTGACGGAATTTTATATGACCTTGGGGTTTCCTCTCCTCAATTGGATACTCCGGAAAGAGGGTTTAGCTACAACCATGATGCGCCACTAGACATGCGCATGAACACGGATGCGGCGCTATCGGCATTTGACGTGGTCAATGATTGGGCATATGAAGACCTTGTGCGTATTTTCTTCAGATATGGGGAAGAGAAATTTTCAAAAGGGATTGCTCGTAAAATTGAGGATGCGAGAAAGATTGCACCGATCCGCACAACAGGTGAGTTGGCAGAACTGATTAAAGAAGGAATTCCTGCGGCAGCAAGAAGAACTGGCGGACACCCTGCAAAACGAGTTTTCCAAGCGATACGTATTGCGGTCAATGACGAACTTGGAGCTGCTGAAGAATCGTTGAGTGATGCTTTGACCTTGCTCAACAAAGGTGGACGAGTTGCTGTTATTACTTTCCACTCGTTGGAAGACAGGCTTTGCAAGACGATTTTTAAAGAAGCATCTTCTATGCCTGATTTACCTCCGAACTTACCGGTAATACCTGCTGGGATGGAGCCGGAATACAAGTTAGTAACACGAAAACCGATTGTACCAAGCGATGAAGAAATAGCGGGGAATAAACGATCTCGTTCATCAAAATTACGAATCATTGAGAAAAAATAAGGAGGCAATTGTGAAATGGCATTGGAGCAGAGAACATTCCAAATGAATACGGTACATGAAATTCAAACGCCGCAACAACCGAAAAAAGATTTTACAAAACAAACCAATCAACGTTCAGGAAAACTTTTCTCAAAAGGAGAAAAGCTCTTATTCGTGCTATTAACGGCAATTGCCGTTGTTTTTGCTACAATGATTTTACATAAGCAAACGCAAATTAATGACATGAATAAAGAAGTGCAAGATGTAAATAAGGAAATTGTGGAAATTACAAAACAAAATACAGAATTGTCCATCCAAGTGAGCGAGAAATCTACGTACGAAGTGATTTGGAATAAAGCAAAGGAGCTCGGCTTGAATCTAAATGAGAAGAACGTAAAGGTCGTGCCTGGACGATGAAAAAAAAGTTTCGATTTCAATGGGGAGCCTTTCTGATGTTCATATTTTTCGGAGGGCTCTTTTTACTATTATTCGTTCGTATGCTCAGTATTCAAATTACTGGGGAGGCAGAGGGGAAACAACTTGCAATGATGGCACAAGCCCAATATGCAAGAGAAGCAGTTTTGCAAGCGGAGCGTGGGAAGATTGTCGACCGTAATGGGGAAGTTATTGCCTCAGATACATTGAGCTATCGCCTTATTGCAGTGTTATCGGAAAAAGCGACTGAAAAAGGAGCGAAAAAACCGAGGCACGTCGTCGATTATGAAAAAACGGCGGAGTTGTTAAGTCGATACATACCGATGGAAAAAGAAAAATTAGCAAGTATTATGTATAAAGCGAAAGAAAATAACGCTAAAGTCTATCAAACTGAGTTTGGAAAAGTGGGTCGTGACATTAATCATGAAACGATGTTAGCGATTAAAGAAGCAGCCGATAAAGAAGGCGTAACTGGCCTGCAATTCATTGAAGATAAAAAAAGATTTTATCCGAACGGTAATTTTGCTTCCTATCTGATTGGTTTTGCAATGAGAGAAGAAAACAAAGAGAAGAAAGTGTCCACCGTCGGAAAAATGGGTTTGGAAAAAACATTTAACGAACAGCTGACAGGTACAAATGGCAAAATGGATTTTCAAACCGACATTTGGGGGTATATACTACCGAAAACGGAAAAACAGATTGTCCCTGCCCAAGATGGCATGACGATTCAATTGACACTAGACAAGACGATTCAAAACTTTGTTGAAGATGCAATGAATCAAGTAGACGAAAAGTATTCACCCGCAAAGATGCTTGTCGTCGTTGCGAATCCAAAAACAGGTGAAATTTATGCAATGAGTCAGCGACCGTCATTTCATCCGGGTACCCGTGAAGGGTTAACTGAAAACTGGTTGAATGATGCAGTTGAGAATACGATTGAGCCAGGCTCTACTATGAAAATGTTTACCCTCGCTGCTGCAATTGAAGAAGGCAAGTGGGATCCATTTGCAGAATACCAATCAGGTCAGTATACGATCTATGATAAAACGATTCGGGATGTTAAAAGAGGAGGATGGGGGAGAATCTCCTTCTTGGAAGGCTTTCAACGCTCATCTAACGTCTCTATGGCGTATTTATTGGAAAGAATGGGCGATCGAACGTTCATTGAGTATTTGAAAGGCTTTGGTTTTGGTGAAAGAGTGGGGATAGATTTGCCGCATGAAGCGCCTGGGATTCTATTAGATATCAATCCGAGTGAACGTCTAACGACATCTTACGGTCAGGGATCGACCGTTACGCCTATACAAATGATTCAAGCAGCGACTGCAATTGCGAATGATGGTAAGATGATGAAACCATATGTCATTGATAGAATCATAGACCCTAATACGGAGGAAACGGTTGAGAATCACGAACCAGAAGAGCGGAAGTCGCCTATTTCAAAGGAAACTGCCAAACAAGTACGAGAGATATTGGCATCTACGGTGACGTCTGAAGTGGGAACAGGACGGAAATTTGCGTTAACCGGTTATTCTGTTGGTGGGAAAACTGGGACAGCCGAAATTCCAAATACGAATGGCCCCGGCTACATGAGTGGTGATGGGAATTACTTGTATTCATTCTTAGGAATGGCGCCAATTGATGACCCACAGCTCTTAACGTATGTACTTGTTCAACAACCGAAATTAGAAATTGGTCAATATGGTGCGGACCCTGTTGCACAGCTTTTTACTTCCATTATGGAAAGTAGCTTAAAGTATATGAATATTGTTCCGGAAAACACAGAAACTTCCTCGGCAATCTCTATTACAGATTACGTAGGTAAAGAGGCGTCAGATGGAATGAAAGAATTGGAACAACAAGGATTTAAACCTGTTTTAATTGGTGAAGGCGGCGAAGTAAGTAGTCAATACCCTACAGCGGGAACGAAATTATCCAAAGGATCTATTGTACTACTTGAAACAAAAGGAAAAACAACACTGCCAAATTTTTCTGGATGGTCGAAAAAAATGGTTTTATCCTTTAAAATGTTATCAGGGCTCGATATCCGTCTTGTCGGTGATGGTTATGTGACTGAGCAGAGTCTTACTGAAGGAACAGTCATTAATGCAGATGAACCAGTAGTTCTCCAATTTCAGTCACCACAAAGTAAAATGAAGCCCAGTGAGAAAGAGGATGAAACAGAGATAATTGGAGGATGATGTATAGCCATCCACATCAATTCATAAGTTGATAGAAAAAAAGAAAGGTGTGGAACACTGCGTAAATATACCGACTTGCAATCTAAAAAAAGATTGCGCGCAGTATTCGTTCTCTTTATCATTGCAATGGTCATGGTAGCTGGAAAACTATTTCACGTACAAATTGTTAAACATGAATGGTTAAAGGTACGTGCTGAAGAAAATTGGGACCGTGAAATTCCTTTTGGGGCTATACGAGGAGAAATTAATGATCGAAATGGTGAATTAATCGTAGGGAATCAACTTGCACCTACACTTTACTATATGCCCTCGCAAAACAATGAACCTGAAAAAGTAGCTGCGATATTAGCGGAAATTCTGCAAACAGACGCTGATAAGTTACTTAAAAAGCTCTCTGAAAAAGCTTATATGGTAAAAATTGCACCCGAAGGAAAAAACATTTCGAAAGAGCAAGCGGATGAAATTGCAAAGCTTCAAATTGAAGGATTGTATACAGGCGTCGATTTCATCCGGAATTACCCAAACGGCGAATTGTTATCCCGGCTAATCGGTTTTACTGGTTATGACGGTCAAGGTCTAGCAGGGATAGAATATGCTTACGATGAAATCCTACAAGGGACCGGTGACAAAATCCGTTTATACACAGATGCTCGCGCCATTCCGCTCCCACATGTGGACGACGGGTTTCAAACAGGTGACAACGGCGCAACAGTCGAATTGACAATCGATGTGGAAATGCAAAAAATTATGGAACGAGAATTACTTCAAGCAATGGAAAAATACGATTCTACACAAGCGGTTGGAATCATTATGAATCCAAAGACCGGTGAAATCCTTGCACTTGCATCAATGCCGTCTTTCCATCCGGCAGACTATCAAGATGTCGATCCGTCCATTTATAATCGGAATTTGCCGGTATGGATGACGTTTGAACCAGGTTCAACATTTAAAATTGTCACATTGGCGGCGGGGCTTGAAGAAAAATTGATTGATTTGCATGATGAACATTTTCACGATCCCGGATATACAATGGTTGCAAATGCCCGATTACGTTGTTGGAAAAGGTCAGGTCATGGCCATCAATCGTTTCTTGAAGTTGTTGAAAATTCCTGTAACCCAGGCTTTATCGAAATTGGTCAACGGTTAGGAAGCGAAAAGTTGGATCAATACATTCGCGATTTTGGTTTCGGTGAATCAACTGGATCAGGCATTGCGGGTGAAGCAAAAGGGATTCTTTTTTCAAAAGAAGCGTTTGGTCCCGTTGAACAAGCGACTACGGCTTTTGGCCAAGGTATTTCTGTGACGCCGATTCAACAAGTGCAAGCAGTCGCTGCGGCAATCAATGGTGGATTTTTATATCGTCCGTATATTGTGAAGGAAATAAAGAATGATAAGGGTGAAACACTTCAATCTTTTGAACCTGAGATGAAACGAAGGGTCATCAGTGAAGAAACATCCGCACAAGTAAGAGAAGCGTTGGAATCAGTTGTCGCTAATGGTTCTGGGCGGAATGCATTTAACGACGGCCTGCGTGTAGGCGGGAAAACAGGAACAGCTCAAAAAGTCGTTGACGGTGGCTATAGTGATGGAGATTATATTGTTTCTTTCATCGGCTTTGCTCCAGCAGACGACCCTGAATTGCTTGTATACGTGGCGGTGGATAGCCCGAAAAATTCCGTACAATTCGGAGGTGTCATTGCCGCTCCAATTGTTGGCCGCATCATTGAAGAAATCGCTCCTTTAGCTGGTGTTGAAAAACGTGCGGACCAACTTGAGAAAGAATATCGTTGGGGCGATCCAATTACGCATCGTGTACCTGATTTAACGGGAATGACAAAAGGAATGGTTGCTCGTCAGCTGCATACGTACCGAATTCAGTGGCATGGGGAAGGTGACGTGATTAAATATCAAATGCCTGCACCCGATTCATTAATGAATGTGGACGATATCATCCATGTATATACAGAAGAATAATTTTTAAAGATTGAATGAGGTAAGGAGAATAGTTTATGACACTCGTCACAACAATAACGGTTATTGCCGTTGCATTTATACTCACAGCATTGATAGGAATGGCAATCATTCCGTTGCTCAGAAGACTGAAATTCGGTCAGAGCATTCGGGAGGAAGGACCGGACGCTCATAAGAAAAAAGCAGGCACGCCTACAATGGGCGGCCTTATTTTCCTGAGCTCCATCATCATTACGATGCTTGCCCTATCATACATAGTTGAAGATGTATTAACGACACAAACGATTGTCCTTATGATTGTTCTTGCAGGATTCGGTGTCATTGGTTTTCTGGATGATTTTATCATCGTTGTCATGAAAAGAAATTTGGGCCTTACATCCATACAAAAACTCATTGGACAAATCATTATAGCTATTATTGCGTATTTCCTATTAAAGATGGGACCTTTTGACACAACGGTCGGTATTCCATTCACTGATCTCTCCATTGATTTAGGAATTTTCTATGTGGCATTTCTCGTGTTCTGGCTCGTTGGTTTTTCCAATGCAGTGAATTTGACAGATGGACTCGATGGACTTGTTGCGGGTACATCCACAATCGCTTTTGCTGTGTTTGGTGTATACGGTTTAGTTTACGAGCAAGTGGACATTGCAATCTTTTCCTTCGTTGTGGCAGGCGCTATGCTAGGGTTTTTATTATTTAATATGAAACCCGCCAAAGTATTTATGGGAGACACGGGTTCGTTAGCACTTGGTGGTGTGCTGGCCATGTTGTCAATTTTGGTTAAGCAGGAACTTCTGCTCCTCATTATCGGGATTGTGTATGTCGTTGAAACATTATCTGTCATGATTCAAGTGACAAGCTTTAAATTGACCGGAAAACGGGTATTTAAAATGAGCCCTATTCATCATCATTTTGAACTATCCGGATGGTCTGAACGAAAGATCGTTATTGTGTTTTGGGGAGTCGCATTTCTTGCGGCAATTGTTCCGTTACTGTTGGAGGTGTTGTAATTGATTACGTGGGACGGATTTAAAGACAAGAACGTTTTAGTGCTTGGACTGGCGAAAAGCGGTTTTGCGGCAGCCGACTTGCTCCATTCTCTCGGAGCGAATGTTGTTGTGAATGATGCATCACCGGAAGATGGGAATTCTGACGTTGCGCTTCTTCGCTCAAAAGGAATAACAGTAATTTGCGGAGGACACCCGTCTGATATCTTAGACGCGGGTTTTGATAGTATCGTAAAAAACCCAGGTATTCCTTACCAAAACCAAGTGCTCCAACAGGCAGTTGAAAAAGGAATCCCATTTGGACGGAGATTGAGTTGGCTTACTTGATCAGTGAAGCGCCTATTGTTGCTATTACTGGTTCAAACGGTAAAACAACGACGACGACGCTTTTGTATCACATGCTAAATATTGGTGGCAAGAAACCTTTGATTGCCGGGAATATAGGAACGGTCGCTTGTTCTGTTGCAGAAAAAGCGACTGCGGATGAAGTCATCGTTATGGAAGTCTCGTCTTTTCAATTAGCAGGTATTGAGAAGTATCGACCAAAAATAGCAGTCTGGACAAATTTGTACGATGCCCACATTGACTATCATGGTACTTTTGAAGAATACGCTTCAGCTAAATCGAGGATTACTATGAACCAAGAGGCTGAAGATTACTTCATATACAATGCGGACCAAGTTGAGATGCAACCTTATATAAATACGAAGGCAATCAAAATTCCTTTCTCTTTGCAAGGTAGAACGGAAGAAGGAATCTCAGCTGATAGTGAAATGATCTATTGGCAAGGTGAACCTTATGTGAAAAGGTCAATTATCAAATTACTCGGTCAGCATAATTTGGAAAATATAGTAGCAGCGACTGCAACAGCTATTTTACTGGATTGTGATAAATCGACAATCGAAGATGTATTAAGCTCGTTTACTGGAGTTCGTCATCGGATGCAGTTTGTGAAGGAACTGAATGGTCGTGCATTTTATAATGACTCAAAAGCGACGAATACGCTTGCGACGAAAAGTGCATTGTCATCGTTTGAACCGCCAGTTATTCTTCTAGCTGGAGGATTGGATCGCGGCCATTCCTTTGAAGAGCTACGTCCACATATGGGTAAAGTGAAAGCAGTTATCGCGATTGGAGAGACGCGTGAACGGTTCATGGAATTTGCTGTTTCGTGTGGAGTAACGGATGTGTATGCTGCCGATTCGATGGTTGAAGCTGTCGAAAAGGCGTATACAAAATCAACGATTGGGGATCAAATTTTATTATCTCCGGCTTGCGCTAGTTGGGATCAATACGAAAGTTTTGAAAAACGTGGCGATGCATTCATTGAGGCCATCATGAAGTTATCGTAACGATTGTTGGATGAATAAATCGTAAAAATGCAAAAAGTTAAATTGGAGTTTGACTTTGTTCGTCGTCAAGTCTTACGTTAGGTTGGTAATGGAGGAACTATTAAGAGGGAAGGATGCGTTCTCTGGATCAGAAGTTAAAAGCCGGATTTATTGTAGCAGCGGCATTATTATCATTGATCGGTTTGGCGTTTGTCCATTCTGCTGGCTCCTATTGGGGGCAAGTTCACTACGCAGACTCTTCACCATTCATTGTAAAGCAAGCAATTTATATGGCAGTATCGATCGCAGCTGCATTATTTTTGATGAAAGGGCCATGGACTTCCAACCAAACATTTTGGACTGCTTTTTATTACATAGCAATCATCATGTTAGTAGCTGTCATGATTCCGGGCATCGGGGTTGTTCGAAATGGCTCGCAAAGTTGGATTGCACTTGGACCGTTTAGCTTGCAACCTGCTGAATTTGTGAAAGTCGCTTTGATTGGAAAACTTGCATGCAGTATGAAACAGTCATCAGGAAGACGACCTTTTAAAGTGCAACATTTTGTGTTAATTTTATTGCCTGCTGTATTGATCATGTTACAACCTGATTTAGGTTCTGCAGTCATTATGATTGTTTCTGCATTTGTCATTTTGTTCATCGCTGGGTATCCGTTGTCCTTCTTTGCTTTTCTAGGACTATCAGGTATTGGTGGGATTATTGCGCTAATCGCGGCGGCGCCTTACCGACTCGATCGGATCAAATCCTATATTGATCCGTGGAATGATCCGCTAGGCACAGGTTTTCAAGGTATTCAATCGTTATTTGCAATTGCACCTGGTGGTTTGTTTGGTCATGGCTACGGCAATAGTCGACAGAAGTTCCTCTACTTACCGGAGCCGCAAAATGATTTCATATTCTCGATTATTGCAGAAGAAACGGGTTTTATCGGTGCAACATTCGTATTGCTTCTATTCGTTATGCTACTCGTTACAGCTTTTGGTATTGCAATTCGGACAAAAGACTATCGCTCATTTCTTATGACATCAGGAATGGCTTCTATGATCACTTTTCAGACCTTTTTAAATGTCGGCGTTGTATCAGGATTATTACCCGTTACTGGTGTTACGTTGCCGTTCATTAGTTATGGAGGATCGTCTTTGCTTACAACTTGGATGGCTGCAGGCGTCATTTTACATTTTGCTTTTTATCAAAAACGAAATTGAGGGGAGGGGAGCAGATGGATAAAGTTATTGATATTGAAGAGCGGATACCATCCATGCGAGAAAAACGGCGTAAGAAAACAAATAAAAAATTCTTGTTTATTCTAGCTGTTTTTTGCATTGCTCTCCTTTTGCTATTGTATTTTCAATCTCCTTTCAGTAAGGTGGACTCAATTCATGTGAAAGGTGCAGCTCTTCACGATCAATCGTATTACGTTGAAAGAAGTGGCATTGCTTCTGGTGATGCGTACTGGAAATTTACGACAAATCAACTAGAGAAAGAACTTTCTAGCGTTGAGGGCGTCAAGGAAGTAACGGTTTCTAGAAAGTGGTTAAGAGATTTTGAAATAGAGATTACAGAATGGGACACTGTTGCTTATGTTGAGAAAGAAGGGGAGTTTTCGCTCCTTCTTGCCAATGGCGAAGTATTTTCCGCTAAAAGTATTACACCAAATGTACCCATTCTGAACAATGTTGTTAACAAAAAAGTATTGAAAAAATTAACAAGTCAATTAGTGAAAATGGACAAGAATGTGTTGCAACTGATTTCTGAAATCATTTATACGGGCGAAGACGATGACGCTGATACAATTACGGTTTATATGGATGATGGGTATGAGGTACATGCACTCATTCCTGCTTTCGCAGAGAATATGGAATACTATCCAGAGATTGTTACTCAATTAGACGGCTATGAAAAGGGTATAATTGATATGGAAGTTGGTACGTTCTTCTCGCCTTATAGTGAAGTATATGGAAGTGAGGTAGTGGAAGAAGAGGAAGGTGAAGTTGTTGATGAAGAAAGTGAGTAAGGGAAGAAAGGATCGAGGAAGGTATGTATTATATGCCATCGTCTTTCTAGTACTCGGTTTTATATTCGCTTTTTCTTATCGAACACTGGGGAAAGATAAAGTGGATGTTGCCCAAAATCCCAGTTTGCAGAAAGAGGAACAGTATCGTGAAGAACTAATTGCTCAAAAAGAGCGCAATAAAGAACTTACCGATGAAATCTTTATGAAGCAAAACGAAATACGTGAATTTGAACAATCCATTTCTGAAAATGAAAATAATCATGCTGGATTGGTAGAAGAAGCGAAAAATCTACGGCTATTGCTAGGGGTTATTCCTGCAATCGGGCCAGGTGTCCGGATTACCTTGAAAGACGGTGATTACGATCCTGTCGAGCAAAATCCGAATGAGTATATCGTCCACGAAAGTCATGTCCTACAAGTAGTGAATGAATTGAAAATATCTGGCGCACAAGGAATTGCTATAAATGGACAACGAATCTCTGCCAACTCCAATATTAAATGTACAGGCCCTGTCATTAAAATTGACGGGAGAACGTATCCTGCACCGTTTGTCATAGAGGCGGTTGGGGAGTCAGAAGTGCTCACAACTTCTTTGCAATTAAGGGGCGGAGTAATTGATGGCTTAGTTCACGATAACATCGTAGTCTCGGTCGAACAGTTGAAAGAATTGAAGTTGCCTGCATTACGGAACGAATCGTAAAGGAAATGTCAGTGTCGAAGGAGCGTGTAAGATGAAGAAGAGGATCAATATGAAATTTACACTTGTCCTCCTGCTCATCGGTTTTATGATTGCTGTACAATATAATTCTTTAGAAAATCCTGAGAAACGTGATACGAGGGATATTTGGGCGATCAGGCAAGAATTGGCAGAAGAGAAAAAAATGCATGTAGAATTGTTGTCCGAAGTGCGTGAACTGGACCGGACAATATCTTCTTACCGTTCATTAGAGGAAACGAGTGCTGGACAAGCTTTAAAAGAAACCGTTGATAAATTACGTGAAAAAGCAGGTACGACGGACATAGTCGGCCCTGGTATTGTAATTGAAGTACGACCTTCTGCGGAAAGTGTAGCGTATGGAATACCAATCACGAGTATTTCATCTGATTTACTCACTCGTTTTGTCAATGATGTAAATCGCTTCAAAGGAATTGATATGGAAATTGACGGCAAACGCTACAATATTTTAAGTTCAATTCGAGTTATCAATGGGTACACGTCTGTAAATGGTTTGAATGTATCGACGCCACCGTTTACAATTAAAATCATTTCACAAACATTAACGGATAGTGAAAAACTGTACAATTATTTATTGGCTTCTTCTATTCATGATGATTTTTACCTTGATAACTTAGTGCTGGATATCCATCCTCCTGAAGAAGATATCATGATTAGAGGTTGGCCAGAACAGTTTGAAAATCTCTATTTGAATGAGTTATCGAAGGGGGATTGACGATGTGGTTGCCACTTTTAGGCTTACTATTAGGAGTTTCGTTAGGATTATTATCCGATATTCAAATTCCCCAAGTGTATAGTAATTATTTATCCATTGCTGTACTCGCTGCGTTAGACACATTATTCGGAGGCATACGAGCACATTTACAGCAAATCTACGATGACAAGGTGTTCATATCGGGCTTCTTTTTCAATATCCTATTGGCCGCTTGTCTCGCATTTTTAGGTGTTCATTTAGGAGTAGATCTCTACTTGGCAGCCATCTTCGCATTTGGTGTAAGGTTGTTCCAAAACATTGCCGTCATACGAAGACTTTTATTGACGAAATGGTCTGCGCGCAACAAGTCTCCTGAAGTTCAGGAGCAGGAATGAAAGGATTGAGAATAGGATGGAGAAAATATTTAGACAATATGACGATTATACAATAGAATGTAAGGTAAGGATCGAAATAGGGGGTGCCGGGAATTGAGTCAATCTACAACATACGTATCATTGGATATAGGATCTTCTTCAGTCAAAGTGCTGATTGGAGAAGTGGATGGTGGTTCCCTCCACGTAATCGGGGTTGGTAATGTACAATCTGCGGGTATTCGAAAAGGAACAATTATTGATATCGATGCGACTGTCCAGTCTATTAAAAAAGCAGTAGAGCAGGCGGAACGGATGACAGGGATGCAAATTAGAGAAGTCGTCCTCGGAATTCCTGCAAACGGCGTATTGCTACAAGATGTAAAAGGTGTTGTCGCTGTTAACTCGGAGAACAGGGAAATTACGGATGACGATTTAGATCGTGTCATGAAATCTGCACAAGTCATGTCCGTGCCACCTGAACGGGAAATCGTCAATATCATTCCAAAACAATTCATCGTGGATGATTACGATGAAATTAAAGACCCTCGAGGGATGATTGGGGTCCGTCTTGAAATGGATGGAACACTCATTACAACCTCTAAAACGTTAGTGCATAATATTTTGCGCTGTGTGGAAAGAGCAGGTCTTGTCATACGTGAAATCTATTTGCAACCATTAGCTTCTGGAACGTTTGCATTGACGGATGATGAAGTGAACCATGGAACAGCTTTCATTGACATTGGTGGTGGGTCTACGACAATTGCTGTTTTCGGCGATAATCGGTTTGTATCCACTGCTGTCATTCCGGTAGGGGGTGACCATATTACGAAAGACTTGTCAATCATATTAAAGACACCGACAGAGCAAGCAAGAAAGATTAAGCACCAGTATGGACATGCCTTCTATGACGATGCTTCGGATGACGAATTGTTTGAGGTACCTGTTATCGGTGCGGATTCAAAAGATCAATATAGTCAAAGATACATATCGGAAATCATTGGTGTCCGATTAGAAGAATTGTTTGAACTGGTGTTGGAAGAACTCTATCGGATGGGTATTCAAGATTTGCCGGGTGGTATCGTATTGACAGGTGGTACGACCAAACTCGAAGGTATTCTTCAATTGGCTAGACATGTGTTGAAAACGAGGGTTCGGATACATACACCAGAATATATCGGTGTACGCGAACCAATGTATTCGACTGCTGTAGGCCTTATCCGTTATGCTAATATGGAAGATACGTATTTTGGTATTTCAACGGAATCTACAACTGTTCCGGCTAATCGCGAGATGGATTATCCTTCTGCTCCTAAAAAGAAGGTGGCAGTGCCAGACAAAGAGAAAAAACCGAGTTTAATGAGTAAAACAAAAAGATTTTTTGATGGATTCTTTGAGTAAAAAGAGTATTTTCAGTAGGGATTAGGAGGAGAGACAATGCTGGATTTTGATACGAATATCGATGCACTTGCCGTAATTAAGGTGATTGGTGTCGGTGGCGGCGGGAATAACGCTGTTAATAGAATGATAGAACATGGTGTGCAAGGTGTCGAATTCATTGCTGTGAATACAGATGCGCAAGCACTTAACTTATCGGAAGCTGAAGTGAAATTACAAATTGGTGGTAAGTTGACGAGAGGGTTAGGAGCAGGTGCAAATCCAGACGTCGGTAAGAAAGCGGCCGAAGAAAGCCGTGAACAAATTGAAGAAGCGTTACGCGGAGCAGACATGGTCTTCGTAACAGCTGGTATGGGAGGCGGTACGGGTACTGGTGCAGCTCCTGTTATCGCTCAAGTCGCAAAAGACTTAGGTGCATTGACTGTTGGCGTTGTTACTCGTCCATTCACATTTGAAGGCCGTAAACGTTCAACGCAAGCAATCGGTGGAATTGCTGCGATGAAAGAGTCTGTTGACACATTGATTGTCATTCCGAATGATAAACTTCTTGAAATTGTGGACAAGAACACGCCGATGTTGGAAGCTTTCAGAGAAGCGGACAACGTGTTGCGTCAAGGTGTACAAGGTATTTCAGATTTAATCGCCGTGCCAGGTTTAATTAACTTAGACTTTGCTGACGTGAAAACAATTATGTCGAATAAAGGCTCTGCCCTCATGGGAATCGGTATGTCCACAGGGGAAAATCGTGCCGCAGAAGCTGCCAAGAAGGCGATATCAAGCCCGTTGCTTGAAACGTCAATCGATGGCGCGAAAGGTGTACTGATGAACATTACAGGCGGTTCTAACTTAAGTTTGTTCGAAGTTCAAGAAGCTGCTGACATCGTTGCATCTGCTTCTGATGAAGATGTAAATATGATTTTTGGATCGGTTATCAATGATTCCTTAAAAGATGAAATCGTTGTAACTGTTATTGCAACAGGTTTTAACGAAGAGCAGTTGAACCCATCAAAAGCAACAAGAAATCCAGGGTTTGGAGCAACTCGCCAACGCGAAACACAACAACCAGCGCAACCAACGCATTCGCGTAGAGAAGAAACCCAACAGTTCCAACAATCCGAACCTGCAAGACAGCAACAAACAAACCAACAGGACGACGCACTCGATATTCCGACATTCCTTCGCAACCGTCGTCGTTAATTAAATTGATTGAACTCTTCAGTTTCCTACTATGGAGACTGGGGAGTTTTTTCGTTTGTAAAGAAAACAGAGCCTTGCATGACAACGTAAAGTGCTCGCATCACAACGTAAATGCATCGCAACACAATGTAAAGCCGTCGCATCACAATGCTCCGAGCGTATCACAACGTAAAAAGCTCGCATCACAACGTAATGTGCTCGCATCGCAACGTAAAGGCATCGCAACACAATGTAAAGCCGTCGCATCGCAATGCTCGAGTCGCTTCACAATGCTACGAGGGCTTCAGGTTACAAATCGCAAACGCAAAACTTCCTTCCGGCTGTGGTTTCCATAAAGAATTTTAAGATGTTGTCGAATTTTTACGTAATTTTTATCCTTGTTCCGACAAACATCGCACGACTACAATGTTATCCTTACGTTCAAGGAGGGCGATTGGATGTATGGGGAAATCATCATAGCGATCAACATGCTATTTAATTTCGCGATCTTATCTTTTGCTGATCGGATGGGCAAGGCACAAGCTTCCTGGAAACGTCTCTTATTGGCGTCTTTCGTAGGCGCTGTACCTGTCACGCTATTCCCTAACTCCTGGATTGCTCTTTTTGTCGCATTTGCTTTCATGGTGTTCTGTGCTTTTGGGGTGTCGTTTACTACTTGGGGAAACAAAGCATTCATCGTATTGATTGGAGCGTTGTTTGCGGGCGGATTGCTAACAGTTGTTACGGAACGATTTATTTTTGTGACCGGTCCATCTATGATTTTTATCAGTGCAATCTTAGCTTACGCCGCGTTAGCTGTCTTTAAGATGAAATGGTTGGATGTTCGACTAGCTCGTAAATTATCTACGTATGCAGCAGAATCGATTCTCACGATATGGGACAAAGATGTGCCGATATCCGTCTTTGTTGATACTGGAAATCGTTGTACTGAGCCCCTTACTGGCGAGGCCGTTCATTTTGTTTCCTTTCAAGCTGTGAAACCGATAATCCCAAGCGAATTGCTTGAACCTTTACAAGCATGGAATCCTAAAGGTGTACCGCAATTATCCGTTTTTCCGAAGCATTATCAGCAGATGGTCCGGTTAATACGACTTCAAACTGTTCAGGGAAACTCATGGGCAGTAGGATTTAAATTCGATCGTTGGACGATTACGGAAGGATGTGAATTGCCAGCTGGTTATCTTGTGCTGACGAAACAAGATCGTCGTTATCCGGAAGGTGCTCAAGCCATTTTGCATGTATCTGCACTGGAGTTTATCTCAAACGAAAGGGGAACTAGTTATGTGGCATGAAATGAAAAAATGGTTGTCGGTCATTAAAAGTCTCTTTAGAAGAAAAGGTGGTACCTATTATATAGGCGGCCATGAATCGCTACCGAAACCATTATCACGTGAAGATGAAGCGAAAACAATCCGAGCATTTATGGAAGGGGATATGGATGCCCGCGATACGTTAATCGAAAAAAATCTCCGACTCGTCGTGTATATTGCACGTCGTTTTGATAATACGAATACACATATTGAAGACTTAATTAGTATCGGAACAATTGGCCTTATAAAAGCGATTGAAACATTTAAAAGTGATCGCAATATTAAACTGGCGACATATGCATCAAGATGTATTGAAAATGAAATTCTTATGCATTTGAGAAAAACCAATCGAACCAAATCGGAAATTTCTTTTGATGAACCGCTGAATTCAGATGCAGATGGCAATGAATTATTACTTTCCGACATATTAGGTACTGATGAACATATTATTTTGGATGATGTTGAGAAGAAATTGGAAAGACAACATATGATTGAAGCAATAAGCACGCTAGATGAGCGAGAAAAATATATTATGGAATGTCGCTTTGGTTTAACAGGTGAATTAGAAATGACACAGAAAGAAGTTGCGGAATTACTAGGAATTTCTCAGTCGTATATTTCGCGCTTAGAAAAGAAAATCATCTCAGAACTTCGTGATCGATTAAATCATCCAATTGCCTGATGGTTGAAATTGGCGATTCGAGTTTCGCATATTCCACATGTCTGAGGACAAACTATTTCGTACAGTCATCTACAGAATGTGGAGGAAAAGCGAATGATGCGTACAAGAGTTGAGATTTGCGGAATCGATACGTCCAATTTGCCATTACTGACAAACGAAGTGATGAAGGAAACTTTCATCCGATTACAAAGTGGTGACGAATCAGCTAGGGAAGAGTTAGTGATCGGAAATTTACGGCTAGTCCTTAGCCTTGTTCAGAGATTTGCTTACAGAGGGGAGCAAGCAGACGATCTTTTTCAAGTCGGTTGCATCGGCTTACTAAAGTCCATTGATAACTTTGATTTAAAGCATAACGTCCGGTTTTCGACTTACGCCGTTCCGATGATCATTGGTGAAATTAAAAGGCATTTAAGGGATCATCATGCCATTAGGGTATCCAGATCTCTTAGAGATATAGCGTACAAAGCGATTCGTGCAAAAGAACAATTTATCAATGATCACCAAAAGGAACCTAAAATATCCGATTTGGCAGAAATTACGGGAATCCCTGAAGATGATATTTTATTTTCACTAGACGCGATTCAAGATCCAATGTCCTTGCACGAACCAATGAATGGGGATGGCGGTGATTCCGTCTATATTATGGATCAATTACAGGATAAAAAAGTTTCGGAAGATCGTTGGTTAACGTATGTTTCAGTGAAAGAGACTGTATCTGGCATGACAGAACGACAACAAATGATTCTGTCAAAAAGATTTTATTTAGGGCAGACACAAACTGAAATCGCAAAAGAACTCGGTATTTCACAAGCTCAAATTTCGAGGTTGGAGAAAAATGCAATTCAGATAATTAAAGAAGGTATGGAAAACGAATGACTGTTGAGAAAAACGTAACGCACAGCTTCTTGTGCATTGCGTTTTTTTCTGTCGTTCAGCATATCTTGTTAAAAAGGAGGGGAACAATATGCGATTTTCAGAGTTGCAAAAAAAAGAAGTTATAGAGGTCAAAAGAGGAGCTTTTCTTGGATTTGTGCAAGATGCCACCATTGATATGAAGAACGGGAAACTGGATATGCTCCAAGTAGGTGGGGCAGAGCGTAGTTTGTTGTTTGAGCCAAAAATGAAAGATTATAAACAAATTAAGTATAATGATGTTGTAACGATTGGAAAAGATATCATTTTAGTAGGTAAAAAGCTTGATAATTAGTGGCTTATCATTGATAAGTATGCACTCACTTGGTACAATAAAGCAAAGTAAGCAGAAAAGTAGTGATTGCAAATGGGAAAACTTCAAGAGCGCATCCAACATATTGAAAGAGAGATTCAAGCAGCATGTGAACGCTCGGGAAGAAACCGGGAAGATATTACTGTCATTGCTGTTACAAAGCAAGTTTCTACTGAAAGAACAAAAGAAGTGATTGATTTAGGGATTTTACATGTTGGAGAAAATCGCCCAGAAGGCTTGCTGGCAAAACGTCAGGATATCCAATCCTCAGCTGTTTGTTGGCACTATATCGGCAATGTCCAAAGTAGAAAAGTGAAAGAAGTCATTCATGATATTCATTGCCTTCACTCATTGGACAGAATCAGTTTAGCAAAAGAAATTCAGAAACGAGCAAGTGCACCGATCGACTGTTTTGTTCAAGTAAATGTTTCGGGTGAACAGTCAAAGTCAGGTGTCTCTCCAGATGAACTGCGGGCTTTTTTACAACAACTTGCTACTTTTGATAAAATCCGAGTGATCGGGTTAATGACAATGGCTCCTTTTACAGAAGATCAGGATGTTCTAAAATCTGTATTTAGTTCGCTTCGTCAATTGCGAGATGAAATGGCAGCTGCCAATATGGAACATGCTCCGTGTACACAGTTGTCAATGGGTATGTCCAATGATTTTGCCATAGCGATTGAAGAAGGTGCAACTCATGTTAGAATCGGTACCGCATTAGTCGGAACGGAGAGTGAGGGAGAACAATGAGCATTAAAAGAAGATTCGAAAAGTGGTTTTATTTAGATGAAGAAGAAGCGTATGAACAAGAACAACCGGTGCGAGAGCAACAACAGCAATTGCAGCAGCCTGTCCCTCAACAGCCGAAGAGGACACCTGCAAGAAAGCAACAGTCGACGGAAACGCAACAACCTGGAACGGTTGTAAGTTTGCAAAGTCTGCAAAAATCTTCAAAAGTTGTGTTGTTTGAACCGCGTGTATACGCTGAAGCACAAGATATTTCAGAACACCTGAAAAACAAGCGTGCAGTAGTCGTCAACTTGCAAAGAATAGAGCGTGACCAAGGAATTCGCATAGTAGATTTCTTAAGTGGAACTGTTTATGCGCTCGGCGGCGATATTCAACGCGTCGGTACGGATATTTTCTTATGCGTACCGGAGAACGTAGAAGTGGCAGGGTCCATTTCGGATTTTTTTGAACGATAGAATCGGATGAGGTGTAATAATAAATATGCAACTTTTTTTAGCAATGTTCTTTAATGTGATTATGAATGTAATTGATATCTACTCCATACTCCTCATCATTTATATTTTGATGTCATGGGTACCTTCAACGCGGGAAACGACTTTTGGAAGGTTTCTTGGGAAAATAACAGAACCATACTTAGGGTTTTTCCGTAAATTTATTCCACCGATTGGTATGATTGATATTTCACCGATCGTTGCGATTTTCGTACTCAACTATTTGATTCGTGCGGGAGTCCGTCAAGTATACGTAATCATTGCCTCACTAGTGTGAGGTTTTTTCTATACGGAACAAGGAGTCGTAAACGATGGATGCAATTATACAACATTTCAGAAAAGACGAGCAGCCTTTCATTGAAACCGTAATCGGATGGACACGTGAAGTGGAAGATACATATTCGCCTAAACTTACGGGCTTTCTTGATCCGAGACAGCAGTTTATCGTGGAATCGGTTGTAAAAGGTGCCGGATTGTCAGTTGAAGGCTTTGGAACTTTCGCAAGTGCGGAACGTAAACGGGTATTAATCTATCCGGATTATTTTGTCCCAACGGAAGATGATTTTCAAATTGTCGTTTTTCAAGTGAAGTACCCTGCTAAGTTTATGCAATTAGAACATCGGGATATTTTAGGATCACTCATGTCACTTGGCATTGATCGATCTAAATTTGGGGATATTCGATTGCACGAAGACCAAGTCCAAATGGCAGTTGCATCTGAAATGAAAGACTATATGAAGGCAAACTTTACAGCTATCGGAAAATCAAAAATTCGACTTGAACTACTGGAAGATGCTGTACCATTACTTGAAATGAATGAAGAGTGGAAGGAAGAACTCCATATCATCAGTTCATTGCGTTTAGATACAGTTGTCGCGTCACTTATTAAGAGTCCGCGACAAAAAGCGGTAGCACTTATTCAAGGTGATAAAGTGAAAGTGAATCATGTCATCCGAAGCACGCAAGCATTTGAGTTGAACGAATTGGACAGCCTTTCAGTAAGGGGCTTTGGGCGATTTAAAGTGTTGTCTATTGAAGGTCGTACGAAAAAAGATAAAATTCGTCTGCTTATTGGTAAGTTAGAATGATTTTTCTGAAAGTGGTTAAAAACTGCTGTTTTATCTAAACAGGATATGTATAATGGAACTATAGCAATTGAAAGGGGAGAACGTACGAATGGCTTTGTCACCACTCGATATACATAACAAAGAATTCAGCCGTGGCTTTCGCGGTTATGATGAAGATGAAGTAAATGAGTTTTTAGAACAAATCATGAAAGACTACGAAAATGTCTTAGAAGAAAATAAAGTACTGAAAAACAACCTAAAAGAAACGAAAGAACAGATTTCCCATTTCAATACAATTGAGGGGACACTACAGAAATCCATATTGATTGCACAAGAAGCTGCAGAAGACGTTCGCCGGAATTCACTTCAAGAGTCAAAGTTAATTATTAAAGAAGCTGAAAAGAACGCTGATCGTATTGTCAATGAAGCATTGTCTCGTGCGCGGAAAATTGCGATCGATATTGAAGATTTGAAGAAGCAATCCAAAGTTTTCCGCAACCGTTTCAGAATGTTAGTTGAAGCGCAACTGGACATGATCAAAATGGACGACTGGGACAAATTGATGGAATATGAACCTGAATCTGAGCTGTTGGAAACTGCAGCAGATGAAGAGTGATAAAAGACTAAATTGCAATCGGTGATTGTCTATTAAGGCAACTGTTATAATGAACAAATTGTTGTTCGTATACGTGCTTGACATTTCTTTTCAAGCACGCATATAATGAGTACCATATATGTAAAGACAGGCAATGATAGAGAGAGTACTTTTCGATAACTTGTTAAAGCGAGCCGGGGATGGTGAAAGCCTGGTCGATGCATCGAAGACGAAAATCACTCTAGAGCCGGATTGAAGAAAAGCAATCCCGGAAACACCCCGTTATGGTGTTCTGAGAGGTAGCACAACTGTGCTGCAACTAGGGTGGTAACGCGAGCAGAAGTCCTCGTCCCTTTATTGGGATGGGGATTTTTTGTTTTCTTCGATGCACGTGAAACAACGATTCGTATTTTTGCCAAGACATGAAGGAGGAAACATGGATGGATTACAAAGACACATTATTAATGCCTAAAACGGATTTCTCGATGCGTGGAAACCTACCGAACAAAGAACCGGATATGCAAGCGAAGTGGGAAGAAATGGACATTTATACAAAAGTCCAGGAGCGAACGAAAGGTCGTCCATTTTTCGTGCTTCACGATGGTCCTCCGTATGCAAACGGTGATCTTCACATGGGGCACGCTTTAAACAAAGTATTGAAGGATATGATTGTCCGTCATAAGTCGATGTCAGGCTACCATGCGCCATACGTTCCAGGTTGGGACACTCACGGTTTACCGATTGAGCAAGCGTTAGTAAACAAAGGGGTAAACCGTAAAGAACTATCAGTTGCAGAGTTCCGGAAAATGTGTGAGGAATATGCTTACAGTCAGATCGATAACCAACGTACACAATTCAAACGGATTGGTGTGCGTGGAGATTGGGAAAATCCATATATCACATTAAAACCAGCATTTGAAGCACGACAAATTGAAGTGTTTGGTGAAATGGCGAAAAAAGGATACATCTATAAAGGATTGAAGCCGGTTTATTGGTCTCCTTCCAGTGAATCTGCTCTTGCAGAAGCGGAAATTGAATACAAGGATAAGAAATCACCTTCCATTTATGTAGCATTTCCAGTTCAGGATGGTCGCGGCGTCGTTGCGGAAGATGTGCGGATTATCATTTGGACGACAACACCATGGACGATTCCTGCGAACCTTGGTATTTCTGTCCACCCTGATTTCCAATATGTAATTGTTGAAGTGGAAGGAAACAAGTTTTTATTAGCAAAAGACCTCGTCGAATTTGTTGCAAAAGAAATCGGTTGGGAATCATATGAAGTTGTCAGTGAATTAAAAGGTTCTGAGCTAGATCGCGTCGTTGCGAAACATCCATTGTATGACCGCGATTCACTTGTTATGTTAGGTGAACACGTGACAGCTGAAGCGGGTACAGGATGTGTCCATACAGCACCGGGTCATGGTGAAGACGACTTCTATGTGTCAAAACAATATGGGATTGACGCTTTATCTCCTGTGAACGACCGTGGTGTCATGACAGACGAAGCACCTGGTTTTGAAGGATTGTTCTATGAAGATGCAAACAAAGAAGTGACGAAAAAGTTGGAAGAAGTCGGAGCGTTATTGAAGCTATCTTTCATTACTCACTCCTATCCGCATGATTGGCGTACAAAGAAACCGGTCATTTACCGGGCAACAGCGCAATGGTTTGCTTCCATTCAATCATTCCGTGATGAATTGCTTGAGGCGATTCGCAATACGAAGTTCACGCCAGCTTGGGGTGAAACGCGCCTCTATAACATGGTCCGTGATCGTGGTGATTGGTGTATTTCCCGTCAACGTGTTTGGGGTGTTCCAATTCCTGTATTCTACGCTGAAAACGGCGAAGAAATTATTACAGATGAAACGATTGCCCATGTCTCTAAACTGTTCCGTGAACATGGATCGAACATCTGGTTTGAAAAAGATGCAAAAGATTTGTTACCAGAAGGCTTCACACATAGTGGTAGTCCGAATGGTCTCTTCACGAAAGAGACGGACATCATGGACGTGTGGTTCGATTCTGGATCTACCCACCAGGGCGTGTTAGAAGAAAGAGAAGATCTTGTCTATCCTGCTGATCTCTATCTAGAAGGATCTGACCAATACCGTGGTTGGTTTAACTCTTCCTTGACAACGAGCGTTGCCATTAATGGAATTGCGCCATACAAAGGCTTGTTAAGCCATGGCTTCACGTTAGATGGAGAAGGTCGTAAAATGAGTAAATCACTTGGAAATACAATTGTTCCAGCGAAAGTGATGAACCAACTCGGTGCAGACATTCTTCGTCTATGGGTATCATCCGTCGATTATACGGCAGATGTACGAGTGTCAGACTCGAACTTTAAACAAGTTTCAGAAGTATACCGTAAAATTAGAAATACACTGCGCTTCCTACACGGAAACGTCGCTGATTTCTCACCATCGAAGGACCGCGTGGCATTTGAACAAATGCGTCCGATTGACCAATATGTGTATGTGAAGCTTCAGGATATGATTAAAGATGTCCTAGCAGCTTATGAAAACTATGAGTTTGCAGGTGTTTATCATGCCGTGAACAATTTCTGTACGGGAGAGCTCAGCTCATTCTACTTAGATATCGCAAAAGATGTTGTGTATATTGAAGGGGCAGACCATCCTCACCGTCGTGCAATGCAAACGGTTATGTATGATGCGTTACTTGCACTCCTGAAGTTGTTAACACCAATCATCCCACATACGACAGATGAATTATGGTCTTATTTAGCCGATGTGGAAGAAGAAAGTGTTCAATTGACAGATATGCCTGAAGCAATTGAATACGGGGAAGTGGCGAGTGCGCTCCGTGAACGCTTCAACGTCTTAATGGTAGTCCGTGACGATGTGTTGAAAGCGCTAGAGGAAGCACGGAATGCAAAAGTAATCGGAAAATCGCTTGAAGCGAAAGTGACACTTGCATTGCCAGAGAAATACGCAGACGTCTTAAAGGCAACAGATATCGACTATGCACAGTTCTTCATCGTTTCAAAGTTTGTTGAAGTAGAAGCAAGTGATATTGCTGCTGATGCGTTAAAACTGGATGCGGCGACCGTTCTTGTTGAGAAAGCAGATGGAGAGAAATGTGAACGTTGCTGGACAATTTCAGAAACTGTGAATGATGATGCAGATCATCCAACACTTTGTACTCGCTGTGCAAACGTTGTAAAAGAATATTATTCCTAATCAATTAAGGTAAGGCTGTATGTAACCATGGCTTAATGCCATTGGTACAACAGCCTTTTTTGTTGTTACCTTGATAGCGAGCTGACCAGGTAGTCGCAATTTCATCATGTGACTCTATTTGTGGTAAAATGGAACAGAAACTGGCGGACGGGGGTTTTTGGAGTGTTAATCTATTATGGAATCGCGATTGTCATTATTCTAATTGATCAATGGACAAAATGGCTGGTCGTACAAAATATGAACTTAGGTGAAAAAATATCGATTGTTGAACCGTATGTTGGGCTCCTTTCTCATCGCAATAAAGGAGCGGCATGGGGGATGTTGGAAGGTCAAATGTGGTTATTTTACATTGTAACGGTTGTAGTAGTTGCCGGTATCATCTATTTCTTTCACAAAGAAGCGAAAGGCTCTCCTTTACTCAGCAGTAGTCTCATGCTTCTGTTAGGTGGGGCAGTTGGTAACTTCATCGATCGGTTATGGAGGAAGGAAGTCGTCGATTTCGTGGATGTACTCATTCCCGTCATCAACTACGATTTCCCGATTTTCAATGTAGCGGATGCTGCGTTAACAATTGGTGTCGTTTTAATGATTATTCATGTGTTTGTAGATGAAAAAAAGAAGAAAAAGGTGGCATAATGGAACCAATTGAAGTTGTAATTACAGAGGAAAACGGAAATGGACGGATTGACAAAGTATTATCGACAGTTAATCCGGAGTGGTCACGCACCCAAATACAGCAATGGGTAAAAGATGGTGCTGTGTTAGTGAATGAACATACAGTAAAACAAAATTACAAAGTAAAAATAGGCGATCATATCGTAATTATCGAACCTGAAGCGGAAGAGCTAGATATCGTGGCAGAAGACCTCTCCTTGGATATTGTCTATGAGGATGAGGATGTTCTCGTCGTGAATAAACCACGTGGAATGGTTGTCCATCCTGCGCCAGGGCATGTTACCGGGACACTTGTAAATGGACTCATGTATCAAGTGAAAGACCTTTCGGGCATAAATGGTGTCATGCGTCCAGGAATCGTTCATCGTATTGATAAAGATACGTCAGGTTTGTTAATGGTAGCGAAAAATGATCTTGCACATGTGTCACTCGTCAACCAATTGGTTAACAAAACAGTGACGCGTGTCTATACAGCGCTTGTCCACGGTCATATTCCACATGATCAAGGAACGATAGATGCGCCGATTGGTCGGGATGTAAAAGACCGACAAAGTATGACAATCGTCGATAATGGGAAACATGCCGTAACCCACTTCAAAGTGCTTGAGCGATTTGGTAATTTTACACTTGTAGAATGTAAGTTGGAAACAGGTAGAACACACCAAATTCGTGTGCATATGAAATATATTGGTTATCCATTAGCGGGTGATCCAAAATACGGTCCTAAGAAGACGATAGAATTTAATGGACAAGCGTTACATGCAGGAACAATCGGATTTGAGCATCCGCGTAATGGGCAGTACTATGAATTCACACAACCATTGCCTGAGGATTTTCAAACACTCCTTACGCAATTGCAAAATGAAAAGCGTTGACAAAGTTCAAACTGCCCACTATACTAATAACAGAAATTGAATAGCGATACCTTTAAAGACAGTCCAGAGAGGCTGGGAAGGTTGCACGGAAGTACGATTGGATACCTGGCTATACGTCTATCCATTGTATGCTTTTTTCTGCACATAAACCTCCCGCCATTCCGGCAGGAGGTTTTTTTTATGCAAAAGCGAAGGGCGCTTGTCCAGATGCGACAGGCATAAGACAGACATGCGAAACGGCGCACTTTGCCGTGCAGCAGGGCTGGCTTATGACCCCGAGCATCTAGCGCCCGGAGCTAGCCGATGCAAAAGCGAAGGGCGCTTGCTCAGTAGAGGAACGCAGTCTAAGTTCGCCACCTCGTGTGGCAACGACTGCATGATCTGCATCCTGCAGACCTCAGGCATAAGACAGACATGCGAAACGGCGCACTTTGCCGTGCAGCAGGGCTGGCTTATGATCCCGAGCATCTAGCGCCCGGAGCTAGCCGATGCAAAAGCGGAGGGCGCTTGCTCAGTAGAGGAGCGCAGTCTAAGTTCGCCACGTCGTGTGGCAACGACTGCATGATCTGCATCTTGCAGACCTCAGGCATAAGACGGACATGCGAAACGGCGCACTTTGCCGTGCAGCAGGGCTGGCTAATGATCCGAGCATCTAGCGCCCGGAGCTAGCCGATGCAAAAGTGAAGGGCGCTTGCACAGTAGAGGAACGCAGTCTAAGTTCGCCACATCGTGTGGCAACGACTGCATGATCTGCATCCTGCAGACCTCAGATGCAAAAGCAGAAATCCTGTATACCTGATACCAGAAAATAATGGAGGGGAAGACATGACGGAAAAAGCGATAATCCTTGACGAACAAGCGATTACTCGTGCAGTGACGAGAATAGCCCATGAAATCATTGAGAAGAATAAGGGAATCGATCAATGTATTTTAGTAGGCATTAAGACGAGAGGCGCGATCCTCGCAAAACGCCTAGCAGACAAAATCGCGCAAATTGAAGGAAAAGCAATTCTTACCGGGGAATTAGATATCACTTTATATCGCGATGATTTACAGATGAAACATCACAATCAGGAGCCTCTTGTCCAACAAGTTGACATCCAACATGATGTAACGGAAAAGAAAGTCATCCTTGTCGATGATGTACTCTACACAGGACGTACGGTGCGTGCGGCAATGGATGCGGTGATTGATTTAGGCAGACCGGCGGCAATTCAACTCGCTGTGTTAGTCGACCGTGGTCACCGTGAACTGCCGATCAGACCTGACTTTGTTGGAAAGAATATCCCTACTTCAAGTGAAGAACGTGTAGTTGTTAGTGTCAGTGAAGAAGATGGAAAAGACGGCGTAACGATTCATACTAAATAATATCAATTTTTCGGAGGCAACCATATGAATGACAACAAGGTATTAGATATACAAGATAAGCCGCCAGTAGGGAAATGGCTGGCCTTAAGCCTCCAGCATATGTTTGCCATGTTCGGCGCGACAATATTAGTTCCGCAGTTAGTCGGGTTAAGCCCAGCAATCGCATTACTGACAAGTGGTCTCGCAACACTCATCTTTGTTGTTGTAACACGATTTAAAGTTCCAGCCTATTTAGGATCATCTTTCGCGTTCATTGCACCAATACTAGCTGCGACTGACACCGGAGGCATAGGAAGTGCAATGATTGGCAGCATGTTCGTTGCCTTAGTCTACGCCCTCGTCTCCCTGCTCATTTGGACAACGGGCTCAGATTGGATTATGAAAGTATTACCACCAGTCGTAGTTGGACCTGTCATCATGGTAATCGGTCTCGCAGTGGCACCGATTGCTGTACAGATGGCAAGTACGATTAAAGTGGAAGGGAACCCTGAACCTGTGTATAACCTCCTTCACTTCTCGGCTGCGATTGTCACATTAGCTGCAGCAATCATCTGCCTCATGTTTTTTAGAGGAGTTGTTAGTTTGATGCCGGTCCTCATCGGTATCATTGTAGGCTACATCTACTCAGCTGCAGTAGGGATTGTAGACTTTACAGCAGTTGTAAAAGCGGATTGGATTGAAATTCCCGCGTTTTTAGTACCAGGAATCCACTATGACTTTGTCATTACACCAACACTCCTTGCAATTATGGTACCGATATCTATCGTCACGATTTCAGAGCATATCGGTCACCAGCTAGTATTAGGACGGGTAGTGGAAAAGGACTTGATTAAAGATCCTGGTTTAAATCGTTCCCTCCTCGGTGACGGGCTTGGAACATTGCTAAGTGGTTTCCTTGGCGGACCGCCTAAAACGACTTACGGAGAAAATATTGGTGTCATGGCGATAACACGTGTGTATAGTGTCTATGTCATCATCGGTGCAGCAGTGTTTGCAATCGGGTTCTCTTTTGTTGGTAAGTTGATGGCACTTATATCAACGATTCCTCAAGCAGTACTTGGTGGCATCTCAATCCTGCTTTTTGGAATCATCGCTTCTTCAGGACTACGGATGCTCGTCGATCACAAAGTGGACTTTGGGGAACAACGAAATTTAGTCATCTGCTCGGTCATCCTCGTGATTGGAATCGGTGGAGCTTCCATTCACGTAAGTGAAACATTCCAAGTAGGTGGAATGGCACTCGCGGCAATCGTAGGTGTCTTGCTTAATCTCCTATTACCAGGTAGAAAAAACGAAACATTAGCAGAAGAAGCAACAGAATAGATAGACCTTTTAATATTGTCCTGTGAGACAAGGAAAGGTTCGGTTGATGAACTGTCATTCCAATGGATGACGATTGTTCAGTCATGCACATCGAGCCTTTCCGGTACATGGAAAGGCTCTTTTTTTACAAGGAAGGGGACATCGGAATGAACCATTTGGTAGCGATGAGCGATTTATCAGTTGAAGAAATCTATAGTCTATTGGAACGGGCAAAGACATTCAAACACCTAGGGGTGCGTGAATTGCCGGGTAACTATATGGTAAGCAACTTGTTTTTTGAACCAAGTACACGTACAAAGACAAGTTTTGAAGTTGCAGAACGAAAACTTGGACTTGAGGTGATTCCTTTTGAAGCAGGATTTTCAAGTGCTTTAAAAGGCGAAACGCTATACGATACGGTACGAACGTTAGAAGAAATTGGACTCGACGCAGTGGTCATACGACATTCAGAAGAAAAATACTATGATCAACTTAAAGGGAAGACAAAAGTTGCCATCGTCAATGCAGGGGATGGATCAGGCCAACATCCAACACAATCGTTACTGGATCTGTTTACGATCCAAGAGGAATTTGGAAGCTTTAAAGGGTTGAACGTGTTAATCGCAGGGGACATTTCTCATAGTCGAGTCGCAAAGTCTAATGCAGATGCATTAACAAGGCTAGGTGCGAATGTGACATTCCTCTGTCCGAAAGAATGGGCAGGCGACGTTGACGCTACGGATCAATGGGATGACGTGCTTGAGCAAAGTGATGTTGTCATGTTGTTGAGGGTGCAACACGAACGTCATGAAGAAGGAACGAGTTTTTCAAAAGAAGAATATCATCGTCAATTCGGGCTCACAGTAGAACGGGAAAGAATGATGAAAGAGCGTGCAATCATTATGCATCCTGCGCCGGTAAATCGCGATGTGGAAATTGCAGATTGTTTAATTGAATGTGCGCGTTCAAGGATTTTTAAGCAAGTAGAAAATGGCGTATACATACGGGCAGCAATTTTAGAAGCTGTATTGAAAGGGAGGAATTGACATGGACAAAATCATACAAGGTGCGCAGTTATTGAACGATGCAGGTGAATTATACGTTTCTGACGTAAGAATTAGCGGTGATAAAATTGCTGAAATTGGCAAGGATTTGTCGATTGAAGATGCACAAGTAATAGATGGGCAAGGTTTGTTTCTTGCACCAGGTTTCATAGATGTCCATGTCCATTTACGTGAACCGGGCGGTGAGCATAAAGAAACGATCGAAACAGGTACGTTAGCTGCTGCAAAAGGCGGTTATACGACAATTTGTGCGATGCCTAACACGCGTCCAGTTCCAGATACAAAAGAAAATCTAGCACATGTTAATCAATTGATTGAAGAAAAAGCGTTAATCCGAGTATTGCCTTACGCATCGATCACAATTCGTGAAGCGGGTAAAGAACGGACGAACTTAACAGAGTTAAAAGAGCATGGCGCTTTTGCCTTTACAGATGATGGAGTTGGAGTTCAAGAAGCTGGCATGATGTACGAAGCAATGCAAGATGCTGCTAAGCTTAATATGCCGATCGTGGCTCATTGTGAGGATAATACCCTCATATATGGCGGTGCAATGCATGAAGGTATACGCAATAAAGAACTTGGACTTCCTGGAATTCCTTCCATTGCGGAATCAGTTCATATTGCAAGAGATGTGTTATTGGCTGAGGCAGCAGGGGCGCATTATCATGTATGCCATGTTAGTACGAAAGAGTCGGTGCGAGTAATCCGTGATGCGAAAAAAGCCGGTATTCATGTCACTGCCGAAGTGAGTCCTCACCATTTGCTTCTTACAGAACATGATATTCCTGGAGATGACGCAGATTGGAAGATGAATCCACCGTTACGAGGGACAGAAGATTTACAAGCATTGCGCGAGGGTCTGATGGACGGTACGTTAGACTTTATTGCAACAGATCATGCGCCACATACGGCTGAGGAGAAAAGTGCGGGAATTGCAAAAGCGCCATTTGGTATCACTGGATTTGAAACAGCCTTCCCACTTCTATACACGCATTTCGTGAAGGAAGGGAAATGGTCATTAAAACAGTTGATAGATTGGATGACTGCAAAGCCAGCAAATGTGTTTGGCATGCCATATGGGAAAATTGATATCGGGGCAACTGCAGATCTTGTGTTAATTGATTTGAATAAAGAGCAACAAATTGATCGGACAACATTTTTGTCTAAAGGGAAAAATACACCATTTGATGGCTGGACATGTTTTGGATGGCCGGTAACAACAATTTATGGCGGATCAATCGTCTGGAAGGATGGTCAATGATGAAGAAAAGATATTTGGTTTTAGAAGATGGAACACTATTTGAAGGAATTGCGTTTGGATCGGACAACGCTTCTATCGGCGAAATTGTATTTTCAACGGGTATGACGGGTTACCAAGAAACCATTTCGAATCCATCAGGTTTTGGTCAAATCGTCGTCATGACATATCCTCTCATCGGAAACTATGGCATCAACCGCGACGACTATGAATCTATTGAACCCGCTATCAACGGTCTGGTCGTTCGGGAACTAAGCGAAGAACCGTCTAACTTCCGCAGCTCGATGACACTTGGTGATTTACTTGTGCTCAAAGGGATTCCGGGAATCGAAGGAATTGATACGAGAAAGTTGACGCGTATTTTACGCCAAAAAGGTTCCCTAAAAGGTAAGCTGACTGCCGCAGGTGAAGAGTTAGACATGGAGGCAGTTGTGAATGAGGTAGCTGATTTCACGACGCCTACTAATGTAGTCGAAATGATTTCTACGAAAAAACCATATCCTAGTCCGGGACGAGGGAAACGAGTAGTTGTCATCGATTATGGATTAAAACACGGCATTCTCCGCGAGTTGAACAAACGTGATTATGATGTCATCGTTGTTCCGTATAACACTTCTAAAGAAGATATTATGGCATTAGTGCCAGATGGCATTCTATTGTCAAACGGACCTGGAAATCCGGAAGACGTTGAAGGGGCAGTTGAAACAATTAAGCAATTGCTCGGCAAGACTCCTATTTTTGGCATTGGGTTAGGCCACCAGTTATTAGCTCTATCCTATGGTGCAAAAACAATGAAAATGAAGATTGGCCATAGTGGTGGGAATTATCCTGTGAAAGATTTACTTACAGGAAGAACCGAATTGACATCACAAAGTCACGGTTACTGCATTGATGAAACATCTATAGAAGGGACGGCCCTTGAAATCACGCATCGAGCACTAAATGACCGTTCGATTGAGGGAATCCAAAGTAAAACAGATGCAGCATTCTCCGTCCAATTCCATCCGGAAGCTTCGCCTGGACCGGAAGATGCAAATCATTTGTTTGATCGATTCGCTGAATTAATGAATGCACGTAATGGAGAGGAGAATACCAATGCCTAAAAGACAAGACATACAAACGATTCTCGTAATTGGATCAGGACCAATTGTTATCGGACAAGCAGCAGAATTCGATTATGCGGGTACGCAAGCTTGCCTATCGCTAAAAGAAGAAGGATACCGTGTTATCCTCATCAACTCAAACCCTGCAACGATCATGACCGATACAGAAATTGCAGATAAAGTTTATATTGAACCAATCACGCTTGACTTTGTCAGCCGTATCATCCGTAAAGAACGTCCGGATGCACTCCTTCCAACTCTTGGCGGGCAAACAGGACTGAACATGGCGATTGAGCTACAAGAATCCGGTATTTTAGATGAGTTAAATGTCGAAATCCTAGGGACAAAACTCGATGCAATTCACCAAGCCGAAGATCGTGATCTATTCCGTTCCCTTATGAATGAATTAGGAGAACCTGTTCCTGAAAGTGACATTATTCATAACCTTGACGAAGCATACGCATTTGTTGAAAAAATCGGCTATCCAGTGATTGTCCGACCTGCCTTCACGTTAGGTGGAACAGGAGGCGGAATTTGCTATAACGATAAAGATTTGACGGAGATTGTTGCAAGCGGACTGAAATATAGCCCGGTCACACAATGTCTATTAGAAAAATCAATCGCAGGATACAAAGAAATCGAATATGAAGTGATGCGCGATTCAGCAGATAACGCAATCGTCGTATGCAATATGGAAAATGTTGATGCGGTTGGAATCCATACAGGGGACTCAATTGTTACAGCACCTTGCCAGACAATGACAGACCGTGAAAATCAGATGCTACGAAATGTATCGTTGAAAATTATCCGTGCTTTAAAAATTGAAGGCGGTTGTAACGTTCAGCTTGCACTAGATCCACATAGCTTTAAGTACTACATTATTGAAGTGAACCCGAGGGTTAGTCGTTCGTCAGCACTTGCTTCAAAAGCGACGGGGTATCCGATTGCTAAACTTGCTGCAAAAATTGCGGTCGGCTTGACACTGGATGAAATGATGAACCCGGTTACAGGTTCCACATATGCATGCTTCGAGCCGACGATCGATTACGTTGTGACAAAAATTCCTCGCTGGCCATTTGATAAATTTGAATCGGCTAAACGGAACCTTGGAACACAAATGAAAGCGACAGGCGAAGTAATGGCGATGGGCCGTTCGTTTGAAGAATCCATCCTAAAAGCTGTTCGCTCACTCGAGACTGGGCAATTTGGTCTGACGTTGAAACATGCTGAAGATATGACGAATGAGTGGATTGAAAAACGGATTCGTCGAGCTGGTGATGAACGTCTCTTCTTCATCGGAGAGGCTTTACGTAGAGGAGTATCCGTTGAAACGTTGCATGAATGGAGTATGATTGATGTATTCTTCCTTCGCAAACTTGAGAAGATTGTTCAGTTTGAAGAGCAATTAAAAGCAAATCCACATGCTATTGAAGTTCTTTACAAAGCAAAGCGAATGGGCTTTGCAGATGTCACGATTGCGCAACTTTGGAACACATCAGAGCGTTCAATCTATGCATTACGAAAAGAGCATGGGATTGTACCAGTTTATAAGAAAGTCGATACATGTGCAGGTGAGTATGAGTCCGATACGCCGTATTTCTATGGAACGTACGAAGAGGAGAATGAGTCGATCAAGTCTGATAAAAAGAGTGTGGTCGTACTCGGTTCAGGTCCAATTCGAATCGGGCAAGGAGTGGAATTTGATTATGCTACTGTTCACTCTGTTTGGGCGATCCAACAGGCGGGCTATGAAGCAATTATCATCAACAACAATCCAGAAACGGTTTCTACAGACTTTTCAATCTCCGATAAACTGTATTTTGAACCTTTGACGATTGAAGACGTCATGCATATCATTGATTTGGAGCAGCCGGAAGGCGTCATCGTGCAATTCGGTGGTCAAACCGCAATTAACTTAGCGGCAGGTCTTGAAGAACGTGGCGTGAAAATTTTAGGAACGTCCTTAGAAGATATCGATCGCGCGGAAAACAGAGATAAATTCGAACGTGCATTACACGAAATTGGTATTCCGCAGCCACTTGGCAAAACAGCTGTGTCAGTGTCTGAAGCCGTAGCAATTGCAAACGAAATTGGTTATCCAGTTCTCGTAAGACCATCGTATGTTCTTGGTGGCCGTGCAATGGAAATCGTTTATCATGAAAACGAATTGTTGCACTATATGGAACACGCAGTGGAAGCAAGTCCAGAACATCCCGTACTCATCGATCGTTATTTGACGGGCACTGAAATTGAAGTGGATGGCATATGCGATGGAGAAAATGTCGTGATTCCTGGCATCATGGAGCATATTGAACGTGCTGGTGTCCACTCTGGAGACTCAATTGCTGTCTATCCACCGCAAAACCTTTCAGCTGCGATGGTAGAAACGATCGTGGATTATACAAAACGGTTAGCAATCGGATTAAACATCAAAGGATTACTGAATATCCAATTTGTCATCTCTGAAGGACAAGTATACGTCATTGAAGTGAACCCTCGTTCAAGTCGTACAGTTCCTTTTATGAGCAAAATTACAAATATACCGATGGCTAACATTGCAACCAAAGCGATTCTTGGCCAATCAATCGTCGATCAAGGATATGAGACAGGGCTTGCACAAGCACCTGCTGGTGTCTATGTAAAAGTACCTGTATTCTCTTTCGCAAAACTTCGCCGTGTAGACATAACGCTTGGACCTGAAATGAAATCTACAGGAGAAGTCATGGGGAAAGATGTCACTTTAGAAAAAGCGTTATATAAAGGACTCGTAGCAGCCGGAATGGAAATTAAAGAATACGGTTCTGTGCTTATGACAGTTTCTGATAAAGATAAAGAAGAAATTGTCGATTTGGCTAAGCGTTTTATCAACATCGGCTATCGAATCCTTGCAACAGAAGGTACAGCAAGAACGTTAGAGGAAGCACAAATTCAAGTGAAAACAGTCGGTAAAATCGGTTCGAATGGGCCGACGTTGATTGACGTGATTCAAAAAGGCGATGCGCAACTAGTCATTAACACGTTGACGAAGGGTAAACAACCTGAACGTGATGGTTTCCGAATTCGTCGTGAATCCGTCGAAAACGGCATCCCTTGTTTGACATCGATTGATACAGCAGAAGCGATGTTACGTGTAATCGAGTCGATGACCTTCCAAACGGATGAAATGCCGAAACAGCAGGTGACGGTATGATCCTTCAAGATAAGATGATCGTGAAGGCGCAACGTCAAATTGCTCAAGGTATTTTTGAAATGAGACTAACTGGAAAGCTGGTCGGGGAAATCACTTCCCCTGGCCAGTTTGTCCATGTCCGTGTAGCGGATTCGTTCGAACCATTGTTAAGGAGGCCGATCTCCATTGCTTCAATTTGTAATGAGTTGAATGAGATGACAATAATTTACCGTGCAGAAGGCCGTGGTACTACAATGCTCGCGAAGAAACGAGAAGGCGATGAAGTTGACGTGCTCGGCCCGTTAGGAAACGGCTTTCCAGTAGACGAAACAGCTCCAGGTGAAACGGCTATTTTAATTGGTGGAGGAATTGGTGTTCCGCCATTATATGAGCTGTCCAAACAGTTGACAGCTAAAGGCGTAAAATGTGTACATGTGCTAGGGTTCCAATCGGCAGATGTCGCTTTTTATGAGGAAGAATTCAAGCAACTCGGTGATACGTATATTGCGACTGTCGACGGTTCCTTAGGGACTGGAGGTTTTGTCACGAATGTTATGGAAAACTTGGATGAAGAATTTGCGACCTACTATAGTTGTGGTCCCATGCCGATGCTGAACGCGGTTCAAACGGCTTATACGGGTAAAAAAGGGTTCTTGTCATTCGAACAGCGGATGGGTTGTGGCATTGGTGCTTGCTTTGCATGTGTATGTCAAACGACCGATCAAACGGACAAAGCATACATTAAGGTCTGCTCAGATGGGCCAGTATTTCCTGCAGGGGTGGTGTCAATATGAATCGATTGTCAATTGAATTGCCAGGTTTACAGTTGAAAAATCCAATCATGCCGGCATCTGGCTGCTTCGGATTCGGTAAAGAATACGGAAACTTGTATGATTTATCGCAATTAGGGGCTATTATGATAAAGGCGACAACATTGGAAACACGATTTGGCAATCCTACACCTCGTGTTGCTGAAACGGCTGCCGGCATGTTAAACGCAATCGGTCTTCAAAACCCCGGCTTGCAAGGTGTCATGGAAGCTGAACTGCCGTGGCTCGAACAATTTGATGTACCAATTATCGCGAACGTTGCAGGAACAGAGACAGCTGATTATGTTGAAGTGGCGAAAACAATATCAACTGCACCAAACGTCAAAGCATTGGAACTTAACATTTCCTGTCCGAACGTTAAATGTGGTGGGATTACATTCGGAACAGACCCTCAACAAGCCCATGATTTGACTGCTGCAGTAAAGGCTGTTTCTGAAGTGCCGGTGTATGTGAAACTTTCACCGAATGTAACAGACATTAAAGCAATCGCTAAAGCGGTTGAAGAAGGCGGAGCGGACGGCATTACGATGATTAACACATTAGTCGGTATGCGCTTAGATCAGAAAACAGGGCGGCCAATCATTGCGAATGTTACAGGCGGTTTGTCGGGTCCTGCAGTGAAACCAGTTGCAATTCGCATGGTGTATGAAGTAAGTCAAGTCGTCAACATACCGATTATCGGTATGGGAGGCGTTTCAAATGCGGAAGATGTCATCGATTTTCTTTCTGTTGGTGCAAGTGCCGTTGCAGTTGGAACTGCCAATTTTGTCGATCCATTTGTTTGTCCGACGATTATAGAAGAACTGCCTGCTAAAATGGATGCGTTAGGCATTGAACACATTACAGATTTAATTGGAAGGAGTCATCGTTTATGAAAACATCCCCTATTATTGCATTAGATTTTGAATCCGCACAAAAAACGATGGATTTCCTTCGTGCATTTGAAGGCGATGTCAACGTGAAAGTTGGCATGCAGCTTTACTACAAAGAAGGTCCCGCGATGATTGCGAAATTAAAGGAACGCGGTTTTGACATCTTCTTAGATTTGAAGCTCCATGACATACCAAACACGGTGAAATCGGCTATGGAAGTTTTGGCTGGTTTAGGCGTCGATTTGGTCAATGTGCATGCGGCTGGCGGGAAAACAATGATGGAAGCCGCACTTGAAGGACTTGATAAAGGGACGCCTGCAGGCATGAAACGGCCGTCCATCATCGGTGTGACGCAATTGACGTCCACTGATGAGAGACAAGTTCAAGAAGAGCAATTAATTCAAGCGACTTTGCAAGATTCTGTTTTGCACTATGCGAAACTTACGAAGCAAGCTGGGCTAGATGGAGTCGTTTGTTCGGTGCACGAGGCAGCGGTCATCTCAGAAATTTGTGGACCTGAATTTTTAAAAGTAACACCTGGTATTCGTTTGCCGGAAAGTGGTGCGCACGACCAAAAACGGATTGCGACACCTGAAGAGGCGAGAAAAGAAGGATCTACACACATTGTTGTTGGAAGAGCAATTACTAGCGCAGATAACCCTCGAGAAGCATATGAACTGATTAACGCTCGATGGAAAGGAATGGAGTAAAGATGAATAAAAAAGAGATTGCGAAAATTTTATTAGAAGTTGGGGCAGTTGAGTTAAGCCCTGCGGATCCATTTACTTGGGCGTCAGGTATTCAATCGCCTATCTATTGTGATAACCGATTGACGATGTCTGACCCGGTTGGGCGTAAAAAGATTGCTGAAGGGTTAGCCGAGCTTATAAAACAACATTTTCCTGAAACAACATTGATTGCTGGTACGGCAACAGCTGGAATTCCACATGCGGCATGGGTTGCGGATATTCTTGGTTTGCCTATGGTGTATATCCGTTCAAAAGCGAAAGGGCATGGCCGTAGCCGTCAAATTGAAGGGAAAGTACATCCGACAGACAAAGCAATCATTATCGAAGATTTAATTTCTACAGGTGGGAGCAGCCTGAATGCAGTTGAAGCACTTCGTTCAGAGGAAGTTGCTGTGACAGGTGTCGTTTCCATCTTTACATATGAACTCGAAAGTGCAGATCAGGCATTTGCTGAAGCAGATTTACGTTATGAAAGTCTAACAAATTTTGCGGCGTTGACAGATGCCGCGAAAGAAAGTGGTGCCATAGCTGAAGGTTCAATTGCTGAACTGCTTAATTGGCACGGGAAGTTAAAAGCAGGATTGCTGAAATAAGTTCATACTAAAAAGGAGCGCTTGAATCATATGATTCGAGCAGCTCCTTTTTTGAAAGTGTTGTTATTTCTTTAGTTTCCGCACGATATCTTCATCAGGGGTAACGAACAATGTCTTTTGTTCAAAATAAATGACAAAGCCAGGTTTCGATCCATTCGGCTTTTTCACATGCCTGATTTCTGTAAAATCAACAGGTACGGAAGAAGACCCTCTTGCTTTACTAAAGTAGGCAGAAAGAACAGCAGCTTCTTCAATTGTCTGTTCGTCTGGACTCGCTGCATGGATGACAACATGTGATCCGGGAATATCCTTTGTATGGAGCCATACATGATCCCTAGATGCAATTTTGAATGTCAAATAATCATTTTGTTTATTATTTTTGCCGACTGAAATCGCTATTCCCGATGAAGAAACATACGATTCAGGTGTTGGTTTTTTCGGTTTCAATTTTTTCTTTCCACGTCTTGCGCGCATGAAGCCTAATTCTGCTAACTCTTCACGTATTTCGTCGATATCATTTGGCGATGCTTGTAACACTTGCTGTTTGATCATTTCAAAATACGCAATGTCCTCTTGTGCTTTTTGAAGTTGTTCGGCAATCATAATAAGCGCATTTTTCGCTTTTGTATAGCGGGCGTAATAGCGTTGAGCATTCTCAATCGGTGTTTTCCGAGGATCAAGAGGAATCGTAACGGTTGTTCCTTCCTCGTAGTAATTGTCAACGATTGCTTCAACATCGCCTTTTTGAATTGCGTAGCTATTCGCTGTCAACAGCTCTCCGTATAGTTGGAAAGTATCCAGCTTTTCGGCAGCTTTTTGCTCTTTTGATAGTTTTTCCATTTTTAGTTTCAATTTCGCCACTTCATTGTCCAACCAACGTTCCAAGTCTGCTGCTTGCGATTTTACGCGCTCCCGTTCAGCGCGTGCAAAATAGACTTTGTCTAGCAGTTCGCCCACTGTTGAAAAAGTGGCAATGGTTTGGTCTGCATATGTCAATTGAGTAGCCGAGAAAACTGTCTTCGTACCAACTTGTGCGATTGAAGGAGTCTGTTCGCCATCTTTGAATGAAGCAAGAAATTCTTTGAAACGCAAGAATGCCTTATGTGGTTCACGGTCATGTAGTCGATAAGCGAGTTCTTCTCCATGAGTAGGTGAAAATCCTGAGAATTTCGTCACAAAATCTTTTGCACTGTTCAATGTAGGATGCAGTTGCAGAAAAGTCGCTTCATCCACATTAAACGGATTCATTTTGTCTTGATGCGGGGCAGGGATAAATGGCTGCCCAGGCATAATCGTTCTGTAGCTGTTGACTGAAGGCGGTAAATGTTTAATACTATCGATAATCATGCTTCGGTCAGGGTCTACGAGAATCATATTGCTATGTCTCCCCATGATTTCAATGACTAGCTGCCGATTAATATCGTCGCCAATTTCATTCTTTGCCCGAATGTTAAAGGTGATAATTCGGTCATTACCCGCTTGTTCGATAGACTGGATCAGGCCTCCTTCGAGATGTTTGCGTAACACCATACAAAACATCGGAGGTTCAGGTGGATTCGTAATTGTTTCATCCGTCAACTGTACACGTGAATACGAAGGGTGTGTGGAAAAGAGAAGTTTACAGTTGTTTTTTCCAGCCCTAACGAGCATAATGACTTCTTGTGTATTGGGTTGATGTATTTTAGAAATGCGTCCGTTTTTTAATTTTTGCAGCTCTTCTACGATTGCTGCCGTGAATAATCCGTCAAATGCCATTGTATATTCCTCTTTCAAACGTTTTGTTCCATTTTAGCACTCTCACGAGTAGATATGTTATAATATGATAAGAATGTTTGCTATGATGAAGGAACCATTACTAGCGAAAAACTACATATAGAAGAGGGATTGCATGTACAAACAACGTGGACTCCTGATTGTCCTGTCCGGTCCTTCCGGTGTAGGGAAAGGGACAGTCAGAAAAGAGCTCTTTCAACAACCTGATACAAACTACGAATATTCGATATCGATGACGACGAGAAGTCCGCGAGAAGGTGAACAGGATGGCGTCGATTATTTTTTTAAGTCGCGTGACGAATTCGAAGGGTTGATTGAACAAGGGAAACTATTAGAATATGCCGAGTATGTCGGGAACTACTACGGTACGCCCCTCGACTATGTCAATGCGACACTTGATGCGGGTAGGGACGTCTTTCTTGAAATAGAAGTCGTCGGCGCTGCGCAAGTACGCCAAAAGGTACCTGATGGCTTATTCATTTTCCTCGCTCCACCTAGCTTGTCTGAACTTGAAGACCGTTTAGTCGGCAGAGGGACGGAGGAAGCAGATGTCATCGCAAGCCGTGTCCTGAAGGCGCGCGATGAGCTTGAAATGATGAACTTATATGACTATGTTGTTGAAAATGACGAAGTGACAAAAGCATGCGATCGCATCAATGCCATCGTCACTGCAGAACATTGTCGCCGTGAACGCGTAGAAAAACGCTACTTACTTATGTTGGAAGGGGAATAAAAGATGTTATATCCATCAGTCGATTCATTAAAAAGTAAAATTGATTCAAAATACACGCTCGTAACGCTTGCTGCGAAACGTGCACGGGAGATGCAAGAAAGCAAAAACGAATTGCTCCACACGTACAAATCGCACAAAAATGTCGGTAAAGCATTGGAAGAAGTCGCTGCGGGTACGTTATCAAAACAACAACAAGATGCTTCAATTGTTTACGAGGATGAAATCTAAGCATCTCGCCATAATTGTGTGAAACTCCCTCTGAAACAGAATTTCACAGGGAGTTTCTCGTTTTTTATCGTATAGTTGATGTAAGATGGCAAAATGGCAGTTTGTGTGGGGACAAGTCCTCAAAGCATTTTCTAGAAAGGATGAGTATGTTGTTAGCTAAAAAAATTCTTGTCTGTGTGACAGGTGGAATTGCTGTGTATAAGGCCGTTGCACTCGTAAGTAAATTGTCTCAAGCTGGTGCGGAAGTGAGAGTAATCATGACGAAATCAGCGATGGAATTTGTTACCCCACTTTCTTTTCAAGTCCTCTCTCGTAACGATGTGTATTTTGATACGTTTGATGAAAAGGATTCACGTGTCATCGCACATATTGATCTTGCGGATTGGGCGGATCTTGTCATTGTCGCTCCAGCAACTGCCAATGCCATCGGGAAAATTGCAAATGGCATTGCAGATGATATGGTGACGTCCACATTGCTTGCTACGACTGCACAGGTATGGATTGCACCGGCAATGAATGTACACATGTATGAGAAGAAATCAGTCATTCGCAACATTCAGCAATTGCACGATGACGGTTATCAATTCATTGAGCCTGCAGAAGGTTTTTTAGCGTGTGGATATGTTGGCAAAGGCAGACTGGAAGAACCTGAAAAAATCGTTGAATTACTCAAACAACACTTTGCAAAGAAAGTTGATCTTCCGTTAAAGGGGAAGAAAGTTGTCGTAACTGCCGGGCCGACACGTGAAAGGATAGACCCTGTCCGATACATATCCAATTTCTCAAGTGGGAAAATGGGCTACGCAATGGCGGAAGCTGCAGCTGCAATGGGGGCAACAACTGTATTAATCAGTGGGCCGGTCGATTTGCCAGTACCAGCAGGCGTACAAAGAATTCCGGTTGAAAGTGCGGCTGACATGTTGGATGCTGTCTTGACGCATTACGAGGATGCATCCATCGTTATAAAGTCAGCAGCTGTGGCAGACTATAAGCCGAAAGATCAGCATCCTCAAAAGATGAAGAAGAATGATGGGGAGACACAAATTGAGCTCGTCCGTACGACAGATATTTTGAAAACACTTGGGGAGCGAAAAAAAAATCAATTGCTCGTTGGTTTCGCTGCGGAAACGAATGATGCATTGGCATATGGTCAATCAAAATTGAACAAAAAGAATTTGGATTACATAATTGTTAACGATGTAACCGATCCGGCCGGTGGATTTGGAAATGATACGAATGTAGTAACATTGTTGACACATACAGGACAATCGATTGCATTTGAAGCGATGCAAAAAAGAGAATTAGCAAAGATTCTCCTTCAAACGATCATAAAGGAAGAAGGACTTCATACCGATGATCGCTGAAGTGATAGTGGATGTATCTGCTTATCCAATCGATCGTCCTTTTGATTATGTCGTCCCGGAAGAAATGCGTTCCCTCATTGAGTGTGGAGCAAGAGTGAAAGTTCCATTCGGACCCCGGAAAGTCGTAGGCTATGTCACACGTTTGAAGCAGGAAACAGACCTCGCCAATAGTAAAATGAAGGCAATCGATGAATTGCTTGACTTAGAACCGGTCCTTTCGACTGAGCTCCTCGCAATTGCGAAGATAGTTGCGCGTGAAACACTTTCCTATGAAATTGACGCATTACAAGTCATGCTGCCTGCAGCAATGCGTGCAAAGTATGAGAAATTCATAACCATTGTAGAGCCGGATGCGATCATTGATGAAGATCTTCGAAACTTGATGCAAGGTCGTACACGAATTCCCCTGAAGCAAGTAACCAGTTCCTCATTGTTGAAAATGATTAAGAATTATGTTGCACAAGGAATAATCACTGTTGACAATTCTGTCAGCCAACAGACAAAAGTAAAAAAAGTGCGAATGATTCATATTGAGGATTCATCCACTTTAGCATCTTTACTCGATACAATTCCTTCGAATGCAAAAAAACAAATACAACTCATTCAGTGGATGAAAGACCATGCAGGTAAATCAATGGAAGCCAGTAAAGTCATCGAGGCTTCAGGTGTGCAACAAGCAGTACTGAAGACAGTTATTGAAAAAGGGGCTGCAACGGAAAGTCATGAAGAAACATACCGTGATCCGGGTGTATCCCAATTACAAGAAGCACAGATTCCCTATGAACTGACAGAGGAACAACAGCTAGCACTGGATAAAGTGAATGCTGCGTCCACTACTAACAAGGCAGAGACATTTTTACTCCATGGTATTACGGGAAGTGGTAAAACGGAAGTATACTTACAAGCAATCAGCCATGTGTTGAAACAAGGGAAAGAAGCGATCGTGCTTGTACCTGAGATTTCATTAACACCACAAATGACAGCGCGGTTCCAAGCTCGTTTTGGAGGTCTTGTAGCCGTTATGCATAGCGGATTGTCAGCTGGAGAAAAATACGATGAATGGCGAAAAATTCATCGGAAAGAAGTAAAGGTAGTAGTTGGCGCACGATCTGCTATTTTTGCTCCGTTTGAAAATGTCGGCATCATCATATTAGATGAAGAACACGAATCCACTTATAAGCAAGAAGACACTCCTCGTTACCATGCGAGAGATGTTGCGATCTGGAGGTCGGAATCCTTTCATTGTCCCGTTGTCCTAGGAAGTGCAACACCTTCTTTGGAGTCGTACGCTAGGGCCTCAAAAGGAGTTTATACATTATTGCAATTGTCTAAGAGAGCAAAGAACCAACAATTGCCTGCCGTTTCAGTTGTTGATATGCGAGAAGAACTGAAAGAGGGAAACCGTTCAATGTTTTCTAGACAATTAGCGGATGCCATGCATATCCGTTTGGAGAAGAACGAGCAGATCGTCCTGTTTCTTAATAAACGCGGCTTCTCTTCTTTCGTATTATGCAGGGATTGCGGCACGGTGGTCGAGTGTCCGAACTGTGATATTTCATTGACCTACCATCGTGCGAACGAGTCATTAAAATGTCACTATTGTGGGCATGAAGAGAAAGTTCCGCTCGTTTGTCCCCAATGCGAAAGCGAACATATCCGTTTCTTTGGTACAGGTACTCAAAAAGCAGAAGAAGAGATTGCAAAGCTTTTTCCTACCGCCCGCGTCTTACGGATGGACGTGGATACAACGCGGCAAAAGGGCGCACATGAAAGGATTTTACGCCAATTTAGTGAAGGGAAAGCGGATATTTTACTCGGCACTCAAATGATTGCAAAAGGGTTGGACTTTCCAAATATCACTTTAGTCGGTGTACTCGCAGCGGATACAACTTTGCATCTCGCTGATTTCCGTGCAGCTGAAAAAACGTTCCAGTTAATGACGCAAGTAAGCGGACGTGCTGGACGGCATGAACTAGCAGGAGAAGTGTTCATCCAAACGTATTCTCCTGAACATTACGCTATTGAATTGTCAAAATCACAGCACTATGAACCGTTCTATCAATTGGAGATGACAGCAAGGAAGCAATACGGCTACCCGCCTTTCTTTTACATTACATTAATCCAATTTTCTCATGAAGATTTAATGAAAGTCGTTGCGTTTGCAGATAAAGGGACAACTTTTTTAAAAGGTTCCCTTTCACCAGAAACAATTGTCATCGGTCCTGCAGCTGCGGCAATCAGTCGCGTGAACAATAGATATCGTTACCAATGTTTGATAAAATACAAAAAAGAACCGAAACTGATCGATACACTTCAGCAACTGATAAAAATGTACAGAACAGACTGGATAAAAGAAGGGTTACTCATGTCTGTCGACGTCGACCCTTCTACGATTTATTAAACAGCATAGAAATGAGGAATTTACATGGCAATACGAAAAATTGTAGAAACACCATCTCCGTTATTGATGCAAAGATGTAAGGAAGTCGATACGTTCGATGAAAAACTTGGAGAGCTACTTGACGATATGCACGAAACGATGATCGCTGCTGATGGGATCGGTTTAGCTGCTCCACAAATCGGTGAATTGGTCCGCGTCGCAATTGTGGATATGGGCGAAGGAGATCCGGTCATCGAAATGGTTAACCCAGTCGTGACAGCGGTCGGAGGATCTGAGATTGAAGTAGAAGGCTGCTTAAGCTTTCCAGGATTATATGGGGAAGTGGAACGGCCGTTTTTTGTACGCATCGAAGCACAAGAGCGTGATGGCTCACTTTATGAGTTAGAAGCAGAAGATTACGAAGCGCGAGCGATTTTACATGAAATCGATCATTTGGATGGTATCCTTTTTGATTCGAAAATTAAACGTATTGTCGATCCTTCTGAGTTCGAATCGGTTGATGGAGAGGATGAGTTGAATGACTAAAATCGTATTTATGGGGACACCGGATTTTTCGGTACCTGTCTTGACGATGCTCCATAATGATGGATATGACGTCATTGCGGTCGTCACCCAACCTGATCGACCTGTCGGAAGGAAACGGGTACTTACTCCACCGCCTGTCAAACAAGAAGCACTTCGGTTAGGGTTACCCGTACTGCAACCTGAAAAACTGCGAAAATCAGCTGAGCTGGATTCAATCATTCGAATGCAGCCAGACTTGATCGTTACCGCTGCTTATGGACAAATTCTACCGAAAGAATTGCTAGATGCTCCACGCTTAGGTTGTGTCAATGTACATGCTTCATTATTGCCAAAATATCGAGGTGGTGCGCCAATCCATCAAGCAGTGATGGATGGTGAAATCGAAACTGGTGTGACAATCATGTATATGGTAGAAAAATTGGATGCGGGGGACATTATTTCCCAAGTGACCGTACCAATCGATGAAAAAGACCACACAGGACTCTTATTTGAAAAGTTATCAGTGGCAGGCACGAAGTTATTGAAAGATACATTGCCTTCAATTATTAACGGTACGAATGACCGGATTCCTCAAGATGAGCAACGTGTCACATTTGCAAGCAATATTTCAAGGGAACAAGAACGAATTGATTGGAACCGAAGCGGCGTAGAGATTTACAATCAGATTAGAGGATTATATCCGTGGCCAGGTGCATACTCTGTTTTCCAAGGGGACAATGTGAAAATTTGGTCTGCTGAAAAAATGGACATGCAAACGGATGTCGAAGGGAAAGCTCCAGGTGAGATTGTTAAACGGTTAAAGGACAAACTGATAATCAAAACGGGTGATGACGTAGCGATTGCTATTACAGAGTTACAGCCTGCAGGTAAAAAGCGACTAACTGCTGAAGAATTCATGAATGGTGTAGGCGCCAAATGGGTTGAAGGGAATATATTCGAATGATGAACAAAAAGAAAATCTGGAACGGTAATGTACGGGATGCCGCGTTATCAATTTTACTGGAAATCCACGAAAATCAGGCATACAGTAATTTACTGCTCAACCGCACGATCAAGAAATACAATATTGATTCGAAAGATCGTGGCTTACTCACTGAATTGACATATGGTACATTGCAACACCGGATAACGTTGGATTACTATTTGGAACCGTTTGTGAGAGGGAAATTGGATCATTGGGTTCGTGAATTGTTGCGGCTGTCCATCTATCAAATTGTTTATTTGACAAAGATCCCGCCTCATGCCGTTGTTCATGAAGCTGTGGAAATTGCAAAAAGACGGGGACATAAAAGAATCGCACCTACAGTGAACGGTATATTACGGTCAGTGTTGCGAGAAGGTGTCCGACCAATCGAGGAAATAACGGATGAAGTGGAAAGAATGTCAATTGAGACAAGTCATCCGACGTGGCTGATCCGTCGCTGGATAGAGCAGTACGGGAGAGACGAAGCGTTGGCAATGGCCCATGAAAACAATCATCCCGCCCGTATGACAGCAAGAGTGAATACACTTAAAGGGAATGTACCTGATGCGATTGCAGCATTAGCTCGTGAAGGTGTTGAAGTGAAGAAAGGTGAAATTATTCCAGAAAGTATTCAATCACCTTCAGGTAGCTTGGCGAACACGGAAGCGTACACAAACGGACTCCTATCCATTCAAGATGAAAGCTCCATGTTACCCGTGCTTGCACTTGATGTGCGACCTGATATGAAAGTGCTCGATATGTGCGCAGCCCCTGGTGGTAAAACGACGTTCATCGCAGAAAAAATGGGTGATCGTGGGGAAATCTACGCACATGATTTACATGATCATAAACTGACGCTTATCGAATCAAATGCAAAACGGCTAGGCATCCAATCCATTCATACAAAAAGTGGAGATAGCCGTAAGTTGGATGAAGTATATGAACCAGAATCGTTCGATCGAATTCTTGTTGACGCACCTTGCAGTGGTTTAGGAGTCATCCGACGAAAGCCGGAAATAAAATATAACAAGACTGAAAAGGACATCCATGCGCTTACCACTATTCAAGAAGAGCTTCTTGAAACGGCTTATCGTTTAGTGAAAAGAGGGGGCGTAGTCGTCTATAGTACTTGTACGGTCGACTATGATGAAAATGAGGGCATGGTGCAAAAGTTCCTCGCGAAACATGATGATGTATCGTTACTACCATTGGAGACATTTAAGGAAATTGAAGCTGTAAAAGTGAACAATCATTTGTTGCAAGTATTGCCACAACATTTTGGTGGAGACGGTTTTTTTGTAGCTGCATTCGAGAAAAAGTAATGTGCAGCACCTTAAAAAGGGGGGAATGAGTGGTGCAATTCGAAGTGCTGTCGGACATAGGGAAGAAACGTACGGTCAATGAAGATAGTGCAGCAGTTTTTACGATAGAAGAAGGCCCCATATTAGCGGTCATTGCGGATGGAATGGGTGGGCATCGTGGTGGGGATTATGCCAGTTCCACCGCTGTCCGTATGCTTGGCGAGCTATTCTTGAAAGTGGAAAATCCAATCGACATGACACATGAAGATTGGAACGAATGGCTTCAAGAAGCGGTGTTAGACATTAATCGAACGATTTTTGAAACGGCAGAAAACGATGTAGACTTCAAAGGAATGGGAACCACTTTGGATGCAGTTCTCATGCATGGTAACAAAGGGCTTGTGACACATATTGGGGATAGTCGGGTCTATACAATTACAGAGTCTGCAATTGTCCAAGTGACGAAAGATCATTCATTTGTAAATGTTTTGTTGGATTCTGGTGAAATCACCGAACAAGAAGCAGCGAATCATCCTCAGCGCAATTGGATTATGCGAGCAATTGGTTCAGAAAGAACGATATCACCGGATTTTTATCAATTAGATTTACAAGACAATACCTACTTGTTAATCTGCACAGATGGATTGAGTAACAAAGTGACAAATGAACAACTTCATGCAATTGTTAGAAGTGATGGAGACCTCCATAGTAAAGCGGTCAAAATGATTGAGCTTGCCAACGAAATGGGTGGCGAAGATAATATTTCCGTCATATTGGCCGGACCTTCAAAGGTGGAGGTGAGTACACAATGATTGGTAAAAGAATTGGTGGCCGGTACGAAGTTATTAGAGGAATCGGCGAAGGTGGCATGTCCAAAGTCTATTTGGCGCATGATATCATTTTGGGTCGGGATGTAGCCATTAAAGTATTAAACTATGATTTTGTCAATGAGCAAGATATGAAAAAAAGATTTCAACGTGAAGCGTTATCAGCAACGAGTTTGACACATCCACATATCGTCAATATTTTCGATGTCGGTGAGGATGAGGAGCTTCATTACTTTGTGATGGAATATATCGAGGGCCAGACATTAAAGAAATTCATTCATACAAATGGTCCGTTGAATCCTGAACAGGCAGTCAGCATTATGAGGCAATTAGTTTCGGCAATTGCAAATGCCCATCACAATGGAATTATCCACCGCGACATAAAACCGCAAAATATTTTAATGGATACAGACGGAGATGTGAAAATTACGGACTTTGGCATTGCGATGGCGTTAAGTGCAACATCCCATACAAAGACGAACTCTGTCATTGGAACAGTCCATTATTTATCTCCAGAACAAGCGCGCGGCGGTATGGCGACAAAAAAATCGGATATTTATTCGTTAGGGATTGTTTTTTATGAATTACTGACTGGCAAGCTGCCATTTTCTGCTGAAACAGCTGTTGCCATTGCACTGAAGCATCTTCAAGAAGAGACACCGTCGGTTCGTTTAACGTTTCCAAACATTCCCCAAAGTGTGGAGAATGTCATATTAAAAGCTACTGCGAAAGATGCTACATATCGCTATCAGTCAGCGGATGAAATGTACGATGATCTGTTAACCGTCTTATTGCCAGAAAGGCAACATGAAGAAAAATTCACTGTACCTTTTGATGATGATAAAACAAAAGCAATCCCAGTCATAACAGATCTTAAACCTACAGAGGAATACGAAAAAACGAAAGTGATTGAACCTGTCAATCCGACACCTGTTGAAGTGCCTAAAAAGAAGAGGAAGAAATGGCCGATCATCGTTGGGGTCCTTTCTGCCTTATTGGTAATCGCCCTGCTTATTGTCTTTTTGCCAGGTTTGTTAGGTCCGAAAAAAGAAGTGGTTCCGAACGTTGTCGGCATGGATGAAGTGGAAGCAGCTTCTGCATTAGAAGACAAGGGCTTCGTTGTAAATGAAAAGATTGAAGATTATTCAGATGAATTTGTAGCAGGTCAGGTATTTAGAACAATTCCGGAAGCTGAGAAAATGAGGGAAGTCGGCTCCTCTGTTACGCTCTATGTGAGTAAAGGGAAAGAAACGATTGAATTGGATGACTATGTAAATAGGGATTATGACGATATTGAAAGTATCCTTCAAGGCTTCAACTTTAAATCGATTGATCCTCAGCCTGTCTACTCCGAAGAACCGGTTGGACGGATTGTGGAACAAAGCCCCGTAGCCGGAACGAATATTGTTCCTGAAGAGACAGCTATTGTTTTTAAAGTGAGCATGGGCAAAGAGAAACGTTCAGTAGCTGATCTGAGGAATTACACAGAGGATGAACTGAAAGCGTATGAAAGAGAATCAGGATTCACCATTAAAATTGTGAAAGCGGAACACCATGATACAGTGGAAGAAGGGCATGTCATTTGGCAAAAACCATCCGTAAATACCAATTTGGAAATCGGCGCAACAATTGAAGTTGCATTGTCGAAAGGACCTGAAAAGAAACTGGTGAAATATGCAGTCCGTACGATTGAAATTCCATATGAACAAAAAGAAGGTTCAGAAGAAGAGGATAGCGACTCTGAGCCAGTGCCTCAAGTGATAAAAATCTATATACAAGACCTGAACAATTCCATGACAGATCCAGCAGACGAATTTAAAATCATTGAAGATACAAAGAAGAAAATAACAATTGAATTGGAAGAAGGTCAACGTGGCGGTTATATGATCTTTAGGGATGATATTAAAATCGCAGAGGAAACAATCAATTACGAAGATATCGATTAAGGAAGAGGGATTGGATGCCAAAAGGTCAAATTAGAAAAGCAATTAGTGGTTTCTACTATGTAGAAATAGATGGGGAACTCATTCAATGTAAAGGACGAGGTGTCTTTCGGAATCGTGGTATCTCGCCGCTCGTCGGGGATTTTGTGACGATTGTCACGGATGGAGCAAATGATGCTACAATTACTGAAGTGCATGAAAGAAAGAATGAATTAGTTCGTCCACCGGTTTCAAACATCGACCAAGCGTTGCTCGTCTTTTCCATCGTTGAACCTGATTTCAGTCTCCATTTGCTGGACAGATTCCTTGTTGTCATTGAATCCTATGGCATTCAACCGATTATATGCACTACAAAAAAGGACATTGCGGATAACGAAAGCCTGCTACAAACGAATGAAGCACTCAACTACTATCAATCGATTGGCTATGACATCATACAGACCTTTATTGAAGATGCTACATTGTTTGACGTGTTGCAACCCTTCGTAACTGAAAAAACAAGTGTGTTGGCTGGGCAATCAGGGGTTGGTAAGTCTACTTTATTAAATACGCTGATTCCTGAACTTGCGCTCAAAACTGGTGCCATTTCAGAAGCGTTAGGGCGAGGTAAACATACGACGCGACATGTGGAGCTAATCGAAGTGGCAGGAGGTCTTATTGCAGATACACCTGGCTTCAGTTCACTTGATTTTGATCATATCGAAAAAGAAGAACTGAAGGACTATTTCATTGAGATGGCCAGCAGTGCACATGCTTGTAAATTCAGAGGATGCATGCATATGAAAGAGCCGGGATGTGCTGTGAAAGCGAAAGTGGAAAGTGGAGAAATCCTTCGTTCCCGATATGACAACTATGTTCAATTTTTACAAGAAATCACTGACCGAAAGCCGAGGTATTCATAATATGATTAAAATTGCACCGTCCATTTTAGCAGCTAATTTTTCGAAGCTTGCTCAGGAAGTCGTAGAAGTAGAAAAAGCAGGAGCAGAATTGATCCATATCGATGTAATGGATGGTCATTTCGTTCCCAATATTACGATGGGGCCGATTGTTGTAGAGGCATTAAGACCAGTTACTACATTACCACTTGACGTCCATCTAATGATTGAAAATCCGGATGCATACATTGAGCAGTTTGCAAAAGCGGGTGCTGATTATATTACAGTTCACGTGGAAGCGTGCAGACATCTACACCGTACTATTCAGCTAATCCGTTCTTTCGGTGTTAAACCTGGCGTAGTTTTGAATCCACATACGCCTGTGGAACATATACTGCATATCTTGGAAGACATTGATATGGTTTTATTCATGACTGTCAATCCCGGATTTGGTGGTCAGCAATTCATTCACTCGGTGCTCCCAAAAGTCCGTCAACTTGCTGCGATTATTAAGGAAAGAGAACTATCTATCGAAATAGAAATTGATGGTGGTATTAATGAGGAGACAATCGTTCCTTGTGTTGAAGCAGGTGCAACCATCTTTGTTGCAGGCTCGGCAATTTATAATGCAGAAGATCGTGCGGAAGCCTTACAGCGCATCAAAACTGCTGGGGAAAGTGTAATCGGCTGATGAAGAGGGTCGTCGTTTGTGCAGGGGGGCCTCGGGAAGAATTACCTGATTTTCAGCAATTTGCGCATGCAGAAACGATTTTTATCGGAGTCGATCGAGGTGCGCTTCAACTTGTACGGAACGGTATTATCCCTATCGAAGCAGTTGGAGATTTTGATTCTGTAAGTGCAGAGGAATTTCAGGAGATTGCAACAGTTGTTGAACAGGTTGGTACGTTTCAAGCTGAAAAAGACGAAACGGATACAGAGTTGGCAGTGGAAAGAGCGATTGCCTATGCTCCTGAAGAAATTGTTTTAATTGGGGTTACAGGTGGAAGATTGGATCATTTTGAATCGGCCTTGCACCTCATGTATCGAATGCAACAGCAAAATGAAGGAATTAGGTTTTCTGTTCGTAATCGTGTAAACGAACTGTCATTTTATCGTCCTGGCGTGCATAGGGTGAAGAGAAAAGATGAACTTCCTTATATGTCATTTTTCTCGTATGGTCGGACTGTTGAGGGATTGACGTTAACAGGCTTTAAGTATGAGACTGTCAATGCGACATTGGAAATGGGAATGACAAGATTCACAAGCAATGAACCAATTGCAGAAGTTTGTACTATCTCATTCCGCCAAGGCATATGTTTAATGGTAAGGAGTTCAGATTCCTGAAAGGAGCCAGGGAATTGCGAGTTTATACGTTTACAATGCCGAAGTTTCTCAGTAGCTTTGTCCGTAAGTGCATGGTTGTGTTTCAGAAAGATGATAAGTCGAAAAGCCAGGCGTCTGCAACAGCGAGTCAACGGAACAGAAAAAAGAAAAAAGAAAAAACGTCAGGCTGAAGAATTCGGCCTGGCGTTTCATTTCTTTTGAAGTATAGTCGGTTCGTACATAACTATCGCATTACATGAATGACCCACACATTACGTCATTGGATTTTTTTGAAAAGAGACATCTACTGTCATTTCAAGCAGTCCAACGAATTCTGTAGTGGTCATTTTTTTCATGTTCATTAAACGCGTTGTACTTTACCTGATTTGAGTGCTCTTGTAGAAACCCAAACACGTTTAGGTTTACCATTAACAAGAATACGGACTTTTTGAAGGTTTGCTCCCCAAGTACGTCTGTTAGCATTCATTGCGTGTGAACGAGCGTTACCCGCACGTGCTTTGCGACCAGTAATTGCACATTCTTTAGCCATTTTTATGACCTCCTCGCTAATATTGATTAAGCGATTCACTATCTAATTCGCATACCATAATACTTTATCACAGGAAATAAGGGCTTGCAACCTTTTTTCGTGCTGCTTTCAAGTGAATTGCCTTTACATGATTGAATGTGCGTTAGATTTGAAGAATTTGTCGTTGTTCACGTAATAACACCGATTAAATTCAATCCCTCCAGCGCTTGTCGGAGCTTCCCGGCGACTTCCGCTTTTCATTGATCCAGCTCCAGTCGCCAGCTCCTCGAGTCGCTTCGGTCTTGAAGACAAAAGGGAAAAGCGCCTTTTGTTTCAATCCCTCCAGCACTTGTCGGAGCTAAACGGCTTCTTCCGCTTTTCATTGATCCAGACTCCAGATGGCAGCTGCTCGGGTCATAAGCCATTCCTGCTGCACGGCAAAGAGCGCCGTTTCGCAGTTCTGTCTTATGCCAGTCGCAGCTAAACGCCATCTTCCGCTTTTCATCGGCCCTTGTGTATAGTACAATGTTGGTATGATTACGGTTGCAGGAGGGGAAGTTTCATGTCCATTGAGTTAAAAAACGATTACGGTACGATAGATATTACGAATGACGTCATAGCCCAAGTGGTAGGAGAGGCGACAATCGAATGTTACGGAATTGTCGGCATGGCTTCACGGCATCAGATTCGGGATGGTCTTACTGATATCCTTGGAAAAGAGAATTATGCAAAAGGGGTCATTGTGCGAAATATCGGGGATGAGACACATATTGATATGTATGTCATCGTAGGATATGGCACAAAAATCTCAGAGGTTGCATACCAAGTGCAATCCAAAGTCATGTATACATTGAAAAAGATCTTATCGTTAACAGTGGCTTCAGTGAATGTATTTGTTCAAGGAGTTCGGGTGACGAACTGATAGAAGGAGGAAAACAGATCAATGAAATTTATTGATGGTGTTACATTTGCGGATATGGTAAAGATGGGTGCACATCATCTTCATCAAAACGCAGACTATGTCGATTCACTAAACGTGTTTCCAGTACCCGATGGTGATACAGGAACAAATATGAACTTGTCGATGACATCCGGTGCGAAAGAGACTGCAGCGAATGTTTCTGAACATATTGGTAAGACTGCACAAGCATTATCTAAAGGATTGTTAATGGGTGCGCGTGGAAACTCAGGTGTCATCCTTTCTCAGTTATTCCGTGGTTTCGGGAAAGCTGTTGAATCTGAAGACAAGCTGACAAGTGTAAAATTCGCTGAGTCCTTGGAATTTGGTGTTCAAACGGCATACAAAGCTGTCATGAAGCCGGTTGAAGGGACGATTTTGACTGTTGCGAAGGATGCTGCCAACAAAGGTGTGGAAGTGGCTAAAACGACAGATGATTTGATTGTCGTAATGGAAGCGATCGTAGAGGAGTCTAAGGCTTCATTAAAAAGGACGCCTGATTTATTGCCTGTTTTAAAAGAGGTAGGTGTCGTAGATAGTGGTGGCCAAGGACTCGTGTACGTGTATGAAGGATTCCTCGCATGTTTAAAAGGGGAAGCGCTACCAGAACGCATTGTGGTCGATTCAATGGATGAATTAGTGAATGCTGAGCATCATCGTGGTGTGCAAGGCTTCATGAATACCGAAGATATTGAGTTCGGCTATTGTACGGAATTCATGGTGAAATTCGAAGATGAAAAGACTGTGAATAAGCCATTTGTAGAAACTGATTTCCGACAAGACCTCAGTCAGTTTGGTGATTCATTGCTCGTCATTTCAGATGATGAAATTGCGAAAGTACATATCCATACAGAACAACCTGGTGATGCAATGAATTATGCCCAACAATACGGTTCACTCATTAACATTAAAATCGAGAATATGCGCCAACAGCATATTGATATCGTTGGGGCAGATCATTCTGCTAAAAACGAAACAGTTGCACACCCGTATGCCCTCGTTACGGTTGCAATGGGTTCAGGGATTGCACAACTGTTAAAGAGCATCGGTGCGTCCGCAGTTATAGAAGGTGGACAAACGATGAATCCTTCTACTGAAGATATCGTTAAAGCGATAAAAGATGTACAAGCTGAACGCGTCATTATTTTACCGAATAACAAAAACATTATCATGGCTGCAAAACAAGCTGCAGAAGTGTGTGGCATTGAAGCAGCTGTTGTTGAAACAAAATCGGTTCCTGAAGGTCTCGCGGCGATTCTTGCTTTTAACCCTGAAGCGACTGTACAAGACAATGAGAAGTCGATGACAGCGGCAGCTTCCGGTGTGAAAACTGGTCAAGTGACCCATTCAATCCGGGACACATCCATTGATGGGATCGACATTAAGAAAGATGACTTCATGGGCCTCGCGGGCAATAAAATCATCATTTCTGAACCTTCGTTAGAAAGTGTCATGAAAACATTGCTTGATTCGTTGATTGATGAAGACGATGAGATTGTGACGATCATCTATGGAGAAGGTGTATCTGAAGACGAAGCGACTGCAATGGCGACTTATGTCGAGTCGACTTATAGTCATACGGAAGTCGAATTATATAACGGGAAACAACCACTTTATCCATATATTCTTTCTGTTGAGTGATTTTACATGCATCACAGGGCTGTTACTGGTAATCAAGTTCAATGATTGCCGAACAGCCCTGTTTTCTCTTTTTGTCTTTATGAATACTTTATTGTAGAATGGATGAAAGCGCTTTGCTTGTAAGAAGGGGGTAGTTTGATTGAAGTATAGATCGGTGTTTGAAATTATTGGACCAGTTATGATTGGACCATCGTCATCCCATACTGCAGGTGCCGCTAGAATTGGCCGTGTTGCCAGGATCTATTCGGTAGACAGCCAGAATGGGCAAAAATCCATCTCTATGGATCATTTGCAGAAACGTATAAAGGGCATGGGACGGATGTAGCGATCATTGGTGGTTTATTAGATTACGATACATTTGATGAACGAATAAAGACTTCATTTGAAGATGCAGCCGCTCTAGGCATGACGTTTGAGTTCATACCAGAGGAAGAAGAAGCTGATCATCCGAATACAGCGAAGATTATTATTGGCGATAGCAAAGGGCAAATGGAACTCGTCGGAATTTCAATTGGCGGTGGAACGATGGAAGTGACCGAGTTAAATGGCTTTCCATTGCGCTTATCAGGCCATTTTCCAGCATTGCTCGTAGTACATGATGACCGTTCAGGCGTCATTGCAAGTGTGTCTAATGTCATTGCTTCACAAGGGATGAATATCGCCCATATGGAAGTTGGACGAAAAGAAAAGGGCAAGATGGCGCTCATGGTTATTGAGGTTGACCAAATGTTCGATGAATCTTTAACAAATGAGTTACAAGCCTTACCGAACGTAACACAAGTATCCACATTGGCAAATTAAGGAGGTTCAAATACATGGAAGTTCTATTTGGAACGGTGAAAGAATTGGTGGACATCGCTGAAAAGCAAAACAAACCAATTTCAGAAATTATGATTGAACAAGAAATGCTCATTACTAGACGTTCGCGTGAAGAGATTGTTGCGCAAATGGATAACAATTTAACCGTGATGGAAAGTGCTGTAGAACAAGGACTTCAAGGCGTGAAATCGACTTCTGGCTTGACTGGTGGAGACGCAGTATTGCTGCAACAATACATTAAAACGGGTAAATCCTTATCAGGTGACTTGTTATTGGATGCAGTCAGTAAAGCGGTCGCGACGAATGAAGTAAATGCCGCAATGGGGATGATTTGTGCAACGCCAACTGCTGGTGCGGCCGGTATCGTTCCAGGTACATTATTTGCCGTGAAAGATAAGTTGAATCCAACTCGTGAACAGATGGTGAATTATTTATTCACATCAGGTGCTTTTGGATTTGTCGTTGCGAACAATGCTTCTATTTCCGGAGCTGCAGGCGGATGCCAGGCGGAAACGGGTTCAGCTGCTTCGATGGCTGCGGCTGCAATTGTTGAAATGGCAGGAGGGACGCCACAACAAAGCGCAGAAGCATTTTCAATCGTCATGAAAAATATGCTTGGACTTGTTTGTGATCCGGTTGCTGGACTGGTTGAAGTCCCGTGTGTAAAACGGAATGCGATGGGTGCAGCAAAAGCATTAGTTGGCGCGGACATGGCGTTAGCAGGTGTAGTCAGTAAAATTCCTACGGATGAAGTAATCGATGCCATGTATCGGATCGGACAAACAATGCCTTCTGCACTGCGAGAAACAGCAAAAGGTGGCTTGGCAGCTACACCGACGGGTAAAAGGTTGGAAGCGGAAATTTTCGGGAAGGACAAAGCGGTCCATGACACCGTCCATTCATGATTCTGTCCAAGTATTGAAAGGTGTTGGAAAAGCGGCTACTGGACAGTTTCAAAAGCTCGGCATTGAAACAGTAGAACAGTTACTCCATACATTTCCGTATCGACACGAAGATTTTCGATTGAAGGACTTAGCTGAAACTCCACATAATGAACGCGTAACGATTGAAGGAAGGGTCCAAAGTGAGCCTTCCGTTCTTTTTTTAGGTAAAAATAAATCTCGCTTACAAATTCATCTACTCGTCGGCCCCCACCTTGTAAAAGCTGTTTTTTTCAATCAACATTACTTAAAAGATCGCCTAAGTATCGGCATGACTGTTACAGTTACAGGAAAATGGGATCGCGGTCGACAAGTGATCAATGTCAGTAATTTTTCAGAGGGACCGAAAACCGATCAAGCAGACTTTGAACCGGTCTACAGTTTGAAAAATGTCATGCATCAAAAGACATTTAGAAAATATATGCGACAAGCTTTGGATTTGTATGGAGCAGAAATGAAAGACATTCTGCCTAGTGAGCTGCTTGAGACGTATATGTTACCTTCTCTTCATGAAGCATTGGAAATGGTTCATTTCCCAAAGACACCAACAGATGTCAAACAGGCGAGAAGAAGGTTTGTCTATGAAGAATTGCTTAAATTTCAATTGAAGATGATAGGGATGAAGAAAATTCGTAAGGATGCGGAAAAAGGAACAACTATCCAATATGATTTGGAGCGGTTGAAAGCATTTATTTCTTCCTTGCCGTTTGAGTTAACAGGCGCACAAAAAAGAGTTGTCAACGAACTTTGTGCGGAATTAAAAAGTTCAAGTCGGATGAATCGTCTTCTACAAGGGGATGTTGGTTCGGGCAAGACTGTCGTTGCTGCAATTGCTCTTTATGCGGCCATCACCGCAGGCTTCCAAGGGGCCCTGATGGCTCCAACCGAAATTCTTGCTGAACAGCATGCTGATTCACTTTCTGCCTGGCTAGAGCCATTTGGAGTTCGAGTCGCTTTTCTTTCAGGTTCAACAAAAGGAAAGGCGAGAAGACATATATTGGAGAATTTAGCGAACGGAGAAATCGATCTTTTAATTGGTACCCATGCCCTTATTCAACCAGATGTCAGTTTTACCAAATTGGGTCTCGTCATAACAGATGAGCAACATCGGTTCGGTGTAGAACAACGTCGCGTTCTTAGGGAAAAAGGATTGAATCCAGATGTACTCTTTATGACGGCCACCCCAATCCCAAGAACTTTGGCAATCACGGCATTCGGTGAAATGGATGTTTCGATATTGGATGAAATGCCAGCAGGACGTAAGCAAATTGAAACGTATTGGTTGAAAGAAGAATCATTATTGCCGGTTTTAAGGAAGATGGAGAAAGAATTGCATGCGGGACGCCAAGCTTATGTAATTTGTCCACTGATAGAGGAATCGGACAAGCTTGATGTGCAAAATGCAGTCGATGTCCATGCGCAGCTCACCCATCATTTTTCAGGCAGATATACAGTCGGGCTGATGCATGGGCGTCTGCATCCGGATGAAAAGGACGAGATCATGCGAGATTTTAGTGATGGGAAAATCGATTGCCTCGTTTCAACAACAGTTGTCGAAGTCGGTGTAAACGTTCCGAATGCGACATTTATGCTCATTTACGATGCAACCCGTTTCGGATTAGCACAACTCCACCAATTACGGGGAAGGGTAGGGCGGGGTGCTGATCAATCATACTGTGTCCTTCTTGCTGATCCGAAGAACGAAGAAGGCAAAGAACGAATGCAATCGATGACGGAAACGAATGATGGTTTCCTCCTTGCCGAAAAGGACCTCGAGCTAAGAGGGGCTGGCGATTTCTTCGGCAAAAAGCAAAGTGGGATGCCTGAATTTAAAATGGCAGATCTTGTCCATGACTACCGTGCACTCGAAACGGCCCGTCAAGATGCTGAGAAAATGCTATCATCGGACAGCTTTTGGACCTCTCCAGAATACAAATTCCTTAGGGAAGACTTGGAACAATCCGGCGCGCTTTCGCAAGAGCGGATGGATTAAATGAACATTCATTCTCGAAGACTGAGTTTAGAATACTATAGGCGAGCATCCATCAAGGAGGCTCGCCACAGACTGTAGACAAAAGGGCTGGAAATCGAAAAGATTTCCAACCCTTTTGTCTTTGAGCGTATAAAACTGCAATCGGTCAAGAGCCGTTAAATTCCACTCCCAGCGAAAATCAACTTTTCCTAGTTAATACGATTGTAAAGTAAAGAAATGTAGGCAACCCCTTGATTTCTAGAGTATGTCTACAATCTAATAGTCTTTCCTCCGGGAATGCTGTGTTTTTATTCTGATTTTTACGGTCTGAGTATTGCAATTTCAGTTTGGGGCATGTATACGAGAACTCCTTCATTGAAAAAGAGAGAACCCTTCATTAATGTTTTGTAGAAATCTATGATGAACTATGATAATATACTGGTATTAGTACCAAGTGCTAATCCGGAAGGGTGAATTTTGTGAGAGTTCCAAAGAGGGAAAGGCAACGTCAACTTGCTGTAAGTCTTGAACAGAATCCTTTTATGACAGATGAAGAATTGTCGAAACAATTTAATGTAAGTGTACAGACGATCCGGTTAGATCGCTTGGAGTGTGGAATACCAGAATTACGTGAACGGTTAAAGACGGTTGCCTCTAGAACAATTGAAGCTGATGTCAAATCGTTGCAATCAGACGAAGTGATTGGTGAAATTGTCGATATTGAATTGGACAAGCGTGCGATTTCTATTTTTGATGTGACGGAAGACCATGTGTTCCAACGTAATGGAATTGCGAGAGGGCATCATCTTTTTGCACAAGCCAATTCATTAGCTGTCGCTGTACTCGATGATGAACTTGCATTGACCGTTACTTCTACTATCAATTTTCTAAAGCCGGTGAAAGCCGGAGACCGTGTCATTGCACGTGCTATTGTTGACAAAGGACGGTCAAGTGGGAAGCGGATGTTTGTAGAGGTTATGTCTACAGTTGGGAATGAAACGGTCTTTACGGGTGAATTCCAAATGTACCACACAACCGAACTTGGCAGGAGGGACACAAAATGATTATTGCTTTAGATGGTATGGGTGGGGACAATGCGCCGCGTGAAATTATTGAGGGTGCCTATAAAAGCGTAATGGAATTTGACGATATACATATACATATTTATGGAGACGAAGCGAAGATGGGTCCCTTTTTGAAGGAGCATGAACGCATAACCGTCATTCATTGCACGGAGAAAATCGAATCGGAAGATGAACCGGTACGTGCGATACGACGTAAAAAAGATGCTTCGATGGTGAAGATGGCGCAAGCTGTAAAAGAGGGTTCTGCACATGCGTGTGTATCAGCAGGTAATACAGGTGCGCTTATGGCTGCCGGACTGTTCATCGTAGGACGCATAGATGGCATTGATCGACCGGCATTATCTCCAACATTACCGACTGTCGACGGACAAGGGTTCGTTTTTTTGGACGTTGGGGCGAATGCAGATGCTAAGCCTGTGCACTTACAGCAATATGCGATTATGGGCAGTATTTACGCGGAAAAAGTCCGTGGTATTAGTAAACCACGTGTTGGCCTATTAAATATCGGTACCGAAGAAGGAAAAGGGAACGAATTGACAAAAGCTGCTTATCATTTGCTTGCTGAAGCTCCAATACATTTTGTTGGAAATGTGGAGTCTCGAGAACTGTTGAATGGCGTTGCAGATGTCGTCGTAACGGATGGATTTACAGGCAATATGGCGTTAAAAACGATTGAAGGAACGGCATCTAGCTTCTTTACGATGTTAAAAGAAGTTTACGGTGCATCATTAAAATCCAAATTGTCTGCTGCATTAGTAAAAGACGATCTTCGTGGATTAAAGAAGAAAATGGATTATACGGAGTATGGGGGAGCAGGCCTTTTCGGTTTAAACTCGCCAGTTATTAAAGCGCATGGCTCGTCCAATGCGAATGCAATCTATAATGCGGTTAGACAAGCAAGAACCATGGTGGAATACGATGTTTGTGAAACGATACGGCAGACTGTTGGAAAGGTGGATATGGGATGAGTAAAATTGCATTTGTTTTTCCAGGGCAAGGCTCCCAATCAGTTGGAATGGGCGTTGAATTGGCAGCAAAGGAAGAGAGTCGCCAGTACTTTGATGGTGCGGATAAAGTGCTTGGGGGAGACTTGAGCCGTTTAATGAAAGAAGGACCGCAAGAAGAGCTTACTGTGACGTATAACGCCCAGCCGGCATTGCTGACGGTTGGCGCAATGATCGCTGCAAGATTAAATGATGCGGGAATTGTCCCTGCTTATACGGCTGGACATAGTTTGGGTGAATACACAGCACTTGTAGCGTCAGGTGCACTTTCATTTGAAAATGGTGTAGCAGTTGTGCGGAAACGCGGTTTATTCATGAATGAGGCGGTTCCTGCTGGAGAAGGCGCGATGGCAGCCATCCTTGGATTAGATGGTGAGAAGTTGGCTGAAGTAACGGATGCAATTACTGCAGATGGATTTCCAGTACAACCTGCCAACTTGAACTGTCCTGGACAAATCGTTATTTCTGGAACAAAAGAAGGCGTGGACAAAGCGTGTGTAGCACTTAAAGAGGCTGGCGCAAAAAGAGCAATTCCATTAGACGTTAGTGGTCCATTCCATTCGTCGCTCATGCAACCAGCAGCTGAACATTTACGTGAAGCTTTAGATCAGTTGGAGATGAAGGATGCATCCATTCCTGTCATTGCGAATGTGAATGCACAAGCGGTTTCTGACAAAGAGACGATTAAGGAATTACTCGTTGAACAATTGTATTCACCAGTACGATGGGAAGATTCGGTTCGGACGTTACTAGATCTTGGCGTCACACATTTTATTGAATGTGGTCCAGGCAAAGTGTTGAGTGGTCTCGTAAAAAAGATTGACCGTTCTGTAACTGTATTGCCTGTTTACGACGAAGAAACGTTACAAACGGCTATTGAGGCAGCGAAAGGGTGGTAAGTATGGGGAGATTTACAGGGAAAACAGCAATCGTTACAGGTGCATCGCGTGGCATTGGCCGTGCAATTGCATTGTTGCTCGGAGAAGAAGGAGCAAAAGTCGTTGTCAATTATAGCGGCAGCGAAGCGAAAGCGGCTGAAGTTGTGGAAACCATAACAAAAGCTGGTGGAGAGGCGATTGCGTTTCAAGCAAATATTTCCGAAACTGATCAAGTGAAAGCGATGATTGACGCGACAATGGAAGCATTCGGCTCGATTGATATGCTCGTAAACAATGCAGGCATCACGCGTGACAATCTGTTAATGCGTATGAAAGAAGACGAATGGGATGATGTCATCAACATCAATCTAAAAGGTGTTTTCTTATGTACGAAAGCTGTTACACGTCAAATGATGAAGCAACGCTCTGGGAAGATTGTGAACCTTGCATCGATCGTCGGGGTTACCGGAAATCCCGGACAAGCGAACTACGTAGCTGCTAAAGCGGGAGTCATCGGGTTAACGAAGACGACTGCTAAGGAACTGGCGACACGTAATATTACAGTCAATGCGGTTGCACCAGGTTTCATTACGACAGACATGACAGACGCACTGCCGGAAGATGTGAAAGAACAAATGTTGTCTGCAATTCCATTAGGCAAACTTGGTTCTTCAGAAGATGTTGCTGGCGCTGTTGCATTCTTGTTGTCGAGCGATGCAGATTATATAACAGGTCAAACAATACATGTTGACGGTGGTATGGTGATGTAATAACCTGTATAGGTCTACTAAAGATTTGTACTCTAGGGGTTATTGGTGCGGGAAGTCGGGTCTAACCGCCACACTCCGCATTTCTTGAGAGGAGGTGACTATGTTGTCAGTACTAGAACGAGTAACGAAAGTTGTTGTCGACCGTTTAGGTGTCGATGAGAGTGAAGTAAAACCAGAAGCATCTTTCAAAGACGATCTCGGCGCAGATTCTTTGGATGTTGTTGAGTTAGTAATGGAATTGGAAGATGAGTTCGATATGGAAATTTCAGATGACGATGCTGAAAAGATCGGCACTGTCGGTGATGCTGTGAAGTATATCGAAGAAAAAGTGAACTAATAAAGCATAGGCTAGTGAATTGCTGTAAATGCTATTCATTACTCATGTCTTATTGAATGAAACCCGATGAGATGCTTTCATCCTTTCTTTTGTTAAGAAAAGGAATGAAAGTATCTCTTTTCGGTTTTGCAAGTCGGCGCATAACCATGTAAAATTAGAAGCACTATGAATTGAAAGGTAGAGTCTGCATGCATAACAACAAACGACATACAAAAGGTAAATACGCTTCTACCATTTCTGTGGAAGTGAAAAGAAAATTTGAAGAGCTCCAAAAGCAGTTAGGTGTCGTTTTCAACGATGAGAACCTCCTATACCATGCATTTACGCATTCGTCTTATGTAAATGAGCATCGCCGTAAAAATTTTACAGACAATGAACGCTTGGAATTTCTCGGGGATGCGGTGCTGGAATTAGGTGTCTCGCGTTACCTTTACGCAACGGAACCAACTATGAGTGAAGGTGAGCTGACAAAATTACGTGCTGCGATCGTTTGTGAACCATCCCTTGTAAAACTATCAAATGAACTCCGGTTTGGTGAATACATTTTGTTAGGGAAAGGCGAAGAGCAAACGGGAGGAAGATTACGTCCCGCGCTGCTCGCAGATGTTTTTGAAGCTTACATAGGTGCGTTATTTTTAGATCAAGGCATGGAACAAGTAACAAAGTTTTTGGAGAATGTGCTTTTCCCTAAAATCGGAAACGGTGCTTTTTCGCATGTGATGGATTATAAAAGTCGACTGCAGGAAATTGTGCAACAAACGAATAGCGGCAGTCTTCAATACGAAATTGTAAGTGAGAACGGTCCTGCGCATGCGAAAAAGTTTGTAACCGTTGTAAAACTTGAAAATCGTGAACTTGGTACAGGTACGGGAAGGTCAAAAAAAGAAGCCGAGCAGGAAGCGGCCCGTCAAGCCATCGATGTGTTAACAGGTAAAGTGGCCGAAAGGGAGAGCTGATTGTGTTTTTAAAAAGAGTTGAAATTATAGGATTCAAGTCGTTTGCGGAACGTATCGGCATTGATTTTGTTCCTGGTGTAACTGCTATTGTTGGACCGAACGGTAGTGGAAAAAGTAATGTGACAGATGCCATTCGCTGGGTGCTTGGTGAACAATCCGCAAAATCATTGCGTGGTGCAAAAATGGAAGATGTCATTTTTGCAGGAAGTGATTCCCGTAAACCACTGAACTTTGCGGAAGTAACCCTCATCTTAGATAATACGAATGGTCTCTTTCCGTTAGATTATACTGAAATCAGCGTAACGCGCCGCGTGTTCCGTTCGGGCGAAAGTAACTATTTATTAAATGGTCAACAATGTAGATTAAAAGATATCAATGACGTATTCATGGATTCCGGTCTTGGGAAAGAAGCATTTTCTATTATTTCTCAAGGTCGTGTTGATGAAATATTAAATAGTCGACCTGAAGATCGTAGAAGTATTTTTGATGAAGCAGCTGGGGTTTTAAAGTATAAAACGCGAAAGAAAAAGGCGGAGCATAAGCTTTTTGAAACCGAAGATAATTTACACCGTGTGCTAGACATTCTGAATGAATTAGACACTAGAATTGGTCCGCTCGAGAAAAATGCAGGGGCGGCAAAGAGGCACCATGTACTATCAGAGGAAATCCGTGAAGTGGATGTTCGTTTACTGAACTATGATGGATCTAAATTACGTAAAGACATAACCGAAAAAACGCATCAATTGGAAAGTATGAAAGAACAAAGAACCCAATTGGTCAATAGACTCACTTCAGTGGAAGAACTGTCGAAAAGCTATAAAATGGAGCTATCCAATTCTGAAACGAGGATTGAAAATCTCCAAAAACAACTCGTTGAAATAAGCGCACAAGCTGAAAAGTGGGAAGGGCGACGCCTACTAACACTTGAGAAACAAAAAAATTCCGAACAACAAATCAAACGAATTCAGCATGACCTAAGCATTGAACTGCAAGAGAAGGAACTCATTAGCGAAAAAGTAGCGGCAACGAAAGAGAAATTAGCCGTTACCTCCTCTCAAATGTTGACGTTACAAACAGAGATGAATGAAATCACTCAAATTTTGAAGCGGTCAGTAAAAGAGACAGAGATGGAAATTGATGAGTTAAAGTCTACGTATATTGATTTATTAAATGAAGAAGCAACAATCCGAAATGATTTAAAGCATATTGACGAACGGTTGCAAGGTGAAAAACTATCAACAGATCGAAATTCTAAGCAAACAATTTTATTGAGCGAAAAACGGTCTGAACTTACGGAAAAGAAAGCGATTCATTTACAAGAACTTCAAACCGTGAATGAAAAGAAAAAACAAGTCGAAGCAAGTTTGCAAACAGTAGAAAATGCATACCGAACAGCAGAAGAAGACTTACGTACACAACAGCAGTTCATGCAAACAGCATTAAACAAGCAATCAGAAATGCAAGGGCGGTTACGTGCAATTGAAAGTTTGGAAGCTGATTTTTCAGGTTTCTTTTCAGGTGTTAAAGCGGTATTGATTGCAAACAAAGAAGGTAACTTGCAAGGGATTGACGGTGCAGTTGCAGAATTGATAACTGTTGAAGACACCTACATAAAGGCAATTGAAACTGCATTAGGTGGTGCAATGCAACATATCGTGACAGCTTCAGAAGCTCAGGCACGTCAAGCGATCGGTTACCTGAAAAAGAAAAATGCTGGGCGAGCGACTTTTTTGCCACGTGATGTCATTAAATCACGCATGCTTCAACCCGCACAATTACGAATTGCAGCTCAAAACGAGGAGTTCATCGGTACAGCGAATACGCTCGTAAAAACGGCTCCTGAATTTACAGCAATCTTAGAAAATCTTCTCGGCATGACGATTGTTGCTAAATCATTAGCAGGTGCATCTTTGATTGCAAAATCGATTGGTTATAAATATCGGATTGTTACGTTGGACGGCGATGTGGTAAATGCAGGTGGTTCTCTAACAGGTGGTGGAGTAAAAGGGCAGTCAACAGTCTTTTCCCGGAAGGCTGAACTAGAGATGTTACGCACGCAAGTGAGCAAGATGGCTCGTTCCATCGATTCTGCTCAAACAAAAATTGGAGATTCGAAAATGCTTGTCGCTCAGCACATGCATGATGTCGAAAAGCTTCGTCGCGAGCTCGAACAACTTCAACAAGTACTCTTTAGAACCGATTCAATTATTCGTGAGTTTGACGTGGAAATCAGAAGCTTGGAGTCTGAACTCTCTATCGTGCAAAAAGGCCAACTCGGTTCAGCGAATATCGGGGCTCAATTGGCAAATGAAAAAGAGGAACTACTCAACCGTCATCAATCTGTTCAAGGGAAATTACAGTCAATCCAACAAGAAGTATCGACATTGGAGCGTTTAGCGACAGATAGACGCAACGAAGAAGAAACATTGATGAATCGAAACAATGATCTGCGCGAACAGTTGGCGGTGTTGCGTGAACAAAAAACACACCAGCAATCATTGCTTAACGACATGGAAGTTACGCAACAACAGCTTGAAACGAAAATTCATTCCTTAGAGAAAGATTTAGCTCTCTATACGGAGCATGAAAAAGGAATTGACAGTACCCCTGAAGAAATAAATGAACAGCTTCACATTGCGACGACGAAAAAATCAACAGTAGAAGCATCTTTAACGCAAGAAAGGGAAAACAAAGCTCGCATTTCCGGATTACTCTTGCAACAAGAAGAACATTTAAAAGATTTACGGCACGAAGAAGCTGAGCTCGTTTCTTCTCTCAATGCGCTCCATGTTGCATTATCTAGGCTTGAAGTAAAGTACGAAACGATTACAAACCGATTATTGGATGAATACGGTTTATATCCTGATTTCGATGAAGAGGTTCAATTCGATGTTGAGCAGGCAAGGATCCGTGTCGACAATCTGAAAGAAGAGCTTTACACTTTAGGTCCAATTAATCCGAGTGCAATTGAGGAATATGAAGAAGTTGCTCAACGGCACGCATTCCTCACTGAACAACGGAATGACCTTGTGGAAGCGAAAAATACACTGAATGAAGCGATGTCTGAGATGGACAGGGAAATGGAAGTCCGCTTTGGTGCGACGTTTAACGCGGTGAAAAGTCGTTTCCACCATGTTTTCAAAGAAATGTTCGGTGGTGGCGAAGCGGATCTCATTCTTACACAACCAGACAATCTACTTGAGACAGGTGTCGACATCATTGCACGACCGCCAGGAAAAAAACTTCAGAACTTAAGTCTTTTATCTGGTGGGGAGCGTGCGTTGACTGCTATCACACTATTGTTTTCAATTATTGAAGTAAGACCCGTGCCATTTTGTATTTTGGACGAAGTGGAAGCGGCATTGGATGAAGCGAATGTCATCCGCTATAGTAAATACTTAAAGCGTTTCTCCGATAACACTCAATTCATCGTCATCACACATCGGAAAGGGACGATGGAAGGTGCGGATGTGCTTTACGGCATCACTATGCAGGAATCAGGTGTATCGAAATTAATATCGGTTAAGCTATCAGAAGTGCCAGCTGAGATGCTCAGTTAGGGTGAATGAAAGAACGAACGATTGAATAGGAGAGAATTGAGATGTCATTTTTCAAGAAATTGAAAGAGAAAATTACAGGTTCGAATGAAACAGTTACCGTAACTGAAAAGTTTAAAGATGGTTTATCCAAAACACGTCAATCATTTACTTCCAAAGTGAATGATCTTGTAGCGCGTTTCCGCGAAGTGGATGAGGATTTCTTTGAAGAGCTTGAAGAACTTCTGTTACAAGCGGATGTCGGTGTTGAGACGGTAATGGAACTCGTCGATCAACTAAGATGGGAAGTACAACGAAAGAACATTAAGAACACGGAAGGTATCCAGTCCGTCATATCTGAAAAGCTTGTGGACATCTATAAAGACGGTGAAGAGTTGGATACCGAGTTGAACCTTGATAACGAGTTGTCTGTCATTTTGATGGTAGGTGTCAATGGTGTCGGGAAGACAACGACAATTGGTAAGTTGGCTGCTCGTCTGAAGGCAGAAGGGAAAACGGTTATGCTTGCTGCTGGTGATACGTTTCGAGCTGGCGCGATCGACCAACTTGTCGTATGGGGTGAACGTGTAGGCGTAGAAGTGATTAGACAGTCGGAAGGTTCCGATCCTGCTGCTGTCATGTATGATGCAATCCGTGCGGCTAAAAATCGGAAGGTGGACGTGCTGATATGCGATACAGCTGGCCGATTGCAAAATAAAGTGAACTTGATGAATGAGTTGGAAAAAGTACACCGCGTCATTGGTAAAGAGATCGAAGGGGCGCCGCATGAAGTCCTTCTAGCTTTAGATGCGACAACAGGTCAAAATGCGCTTATCCAAGCACAAACTTTCAAAGAAGCAACAAATGTAACAGGTATCGTGTTGACGAAATTGGACGGAACAGCAAAAGGCGGGATTGTTTTGGCGATACGCAACAAATTGAACATTCCTGTGAAATTTGTTGGACTAGGTGAAGGAATGGACGATTTACAACCGTTCGATCCAGAAAAATATGTGTACGGACTTTTTGCTGAAGGATTGGAAAAAGAGGCGGACGAATAATTCTTATGAGTCCATGAACAGATCAGTTTGTGCTTTAAAGTAAAAATACTTGACAGTTCATACAACTCATACTAAGATGACAAGAGGAGGCGAAGAGATGCTTGAAAAAACGACACGCGTCAACTTCCTCTATGATTTCTATCAGACACTATTAACTGAAAAACAACGAGTCTACATGCAATTGTATTACTTGGATGATCTTTCACTTGGTGAGATTGCCGAGGAATATAATGTATCTAGGCAAGCTGTATACGATAATGTCCGAAGAACAGAAGCGATGTTGGAAGACTATGAAAACAAATTGAATCTTTTCTCTAAATTCCAAGATAGGATGGAAATTGTGGAACAACTGGAGCAGCTCGTCCGCGGAGATGATGAGAATGCGAAAAAAATGCGTGCTCTGTTGAAAACGCTAAAAGATCATGAGTAGGGGGCTCTGTGCATGGCATTTGAAGGATTAGCCCAGCGCCTGCAAGGGACGCTTCAAAAGATAAAGGGCAAGGGAAAAATAACTGAAGCAGACGTTAAAGAGATGATGCGAGAAGTACGTTTTGCGCTCATCGAAGCAGACGTCAATTTAAAAGTCGTAAAAGAATTCATTAAAACTGTCAGTGAACGGGCAGTTGGGCAAGATGTCATGAAAAGTTTGACACCAGGCCAACAAGTCGTGAAGATCGTAAAGGATGAGTTAACTGCACTGATGGGCGGAGAACAAAATCCGATCCAATTTGCGCGTAAGTCTCCTACAGTCATCATGATGGTCGGTTTGCAAGGTGCGGGTAAGACAACGACGACAGGGAAATTGGCCACTGTACTTCGGAAACGGCACAACAAAAAGCCGCTACTTGTCGCAGCTGACGTCTATCGTCCGGCGGCGATTCAACAGCTGGAGACCCTAGGCAAACAATTGACGTTACCAGTCTTTTCGTTAGGGACTGAAGTTTCACCTGTGGAAATTGCACGCCAAGCGCTTGCGGAAGCGGAGAAGGAACACCATGACGTGGTGATCATCGATACAGCGGGTCGTTTGCATGTCGATGAAGCGCTTATGCAGGAATTGAAAGACATTCGTGCATTGAGCAAACCGGACGAAGTATTCCTCGTTGTCGACGCAATGACAGGTCAAGATGCAGTCAATGTTGCAAAATCATTCGATGAAGCGATCGGTATTACGGGAGTCGTATTGACCAAGTTGGACGGTGATACACGTGGTGGAGCAGCATTGTCCATCCGTTCTGTTACCGAAAAACCGATTAAATTTGTCGGGATGGGCGAAAAGATGGACGCATTGGAACCTTTCCATCCTGAACGCATGGCTTCAAGGATTTTAGGGATGGGCGACGTCATGTCGCTTATTGAAAAAGCGCAAGAGTCCGTCGATGAAGAAAAAGCGAAAGAGTTGGAACAGAAATTCAGAACACAAACGTTCACGCTTGACGACTTCCTTGACCAGCTACAACAAGTGAAGAAGATGGGTCCGCTTGATGAAATCCTTAAAATGATGCCTGGTGCCGGAAAGATTAAAGGCCTCGAAAATGCTAAAGTGGATGAAAGTCAGATGGGTAGAGTCGAAGCGGTCATAAAATCGATGACGACGGCTGAACGTACAACACCAGAAATCATTAATGCAAGTAGGAGAAAGCGAATTGCTAAAGGTTCCGGTACGACGATCCAAGAAGTGAACCGGTTGTTAAAGCAATTTGATGAAATGAAGAAAATGGTCAAACAAATGACCAATATGCAACAAAAAGGTAAAAAGAAAATGAAAATGCCTGGATTCGACTCGTTCTTTAGATAATCGAACGATTTTCCAACATTATTTTTAGGTGTTAAGAAAAAACACTTTACAAACATGAGAAACCTTGATAATATACTATCTTGTGTGAAACTATTCGGAGGTGCAAGAAAAAATGTCAGTAAAAATTCGTCTTAAACGTATGGGAGCAAAGAAAACTCCTTTCTATCGTATTGTAGTAGCAGATTCACGTTCACCACGTGATGGTCGTCAAATCGAAACAGTTGGTACGTACAACCCGTTAACAAAACCAGCTGAAGTTAAAATCAACGAAGAGTTGGCTCTAAAATGGCTACAAACTGGTGCTAAACCATCTGATACAGTACGTAACCTGTTTTCTGAACAAGGCATTATGGAGAAATTCCACAACGCTAAACTTGGAAAATAATCACGTTTAAATGCCTGCGAATGCAGGTTAAACAGGAGGGGTGGACATGAAGCAGCTGATTGAAACGATTGTCAAACCGTTAGTCGATCATCCCGGAGATGTACAGGTCGACAAAGATGAACAACCTCATCGCGTCACTTACAAACTTTCCGTCAACCCTGAGGATATGGGGAAAGTGATCGGAAAGCAGGGTCGTGTTGCCAAAGCGATACGAACTATTGTTTATTCAGCAGCAGGCAGTCACCATGGTAAGAAAGTTTACCTTGATATCATTGATTGATCGGTAGCAAGAGTTGCCGTATCATCACAACCTGTAAAGAAGGAGGGAGCTCATGTTCCTTCCTTTTTTGTCTATTCATCGAGATTTGTGCAATACTAAACGTAGTGTAAAGGAAGGTGCAAGGATGCAATGGTTTAATGTTGGTAAGATCGTAAATACGCACGGCATAAATGGGGAAGTACGCGTCATCTCCCGTACGCACTTTCCAGAAGAAAGATATGCGATAGGCAGTGAGTTATCTTTGTTCATGCCGAATGAAAAAAAGCCGATCCAATTGACTGTCGCCAGTCACCGTCGCCACAAGAATTTCGATCTCCTTACATTCGAACATCATTATTCAATAGGCGATGTGGAGAAGTATCGAGACGGTATTCTAAAAGTATCGGAAAAGCAGCTAGGTGATTTGGATGAAGGTGAGTTTTACTACCACGAAATCATCGGCTGTACAGTAATTACAAACACAGGCGATGTAATTGGGAAAGTTACGGACATATTAGAGACTGGCGCGAATGACGTGTGGACTGTAACACCTGAAGAGGGGAAACCACAGTACATTCCATTTATCGATGATATTGTCAAAGAAGTCGATGTAGACGAAAAACGGATTGTGATCGAACCGATGGATGGGCTCCTTTCATGATGAAGATTGATGTTTTATCGTTGTTCCCTGAAATGTTTGAAGGAGTACTTCATACGTCGATTATGAAAAAGGCACAAGAAAACGGGGCTGTTTCTTTTGCAGTTACTGATTTCAGATCATTCTCCGGTAATAAACACCACAAAGTGGATGACTATCCCTATGGTGGTGGTGCGGGAATGGTGCTTAAAGCAGAACCGCTCTTTGCGGCCGTAGATGCTCTCTCGCTCGATGCATCGAAGAAACCGCGTGTCATCCTCATGTGTCCTCAAGGCGAGCGTTTCAACCAAAAAAAGGCAGAAGAACTTGCGCAGGAAGAGCATCTTGTTTTCCTTTGCGGCCATTATGAAGGGTACGATGAACGTATACGGGAACACCTTGTGACAGATGAGCTATCGTTAGGTGACTTTGTTTTGACAGGGGGAGAAATCGCTGCAATGGCGATGATTGATAGTGTCGTCAGGCTATTGCCGAATGTACTGGGCAATACTGACTCACCGGTGCTCGACTCGTTCTCCACTGGTTTGTTAGAGCATCCCCAATATACAAGACCGTCTGAATTCAGAGGGATGAAAGTTCCAGAAGTCTTGTTGTCCGGTAACCATGCGGCGATTGACAAGTGGAGAGAGGAACAAGCTGTCATCCGTACCTTTGAACGACGGAAAGACTTATTGGAACACGCGCCGTTGACGCCACACCAACAACAAGTGTTAAAACGGTTAATAGAAGAAAAAAACGACTGATGCAACTTGTAATTCGCAGTCCTTTGTGCTATTATCGACTATGTACTTCTATGGGGAGTACATACTAACTGGTGTTCCGCTGCAAAGGATTGAAGTGCAAGAGCATCTGTGAATAAGGAGAGAAAAATATGCAAAACATTATTGCAGAAGTAACAAAAGAACAACTTCGTACAGATCATCCAGATTTCCGTCCTGGGGACACAGTCCGCTTGCACGTTAAAATCGTTGAGGGCACGCGTGAGCGTATCCAAATCTTCGAAGGTGTTGTCATTAAACGTCGTGGAGGCGGAATCAGCGAAACTTTCACTGTCCGTAAAATCTCTAACGGTGTAGGTGTTGAGCGTACATTCCCTGTACACACACCAAAAATCGCTAAACTTGAAGTAACTCGTCGTGGTAAAGTACGCCGTGCGAAATTGTACTACCTTCGCAACCTACGCGGAAAAGCTGCACGTATTAAAGAAATTCGATAAAATGCAAACAGCGGAGAGCCGATCTCCGCTGTTTCTTTTTGCGTCCATGAACATTAGAATGTACAATAGATATAGTAGGTTGGCGGGAGGCTTTGGTGATGAACGAAGAGAAAAAGAAAAATGAAACATGGGAATGGATTAAGGCGTTATTAATCGCTTTTGGCTTGGCGGCGATTATTCGTATATTTTTATTTACACCTATTGTCGTTGATGGTGTATCGATGATGCCGACGTTGGAACATGGAGATAAAATGATTGTGAACAAAATCGGATACACAATCGGTAAGCCTGATCGATTTGATATCGTCGTTTTCCATGCACCCGAGAAAAAGGACTATATTAAACGCGTCATCGGTCTTCCGGGCGATGAAGTGGAATATCGGGACGATACGTTATACATTAACGGTAAAGCGGTAGAAGAGCCTTATTTGGATAAATACAAAGCGGAAGTGAACGATGGACCGCTGACAGAGGATTTTACACTTGAAGAAAAAATTAATCGACAAACCGTCCCTGAAGGCTATGTATTTGTAATGGGGGATAACCGTCGAAAAAGTAAAGACTCTAGACATATTGGAGCAGTATCAATCGATGAAATTATTGGTAGTACAAAATTTGTATTTTGGCCAATAAAAGATTTCGGAATCGTTGACTGATGAAAGGAGAGAGTTCCGATGACCATTCAATGGTTTCCAGGGCACATGGCCAAAGCACGACGTGAAGTTACAGAACAATTGAAGCTAGTAGATATCGTATTTGAATTAATTGATGCACGATTACCTTTATCCTCACGAAATCCAATGATCGATGAAGTTATTCAACAAAAACCAAGATTGCTCATCTTAAACAAAATGGATTTGGCGGATGATAAAGAAACGGAACGATGGATACGTTATTTTGACGCCAAAGGGATTCGTGCCGTTGCCATCAATTCGTTTGAAGGAAAAGGACTTCAAACGGTTACAAAAGCTGCAAAGGAAATTCTTGCGCCCAAAATTGAACGGATGAAAAAAAGAGGGATTCGGCCTGGTGCAATTCGCGCTATGATCGTTGGAATACCGAACGTCGGAAAGTCTACATTAATTAATCGCTTAGCAAAGAAAAACATTGCGAAAACCGGTAATAAGCCAGGTGTTACGAAAGCACAGCAATGGATAAAGTTTGAAAAAGAATTGGAACTGTTAGATACACCGGGAATTCTTTGGCCAAAATTTGAAGATCCCGCTGTAGGGTACAAACTAGCGTTAACCGGTGCGATAAAAGACACGATCGTGAACATGGAGAATTTAGCAGTCTTTGGGCTACGCTTTTTGGAAAATCATTACCCGGATCGACTTGAAGCGAGATACGGCATCACAACAGTCGATGAGGACATTCAAGCAATTTTCACGAAAATTGGTGAAGCGCGAAAAACGTACACACAAGGCGGAGAGATTGATTACGACAAAGTGTCGGAGTTAATCGTGCAAGATATTAGAAGTGAGCTTTTAGGGAAGTTGACATTTGACTTCGTATCTGAAGAAAACAGTACAGAAAAGGTCGATACTATCACGGATTGATCCGTGACGTTCGGCCTTTTCTTGTTACTAGGGTGTTACATTTACATAATAGAGCCGATATAAAGAAAAAGTGCGTTGAAATAAACAGGCAGGGTGATCGAGTGAAGACTGTGAAAGAAATAACACAATTATTAATGGACCAAGAAGAACCGTCGGCATGGATGAAAAAGCTTGAAATGGATGAACGGGCTGGTGTGAAGAAAGCGCTAGATCGTTGGAACGTGAATTATAAGAAAAAGCTGCTGAAACAGCAAGCTTTACAAGAAAAGATCGCGTTTGATGACAACTACAAATTGTTTCAAGGCGCTCTTGTAGCTGGAGTGGACGAAGCGGGAAGGGGTCCTTTAGCTGGACCTGTCGTTTGTGCAGCTGTCATATTACCTGAGAACCCTATAGAATTGATCGGATTGGACGACTCTAAGAAGATTGCGAAACGAGAGAGAGAAAGACTAGCGGAAGTCATAAAAGAGATTGCACTCAGTTGTGCTGTTCACATACAATCCGCAGAACGTATTGATGAAGTGAACATTTACCAAGCGACGAAAGAATCAATGGAACGTGCAGTTTTGCAACTCGACACATCTCCGACAATCGTTCTGGCAGATGCGATGGCGTTGCAAGTTCCTTGTCAAACCGAGTCCATTATTAAAGGGGATGCAAAAAGCTTGGCAATTGCAGCTGCATCCATCTTGGCGAAGACGACTCGTGATGCATTACTTGATGATCTGAATGTAGAGTTTCCGATGTATCACTTTGCTAAAAACGCTGGATATGGAACAGCTGACCACTTAGAGGCGCTACGGTTGTATGGGCCTTGTGAACACCATAGAAAGACGTTTGAGCCTATTAAGACGATGTTGGAAGGAGGTTTAGTAGATTGACGCATCCTTTAATCCCACAAACAGCTCCTCAGCCGCCTATTCGGTTACAACCCCCTTTAACGTTGAGAGAAGGGCAGATGTTTAAAGGACAGATTAAACAATTCTTTCCTGGTAACCTTGCAGAAGTTCAAATTGGGCAGCATAAGTTGATGGCCAAACTGGAAGTGCCTATGAAAGCGGGAGACGCCTATTATTTTCAAGTGAAAGCTGTCGAACCTGAATTGCAACTGAAAATCATTTCAGGGCCAATTCAAGCGCAAGATAACCAGTCAAAGCAATTGGCTAATCTCGTGGATCGGATGCAACTTCAACAGTCAAAAGAGATGCAAATCGTACTCGCTCATTTCATTAAAAACAAAATTCCATTCACCCGTGAAAACTTGATTGACGCGACGAAACTTCTCAAGTCAGTACCAGTTGCAGTCCGTGGAGAAGCATTACAGATGATACAAAAATTGATGCAGCTTCGCCTGCCACTTACGCCAAAACATTTCTCTTCACTGATGTCTGTAGAAATGAAAGAAGGTTTCCACCAGCTACTGCAAGCTTTGCAAGTTGCGCTTGATGAAGAACTAGGGTTGCAACCCGCTGTGAAGCATTCGATCCTCTCTACTTTAGAGTCGTTGAGTGGAGTTACAAAGATGGCGATGGACAATGCATTATTGCATCACGCAGTTGTGAAGTTATTGGATGACAATGTACCGCAGCAAGAGCGTTTTCAAATCCTGCAATTACTGAAATCAGTAGGACTGTTACCGAAACAAGCATCGATGGCAAATTTGCAAACGACACTTACGAATCAACTTATAGGACAAGTAGAAAGCCAAATTCATAGTCCGAATGGTCAATTAAACAGACAAGAAAAAGTAATAAACAAAGATGTCCTCTCAACAAATCAAACAATCATTGATCGCTTGGAAACGATCATTAAAAATGCTAAGCTGCACCATTCAACAGAGCTTTTTCAAAGCATTCGACAATTCGCGACGGAAGTCCAACAAGACACTGTTCTAGAACAGCCGCAAAAACAACAAATGATGAAGTTGCTAGTAGCGCTTGAGAAACTTTCGGTTACGGAATTGCCATCATCTCCAATCACTGCACAATTGACAAAGATTCTTGTAAAGCATATGGCCGAGCAAGGCCAAAAACAGCCATTCGATGTGAACATTCCCAATGCTCTTCATAAATTGTTTGGTGAGAATGCGCTAGGAAACGCCTCATTAATTAGTCAACGGATTGCACAACTGAATATACCAATTACGAACCAACTGCTTCAAGAAGCTCAAACGAGTGTGAGTAACGCGATAGACGGCAAAACAATGCAAATGGTGATGCAGTCAATTACCGCTTCACTTGGAGTGAATTATGAAGCTACGATTGGTCATCAACAAGGTGATTTCCAAAAAAGCTCGGAGTGGCTAAAACCGCAACTAGTTGCTTTATTGCAAGATCCTCTATCTCAACCAAAACACGTGATGTAGCTGAGATGATTGTGACGAGAATGAATGGACATTTGTTGCATTCGGGTGAAGTGGGACTAAACCAGCAAATTGTAATGCAACTACCTATGTCAATACTGGGACAACGAATCGATGCAACATTGCAGTGGAATGGGAGAATGAAGGATGATGGAAAAATTGATCCGGAATTTGCTAGAATCATGTTTTACCTTGAGTTGTCATCATTAGACAAAACAGTAGTTGATATGCAAGTGCAAAACCGAATTGTTACACTCACAATTTACAACGAGGAAGACCGATTGAAAATGATTGGGGACCTTTTCCGAGAACGACTGAAAGAAGGACTGGCGTCTAGTAAGTATATCCTTTCCGGAGTATCGTTCAAGAAGTTCGAGGAGTCGACTGAAACTGCTATACGACAGCAAGAAATCATTCAAGAGCACCAAGGAGTTGACTTTCGGATATGACTGAAAAGAAGCATACTAGGAAGGAAGCCATTGCCCTCACGTATGATCCGGCAGCAGGTGAAGCCCCAAAGTTGATAGCGAAAGGTAAAGGCAGAATTGCGGAAAATATCCTATCAAAGGCACAAGAGCATAACATTCCGATTCAAGAGGACCCGACATTGGTCGAATTACTCGGTCAGTTGAATGTCAATGAATCGATACCCGAAGAACTGTACCAAGCTGTTGCAGAAGTGTTTGCGTACATCTACCATATAGATCGAGCGCATGGTGAAGGCGAAATAAGTAAGCGGATGACGAATGGTGTCAAAAAAAACCTAAAAGAGTAGCAGACAATTGTGGACATTCTTTGACATTGTGTCTACAATAGATACGGCAGTAAATTATTAGCTACAAGTTCGATTGGAGGATGTAAGATGAATATCCATGAATATCAAGGAAAGCAGTTGCTTCGCGATTATGGTGTAGCTGTTTCAAACGGTCGGGTAGCATTTTCTCCCGATGAAGCTGTAAAAGCGGCAAAGGAGCTCACTACGGATGTAATCGTCGTGAAAGCACAAATCCACGCTGGTGGACGCGGTAAAGCTGGCGGTGTAAAAATCGCTAAAAATCTTGACGAAGTACGTGCGTATGCAAAAGAGCTATTAGGTAAAACGCTTGTCACTCATCAAACAGGTCCCGAAGGTAAAGAAGTGAAACGTCTTCTTATTGAAGAAGGATCAGATATTAAAAAAGAATACTATATTGGTCTAGTAGTTGACCGTGCAACAGATCGCATTACATTAATGGGTTCTGAAGAAGGCGGAATGGACATCGAAGAAGTTGCAGAAAACACGCCTGAAAAAATCTTTAAAGAAGTTGTTGATCCAGTAGTTGGCTTAACAGGTTACCAAGCACGTCGTATGGCATTCAACATGAATATCCCTTCGCACCTTGTCAATAAGGCTGCTAAATTCATGTTAGGTCTTTATAAAGTATTCGTCGAAAAAGACGCTTCAATCGTTGAAATCAATCCACTTGTTGTTACAGGTGATGACAACGTATTAGGGTTGGATGCAAAATTCAACTTTGACGATAATGCACTTTATCGCCATAAAGACATCGTTGAACTTCGTGATTTTGATGAAGAAGATCCTAAGGAAATCGAAGCATCCAAGTATGACTTGAGCTACATTTCCCTCGATGGAAACATCGGTTGCATGGTTAACGGTGCGGGTCTTGCGATGGCTACAATGGATACAATCAATTACTATGGCGGAACACCGGCGAACTTCCTTGATGTTGGGGGCGGTGCAACTGCTGAAAAAGTAACTGAAGCTTTCAAAATCATTCTTTCCGACGAAGCTGTTAAAGGAATTTTCGTTAACATTTTCGGTGGCATCATGAAATGTGACGTCATTGCTGAAGGTGTTATTGCAGCTGCAAAAGAAGTTGGTCTTGAAGTGCCACTTGTCGTACGTTTGGAAGGTACAAATGTCGAAAAAGGTAAAGCTTTGTTGAATGAATCAGGTTTGAACATCATCGCTGCTGACACGATGGCAGACGGTGCACAAAAGATTGTTGAACTCGTAGGCTAAGAAAGGCAGGGACAAACGATGGCAATTTATATTAATAAAGATACAAAAGTGATTGTACAAGGTATTACTGGGTCTACAGCACTTTTCCATACGAAACAAATGCTTGAATATGGTACAAAAATCGTCGGCGGAGTCACTCCGGGCAAAGGCGGAACTGAAGTTGAAGGAGTGCCTGTTTTTAATACTGTTGAAGAAGCGGTAAAAGCGACAGGTGCTAACGTATCGGTCATCTATGTTCCAGCTCCTTTCGCTGCTGATGCGATTTTAGAAGCTGTTGACGCAGAATTGGATATGACAATCTGTATTACAGAACATATTCCAGTAATCGACATGATCAATGTCAAGCGCTACATGGAAGGTAAGAAAACGCGTCTTGTCGGACCAAACTGCCCAGGTGTCATTACGGCTGATGAATGTAAAATCGGTATTATGCCAGGCTACATCCATACAAAAGGTCATGTTGGCGTCGTATCTCGTTCTGGAACATTGACATACGAAGCGACACACCAATTAAGCCAAGCGGGTATCGGTCAAACGACTGCTGTCGGTATTGGTGGGGATCCTGTAAACGGAACGAATTTCATTGATGTATTAAAAGCTTTCAATGAAGACCCTGAAACTTATGCGGTCGTCATGATCGGTGAAATTGGTGGTACGGCTGAAGAAGAGGCTGCTGAATGGGTGAAAGCAAACATGACAAAACCTGTTGTCGGCTTCATCGGTGGTCAAACTGCACCTCCAGGGAAGCGTATGGGCCATGCAGGAGCGATTATCTCCGGTGGTAAAGGAACTGCTGCTGAAAAAATCAAAGCGATGAATGCTGCAGGTATCGAAGTTGCTGATACGCCATCTGTAATTGGTGAAACGCTTATTAAAGTGATTAAAGAAAAAGGTCTTTACGAAAAATGTAAAACACATTAAGTAAAACGAGCGGCATGCAGGAATCTGCATGCTGCTATTTTACATGGAGGAGAATATGATAATGCTGTCAGAGACTGATCGTAGGATGCTTGTACTCCATTATGTTTACCCGGTACCTTACAACAAGATTGCGCTGATTATCGACCAAGATCCGTTTCTTGAAAACCTATTTTGCTTTCGAACATCAGAATTGCAAAGGCTGCTACAAATCCCCCATTCAAAGGCAGCTCGGTTGAATCAACAATTACTACAACACGAAAACACCCCCTTCCCCCTACTTTATCAACAAGAGCAAATCATACCGATTCCAATAACGAATATAACTTACCCGAGTTCGCTGAAATGGTTAGTCGACCCTCCTTCAGTTTTATATGTAAAAGGTGACAAACACCTTCTTAATGTCCCTAAAAAAATCGCTATTATCGGTTCTCGGAAAGCGACTGAGTACTCAAGAAAAGCGATGTCGCAAATCATCCCTCCTCTCGTTGCAAATGAAACAGTCATTGTTTCTGGTCTTGCAAAAGGTGCAGACACAATGGCGCACAAATCGACAATGTTCTACAACGGTAAAACAATAGCAGTACTTGGCCACGGTTTGTTTCACCTTTATCCTTATGAAAACCGTACCTTGGCAGATGAACTTGCTTCAAATCATTTGTTAGTTACAGAGTATCCTCCGTATATGCGACCAGCAAAATGGACATTTCCGATGAGAAACCGGATCATTAGTGGCTTGTCGAATGCTGTCATCATTACAGAATCTGAAGAGAAAAGTGGTACGATGAGTACAGTGGACCATGCACTAGATCATGGGAAAACGGTATTTGCGGTGCCTGGCCCTATTCATTCGCCTTTGTCTATCGGACCGAATAAATTAATTGAAGAAGGGGCAAAACCTATATGGAACGGCTATCAAGCGCTGGAATCATGCCTGTTTAAATGAGTTGAAAAATGTTCCTCATATTGAAAAGGTTGATTTTAATTCAAATCTGTTATACATTTTGCAACAGATATTCTTTTACATCCGCACTCTCGGTTAACAGATTGGCAAAATTGAATGAAACTGTCCACCGGGTGGATAAATAGGAACCTCTATGAGGAGGAGCATGAAAAATGGCAGATTACTTAGTTATCGTTGAATCGCCGGCAAAGGCGAAAACTATTGAACGTTATTTAGGAAAGAAGTATAAAGTTAGAGCTTCGATCGGACACCTTAGAGACTTACCGCGTAGCCAAATGGGTGTAGATACAGAAAATAACTATGAACCGAAATACATTACGATTCGTGGGAAAGGTCCAATTTTACAAGAGTTGAAAAAGGACGCAAAAAAAGCAAAGAAAATCTTTCTTGCAGCCGACCCCGATAGAGAAGGGGAAGCGATTGCGTGGCACTTGGCACATCAGTTAGGCGTAGATATCGAATCTGATTGTCGAGTGGTGTTTAATGAAATCACAAAAGATGCAATTAAAGGTTCATTTAAAAATCCACGCCCAATTGATATGCATCGTGTGGATGCTCAGCAAGCGAGAAGGGTGTTGGATAGACTTGTAGGTTACAACATTAGCCCAATCCTTTGGAAGAAAGTAAAAAAAGGGCTGTCAGCTGGTCGCGTCCAATCCGTCGCTTTGCGGATGATTATTGACCGTGAAAACGAAATTAAAGGATTTACACCTGAAGAGTACTGGAGCATCACTGGCCAGTTTTCGAAACATGGCAAGGTGTTTGAAGCGACATTTTACGGTGATGAAAACAAAAAAATAAAGCTTGAAAATAGACAACAAGTTGATGAGATACTCTCCAGGATGACAGAAGATGAATTTACAATCGTCAATCTCGTCAAAAAGGAAAGAAGAAGAAATCCTGCGCCACCGTTTACCACATCTTCCTTGCAACAAGAAGCGGCCCGAAAGCTGAATTTTAGAGCGCGGAAAACGATGATGCTCGCTCAGCAATTGTACGAAGGAATCAATACCGGTAAAGAAGGCATTGTCGGTCTAATTACGTATATGAGAACGGATTCGACGAGAATATCTGATACTGCAAAAGGCGAAGCAGTGGAGTATATCGAAAAGATGTACGGCAATGAGTTCGTTGCGACATCTAAAGTGAAAGCCAAGGAATCAGCAAATACACAAGATGCACATGAAGCGGTCAGACCCACATCAGTTTTAAGGCCACCTGATGCGATGAAAGCGTTTTTATCGAGAGACCAGCTCAGACTATACAAATTGATTTGGGAACGCTTTGTTGCAAGCCAAATGGCTCCTGCCGTATTGGACACAGTAACTGCTGATCTTATGAATGGCGATGTGAAATTCAGGGCAACAGGCTCCGAAGTGAAATTTCCAGGTTTCATGAAAGTCTACATTGAAGGTGAAGATGATCATGAAGAGAAAAAAGATGGTATCTTACCACCTTTGGAAAAAGGTGAACGGATCAAAGGCACTGCGATTGAACCGAAACAGCACTTTACCCAGCCACCGCCACGTTACACAGAAGCGAGACTTGTTAAAACGCTTGAAGAGCTCGGGATTGGCCGGCCATCGACTTATGCACCTACATTGGACACGATTCAAAAGCGTGGCTACGTCACGTTGGATGCAAAGCGATTTGTACCGACGGAGCTCGGTGAAATTGTACACCAAGCCGTTCATCAATATTTCCCGGATATTATCGACATTGAATTTACGGCAGAAATGGAAAAGAACTTAGATGATGTAGAAGATGGGAAAGTTCGATGGGTACAAGTCATTGATGATTTCTATAAAGAATTCGAGAAACATGTTAAAGTTGCAGACGAAGAGATGGAAAAAATTGAAATCAAAGATGAGCCGGCAGGAGAAGATTGTGAACTATGTGGCAATCCGATGGTGTTCAAGATGGGGCGTTACGGGAAATTCATGGCTTGTTCAAACTTCCCTGATTGCAGAAATACGAAAGCGATCGTGAAACCGATTGGTGTTACATGTCCTTCTTGTAAAGAAGGTCAAGTAATTGAGCGGAAGAGCAAGACGAAAAGGATTTTCTATGGTTGTGACCGATACCCTGAGTGTGAATACGTATCATGGGATAAGCCAATTGCAAGACCTTGTCCTAAATGTCAGCACACCCTCGTCGAAAAGCGACTTAAGAAAGGTGTACAGATCCAATGTACGGAATGTGACTATAAAGAGGATGCACAAGAATAAGTGGAGAAAGAAGTGTGTGTGCTTTTGATTTTCTTTGTTAACAGTATTGCAATATGAAAAATTAACATGAAAATGAGTCACTTGGATTAAGGTACTAATACTTAACCAAGTGACTCTTTTGAGATTTGTCCAAAAAATGAACAAAATGTGTCTGGTTTGAACAAAATATTGTTTGACGTCTTACTTCTTGATACAAATCGGTTGCTGAACTTAAGTACATTCTGTATAGTGAAGCGTGGACGACTTTGGAACTTCCTTAGTAGATTACCTATTCTTTAGATAAGGAAGTCGGGGAGTTGTTTTTTGATAAAAGAAAAAATAACCACTTTTCAAATGTGTTCAAATTCTGTATGATGGATGAAGTGATTCATGTTGGGGGTGAAACACTTGCAACAAAAAAATGAATTGACGGTATTTCTTGATGAATACATATCCTATATTCGACTTGAAAAGAATTATTCATCTTTGACAGTCTCTGAGTACAAACATGATATCGAAGAGTTTTATGCTTTTTTAAGTGAAGAAGGGATTGTTGATTTAGCAAATGTCGATTATCCTGAAGCTCGACTGTATGTAACGAGATTGTATGATAGAGGATTATCGAGGGTTACGATATCGAGAAAAATTTCGTCAATCCGGTCTTTATACAAGTTTTGCAACGCTCGGTATGGTATGAAAGATCATGCTTTCCGATTATTGCACCATCCAAAGAAGGAACAGCGGCTTCCGGCTTTTTTTTATGAGAAAGAACTTGATGCACTTTTTGCAGCTTGCGAAGGCGATCATCCGAAATCTGTTAGAGATAAAGCGATTCTTGAAATGCTTTATGCGACAGGTGTCCGTGTTAGTGAATTAGTTTCCATTAAACTTGGTGATATTGATAATGGATTGGGAATTGTCAAAGTTATGGGGAAAGGTCGAAAAGAACGTTATATCCCATTTGGCAGTTTTGCGCAACAAGCTCTTGAATCCTATTTGGAAATCAGTCGTCCTTTATTGATGAAACAAAAAAAGCACTACTCTTTGTTTGTCAATTTGCGAGGCGATCCAATTACAGCTCGGGGAATTCGCCATGTATTGGATAGTATGATGAAGGATGCCGCTATACAAGGTAAGGTATACCCGCATATGATACGCCATTCATTTGCCACGCATTTATTGGCAAATGGCGCTGATATGAGAACGGTGCAGGAGCTTCTTGGACATAGTCAGTTATCTTCGACACAAGTTTATACACATATCACAAAAGAACACTTGCGGAAAACGTATATGAACACTCATCCGCGAGCGTAGGAGGATGGATATATGAAATTTCACGCAACGACGATATTTGCCATTCGACATAATGGTGAATGTGCAATGTCAGGTGATGGACAAGTGACAATGGGTGAAGCGGTTGTCATGAAACATTCTGCTAAAAAAGTAAGAAGACTTTACAATGATAAGATACTTGCCGGATTCGCTGGTTCGGTAGCTGACGCTTTTACGCTGTTTGAACTGTTCGAGGGGAAATTGGCGGAGTTCAATGGAAATTTGGAGCGTGCGTCAGTGGAACTTGCGAAGGAATGGCGCGGAGACCGGATTTTAAGAAAGTTGGAAGCGATGCTACTTGTCATGGATAAAGAGCGCCTATTGCTTGTTTCAGGAACTGGGGAAGTGATCGAACCGGATGATGGCATATTAGCAATTGGTTCCGGTGGCAATTATGCCTTAGCTGCTGGCCGTGCGTTAAAGAAGCATAGTGGTAATGGTCTCACGGCTGAGCAAATTGCAAAAGCGGCACTTGAAACTGCTTCTGAATTGTGTGTGTACACAAATGACAGAATTATTGTGGAGGTGCTTTCATGAACAAGAAGCAGGAAATGTCACCTCGAGAGTTGACGATGTTTCTCGATCGGTACATTGTGGGACAACATGCAGCCAAAAGAGCAGTTGCGGTAGCGATGCGTAACCGGTACCGCAGGAGTCTTTTGACACATGAAGAGAAAAGTGAAGTTATTCCTAAAAACATTTTAATGATTGGACCTACCGGTGTTGGGAAGACTGAAATTGCAAGAAGGATTGCAAAGTTGGTGAACGCCCCTTTTGTTAAAGTGGAAGCGACAAAATTTACTGAAGTCGGATACGTCGGTAGAGATGTCGAATCGATGATTAGGGATTTGACTGAAGCGGGAGTCCGTATCGTTCGCGAGGAAATGCGTGAATCCGTAAAAGGACAGGCGGAGAGCCTTGCAGAAGAACGATTAGTCGACTATTTAGTTCCAGAGAAGAAACAAAAAGGGAACATGCAAAATCCGTTTGAGCTGTTGTTTGGTCAAAAAGCGGATGAGGATGTTAGCAGTGATTCTGACAAGCAAGAGTTGAGTCGTAAACGATCGGAAATTGCTCATAGACTCGCTGCAGGCGAATTGGAAGAGGAAATGATTACGATTGAAGTCACTTCCCAGCAGCCTTCCATGTTTGATGCTTTGCAAGGTTCGGGTATGGAACAGATGGGCGCTAGTATGCAAGACGCGTTTTCATCCTTTATGCCGAAGAAAACGGTGAAGCGGAAAATGTGTGTAAAAGACGCAAGAAAGCATTTGCAAGCAGAAGAGGCGGACAAATTGATTGACCAAGAGGAAATTGCGAGAAGAGCAGTTGAACTTACGGAGCAATCAGGTATTATCTTCATTGACGAGATGGATAAGATTGCGAGTCGTTCGAATGGTGGTTCTTCTTCTGCAGATGTTTCCCGAGAAGGTGTGCAAAGAGATATCTTACCAATAGTGGAAGGCTCTTCTGTGACAACGAAATACGGTACGGTCAAAACCGATTATATTCTTTTCATTGCAGCTGGGGCTTTTCATATGTCAAAGCCATCTGATATCATACCTGAGTTGCAAGGGCGTTTCCCGATTCGGGTAGAATTGGATAAGCTTACGAAAGAGGATTTTGTTCGAATCTTGAAAGAACCTGATTTTTCGTTGCTAACACAGTATAAAAAGTTGTTAGCTACAGAAGATGTACGTATAGAGTTTACAGATGAAGCAATTGAAAGAATTGCTGAAATTGCTTTTGATGTAAATGACAATACAGAAAATATTGGTGCTCGACGGTTGCATACTATTTTAGAAAAATTGTTAGAAGAACTTTCTTATGAGGCGGCTGAAATTGGTCCAACGTCGATTACCATCACGTTGACATATGTCGATGAGAAGTTGAAAACAATCGCAAAGAACAAAAATTTGTCACATTTTATCTTGTAAATGAGACATTTTAGTTTATTTAATGATTGAAAAGCTTTAGAATATTCTTAAACACATTTGAAATTTAGAGGAGGAAATAGTCATGGCACTATTAGCAAAAACAAGAAAAATCAATGCAATGTTACAAGAAACAGCAGGGAAACCTGTTAATTTCAAAGAAATGGCTGAAAAATTAAGTTCAGTTATCGAGTGTAATGCGTTTATCGTTAGTCGAAAAGGTAAGTTGCTTGGTTTAGAAATCCACCAGCAAATCGAAAACGAGCGTATGAAAAAAATGTTTGAAGACCGTAAATTCCCTGAAGACTATACACGTAAATTAGCGGAAGTGAATGAAACTTCTTCGAATATCGATGTATATAGCGATTACACAGTATTCCCAGAAGAAGAGCGCGAAATCTTCAAAGAAGGCTTAACGACAATCGTTCCGATCATCGGTGGTGGAGAACGTCTTGGAACACTTGTGCTAGCACGTTTGCAACAAAAGTTCACAGAAGACGATTTAATCCTTGCTGAGTACGGAGCAACTGTAGTTGGCATGGAAATCCTTCGTGAGCGTGCTGAAGAAATCGAAATGGAAGCACGCAGCAAAGCGGTTGTTCAAATGGCGATTAATTCATTATCATACAGTGAGCATGAAGCAATTGAGCACATCTTCAAAGAACTTGATGGCAACGAAGGTCTATTAGTAGCTTCAAAAATTGCTGATCGTGTTGGAATCACTCGTTCGGTAATTGTCAACGCACTACGTAAACTTGAAAGTGCAGGCGTAATTGAGTCGCGTTCCCTTGGTATGAAAGGAACGTACATTAAGGTACTAAACAGCAAGTTCTTAGAGGAATTAGAAAACCAAAAGAACTGATTATGCTAGTGAAAATAACACTTCAACCATTTTTGGTTGGAGTGTTATTTTTTTGAGAAGGAATCTTGGATATCATGATAATTAAATAATTCAAAACTCAAGATTATGTATTTAGTCCTAAATACTAGTTACAAGGATTTTTTATGGATATAAAAAGGTTGTTTTGAACTAATGAAACTTACTATATAAGATAGACAAAGTTCGGCAAAATCCGCTACAATAGGATATATGATTTAATGAATGAAGAAAAAAATTGCGAGATTAATAGTAGGTTCATTCTATGAAACTATGAGGTGAAAACAGATGAATATGTACGGCTCAACCATTTCGATGCTTGAGAAGGGATTAGATTACTCCTCCACCAAAGGGAAAATGATCGCGCAAAATATCGCAAATATCGACACGCCGAATTACAGGGCGAAAACAGTAAGCTTCAATGAAGTTCTAAAGAATGCACAAAGCGAACCGATTCATGCCTATCGGACTAATGAACGTCATATTAATTTTTCAACAAAAGTATATCAACCTGGTGTATCAAAATTATCTAGCCTAAAGTATCGACAAGACGGCAATGGTGTGGATATGGATAAGGAACAGGCGGATTTAGCAGCGAATCAAATTTACTACAATGCTTTGGTCGACCGCATTAACAGCAAATTTAATTCATTGCAAAATGTCATAAAAGGAGGCCGTTAAAAGTGTCAATTTTTCATAGTCTGAATACGTCTGCTTCAGCTTTGACGGCACAGCGTCTTCGTATGGATGTCATATCTTCCAATATGGCGAATGTCGAAACAACACGCGGGAAAATGGTAGATGGCGAATGGGAGCCATACCGTAGAAAAATGGTTAGTTTTAAGCCGCAAGAGAATGCGTTCTCTTCCATGTTGAATGTAGCAATGGGAAGCCGCGATAACAGAAGCAGGTCAATTGGGAACGGCGTTACGATCACAAGTATTAAGGAGGACCGTGAAACGCCTTTTAAACTTGTTTTCGATCCAACACATCCTGATGCTAACGAAGAAGGGTATGTCCAAATGCCGAATGTTGATCCTTTAAGGGAAATGATTGACCTCATGTCTGCAACGAGATCTTATGAAGCGAACGTCACTGTGCTCAATGCGAATAAATCGATGTTAATGAAAGCTCTTGAAATTGGAAAATAACGAAGTAGAAAGGAAGCGGTGCATATGTCAATCCAATCAATACTTAGTACAGGGAACCTTGCGAGCCAAGTTAAATCGTTTCAACCTGTTCAACAGACACCATTCGAAGCGCAACAAAGCTTTGGTACATATTTAAAGAATGCAATACAAGATGTGAATACAAAACAAATCGAGTCGGACGGGATGACACAAAAACTGATTCGTGGTGAAAATGTCGATTTACACAATGTGATGATCACTGCTCAGAAAGCTTCAATTGCATTAAATGCAACAATGGAAGTGCGGAACAAAGTTGTAGAAGCCTATCAGGAAATCATCCGGATGCCTGTATAATACAACCCGTTTACTCATGAAGGATTTATTGACTAAGTAAGCAGACCGGAGGATTAGAATGAAAGAACGAATGACGAAAATTGGAACTGATCTCAAACAGTTCTGGTCAAGTCGCACAAAAAGACAAAAAACGACTTATATCGGCTCTGCAGTTGTAATCATCGCATTAGCCGCAGTTCTAACCTATTTCTTATCAAGGACTGAATATGCCGCTCTCTATTCTGATGTTTCTAGAGCTGAAATTGGCAGAATCAAAGAGGAGTTGGACGTATTAGGGGTGCCAAGTCAAATTGCTCCTGGAGGGACGTCCATACTTGTCCCGAAAAATCGTGTAGACGATTTGCTCGTTACACTTGCTGCTGAAGGCTATCCGAATACAGGGAAAATCGACTATTCCTTTTTCTCTCAAAACGCTGGATTCGGGACGACAGATAACGAGTTTAATATGATCAAGCTCGCTTCAATGCAAACGGAACTCGCCAATTTGATCAAAGGCGTAGAAGGCGTTAAGGATGCAAATGTCATGCTTACACTGCCTACACAAAGTGTATTCCTCAATGAATCAGTTCAAAACGCTAGTGCCGCCATTATGTTGAATACCGAACCTGGTCACCAATTTACAGAAGCACAAATAAAAGCGTTGTATAACTTGGTGTCAAAAAGTATACCAAACTTATCGACTGAAGATATTTCAATTATGAATCAGTACTCTGAGTATTTTGATTTGCAACCTGAATCGACAGGAACAGTAGTTGTGGATCAAATGGAATTAAAGAAAACACTTGAACGGGATTTGCAAAGAAAAGTTCAGACGATGCTTGGTACAATGGTCGGTCAAGATAAAGTCGTCGTTTCTGTAACGACAGATATCGACTTTAAACAAGAAAAACGACAAGAAGATTTAGTAGAGCGTGTCGATGAAGATTTAGACAGTTTAGCGATTAGTGTCCAAAGAATTACCGAATCGTTTACTGGGAACGGAGTGATTGCTGGCGGTGTGCCTGAGGGCGAAGACCCATCAGATAACCGAACTTCTTATGTAGAAGGGGATACAGCAAATGGAGATTATGAACGATTAGAAGAAACCATTAACAACGAAGTAAACAGAATTCATAAAGATATTGTGGAAAGTCCTTACAAGATAAGGGACATTGGCATCCAAGTCATGGTTGAACCACCAAACGTTAATGATCTTTCTTCGTTAACACCAGAAGTGGAAGATGACATCACATCAATTCTAGAAACAATCGTCCGTACGTCCATCGACAAAAGTTACGTACCTCAAGATGTGACAGATGAGTATTGGGACAGTAAAATCGCCATCTCAACACAAGTGTTTAATGGGAAAATGGCAAATGTTCCACAATCGACTTCGCCAGCTATTCCTTGGTGGGTTTATGCAATTGGTGCAGTCCTAATAATCGTAATCGTCTTCCTGTTAATCGCTTACTTCCGTAACAAAAAGCAGGAACGTGCAATGGAAGATGAGTTGATTATGGAAGAACAACGAGAAGCGCTACAAGTGGAAGATATTAATAAAGAACAAGAAACGGAATCTTCTTTACGCAAAAAACAGCTTGAGAAGATGGCGAAAGACAAACCTGAGGAATTTGCGAAATTATTACGTACTTGGATTGCAGAGGATTAAGGAGGAAATACAGTGGTGAAAAAAGACAAAGGTATGAATGGCAAACAAAAAGCTGCACTCCTCCTTATTTCTTTAGGTCCTGAAGTTTCAGCGGCAGTTTACAAACATTTGACGGAAGAGGAGATCGAGCGGTTAACACTGGAAATTTCCAGTGTGAAAAAAGTGGATGCAACGATTAAAGATGAAATCATTGAGGAATTTCATAATATTGCACTTGCGCAGGATTATATTTCTCAAGGAGGGATTGGCTATGCCAAGACGGTTCTTGAAAAAGCGCTCGGAAAAGACCATGCGCAAGCTATTATTAATCGACTTACATCTTCATTGCAAGTGCGCCCGTTTGACTTTGCACGAAGAGCAGATCCTGGTCAAATATTAAATTTCATCCAGAACGAACACCCGCAAACAATTGCATTAATCTTGTCCTATTTAGAAGCAGAACAAGCCGGAATGATTTTATCGTCGCTTCCACAAGAAGTGCAGGCAGACATTGCAAAAAGAATTGCCACGATGGAATCGACTTCACCGGAAGTCATTAGTGAAATTGAAGCGGTACTTGAACGAAAACTGTCATCGACGGTTACACAAGACTTTACTGAAACAGGCGGCGTTGACGCAGTTGTTCAAGTATTGAATGGTGTTGATCGTGCGACGGAAAAAACCATTCTCGATGCACTTGAAATTCAAGACCCGGAGCTTGCAGAAGAAATTCGAAAAAGAATGTTTGTATTTGAAGATATCGTTACACTCGACAATCGATCCATTCAGCGTATTGTACGTGAATGTGAAAACGAAGATCTTATTCTGTCAATGAAAGTTTCAAGTGAAGAAGTACGGAATATTCTCTTCAAAAACATGTCCCAACGTATGGCGGAATCATTCCAAGAGGAAATGGAAGTCATGGGTCCTGTTCGATTGCGCGATGTAGAAGAGGCGCAAGCAAGAATTGTTTCCATCATTCGAAGACTAGAAGACTCTGGAGAAATCATTATAGCCCGTGGTGGGGGAGATGATGTAATTGTCTAAGATCTTTCGTCCTTCTCAAACGGTTGCAACGAATAGCAACCCTAGAGAAATTACAATAAGAAACTTGCACAATCCACTGTCAGAAATAGAAGAAGAGCCATTAACGAAGGAAGTCCTTTTCGTTGAACGGGATCGATTGTTGAAAGAAGCTCGACAGACAATCGAAATCGAGCAAGATGAATGGTTTGAGCAAAAACGTATTGTACAACAGGAAATCGACGCACTTAAAGAAGCGTGGGTACATGAAAAGAATGCACTACAGCAACAAGCTTATGAGGAAGCTTTCCAATTAGGGTTTGAAGAAGGGCGCAACAAAGCCCTTTCGGATATGCATGCGGCTGTCGAAATTGCGAATGAAGTGACGATGACTTCCAAGGAAAATGCACAGAAATATTTAGCCTCCCAAGAAAGACTCATACTGGAACTAGCAATCCGCTCAGCAAGCCGAATTCTTGGAAGAGTACTAGAAGAAGATCACGAATCATTTTTATCAATTGTAAAAAAAGGATTAAAAGAAGCGAGAGAGTCAAAAGAGATTAAGCTATTCGTTTCGCTCGAAGACTTTGAACTTGTATCGTCAAATCGTACAGAACTAATGGCAATATTTCCACCTGATATACCGTTTTTCATCTTTGCTGATGAAGATTTGCAATGTAATGATTGCATGATTGAAACAAATCAAGGGCGAATTGTTGCGAGTGTGAAAGACCAATTATCCGAACTGAAAGAAAAGCTTGTCGAACTGTTGGAAAGTGGTGACTGATGATGAAAAAAGCCGAAGAATTGCTTGAAGTCATACCGCAATTACATACTTTCAAGAAGTTCGGACGAGTTGTCCGTGTTGTTGGTCTCATGATCGAATCACAAGGACCGGTAAGTGCCATAGGTGATGTTTGTCGCATCCACTTAAACAATGAGCGGAAAAACGACACGATTTTGGCGGAAGTCGTCGGTTTTCGTGAAGAAATTGTCATTTTAATGCCCTACACGAAAATCAGTGATATTTCAAGTGGGTGTTTAGTTGAATGCACAGGGAAACCACTTGAAGTGAAGGTTGGAATGGAGCTGATTGGTAGGGTCGTCGATTCGATGGGCAATCCAATCGATCAGTATCCACTGCCTAAAGGTTTATCTTCTGTAAGAACGGAACAGGATCCGCCGAGTGTCTTGTCCCGATTGCCGATTCAAGATCAGCTTGCAGTTGGTGTGAAGGCAATTGATGGCATGTTAACGGTAGGGAATGGACAAAGGGTAGGGATATTTGCAGGCTCTGGTGTTGGGAAAAGTACGTTGCTTGGCATGATTGCACGCAATACGACAGCAGATTTAAATGTGATTGCACTCATTGGTGAACGTGGAAGGGAAGTTCGCGAATTCATTGAGAGGGATTTGGGACCTGAAGGACTCAGTCGCACAATCGTTGTAGCAGCAACATCCGACCAACCCGCGTTAATGCGCATAAAAGGCGCGCTGACTGCGACAGCTATCGCGGAATATTTTCGTGACAAAGGCATGAACGTCATGCTGATGATGGATTCTGTTACACGTGTAGCAATGGCTCAGAGGGAAATTGGTTTAGCAGTTGGTGAGCCACCTGCGACTAGAGGATATACACCCTCCGTCTTTTCAGTAATGCCAAAGCTTCTTGAGCGTACTGGGACAAATGAAGTGGGAGCCATTACAGCTTTTTACACCGTTCTTGTCGACGGCGATGATATGAATGAACCGATTGCAGACGCTGTTCGTGGTATTCTCGATGGTCATATCGTATTAGATCGTACGTTAGCAAATAAAGGACAATACCCAGCAATCAACGTGTTAAAAAGTGTCAGCCGACTTATGAACCATATCGCTTCACCAGAACATGTGAGAGCCGCTGAAAAATTGAGGGAATTATACTATACATTCAATAAATCCGAAGACCTCATTAATATTGGTGCTTATAAACGGGGTACGTCAAAAGAAATCGATGATGCGATTGACTTTGAACCTCGTATAACGACCTATTTGAAACAGAGTTACAAAGATAATATTCGAATGGAAGACAGTATCGGGGAATTGATCTCACTTGCAACAGGAGGAGGTACACGATGAAACCTTATGTCTATCGATTTGACAAAGTGCTCAGTTTTCGGGAGCAGGAGAAAACGGAAACGGAAATCGAATATAAAAAAGCAGTTGAATCGTTTGAGAAAGTTGCGACTGAACTTTATGAACTGCTTAAGAAGAAAGAAGATGTTTCCGAAGCGCACCAAGAAAAAATGAAGCAAGGTTTTATGATAAACGAGGTGCATCATTATGTGCGATTCATCGATACGCTTGAAAAACGCATAGCCAGTCTTCAAATGACCGTTATGAAAGCTCGTTCAAAAATGAAATGGTTTGAAGAGAAACTGCTTGAGCGATCGATAGAAGTAAAGAAATTTGAAAAAATGAAAGAAAAAGATCAAGAACATTATCAAGCTGAACTGGAACAAGTGGAAGCTAGCTTGTTGGATGAATTGTCGACTATGAAGTTCCATAGAAAAGAAACAGGGTGGTAATGTGGTAAATAAACCGAAACAATTAGCAGCAAAGAATGAAGTAGAAAAAGGTGCTAAAAAAGCGAATCTTTTTCAAACACTCTTAATGTGGACACTCATTCCTTTATTATTCACAACAATGGTTCTATTAATCATTGCATTTGTAGCAGACATTAATGTGTTGGACGAAATGAAAAAAATGTCGTCCTCTCTTCCATTCTCTACTGAGAAGAAGTCTGTGGAAGATGAAGAACTAGCTGCAGATATAGAAGAACGCGTTGTATCTTTACAAGCCGAAATCAAAGAAAAAGAGTCACAAGTGTACAAGTTACAAGAAGAACTGGAGCAGTTCAAAGACGAAAAGAACGCATGGTTAACTGAACAAGAAAATCTTCAACGTCAAATTGAAGCTTTGCAACGTGCGAAAGAAGATAACAAAAGGGATGTAAAGGAAATTATTTCGACGTTCGAGAAAATGTCTGCTAAATCTGCAGCACCCGTCATTACGAATATGAATGATGCTGAAGCGATACAAATCCTTACTGCATTAAAACCGGAAGTGTTAGCACCTATTTTAGAGAAGATGTCTGCTGAAGATGCTGCAAAATATACGAGCCTTATGACGAAATAGTTGAGTAGTTTACACATTGAAAGGGGGTGAAAAATTGAACATTAGCGCACTACAGTCACTCGTTATTGGAAATCAAACGACCGTAAAGTTGGGGAATGAACAATCAAGTTCTTCTACAAAATCCTTTGGATCAGTATTTGGCCAGATGATGGCTACACCTAAAGACTCGTCTGGTAGCCAATCAAGTGGAAATATTGACGTGCACTATTTGAAAGATGTACTACAGGCGAATACGTTGGAAGATTTGAAAGAAGCACTAAGCGCAATACCAGGATTTGATTCAACGGAATTGACAGAAACAATCAATTCGTTAACAAGTGCATCGAGTGTCGAAGAAATCCTCGCTACACTTATGGTGGAACCAGAACAGTTTCTTGACGACTTAAAAAAATTGTTCGTAGAAGCTGGACTTCCTGAAGAAGAATTCAATCATCAGTTAGAGACGGTTGATGTTTGGACAATGATCGGTTTTCTAGAAGAGGTTGGAGTTGCATTTTATGAAAAACTAGGCGAGACGATGGATAAGAACCTAACTCCTAACGAAAAGGTATCTGTTGTATCTTTCCTTAAAATGGTAGAGTTTCTCGCTGCTCATTCGGATATGACCGTCACAATGGAACAGAAATTGTCTAGTTTCACAACCATGTATCAGCTGACATTGGAACAGTTGCAGACAAGATTGCAAACTACGCCTATAAGTAAACAGGGGTACATGCAGTTGTTGCAAGATAAAGTAAATGTACAAATCGTTCGGTCGAATGAGTCTTCATCTACTGACAATGGGTCATCTAGTAAACAACCGGATACGACATCTCAAGGAAATGTTTCGTCGACGACGCATGCATCAATAAAAACGGAATTTTCGTTGTCTCAAGAACCAAACACTTCAAATAGAAGTGAAACGTTAATGCGAGAAATGCAACTACTGTTGAAACGCTCGAACTTCGGACAAGTAGGTGGGTCAACGAGGATGCTGATCAAGTTGTACCCTGAACATTTAGGGCAAATACGTATTGAGTTACATGAAGCAAATGGGGTATTGTCCGCAAGAATACTGGCCTCCACTTCACTTGCAAAAGGGATGTTAGATAGCCAATTGCATCAGCTCAGACACGCGTTCGCCCAACAGAATTTGCAAGTGGACCGTATTGATATTTCACAGTCCATTCAAGATCCTTCACGTAGTGATCGGGAACAATCGTTCAATGAGCAATTTAGACAAAGGCAACAGCCTAGTGAACAACAAAAGAACAATACTCCAGAAGACGAAACTTCTTTTGAAGAATATTTAATTGAATTAGAGGTGTAGGCAATTGGTAGAAGGCCAAAAACCGATAACGGAATCGATGTTTTTGCTTAATAAGCAACGGGAACAACGTAAAACTGGGCCCGATACGATGGGAAAAGACGCTTTCATGAAAATTCTCATCGCACAACTGCAAAACCAAGATCCGACAAATCCGATGAAAGACAACGAATTCATTGCACAAATGGCGCAGTTTTCTTCTTTGGAACAGACAATGAATCTAGCGAACGCATTTGAAAAATTCGCTATCGCTCAAAATCAGACGCAGTTAATCCAATATAATCAATTTGTTGGAAAAAATGTCCGTTGGCATGAAGTGACGGATGAAAAAGGTGAAGACGGCAAACCGGTCATTCATGAAGGAACAGGCGTCATTAAAGCTGCGAAGTTTGTCGATGGATCTGTAATTTTTATTATGGAAGACGGCAAAGAACTGACACCAGGCAACATTTCTGAAGTATTAGCTGGCACGGGCAACACGAACAGTTTGCTAGAAGCAAGTATGCTCATCGGTAAAACTGTTGGCTATATGGACGGAGAGGAAGAGAAAAGCGGTAAAGTTGTTTCTGTTTCAAATAAAGATGGGAAGCTGGAATATGTGTTAGAGGATGGCACAAGAATCGACGGCAAATCATTTACATCGATTAGTCAGTAACGAAGAAAAGGGGCGAAATGTATGGAGCAATTGAACATACATCGCGTTCCATCGCAACCATTCATACGTCACGGACAACAGGCTAAAACGTCGCCAAGTATTCCGCAATCATTTTCGGAGCAACTGAATCAGGCAATGATGCCGACGCAATTGAAAATCAGTAAACATGCATCCGATCGATTGAGAGAGCGAAAAATTCAAATTACCGAACATGAATGGACGCGTATATTTGATAAGGTGAATGAGGCTAAAGTGAAAGGGATCAAAGAGTCGCTTGTACTTTTGGATCAAGCTGCCTTGATTGTCAGCGTTAAAAACTCGACAGTCATTACAGCGATGGATCGCAAAGAAATGAAAGATCAGTTATTTACAAATATCGACGGAACAATCATTTTAAGTTGAATAGGCAGGACCTCTAAAAGAGGATGCCTACGTACTGCCGACTGACAGAGGCAGATACACTCATTATCCGAGAGGGGAAAATAAATATGTTACGTTCTATGTACGCAGGAATTTCAGGGTTGAAAAACTTCCAAACAAAGTTAGATGTCATTGGGAATAATATTTCAAATGTGAATACGTATGGTTTCAAAAAGAGCCGGACGATTTTTAAAGACTTAGTATCCCAGACCGTTGCGGGTGCATCCGGTTCAAGCGATGCGCGAGGCGGTGTGAATCCGAAGCAAGTCGGTTTAGGCTCTCAATTAGCAGCAATCGACGTCATTCAAAGTGGTGGAGCATCCCAGTTTACAGGTAATACGTTGGACCTTGCATTGTCTGGTGACGGCTTTTTCCAAGTTGCGGACGGTCTAGGTGTAGATCCAGCAACCGGGGCAGGAACATTTACCAATACACTGTATACAAGAGCTGGTAATTTCTATATGGATAACAATGGCTACTTAGTAAATTCAGATGGGAAGTTTCTTGTTGGTTATGCGGTAACTGGATGGGATGGCGATCCAGCTTCGGTATCAACAGATTATCCGAATGCGAATGCTGTATCAGGTGATCCAGCAGCAACAGGTAATCTTGATTCTGATAATGATGGGGTTGCAGATGTATTGCCTGTAACGGGTACAACTGGTGACTATACACCAATCCGAATCCCTAAAAACGCACAATCTATGAGTATCGGACAAGACGGAACCGTTACGTTTGTTGATGGTGAAGGAACATTGAAGTGGGCAGGGCAACTTGTGTTAGCGAAATTCTCGAATCCGGGTGGTTTAGGGAAAGTTGGAGGGAACTACTTCCAATCAACTGCGAACTCCGGTGATCCATTGATCCAAGTTGCAACAAAAGAGGGATTAGCTTCCGTCGAATCAGGCTTCCTTGAAATGTCCAACGTCGATTTATCCGAAGAGTTTACGGATATGATCGTTGCACAACGTGGATTCCAAGCGAACACGCGTATTATTACGACTTCAGATGAAATCTTGCAGGAACTCGTTAACTTAAAACGATAAGGTTACTCGCATACTTTTTCACGCACACAATCATAGTTACCCAGATCGCTAACTTGGTAAACATCTTATAGTAAGAATTGTTATTGCAAAGGAGGGTCGGGCCGGCTCTGTGCCCGGCCCCTTACATATGATTAAAGTTAAACGTCTCAATGGTACGGTATTCATACTGAATGCACTTTACATAGAGAAAGTTGAATCGTTCCCTGATACGACGATTACGTTGACAACTGGGACAAAATACGTCGTTTTAGAGGATGTTGAAGACGTCCAAAAACAGATTATCGATTTTTATCGCTCCATCCAATTATTATCGAATCCGTATATTCGAGGTGAAGAAAATGAAGAATAAAGCTTTGACGATTGCATTAATAACAGTTGTTTCATTAACGTTAGTAGGAATTGTCATACTCATTCTATCTTTGCAGTTCAAAGGGAATGTAGGAGAAACCGAACCAACAATTGACGAAATTCTTGAAGCGTCGGTAGATGTTCCTGAAATTATGACAAACTTATCGGGCCGCCAATATATTAAACTATCTTTAAAAATCCAAACAGATGATAAAAAAGCAGCAGAAGAATTAGCTAAAAGAGATTTTCAAATCAATAACATCGTCATTCAAGAGCTATCTGAAATGACTGCAGAAGATTTTGAAGGAAAAGCCGGTAAGCAGGCATTTGAAGAATCGATTAAAGCACAATTGAATCCGCTCATGCAAGAGGGTGAAATTGAGAAAGTGTATATCGTTTCTTATATCATTCAATAATGACGGCGCGAAGTACTAAACCGTTCGGGAGGTGACCTTATGTCGGGAGATATTTTATCCCAAAATGAAATAGATGCATTGTTATCCGCCTTGTCAACAGGTGAGATGTCTGCAGACGAAATGAAAAAAGAAGAAGAGACCCGGAAAGTAAAAGTGTATGATTTCAAACGGGCTCTCCGTTTCTCAAAAGACCAGATTCGAAGTTTGACACGAATTCATGAAAACTTTGCTAGATTGTTAACGACTTATTTCTCTGCTCAGTTACGGACTTATGTACAAATTAACGTCGCATCGGTCGACCAAATTCCGTTTGAGGAGTTTTTACGTTCGATTCCGAATATGACATTGCTTAATATTTTTGAAGTTCCACCACTCGAAGGCAATATAATTATGGAAGTAAATCCAAATGTCGCCTATTCCATGCTCGATCGTCTAATGGGTGGCGGTGGAGATGGCCCCGGAAAAGTGGACAATATGACTGAGATTGAAACGAAAATATTGACAAATCTTTTTGAACGATCATTTGATAATTTACGGGAAGCATGGTCAGGCATTATCGAGATCGATCCATTTTTATCTGAAATGGAAGTCAATCCGCAGTTTTTGCAAATGATTTCACCGAATGAAACAGTAGTCGTTATCTCATTTAATATTGTTATCGGTGAGTCGAGCGGAATGATCAATATTTGTATTCCGCATGTCGTTCTTGAACCGATTGTGCCAAACTTATCTGTTCGTTATTGGATGCAAACGAATAAAAAAGAGCCTTCTCCTGAACAGAGTGTCGTGTTAGAGAAACGCTTGAAGAAAGCGACTTTGCCAATCACGGCCGAATTAGGACAAGGTTTCATGTCCGTGGAAGACTTCTTATATTTGCAAGTTGGAGATGTGATTCCTATTGACCGGAAAATTGAAGATCCACTCATAGTTAAAGTAGGGGATGTCCCAAAATTCACAGCTCAGCCAGGGCATCTTAGAAATCGAATGGCTGTTCAAATACTCGATATCATGAACGGAGAGGATGAAGATGATGAGTGATAATGTGTTGTCTCAGGAAGAAATTGAAGCTTTATTGCGTGGGGAACCGCTGTCTGTTGATGAACCCGCTACATCCTCTTCTGAGAAAGAAGATTTAGATAATCACTTAAGCGAAATGGAAAAAGACGCACTTGGTGAGGTAGGAAATATTTCATTTGGAAGTTCTGCGACAGCTCTTTCTTCCTTGCTTGGGCAAAAGGTTGAAATCACTACTCCCGCAATAACTGTTGTTGACCGTAGCTTGTTGGAAACGGAATTCATACATCCTTATGTGGCGGTCCAAGTGGAATATACAGAAGGGTTAAACGGTACGAACTTACTTGTCATTAAACAAAGTGATGCAGCAATCATTGCGGATTTAATGCTAGGCGGGGATGGCCTTGCGCCAAGTGAAGCATTGAATGAAATCCATTTAAGTGCTGTCCAAGAAGCAATGAACCAAATGATGGGGTCTGCAGCGACGTCCATGTCAACCGTCTTCAATAAGAAAGTGGATATCTCTCCACCTTCTATCGATCTAATGGATTTACAAAACGAAGGCCATACAGAACAGATACCTAACGACGAATTAATGATTAAAGTATCATTTGAACTGAAAGTCGGCGAACTCATCGACTCAAATATTATGCAATTGTTTCCGTTGCAGTTCGGAAAGAATCTCGTCACTTCATTAATGGGCATGGGGGCAGAAGAGGAAGCGGCTGTCACGATGGAAGCTCCAACAAAGAGTGAACCTACTTCAACATTTGCTTATGATCAGAGTCATAATGAGTCCGTTCATCAAGATCCATATGCATCCATGAACGACCAACAACAAACGGCTTGGGACCAACCTATAACACAGCAATTGCCACCTAGACAACAGCGACCAACTGTGCACGTTCAAGAAGCGAAGTTTGCGAGTTTTGATAGTCCATCTTTGAACAAAGCAGAGTCCAACAATTTGAATATGTTGCTGGACATCCCTTTGCAAGTGACGGTGGAACTCGGTCGGACAAAACGTTCCGTAAAAGAAATTCTTGAAATGTCGAGTGGTTCAATTATAGAATTGGATAAGCTGGCAGGTGAACCTGTCGATATTCTAGTAAATAATCGACATATTGCCAGAGGAGAAGTTGTCGTCATCGATGAGAATTTCGGTGTGCGAATTACAGACATTTTAAGTCAAAAAGAACGACTAAACAATTTACGCTAGTATCCAGGAGGTAAAAAGGAAATGGGAAAAAGAATTTTAATTGTAGACGACGCAGCATTTATGCGCATGATGATCAAGGACATTTTAACTAAAAACAATTTTGAAGTAGTAGGAGAAGCTGCGGATGGTGCACAAGCAGTCGAAAAGTATTTCGAGCTGAAACCGGATTTAGTAACAATGGACATTACAATGCCGGAAATGGATGGTATTGCAGCACTGAAGTCAATTAAAGCAAAAGATCCATCTGCGACGATTATTATGTGCTCGGCAATGGGCCAACAGGCAATGGTTATTGATGCCATTCAAGCAGGTGCAAAAGATTTCATCGTAAAGCCGTTCCAAGCAGATCGAGTTGTTGAAGCAATTCAAAAAGCACTAGGGTAAGCGGATGATCGGAATAATTAGTGTAAGAAAATGGATGTTGCTTGTAGTTGTCAGCATGTTAGCTATTACAGTATGCTCACAAGTGGTTACAGCTGAAACCGACCCGAACACGTATGTCATCGATAATTTAAAACCGGGAAAAGATGTGAAAGAAGAAACACCTGACAAAGAACAAAACCAACCGGCTGTTGAACCTTCAAAGGAATCGACAGCTGGGAGTTCTTCTATTGGTGACTATATTCGGATGATTTTAGCCTTTCTGTTTGTCATCGGGCTTTTACTTGCGCTTTTAAAATTTTTGAACCGTCGTAATCGAATGTTTGACCAACATCGTCTTATGAAAAATATCGGCGGACTATCACTCGGTCAACAAAAGTCCATTCAACTCGTCCATATAGGAAACTCCTATTACTTGGTTGGTGTTGGCAATGAAGTACAACTATTAAAAGAAATAACCGATGCAAATGAAATTGCGAAACTAGAAGACTATATTCGAGAAGGTGACATTCAACCACCGGCTGGCCTTGTCACTAAAGTGGTTTCGAAATATGTCAATCCGAATCGCTCACTTAAGAAACCAGAAGAGCAGGTAGAATTCGGCCATCTCTTTAAAGACAAAATTAACGAGCTTAAAGAGGAACGAAAGAAACATTTAAGAAGATTGGAAGAAAAGGAGCGCAGACAAGATGAATGATTTCGTCCAGTTTTTTTCGGACAGCGACGCAACGAATGTCTCAACATCTATCAAATTACTGCTGCTCCTAACAGTTTTATCACTTGCTCCTGCAATTCTAATTCTGATGACTTCGTTTGCTCGTATTGTCATTGTGCTGTCGTTTGTTCGAACAGCGCTCGCAACACAACAAATGCCTCCGAATCAAGTAATTGTCGGTCTTGCTCTGTTTTTAACATTTTTCATTATGGCCCCAACTTTTCAAGAGGTAAATGAAAAAGCGCTGACACCGTTGTTCGCTGAAGAAATTTCACTTGAACAAGCATATGAGGAAGCAAGTATGCCCTTTAAGGAGTTTATGAGCAAACATACGAGACAAAAAGACTTGGAATTGTTTCTTCGGTACAACGAAGCAGAAAGACCGGAATCGTTAGAGGATATTCCTTTGACGATGCTTGTACCTGCGTTCGCGTTAAGTGAGATTAAAACAGCTTTTCAAATGGGTTTTATGATTTTCATTCCATTTCTCGTCATTGATATGATTGTCGCAAGTGTATTGATGTCAATGGGGATGATGATGTTGCCGCCGGTCATGATTTCATTGCCATTTAAAATCCTACTATTCGTTTTGGTGGATGGTTGGTACCTCATCATGAAATCATTGTTACAAAGTTTTTAGCGAAAGTGTATAGGTATTCTTTATGAGCAAAGTGGTATTTTCCAATTTAGGAGTGGTAAAACATGACAGGTGAAGTAGTCATCTCGATTGCTGAACGGGCAGTATGGGTCATTTTATTAGCATCCGGACCGTTGTTGATTGTCGCATTAGTGTCAGGTTTGCTTGTTAGTATTTTTCAAGCAACTACACAAATCCAAGAACAGACATTAGCATTCGTACCAAAGATTGTTGCAGTACTAGTTGCGATTGTATTCTTTGGACCTTGGATGCTTTCAAAAGTCACTGCCTATGCATCCGATATTTTTGATAATCTTGTCCGGTATATTGGGTGAATGAATGGAAGCATTAATCCCATCGATGGCCGTCTATTTACTTGTGTTGACGAGAGTGACGGCATTTATTGTCACTGTTCCGTTCTTTTCATATCGCACAATCCCGACTACTCAAAGAGTCATTTTTGCTGCATTACTAGCATGGGTGATGGTCTACACGATTGAAGCACCAACCCTTGAGTAGATGGTACATACATACTTTTGGTGTTAAAAGAAGCAACTGTCGGTTTGTTTATTGGTCTTATTGCTTATATTGTCATGTCAGCAATTCAGATTGCAGGTGGCTTTATCGATTTTCAAATGGGTTTTGCCATTGCCAATGTGATTGATCCACAAACAGGTGCACAATCACCACTATTAGGTCAATTTTTTAATGTTCTCGCTTTATTGTTGTTATTAACCTTAAATGCTCATCACATGTTGTTAGATGGTATTTTCTATAGCTATCGTTTTGTACCAATCGATGTACTATGGCCATCTTTTGGAGAAGAGCGATTGGTCGAATTCATAGCAAAAACATTTATGACAACTTTTGCGATCGCTTTTCAAATGTCGATTCCAATTGTTGCGACATTATTTCTTGTCGATTTAGCACTCGGTATTACAGCTAGGACTGTACCACAATTAAATATATTTGTTGTTGGTTTTCCGATAAAAATCGGCGTTAGCTTCCTCGTCCTCGTGACGACGTTTACGGTCATGATTGCGATGATGCAGAAACTTTTTGAGATCATGCTAGCAGCAATGAGAGATTTGATGATCATCTTAGGGGGTGGCTAAATATGAGGTTAACGTTGGACTTACAGTTTTTTGCAGGCGAAAAAACTGAAAAAGCCACCCCGAAAAAAAGACTTGATTCACGGAAAAAAGGACAAGTGTTAAAAAGTCAAGATGTTACAAGTGCCATTGTCATGCTTGCGGTGTTTCTATTTCTTTATTTTGCTTCTGGCTTTATGAAAGATCGCTTTTTTGTTTTCTTTACCCACTCGTTCACCGAATACTTCTCAAAAGATGTATTGGATATACATACAACAATGGAGATGTATCGAACGATGGTAGCTGAAATGGCTTTCATCTTGCTTCCAATCATGGTGATAGCGGTTATTGCCGGAATAGCCGGCAATCTATTTCAATTCGGTCTGCTCTTTACGACTGAACCATTGAAATTTGACTTGAAGAAAATCGATCCGATTAAAGGATTAAAAAGAATCTTTTCAGTTCGTGCTTTAGTGGAATTGATGAAATCTTTATTGAAAATCTCTTTCATCGGTTCCGTGACAACCATTATTCTTGTTATGAATATCGAAAAAGTACTCGGGTTAGCTTTTAAAACACCACATGATACGCTCGTAATCGTTGGACAATTGGTCGCTATCATGGGGATCATCGCATCTCTTGTACTTTTATGTATATCAATTTTGGATTATTTTTATCAGAAATATGATTATGAAAAAAACCTGCGGATGTCCAAACAGGATATTAAGGATGAATATAAAAACACTGAAGGGGATCCAATCATTAAATCCCGTATTAAACAACGTCAACGGGAAATGGCAATGAGGCGGATGATGCAAGAAGTGCCCCAAGCGGATGTAGTCATTACAAATCCAACCCATTTTGCAATCGCCTTGAAATATGACGATGAAAAAATGGATGCGCCGATTGTTCTGGCAAAAGGTGCAGACTTTGTCGCTCAAAAGATTAAGTTGATTGCCAAAGAACACGACATTGTCATGGTGGAGAATAGACCACTAGCTCGTGCGTTATATGATGAGGTTGAAATCGGGGACAGGATTCCTGACCAATTCTTTAAAACCGTCGCTGAAATTTTAGCGTATGTTTATCGAATTCAAAAAAAGATTTAAGAATAAATGAGAAAGAAGGGATGACATGCAATTTAGGGATATAGGTGTACTAGCATCTGTCATCATGATTGTCGCGATGCTCGTCATCCCATTACCGCCATGGTTGTTAAGCTTTTTGATCATTATTAACATTACACTGGCTTTGATGGTATTGTTAACGTCCATGAATATGCAAGAAGCACTGCAATTTTCGATTTTTCCATCATTGCTACTGCTTCTTACGTTGTTCAGACTTGGATTGAATGTTTCCACGACGCGTGCAATTCTTTCCAAAGGGGATGCTGGGGGAGTTGTTGAGACGTTTGGTACGTTTGTAACAGGTGGGAACATTGTCGTCGGTCTTGTTGTATTCGTCATCCTTATCATTATCCAGTTCATTGTCATCACAAAAGGGTCTGAACGTGTTTCCGAAGTAGCAGCCCGCTTTACACTTGACGCAATGCCCGGAAAGCAAATGAGTATTGACGCAGATTTGAACGCTGGTATGATTTCTGAAACGGAAGCACGAGTTCGACGAGAAAAAGTGAGTAATGAAGCGGATTTTTATGGTGCAATGGATGGGGCGACAAAATTTGTCAAAGGGGATGCAATTGCCGGTATAATCATTGTAATGATTAATCTACTTGTAGGAATGATCATCGGTGTTGTTCAAATGGATTTACCTTTTGCTGAAGCTGCAACAAAGTTCTCAATGTTGACAGTCGGTGATGGGATTGTTTCTCAAATCCCTGCACTGCTCATTTCGACAGCCACTGGAATCGTTGTCACACGTGCAGCATCTGAAGGAAATCTTGGAACAGATATTACAAAGCAACTATTAGGTCAACCGAAACTGTTATATGTCGCTGCAGCTACTGTATTTCTATTAGGCTTATTCACACCGATTAATGACATCCTAACAGTACCTGTAGCGATTGCTCTTGCTACAGGTGCATACATCATGAGTCGTAAATCGGAAGAAGATCCTCATGAACTAATGGAAATGGAGGAAGAGGTTGAAACAGAAGGGATGAAGAGTCCCGAAAATGTCGTGAACTTGCTCAATGTAGACCCTATTGAATTTGAATTTGGCTATGGCCTTATTCCACTTGTAGATGCACAGCAAGGAGGGATCTGCTGGATCGAGTCGTCATGATTCGTAGACAACTGGCGTTAGAATTAGGTCTTGTCATTCCAGTCGTTCGTATACGCGATAATATCCAACTTCAGCCAAACGAGTACCGAATCAAAATTAAAGGAAGTGAACTCGCACGTGGTGAGCTGTTGCTTGATCATTACCTTGCCATGAGTCCTGGAGGAGAAGATTCAATTATAGGCATTGATACGGTAGAACCGTCATTTGGTCTTCCGGCAAAATGGATTACAGAAGACGTGAAAGAAGATGCGGAAATTATGGGGTATACAGTTGTAGACCCGCCGAGTGTCGTTTCTACTCATCTAACAGAAGTAATTCGTGCCAATGCATCTGACTTAATTGGTCGTCAGGAAACAAAACAACTCGTCGATCATGTTCGAGAAACGTATCCAATATTAGTCGACGAATTAACTCCGACACCATTATCGATTGGTGAGATTCAGAAAGTTCTTGCGAAGTTGCTTAGTGAAAATGTATCAATCAGAAACTTGCCTGTCATTTTTGAAACACTCGCAGACTACTCAAAATACTCGTCCGATATCGATTTGCTCACGGAATATGTACGTCAATCGCTAGCAAGACAAATCACGGCACAGTATTCTTCAAGTGTAGATTCTTTAAAAGTACTAACGGTTTCAGGAAGAGTGGAAAAACTGATTGCTGATCATATCCAACAAACGGAACAAGGGAGCTATTTATCCATTGATCCTAATGATTCACAAGCAATTTTAGAATCGATTGCAAAAGAAGTCGAGAGAGTCGCTTTGTTGGATCAGTCTCCAATACTCTTATGTTCTCCAGCAATACGTATGTACTTACGGCAAATAACAGAACGGTATTTCCCTCAAATCCCTGTGTTATCTTACAATGAACTTGAAGCTTCAATTGAAGTACAAAGTGTCGGGGTGGTGGATAGTTGATGAAGATGAAAAAATATACAGCTGATACGATGGTAGAAGCGATGAAGAAAGTTCGCTCTGACTTCGGAGATGATGCTGTCATTCTAAGTTCAAATGTAGTGAAAACTACGGGTTTCCTTGGATTGTTCAAGCGAAAAATGGTCGAAGTTGTAGCAGGTTTTGATGAACCTCCACAATCGAAAATTCAAAAAACGACTTTGTTTGAAAAGGAAGCAGCACAAATTAGTCCTATCGAATCCGATCTAAAAAAAGAAATGCATGACATGAAAAAATTGTTGCAAGAAATGAAACAGGCTACTTCTTTTGCGAACTTTCCGGATAGTCTTTCCCCATTGTTAACGACATTGGAGGCCCAAGGATTATCAAAAGAAACAATCTATCACATTGGAAATCTACTATTTACAACGATGAAAGAAGACAAAAAGGATTTAACGACGGTTGAACAAAAACAACAAGCAGCAGCAGTGTTAACAGAGTTGTTTGCCGACTTACCGTTTGGTGGAATTGATACGACCAAAAAATATATTAACGTATTAGGTCCAACCGGTGTCGGCAAAACGACAACAATCGCAAAAATTGCAGCAAGAGCATTGTTGGAAAACAAAAAGAAGGTCGGATTCATTACAACAGATACATACAGAATTGCGGCAATCGAACAACTACGTACCTATGCAAATCTACTTCAAGCCCCAGTCGAAATCGCGTATAATCGTGAAGATTTCAAGGTGGCTATTGATAAGTTGAAAGACGTAGATCTTGTTTTCATCGATACAGCGGGCAGGAACTATAAAGAAACAAAGTATGTAGAAGATGTTAAACAGTTAATTGACTTCTCGCTCGATATGGAAACGTTTCTTGTATTATCTGTGACAGCGAAAGAAGATGATATGAAGGCCGTCGTTGAGAAATTTACTTCCTTTCCAATTGAAAAATTCATCTTTACAAAAGTGGATGAAACAAGTTCCATCGGGCCCATGTTTAACTTGATGAAACAATTCCAAATTGGAGCCGCCTATTTCACAGATGGACAAGAAGTACCGGAAGATCTAACAGAAGCAACTGTAAAAGTGTTAATTGACCGACTACTGGCAGGTGTTAACGATGCGTGACCAAGCAGAAGAACTTAGGCTAAAAATGTTGAAAGGTCAAGGTCGACTTGCAAAGTCCATTGCTATCGTCAGTGGAAAAGGAGGAGTCGGTAAGTCCAACTTCTCCACAAATTTCGCCTATTCCTTACAATTGAGAGGGAAGAAAGTCATTGTAGTGGATATGGATTTAGGGATGGGCAATATCCATATTTTATTAGGAGTGACGCCTCAATATAGTTTAAAAGATTATTTGTTAGGGGAGCAATCGTTGGATGCCGTATTGAATCGTGACACGCATGGATTGGCATTCATATCTGGCGGGTCTGGACTTGATACAATTCTAGATTGGACTGAGCCAATGTTTGAGCGCTTGCTTTTAGCGTTTGAACGTCTTCAACAGGATTATGATGTGATTCTGTTTGATATGGGTGCAGGCGCAACACAGCGCTCTATCGATTTGATTGTTGCGGTCGATGAGGTCATTGTCATCTCCACGACGGAACCTACATCTATTACAGATGCTTATTCGATGATGAAATTCATCTGTTTACAAGACGCTGACAAGAAATTTAGCATTGTGACAAATCGTGTTTCAAAAGGTCAGGATGGCAATGAATCCGCTACAAGATTACAGTATGCCATGAAAAAGTTTCTAGCAAAAGAAACAACACTGCTAGGTTTTCTACCTGAAGACGCTGTTGTTCATAAATCGGTCATTGCCCAAAAGCCGTTCATACTCGAATATCCAAATGCGTTAATATCCAAACGACTGTTGGCAATCGCAGATATGTATGTTACGGATAATCAATTGGAACCAATCGAAAAGACGAAATTCATACAAAAACTTAAGGGGATATTTTTGAAAGGGCGTGATTGACTTGTCGCCAGACATACAACGTAAAAAAGTGCTAGTCGTCGATGATTCTGCATTTATGCGAAAGCTTATTTCGGATATGCTTTCCAACCATCCATCTCTTACTGTCGTTGCGACTGCTCGAAATGGTCAAGATGCCCTTGCAAAAGTTGAACAGCTCTGTCCAGACGTTATTACGATGGATATAGAAATGCCAGTAATGGATGGATTAGAAGCATTGCAACAAATTATGAAAACAACCCCTACACCGATTGTCATGTTATCAAGTACGACCGAAATCGGAGCCAAAAACACGATGCTTGCGATGGAGTATGGTGCCGTCGATTTTGTTGCAAAACCAGGTGGTCCAATTTCGTTGAATCTTTCTGATGTAGAAGCGGAAATCGTCCAAAAGGTTGTACAAGCTTCAACCATTAAAGTTGCCACGTTAACAAAGAAACGAGAGGTCCAAAAAAATTCTTCACCTCAATTCAATATGAATGTGCGTCAGCAACGAAAGCAATTGATGAAACAAGACTTTCAACCCTTTTACGATAGCGGAAAAAAAATGTCCAAACAACTCACTTCATTTGTTATAATAGGTACATCGACAGGGGGACCACGAGCGCTACAAGCTGTGCTAACAGAACTACCTAAATCGATCCCTGCGCCTATTCTCGTCGTCCAACATATGCCTCCAGGCTTTACTAAATCTCTTGCACAAAGACTAGATGGCCTAAGTGAGATTCATGTAAAGGAAGCAGAAGACGGGGAACCATTTGTTAATGGTACTGCCTATATCGCACCTGGGGGAAAACATTTGACAATCGATGCTAGTTCGAATGGGTATAATGTGCGGCTAGATGAAATAGAACCCCCTCGCAAAGGTCATCGTCCAGCTGTTGACGTATTGTTGGAGTCAGCTTCAAATTTCCCAGCTATACAATTTATTTCGGTCATCATGACAGGAATGGGGCACGATGGTAAAGAAGGCTTACAAACATTAAAAGCCTCATGCAACACAATTGCCATCGCGGAATCAGAACGCACTTCAATCGTATATGGTATGCCGAAAGCGATCCGAGATGCTGGTCTCGCTGACCAAGTCGTTGATTTGGAAGAAATTCCAACCGTAATCATGAATAGTTTACATTCCTAAGGAGGCGTCATAAGTATGGATACAAATCAATACCTTGAAATGTTTTTAGACGAAAGTAAAGAGCACCTCCAATCTTGTAACGAGTTTTTACTGAAACTCGAAAAGAATCCGGAAGACTTAGCAATTGTGAATGAAGTTTTTCGTTCCGCTCATACGTTAAAAGGCATGTCTGCGACAATGGGATATGAAGATATTGCCGACTTGACACATAAGATGGAGAACGTGCTTGATGCAATTCGAAATGCTAAAATCCGGGTTACGACTGAACTTTTAGATGTAGTCTTCAAAGCAGTGGATGAACTGGAAGAAATGGTGATGGATATTGAAGCAGGCGGATCAGGGAAAAAAGACGTCCAACAATTGGTTTCATTATTAAATCAAATTGAAGCTGGACACGGCATCGTTCCATTACAATCAGTGGAATCCGCTGCAACTGTAGAACATGCCTCCCTTGCTCCTACTCATTCTGAAGTAATGCTGACGTATGATGATTATGAGATGACAGTTATTAGCCAATCGAAAGAGCAAGGATTTAATGCGTTTGAAGTGTCGGTAAGCTTGAGAGAAGATTGTCTGTTGAAAGCGGCTCGTGTCTTTATGGTCTTTGAAATCCTAGAGAAGTCAGGCGAAATCATTAAGACAAAACCAAGTGTCGAATTACTTGAAAATGAAGAATTTGATTCACAATTTACGGTCGTTCTTTTAACGAATGAAGAAGCGAATACGATTGAAGCGAAAGTACTAAAAGTATCTGAAGTGGACAGAGTTCAAGTATCATCGCTAACAGATGAGTCGCTCTTAGCAAATAAACGCGCTGAAGAAGTTGTTGAAACGAAAGTAGCTTCTCCATCCGAAAAAGCAGTAAATGATAAAAACGACAAAGCCGCTGATAAGAACAAACGGACGACGAATGGACAACATGCCAATAAGACGATTCGTGTCAATATTGATCGATTAGACGTTTTAATGAATCTGTTTGAAGAACTTGTTATCGATCGTGGTCGTTTACAATCGATTGCGTCAGAATTACATAATCCAGATTTGAACGAAACGGTTGAACGGATGACGCGGGTATCCGGCGACTTACAGAACATTATTCTAAATATGCGGATGATCCCTGTTGAAACAGTGTTTAATCGATTCCCTAAAATGGTTCGCCAACTTGCAAGAGATTTGGACAAGAAAATTAACCTTGACATCATTGGGGCAGAAACTGAATTGGATCGAACGGTTATTGATGAAATCGGAGATCCACTTGTTCATCTAATCCGAAATGCCTTGGATCACGGAATTGAAACTCCAGCTGAACGGGTTGCAAAAGGAAAGCCAGAAACAGGTACGGTTACGTTAAGAGCGTATCATTCAGGAAACCATGTATTCATTGAACTTGAAGATGATGGAGCAGGGGTTAATAAAGAGCGCGTGCTCAAAAAAGCGTTGGATAGGGGCATCATTACTGAAGATATGGTTCCGACGATGACTGATAAGCAAGTCGCAGAACTTATTTTGGCTTCAGGCTTCTCGACCGCTGAGAAGATTACGGATGTATCCGGCCGAGGAGTCGGATTGGATGTCGTAAAGAGTACGATTGAATCTCTTGGTGGTTACATTTCAATTGATTCAAAAGAAGGCAAAGGTTCTTTATTCCAAGTACAATTGCCACTTACGTTGTCCATTATTTCGGTTATGCTTGTGAATCTTGAAAAAGATATTTATGCAATCCCACTTTCATCGATTATTGAAACAGCGATTATTAAGAAATCCGACATATTGCAAGCACATAATCAGCAAGTGATTGATTTTAGAGGGAACATTGTCCCAATTGTCAATTTGAAAACTATTTTTGAAATGGAAAATGCACAGACGATCGACGAATTTCAATCAGTCGTCATTGTTAGAAAAGGTGACAAACTGGCGGGACTTCTAGTTGATTCTTTCATTGGTCAACAAGAAATTGTCTTGAAATCATTAGGGAACTATTTACAGAGCGTATTTGCCATTTCGGGAGCTACTATACTTGGTAATGGACAAGTTGCGTTAATTGTCGACTGCAATTCATTGATTAAGTAATTGAGGAGGAATACAGATGGCTAGTGTAAATAGTTTAAATTCCGAAGAAGCAACGAAAGTGATTGCCTTTCAACTAATGGACAAAGAATATGCAATCGATATTAACTGTGTTGAATCGATTGAAAAAGTATTGTCAATTACAAAAGTACCAAGAACTCCTTCATATGTGTACGGTGTTATAAATTTGCGAGGAGTCGTGACGCCGATTGTGGATCTTCGTGAGCGTTTCGGTTTAGCACTAAAACCTTTTGATGAGACGAGCAGTATTATCATCGTATCGTTGGACGATTATGAAGTGGGAATTATCGTGGACAACGCAAATGATGTGATTGACATTCCGATTACAGCAATCGAGCCACAACCAGAAGTTGTAGGTGCGATTGAATCAGAATTCATTGCAGGCGTCGCGAAACTAGAAAAACGACTGTTAGTCATGTTGAATCTTGAAAAAGTGTTAGAGCCGTTGAAACGAGTGACGACAGATGAGTTCTGATCAGCATATTTCGGATATGCATTTAGATGTACTAAAGGAAATTGGCAACATTGGTGCAGCGCATGCAGCAACTGCTCTATCTCAATTGTTAGGTAGAAAAATTGACATGCTCGTCCCGGATGTCAAACTTGTGTCTTTTGACGAGATGTTTGAATTGGCGGGTGGTGCAGAAAAGATTGTTGCGGGCATTTTTCTGCGTATACAAGGGGATCTATCAGGTAGCATGTTTTTCGTCTTGCCAGTGGACTCCGCTAATCACTTCATTCGCAAATTAATTCATGATGATACGTTTGATTTTCATGCGAATCCGATACCGGCTATGGGGATTTCAGCTATGCAGGAATTGGGTAATATTTTGTCAGGTTCCTATTTATCTGCTCTCTCAGATTTTACGGGTTTACATATACACCCGACGGTACCGTCCTTAAGTGTTGATATGGTCGGCGCAATTGTCAGTTTTGGGCTCATAGAAGTATCGCATTACAGTGATGATGTTATCGTTATCGATACACGCATAAATGATGACGCAGATGAAAAAACTTCAACAGTAGATGGTCATTTCTTCCTGTTGCCTGATCCTGAATCGTATGTAACGATTTTCCGCTCGTTAGGTGTGCTATAACATGAACATGTTAAAAAACGTTATAAGAGTAGGCATTGCCGACATGAATATTGCCAAAACACCACATACGATTAGAACATCCGGTTTAGGCTCTTGCGTCGGTGTTGTCCTTTACGACGAAACAAAAAAAATTGCTGGTCTATTACACGTCATGCTACCGGACTCTACTCTCGGAAAAGCAGAAAATCTGAATGTGGCGAAATTTGCAGATACAGGAATTTATGCGCTAATGGAGCGTTTAAAAGCTGAAGGAGTTAGGCCTTTATCTTTAAAGGCTAAAATTGCTGGTGGAGCGCAAATGTTTCAATTTGGGACAAGTGATACAATTCGGATAGGTCCAAGAAATATTGAAGCTGTAAAAAGTGAGCTCAATCGTCTGTCCATCCCGATTGTAGCAGAAGATACCGGGGGATCGAGTGGGAGAACGATTGAATTTGATCCATCTACAAGTACATTAAGTATTCGAACCGTCAATGCAGGGACCAAGGACATTTAATCATCCTCGTACACATATTGAAAAAGTTATAGAATTTATCATGAAGTTGATAACGAATGAGCGAAGTGTAATGCGAATAATTGCCGTCTGCACGCTCTGAAAAAGTCTATAAGACTTTGATACTGTTAGAAAAGCGGCTGATCGATTCAGTCGCTTTTTTAAATAACCATTTGCTATAATTATAAATAGATGAACGACAGTAAGTTTTTTAAACTGAAACGGTATGGAGGTGAAAGCATCAATGTCCAAACAGGATTTGACAGAAGAAGCATGTTGGAAACTTTGGATGGAAAATCGGGATACAGATGCGGGTGACTGGCTCGTCCGTACATATATGCCGCTCGTCAACTATCACGTACAACGAATTAGTTCAGGACTTCCTCGCAATGTAGCGAGAGATGATATTATGAGTTTAGGTTTACAAGGTCTATTCGATGCTTTAACAAAATTTGAACCGAGCAGGGACTTGAAATTTGATACATACGCCTCTTTTAGGATAAGAGGATCGATAATCGATGGACTTCGTAAAGAGGACTGGTTACCACGATCTTCAAGGGAGAGAACGAAAAAACTTGAAGAAGAAATCCATAAATTAGAACAAAGCTTGTTACGGCATGCTACACCTGAAGAAATTGCCCGTCACCTCGGTATTTCTGTAGAAGACGTTTATCAGACTGTCCATGAACAATACTTTTCCAATATCTTGTCAATGGATGAGCGGATGAGTGATGACGACGAAGAAGGTCAAAAATCTTTCATCTTAAAAAATGAATCGGAGCGTTCACCTGAACATCATGTCATGATGGGCGAGTTAATTGAAGAATTATCCGGGAAGATCCAGGAATTGAATGACAACGAGCAACTCGTTTTAAATCTTTTCTATACAGATGAAATGACGTTAACCGAAATCGGGGAAATTCTCGGTTTGTCAACGTCTAGAATTTCTCAAATTCACTCAAAAGCTTTATTTAAATTACGGAAACTACTTCTACCGGAAATTGTAGATGGAGGGATACTGTGAGTTTAAAAGGCATCGAACTTCAAATTGCCATTCCTAAAACCGTAGAAGCAGCGAAGCTTCAGGAGCAAAAACAAAATCAGACCTATGTAAGTCAAACCCATGCACAAGCGGCGAACGAAAAGGAATTGGCCAAACAGCGTGAGACGGTCGTTGAAGCAACTAACTACGCCAAAGTAAACAAAGATGCGAACAAAGAGCAGCATCCTAATGGTCAAAATGAACAAGGGCAAGGACATAAAGAAGAGGAAAAGAAAACGAAGCATCCTTATAAAGGATCATTCGTAGACTTTATAGGTTAATGGACATGCAAACGATATTCCTAATACTATTATTTATCATGCAGATGGTTGGCTTTTATGTAATATTACTGTTGTATACAAAAGTTTCCAGGTTCAATGATTTGGAAAAGAAACAGCAAAAGCTTATGGCGGAGATGGATGACTCAATCGCAGCTTATTTAGCTGAATTGAAGGAAGAGAACGAACGCTTGATAGCAATTATTGAAAAACGGCACCACGCAAGCGGTCCAGAGCCATCAAATTCGATGACGTCAAGTAAAAAAGAAGTGAATAAAAATGAGAACGCAGATTTACATTTTCCTCAACCGAAAATCCCAATGAAACTTGCAGTTCAATCTTATCAATCATATTCCAAAAATATACCAGAGGAACAGGCAGCCACACAAAAAAAGCCTGGCGAAATGGACGAGCGGACGAAAGCAATTGCACTGCATGATGAGGGAAAAAGTATTGAAGAAATCGCTAAGACGCTCGGTAAAGGTAAAACTGAAGTGGAGCTACTACTGAAATTCCGATAAAGATTGTTGCAATAGGATTATCCATGTGGTATATTATCAAATGGTGTTACTACACACGCATGTGGATGTCGGAAAGGGTGCCGAAAGGTCATTTCGATGAATGAAGGATGCGGAGGAATTTAACCAAACAGGAGGAATAGTAAATGTCAGTAATCTCAATGAAACAACTGCTTGAAGCAGGTGTACATTTCGGTCACCAAACACGTCGTTGGAACCCGAAAATGAAAAAGTATATTTTTGTAGAGCGTAACGGAATCTACATCATCGATCTTCAAAAGACGGTGAAAAAATTAGAAGAAGCTTACGACTTCATGCGCCAAGTGGGTGCTGATGGTGGTAAAGTGCTATTCGTAGGTACTAAAAAGCAAGCACAAGATGCTATTAAAGAAGAAGCTGAACGTGCTGGCATGTATTACATCAACCAACGTTGGCTTGGTGGTACACTTACAAACTTCGGAACGATCCAAAAGCGTGTTGCACGCATGAAGAAGATCGAAACGATGGAAGAGGACGGTACATTTGCTGTACTTCCTAAAAAAGAAGTATCTGAACTTAGAAAAGAACACGAACGTCTTGTGAAATTCCTTGGCGGTATCCGTGATATGAAATCACTACCAGATGTTATTTTCGTGGTAGACCCACGTAAAGAGCGCATCGCGGTTGCTGAAGCAATTAAATTGAACATTCCACTTGTTGGTATTGTTGATACAAACTGTGATCCGGATGAAATCGATTATGTCATTCCTGCGAATGACGATGCAATCCGCGCAGTACGTCTTTTGACGAGCAAAATGGCTGACGCTTTGATCGAATCAAGACAAGGTGCTGACGAAGAAGTTGCTGAAGAGCAAGCAGAAGCAGTAACTGCAGAGTAAGTAGCGAGTATAAATGAAAAGACGATAAGTGGCCAACCCCCTTATCGTCTTTTTTAAAGAGTATGAAAGTTGATTACACAATATGGGAGGAACTACGAATGGCTATTACAGCACAAATGGTTAAAGAATTGCGTGAAAAAACAGGTGCGGGTATGATGGACTGCAAAAAAGCACTTACTGAAGTGAATGGTGATATGGAAGCGGCAATCGACTTCCTTCGTGAAAAAGGCTTGTCAAGTGCGGCGAAAAAAGCTGATCGTATTGCTGCAGAAGGGACAACTGATATCCTAGTAAGCGGAAACGAAGCAATCATTCTTGAAGTGAATGCTGAAACGGATTTCGTAGCGAAAAACGAAGCATTCCAAATTCTTGTTAAAGAACTTGGTGAGCATTTACTTGCAACAAAACCGGCTTCCGTAGAAGAAGCGATGGAGACAAAAATGTCCAACGGTCTTTCAGTTGCTGACCACATCTCAAATGCAGTTGCTAAAATCGGTGAAAAAATCACACTTCGTCGTTTCGAAGTGAAAACAAAGACTGATAATGACGCATTTGGACCATACTTACACATGGGTGGACGTATTGCGGTGCTAACAATTCTAGAAGGTTCTACAGATGCTGAGGCTGCGAAAGATGTTGCGATGCACATCGCTGCTTTGAATCCAAAATACATCTCTCGTGACGAAGTTTCTCAAGAAGAAGTCGAGCATGAGCGCAAAATCCTTACAGAGCAAGCTTTGAATGAAGGCAAGCCTGAAAATATCGTTGCGAAAATGGTTGAAGGTCGCCTTGGTAAATACTTTGAAGAAATCTGCTTATTAGACCAAGCTTTCGTTAAGAATTCTGATCAAAAAGTGCGTGACTTCGTAAAATCAACAGGCGGAACGTTAAAAGGCTTCGTTCGCTATGCAGTTGGTGAAGGAATCGAAAAACGTGAAGATAACTTTGCTGATGAAGTAATGAGTCAAGTAAAGGGCAACTGATTGCAGTTGTAGATAGTATGAAAAAATTAGGGGACACACCACTGTGTTCCCTATTTTTCGAGAAAACTTAGTAGACGGAGGGTACATATGAGCGTCCCAAAATATAAAAGAATTGTCTTGAAACTTAGCGGTGAAGCACTAGCGGGTGACAAAGGCTTTGGATTATCACCTGCAATCATCAAGTCGGTCGCAGCACAAGTAAAAGATGTGGTGGATCTTGATGTTGAAGTGGCAGTCGTAGTTGGTGGAGGAAATATTTGGCGAGGGAAAATCGGAAGTGAAATGGGCATGGACCGCACAACTGCTGATTATATGGGTATGCTCGCTACCGTAATGAATTCACTGGCACTTCAAGATGCTCTTGAAAAATTAGGCGTTGAAACACGTGTATCGTCATCAATCGACATGCGACAAGTCGCAGAACCATATATTCGCCGCAAAGCAATCCGTCATTTAGAGAAAAAACGCGTCGTCATTTTTGCAGCAGGAACGGGTAATCCGTATTTCTCAACAGATACGACAGCTGCGTTACGAGCGGCAGAAATTGAAGCAGACGTCATCCTGATGGCTAAGAACAATGTAGATGGTGTCTATTCTGCGGACCCATTAAAAGATACGAATGCCGTGAAGTATACAGACCTTACGTATTTGGAAGTCATTAGTCAAGGGCTTGAAGTGATGGACTCTACTGCATCGACCCTATGTATGGACAACGATATCCCGCTCGTAGTATTCTCGGTTATGGAGAACGGTAACATTAAAAAAGCTGTACTGGGTGAACCAATCGGTACGGTTGTGAGGAGGAATGGGTAAATGTCAAAAGTAGTATTAGATCAAACAAAAGAAAAAATGGAAAAAGCGATATCTGCATTGACGAGACAACTTGCTTCCATCCGTGCAGGTCGTGCGAATGCATCTTTGCTAGATCGAATTTCAGTTTTGTATTATGGAGCACCAACACCATTAAACCAAATGGCTGGTATCTCAGTGCCTGAAGCGCGGTTGATGGTCATTCAACCATACGATAAAACGACATTAGGTGATATTGAAAAGGCAATCCTGAAGTCGGATATCGGTATTACTCCATCTAATGACGGCTCAGTCATCCGTTTGGCAGTCCCTGCACTAACAGAAGAAAGACGTAAAGAGCTTGTAAAAGAAGTGAAAAAAGAAGCCGAAGATTCCAAAATTGCAGTTCGTAACATCCGTCGGGATGCAAATGACGAGTTGAAAAAATTAGAGAAGAACGGCGAAATCACTGAGGACGAATTACGTCGTAGCGGTGAGGATATTCAGAAACTTACGGATTCGTACATTGTTAAAATTGATGAGGTCGCTAAAGATAAAGAAAAAGAAATCTTAGAAATCTGATTGTGAACTTTCCATACACAAAGACGTCCTACTAGAAGGGCGTCTTTTTTGAATGAATTGACGATTATGAAGAGTTTTATTGATGAACAGCTTCTACGCGGCATACGTTGAAGGGACGCCTTAAATAATTTCCATGCGATAGATGGATTTTTTAAATGAAATTTGTTTGCTTATTTGATACGATAGACTAGATACTTGCTCAAATAGCAGGCGAGTGGAGGAAATTGAATGTTAGAAAAACTGTTGAGAAAAAAAACATTGGAAATGGATAGCTCGATTTCTGATCGGCTTACTAAAGTCAAAAATGGAGATATCCCTTCACACGTCGCCATCATCATGGATGGAAATGGCCGCTGGGCGAAGCAGCGGAGCTTACCTCGTTTTGCAGGTCATCATGAAGGGATGAAGACTGTCCGTAAAATCACGAGAATTGCAAACGATATCGGTATTAGCGTCTTGACACTTTATGCATTTTCAACTGAAAATTGGAAGCGCCCTAAGATGGAAATTGACTTTTTGATGAAATTACCTGGAGAATTCTTAACTACATATTTACCCGAGTTAATTGAACAAAATGTCAAAGTCGAAATGATTGGCAATACAGATGGATTGCCTGTTCACACAAAGGAAGCCATTAGTAGAGCTATGCATGAAACAGCGCAAAACGATGGACTTATCTTAAACTTCGCCATGAATTATGGGAGTCGACTTGAAATTGTCGAGACGGTAAAAGAAATTGCTCGGCTTGCAATTGCAAATGAGATAGCAATTGAGGATATTGACGATGCCCTCATTGATGCACACTTAATGACGGCACATTTACCAGAACCCGATCTACTGATCCGTACAAGCGGAGAAGTACGACTATCGAATTTTATGCTTTGGCAACTCGCTTACTCCGAATTTTCGTTTACAGAAGTTCTATGGCCTGATTTTGATGAAGCTTGTATGCTTAATGCAATTGAAGAATACCAAATGCGTAATCGTCGTTTTGGCAATGTGGAAGGGGACAAAGGCAGTTGAAACAGAGAATACTTACAGCATTGATTGCGCTAGCGATATTTTTTCCACTCGTACTAATTGGTGGATTGCCATTTACAATTGCAATTTATCTAATCGCTTCAATCGGACTTTTTGAATTACTACGAATGAATCAGATGTCTATTTTTTCAATTCATGGCTTACTCACATGGCTTTTGCTTGCAACGTTGCTCATGCCTTCTGAATGGACAGCCAACGTACAAGAAGCCATCCACACGAGCAAATTGGAAATCCTCTCAGCAATTATACTTATTATGCTCATTTATACAGTGACTTCTAAAAATCGCTTTACATTTGAAAATGCCGCCTTTTCAGCTTTTAGTGCACTTTATGTCGGTATTGGATTTTATTATTTAATTGAAACGAGATTTTTTGGATTTGAATATGTGTTTTATGCGCTCTTAATTATATGGATGACAGATTCTGGTGCTTATTTTATCGGAAGGAAGCTGGGTAAACGAAAGTTGTGGCCAGATATTTCACCAAACAAGACAGTGGAAGGTTTTGTCGGAGGAATTATTTTTGCTGTATTGTTTGCATGTATTATCCAGTACTTCTACCCAATTGCATCGACATTCGGAATTTTAATCATTGTGACAATCGTCGCTTCTATTGTTGGACAATTAGGGGACTTGGTCGAATCAGCATTGAAAAGGCATTTTAATGTGAAAGACTCTGGAAATTTGTTACCTGGTCACGGAGGTATTCTTGATCGTTTTGATAGTCTCCTTTTCGTGCTACCGCTCATTCACTTTTTACAATTCGTCGGTTAATGGAAAGGAAGTTGTTCAATCAATGAAAAAAAAGATCAGTCTTTTAGGTGCTACTGGATCGATTGGTACACAAACACTTGATATTGTGCAGTCGAACCCTGAACATTTTCAACTTGTATCTTTTTCAGCAGGCAAGAATATTGAAAAAGTAAGAGAAATCACTTTAAAGTTCCAGCCATCTCTTGTATCCGTTATGCGTAAGGAAGATGCCGAAACGCTAGCTGTTGATTTTCCTTCGACTCGTTTTGTATATGGGAAAGAAGGACTCATCCTCGTCGCTGCACATTCAGGGGCAGATATGCTCGTCAACGCTGTCATCGGGAGTGTCGGACTTGAACCGACATTGCATGCGATAAGAGAAGGGATAACGATTGCGATTTCCAATAAGGAAACATTAGTTGCTGCAGGGGATATTGTCATTGCTGAAGCTCAAAAGCGAAACGTAGCACTTCTCCCCGTCGATAGCGAACACTCCGCATTGTTCCAAGCACTCAATGGTGAAAATCCAAAGAGAGTCACCCGTCTTATTTTAACGGCTTCAGGCGGAAGTTTCCGGGACTTGTCACGTGATCAGTTAAAACAGGTTACAGTTGAACAAGCGTTAGCTCATCCGAACTGGTCAATGGGGAATAAGCTCACAATTGACTCTGCAACAATGATGAATAAAGGATTAGAAGTTATTGAAGCCCATCATTTATTCAGTTTACCGTACGACCAGATTGATTGTTTGCTTCATAAAGAGAGTATTATCCATTCTATGGTCGAATTTGAAGATACGAGCGTCATCGCTCAACTTGGTTCACCAGATATGCGCGTGCCGATCCAATATGCCATGACCTACCCAGACCGTATGCCGATGCAGAATGCGAAGCCATTGCGGCTGGAGGAAATTGGAGCGCTACACTTTGAGAAAATGGATTTTGAGCGATTCAAAGCATTAGCACTCGCTTACGAAGCAGGTCGTACTGGCGGTTCCATGCCGACCGTAATGAATGCAGCTAACGAAATTGCAGTTCAGTTGTTCATGATGAATAAAATCCCATTTTTACAGATTGAAGAAATTGTGGAGCAAATGATGAACGAGCATGTAACCATTTCACATCCTAGTTTGGATGAAATTTTAGAAATTGACTCCAATACGCGAAAATTGGTCCATGCATTGGTATGATGACTGAATTGAAAAAAGGCCGGTTTGGCCAGTTAAGGTGGTTTTAAATGGAAACCGTTATTGCGTTTATTATCATATTTGGTTCACTTGTTTTTTTTCATGAATTAGGGCATTTCTTATTTGCGAAAAAAGCAGGGATCATGGTGCGGGAATTTGCAATCGGTTTTGGTCCGAAGATTCTTGCAATCCGGAAGAAAGAAACGTTGTACACAATCCGAATTCTACCGTTTGGTGGCTATGTACGAATGGCGGGAGAGGACTTTGACTCTGTCGAACTATTACCTGGCTATCGAGTTGGAGTTGTGCTCAATGATTCGGACGAAGTAGAAAAAATCTATTTGAATCGTGAAATTGCAAATCCGAATGTACTTTTTTTAGAGACAGAGTCTGCAGACCTCAGTAAAGAATTGTATATTGAAGGCTATGATGAAGACGGCCAACTCGTCCGATACAATGTTACGAGAGAAGCGATCATCTATGAAAAAGGGCAAGAAACACTGATTGCACCCTATGATCGTCAATTTGATTCAAAGCCATTAGGTAGTCGAGCAATGGCAATTTTTGCAGGGCCACTCTTTAACTTCATTCTTTCATTCTTTATTTTCTTAGCCATCGGGTTATTAAATGGTGTACCTAAAGACGAACCGATCATCGCGGAAGTTGTAAAGGATACGCCTGCATATGCTGCTGGGATGGAAGCTGGTGACCGTATTAAAGAAGTGGACGGGACCGTAGTGGACAAATGGTCTCAATTTACTGGAATCATTCAAGAAAAACCTGGTGAAAAGATTCAAGTGAAAGTGGAAAGAGCAGGAGAACTGTTAACGATGACGATGACGCCTTCGACTATCGTGGATTCCGGCCAAGAATTCGGACAAATTGGTGTCAAGTATGCACCTGAGTACGAGAAGAGTCCTCTAAAAGCATTGCAATATGGTGCTACTGAAACAGTGAACTGGATTACACGGATCTTTGAATTGTTAGGGATGCTCGTTACAGGTAAATTTTCAATTGATGCGCTGAGCGGACCAGTCGGTATTTATAAGGCGACAGAAGAAATGGCTCGGTTCGGCATCTTTACATTAATGAATTGGGCGGCTATACTGAGTATCAATTTAGGAATCATGAACTTATTGCCATTGCCAGCACTAGACGGAGGAAGGTTACTCTTTTTCCTATACGAAGCTGTAAGAGGCAAACCTGTAGACAAACAAAAAGAAGGCATGGTTCACTTTGTTGGGATCATGTTACTCATGGTTCTCATGGTTGTTGTCACCTGGAATGACATTCAACGCTTCTTCTTCTAATGGAGCATGACAATCTAACTACTGGAATTCGAGGTGAAAGCAAATGAAACAATCACGTACATTCATCCCAACGATGCGTGAAGTCCCTACAGATGCTGACACAGTATCCCATCAGTTATTAGTAAGAGCAGGATTCGTCCGACAACATATGAGCGGCGTTTATACATATATGCCGCTTGCAAAAAAAGTGTTGTCGAAAATTGAAAAAATTATCCGTGAAGAAATGGATGCACTGAATGCAGCCGAACTATTTATGCCGACGTTGCAACAAGCTGAACTATGGCAGGAAACAGGGCGATGGGATGCTTATGGATCTGAATTATTCCGGATTAGTGATCGTCACGACCGAGAAATGGCATTAGGACCAACACATGAAGAAGTCATTACTTCGCTCGTACGAGATGAAGTGAAATCTTACAAAAAATTGCCGTTAACGTTCTATCAAATCCAAACGAAGTTCCGTGATGAAAAACGCCCTCGGTTTGGTTTACTACGTGCACGTGAGTTTGTTATGAAAGACGCCTATTCATTCCATGCGACAGCAGATAGTTTGGATGAAACGTATTCAGCTATGATGCAAGCTTATTCAAACATCTTTACAAAGATTGGTTTGAACTTTCGCGCAGTACTTGCTGATGGCGGTTCGATAGGTGGAACGGATACACATGAATTCATGGCATTATCCGATATTGGTGAAGATACAATTGCTTATAGCGATGCATCTGCCTACGCGGCAAACATTGAGACAGCTGAAGTGAGTGCAAATAAAGAAAAGCCGAATCAAACGCAAAAAGCGATTGAAAAGGTTGAAACGCCTACTCAAAAGACAGTCAGCGATGTTGCGAAGTATTTACAAGTTGGAGTCGACAAAGTTCTTAAAACACTCATCTATAAGGCGGATGGTGAATTCCTTGCGGTCGTTGCACGTGGTGATCACGATGTCAATGAACTGAAGTTAAAGAAAGCATTACATGCATGGGATCTTTCATTTGCTACAGAACAGGAAATAGAGTCATTAATTGGGTGTAAAGTAGGGTTTATTGGTCCTGTCAAACTACCGATAGAAATGAAAGTATACGCTGACTATTCGGTAGCGAATTTAGTGAATGTTGTCTGTGGTGCAAATGAAGAAGGTTATCATTTAATCAACGTCAACCCTGAAAGGGATTTCGCGATCGATCAATTTATTGACTTGCGCTTCATCCAAGAAGGAGATCCTTCTCCTGACGGCTCAGGAATAATCCGATTTGCAAAAGGAATTGAATTAGGGCATGTCTTCAAGTTAGGCACTGCTTATAGTGAACCGATGCGCGCAACGTATGTAGATGAGAATGGAAAAAACAATCCATATATTATGGGTTGCTATGGAATCGGTGTCTCTAGGATTCTTGCAGCCATTGCGGATCAATACAATGACGCAAATGGGTTGAAATGGCCAAAACACCTTGCTCCTTATGATGTCCATCTTGTGACGATTAATATGGAGGACGAAGTGCAGAGGCAATTATCCGAGGAACTGTATAATTTATTGAAATCTTATCGGTATGAAATTTTGCATGATGATCGCCATGAACGGGCAGGTGTGAAGTTTGCTGATGCCGACTTGATTGGTTTGCCGATCCGTATAACAATCGGAAAAAGGGCACAAGAAGGAATTGTAGAGGTCAAATTTAGAGAGACTGGTGAAACAGTCGAGTGGCAGAGAGAAGAAGTGACGGAAAAACTTCAGTCGTTTTTCTCTTAACAACTCGTTAAAAAAGGGGGAAGGCCGTGCGTTCAATCGGTTCTTCCCTTCTTTTGACGTTTGAAGTGGAGGGGTTAGCAGCATGGATGCGAGAATGAAACTACTGACATTGCTTCAGCAAATTGGTATGACAGATGACCAAGTAATTGCGTGTTTTGAAGGCGGAACATTGGAACGTGTCGATATTCATCGGAAGTCAAGAGTGTGGCAATTCAACGTGCAATTGGAGCGGACATTGCCAGTACACGTATTTCAATTGTTTCAACAGCGTTTGCTCGATGCATTCAATTCAATTGCAACAGTACGTTTACAGGTGAATTGTCGTATAACCGAAAAGAACGCTGAGCAAGTGGTTGGTTATTGGCCAATTGTTATTGAAGAATTAAGAGATATGTCTCCACCCATTAGGGAAAGGTTGTTAGGACAGACGCCTGTTCTAGTAGGTGAGAAGATGACGTTAGTTTGTACAAGCGAGTTTGAACAACAAACGTTGAAAACGAAATACGGACCACTACTAGCTGATGTTTATGCTTCATTCGGTTTTTCTTCCGTGGCAATCGAATTCACCGTCGTGGAGGATGAAGCTCAACTAGAAGCGGAGAGACTTGCCTTCATTGCACAAAAAGAAGCTGAAGAAGAAGCGTATGCAAAAACCGCGTTAGCAAATCTTCAAAAAGTAGAAGCGTTGAAGAAGGAAAACGGTGATCAGGGCAATCGACCGTTCATATTAGGGACACCGATTAAGCCTGACGAACCGTTAATGATCATTCAATCGATTCAAGACGAAGAACGTAGAGTGACGATTGAAGGCTTCGTTTTTGATACGGAAGTACGAGAACTGCGTAGTGGTCGTTCTTTATTAACGATGAAAGTGACTGACTATACGGACTCGATATTAGTGAAAATGTTTTCGCGGGACAATGAAGATGCGGAATTGATGAAAACGTTGAAGAAAGGTTCCTGGGTACGTGCGCGTGGCAGTATTCAAAACGATACATTTGTCCGTGATCTAATTATGATGGCACAAGATATTATGGAAGTTGCTCCTGTCATTCGCAAAGATTTAGCACCTGATGACCGTAAGCGAGTGGAATTACATGCACACACGACAATGAGTCAGATGGATGCTGTTACGACTGCATCTGCACTTGTTGAGCAAGCTGCTAAATGGGGTCATCCTGCTGTAGCAATAACGGATCATGCGAATGTCCAATCATTTCCCGAAGCATTTTCTGCTGGAAAAAAACACGGCATCAAAGTATTGTTCGGACTTGAAGCAAACTTAGTCGACGACGGCGTACCGATTGTTTATGATGAGCAACACCGTAAACTGGAAGATGATACATATGTTGTCTTTGACGTCGAAACAACGGGACTCTCTGCTGTTTACGATACAATTATTGAGTTAGCGGCAGTGAAAGTCGTAAATGGGGAAATAAAAGAACGTTTTGAACGATTTGCGAACCCGCATCATCCATTGTCTTCAACGACGACGGAATTGACAGGTATTACAGATGACATGGTGAAGGATGCTCCAGAAGTATCTGAAGTCATTAGAGATTTCAAAGAATTTATAGGCGACTCTATTCTTGTTGCACACAATGCATCGTTTGATATGGGATTCTTTTATGAAGCGAGTAAACGAGCCGAATTGCATGACAAATCTTATCCGGTTATCGACACACTCGAGCTCGCGAGGTTTTTATATCCTGAACTAAGGAATCACCGTTTGAATACGTTAGCAAAAAAGTTTGATATTGAACTGACGCAACATCACCGTGCAATTTACGATACAGAAGCGACAGCGTATTTGTTCATCCGATTGATGAAAGATGCTGCAGAGAAGGGCATTGCATTCTTAGATGATTTTAATAAGAACATCGGTGAAGGAGATGCTTATAAACGCTCGCGTCCATCGCATTGTACACTGTTAGCGGTAGATGATGAAGGACTGAAAAATCTGTTCCAACTCGTTTCAATTTCCCATATGAACTATTTTTATCGCGTACCTCGTATTCCAAGGTCGTTACTAACGAAATACCGAAAAGGACTATTGGTTGGTTCAGGTTGTGATAAAGGTGAAGTTTTTGAAGGTCTTATGCAAAAGTCTATGGAGGAAGTTGAAGAGATTGCAAGGTTTTACGACTATTTGGAACTACATCCTAAGCCGGTCTACTCGCATTTATTGGAATTAGAATTGATACGGGACGAATGGAATCTTGAAGATATTATGCGTAAAATGATCAAACTTGGAAAGAAGACGGGATTGCCTGTTTGTGCCACTGGTAATGTCCACTACATTCATGAAACAGATGCGATGTATCGCCAAGTACTTGTCCGTTCGCAAGGTGGGGCAAATCCAATGAATAGACACGCGCTCCCTGAAGTGCATTTCCGAACGACTGACGAAATGTTGGAACACTTTTCGTTTCTAGGCAAAGAGACAGCAGAACAAATTGTCATTGATAATCCAAATGCAATTGCCGAAAGGATTGGCAATGTTAAAGTCATTAAAGACGATTTGTATACACCGACAATCGAAGGTGCCGATGAGGAAGTTCGGAATTTGACCTATTCGATGGCTCATAGCATTTATGGAGAGAACTTACCTGACATCTTGGAAGCGCGTATCGAGAAAGAGTTAAAATCCATTATTGATAACGGATTTGCCGTCATTTATTTAATTTCCCATAAGCTCGTTAAAAAATCATTGGATGATGGCTATTTGGTCGGGTCCCGTGGTTCTGTTGGTTCCTCACTTGTTGCGACGATGATGGAGATTACGGAAGTAAACCCGATGCCGCCACATTACGTCTGCCCTTCATGTAAACTGTCCGAGTTCTTTAACGACGGTTCCGTTGGTTCTGGGTTCGATTTGCCCGATAAGGCTTGTCCTTCTTGTGGAACGATGTTTAAAAAAGATGGACACGACATTCCGTTCGAAACATTCCTAGGTTTTAACGGGGATAAAGTCCCGGATATCGATTTGAATTTCAGCGGTGAATACCAAGCGCATGCACACAATTATACGAAAGTCCTTTTTGGGGAAGATTATGTGTACCGTGCTGGAACAATTGGAACGGTTGCTGAAAAGACAGCATACGGTTATGTCCGAGGGTATATGAACGACAATAATATAAATTTGCGTGGGGCGGAAATCGACCGGCTCGTACAAGGCTGTACGGGTGTTAAACGGAATACCGGACAACATCCAGGCGGCATCATTGTTGTACCTGATACCATGGATATATTTGACTTTACGCCAATCCAATATCCTGCAGATGATACAGGTTCAAGTTGGCGGACGACGCATTTTGACTTCCATTCCATTGATAATAACTTGCTGAAATTGGATATTCTAGGCCACGATGATCCGACAATGATTAAAATGTTGGAAGATTTATCGGGTATAGATCCGAAAACGATACCACCCGACGATGAAGGGGTCATGGCATTGTTCAGCGGGACGACTTCATTGGGGGTAACTGAGGAGCAAATTGATTGCAAGACAGGAACGTTAGGGGTGCCGGAATTCGGTACACGCTTCGTACGGCAGATGTTGGAAGAAACGAAGCCGTCTACCTTCTCCGAACTCATTCAAATTTCCGGACTATCTCATGGGACTGACGTGTGGTTAGGGAATGCGCAAGAATTGATTCAAAATAAAATTTGTCAATTATCCGACGTGATTGGATGTCGTGATGATATTATGGTGTACTTGATTTATCAAGGTCTAGAACCATCCATGGCATTTAAGATTATGGAATCTGTTCGGAAAGGGAAAGGGCTGACTCCAGAATTCGAAGCGGAAATGAAAGCAAATAATGTACCTGCATGGTATATCGATTCTTGTAAGAAAATAAAATACATGTTCCCTAAAGCCCATGCTGCTGCATACGTTATGATGGCACTGCGAATTGCATATTTTAAAGTACATCATCCGATTATGTACTATGCAGCGTACTTTACAGTGCGGGCGACCGATTATGATTTGCTTACGATGACAAAAGGGACTGCTTCAATGCGTGCCAAAATCAAAGAAATAAACGATAAAGGTTTGGAAGCTTCCCCGAAGGAAAAGAACTTGTTAACTGTCCTTGAAATTGCTTTAGAAATGGGAGAACGCGGATTCACGTTTGCGAAACCTGACCTGTATAAATCGGATGCATCGGTCTTCTTAATAGATGGAAACAAACTCATTCCGCCATTCGACTCAATTCCTTCGCTCGGAACGAACGTTGCCAAAACGATTGTTGAAGCGCGTAAAGATGGGATCTTCCTCTCTAAAGAAGACTTGCAACAACGCGGTCGAGTATCGAAGACAGTCATTGAATTCATGGATACATTAGGGTGTTTGGAAGGTATGCCAGACTCGAACCAGCTCTCGTTGTTTTGATAAAAATGCTGTCAACTTCGGAAAGCATTGGCACATTGTTTGCATAGATGCCCAGTAGATGGTATAATTGTAGCAACTTTTGCTATAAGTCTTACGCGAAAAGAGTGGGGTCTCCCGCTCTTTTCTGTTGTTCTTTGCGGATTGGATAAGTTAAATGAATTTTCGGGAGGGTTATGATGAGTAAAATTACAGAACAAGTCGAAAAACTCGTCAGTCCGATTGTGAAAGACCTCGAGTTGGAATTGGTTGACATCGAATTTCTAAAAGAAGGTAAAGACTGGTTTTTGCGCATATATGTTGATACGCCGGAAGGCAATATCGATATTGAGCAATGTGCACAAGTTAGTGAAAGGCTGAGTGAGGAATTGGATCGAGTTGATCCAATTTCGCAAAATTACTTCCTCGAAGTCTCTTCACCAGGTGCAGAGCGGCCATTGAAAAAAGAAGAAGACTTCTTAAAAGCAATCGGTCAATATGTATTCATCAAAACATATGAACCGATCAATGGCATGAAAGAATTTGAAGGCTATTTGCTTTCATACGGTCCTGAAATTGCAGAAGTTGAGATTCGAATTAAGACACGCAAATTGCAAGTAGAAATTGAAAAGGCGAAAATTGCTTTTGCACGGTTGGCGATTGACTTTTCGGCATAATTGAATAGAGGAGTGATTAATTATGAGTAGTGATCTACTCGATGCATTGACAGCCCTTGAAAAACAAAAAGGAATTTCTAGGGATGTTATTGTTGAAGCGATTGAAGCGGCACTCGTGACCGCCTACAAACGAAATTTCAATCAGGCGCAAAATGTCCGCGTTGATTTAAACCTTGAAAAAGGTACGATGAAAGTCTATTCGCGAAAAGACGTTGTCGATGAAGTTGATGATGAGCGGTTACAAATGGCGTTGGAAGATGCACTGCTTGTCAATCCCGCTTACGAAATAGGAGATGTCGTGGAAGAGGAAGTCACACCACGAGATTTTGGCCGTATCGCAGCTCAAACAGCTAAACAAGTCGTTACACAACGGGTGCGTGAAGCGGAGCGTGGGTTAATTTATGACGAATACGTTGACCGCGAAGATGATATTGTCAATGGAATCGTAGAACGTCTCGATGCACGTAATTTGTATGTCGGTCTTGGAAAAGTTGAAGCTGTTTTGCCTGCTGGAGAACAAATCCCGACTGAATCATATAAACCACACGATCGTATTAAAGTGTACATTACTAAAGTCGAAAGAACTTCCCGTGGACCTCAAGTTTTTGTGTCCCGTACGCATCCTGGTCTTTTGCGCAGGTTGTTTGAAATGGAAGTGCCTGAGATTTACGATGGTATTGTTGAAATCAAGTCCATTGCCCGTGAAGCCGGCGATCGCTCAAAGATTTCTGTGCATACAAACAATGAAGAAGTCGATCCAGTCGGTTCTTGTGTTGGAGCACGTGGAGCGCGTGTCCAGTCCATCTCAAATGAGTTGAACGGGGAGAAAGTCGACATTGTCGAATGGTCAGAAGATCCGATCGTCTTTGTAGCAAATGCTTTAAGCCCTTCAAAAGTGCTTGACGTACAAGTGAACGAAGAAGAACGGTCGACAACAGTCGTTGTACCTGATTACCAACTTTCCTTGGCAATTGGGAAACGAGGACAGAACGCAAGACTTGCAGCGAAGTTGACAGGATGGAAAATTGATATAAAAAGCGAAACGGATGCTCGTGAATTAGGAATTTATCCTTCTGCGAATACTCCATACAATACTGTAGATGAGCATGAAAATGATGTATATACAGGTGCGAATAATGGAGACGATACGTTTAAAGATGATCCGTATTTTGATGTGGAATCGGATGATGAAACTGACTTAGAAACGATTGATCTTTATTCGGAAACTGATGACAAATGAAATGAAAGGATGAGTGCCCATGACTAGTAAGAAAAAAGTCCCTTTGCGGAAATGCGCTGCTACAGGTGACATGTACCCTAAAAAAGAAATGATCCGGATTGTACGCACGAAAGAAGGCGAAGTTTCAGTCGACTTGACTGGGAAGAAGTCAGGACGAGGTACATATGTATCAAAAACTGAAGCAGCTGTCGAAACTGCAAAACGCAATCGGGCCATTGAAAGTCAATTGGGAACTTCTGTGCCCGAGGAAGTGTATGAGGACCTTCTTCATGCAATCCGTCGAGAGGCATTGAAATGAATCATCCACAGAAAATTTTTCAGTTGCTAGGAATGGCAGCCAGAGCTCGGAAATTGATTACCGGTGAAGAATTGGTCGTAAAAGACATTCGTGCTGGAAATGCTCGACTTGTCATCATTTCTGAAGATGCTTCAAAAAATACACACAAAAAAGTTCATGATAAATGTAGTTTTTACAACGTTGAGAAGCATGTGTTTGGGAGCCGGGAAGCTCTTGGCCATGCAATCGGAAAAGAGTCGCGGGTCGTACTCGCGTTAACGGATGCCGGTTTTGCCGGTAAAATATCCGGGCTCCTCAACGAATATAACCGGGGGTGGGCTAATGACGAAGATACGTGTACACGAATACGCGAAACAAGTGAATCGGACGAGTAAGGAAGTCATAGATGAGCTTGGAAAGATGAATGTAAAGGTGTCGAATCATATGTCAATGCTAGATAAGGATGCGAAAGATAAATTGGATAAGCATTTCAGCAAAGGTGGTTCAACTCCTCCGAATACAGCAAAGCAAGGGCAAAAGCCATCTTCAAATGGCGCACGTCCATCACAAGAGAGAAACAAGCAAGACGATCGACCAAGACAAGGCCAACAGCGCCAAGGGCAAGGCGGCGCGCAAGGTAACCGTTCTGCACAAGGTCAACAACGTCAAGGGCAAGGCGGCACGCAAGGTAACCGTTCTGCTCAAGGCCAACAGCGCCAAGGGCAAGGATCGCAAGGCAACCGTTCTGCACAAGGCCAACAACGTCAAGGGCAAGGCGGCGCGCAAGGCAACCGTTCTGCACAAGGTCAACAACGTCAAGGGCAAGGCGGCGCGCATGGCAACCGTTCTACGCAAGGCCAACAGCGCCAAGGGCAAGGCGGCACGCAAGGCAACCGTTCTGCACAAGGCCAACCACGTCAAGGACAAGGAGCGCAGGGTGGTAATCGTCCTGCTGGGCGCGGTGGCAGACCTCCTGCTCGCGGCATTAACCAAGGGCGCAGAAGACATCGTCCAGCACCAATGCCGAAAGTGGAAAAACCATTGCCCGAAAAAATTACATTTTATGAGTCCTTATCTGTCGGAGAGCTTGCAAACAAATTAGGACGCGAACCGTCTGAAATCATCAAAAAGCTCTTTATGCTTGGTGTTATGGCAACGATTAACCAAGAACTGGATAAGGATGCAATTGAACTAATTTGCGCAGATTATGAAGTGGAAGTGGAAGAGGAAATCCGCATTGATGTCACCGATCTTGAAATTTACTTTGAAGATTCAGAAGAAGTTGAAGCGGAACTAACTGAACGTCCTCCAGTCGTAACAATTATGGGGCATGTTGACCATGGTAAAACGACACTACTTGACTCTATTCGTGATACAAAAGTGACACAAGGTGAAGCTGGCGGAATCACTCAACATATTGGTGCCTATCAAATCGAAGTGGAAGGAAAGAAAATTACTTTCCTTGATACGCCTGGGCATGCTGCCTTTACGACAATGCGTGCACGAGGTGCCAAAGTTACTGACATTACAATTTTAGTAGTAGCTGCCGATGATGGCGTCATGCCGCAAACAATCGAAGCGATTAACCATGCAAAAGCGGCTGAAGTACCAATTATTGTTGCGGTGAACAAAATGGATAAACCTTCCGCAAATCCTGACCGTGTCATGCAAGAGCTGACAGAGCATGGACTTCTTTCTGAAGCGTGGGGCGGAGATACGATTTTTGTGCCAATTTCTGCATTGAAAGGTGAAGGGATTGACCATCTTCTTGAAATGGTGTTACTCGTTTCAGAAGTTGCAGAATTGAAAGCAAGCAAAAACATCCGTGCGAAAGGAACTGTGATCGAAGCACAGCTCGATCGCGGACGTGGATTCTGTCGCAACGTTACTCGTGCAAGATGGAACATTACGTGTAGGTGACCCGATTGTTGTTGGTACGACATTTGGTAAAGTGCGTGCGATGATCAATGACTTAGGCCGTCGTGTGAAAGAAGCGGGTCCATCGACACCTGTTGAAATAACAGGATTGAATGAAGTACCTCAAGCTGGCGATCGCTTTGTTGTGTTTGAAGATGAAAAGACCGCTCGTCAAATCGGTGAGTCAAGAGCAGGCGATGCATTGCAAGAACAACGTGTAGAGAAAACACGTGTTACGCTTGATAACTTGTTCGATCAAATGAAACAAGGTGAAATGAAAGAACTGAATTTGATAGTTAAAGCTGACGTTCAAGGTACAGTTGAGGCTATGGCGGCTTCCCTTATGAAAATTGAAGTGGAAGGTGTTAACGTCAAAATCATTCATACCGGTGCAGGTGCTATCAATGAATCTGATATTTCCCTTGCGGCTGCATCTAATGCAATTGTAATTGGTTTTAACGTTCGACCTGATGTCAATGCGAAACGTGCTGCTGAAGAAGAAGGTGTCGACATTCGTTTACACCGCGTCATTTATAAAGTAATCGAGGAAATCGAATTTGCGATGAAAGGGTTACTGGATCCTGAATTTGAGGAGAAAGTAATCGGGCAAGCTGAAGTTCGTGAGACATTCAAGGTTTCTAAAATCGGTACAATTGCTGGAAGTTACGTCACTGAAGGTAAATTGACGAGAGATGCCGGCGTCAGAGTACTTCGTGATAACATCGTCATTTTTGAAGGTGAGCTTGATACGTTGAAACGCTTTAAAGATGATGTAAAAGAAGTATCTAAAGGCTACGAATGTGGTATTACTGTGAAGAACTTCAATGACATCAAGGAAGGCGACATCTTTGAAGCCTTTGTCATGGAGGAAGTCAAACGGTCATGATTGTGTATGCCGAATGCATATTCTTCATTCCAGATGTCCATTCGCTGAAAGAAAAACGGTCGGTCCTAAAAAAGATGACCGATCGCGTAAAAAATGATTTTAATGTTTCCGTTGCGGAAATCGATTACCAGGATTTGTGGCAGCGTACAACAATCGCTCTCGTATCCGTCGCTTCTTCAAAAGAGGCAGCGGAAGGAGAGACGAGAAGGGCTATCCGCTTCCTGGAATCGAATCCTGAGTGGGAAATGACTGATTTACTGCTAGATTATTATTGATAAGAAATAGGGGTGACCATTCATGTCTATGCGTGCAAATCGGGTCGCTGAACAGATGAAGAAAGAACTTGGCGGCATCATTGGCCAAAAGTTAAAAGATCCTCGGATTGGCTTTGTCACAGTCACTGATGTTGAAGTGACTGGAGATTTACAACAAGCGACGATTTTTATTTCTGTACTTGGAAATGATGCGCAAAAAGAAGCTACTTTGGCAGGTCTAATGAAAGCAAAAGGATTCATTCGTTCTGAAATTGGACAACGAATCAGACTTCGTAAAACACCTGAAATCGAGTTCGCATTTGATGATTCCGTTGAATACGGTAATCGCATCGAATCATTACTTCGTCAAGTAAATACTGAAGAATGAAAATTGGAGGGAGTCGGTGTCCAAAAGGACTTATCCGATTTCCTCCTTTTGCCTTAAAAAGATAGGAGGGATGGAATGGAAGGGATTCTGCCGTTGTGGAAAGAAAAAGGAATGACATCACATGATTGTGTCTTCAAATTACGAAAAATACTCGGCATGAAAAGGATAGGGCATACGGGTACGTTAGATCCGAATGTAGAAGGTGTACTCCCCATCTGTCTAGGACAAGCGACAAAGGTCGCTGAATACGTTACAGACGCAGGTAAAGAGTATATTGCTACTGTTTCAATAGGCGCGTCTACAGAGACGGAAGACGCGGATGGAGCAGTCGTCGAGTCGGACGAAACGTTTAAACGAGTCACACGCGAAGAGTTGCTTACAGTTCTACAGCGATTAACTGGAGAAATCACACAAATTCCTCCTATGTACTCTGCAGTAAAAGTGAATGGTAAAAGATTATATGAGTACGCGAGAAAAGGAATTGAAGTGGAGCGACCCTCAAGAAAAGTGCACATTTATGAAATTGAGCTTTTAGATGATGCTGATTTTTTTGAAGGCGAAGAGTTGCAATTTTCCATTCGTATTGCGTGTGGTAAAGGGACATATATTCGAACGTTATCGGTCCAAATTGGCGAACAATTGGGTTATCCTGCTCACATGAAGAACTTAGTGCGGACCGCATCTGGCAACTTTGTTCAACAGGATTGTATGACGTTAGCGGAAGTGGTGGAACGAAAAGAAAATGGCCAATTGAACAATTTCATTCGACCATTGGAAGATGCGCTCATCGACTTTACTTTTGTGCCACTCGAAGAAGATTTGTATGATAAAATAATGAATGGGCAAGTATTGCCTCAACATAAGTTGCTTTTGCAAAATGATGTGATTGTATTTACTCACAAGGACAAAGCGGTTGCGATTTATCGCAACCATCCGACTAAAGAAGGATTGATGAAACCGGAAAAAATGTTTCCGGTCAATCGGTAAGGGAGAAATTCATGGAAATTCATCGTTTACACTATCCAGACAATTTTCAAACACCTACCGCTGGACCGTTCTCCTTAGCAATCGGTTTTTTTGACGGTTTGCATATAGGTCATCAGACAGTCATTGAGGCGGCGAAAAGGAAAGCGGAAGAATTGGGGATCCAATCAGCGGTCATGACGTTCGATCCTCACCCGTCCCATCTATTCAAAAGTGGAACGGATAAAGTAGGGTATATAACCCCTTATCGAGAGAAGATTAGACTTCTTCAAGACATGGGAATTGATACATTATTCATCGTCACATTCAATTGGGAGCTCGCATCTTTATCACCAGAAGCGTTTGTTGAATTGTTTATGAAAGGATTAGGCATCAAACATGTCACAGCTGGTTTCGACTTTACATTTGGTTCCAAAGGTTCAGGCACGATGGAACAGATGGCTGCATTAGCGGACGGAGTTTATGAGACGACGATCATTCCAAAAGTGGAAGCAGATGCACATAAAATCTCCTCGACTAGAATCCGTGAATTGCTTGCTCACGGTGATGTTGAACATACAGCAAGATTGCTTGGTAGACCGTTTAGAACTGTTGGAACAGTGATTCATGGTGATAAAAGAGGGCGACAACTCGGGTTTCCGACTGCTAATATCGCATCTGAACCTGAATCCCTTATTCCTTCAAACGGTGTATATGCTGTCCGAGTTTTAGTAGGAACTACTTGGTATGATGGCGTATGTAATGTTGGCGTTAAACCGACTTTCCATGATCCGAACAGAAAAACTCCAACGGTTGAAGTGCACATTATGGATTTTGAAGGAAGTTTGTATGATCAAGAACTCTCTCTCGAGTGGATCGCTCATATCCGTTCTGAGAAAAAGTTTCAGTCAATCGAAGAGTTAATCGAACAAATAGGAAAAGACAAGCATACTGCCAAACAATTATTACATAGGTAATTGCGTAGGAACTGAATTCTTTGTGCATCTTTATTGCATACAACAGCCATGCATGATATGATAAATCAGTGCAATCGCATGAACCTTTCCTTGGCAAGTCGAATCACCAACGATTGCTCGGGATTCGGGGATATTTTATGGATTAGGAGGTGAAAAGGATGGCAATTACACAAGAGCGTAAAAATGAATTGATTACTGAATTCAAAATTCATGAAAACGATACTGGATCTGCAGAAGTACAGATCGCTATCCTTACAGAAGAGATCAACAACTTGAACACGCATCTTCAAGTACACAACAAAGACCACCACTCACGTAGAGGTCTTCTTAAGATGGTTGGTACACGTAAAAGACTTCTTAAGTACTTGCGTGAAACTGATGTTCAACGTTACCGTGATCTTATTGCAAAACTCGGCCTTCGCCGTTAATAAGATGGATATGGAAAGCGGGCCTTGCCCGCTTTTTTTTATTGAATTGATGCGAACGAACTGTCAATAACAAATATTTATGTTATATTTCGCATAAGCGAATCATTTTTGATACACTATGACTAAATACATACTACGTATGGTTGCTTACGTTTGAAAAAAGAGAGGAGTACCATAATGACAGAACAGAAAAAAGTGTACACATATGAGTGGGCCGGGAGACCATTGACGATTGAGACAGGTCAACTCGCGAAACAGGCAAACGGTGCAGTACTTGTCCGTTATGGCGATACATCCGTATTGTCAACAGCGACTGCTTCAAAAAATCCGAAAGCTCTCGATTTCTTCCCTTTGACTGTGAACTATGAAGAGCGCCTTTATGCTGCAGGGAAAATTCCAGGAGGCTTCATTAAACGTGAGGGTCGTCCTTCCGAAAAAGCGGTATTGACGAGCCGGTTAATTGACCGCCCGATTCGACCGTTATTTGCGGATGGATTTCGTAATGACGTCCAAGTAATTTCACTTGTCATGTCAGTTGATCAAAATTGCACGTCTGAAATGGCTGCAATGCTTGGTTCTTCACTCGCTCTATCCATTTCCGACATTCCGTTTGAAGGACCGATAGCGGGTGTGCAAATTGGCCGTATCGATGGCGAATTCATCATTAACCCTACACCAGAGCAATTGGAGAAAAGTGAATTGGATTTAGTCGTTGCCGGGACAAAAGATGCCATCAACATGGTAGAAGCTGGCGCGAAAGAAGTGGCGGAAGATGTCATTTTAGAAGCGATTATGTTTGGCCATGAGCAAATCATTAAACTGATTGAGTTCCAAGAAATGATCGTTGCTGAAGTCGGAAAAGAAAAGATGGAAATTACGCTATTTGAGTTGGACGAAACATTGATGGCTGAAGTGAAAGAAAAATGTGAAGCTGAATTGATCAGTGCCATTCAAACAGAAGAGAAGCATGCACGTGAGGAAGCAATCTCTGCTGTGAAAAATGCCGTAATGGAAAGTTATACGGAAGCAGAAGCTGATGAAGAGACATTAAAACAAGTGAAAAACATTTTAGACCACCTCGTGAAAGAAGAAGTCCGTCGATTAATTACCGATGAGAAAGTTCGTCCGGATGGTCGAGGATTAGATGAAATCCGTCCATTATCTTCCGAAGTGGGCATTTTACAACGTACGCATGGTTCCGGTTTGTTCACACGTGGACAGACACAAGCATTGAGTGTTTGTACATTAGGGGCACTTGGAGAAGTACAAATTATAGATGGCTTAGGACTTGAAGAGTCCAAGCGTTTCATGCATCATTATAACTTCCCGAATTTTAGTGTCGGGGAAACAGGTCCAATCCGTGGACCAGGCCGTCGTGAAATTGGACACGGTGCGTTAGGTGAGCGTGCACTTGAAGCAATCATCCCTGATGAAAAAGACTTCCCGTACACAATCCGTCTTGTTGCTGAAGTTCTAGAGTCGAACGGTTCTTCATCACAAGCATCGATCTGTGCGTCCACAATGGCGATGATGGATGCAGGTATTCCAATTAAAGCACCTGTAGCTGGTATTGCAATGGGTCTCGTGAAAAAAGGGGACAACTATTCCGTACTTTCCGATATCCAAGGGATGGAAGATCACTTGGGCGATATGGACTTTAAGGTGGCAGGGACAGCTAAAGGCATTACTGCATTACAAATGGACATCAAAATTGAAGGATTGTCGCGTCAAATTCTTGAAGAGTCATTAGCACAAGCGAAAATCGGTCGCATGAAAATCCTTGACCATATGTTAACAAGTATTTCCGCACCGAGAGAGCAGCTGTCTGCGTACGCTCCAAAAATTATTATGATAAAAATCAATCCGGATAAAATCCGTGATGTCATTGGACCTGGCGGAAAAGTGATCAATAAAATTATTGAAGAGACAAACGTGAAGATTGACACAGAACAAGATGGAACAATTTATATTTCTTCACCGAACTCAGAGATGAACGAAAAAGCGAAGACGATGATTGAAAACATTGTCCGTGAAGCAAAAGTAGGCGAATATTATTTAGGGAAAGTGAAACGAATTGAAAAATTCGGTGCATTCCTTGAAATCTTCTCAGGCAAAGACGGCCTCCTTCACATTTCTGAAATTCAAGAAGAACGTACAAAAGCAGTGGAAGATGTATTGAAGATGGGTGATGAACTGCTCGTCAAAGTCATTGAAATCGACAACCAAGGACGCGTGAACTTGTCTCGTAAAATTGTGTTGAAAGAACAAAAAGAAGCTGCTGAAAAAGAGAATAACGCATAATATGAGCTGAATAAAATAAAAGAAAAAGCCCCACTTTGCATCGTGTGAAGTTGGTGGCTTTTTATTCTTTCAAACAGGAAGAGGGGATTCGCAATGCTGCAAAAAAGAAGATGTCTTAATGGTGTAACAATCGTCCATGAAAAAATGCCACATGTTCGCTCAGTTGTTATTGGCATTTGTGTGAAAGTGGGATCTGCGAATGAAACGGCTTCCCAATGGGGACTGTCACACTTCATAGAACATATGTTGTTTAAAGGGACACCTACTCGAAGTGCGAAACAGATTGCGGAACAATTCGATCGGATTGGTGGAGATGTAAATGCGTATACATCAAAAGAAGTGACTTGTTATTCGGCAATCGTTTTAGACCGTTATGCACACCAAGCGATCGATATTCTTGCTGACATGTTTTTCAACTCCACGTTCGATCCGAAAGAGATGGAGAAGGAGAAAGCCGTCATTTTGGATGAAATCGCTTCTGTCGAAGACACGCCAGATGATGATGTGGATGAAAGGCTTTGGGGAGTCATGTACCCGAATGATGCGATTGGCCGATCAATTGGCGGCAGTAAGGAAACGATTCAATCTTTTAACCTTGAAATGATTGAACAGTATATGGCAACGTATTATACACCTGAAAATACCGTTATATCGGTAGCTGGCAATTATGATGAAGCGCTGATTCATGCGATTGAACAGCATTTTTCTGCATTAAAAACAAAGAAGGATACGATTGATAATCCAGTCATACAGCCACCACGCTTTTCAAGTGGACAAACAATGAAGGAAAAAGCGATTGAACAGACTCATGTCTGTTTAGGATATCCAGGCTTACCGTTAAAAGATGCGCGATTACACGATCTAATTTTACTAGATAGTATTATCGGAGGAACAATGTCTTCACGTTTATTTCAGCAAATTCGTGAAGAACTGGGGATTGCCTATTCCGTCTTTTCCTACTATTCATCATTTACCTCCACGGGTGCCTTTGTCATTTATGGGGGAACAGCTCCGGAACAAGTGGACACGATGGTGAGATGTATGGATGAAATCATTCTGGACGTTGCGCAAAACGGCGTAACAGAAGAGGAATTGCAAAATGCTAAGGAACAATTAAAAGGCAGTTTTCTTATAGGGCTGGATAGTGCGGAAGCAAGAATGCATCGGAATGCTAACAACGAGCTCATTTTGGGTGAGCATCGATCGATAGATGAGGTCGTTGCATTGATTGAACAAGTACAAGTGACGCATGTAAACCGCCTAGCCCGCAAAATTTTCGTACAGGACCGTGCCACTTCCGTTATCAGTCCTAATAGGTAGTGTTCCATAAAAAATAGTCAGTTTTACTGCTTCCTTGACATATGCTGATAAGGGGATATGAAAGGGGGAAGTAGGAATGCTTTTATCCGAAATGGCTCAAAAAGAGTTGATACAAGTGGAGGATGGCGTTCGGTATGGTTTTTTAGCTGATACGGATTTAATTTTCAATCGGAAAACAGGTGCAATTATCGGATTTGAAATTCGAAAGAAATTTAGCCGTTTTCCTTTCCGTAATAAAGAGCATGATACGGTGGAATTCATTCCATGGAGTGAAATTGTATTAGTTGGGGAACATCGGATTCTTTTTGGAAAAACACATAGTATGGGGGACTTTGACATTGAAGAAGACTGATGAAAAATGGTTATTCATTGGAACGGATCAAAGAATGCTAGCATGTAGTCGTCTTATGGAGGAGTGGGGCAACAACACTTTCCATTACGATGGAAATGAGTATTCGGAAGAGTTGGCGTCAATTGTCGATCACTATTCACCCACGCATGTTGTTTTTCCAATTCTACAAATGTCTCATTCAATACCTGTTGAGAAATTAAAACCTCACACAAAGTTATTTACAGGCGTTGCCTCAAAAGATTGGTTGCTTCCGTATGAAGTTGCGGGCAATCCTGTACATTCATACCTCCATGAAGTGGAGTATGTGTGGGAGAATGCACGGCTGACAGCTGAAGGCTTCTTACTAGAATATTATGCATCGACTAAACGGTTGGTCTTTGGTGAAGAGTTTACAATCGCCGGTTTTGGTAAAGTAGCGAAGGCGACGGCGGATGTACTGTCGAAACTTGGGGCATCTGTCACAATATTGGCGAGGTCTGCTGACCAAATCGGTGAAGCTTCGGCATTAGGCTATCAAACAGAACGATTAGAAACTGACACACTTACAATGGACGGAACCCTTATAAACACCATACCGGCTCAATGGTTGCGTGTGAAAGAAAACGATCAGTTTCGTATATTCGATCTCGCTTCGGCACCAGGTTGCCTAAAGGCCAATTCCCCTGATGAATACTATACAATACACCTTGGTTTGCCGGGGAAACATTTTCCAGTCGATGCTGCAAAAGCGTTGGCAGCGGCGCTACTAAGGATGAATAGTCGCTGAAAGGGGAAAAAGATGCTACAAGGAAAGAGAATCGGCCTGGGTATTACAGCCTCACATTGCACATATGATCAGATCTTGCCTGTCATTCAAGAGTTACAAGATCATGGTGCTACCGTTGTGCCTGTAATCACACATTCCGTTTTAACGGCCGCAACACGATTCGGAACAGGTGAAGAGTGGATTCAAAAGATTGAAGCCGCAACAGGAGAGAAAGTAATTTCAACCATTGTAGGCGCTGAACCGTTTGGGCCGAGTTCACCTGTGGATTGTATGATTATTGCTCCAATGACCGGTAATTCCATTAGTAAATTTGCGAATGCAGCGACAGACTCACCTGTTCTGATGGCTGCAAAAGCAACGTTAAGAAATGGAAGTCCAGTATTGCTCGGAATTTCAACAAACGATGCATTAGGTCTAAACGGTCCAAACATCATGAAACTACTGAACATGAAAAATGTATATTTTATTCCGTTTGGTCAAGATGATCCGCACAAGAAACCGAACTCACTCATTGCTGATTTTACGTTAATGGTACCAGCTGCAGCTGCTGCCCTTGAAAATAGACAACTTCAACCGTTATTAATTATTCATCAATATTAAAAAAATACGAAGCGCATTCAGTAGGAGTATGATATAATTCCTCCAATGAACTTTGTGGTTATAAGGAAAGAGATCGTTACATTAATTATTTGAATGTATTATTACTCTTTCTATTGCATGTATATCCACAGCATTAACAGATGGGGAAAGGAAGACGATGATGAAAAAAGATAAGTTGAATGTAGCGGTTGTAGGAGCAACAGGGGCAGTAGGAACAAAAATTTTAGAAAAATTATTGGAGCGGGATTTCCCTGCCTCCTCTATAAAAATGCTAGCTTCCAAACGCTCTGCAGGTCAGGAAATCGTCGCAGGTGGTCGTTCTTATATCGTGGAAGAAACAGTTCCTGAATCCTTTGATGGGATTGATATTGCCTTTTTTAGTGCAGGTGGATCGATTTCCCAAAAGTTTGCCCCTGAAGCTGTTAAGCGTGGGGCGGTTGTGATTGATAATACAAGTGCTTTCAGAATGGATGAAGGGATACCTTTAGTCGTTCCGGAAGTAAATGCACATGCACTCAATCAACATGCAGGAATAATTGCGAATCCGAACTGTTCCACCATTCAAATGGTAGCGGCTTTACAACCCGTCAAAGAGAAATTCGGGATTAGTAAAATTATCGTTTCGACGTATCAAGCAGTTTCAGGAGCTGGTGCAGAAGCAATTGATGAGTTAAACGAGCAGAGCAAGCAATTTGAAGAACGTGCGGGAATCGAAGCGCAACTTCTCCCATCGGCTTCTGCAGAAAAACATTATCCCATTGCTTTTAACGTAATTCCGCAGATCGATTTGTTTGGTGATGCAGGATACACACTTGAAGAATGGAAGATGATGAACGAAACGAAGAAAATCTTTGGCGATTCGACAATTGCTGTTTCTGCAACATGTGTAAGACTACCTGTTGTTACAGGCCATTCTGAATCAGTATATATTGAAATTGATCAAGATGATGTGACGGTTGATGTGCTCCGATCAGTTATTAATGAGGCACCTGGTGTTGTATTACAAGATGATCCGGCTTCACAGACATATCCGATGCCGTTATATGCTGAAGGGAAAGATGCAGTGTTTGTAGGCCGGATTCGTAAAGACCCTTCACATCCAAGAGGGTTCCATTTATGGATTGTAGCAGATAATCTGTTAAAAGGTGCTGCGTTAAATTCAGTCCAAATTGCCGAGGAATTAATAAAATCATAATTTTACACAACCTCCATACTTTTATACTCGACCACATTTCACACTAGAGCTTTCAAGTGATTCCTTAGCGGATGCATCCAGAAAAAGCGACGTAAAGGAAGGGTAAGTATGGAACTAGGACAAATAGGCACAGCGATGGTAACGCCATTTGCGAAGAACGGTGCCATTGATTTTGATTTGACAGAAAAGCTCATTGAACATTTAATTGCTACCGGTACAGACTCGTTAATTGTTTGTGGGACAACGGGGGAATCGCCGACTTTGAATCATGTTGAAAAGTCGGCGATTGTAAAATATGCAGTTGAAATTGTCCGCAAAAGAATCCCGGTTATAGCGGGTACAGGCACGTTCAACACAGCTGAGTCAGTGAAATTAACGAAACAAGCTGAACAGTTAGGGGCAGACGGTGTCATGCTCGTCACGCCATACTATAACAAGCCAGACCAAAGAGGGATGGTCGCTCACTTTGCACATATTGCGAGTGAAACAAAGCTACCAATCCTTCTTTACAATATACCTGGTAGATCGGCAGTAAATATGCAGGCCGAAACAGTCATTGAACTTTCAAAGATTCATAACATCCGTGCTGTCAAAGAAGCGAGTGGCAGTCTGGATCAAATGGCTGCTATCATTAACGGAACAGATGCAGGATTTAAAGTTTACAGTGGGGATGATGCACTCACATTGCCGTTAATGGCCGTAGGGGGAGATGGAGTGATTTCTGTTGCTTCCCATGTGGTCGGTTTGGAAATGCAACAAATGATCAAAGCGTTCCAAGCCGGTGATATTACGGAAGCTGCAAAAATGCACAGAATTCTCTTACCGGTATTTAATGCAATTTTTTCGGCTCCAAATCCTGTTCCAGTCAAGTATGCTTTGAACAAACTTGGTATTGAAACGGGTGGTGTACGCATGCCTTTAACGGATTTCGGGAAGGAATCCGAAACATTTGATGCGGTTTGGAATGCATTTAAAAAACACGATATGTTATTACCATAAAGTGAAGCCGGAAGCAGTGTCCGGCTTTTTTTGTTTGTGTACTGAGGGTATTGTCACGTATAATGGAAATTAGTCGTTCTGGACGGGTATTCAACATATTTGCACACGCGATACATGTTCGCAGGTTGACAGCTTGTACAATTATGCAAGTTGTTCAATTGATAGCATACATAGACGGTTTATTATCCATCACCAGTCTTTTTAAACAATGTATAGGAGGAAACAATGTGACAAAAACGAAAAATGAAGTTATTAAAGTAATACCCCTTGGAGGAGTAGGGGAAATTGGCAAAGCGATGTATGTAGTAGAAATTGATGACGAGCTTTTCATTGTAGATGCTGGTCTCATGTTCCCAGAGGGAGAAATGCTTGGCATCGATATCGTCATTCCCGATTTAACGTATATCGAGGAGAATAAAGAGCGGGTTAAAGGAATCTTTTTAACACACGGACACGAGGATGCGATCGGATCCATCGCTTATCTTCTCCAAAAAGTGCAAGCTCCTGTTTACGGATCAAAACTAACACTAGCGCTGGCAAAAGAGCATTTAAAATCAATGCCAGCACCAGCAGGCGTGAAATTTTTTGAGGTTTCCAATAAAAGCCGCATGAATTTCAAAAAGACGCATGTAACATTTTTCCATACGACACATAGCATTCCTGATTCGCTAGGTATTGTCTTCCATACGAGTGAAGGAGCTATTGTCCATACTGGTGAATTCAAATTTGACCAGTCTGCGAAAGGAAAATATAGACCGGATATTTCAAAAATGGCTGCTCTAGGCGATGAAGGTGTATTCATCTTGATGTCCGATTCAAATGAAGCTGAAAGACCAGGTTATACGACTTCAGAATCGGTCATTGAAGAGCAATTATCGACAACATTTTATGGAGCGGAAGGACGTTTGCTTGTTGCTTTGTATGCATCCAATTTCATTCGCATTCAACAAGTGTTTGACAAAGCTTTGGAAACAGGGAAAAAAGTAGCTGTTGTGGGAAAAAGTCTAGAAAGTTATTTTGAAGTGGGTATGCGACTTGGGTACTTACAAATCGATGAAGAGATGGTTATTTCAGTTAAGGATATTGGTAAATATCCAGATAACGAAGTCGTCATCATTGTAACAGGGAACAAAGGTGAACCACTCGATGCGTTGGAGAAGATTGTTCGGAAACATCACAAAGATATAAAAATCAAAGATACAGATACAATCCTTATTACGTTCACTCCATCCCCAGGTATGGAAGTTGCCATGTACCAAATGGCGAACGAGTTGTCTAAGGCTGGCGCGAACGTGTTAACAGCGTCGAAAAAAGTCCATGTGTCGGGTCACGGCAGTCAAGAAGACTTAAAGTTAATGTTGAACCTTATGAAGCCAAAATATTTCATTCCGATTCAAGGGGAATATAAAATGCTCATAGCCCACTCAAAGTTGGCACAACAACTTGGATTACAAAAATCGCAAATCTTCATAGCTGACAAAGGAGATATCGTTGAGTACAAGAATGAAAAGATGCGAATGAGCGGTCGAGTTCAAGCTGGAAACATCCTTATTGATGGCATTGGAGTCGGAGATGTTGGCAATATCGTATTAAGGGATCGCAAACTTCTATCGCAAGACGGTATCTTCACGGTTGTCGTTACGTTAAGCCGTAGACAGAAAAAAATTGCTGCAGGACCGGAAATTGTTTCGAGAGGTTTTGTTTATGTGCGTGAATCTGAGGAGCTTCTTGAAGAGTCTAGAAACTTAGTTCGTAAAATAGTTGAGAAATATGTGAATAAAGATACGTTCGAATGGACAAACATAAAACAAGAAATCCGTGATACATTAAGTTCTTATTTGTTCCAACAGACGAAGAGAAGACCGATGATCATACCAATTATTATGGAGTATTAATTAACTTGCATGAGCAAATGATAACCTAACCACATGATATACAACAAAAGGATTTCCAAGCCGACCGTACGGCGGGAAATCCTTTTTCTGAAAGGAGGAGGAACATGTCTAAAAAATCGAAGAAGAAAAAAAAGGCCGCCGCTCCTAAAAAGAAAAAAGATGGACCACATCCATTAGTATTTGAAGTGGCGGGACTGACGATGATTGGACTCGCTATTATTATCATCTTTGAATTCGGAATTGTAGGTAGGGGTCTATCGTCTTTTTCTAGACTGCTATTTGGGAATTGGCATAGCGCAGTTCCATTCTTATTAATTGTTCAAGCATTATTGTTCATGGTGAAAAGGAAGTCAGTTGGGTGGAAAAATCGAATTGTAGGTGGCAGTCTTTTTGTGCTTGCTAGTCTGTTGCTTTTCAGTCACATCCATTTATTTAAAGAGTTATATGAAAGCAAAGTGTTGATGTCGAATTCTGCGATTAAAGAAACATGGAAAGTGCTCATTACCAATGATGGAATCAGTTCTCGTAGTGGTGCATTAGGTGGAGGACTTGCCGGAGCGATGTTGTTTGCGCTTTTTCATGCGCTATTTGATTCCGCAGGTGCGACGGTAGCAGGTGTGCTCTTACTCATTATCGGCCTGATTTTACTGACAGGTAAAGCATTGGTTCCTTATATTGCTGAAAACTATCCGAAGGTAAAAGAAGTCGTTCAAAAGAAAATGAAGAGAAAGCCTACACCGACTAAAACAGCAAACAAAACGAATGCAGATCAAATGAGTAGAATTCAACATAAAAAGAAGAAGCAACAAGATGATGACGAACACGTAGAACAAGTTTCTGCAAGCGTTGAGACGGTAGAAGTGGTCTCAAAGCCCATTATTTCAGCATTTAACGAGAGAGTTCACGCGGAGCCGTCAGTCGAGCAAGCTCAAACTACTCGTCATAACAGCAGCGATTCGAAAGACACGAAAGTTGAACAAAAAGAAACTGCTGACATTTCAACTTATTCAGGTGTTGAAGGGGAGGAAGAAAATGAATCGTACATCTTACCACCACCTTCATTGTTGCGACAAACACCATCGAATGATCAATCTGCTGAATACGATTCCATTCATGCAAATGCACAAAAACTTGAAAGAACGTTTTTAAGTTTTGGTGTTAAAGCTACTGTTACACAGGTTCATTTAGGGCCAGCAGTCACAAAATATGAAGTGCTGCCTGATACAGGTGTAAAAGTGAGTAGAATTGTAAGTTTGGCTGATGATATTGCATTAGCATTAGCTGCAAGCGACATTCGTATTGAGGCGCCAATCCCTGGGAAGTCTGCAGTTGGAATTGAAGTGCCCAATCATGCAGTAGCCATCGTCAGCTTACGTGAAGTTATTGAAGCAAAAGAAAACAACCGACCGGATGCTAAATTGATGATTGCTTTAGGTCGTGATGTCACTGGTCAAGCAATGATGACAGAGTTGAATAAAATGCCTCACGTGCTCGTAGCAGGCTCCACTGGAAGCGGAAAAAGTGTTTGCATAAATGGTATTATCATTAGTATTTTGCTTAGGGCTAAACCACATGAAGTAAAATTGATGATGATTGATCCGAAGATGGTTGAATTGAATGTCTACAACGGTGTTCCGCATTTGTTAGCACCGGTTGTGACAGACCCTCGAAAAGCTTCCGTTGCGTTAAAGAAAGTCGTGTCCGAAATGGAACGAAGGTACGAGTTGTTTTCACATACGGGAACACGGAACATTGAGGGATATAATGAACATATTGAACAATGGAATCTTGAAAACGAAGAAAAACATCCACGCATGCCCTATATTGTTGTCATCGTCGATGAATTGGCGGATCTCATGATGGTGGCATCGAGTGATGTGGAAGATTCCATTACAAGATTGGCCCAAATGGCACGTGCCGCAGGAATCCATTTGATTATTGCGACACAGCGACCTAGTGTGGACGTCATTACGGGAATCATTAAAGCGAATATTCCTTCACGAATCGCTTTTGCGGTATCATCAGCAGTCGATTCGAGAACGATATTAGATGGAGCCGGTGCAGAAAAACTCCTAGGAAGAGGAGATATGCTCTTTTTACCAGCTGGTGCTTCGAAACCTGTCAGAGTGCAAGGTGCATTTGTGTCCGATCAGGAAGTCGAAGCGGTTGTCGACTTTGTCATTGAACAACAAAAAGCACAATATCAAGAAGAAATGATTCCAGGGGAAGTGGAAGAGGTTCAAGCATTTGAGGAAACTGACGAATTGTACGATGACGCTGTGCAACTTGTTATCGAAATGCAAACTGCTTCCGTTTCCATGTTGCAAAGACGGTTCAGAATCGGTTATTCACGCGCTGCAAGAATTGTCGATCAAATGGAGATGAGAGGAATTGTCGGCCCACCTGAGGGGAGTAAACCGAGACAAGTTCTTGCGACAAGAAATGAAACAGACAGTCATGTATAAAAAACTTCATACATTCCCATGTCGGATACACGAAATTGAATTTATTGCCTTCAGGTAGGGACCCATCTATGAACGTCTTGCCATACGTCAGGCTATAGAAGGATTATTGCGTTGCATTTTTCAGTAAAAAGAAGGTATGGAAATCATGACAAAAGAAGTACTTTTTCAAGAAATTTTAGCTGAAGATGAAAATATATGAAATCAGCTGTTTATTTTGTAGCATGGAAATGATATAGTATGAAAGATTGGTATAGTCGTTATACATCAGAGGTCTGACCTCTTTAGGGGGGATTTACATGCTGGTGAAGACAGATCAAAGACATTTATATGTACAAGTAATTGAACGGTTGAAAGAAGACATTGCTTCTGGCGTTTTTCGAGAAAATGAAAAATTCCCCTCCGAATTTGAACTCGCACGTAATCTTGGTGTTAGTAGGGCGACGCTTCGAGAGGCATTGCGCGTCTTGGAAGAAGAGAAAATTATTATTCGTAAACATGGGGTCGGTACATTTGTAAACCCTCGTCCAATTTTTTCTTCAGGTATCGAACAATTATCCAGTATATCCTCTATGATACGGGACGCTGGAATGAAACCAGGTACGATTTTGTTGGAAGTTCAAGAAAGCATTCCGGCAGAGGAATTGATTCGGAAATTTGATTGCGAAAAAGAGGATAAGCTTGTTACAATTAGAAGAGTACGAACAGCTGACGATGATCCTGTTGTGTATTGTGTGGATCACGTACTGTCAAAAAATCTTGAATTAGGTACAGAAGTGTTACAGAACGAATCCATATTCGATTCAATAGAAAAATCAGGACGCATACGAATTGTCCAAGCCATCGCCAATATCGAACCAATTGGGTATGATGATGAGGCATCGAACATTTTAAGGTGTGGTGTAGATATTCCACTTCTAGCGCTCATCCAGTATCATTACAGTGAGGAAGGCGAAATGGTCCTGTACTCAAAAAATTACTTTAGAGCTGATAAATTCAGCTTCCATGTAGTCCGGAAAAGGGTATAAGAAACAGAATGGAATGCTAGGAAACGTCATCCAACTTAATGGGAGTCTTCCTAAGTGGTGAGTTCCGTCAAGAAGGAGCCAGGCATTTCCTGCTTCCAGTCTGTTCTTTAACGACGTGCAAACGTCATATTTATATACCAAAATATAAAAACAGGGAGGGTCCAATCAGTGAGCAAACGTAAATACGGTCTTGCATTATCATTGGTTTTAGCGGCAGGTACGTTACTTGGTGCATGCGGTACGGACAAAGACAAAGACAAAAATACTTCATCTTCAACTGGCGGTAACGAATCTGATTTCTCAATCGCCATGGTAACGGACGTCGGTGGTATTGACGACAAATCGTTCAACCAATCAGCATGGGAAGGTATTAAGAAGTTTGGTGAAGATAACGGTTTAGCTGAAGGAGATGGCGGTTACGCATACCTTCAATCTAAAGACGATTCTGATTACACACCAAATTTGAATGCGCTTACGCGTCGTGACTTCAATCTGATTTTCGGTGTAGGTTTCTTGATGGAAGATGCAATCGGGACAATTGCAAGTCAACAACCAGACACTCATTACGCAATCATTGACGGTGTCGTTGAACAAGATAACGTTGCTAGCATTTTGTTCAAAGAGCAAGAAGGAGCATTCCTTGCTGGAGTAGCAGCAGCACTTATGACAAAAGAAGACAAAATTGGTTTTATCGGCGGAATGGAGATTCCGGTAATTGAGCGTTTCGAAGCAGGATTTGTTGCTGGTGTAGCAGCAGTTAAACCTGATATTAAGGTAGACGTGAAGTATACAGGTTCATTCGACAAAGCGGAATTAGGTAAAGCGGCTGCTGGTCGTATGTACTCTTCAGGCATCGATATTATTTTCCATGCAGCTGGTGGAACAGGTAATGGTGTATTCGCAGAGGCAAAAGAACGTAAAGAAGCTGATAAGAATGCAAACGTTTGGGTAATCGGTGTTGACTCCGACCAATACGATGAAGGTCAAGTGGGCGATGAAAATATTACATTGACTTCAATGTTGAAGCGTGTAGACGTTGCTGTACAAGATATCTCTAAACTTGCTCAAGAAGGAAAATTCCCAGGCGGAGAGACAAAAGTTTATGGGCTACATGATGATGGTGTTGCGCTAGCAGACTCTCGTGGTGCGATCCACAAGATGTATTGGATCAAATCGAAGAGTATAAAAAGAAAATTGCTGACGGGGAAATTGAAGTCCCTGAAACAACGAAATAATGAACTGAACAACGAAGGCCGGTTGATGCCGGCTTTTGTTGTTTACGAGTTGAAATCCACGACAAATTAATAGAGTAAAAGGTTTTTTAAAGACAAACCTTTTATTGTGTTAATTTTAATGCTATGCAACCTAAATAATATTATTGGGCAAGGAAGTGAATCCATTGGAATATGTCATTGAGATGTTGAACATTACGAAGAAATTCGGGAATTTTCGTGCGAATGACAATATTACCCTTCAATTAGAAAAAGGGGAAATACATGCGTTATTAGGTGAGAATGGCGCAGGTAAGTCAACATTGATGAATGTCCTGTTTGGGCTATATCAGCCTGAAGAAGGTGAAATACGTGTCAATGGAAAAAAGGTAAACGTGACGAATCCAAATGTTGCAAATGACCTAGGAATCGGTATGGTGCACCAGCATTTTATGCTTGTCGAGAATTTGACTGTAACTGAAAATATTATCTTAGGCAATGAACCGAAAAAAATGGGTGTTGTCAACATTAAAAAAGCTGCTAAAGATATTGAAGAGATTTCAAAGCTATATGGGTTAAATGTCGATCCATATGCCAAAATCGAAGATATTTCTGTTGGTATGCAACAACGAGTAGAGATTTTAAAAACGCTTTATCGTGGGGCAGACATCCTCATTTTTGATGAACCGACAGCATCATTGACACCTCAGGAAATCCATGAATTGATCGCGATTATGAAAAAACTGATTACAGAAGGTAAATCCATTATTCTAATCACACATAAGTTACAAGAAATTATGGATGTAACGGATCGTGTGACTGTCATTCGAAAAGGCCAAGGCATCGGAACCGTCATTACTGCTGAAACAAATCCAGAAGAACTGGCAACGTTAATGGTCGGTCGACAAGTGACATTTAAAACGGAGAAAATCCCTCCAAATCCTCAGGGAGAAGTTTTAAAAGTTGAAAATCTTGTAGTGACAGATAATCGTGGAATTGAGCGAGTAAAAGGTTTGAATCTTTCAGTTCGTAAAGGTGAAATTGTCGGATTAGCAGGAATTGATGGCAATGGCCAATCAGAATTGATAGAAGCGATTACAGGATTGCGTAAAACAAAAAGTGGACATATCTCGATTAACGATCAAAACATTACGGGAATGAAACCTCGAAAAATTACCGAAGCAGGTCTTGGCCATATCCCTCAAGATCGTCACAAGCACGGTCTTGTATTGGAGTTCTCTGTTGGTTACAATGCGGCTTTGCAAGAATATTATCATGAACCGTTTTCTAAAAATGGTGTTATGAACTATAGTTCTATTTCCGAATATGCAAAAAAAATCATTGCGGAATATGATGTGCGAACGCAAGGTGAATCCGAACCTGTACGTGCATTGTCGGGAGGAAATCAACAAAAGCTCATCATAGGTCGCGAAGTTTCACGTGATCCGGATTTACTGATTGCTGCACTTCCAACCCGCGGATTGGATGTAGGAGCGATTGAGTTTATTCATAAGCGACTAATTGAACAAAGAGATAATGGAAAAGCGGTTTTTCTAATTTCTTTCGAACTGGATGAAATTATGAATGTTTCAGATCGAATTGCCGTTATCCATGATGGTAAAATTGTTGATACGGTCATTCCTGCTGAAACGTCTGAACAGGAACTCGGCCTTTTAATGGCTGGTCATTCTAAAAGTGACCAAGCAAGTAATCACATTGAGGGTAATGAAATAGGTGGTGGTCACGATGTCTAATCGACTCATTAATGTACTTGTACCTGTTGTTTCAATCATTCTTGGTTTATTGGTTGGAGCACTTGTCATGTTATTCAGTGGGTATGACCCTGTTCAAGGGTATATTGCACTATGGAACGGGATTTTTGGAGATTCGTATGCTATTGGTGAAACAATTCGTCAAATCAGTCCATATATATTAGCAGGTCTTGCAGTAGCTTTTGCATTTAGGACCGGTCTTTTCAACATCGGTGTGGAAGGGCAATTGATGGTCGGTTGGTTTGCAGCAGCATATGTTGGCTATGCATTTGAATTGCCTATGTATATTCATTTGCCGTTTGCCCTATTGGCGGCAGCGTTGGCAGGAGCGTTTTGGGGGCTTATCCCAGGCTTGCTAAAAGCAACACTTAGAGTGCATGAAGTAATCGTAACCATTATGATGAACTACATTGCCCTACATGTTGTAAATGCGCTCATCAAAACGGTTTCTGACGGCGGCTTCAAAACAGAAAAAATTCAACCAACCGCTTCGCTTCGTTCGGAATTTCTATCAAATTTAACGGATTATTCCACGTTGCATTATGGGATATTCGTTGCGCTGGCGATGGTAATCGTCATGTGGTTCATATTAGAAAAAACGAAAACAGGTTTTGAATTGAAATCTGTCGGTTTCAACGAAAACGCTTCGCAATATGCCGGTATGAATGTGAATAAAAATATCGTTTTAGCAATGCTCATCTCAGGAGCATTTGCTGGACTTGGTGGAGCGATGGAAGCTTTAGGGACTTTTGGTAATATGTCTTCTCGTGGTGGATTCACAGGCATCGGTTTTGACGGAATTGCCGTTGCCCTATTAGGTGCGAACTCTCCATTAGGTGTTATTTTCGGTGCATCATTGTTCGGTTCTTTAAAATATGGTGCGAACAATATGCCAAATGCTGCAAATATTCCTTTGGAAATTGTCTCCATCGTAATTGCTCTTATTATTTTCTTTGTTGCCTCAGGATACATCATCCGTGTAGGTTTGCAACGGCTGAATAAGAAAAAGGAGGCGAAGTGACATGAGCTTTTTGGAAGTTCTCTATTTTATCATCCCTACTTCAATCGCTTATGCAGCCCCTCTAATCCTTACTGCAATTGGCGGCGTTTTCTCGGAACGATCTGGTGTCGTCAATATCGGACTTGAAGGCTTGATGGTTATGGGGGCGTTTGTCGGTATCGTATTCAATTTGGCGTATGCTGACGTTTTCGGTAGTTGGACGCCATGGATTGCATTACTCGTAGCAATGTTTGTATCTGCTATCTTCTCTTTGATGCATGCTGTCGCTTCAGTCTCTTTCAGGGCCGACCAAGTTGTATCTGGTGTAGCGATCAATATGCTAGGAATTGCGATTGCACTATTCTCTGTGAAAATGATGTTTGATAAAGGTCAAACAGATTTTATCCAACATAAAATACCGCGGGTGAACATCCCGATCTTACAAGATCTTCCGATTATTGGTCCAATGTTCTTTAAGTCGGTTTATGGGACGTCTGTTTTAGCCATTACTGTTGCAATAATTGCTTGGTTCGTCATTTATAAAACGCCATTCGGATTGAGGCTTCGTTCTGTTGGGGAACATCCGATGGCAGCCGATACAATGGGTATCAATGTAACGAAAGTACGTTATACGGCAGTCATCATTTCCGGTGGCTTAGCCGGAATCGGTGGAGCGATCTATTCCCAAACAATGACGGGGGATTTCGGTCATGCAACGATAAACGGACAAGGTTTCATGGCGCTAGCTGCTATGATTTTTGGTAAGTGGCATCCAATCGGTGCGATGGGTGCAGCATTATTTTTTGGATTTGCACAGACATTGGCAATTAGTGCCGGATCAATTGATATTGATTTCATTCAAAAAATACCAACCGTTTACTTCCACATTTTACCGTACGCATTGACAATTCTTGCACTTGCAGGATTTATCGGAAAAGCAAACGCGCCAAAAGCGAATGGGCAACCTTATATTAAAGGGAGCAGATAAGTTTCTGAAAAACCACTTAGATGTCATTGTTGCGTCTAAGTGGTTTTTATTGTTTAGACAGATGGTAAAATGCGTTTATTTTGCCATGTATCTGTTCCGAAATGTATAGTGAAGTAAGGTATTCGTATAATAAGGAAAAACGAGGTGCTTTCATATGTTTACGAAATTTAAATTGCAACAAGGTGTACACTTATACATTCGTAAGACAAACCAATTTAAAACAATTACAATGTCCTTTAAATGGACAAGTACATTAGAGGAAAAACAGGCTGCTCATCGAGCTGTATTATCGAACGTTATGCAAGATTCAAACGCAATGTATCCAAAGCAAAGTGATTTACGAAAAGCGATGGATGAATTGTATGGATCAGTCTTCTATATGGATGCGGGTAAACGAGGAAGTGCACATATCGTCTCATTAAATATGGAGTGCGTAAACGATGAATATCTATCGACGACTGGGTTATTCGATGACGTGCTCGAAATGGTACATGCGGTTATTTTTAAACCGAATTTATCGAATGGGCAATTTGATGAGTCCATTGTAAATCGTGAAAAACGGTCTGTAATCGAACGAATTAAATCCGTTTATGATGATAAAACTCGATATGCACAAAAGAGAATGTTAGAGATCATGCGACCGAATCATCCTGCCAGTATTTCTTCAAGCGGCACTGAGCAACACGTTTCGCAAATCACAAGTGCTTCCCTAGTAGAGGCTTATCACAAAATGATTAATGAAGATGTAATAGACATCTATGTTGTCGGTGATGTGGATGAACAGGCACTTGTTGAAAAAATTAAAAACATGTTCTCCTTTACCGCAAGAGAGGATGTTCGCAAACCGTACGAAGTGACCATTGAAGAGAAAGAGCCTCAAAAAGTATTTGAAAAACAAGACATGAAGCAAGGTAAATTGCAAGTTGGATATCATACTCCTGTGTTGTTCCATCATGATGATTATCCGAAGATGCAAGTAACCAATGGTGTGTTAGGGGGCTTTGCACATAGTAAATTATTTATGAATGTTCGTGAGAAGGAAAGTATGGCTTACACGATCAATAGTATATACGGAGCATACTATGGCATTTTGTACGTAATGGCCGGTATCGATGCGAACTTGGAGGAAAAAGCGGTTACAATGATTGAAGAGCAGCTAGCAGCCTTAAAGAAAGGTGATGTGACGTCCCTTGAACTAGAACAAACGGTCGCATTGCTGTCAAATAGCATTCGGAGCGCGTTCGATTCAGCCCGAGGTCAAATTGAAGTGTACGATCAATACAAACAAGTCGATGAGCATTTCACCGCGGATAAATTAATTCAAAAATGGCAAGCGGTGACCGTACAAGATATCCAGGATATGGCATCCAACATTCAATTAGAACTTATTTACTTGCTATCAGGAAGAGAGGCGTAACGAATGGAAAAACTCTATTTTGATCGTTTGCAGGAAACGTTATATCACGAACAGCTAGACAATGGCCTACATGTATATATATTACCAAAACGTGGCTTCTCGAAGACGTATGTTACATTTACAACGAAATACGGTTCGATTGACAGGACATTTATTCCTCGAGGGAAGAAGGAGTTCGTTACGGTTCCTGATGGGATCGCGCATTTTTTGGAGCATAAGATGTTTGATAAAGAAGATGGTGATGTCTTTCAGAAGTTTGGTGTATTAGGTGCTTCGGCAAATGCATTTACTTCTTTTACCCGCACTTCTTATTTGTTCTCAACGACTGAGAATTTGTATGAAAGCACGAAAGTTTTATTGGATTTTGTGCAAGAACCGTATTTTACAAAAGAAAAGACAGACAAGGAAAAGGGAATCATTGCACAAGAAATTACGATGTATGATGACAATCCAGATTGGCGTAGCTATTTTGGTACAATTCAAAGTATGTATCAAAACTATCCTATCAACATTGATATTGCTGGAACCGTTGAAACGATCCAAGAGATTACGGCTGAACATTTGTATATGTGTTATGAAACCTTTTACCACCCTTCCAACATGGCAGTTTTCGTAATAGGGGCAGTCGATCCAGAAGAGATGATGACGTTTATTCGAGAAGACCAAAAGAGCAAGCGCTTTTCAGAGCCTTTAGAAATTGAACGGAAGTACCCTGAAGAGCCGATGGAAGTAAAAGCGCCGAAAACTGTGCTTGAGATGGATGTACAAAGACCAAAATTCAATTTCGGGATGAAATGTAGTAACACGGCCATTGAAGGCGACGAAATGTTGCGCCAAGATTTAGCAATTAACGTAGTATTGGATATTCTTTTCGGCCGAACATCTGACTTTTACACTAAAGCGTATGCAGAGAACTTGATTGATGAAACATATAGTTATGATTTTACGTTTGAAAAAGGTTTCGGGTTTGCTATGGTCGATTCTGATACTGAACATCCTGAAGCGTTGGAAGCATTAATCCGCTCGACATTACGCGCGCAAAAAGATGAATGGTCGATTACTGAAGAAGACTTACATCGCTCTCGTAAACGGAGAATTGGCCAATTTATGCGCTCGTTGAATTCAATCGAGTTTATCGCTAATCAATTTACGCAATACAACTTTAATCAGATGAATTTGTTTGATGTTGTTCCAGCTTTAGAAAAGATGACGTTACAAGATTTGCAAGATGCATTTGCCACGATTAACGATGAAGCAGGTCATTCAGTAATGACGATCGTGCCAGGATCGAAAGGGAAGTAACGAATGAGACGATATGCAGTTGTTCTCGGAGCATCGGGAGGAATCGGGCAAGCCATTTGCCGAGAACTTGCTAAGGATGGTTGGTCGTTATACATGCACTACAACCGTCATGAACAAAAGATCCTTCAATTGCAACAAGAACTTGCGCAGCAATATGAAGCAGCCGAATTCAACATCGTTCATGCGGATTTTTCCACAGGAAATGCTGCCGATCATGTAACTGCTAACGTCGGTCATGTTCAAGCAGTCATCGTTGCATTAGGTCAATCCCTTTACCAATTAGTGTCGGATACGACAGCCGAACAGATGGACGAATTGTGGCATGTTCATGTCCGAAATCCTGCTGCCTTTATTCGTGATATCTCTCCCCAACTGCGCAGCTTTCCTGTTTCGTATGTCGTATTTATCGGGTCGATTTGGGGGGACACTGGCGCAGCGGGAGAAGTGATGTACTCCGCTGTCAAAGGTGCTCAGCATGCTTTCGTAAAAGCTTATGCGAAAGAGGCGGCGTACTCAGGGATTCGTGTAAACGCAATTGCACCAGGCTGGATTGATACGGAAATGACTGAACAATTGACAGTAGAAGATAAACAACTTGTCATGGAAGAAATTCCATTACAATCTACGGGGAACCCAAGTCAAGTGGGTGCACTAACAAGTTTTCTAGTGAGTGGAAAAGCCGATTATATGACAGGAGAAGTAGTCAAGTTGAATGGCGGATGGTATATCTAAATGCAAAAAGGGAGACAATTTTCTCCCTTCACCTTTTTTCCTTTTCATCGACAGTTGAATCCGCTATGATAGAACTAAGTTACGTTTTGTACGTCCTATACGTATAAGCATTTCCAAAGTAGAAAAAGAATGTAGACAACATGCTTGCTCATTGTCGCTGAACATTCTTTTTTCTATTGTACATTGCTTGGATAATGGATCGGAGGGTGTCGAATGGGTGAATGGTATGTCGAATATGAGGTGCAAATCAACCGACCTGGATTGCTAGGGGATATCGCCTCTCTCTTAGGCATGTTGCGTGTCAACATTGTAACAATTAATGGTGTTGATGGTGGCCATCGCGGCATGCTTGTTCGAACGGAAAACGATGATCAAATTAAACGCTTTGAACTGATTGCTTCCACGATGGAAACGATTCAAGTGAAAAAAATCAGAGAACCGAAATTACGCGATATTCTAGCTGTTCGACATGGTCGATATATCCAAAGGGATGTCGATGATCGGAAGACATTTAGATTCCTTCGAAGTGATTTAGGTGTTCTTGTCGATTTCATGGCAGAGTTATTCAAACAAGATGGCCATAAGTTGATTGGAATCCGTGGGATGCCGCGTGTTGGTAAAACCGAATCGGTTGTAGCGGCAAGTGTCTGTGCGAACAAAAAATGGATATTTCTCTCCTCGACAATGATTAAACAGACAGTAAGAAGTAATCTTGCAGGTGACGAGTTTTCATCCGACAATATTTTCATCTTAGATGGCATTGTCACAAGGAAATCAGGAGACGAACGTCACATGCAGTTAGTAAGGGAAATGATGCGTATGCCAACCATTAAAGTTGTTGAGCATCCGGATATGTTCGTTCAACATTCGGAATATGATATGGAGGATTTTGATTATATCATTGAGCTTCGGACGGATCCAGACCAAGAAATTACATATGAAATGATGGAAAAAAACCATATGATGTCCGATACTGGACAAATGGGTGGTTTTGGCTTTTCTTTTTAACGAATACGCTCACTTTTCTTTGGTAAGGTAACGCTATTGTGAAGTGTAAGTGATTACGGTAAAGGGAATACAAACTAAAATGTCGAGGCGAAATAGAAAGAGGTAGGTGATGAAATATGACCGGATTAGGTGATCGTCTGCGAGAGGCGAGAACAAGTAAAGGCTATTCATTGGATGACTTGCAATCCATAACAAAAATACAAAAAAGGTACCTTTCCGGTATTGAGAACGAAGATTACAGTATGATGCCTGGATCTTTTTACGTTCGAGCATTCATTAAGCAATATGCGGAAGCGGTTGGACTTGATGCAGATGAAATGTTGTCCTTATACAAGGATTCAGCACCAAAGGATGTAATTGAAAAAGAAACACCACAAATTGCACAACCGATGTCGAGGAAACGAGGCATAAGTAGCAGCAGTAAACTAAATGAGACGATACCTAAAATTATTGTTGCGCTCTTTATAATCGTGATCATCGTTGTTGTTTGGGTTTTATGGCAAAGCGGTTCATCCAATAAACCTGAAGAGAACCATGAAACCGAGCAACCAGTAACATTGGATAAAAATCCACCACCAGTCGGCACGAAAGATCCTGCAACGGAGCAGCCTGAAAAAGAGAAACCGAAAGAAAATCCTGAGCCTGTTGAAGAAGTGAAGGAGCAAGTGCTTACGTATCAAAATACAGTCCGTGAGGATTCTACGTATACGTTGACGGATACGGATACATTCAAGCTGAAAATTGTTGTTACTGGTGAAACATGGATTGGTGTAAGAGATAAAAACAAAGAAGAGCTTACAGACAGGGCTAGAGTCATGAACGCTGGTGAGACGGTGGAATTGGACGTGTCCGATAAAGACTACATTAGAATTCGAGTCGGCAGAACATCATATGCAGAGATCTATGTAAATGATGAAAAGTTGACGTATGGCTCTGACAAAATAACACAAAATATCATTATTGAATACAAAAAAGGAGAATAGTCATCTACAGGATGACTATTTTCTTGCTCATACATAATTGTTAGTTGAAAAATTAAAAAGGATAGGTGAGTTTGTTGAATTTACCAAACAAAATTACAGTCGCTCGAATTGTTCTTATCCCCATATTTATTTTGTTCATGGTTGTTGATTTTGGGATGGGTACGATATACATTGGTGGGACTGAGCTTTCATTTGAACATATTTTTGGGGCATTGCTATTTATTATTGCTGCTACGACCGATTGGTTTGATGGGCACTTAGCAAGAAAATATAACTTAGTGACAAATATGGGGAAGTTTCTTGACCCGTTAGCAGACAAACTACTAGTTTCCGCCGCATTGGTCATTCTTGTTGAACTTGGATCTGCAGCTTCATGGATCGTTATTATTATCATTAGCCGTGAGTTTGCGGTTACCGGTTTACGACTTGTGCTTGCAGGAGGTGGAGAAGTCGTTGCGGCCAACCAACTAGGGAAAATCAAGACAGCTACTCAGCTCGTTGCGATTTCATTCCTCTTATTAAATAATATCTTTTTCGAAGCTATCCATTTTCCGTTTGCGACAATCATGCTTTATATTGCTTTGATTTTTACAATCTGGTCTGGTGCTGATTATTTCTATAAAAATCGACGAGTGCTACTCGATTCAATGTAAGGGGATGTAGGCGTGAAGGCAGAGATTATCGCTGTAGGATCTGAATTATTATTAGGTCAAATTACAAACACAAATGCTAAATTCATCTCCGCACGACTTGCCGATATTGGCATTGATGTACACTATCAAACGGTTGTCGGAGATAATCCACATCGGTTAAAGCAAACAATTGAAATTGCCAACGAACGTGCAGATATGATCATCTTCACAGGTGGTCTAGGTCCAACAAAAGATGATTTGACGAAAGAGACAATCGCTAATTTGCTAGATACGCCGCTTGTTAGCCATGATGCAGCTTTGGTTTCCATAGAAGCCTATTTCACTCGAACAGGTAGGAAAATGACGGAAAACAATAAAAAACAAGCGCTCGTCTTACATAATTCAACCGTTTTAGAAAATCATCATGGTATGGCACCAGGAATGGCGATTGAGAAGTCAGGTCGTCACTATATCCTATTACCAGGCCCTCCACATGAAATGCAACCAATGTTTGAGCATGAGGCGCTTCCGTACCTTTTACGCATGTTAGGTAAAAAGGAAGTGATTGTCTCTCGCATATTAAATTTTTACGGAATTGGCGAAGCCGACTTGGAGTTTAGGCTCCAATCAATAATCGATAAACAATCTAACCCGACGATTGCCCCATTAGCATCCGCTGATGCAGTCACTCTTCGTTTGACAGCAAAAGCAGAAACGCGAGAAGAAGCACAACGACTTATCGTTCCAGTGGAAGCAGAAATTCGAGCGCACGTAGGGGAATACCTTTTTGGGATTAATGACGATACGTTGTCTTCAAAAACAGCTAAGCTGTTACACGAACAGAACCTCACAATTGCTGCTGCAGAAAGTCTTACTGCTGGCCTTTTCACTTCAGAACTGGCAAGTGAGCCGGGCATTAGTACAGCTCTAAAAGGGGGCGTCATCGTCTATGATGAGAAGGCGAAAATTGAACAGCTTGCTATTCCTGCTTCATTGTTACGACAATACGGTGTCGTGAGTGCTGAATGTGCGACTGCGCTTGCAGTACATGTGAAACAAAAATTCCAGTCTTCAATCGGTGTCGGATTAACAGGAGTTGCCGGTCCAGGTGCACACGGCGGGGAGGAAGCGGGGACAGTTTGGATAGGGTTAGCGTTGCCCGATGAAAAGGTTGAAACGTACCGATTACAATTATCAGGGTCCCGGAATACAAATCGATTACGAACGGCACGATTTGCGCTTTATTACCTCATCAAGTACTTACAAAGTAAAAATGCCAAAATGTAATTTTGGGCAATATTCTCAATTAAAACGTGAAATAACGAGGGTTTTCTCAATTAAATTTGGATTTTGCGAAAAAATATCGAATAAGCGTTCGTTTTTTGTTTGTGTATTTCTCAGAAAAGGAGTATAGTAGAGACAGGTATTAAAAAGAAAACACCTGTTAAGGGAGGAATTGTTGTTGAGCGATCGTAAAGCAGCTTTGGATCAAGCGTTAAAACAAATAGAAAAACAATTTGGAAAAGGCTCCATCATGAAGTTAGGGGAACAGACAGATCGTGAAATCGCCACTTCATCATCTGGTTCACTTGCACTGGATGCGGCATTAGGTGTGGGTGGTTATCCACGAGGTCGTGTCATCGAAATTTATGGTCCTGAAAGTTCAGGTAAAACAACGGTGGCATTACATGCGATCGCAGAAGTACAAGCAGCAGGAGGACAAGCTGCTTTCATCGATGCTGAACACGCGTTGGATCCCGTATATGCACAAAAACTAGGCGTTAATATTGATGAATTGCTCTTATCTCAACCGGATACAGGAGAGCAAGCATTGGAAATAGCAGAAGCGCTCGTCCGTAGTGGAGCGATTGATATTGTAATTATTGACTCTGTCGCTGCACTTGTTCCAAAAGCTGAAATTGAAGGGGAGATGGGAGATTCACACGTAGGTTTACAAGCGCGTCTAATGTCCCAAGCACTTCGTAAACTTTCCGGTGCAATCAACAAATCGAAAACAATCGCTGTTTTCATTAACCAAATCCGTGAAAAAGTAGGCGTCATGTTCGGAAACCCAGAAGTCACGCCTGGTGGACGAGCACTTAAATTCTACTCTTCTGTCCGTTTGGAAGTACGTCGCGGCGAAGCGATTAAACAAGGCAACGACATTATGGGGAACAAGACCCGGATTCGTGTAGTGAAAAACAAAGTTGCTCCTCCGTTCCGTACGGCTGAAGTGGATATTATGTATGGAGAAGGGATTTCTAAAGAAGGGGAAATCGTCGACCTCGGTGCAGAGTTAGAAATTGTCCAAAAAAGTGGAGCATGGTATTCGTACGAAGGTGAACGACTTGGCCAAGGTCGTGAAAATGCGAAACAGTTCTTAAAAGAAAATAAAGATATTCGTGCAGAAATTGCCGATAAAATCAGAAGTTCTTATGGTTTAGCAAGTGCAAATTACGTAATTGCTGGTCATGATGAAGACGACGAAGAAGAATTAGAGTTATTTGCTGAAGATAAATAATTTAATCAATGTGACTGGGACAGAACCAGAGAAAAATGCATGATGGATTTGACGTCATGCATTTTTTTGCTTTTACAATTTATATTTTCATATTCATGAGTGGACCGAACTATTCGTTGTTCGATTGGCTCAAACGCGCCCTGCGGAAAGCGAGTCTTTTGAAGCGCAGAGAAACGGACTGTTTAATGTTATGTCTCTGTTTTTTAATCCTAACAAAAAGCGATTCCGTCAAGACGATAATACAACGTCCAGCATGATTAATGTGATTTATCGGACTTGTTCGTCAAAAAGAGCGGAAAACTCCGAATAAGCTTTCGAATCCTTGACATGGCAATTTTTCATAGATACAATTAGAATTGTACTATTTCACATCATTGAAATCATTATGGCAGTATGTTGATTGTTGATATACGGGCCGACTGAAAACGAATAAGAAAAGCAGGAGGAGGTGAGCTGATGCCAGATCTCATCATGAACATCATCTCCGCCTTGTTTGGTCTGTTCGTCGGTGCAGTTGTTATCTATTTAGTTATCAAAAAGGTGAATGAATCAAAAGTGACGGGTGCCAAAAATTCAGCTGAACAAATCGTTGAAGAGGCGAAACGTGAAGCGGATGCGATGAAAAAAGAGGCATTGCTTGAAGCGAAAGATGAAAATCACAAACTGAGAATTGAAGCGGAATCGGAAATCCGTGAAAGAAGGGCGGAACTGCAAAAACAGGAAAACCGTCTTTTGCAACGGGAAGAAAATCTTGACCGCAAGGATGATGCTCTCAATAAACGAGAAGCGGGACTGGAGCGCAAAGATGATGCGCTTACCAGTAGACAACAGCATATTGAACAGATGGAACGCAAGGCGGAAGAACTTGTTGCTACACAACAGACCGAACTTGAAAGAATTTCAGCTTTGACAAGAGAAGAGGCGAAGCGCGTCATCTTGGATGAAGTTGAAAACGAACTTTCTACAGACATTGCGGTCATGACGAAAGAATCAGAGCAACGTGCAAAAGAGGAATCCGAAAAGAAAGCTCGAGAAATCCTTTCCCTTGCATTACAACGTTTTGCGGCGGATCATGTTGCAGAGACAACCGTGTCTGTGGTGAATTTACCGAACGATGAAATGAAAGGTCGTATTATCGGTAGAGAAGGTCGGAACATCAGAACGTTGGAAACCTTAACGGGTATCGACTTAATCATTGATGATACGCCAGAAGCAGTCATTCTTTCAGGCTTTGACCCTGTCCGTCGGGAAACAGCGAGACTTGCACTAGAGAAGCTTGTTCAAGACGGAAGAATCCATCCGGCTCGGATTGAGGAAATGGTCGATAAAGCGCGTCGGGAAGTCGATGAATTGATACGTGAAAAAGGAGAGCAAACGACATTCGATGTCGGTGTGCATAATCTCCATCCAGACCTTATCAAGATACTCGGTAGACTTCATTTCCGGACAAGCTACGGTCAAAACGTCTTGAAACATTCAGTCGAAGTCGCCTATTTGTCAGGACTCCTAGCAGCTGAGCTTGGAGAAGATGTAACCCTTGCAAGACGTGCAGGATTGTTACATGACATTGGTAAGGCGATTGACCATGAAGTGGAAGGGAGTCACGTACAAATTGGTGTCGAATTGGCCATGAAGTACAAAGAACACCCTGTCGTGATCAATAGCATCGCGTCACATCATGGAGATGAAGAAGCGACTTCTGTCATTGCAGTATTGGTAGCAGCTGCAGATGCCCTATCAGCAGCTAGACCAGGTGCGAGAAGTGAAACGCTTGAGAACTACATTCGTCGATTGCAGAAACTCGAAGAAATTTCCGAGTCTTATGAAGGCGTAGAGAAATCATTTGCCATCCAAGCAGGGCGCGAAGTTCGCATTATTGTTCGCCCAGACCAAATTGATGATATTACAGCGCATCGTTTGGCACGTGATATTCGAAAGCGGATTGAGGAAGAACTCGATTATCCAGGACACATAAAAGTGACTGTCATTCGGGAAACTCGCGCAGTCGAATATGCAAAATGATCCAATGACTCCTGTCCAGCACGGTGCAGGAGTCTTTTCTTTTTGTGTGAATCTGTCAATTTAAAGACAAATAGGAAGAGGTAGTAAAATGAAAGTAGTGTTTATTGGTGATATAGTAGGATCGATTGGAAGAGACATGGTTTTTGATCATATTGCACGTCTTCGCAGAAAATACAATGCAGATGTCGTTATTGCGAATGGAGAAAATGCTGCTTCTGGAAGAGGCATCACAAAAGCGATTTTTGATGATCTACTCCGAGCGGGTGTAGATGTTGTGACAATGGGCAATCATACATGGGATCAAAAAGAGATTTATGACTTTATTGACGACACGGATTATTTAATACGTCCTGCGAATTTTTCTGACGAAGCACCAGGAAAAGGAATGACTACGATATCGAAAAATGGCGTAACGCTATCCGTTATTAATCTACACGGACGTACTTTCCTGCCGCCTCATGCTGATCCGTTTGAGAAAGCCGAAAAGCTATTGGAAGAAGCACATGCTATTTCTCCTTTAGTATTTGTCGATTTTCATGCAGAAGCGACGAGTGAAAAGATTGCAATGGGTTGGCACTTGGACGGCAAGGCATCTGTAGTTGTTGGGACACATACACACGTACAAACTGCAGATGAACGCATTTTACCCGGAGGAACAGCTTATTTGACAGATGCAGGCATGACGGGACCTTACGATGAAATTCTTGGCATGAAAAAAGAGGATGTCATTTACCGTTTTAAAACAAATCTTCCAGTTCGTTTTGAAGTGCCTAAAAAAGGTCGTGGCCAATTAAATGGCTTGTATGTTGAAATTGACAACCAATCCGGTAAGGCGTTATCGGTCGAACGAATTATGATTAACGAAGACCATCCATTCGAATGAGGAAGTTGCGTCTAATTATCTCCTTGCGTTCATAAGATGATGTATGGATTAATACATTCCATAGACATCGTGAAAACAAGGAGGAAACATGGTGAGTCCATTAAAAGTATCATCCCGCTCTAATCCCAATTCCGTCGCAGGAGCACTTGTAGCGGTTATTCGAGATCAAGGGTATGCAGAAATGCAAGCGGTCGGTGCTGGTGCATTGAACCAAGCGATTAAAGCAGTAGCAATTGCAAGGGGGTTTGTTGCACCAAGCGGAAGCGATCTTGTATGTGCTCCTGCATTCACAGATATTGAAATTAATGGCGAGGGACGGACAGCTTTGAAACTGTTAGTTGAAAAACGGAAGAACCGTTAAACAGTTTGATTGAGCCAGCAATTGACCGAAATGCGAATACAATTTGTACTGACCACGGACGCAACAAGTCCGTGGTTTTTATTAAGAAAACAGTTGGATGTAAAAGATTGATTGAACTGTCACATAGTTGTCGTAATCAATTTAAACGAATGGACGCCTTCACTACAAAGTGTGCAGAAGTTCATGTATAATGGAAGTCAAGTCTGTTCAATTCCCACGAGGTTTGAAGAAAGGGGAAGGAAGTCATGAATGAAGAACAACGCCTACAATCAGGCAAACTAAAACCACTTACAGGATCTACACAGGAGACTGGAGAAAAAGATTATAGTAAATACTTTGAAACGGTTTATACCCCACCGTCCTTAAAAGAAGCAAAGAAACGTGGTAAAGAGGAAATCAAATACCATGACGATTTTAAAATTGATGAACGCTTTGCTGGTATGGGGAAAGGACGTAAATTTTACATCCGTACATACGGCTGTCAGATGAATGAACACGACACGGAAGTAATGGCTGGTATTTTTACAAGTTTAGGATATGAACCGACAAATACCGTTCAAGATGCAGACGTTATTTTATTGAATACTTGTGCAATCCGTGAAAATGCCGAGAATAAAGTGTTCGGTGAATTAGGGCATCTGAAGCCTTTGAAATTGGAAAGACCTGACTTACTCATCGGTGTGTGTGGTTGTATGTCCCAAGAAGAATCTGTTGTGAATAAAATTCTTAAAACCTATGACCAAGTAGATATGATTTTTGGGACGCATAACATCCATCGACTGCCAAATATTTTACACGAAGCGTATATGTCCAAAGAAATGGTCATCGAAGTATGGTCGAAGGAAGGGGATATCATTGAAAACCTTCCAAAAGTCCGTCACGGAAATATTAAAGCGTGGGTCAATATTATGTATGGCTGTGATAAATTCTGTACGTATTGCATCGTCCCTTATACACGTGGAAAAGAACGAAGCAGACGCCCTCAAGACATTATCCAGGAAGTACGACACCTTGCTGCGCAAGGATACAAAGAAATCATGCTCCTTGGCCAAAATGTCAATGCTTATGGAAAAGACTTCGAAGATATTGACTATCGACTTGGTGATCTAATGGACGATTTACGGACCATTGATATTCCGCGGATTCGATTTACAACAAGTCACCCAAGAGATTTTGATGATCATCTCATTGAAGTGCTCGCAAAAGGCGGTAACTTACTAGATCATATCCATTTGCCGGTACAATCCGGTTCGAGTGATATCCTGAAAATTATGGCACGTAAATATTCGCGCGAACATTTCTTAGAGCTCGTTAAGAAAATCAAAGCTGCTATTCCAACTGTAACACTAACAACCGATATTATTGTAGGTTTCCCGAACGAAACAGAAGAACAATTTGAAGAAACGCTTTCTTTATATAAAGAAGTGGGCTTTGAAATGGCGTACACATACATTTACTCGCCTCGCGAGGGGACACCTGCAGCCAAGATGGTTGACAACATTCCAATGGAAGTGAAGAAGGAACGTTTACAGCGATTAAATAAACTCGTGAATGAAATGTCTGCAGAAGCGATGAAATCATATGCAGGTAAAGTCGTCAAAGTGCTCGTCGAAGGGGAAAGTAAAAAGAATCCGGACGTTTTGGCTGGTTATACTGAAAAAAATAAACTCGTTAATTTTAAAGCTCCCCGCGATGTGATTGGACAAATTGTCAATGTAAAAATTACGGAAGCCAAAACGTGGTCGCTAGACGGCGAATTCATTGGTGTCGTAGAAGAGGATAAGGTGATGTCATAATGGAAAAGATGTATACAAAAGAAGAGATTATTGAAAAGGCAAAAGAAATTGCACATATGATTGCCAATACGGAAGAAGTTGAGTTTTTCAAGAGAGCAGAAGAACAAATTAATGAAAACCAAAAGATCCGTGAAAAAATTGCTAGTTTAAAATCATTGCAAACACAAGCAGTCAATTTCCAAATGTATGAAAAAGAAAGAGCGCTCGGCATCATAGAGAGTAAAATTGAAAAGATTCAAGAAGAAATTGATGGTGTACCAATTGTGCAGGAATTTAAACAGTCACAAGTGGAAGTGAACGGACTTCTTCAGTTGGTGACAAATACGATTGCCAATAATGTCACAAATGAAATTATTGAATCTACAGGCGGAGATGTTTTAAAAGGAGAAACAGGTTCTTACGTAAAAAGTAAACAACATAAACCATTAGCATAAAGCTGAAAAATCGGTGAGGATAAATTCCTTGCCGATTTTTTTCACTTTCTGGGCTCTTGTTGCATAGGATAAATAGAAGTCAATGAAGGAGGAAATGAACTGAAGAATTTACGACAGATTGTAACGAAGGCAGTTATCGCAAAAGGGAAGAAACGGACGGAATCGAATGTTTCATTAAAGCCGCCTAACAACCCTTCCAGTATTTTAGGGTGTTGGGTCATCAACCACACGCATCAAGCGAAAAAAGTAGGCGGCTACATTGAAATCAACGGTAAGTTTGATGTCAACGTCTGGTACTCACATCATGACCACTCAAAGACTTCCGTCTACTCGGAATCCGTGCCGTATAAGGACCGTATTAAACTGCACTATCGTGACGAGCCGACGTCAGGGCAAGAAGAGATTATCGTAAGTGTTGTGCAGCATCCGAATTGTACAGAAGCACTCATCTCAGAATGTGGCGAGAAGTTCATTATTAAAGTCGAAAGAGAATTGGTTGCTGAAATTGTCGGGGAAACAAAAGTTTGCATCACGGTACATCCTCATCAGTTTGAAGAAGAGTGGTCATTTAAAGAAGAATCCTCTTCGCATGAGCCAGAAAACATTCAGCAAGAGAAAAAGGGCAAAGACTCACCATTTTAAGCCGGGGGATTAATCCGGCTTTTTTTTATTGAGCAAAGCATGTAAACGAATTTTATTGGAAGTGGATTATATAGGATATTTATTCGTTCAACGATACGCTTCCGAATAATTCTTTATTAGGAAGCATTGCCAGCATGAAATTATCCGCTTTGTTTCTGTGTAGGAACATGTTTTGTTATAATAAGAGGAAATACAAGAGCAGTGAGGTTACAGAATGACAACATATACACCAATGATCCAACAATATTTACAAGTGAAAGCGGAATACGAAGATGCATTTCTGTTTTTCCGTCTAGGCGACTTTTATGAAATGTTCTTTAATGATGCACTTGAAGCATCTACCATCCTCGAAATTACGTTAACGAGCCGAGACGGGGGTAGTAAAGATAAAATACCGATGTGCGGGGTGCCTTTCCACTCTGCCCAAGGATACATTGAAACACTGGTACAGAAAGGTCATAAGGTCGCTATATGTGAACAGACAGAAGATCCTAAAGCGGTTAAAGGAATTGTAAAAAGGGAAGTCGTGAAAGTCATCACACCTGGAACAATCATCGAAGGAAAGTCAATCGATGCAAATTCAAATCACTATATCGGAGCAGCCGATCAATTGGCCGAAAACCAATTTTCTCTTGCCTACTTGGATTTGGCAACGGGAGAAGGGAACGTTGAACTCATAACAGGCGATGAAAGAACATTGATTAGCGAAATTGAAGCACTTGGAATGAAAGAGATTGTCGTGAGAGAACGGCTTCATTTATCGTTAAATGAACACATCTCCAAGCGGAATATTGTCCTATCCATGGATAACGGTGAAACGGATACGGATGTAAAACATTTGTTTCAATCGATTCCAAGTAATTTAACGGAAGCGTGTGAAACGCTCATTTCGTATTTACAGCGTACGCAAAAATCTGCTTTGGAACATTTACGACCTTTTGCATACATACAAAAGTCAGCAAAACTATCCATCGATGCAAACTCAATGCGTAACTTAGAACTTGTTCAATCGATTCGAAACGGGACAAAAGAGGGGACGCTATTCTGGTTGTTGGACGATACATCCACTGCAATGGGTGCTAGGAAATTGCGAAGTTGGATTCATCAGCCACTAGCAGACAAGGAACTTATTGAAAACAGGTTGTCCCTTGTCAGTAGTTTGCTAGAAGATTATTTTTTAAGAGATGAGTTAAAGACTGCCTTAAAAGAAGTATATGACCTCGAACGATTGGCAGGACGAATTGCTATGGGGAATGCAAGCGGAAGAGATCTTGCTCAATTGAGAAATTCTTTACGTAAAATTCCGTTGCTCAAGCAAGTACTAGCTCATGCAAATGAAACAAATCTTCAGCAATATGCGCAACAAATTGATGTATGCGAAGAAGTTCTTACGATCTTGGAAGCTTCAATTGCAGAAAACCCTCCACTCTCTGTGAAGGAAGGCGGAATGATTAAAGATGGCTTTCATGCACAGTTAGACAAATATCGTGATGCATCAAAAAATGGTAAAGAATGGCTCGCTCGGTTGGAAAGAGAGGAAAGAGATCGGACAGGCATCAAAAACTTGAAAATCGGGTACAATCGAATATTCGGCTATTTTATTGAAATTACCAAGTCTAATATTCATTTGGCAGACTTGAGTCGCTATGAACGTAAACAAACGCTCGCCAACGCTGAACGATATATTACAGCAGAGTTAAAAGAAAAAGAAGAGCTAATTCTGAATGCTGAAGCAGATGGCCAAGAGTTGGAATACACATTATTTTGTGAAGTACGAGAAGAAATGAAAACACACATCCGAAGAGTGCAATTGCTCGCAAGCGTATTGTCCGAATTGGATGTGTTAGTAGCATTCGCGACAGTATCTGAAAAATACCGATTTGTTAAACCACAATTTCATAGCGGTCGCGCATTGGAAATAAAAAATGGTCGTCATCCTGTCGTAGAAAAAATGATGGATCAGTCATTATACGTGCCGAATAACTGCATGTTGACGGAAACGGAGAACATGCTACTCATTACCGGACCAAACATGTCGGGGAAAAGTACATTTATGCGACAAGTTGCATTGACCGTCATCATGGCACAGATTGGTTGCTTTGTTCCGTGCGAATCTGCCAAGCTGCCAATTACCGATCAAATCTTTACGAGAATTGGAGCAGCGGATGATCTTGCTTCAGGTCAAAGTACGTTTATGATGGAAATGATGGAATCGAGATATGCCATCGCAAATGCAACAGAGCAGAGTTTATTGTTGTTTGACGAAATTGGTAGGGGTACATCCACATATGATGGCATGTCGCTGGCGCAAGCGATGATGGAATACATCCACCATGAAATTGGTGCAAATACGCTCTTTTCGACACACTATCATGAATTGACGAAGTTGGATGTAGAATTAAATCGACTAGTAAATGTACATGTGGCGGCAATGGAACAAGAAGGTCGTGTCGTATTCTTGCATAAAGTGATGGCAGGAGCGGCAGATAAGAGTTACGGAATTCATGTTGCACAACTAGCAGGTTTGCCGGATTCAATCATTGACCGTGCGAAAAAACTGTTAACAGTATTTGAGAGTACAGAGCAGCCAAAAGTTGAAAACGATGATTCAGCTCAACTATCATTTTTTGATTTGAAGGAAGAAACGTCCCCATTGGCTGAGTCGGCAAAAAAGACGCACTCAGTCCTCGAAGAAGTGAAACAAGCTGATTTGATGAATCTGACGCCGATGCAGGCGATGCAAATGATTCTAGATTGGCAACAGAAATTAAAAATGAAATAAGATAAGCTTGATCATTGGCTGAAAATAACAGCCAGTGATAAATGTCGATTGATAAATAAATTTACTAAGTGCGAGCCTCCTTCAGTCATAGGAGTAAACGATCAAATTGAAAAGGAGGGGTAAAGTGGATGTCATATCAGTGATGGACGATACGTTGTCCAATAAAATTGCTGCAGGTGAAGTAGTCGAACGTCCTGCCTCCATTGTCAAAGAACTTGTGGAGAATTCAATTGACGCTGAGAGTACTGTCATCGAAATTGCTTTAGAAGAAGCAGGACTTACATCAATCCGTGTAACAGACAATGGTAAGGGTATGTCTGCACGGGATGCTGTGGTCGCTTTTGAACGCCATGCAACGAGCAAAATTTCAAATGAGCATGATTTGTTCAGAATTCGGACACTCGGTTTTAGAGGAGAAGCTCTCGCCAGTATCGCATCCGTCTCAAAAGTGAGTTTATGGACGTCTGATGGCGAAACGGAAGGGACGGAAGTGCAAATAGAAGGGGGGACGGTCGTTAAACAATCCAATGCCGCCTACCGGAAAGGGACCGATATGACGGTTGCCCAACTGTTTTATAATACGCCTGCACGTCTTAAATATATGAAAACTATACAAACAGAACTTGGTCATACAATCGATCTTGTGAATCGACTTGCCATTAGCCATCCGCATATATCTTTTAAGTTAATGCATCATAGCCAAGTTCTACTACAAACAGCCGGCAAAGGCGATCAAAGAAGAGTGCTCCATGATATTTACGGAACTGCGGTAGCTAAAAAGATGGTCCCTTTCCACGGGGAAAATGCCGATTTTAAAGTAAGTGGCTTCGTCACACTTCCCGAAATGACAAGGGCTTCGAAAAATTATATGACGCTCATTGTGAATGGACGATGGGTCAAAAGTTACGCAGCAAACCAAGCGGTATTGGACGGTTTACATACGTATTTACCAATTGGACGGTTTCCAATCAGTGTTGTAAATGTTGAAACGGATCCTTTTCTGACCGACGTCAATGTACATCCATCCAAGCAACATATTCGATTGAGTAAAGAAGCAGACTTGTTTGCTCTCATTAAAACTGCTGTCCATGAAGCAGTGAAAAAAGCAATCATCGTCCCTGAAGCAATTAAACGACAGGTCATTCAACAACCTCCTTCAGAACAAGTGACGATGTGGAACGACATGAAGCCTACTCAAACAACTATGAAAGAAATGCATCATCAAGTCGACAGAGAAGAGAAGAAGGAAAGTTTGACAGTTCCCGATAACCTAGAGGTACATTTTGAAAAAGACGTACACAGTAAACAAGAGATTGAACAAGCTGATTCAGTGAAGCAAGCTCAGACAATATTTGAGCAACCATTCCCGATGAAAGAGTCTACTGTTGAAGAAACGATTCATACTAGACAGTTGGAAGAGCAAATCGAGCCACCTCAACAAACGGATGTAAAGATGGACAAAAGATTTCCATCTCTTGTTCCGGTAGGGCAAGTTCATGGAACGTATATCGTCGCACAAAACGAAGATGGTTTTTATTTAATTGACCAACATGCTGCCCAAGAGCGCATTAAATATGAGTTTTTTAGGGATAAATTAAGTAGACCGCAAGAAGACGAACGTCAAATGTTATTAATGCCGCTCATTTTTCATTATTCTGGGGATGAGCGTGTGAAAATAGAAGAAAATATCCAAGCATTACATGATGTAGGCGTCTTTCTTGAAGAGTTTGGCCCTTCATCTTATACCGTAAAAGAATATCCTGCTTGGTTCCCTGCGAACGAAGCGACGACCCTTATCGAAGAGTTGATTGAACAAGTACTTGAAACGCAACGAACAGACATCGGTAAGTTGCGAGAAGAGACAGCAATTATGATGAGTTGCAAAAAATCAATTAAAGCAAATCATTATTTGACGTTTGCAGATATGGAGAGGCTATTACATGATCTTTCATTAGCCGAAAATCCCTATACATGTCCGCACGGAAGACCTGTACTGATCCACTTTACAACTTATGAAATTGAGAAGATGTTTAAACGGGTAATGTAAGGCGTATACGTTCCATCATTGATTGAAGAGGAGTGAAGGTAAAATGGGAGAGTTCATCTTATCGATTGACCAAGGGACAACGAGTACACGAGCGATATTATTTGATCGGCAAGGCAAAATTGTTCATACTGCACAGCGAGAGTTCAAGCAAATTTTTCCACAGCCTGGCTGGGTGGAACATAATGCAAGCGAAATATGGGGCTCTGTATTATCGGTCATCGCATCTGTCTTAACAGAGAGTGGTAACCAACCCGAATCAATTGACGGGATCGGTATCACCAACCAACGCGAAACGACAGTCATATGGAACAAACATACCGGGCAGCCGATTTACAATGCAATTGTTTGGCAATCAAGGCAAACCCAACAGATTGTAGATCAATTACGCAATGACGACTGTGAAGATCTAATTCGACGTAAGACAGGTTTGCAACTCGATCCTTATTTTTCTGGAACGAAAGTAAAATGGATTCTCGACCATGTGGACGGAGCGAGAGCGCAAGCTGAAAAAGGCGAATTGCTTTTCGGAACAATCGATTCATTTCTTATTTGGAAACTATCTAATGGCAAAGCTCATGTAACAGATTACTCCAATGCTTCACGAACGATGCTCTTTAATATTCACGAACTACAATGGGATCAGGAGCTTTGTGAAATGCTGGATATACCAATGGCTATGCTTCCTGAAGTACGGATGTCTTCGGAAATTTATGCAGACACAGATGCATCCATTTTTTTCGGTGCTGAAGTGCCAATTGCAGGTGCAGCAGGCGATCAACAATGTGCGCTGTTTGGGCAAGCGTGCTTTCATGAAGGGATGGCAAAAAACACGTATGGAACAGGTTGTTTCATGCTTCTGAACACTGGTGCTGAACCCGTCCAATCGGATAACGGCTTGCTGACAACGATCGCATGGGGAATCGATGGCAACGTGACGTATGCACTTGAAGGGAGCGTGTTTGTTGCAGGTTCAGCCATCCAGTGGCTAAGGGACGGTTTGCGAATGATTCAAAAAGCAGAGGATTCAGAGCGGTATGCAAACAAAGTGGCATCTACAGATGGTGTATATGTCGTCCCTGCTTTTGTTGGACTTGGTACGCCTTATTGGGATTCGGATGCAAGAGGTGCAATATTTGGGTTAACACGAGGGACAGAAAAAGAGCATTTCATACGTGCAACCGTTGAAGCATTGGCCTACCAAACAAAAGATGTCCTACTGACGATGGAAAAAGATGCACAACGATCCATTGACATTTTGCGTGTAGACGGAGGGGCTGTGGCGAACGAGTTTCTCATGCAATTTCAAAGCGATCTATTACAAATTGATGTAGAGCGATCGGCATATTTGGAAACTACGGCTTTAGGCGCTGCCTATCTGGCCGGATTAGCTACTGGATTTTTTGAATCGAGTGAAAAGGTTGAGGCGTTGTGGGAAAAAGAGAAGACCTATTCACCAAAAATGGATACAGCTACACGTGACGAATATTATGAAGGTTGGAAGAAAGCGGTAGAAGCGACACGTTTGTTCAAGCTTTGAAGAGGAGGAGAACAAAAATGTTATCAGCGATTACAAGACCTAAAGTGAAACAATTCATGGGCAACTATCAATTTGATTTACTCGTCATCGGGGGAGGAATAACCGGTGCAGGAATCGCACTAGACGCTGTGACAAGAGGGTTATCAGTCGCTCTTGTGGATATGCAGGATTTTGCTGCAGGTACGTCCAGTCGATCTACAAAACTAGTGCATGGTGGATTACGGTATTTAAAGCAAATGGAGTTAAAAATCGTTGCTGAAACAGGGCGGGAACGTGAAACGGTGTACCGCAATGCACTCCATGTCACTACCCCTCAACGCATGCTTCTTCCTTTTCATAAAGGAGGCACATTCGGCAAACTGACGACATCGGCAGGTTTGCTCGTATATGACAAGTTAGCGGGTGTAAAAAAAGACGAACGCCGTGAAATGTTAACGGCAGAGCAGGCACTTGAAATGGAACCGTTAATAAGGGAAGATGGCCTCCTAGGTGGAGGGCATTATGTGGAGTATCGGACGGATGATGCAAGACTAACAATCGAAGTGTTGAAAAAAGCGTCTCAAAAAGGTGCATTGTGCCTGAATTATATGAAAGTGCAACGGTTCCTCTATCATAAAGGCAAAGTGATGGGTGCTGAAATCGTTGATACGTTAACAGGCGAATCAATGGATGTACATGCATCTGTTATCGTCAATGCTACGGGTCCATGGGTGGATGAAGTGCGGGCGAAGGATGAAGTTTCAAATCGCAAACGGCTTAAATTGTCTAAAGGAATTCATATCGTGCTCGATCAATCCATCTTTCCGTTACGGCAAGCCGTCTATTTTGATTCACCTGACGAACGAATGATTTTTGCGATTCCTCGTGGAAATAAAGTATATGTGGGTACGACAGACACATTTTTTGATGGTGACCGGGCAAATCCTTCTGCGACAGAAGAAGAAATTAATTATTTGCTAGAAGCCCTGCTGTACATGTTCCCATCTGTAGGAGTGAAGAGAGAAGATGTGGAATCCACGTGGGCTGGTGTTCGACCACTTATTTATGAAGATGGCAAAGATGCAACTGAAATTTCTCGGAAAGATGAAATTTGGGAGGCTTCTACAGGTTTATTGACGATTGCAGGCGGCAAGCTGACAGGCTACCGGAAAATGGCGGAAACCGTTGTGGATCAAGTCGTCAAACGATTTTCGAACACATCTTTCGGTCCATGCGTGACAGAGTATCTACCTCTATCAGGAGGTGAATTTGATAACGAAGAGCACTATCAATCTTTTATTGAAAGTAAATCGAATGAAGCACAATTGTATGGATTAACGAAAGAAGAAGGTAGGCAGCTCGCATCATTGTATGGAACGAACGTCGATGTCGTTTTCAATTACGTCACCGCAACGAAAAATGATCCTCATCAATTACCGGCACGTTGGAAAGCCGAAATCCTTTACGCGATCCATTATGAAATGGCGATGACCCCAGCTGACTTTTTTGTTCGTCGTACAGGTGATCTGTATTTTAATATCAGGCAAGTGAAACAGTATCGTGAAGAGGTCGCTTCTTATATGGCCGAATTGTTAACGTATGAAGCAGAAGTATATGAAAAACTGCTCACTGACCTTGATGAACGCATTATAGAAGCTGTAGGCAAAGGTGGAGAAATAGTTGAATGAAATGACAATTTCAACGTCTGATAACGTTAAGCTCCATACAATTGAAAGCCGTCCGAACAAAACACCAATTGGGCACATCCATATTTTGCATGGTATGGCAGAGCATATAGGTAGATATGAAGGCTTTATCGCTGATCTCGTATCCAGTGGTTATGTTGTAACGGGCCACGATCATCGAGGACATGGTAAGACAGCCGACTTAAACGGTAAACTTGGCCACTTCGGGGACCAAGTGGACTTTGATCGAATTGTGAAAGATGCATTCGAAGTCATTCAGTTGTATCGATTAAAATTTTCTGATCTGCCTTTCAGTTTACTCGGACATAGCATGGGTTCCTTTATTGCAAGAAGGTATGCTCAACTGCATGGAAGTCATCTTGACAAATTGATTTGCGTTGGGACGGCTGGAGACCCTGGTGTAAGTCGTATTGCGGGCGTTGCTCTTGCAAAAATGAGAGGTCGCCTAAGATCATTCGCTCAAACAGATTACGTCATTAATCGATTAGTATTTGGTCGATACAATCAATTGATCAGAAATCCGAAAACTTCCTTCGATTGGCTTTCAGCAAATGAACAAAATGTCGAATCGTACATTAATGATCCATATTGTGGATTTGTACCGACTACTGGATTTTTCAACTGTCTATTTGATGGATTAAAGAAAATACATCAACCTGAATTTGTAAAACAGGTTCCTTCTGACTTACCAATCTTATTAGTATCCGGTTCAGATGATCCTGTAGGTTCGAACAGCAAAGCCGTGTTGCAAGTTGGCCAGCAATTCGTACAACAGGGTGTAACCGATGTAACCGTCATGCTATACGAAGGAAAGAGACATGAAATTTTGCAAGAAGACAATCGTTTGGATGTATTTAACTTCATAAAGGAATGGATTACAAGAACATGAATGAATCATCGTTGGTCATTGCAATCGTTGGGCCCACTGCTTCAGGCAAAACTTCTTTAAGTGTAAAACTGGCGAAGTCGCTTGATGGGGAAATCATCAACGGAGATGCGATGCAAGTTTATAAAGGTTTGGACATTGGTACGGCGAAAATCCGTCCAGAGGAAATGGAAGGAATCCCTCATCATTTATTTAATCTGAAAGATCCGACTCAATCATTTTCAGTCGCTGAATATCAGTCTGTTGTACGCAATTGTATTGATGACATCCAAGGTCGAGGGAAGCAACCGATCATTGTAGGAGGTACGGGCCTGTACATCCAATCTGTGCTTTTCGACTTTCGTTTTACGGAGGAAGGGGCTAATCCTGTTGTACGGGAGAAGTTAGAAAAAGAATTGGAGAAGGATGGTGGGGCAGCACTACTTTATGAACGCCTCGTCAAACTAGACCCAGTAAGTGCAAAAAAGATTCATCCGAACAATCACCGTCGAATCATACGAGCGTTAGAGATAATCGAGGTGACCGGCAAAACGAAAGAGTCACAAGAGCAAGGTAAAGGACAATCGGTTGTTTACGATCATCTTCTTATCGGTTTGGACATTGAACGGAAAACGTTGTACGAGCGAATCGATGACCGTGTCGATGAAATGATTCGACAAGGTTTAGTAGATGAAGCAAGGGGATTATGGAATACGAACGTCCGTAATGTGCAGTCTGTCCAAGCAATTGGTTACAAGGAGTTGTACGATTACTTCGAAGGCAAGATGACACTTGAAGAATCGATCGATGCCATAAAAAAACATACACGAAACTATGCAAAACGGCAAATGACCTATTTTAGAAACAAAATGACCATTCATTGGTTTGATGCATTAGCCAATCAGCAAAAATGTATAGATGAAATTTTAGCGATTATGAAGGATTTTGAACACTCAAAATCGAATAGTGAGAGTAAGCACTAGAAATATAGAATGTACTGGAGGCTGGGGTGTATGGCACAAGGAAACATGCAAGAAACATTTTTGAATGCTTTACGGAAAAACAATACGTTTGTAACGGTTTTTCTTTTGAACGGTTTTCAATTAAAAGGACTCATCAAATCGTATGATAATTATACCGTTCTGCTAGAATCTGAGGGAAAACAGCAATTAATTTACAAACATGCGATCTCAACATATGTTCCAATTAAACCTGTTCAACTAAAAGACCAGGAATAATCAACATCTGACACGAGGAAAAGTGAAATTGAGTGTTCTCAATTCCACTTTTCCTCGTTCTTTTTATAGAATCAGTAAGCAACTATATATTGTGTTGAGCTGATATTTGCTCGCCTTTGAGTTTGAAGAACTATACACTTATGTGGATCTTCAAGATGTTTGTTATTGTTCATTCGTAACCTTTCCATGTGGAAGCTTCCAGTTGAATAAAAAAGAGAGGATACGTAACGTGGCGGTTGCTACAAGTAAAGCATACAAGGCAAGATCATTTTTGTAAAACCCGATTGCAACAATGAAACCAGCAGCTGCAGCCCACACTGCGTAAATATCATCTTTAAAGATTAATGGTTTACGCCCCGCAAGAACATCTCGGATGACACCGCCTCCTGCTCCAGTCAAAACTGCTGCAACCATTACAGCCGCAATAGAAAGGTCCATCTTTACAGCGAGCATCGCTCCTTGAATCGCAAAGGCTGCTAAACCAATTGCATCGAAATAAGTGCCCCATCGATTCCAATGGCTAATGACAGATTTGGAGAAATAAAAAATTAACAAAATGGACAACGTTGCGACGCCGAAAAGGAAATTCTGATCCCATAACACAGATACGGGAACACCTATTACGACATTCCGTAATGCACCACCACCAAAAGCGGTGACCATCCCTAATATGTAAACACCAAAAATATCGTAATCTTCTTCTAACGCAACGAATGCTCCTGAAATCGCAAAAGCAACCGTACCAATAAAGCTAAATACTTCCCAAGCCAATGAATTCCCTCCCTAAACTAAAACCTCTCATAGTATATACGATTCCTACGTAATTTTCTAATGGCGATTCATTCTTGAACTATTTCCTCAGACTGATAAGATAATGAGGGGACTACACGTAGGAAAGAGGAAATCAATTATGTTAATTGAGCAATTTACTGAAGAAATCGAAGACCGAGCGGAGAAGATTGAAGAGGACATCCAAACCTATTTTAAAGCTGCCGAGAAAGTGGCTTTCCATAACCAACGTAAAGTGTTAGCGGCATTTAGAAAAAATCGCGTCAGTGACTTTCATTTAACGGGTTCGACCGGATACGGGTATGATGACGATGGACGGGATGTGCTGGAACAGGTGTATGCAGATGTCTTTGGGGCAGAGGCATGCCTTGTTCGAAATCAAATTATTTCTGGTACACATGCAATTTCATTGAGCCTATTCGGAGTACTTCGCCCAGGTGATGAATTACTCTATATCACAGGCAAGCCTTATGACACATTAGACTCTATCGTGTCAGGGGGAGATGAAGATACAGGCTCGCTTTCCGATTACGGCATTACTTATCAACATGTACCATTGACTGAAAATGGTTCTGTTAATTTTGAAGAAGTGAAAAAAGCGATTCATGCAGCTACAAAAATGATTGGCATTCAACGATCAAAAGGCTATGCAGACCGTCCATCGTTCAGCATTGCTGAAATTAAGGAAATGATTGCTTTTGTAAAAGGAATTCGCGAAGATTTAATCGTTTTCGTCGATAATTGTTATGGAGAATTTGTGGAGAAGCAGGAACCGGTTGAAGTAGGAGCCGATTTGATGGCTGGTTCACTGATAAAAAACCCTGGCGGAGGGCTTGCGAGAACTGGTGGTTATATTGCAGGTCGGGCAGACTTAGTGAAGAAATGTGCGTACCGGATGACTTCTCCTGGAATTGGTGCGGAAGCGGGGGCGTCACTTGATACTTTATTAGAAATGTATCAAGGTTTCTTCTTAGCACCTCATGTCGTGAGTCAGTCGGTGAAAGGTGCGTTATTTACAGCAGCTTTTCTAGAAAGTTATGGATTTGATACGACACCACATGTCTCCAATCCGCGAACAGACCTCATTCAATCTGTCAATTTTACAACCGCTGAACAAATGATCGCTTTTTGTAAAACGATTCAAGAAAACTCGCCGATCAATGCGCATTATTCGCCAGAACCTTCATACATGCCTGGCTATAGAGATGATGTCATTATGGCTGCTGGGACGTTTATACAAGGATCCAGCATCGAACTGACGGCTGATGGCCCGATTCGACCGCCTTATACAGCGTATATTCAAGGTGGTTTAACATATGAACATGTAAAAGCGGCAGTTATGTCTTCCATGCAAAAATTACTACTCGATCAGATGATTCAACCAAAATAATAGAAAAGAGGATGTCCATTGTCGGTAGCGACTCGGACATCCTCTTTTTATTAATGAATTTGACGATAGACGCCCACAACTTTTCCGAGTATGGAAACGTGATTGACGATGATTGGTTCCATCGATTCATTTTCAGGCTGTAAGCGGAAGTAATCCTTTTCTTTGAAAAACCGTTTGACTGTCGCTTCATCTTCTTCTGTCATTGCGACAACAATTTCACCATTCGTTGCAGTATGTTGCTGTTTTACAACAACGTAGTCTCCATTTAAGATCCGGCTTCAATCATACTGTCTCCAACAATTTCAAGCATGAACAAATTATCATCAGAGGCACCATATGTATCAGGTAAAGGGAAATATTCTTCAATATTTTCAATCGCAGTGATGGGAAGACCGGCAGTAACTTTTCCGACAAGTGGAACATGTAGGACTCCGCCTTTCATCGAATCAAGTCCCTCAGGATCCAATATTTCAATTGCTCGCGGTTTTGTAGGGTCCCTACGAATATAGCCTTTGCTTTCCAATCTTGCTAAATGTCCATGGACAGTTGAACTAGAAGCTAATCCGACAGCCTCTCCGATCTCCCGCACGGAAGGAGGATATCCTTTCAATTTCACTTCATCTTTAATGAAATCCAAAATATCCTGTTGCCTTTTCGACATTTTTTTCATCTTTCCACCCCTCCATTTTTACGTAAAAAAGAATGTACTCTTGTACGAACAGAAATTCGTAACCAATGTTATTTCTTATCATAAGTATAACAGGTGTTCGGATGTTTAGCAAACAAAGGTTCGAAAGATTTGTTGACATGCGAAAAAACCTGTCCTATAATGGGAACAAGTATTCCGAACAAACATTCTTGGAGGGGTTAAATGTGACGCTAGTTAAAAAATACGGCTACATACTTTCAATTATCTTACTAAGTTCGACATTCACTTTATTCTTTGTTTTAAAAGAAACACAAGAGAGTACAATTGTTGAAGTAGAAGTTGTGCAAGGGGACACGCTATGGGGATTGGCACAAAAACATAGACCGAACGAAAAGCCAGACAAGTGGATTAAAGAAGTGATGAATTTAAATAATATGCATTCTACTTTGATAAAAAGCGGAGATACGCTAAAATTACCAGGAACGATACAGTCTACGGACGACAATCTAACGGAGTTGGCAGGTGAATAATGTTGACATCTCAATTGAAGACTTGTGTCCTTTATTGCAGAGTAAGTACTGAAAAAGATTCACAAGAAGCTTCATTGGCTAGACAAGAAGAGGAACTTCAACAACTTGCTAAGAAGATGAACCTGCAAGTAGCCCATGTTTTTAAAGAAAAGCATAGTGGTTTTGATATGGATCGTGAAGGATTATTGGATTTACTAGACTGTATCCGAAATGAGGCTATCGATACGCTTTTAGTACAAGATGAAACAAGGCTTGGTAGGGGAAATGCAAGAGTTGCAATTTTACATCTTCTTATGAAAATGAATACGACTGTCATTACAAACCATGATAGCGGTCCAATGAAATTAAACGAGATGGATCACATGCTGCTTGAGATTTTAGCGATTGTTGAAGAATACCAACGAAAGCTTCATAACGCTAAAATACGTAGAGGCATGAAACGTGCTGTGCGTGATGGTTATCGGCCAGAAGATAATTTAAAAAACAAAGGGAATGTAGAAGGACGAGAGCGAATTGACGTTCCTTTGACAGAAATTGTGTCCTTACGCAAGAAAGGACTCACTTTTGAAGAGATTGCTGGTGTATTACGAGGACTTGGCCACAACGTGAGCAAAGCGACTGTACATAGACGATATAAAGAATATGAAGTTGAGCAGGAAGGCTGATAAAATGCACTTCCTGCTTATTTTGATTACTAAACAATGAAGAGTGTTCTGCTTCTAAAAGTGTGCATAGTAGTGCTAAAATAAGAAACGGTGGAGAAAAATAAAGAACATGGTCATTGTTAACCTGCAATTAGCTGTAGGTACACATAAGATAAAGGATAGGAGGAATTCAATGTTATCACCAGATAAGATTCAACGAATTAACGAGTTGTCCAAAAAGTCAAAAACAGTTGGATTGACATTGGAAGAAGCGAAAGAACAAACACAACTTCGGAAAGAATACTTGGAAACGTTTCGTACTTCAATGCGAGAAACAATCGAAAATGTGAAAGTAATTGATCCAGAAGGTAATGATGTTACACCTGAAAAAGTGAAAGAAGCCCGTAATCCTAAATATCTGCAGTGAGCAGATGACGATGACGGATTGTAATTCACTTCTAAATTGACTACACTATAGTAGGAAATAGAAACAGGCTTCTAACAAAAGATACAGTACGGGAAAGGATGTTTTTGAATGACCGAAACTATCGATCAACTTGCTATTAACACGATTCGAACACTCTCCATTGATGCAATCGAGAAAGCGAATTCTGGCCACCCTGGATTACCGATGGGTGCTGCTCCGATGGCTTACACGCTATGGACAAAACATATGCACCATAACCCTTCAAATCCGGATTGGTTCAACCGTGATCGCTTTGTCTTATCTGCAGGTCATGGTTCCATGTTGCTTTATAGCTTATTGCATTTAAGCGGATATGGATTGCCAATGGAGGAGTTGAAGAACTTCAGACAATGGGATTCCAAAACGCCTGGCCACCCAGAATATGGCCATACAGTAGGTGTAGAAGCGACGACCGGTCCACTTGGGCAAGGAATTGGAATGGCTGTAGGAATGGCAATGGCAGAAAAACATCTGTCAGCTGTCTACAATCGACCTGGCTTCAACGTTGTTGACCATTACACATATGCACTATGTGGCGATGGTGATTTAATGGAAGGTGTAGCTGCTGAAGCAATTTCGTTAGCTGGTCACCTCCAACTGAATAAACTAATTGTCTTATATGACAGTAATGATATTTCGCTTGATGGCGATTTAGAAATGTCCTTCACTGAAAATATTAAAAAGCGCTTTGAATCTTACGACTGGAATTATATTCGTGTAGAAGATGGCAATGCTATCGACAGCGTCTCAAAAGCAATAGAAGCGGCCAAAGGAAATACAGGTGGCCCAACGTTAATTGAAGTGAAAACGGTTATTGGCTATGGTTCCCCGAACAAGTCAGGCAAAGCGGATGTTCATGGTGCGCCACTTGGTGAAGATGAAATGAAGCTTACAAAAGAATATTACAAGTGGACGTATGAGGAAGATTTTTCAGTTCCTGAAGGCATATATGAAACATTTAAACAAGCGACAGATGAATTAGGTGTTAAAAAAGAACAACAATGGAACGAGCTGTTTGCGCAATATGAAAGCGAACATGCGGATCTTGCAGAACAATTAAAAACAGCGATTTCCGGTGACATGCCTGCTTCGCTTTTAGAAGCAATGCCTGTGTATGAAGAAGGAACATCCCATGCGACACGTTCTGCTTCAGGAGATGCAATTAATGCAATTGCAAAAGTCGTTCCTTCATTCTTTGGTGGAAGTGCGGACTTGGCTGGCTCTAACAAGACAACGATTAAAGGCGCAGGCGACTTCTTGGCAAACAATTACAGCGGGCGTAATATTTGGTTCGGTGTACGCGAATTTGCAATGGGAACTGCACTAAACGGTATGGCGTTACACGGTGGTTTACATGTATTCGGCGGTACGTTCTTTGTATTTAGTGATTACGTGAGACCAGCAATTAGACTGTCTGCATTGATGGGCTTGCCTGTAACGTATGTATTTACACATGATAGTGTTGCAGTAGGAGAAGATGGGCCAACACATGAACCGGTTGAGCACCTTTCTTCGTTACGATCTATGCCAGGGTTGACAGTTATTCGTCCAGCAGATGGAAATGAAACGTCAGCAGCTTGGCATCACGCAGTTACGTCAAAAAATCGTCCGACTGTTCTCGTGCTATCACGTCAAAACTTGGACATTCTCCCTGCGACAAAGGAGCAAGCTAAGGAAGGCGTCAAACGTGGAGCGTATACTGTTTCACCTGCAGAGAAAGCAGTAGCGGATGCAATTTTAATTGCAACTGGTTCTGAAGTGAATCTAGCGGTTGCAGCACAGCAACAATTACGTTCTGAAGGAATTGACGTTGCAGTCGTCTCAATGCCTTCATGGGATTTGTTTGAACAACAAGACAGTGCGTATAAGGAAGCTGTCCTTCCGAAAGCTGTTAAAAAACGGTTGTCCATTGAGATGGGAGCTTCTCTTGGATGGCACAAATACGTGGGTGATGAAGGCGATGTCCTAGCAATCGACACATTTGGTGCAAGTGCACCGGGTAATAAAGTCATTGCAGAGTACGGATTCACAGAAGAAAATGTTGTCGCAAAAGTAAAAGCTTTGTTCAACTAAATGTAGAGCACGTTGGTTACTTACGTTAACCAGCGTGCTTTTTACAATTGTAAATATTGTTATAAATGTTCCGACAATAATAGTGCTATTCTTTAGCGTAATCTGACAAACTTTTTACAAATCCTACGGTACACTAAGTAAAAAAGGAGGGGACGGTCATGAGAACGTATGATATCTATAAAGTAAAGAAGAGATACCAATCATTCATTTTAGGAAGAGAAGGTCTTCTTTATGACTTGTTAAAAGATTATGCTCCAAAGGAACCTCTACAAGAAGTGCAATACTTGTGTGATGAAATCGAAGAAGCAGCGATTGACCAAGCGATCCTCAGGAATCTTGGTAAAAGCTTTACGACAGTTGAAAGTGACGATGGGGAATATCGACTATCGCATCCAATGAAAGGATCCATCCATATTTCTCTTACACCCTACTCCCTACAAGCGTATTGTAACGGTTCGAGAATGTTGGACTTGGATTTGTTCGTCGCATTATCAGGGACGGATGATCGATTCTTTGCTGTGATGGACGAGCATGGAGAATGGGGATGGCTCAAGCCAATTAAATACGAACAGCATGTCGGAAACGAGAAGGCATTGCTTTTTTAAAAGATTCAAGCTTTAGTAAGAAAATTGTTGCCAGACATTGCTATGTACCACTCCTTTGTTGTATAATCCATCATGGTAGAGTAAACCTGATTTAGGGAAGTGAAGGAGGTAATAGCGGATGTTAAGCACGACTTGGGTAATCCTTATTGCAGTCGTCGCATTAATAGCTGGTGTGGCCCTCGGATTTTTCATCGCACGTCAATACATGATGAAATATTTGAAAGATAACCCGCCAATTAATGAGCAAATGTTACGTATGATGATGATGCAAATGGGACAAAAACCTTCACAAAAGAAGATTAACCAAATGATGGCACAAATGAACAAAATGCAAGATAAGCCGGATAAAAAGAAGTAATTGGACAAGTAGCAAAGGTTGAGTTAACGCAGTTTGTGAGCGTTACAACAAAATGCTCACTAATTGTTCGTATACATTATTTCCTGTCACAATGGTGTACAGGTCAATCATTCTTCCGAAAATCACATTTTGTGCTTAATCTTTCTTTATGCATACAAACTAACCACTTTTCCTGGTGAAGATAAACCGGAGAGGTGGTTTTTTGTTGGAATTTGAAGCTATTAGAAGACAATGGAATCGTAAACAGAATGACGATTTCAAATGGAATCGTTTATGTACACTAAGCAATAAAGCAAAAAAGACCTTTTTCCTTGCCGTTCATTGAAAAAGAGGTCTTTTTGCGTGTATTATGTCGACGTAAATCCGAATTTGTGTAAAAATCGTGAAATTTCTTGTTCATATTCATCTGGATTCTCATTGAAAGATTTGGCATGAACGCCTTTTGGAAATAGTTTCATCATTTTGTTATCCTTTTTCAACGAGTATAATTCCTTCGTCATTTCAGGTAATATGAAATCATCCTCCAAACTATGGATGAATAACATCGGTTTTGAGATATTTCCGATCGCTTCTCGAGGGGATACTAAACTTGTCGTATAGCCATCCCTAATTCGTAAAAATAAGTTTGCTATTCGTAAAGTCATTGAAGAACGTAGTGGGGTACTTGTTCGTAAAATGTGAAGAATCTGCTCAGTAAAATCGGAGAACGGGCAATCGACAATGTAAAAATCAGCTTCGTCTCCATACGTTCCACCATAAAGGATTGTCGTTGCAGCTCCCATAGATTCCCCGTGTATACCAAGCAATGCACGTTTACCGATTCTTTCTCGAATTGCTGCGACGACAGCATGCAAATCGATTTTTTCATAGAAGCCGAAGCTTGTCGTCTTTCCTCCTGAGTCCCCATGTCGCCTATGGTCATATACAACCGAGTTAAAGCCAAGTCTTTCAAACAATCGTGCATACTTAATGGAGTTAATTTTGTTTTCCGTTACACCATGGCATATGATTACAGTTCTAGTCGTTTCAAGCGGCTGTAAAAAGACGGCACGTAACGGATAACCATTTGGCGAATCGACCCAAAAATCTTCTTTACGGACGGTTTCATACCAATGTTCATCAAAGCGTTTTGCACCAATTTCTCTTTTGAGAATAACATCTGGATCTTTAATTTTCATAAACATGAGGCGGCTCGTTGCAATGAATGCAATGATTGTCAATAATGCCGTATAAATGCTTCCAATGATTCCAGTAAAATATAGGAAGCGGCGTTTCAATCCACTTCAACTCCTTTGACATTTCTCATTCTTGTACAATTTGTACATTCCTGTTTCAATTGGTTGTGAAACATGTTTTTCAATACTTTCCACTGCTTCACAAATTTTCTCAACTTCTACACCCGTTTGGATGCCTAATCTGTCCAACATATTAACAACGTCTTCAGTTGCTACATTTCCGGTTGCTCCAGGCGCAAATGGACAGCCTCCGAGTCCGCCGGCTGAAGTATCGAATCGGTCAATTCCAGCTTGCAATGCAGCAAAAATATTTGCTAAAGCCATTTTTCGTGTGTCATGGAAGTGAGCGGTCAGCAATGTAGTGGGGAATTGCTCTTTGAGTGTAGTAAACAAAGTATAGCTCTCAAGTGGATTGGCCATGCCGATTGTATCTGCTACGCTCAGCTCATCAACACCCATTTTGACAAATTGCTCACATACTGCCAACACATCATCTTGATCCATTTTCCCTTCGTATGGACAATAGAAAGCAGTTGAAATGCATGCCCTTACAAAAATTTGTTCACGCTTTAATTTAGCAATGACCGGTTCCAAAGAATCCATACTTTCTTTCGTCGAGCGATTAATATTTTTTTTGTTAAATGAATTACTGACACCTACAAACACTGCAATACTGTCTACATGAGCCTCACTTGCTAACGTTGCCCCTTTTTCGTTCGGTGCTAATACGAATTGACGACCTATCTTCCTCGTTTTCGCTACAATTTGAGCGGCATCTGCCATTTGTGGCACCCATTTCGGGGATACAAAGGATGTGATCTCCATTTCTTTAATGCCTGCCTCTTGCAGTAAGTGGATAAATTCAATTTTATCATTCTCAGCTACAAGATTATGATTGTTTTGCAATCCATCTCGAGGTCCTACCTCGATAATTGTCACGGACTTTGGTAAAATAAACATGTCATCCCCTCCTACTACTATTGTACTGAAGGGGAGAGATAAAGGGAAATAATGTAGAAAGTATTGGTAGAGTAAGAATGAAAAAATGATATGGGGGAGAGTTTAATGTCAAACGATGTCGTAATTGTAAGCGCTGTCCGAACAGCGATCGGTTCGTTTTTAGGTTCATTAAAAAATGTGTCAGCAGTCGAGTTAGGGAGCATAGTGATTAAAGAAGCGCTGAACCGTGCCGGTGTGCAAGGTGAAGATGTCGATGAAGTGATCATGGGGAATGTTTTACAAGCTGGGCTCGGACAAAATCCAGCTCGTCAATCAGCCATTCAAGCAGGATTACCGGAAACAGTTCCGGCAATGACCATTAATAAAGTATGTGGGTCTGGCCTCAAAGCAGTTCATTTAGCTCGTCAAGCAATCCTAGCAGGTGATGCGGATATTATCGTTGCTGGCGGTATGGAGAATATGAGCCAAGCACCCTTTTTAATGCAACATGCTCGTGAAGGATTTAAGATGGGGGACCAAAAGATTGTTGACAGTATGATTTCCGATGGATTGTGGTGTGCATTTAATGATTATCATATGGGGATTACAGCTGAGAATCTTTGTGACCGATATTCTTTAACACGAGAAGAGCAGGATGCGTTTGCTGCTCAATCACAACAGAAAGCTGCAGCGGCGATTGAAAATGGCATTTTTAAAGAGGAAATCGTACCCGTTGAAATTCCCCAACGTAAAGGCGAACCATTCATTTTTGATACAGATGAATATGTAAAAGGAAATACGACAACCGAAAAATTAGGTAAACTACGTCCTGCCTTTAAAAAAGATGGCAGTGTAACAGCCGGGAATGCTTCGGGTATTAATGACGGTGCTGCTGCGTTCGTAATCATGTCAAAAAGCAAAGCGGATGAATTAGGGCTACAACCACTTGCTGTCATTGCAGCAAATGCAAATGCAGGGGTCGATCCCTCTGTTATGGGCATTGGACCGGTACAAGCTGTCAAAAATGTCTTAGTAAAAGCGAACTTGTCGCTTCAAGAGATTGATTTAATTGAAGCAAATGAAGCTTTTGCTGCACAGTCACTTGCTGTCGATAAGGAATTACAGTTCGATCAATCTAAGTTGAACGTAAACGGCGGAGCAATTGCATTAGGTCATCCAATAGGTGCAAGTGGAGCAAGAATTCTGGTGACATTGATTCATGAGATGCATCGCCGAAATGCAAAAACTGGATTAGCAACATTATGCATAGGTGGAGGGCAAGGTGTTGCGACAATCGTCCGACAACCTTAAAGAAAGAGGATAACGATATGGCGAAACGAAAAACAACTCCAAAAGTCAAAGCACGACCACAAGAGTCAGACCAAGCAACTCTGATGGATGCTCTTGATGAGACATTGGTAAAGCGGTTAAAAGCTACGAAAAAAGAACTCGTAGCTGAACAAGAAGCGAAAGAACTTGAGCTACAAGCACAGCGAACGAGAGAACGCAAGGAACGGGAAAAGAACAAAAGCTTTGCTGAATTATTGGATGAGTATGGCGATAGTGGATCTAAATATTAAATGGCTACATCAATCGGATGGGGAAACCTATCCGATTTTTTGCGCGTATTTTCCTTTTCCGCATATACTATAAAACCTCCTTGTATTGGTACTTTTTTTAGTGTATAGACCAAGATGATCTGCACATCCTACTCATGAAAAAAATGAAAAGGAGTGTAGGATTTATGAAAAAATTACTGATGTTGCCACTTACATTGTTCATGCTTTTCAGTTTAGCTGCTTGTGGTGGGGGAACGGACAATGACAATACGAATGACGGAAACACAACAGATACAACAAACGATATGGATGACCAAAACGGTACAGATGAGTCTGCCGTAGAAAACGGTGACTCTGTCGCTTCAGGCAAAAAAATTGAAGTTGCTGATGATGCAGCGGATAAAATTTCAGAGTTGGACGAAGTGGATACGGCTAATGTATTAGTGACGAATGAAAATGCTTATATTGGTGTCGTTCTTAAAGAAGGTGCAACAGATAATGAGGCATTAGAGGGGAAAATTGCAGATGCCGCCCGCAGTGCCAATGCAGAGTTTAAAAACGTCTATATTTCTTTTAATCCAGATTATGCGAAACAATTGACCGACTATGGTGATCGTGTCCGAGGAGGTGATCCTGTTGAAGGGTTCTTTGATGAATTTACAGACAGCATTGAAAGAATGTTCCCGGATGCAAAATAGTGTTCCCCACATTATTTAATAAATGATGTGGTTTATAAATAGATGGAATGGGGTATATAAATTATGTATCCCCATTCTCTTTATTTGTGACAAAGTTATGACATTTAGTTAACAAAGTGAAAATGAACCAAAATACGACATTTTTTTCACGAAACAACGAGTAAGATAGGGAAAGGTGAAAAAAAGCGTAAGATTTGTGATAAAAAATTTGATGGAGGAATAGGTAAAGATGAAATTGGTTAGCAAACAGTTGTTGTCCCTACAAATTTATATTAAGCGGTCCAAGATGATTAAAAAAGCACAAGATCAAGGATTCACACATCCAGAGACAATCGCATATAGCCAACAACTAGACACTTTACTAAATCGATATCAAAATATAGCATGAAAAAAGACATACCTGTTATGGTATGTCTTTTCTCATGCTTTTCGATGTTGTTTGTTTTAAGCAAGTTTGGCTAATTCGTTATTCAGTTGAAGTATCCATCCAAACGGATCTTCTTCATTGCCTGTCTGGATATTTGTCAGCGTATTAAACAGTTGTCGAGCTAATGGACCTGTTTCATTGTGATTGACGACCATTTTATAACCATCCCAATTCAGCTCGCCGACTGGTGATATGACAGCTGCCGTACCGGTACCAAACACTTCTTCCAATGTGCCGTTATCATACGCATCTCGTATTTCATCCATGGAAATTTGCCTTTCAGCAACTGGGATGTTCCAATGGCGGAGAAGGTGTAAAATCGACTTTCGCGTAATGCCTTCCAGAATACTTCCGTTAATCGCAGGTGTTACGACTTCACCGTTGATCTTAAAGAAAATGTTCATGCTACCGACTTCTTCAACATATTTCTTCTCAACGCCATCTAACCATAGTACTTGAGCGTAGCCTTTTTGATCGGCAACTTCTTGCGCTTTCAAACCAGCTGCATAATTTCCAGCTGTTTTTGCTCCGCCTGTTCCCCCTTTAACGGCTCTGACAAATTCATTTTCAACTAAGATTTTCACAGGATGTATCCCTTCCTTATAGTAAGAGCCCACTGGAGATAGGATAATGTAGAACTGGTATTTCTTAGCGGGGGAAACACCAAGGAAAGCTTCGTTTGCAATGACGAATGGCCGGATATACAAAGAGGTTCCTTCTACTGTTGGAATCCAATCTTTCTCAATTTGGATAAGTTGTGTTAATGCATTCAATGCCAAGTCTTCGTCAATTCGAGGCATGCATAAACGATCCAACGACAGATTCATGCGTTTCATGTTCTCTTCCGGACGGAATAAACGGACAGTCCCATTTGGGGATTTGTACGCTTTTAAACCTTCAAATACTGTTTGACCATAGTGGAAAACGATTGAAGCTGGATCTAGGGAAACGGGAGCATACGGCACTATGCGATGGCTATGCCAGCCTTTTCCTTCGTCATAGTCAGCGACAAACATATGATCAGTGAAATTTCTACCAAAGATGAGGGTTTCAGGATTCGGTTTTTCTTTTCGGTTGTCTGTAAGTTTAATCTGGATGGGTAAGCTTTTCATACTGATCAAATCTCCTTAGTTAATAATCGGTATAACGATATTATCGAATAGAATAATTATACTGCTTTTTTAGAAAAAAGAAAGACATAAAATTATTTCATTATTATTACCATTTTGAAAACGTTTTCATGGATAGCGTTTGTTTGTGAAACGTATGCCTTGTACAATAGATGAAAACAATAGGAATTAGGTGTTTAAATTGAAGGAAGTTTTAGTTATCGGTGGCGGTATTTTAGGCGCATCTACTGCTTATCATTTAGCAAGAGCTGGTGTGGACGTACGTATAATTGATCGAGAGGATGAAGGTCAAGCAACTGATGCAGCGGCAGGAATCATTTGTCCTTGGTTATCCCAACGAAGAAATAAAGCATGGTATACACTTGCAAAAGCTGGAGCTGCTTATTATGGAGAGTTGATTGCGCAATTGACTGAAGATGGTGAAACTGAAACGGGCTACCGAAAAGTTGGGGCATTGAGTATAAATACGGATACGGATAAGCTGGAAAAAATGGAAAAACGAGCACGAAATCGCAAGGTTGCAGCGCCCGAAATTGGAGCGATTCACCAATTGACAAAAGAGGAGACAAATCAGTTGTTCCCACCGTTGGCAAACACATTTGCATCTGTTCATGTGGAAGGTGCAGCGCGTGTGGATGGACGAGCACTGCGACTTGCATTGTTAAAAGGCGCGCAGAAACACGGTGCGCACTTTGTTAAAGGACATGCAGACGTAATACTGAAAGACGGAAGGGCAGTTGGAGTACTTGTAAATGGTGAACGTCTTGAAGCTTCAACCATTATTGTTGCGACAGGTGCTTGGGCTTCAACTTTCTTAGCACCTTTAGGCTTCAATCTCCAAGTGACAAGCCAAAAGGCACAAATTGCTCATGTGAGGCTAGAACAAACTGATACAAACAATTGGCCAGTTGTTATGCCACCGAACAATCAATACATGCTCACCTTTGAAGGAGGTAAGATTGTCGTCGGATCGACACATGAAGAAGCAATCGATTTTTCAGTTCGTCCGACAATTTCAGGGATGCATGAAATAATGGATAAAGCGCTAGCGATTGCACCTGGAATAGGAGATGCATTTTTCGAAGAAGTTCGTGTAGGCTACAGACCCTACACGCCAGGCTTCCTACCGGTTATCGGATATGTACCGAAGCACGATAATATCTTGTTTGCCAATGGGTTAGGTGCATCAGGTTTAACGGTTGGCCCTTATCTCGGCAAACAGTTAAGTCAAATCGTCTTAGGTGAAGAATTGGCTATCGATTTAGCGGATTATCGTGTAGAGGAGACGTTCGGTGTGGACGTGTAAATAATATACTTGCTTTTCTTGTAACAAAAGTTTATACTACAAACAAATGTTTAAAGGGTGATGGCATTGAATGAAAAAGAGCTTGCTGTGCTCGATCTAATTCGTAAAAATCCATATGTAACACAACAAGAGATGGCTGATATCCTTCAAATTCCGCGTCCGACTATCGCCAATATCATTTCTTCTTTGACAAGAAAAGGTAAGATTTTCGGAAGAGCTTATGTGCTTGCGGATGAAAAAGAAGTGATTTGCATCGGGGGGGCGAATATTGACCGTAAATTCCATTTAGACGGACAGACACAACTTGGGACATCCAACCCTGCTTCTATGACCGTGTCAGTCGGAGGGGTTGCTCGGAATGTTGCAGAAAATCTAGGTCGTCTCGATCATCGAGTTCGTTTATTATCTGTAGCAGGTAATGATAATGATTGGGAAAAAATTATGCAAGAGTGTGGAAATTTTATGGATGTAACAGATGTTGGCCTACTCTATGGCCATTCTACCGGTTCCTATTCTGCTGTCATCGATCCTGAAGGCGAACTTGTTATTGCGATGGCGAATATGGTCGTTTACGACCAACTAACACCCGAGTATATAGAAAGCAAAATGAAGTTATTTGCGAATGCTTCGATGCTCGTCATTGATTTGAATTGTCCAAAAGACACAGTAAAAGCAGTGAAGAACATTGCACAGATGAATCAGATTCCATTGACAATCGTACCTGTATCTTCGCCAAAGATGAATCGTATGCCCGAAGATTTAACGGGTGTAACTTGGTTCATTTGCAATAAAGATGAAGCTGAAGCGTATACAGGCTTAACGATCCAAAGTGATACTGATTGGCGGAACGTTGTCATTAAGTTGCTTGAATACGGTGCAGAAAATGTAGTCGTAACACGCGGTTCATCAGGAGTTATGGCAGGGTCAATAAATGACGAGCCGGTTTATTACAAAGCGTTTGAAAGCAGTCAGATAGAAGATGTGACTGGAGCAGGAGATGCATTTGTATCTGGTCTCATTCATGGCTATTTGACTGAATCTACTTTAGAAGAAAGTGTACAAATGGGTTTAATAAATGCATCAAAAACACTTGAATGCCCAACTACCGTTAGACCCGACTTAACAAAACAGCAGTTACTAACAGACTTGGAGGAGTACAAATGAAAAACTATCTATCTTATTCAGCAGAAGTACAAGAAGCTATGGCGACAGGGAAGCCGATTGTTGCATTGGAATCGACGATTATTTCACACGGTATGCCTTACCCGCAAAATGTAAAGACTGCAAGGGAAGTAGAGCAAATCATCCGTGACAACGGTGCAGTACCTGCAACGATTGCCCTCATTGATGGTGAGATTAAAATCGGTTTGTCAGATGACGAATTAGAGATGTTCGGGAATAGTCAAGGGGTTGCCAAAGCTTCGAGAAGAGACTTAGGTTATTTGCTCGCGACGAAACAACTAGGAGCCACAACAGTTGCGGCTACTATGATTTGTGCTGACTTAGCTGGTATCCGTATTTTTGTGACGGGCGGAATCGGTGGTGTCCACCGTGGGGCAGAAACAACAATGGATATTTCAGCGGATTTGGAAGAGTTAGCACAAACGGATGTCGCTGTCATTTGTGCAGGTGCTAAATCTATTCTCGATATCGGCTTAACTTTGGAATATTTAGAAACAAAAGGTGTTCCAGTCGTTGGATATGGCACGGACGTACTACCTGCTTTCTATACGCGCGAGAGTGAGTTCGGCGTCAACTTCAAAGCGGATAATCCTGAAACGATTGCTGAGATGCTTCGTGTGAAGTGGGACCTAGGTCTTCGTGGTGGAGCTGTTATTGCAAACCCGATTCCTGAGAAGGATGCATTGCAAAAAGAATTTATTGATGCAATTATTCAAAATGCATTAAAAGAAGCAAACGAACTAAAAATCGCAGGAAAAGATGTTACGCCATTCATGTTAGGAAAAGTAAAAGAGATGACAGAAGGCAAAAGTTTGGATGCTAATATTGCGCTCGTCAAACATAATGCTGTCATTGGCGCACAAATTGCAGTTGCGTTTACGAACTAAATACGAAAGATAAAAGCGGAGTGAAGTTAGATTCACTCCGCTTTATAAATATCGACTGTTAACTTGTATTCATCATCCTTACAACGAGGTCGTCAGTCGTTGTTTCTTTGTTGGGCTCGAGCCTCTCCGCCTTTGCGGCCGATTTCTTCATAGAAGTTTTTATCGTGGTTTTTGGCAGTTGCTTCGCCGCCTTTGCGACCAATTTTTTCGTAAAAACCACTATCATGCTTTCTTGCAGTCGCTTCTCCACCTTTACGACCAATATTTTCATAAAAGGTGCGATCATGTTTTTTGGCTGTTGCTTGACCTCCTTTGCGACCTGCTTCAGCTAAAGACATTTTTTTACGTTCGTTCGTGTTAGATGTATTTACCATAACAAGCAATCTCCTTTCTATATAAATAAAATTGTTTCATTCTTTCTATATCCACTCGAATCCATTTATAAACAGTTATTTACGTAAATTAATTGCCTTGAAATAGATGTCATCGGTTTGAAATATAAAGGATAAAGAAGTGGATGACTAAGAAAATTCCGTCACTATTTTTCTTTTGAAAAAAATGTTGTAACCTGTCGAAACCGTGATATAATGAGTACCTAATCAACTCAATATACTCATATAATCGCAAGGATATGGCTTGCAAGTATCTACCGACCTACCGTAAACAGGTTGACTATGAGAAGCAAAGAAAGTGGAATACTTGCCCTAGCAAGTGATTCTTCACTTCATCATTCGTTGTTTTAATCCTGAATGACATTGCTCCGCTCATAATTGACTGGATGCAAGTTGTTGAGGATTTTTTATTTTTGTTTTTAATGTATGAAAACAGAGGAGGAGTAACAGTGAAGGAATTACATGAAAAAATTATACAAGATGGAAAAGTTTTATCAAATGATGTGTTAAAAGTGGATGCTTTCTTAAATCATCAAATAGATCCCCCGTTAATGCAGGCAATCGGAGAGGAATTTGCTGCACGGTTTAAAGAAGATGGTATTACAAAAATCCTTACAATTGAATCTTCAGGAATTGCTCCTGCAATGATGACGGGTTTGATATTAGGAACTCCGGTTGTTTTTGCTAGAAAAAAGAAGTCCCTTACAATGAGTGATCATCTGTTTACATCCAGTGTTCATTCCTTTACAAAAAAGGAGACAAATGAAATATCAGTTTCAAAGGATTTCCTTCAAAAAGGTGACAAAGTATTGTTAATGGATGACTTTCTTGCGAACGGACAAGCAGTGTTAGGTCTTCTAGATATAATAGAACAAGCTGAAGCAGAGTTAGTCGGTGTAGGGATTGTCATAGAAAAAGGGTTCCAGCCAGGTGGCGCAATGATTCGTGAAAAAGGAATTCGTGTTGAGTCTCTAGCAATAATCCAATCACTAGAAGATGGGAAAGTGACATTTGCTAACGGAGAGTCTAACGAATGAAAACCGTCGTCTTAGGTTTCCAACACTTACTTGCAATGTATGCTGGAGCTGTTTTAGTCCCTTTAATCGTAGGGCAGGCAATTGGTTTAACTCCAACGCAGTTAACATATCTCGTATCAATTGACATTTTAATGTGTGGGGTTGCAACAATTTTACAAATCATGCGTAATCGATTTTTTGGTATTGGTTTACCGGTAGTTCTCGGTTGTACGTTTACAGCGGTAGGGCCAATGATCTCCATTGGTGATAAGTTTGGGATATCTGCCATTTACGGTGCAGTTATTGCATCAGGGATAATCATCGTAATAATCAGTACATTTTTTGGAAAGCTCATTAAGTTCTTTCCACCTGTCGTTACAGGTTCTGTCGTGACAATCATTGGGATTACATTAATACCGGTCGCATTGACAAATATGGGTGGCGGTCAAGGCGCAGCAGATTTTGGGTCTAACACAAATATTTTGCTAGGATTCGGCACGCTGCTCTGTATTATCTTGTTGTACAGGTTTTCAGATGGGTTTATTCGCTCGATCTCAATCTTGCTAGGCATGGCAGCAGGAACAATCACTGCAATCGTGTTAGGCGTCGTCGATTTTAGTGCTGTGCATGAAGCTTCTACGCTTCATATGGTTACACCATTCTATCTAGGTACACCGACATTTCATTTTTATCCAATATTGACGATGACGCTGGTGGCAATGGTATCGCTCGTCGAATCGACAGGTGTTTATTTTGCCTTAGGAGATATTTGTGATAAGGACATTAAAAAGAAGGACTTGGAGAGAGGGTACCGCTCTGAAGGGCTTGCATCTTTCATCGGTGGGCTTTTTAATGCATTTCCCTATACGACATTTTCTCAAAACGTTGGACTTACTCAAATGTCTGGTGTGAAATCACGTAAAGTTATTTTAGTAACTGCTATTATGTTAATCGCACTTGGATTCATGCCGAAAGTTGCGGCATTAGCGACAGTCATTCCTACTTCAGTTCTCGGTGGAGCGATGGTAGCGATGTTTGGAATGGTTGTAGCGCAAGGGATAAAAATGTTGAGTAAAGTAGTCGTGGAATCTCAAGAAAACGCAATGATTATTGCTTGTTCTATCGGTTTAGGATTAGGTGTTTCCGTTGTACCAGATATTTTTGCAAATTTGCCTGTAAACTTTCAAATTCTAACGAGTAATGGAATTGTTGCAGGAAGCTTAACGGCAATTGCATTGAATATTATTTTTAATATGCTGCCTTCTAAGAAACGGAAAGAAGCGGTACAATTAACAGAGCAAGAAGTGTAAGTCATTCGTTCAACTTTTTATAGAATGTATAAAAACCGAGTGATGCCATGTACCATGTCATCACTCGTTTTCTTAATTAGTTCTCTTTTATGAACTGCTTGTACATTATTTACTATCATCAGTCTCTGAATCAGTATCTGTTTCAGTATCCGTTCCAGTGTCAGTATCCGTTTCTGAGTCAGTACCATCTTCCATATCTAAATTAACATCTGTGTCTGAACCATCATCTACTTCGCCATCTGCTGGTGGTGTATTTACATCTACATCCGTATCATCTTCGCCATCTCCACAAGCTGCAAGTAATCCGACAGATAGAAATGCTGCTGCTCCAAGTTTCAACCATTTTTTATCCTCTGTAAGTAATTTCATTAAAATCTCCTCCAAAATTTGTAATTTTTATTCTTGCTTAGTAGTTAGATACCCTTTAAGCGATACTCTAATCATTACAATTTTGTTACGAAGAGATTGCATGTCAGTTCAAACGATGCTGATCATACTGATGAACTTTTAGTAAAGATTCAATGGATTTGTATGTGTACTGGTCAATTTCCTTGTCATAGGCGTTTATGGAATCAAGCAATTGTTCAGTTGTACTTGCACCAATTACTGTAGAAGCAACAATCGGTTGTGCTAAGTTAAACTTGATGGCCGCTGTGTGTATATCATCGGTTAAGGAATGGATAGCGGTAACCGTTTCTTTTAATGCTTCTAGCTCGTACGCTCCAAAACCTTTTGTTTCGTTTAGGCGCTGCAGTCCTTCGGTAGTCAATAATCCTTTTGCAAGTGTGCCACGTGTAAGAAGGGAAGCACCGTAGTTTGCTATAAGTGAAAAGTATTCTTCTGGACGCCGATCAAGGATACTGTATTGCATCATGACAGCGACTGCAGAGCTATCGGATAAGAAACGCTGAATGACCGTTGGACGAATGGAAGAAATCCCGTATTGTCTGATGATCCCTTCCTTTTTCAACGTTTCAAAAGCGTCAATTGTTTCATCGACCTCATCTTCCATTGTCCCACCATGCAATTGATACAAATCAATGTAATCCGTTCCTAAACGCAAGAGGCTGTCTTTTACTGCTTCCATAATGTAAGACTTTGATGGATCCCACCGCCAACCTTCCTCACCGGGGATTCTTCGATTTCCTACTTTTGTCGAAAGAATAATCTTGTCCCTTCGACCTTTTAATGCTGTGCCGACAACCGACTCGTTTCTGCTATTACTATATAAATCGGCAGTGTCGAAAAAATTAATACCGGCATGAATTGCAGCATCAATGATATTTTTTCCTTCTAGCTCATCATGAGGTAGCGACATGCACCCTAAGCTTAACTCGGACACATAGATTCCGCTTTTTCCTAATTCTCTTTTCTTCATATGAACACCTCCGCTTTTGTTTCATCCAGCTGCGGGTGGCAGCGGCTCGGGACGCTTCAAGAAAGAGGTAAAGGCAAAGAGCGCCTTTTCCTCTTTCTCTACAGCGCCTGTCCCCGCTAAACACCACCCTCCGCTTTTGTTACATGGTACAATGTGTTTGTTAGAAGTAAAAGATTCTTGCTTGTTTTGGAGGGGTTGTTATGGATAGATTTGAGGAGAAGACGTTAACGTCAACTACTTTATATGAAGGAAAGGTGATTTCTCTTCGTGTTGAAGAAGTGGAGTTGCCGGATGGGAAATGGGCGAAGAGAGAGCTGGTCGATCATCCAGGGGCAGTTGCCATACTTCCGATAACGAATGACGGTAAAATTGTGTTTGTAGAGCAGTATCGGAAAGCACTAAATCGTTCACTCGTTGAAATACCTGCTGGCAAAATAGAGCCTGGGGAATCGAAGGAGATTACGGCAATACGTGAGTTGGAAGAAGAGACAGGGTATCGATCTGACCAGTTCACCTATTTACAGTCATTTGCCACATCTCCGGGTTTTGCTAATGAAATCATTCATCTATATATTGCGCGAGGGTTGGAGAAGGTTGAAAAACCTGCCGAGGGAGATGAGGATGAATTTATTCATTTGATCGAATGTACAATAGAAGAAGCAGAACAAATGCTAGTTGATGAGCGTATCTACGACGCCAAGACGGCATTTGCTGTACTTTTCGCAAAAAATCTTTTAAAACAGTGAACTATTTTAGAACGGACAAGCATACGTTGTATAAACGATGCGGAGGTGAAGCCTATGGTCCGTTCTTTATCTTTTATTCATCTATTTATCATACTAGCAGTCGGATATATCGGTGGAGCATTATTGTTTCGTGAAGTACCGGTATCAGCATCAGAAAAACTAATTGGATTTTTTGATCCTCGAGTTGTAGCGTTAGCAGATGGAGCTTTGGCAAGACCTCTATTTACGTTAGTTGGATTTCTACTAGTCGTCTTTCTTTTGTCCATGAATGCAAAGTCGCGCTACGTTGTTTTATTGATCGGGGCGATGAAATGTGTGTTGTTCGGTTTGTCTTCCTCTTATTTACTTGCCTCTGGTATGAAACTGGTCACTTATACAATTTGGTGGTTTCCATTCCAGATGCTTATTTGTATGATGTTTTTGCTCTATTGTATTGTATTAAGCCCGCCTTATTTTCAACGGATTGCTAAGAAACAGCGAAATGTACAAGCAATTCCGGTCATTGTCGGTGTCTATTTAGTCATTATACTTATAGAGATGACAATCTATCATTTCTTTGTACGCTAAGTGACATACACGTCAAATGTTTCCTTTCTGTTGTCACATTGATGACCCTTTTGCTATAATGTCTGTAGTGTGTTGAGGGGGGCGTCATATGGAGAGCCGGATTGAACGGATTAAGAAGCAACTGCACGGGGCCAGCTATAAGTTGACGCCTCAGCGTGAAGCTACGGTCATGGTTCTACTTGAAAACGAAGAAGATCATTTAAGTGCTGAAGATGTGTTTTTACTCGTTAAAGAGAAAGCGCCTGAAATCGGACTTGCGACAGTGTATCGTACGTTAGAATTATTAACAGAGCTGAAAATTGTAGATAAAATCAATTTTGGCGATGGCGTTTCACGTTACGATCTTCGTCAGGAAGGTGCATCGCGTTTTCATCATCACCTCATTTGTATAGAGTGTGGGAAGGTTGCGGAAATACAAGAAGACCTTCTTGGTGATGTCGAAAAAATTGTCGAAAGTCGCTATGGCTTCAATATTAAAGATCACTGGTTAACTTTTCATGGGATTTGTCAAAGTTGCAAAACCAGTGGGAATGACAACAAAAAGTGAAGTGAGGGATGGCCTGTTGCTGTCCCTTTTGTCATTTGTACATGAAAGGGTGGAAAGGTATGCTGACCAATACCTGTTTGCTATGAAGGATGGGAGATACGCTTTAGAGGATTATATTCATTTTCTCAAAGTAGAACGTCAACTAACTGAAAATACAATCACTTCTTACAAGAGAGATTTAACAGACTATATGGATTCATTGGAAAGAAACGGTGTCACTTCAATCGATAGTATTGACCGCCCAAGTATCATACTCTTTTTACAACATTTAAAAGATGTAGGGAAATCTTCAAGAACAATTGCTCGTCATATTTCTTCCATTCGTTCATTTCATCAATTTCTATTGAGAGAAAAAGTGGCAACAGAAGATCCGACAGTACATTTAGAGATGCCAAAACTCGATCAAAAGCTACCAAATATGCTGTCTGTCTCTGAAATAGACAAGCTGATTTCCATGCCGGACACAAGTAAGCCACAAGGGAAAAGAGACCTTGCTTTGTTGGAGATGTTATATGGTACAGGAATGCGTGTTAGTGAATTAATTGATTTGAACCTTGAAGATATTCATCTATCAATGGGGTTTGTACGTGTGTTCGGTAAAGGACGGAAAGAGCGGATTGTCCCACTTGGCGGGAGTGCGATCAAAGCGTGTACAATATATGTAAATGAAGTTCGACCCCAATTGATCGCTAAAGCTAAAAATTCGGATGCTTATTTCGTAAATATGCGAGGAACGAGATTGACAAGACAAGGATGCTGGAAAATCCTTAAAGGACATGCTGCAAAAGCGGGTATACAACAAGAACTGACGCCGCATATATTGCGTCATTCATTTGCGACACACCTCATTGAAAATGGGGCGGACATACGAGCTGTACAAGAGATGCTTGGGCATGCAGATATCTCAACAACGCAAATTTATACACATGTAAGCAAGACGAGACTAAAAGATGTGTATGTGAAATTTCATCCTCGCGCATGATTGTGTAGAGGTCATTGAAAAAATCAGGAGGTATTTAAAATGGAAAAAAAACAATTCAACCGTGTTCATTTAATTGTACTAGATTCTGTAGGTATCGGCGAAGCTCCTGATGCCCATTTGTTTGGGGATAAAGGTGCAGATACGCTCGGCCACATTGCTGAAAAAATGGATGGGTTACATATGCCGAACGCAGGTCGTTTAGGGCTATCAAACATAAAAGAAATAAAAGGGATTAACATTGAAACGAATCCGATAGGCTTATATGGCAAAATGCAAGAAGCTTCTGTCGGCAAAGACACGATGACTGGCCACTGGGAGATGATGGGTCTTAACATTGACAAACCGTTTAAAGTTTACCCAGATGGATTTCCTCAGTCGTTAGTGGAGGAGTTAGAAAACCGAACGGGACGAAAAGTTATTGGCAATAAACCGGCGAGTGGGACTGCTATTATTGACGAACTCGGTGAAGAGCATATGAAAACGGGAGCAATTATTGTCTATACGTCCGCTGACCCTGTTCTTCAAATTGCAGCACACGAAGACATTATTCCCATCGAAGAACAATACCGGATTTGTGAGATTGCTCGCGAAATCACATTACAACCTGAATACTTAGTCGGTCGAATCATAGCTCGACCATTCGTTGGTGAACCTGGCAACTTTACAAGAACGACGAATCGACATGATTATGCCCTTAAACCTTTTGAAAGAACCGTCATGAATGAATTGAAGGATGACGGTAAAGATGTCATTGCCGTTGGTAAAATTGCAGATATTTTTAATGGTGAAGGTGTGACATCGTCAGTGAGAACAGTGAGTAATATGGACGGGGTCGACAAACTACTTGATGTGATGAAGCAACAATTTAACGGGATGAGTTTTACAAATCTCGTGGACTTCGATGCATTATTTGGACACCGTCGAGACCCAATCGGATATGGAGTTGCCTTACAAGAATTTGACGCTAGATTACCGGAAATAATGGAAGCGTTGCAAGAGGACGACTTACTCATTATTACTGCAGATCACGGAAATGACCCGACGCATGAAGGTACGGATCATACAAGAGAATTCGTTCCGCTACTCATTTATTCTCCTTTGTTCAAAGAAGGTGGGGAATTACCATTGCGCAAAACGTTTGCTGATATTGGAGCAACGATTGCTGACAATTTTGATGTGAAAAAACCTGCATATGGCGAAAGCTTCTTACATTTATTACAAGAGAAGGTGTGATTGCTTTGTTTAGAATGGTAGATATTATCGAGAAAAAGCGGGATGGAGAAGAGCTGTCCAAAGAAGAAATTGCATTCTTTATCGATGGATACACGAATGAGACAATCCCTGATTATCAAGTAAGTGCGTTACTAATGGCCATCTATTTCAATGGCATGACAGCAGAAGAACAAGGTCATTTAACACTAGCGATGGTGCAATCCGGTGACCAAATAGATCTCTCTGCAATTAATGGGATTAAAGTGGACAAACACTCTACGGGTGGTGTAGGAGATACAACTACACTCATTTTAGCGCCACTTGTTGCTGCATGTGGTGTACCTGTCGCAAAGATGAGCGGAAGGGGCCTAGGGCATACTGGAGGTACGCTCGACAAACTAGAAGCAATTGAAGGTTTCCACATTGAGTTGACAGAAGAGCAGTTCGTTAAACAAGTAAACGAGTTAAAGCTTGCGGTTATCGGGCAAAGTGGCAATCTGACACCAGCGGATAAGAAATTGTACGCATTACGCGATGTAACAGCGACAGTGAATAGTATCCCGTTAATTGCCAGCTCCATTATGAGTAAGAAAATTGCTGCAGGCGCGAATGCAATTGTCCTCGATGTGAAGACAGGGGATGGAGCATTCATGAAGACGATTGAAGACGCAGAAGCATTAGCAAACTCCATGGTAGCAATTGGTGAACAAGTAGGCCGCCATACAATGGCAGTCATTTCGGATATGAGTCAACCCCTAGGTTATGCGATCGGTAACGCCTTAGAAGTAAAAGAGGCAATTGATACATTACAAGGTGAAGGGCCTGAAGATTTAACAGAACTTTGCTATGTGCTAGGGAGTAAGATGATTGTTGCTGGTGGCAAAGCCGAGTCTGAGGAAGAAGCACGTCAGATGCTTGAAGCGGTCATACAAGATGGGTCTGCACTCGAATTGTTCGGTCGTATGATTGAGGAGCAAGGCGGTGACAGCAAAATCATCCATGATCCTTCGCTATTAGCTCAAGCGGACTTTCAAATTGAAGTGCCTGCACCAAAGTCAGGCACGATTTCCCAAATGGATGCGGATGATATTGGTGTAGCTGCGATGATGCTTGGTGCTGGAAGAGCGACGAAAGAGGATACAATTGACTTGGCAGTAGGTATTGTGCTGACTAAGAAAATAGGTGATGCTGTTGTCGAAGGTGAACCGTTAGCAATCATCCATTCAAACAATGAAAATGTAGAGAAAACGATTAGCATGTTACAAAATCATATTCATATTACTGAGGAAGTTCAAACTAAACCTGCATTAATCTTAAAAACAATTGGATAATCATCCAGTCTTCATCTTACAAACGCCTAGTTCCTAAACTTATAGGAGCTAGGCTTTTTTTGATGCAAACATTTAAATAACAATCTAAATGCACTTATTAGTTTTGCCAACTAATGAGAATGTTTTATCCTTTCATGTGTAAACGGTCCTTAAAATGGATAAGCTGATAGCGATACAAAAATCATGTCGAAAATGCGTAGTTTTAAGAATTGGATGACTAGTTATGTCGACTAGAAGGATTTTGCTGATTACATGTTGAATGTTCCGCAAGAAGGAGGGATTCAGCATGGCTGATATTATTCAAATTGATGGGTTTGTAATCGTAACATTGATGGGAGAACTGGACAATTTAGAGGCAAATAGGATTCGATCGACCATATCATCATCCATTTTTACCGGAGCAATAAAAGGAATTGTATGGGATTTGAGCAAACTCAGTTTTATGGATAGCGCGGGAATTGGGCTCATTCTTGGAAGGATGCGTGATTTAGCACCCTACAAAGGAGAGACGATCATTTTGAATCCATCTTCCACAATGGAGAAGATTTTTAATTTTTCCGGCTTAGGCTCAAGCATTCGACATGGCTCGGTGGACAGTGTACTTGGTGAAATCGGAGGGGTTTTACATGAGAAATGAGATGACATTATCATTTGTCGCAATTGAAGAGAATGAAGCGTTGGCTAGGATGGCGATGACATGTTTTATTACACCGCTCGATCCTACGATTGAAGAGATTTCTGAATTCAAAACGATTGTTTCGGAAGCTGTCACAAATGCAATTATCCATGGCTATAACTGTGACGGCGAAAGTATTGTCACAATTCACGCAACAATAGACGGTTCAAAAGTGCGTATGACAGTTGAAGATAAAGGCGAAGGGATATTCGATGTGGAACAAGCAATGGAACCAATGTTTACAACAAAGCCTTTAATGGAACGTTCAGGAATGGGCTTTACAATTATGGAAAGCTTCTCTGAAAACCTTTCTGTTGAATCTACTGTTGGCAGTGGGACAATTGTGCGCTTTGAGAAAACGTTTTCTCCGGTTACGGAAGCAAGCAGAATGAGGTGACCGATGGATACATCTGTTGAAAGACAAGATGCGTTGTTGTCTCAAGACAAGATGAGGGAACTCATCAAAGAATCCCAGGAAGGTGACAAAGAAGCAAGACGAATGATGGTCGAAGGCAATACAAGATTAGTATGGTCAATTGTCCAACGTTTCGCATCTAGAGGCGCTGACTTGGAAGATCTGTTCCAAATCGGATGCATCGGTCTCATGAAATCCATTGATAAGTTTGATTTATCTTACGATGTTAAGTTTTCAACTTACGCAGTGCCGATGATTGTCGGAGAAATCCAACGTTTCCTTAGAGACGATGGTATGGTGAAAGTGAGTCGCTCAATTCGAGAGTTGAGTTTTAAAATCCGTCATGCGACAGATCATTACATTAAACAGCATGGCCGTTCTCCTTCAGTAACAGAAATTGCAGAAGTGTTGGATGTGACAGTCGACGAAATCATTCTAGCTTCAGATGCTTTGCGAGATCCTGCTTCTCTTCATGAACAATTGTATGAGAGTGAAGGGGACAGCTTAACATTGATGGATCAATTAAAAGATGATCGATCGGAGCGGTTTTTTGACCATATCCCTTTGCGCGATGTTGTATCTAAGCTGAGTAAGAGGGATCAAACGATTATTTATATGCGTTATTACTTAGATTACACACAAAGTGATATTGCGGAACGGATTGGCATATCACAAGTGCAAGTGTCGCGATTAGAAAAGAAGATTTTAGCCCAGTTAAAGACATGGATGAGTGCACAACCAGAAGAAAGTGACTGTAAAGTGAGGACGGATTAAAACATGTCAAAGTTATTTACATCTATGAAAGACGGCGAAGAATGGTTTCAAAGTAAGTTCGGTACGAATGAAACATTTGATGCTACTGCGAAAAGTGTACATTTATGGGGAATGCCGGTCGTCGTTCTGTATATCAATGGTCTTATTGACGGTTTGACACTGACGACGCTTTTGACAGAAATGCAAGAGTCGTACAACGATAAGACGAAATATCGTGATGATCCAGAGGCGTTCCTCACTTATTTCCCTTATCATGCATTAGCGGATGTGGATGACAAGGAAAAGTTATTAAACAATCTGTTAAGCGGCCAAGTTTGTTTCATTCTACCGGATGGCTATACGTTCTTAGCAGATGTTCGAAGCTATCCGGGCAGATCCCCTGAAGAGCCGGATACTGAAAAAGTGATTCGCGGTGCACGAGATGGTTTTACAGAAAATATCATTCAAAACACTGCCCTTGTTAGAAGAAGGTTAAGGACAGAGGATTTACGATTTGAGATGCATCAGACTTCGCTAAACGGGAAGACAGATGTAGCGATCACATTTATGAAAGGTGCTGCTAACGAAGAGCATCTTTCTTATATACGTGAGAGATTGGATGAAATTAAAACGGATGGGTTGACGATGGCAGATAAATCGTTAGAAGAATTCCTATTCAAACAAAGGTTTCATCCAATGCCCTTCGTCCGGTTTACAGAGCGACCTGATATTTGTGCTGCGCATTTATTGGAAGGCCACATCGCAATTATCGTTGATACGTCCCCGTCGGTCATTCTAGTCCCTACCACAGTCTTTCACCACCTGCAACACGCTGAAGAATACCGACAAGCACCTTTTATCGGAACGTTTGTAAGGTGGATTCGGCTACTTGGTGCATCACTAAGTTTATTTCTGTTGCCATTATGGTATTTACTATCTACCTACCAACAATATTTGCCAGTTTCAATCAGTTTCATTGGTCCGAATGATCCAGGATCGGTTCCTCTTTTTCTCCAATTATTCATAGCGGATGTCGGGATTGAAGTGTTGAGAATGGCGGCTATTCATACGCCAACCCCTATGTCGACAGCAATGGGACTTGTTGCAGCGATCGTAATTGGACAAGTTGCGATCGATGTCGGATTGTTTACGGCAGAAGTAATTTTGTACGTGGCAGTCAGCGCGATTTTCACATTCGCAATCCCGTCGTTTGAATTAAGTATTACAACAAAGATTTTTAGGTTGTTTATCTTAATTTGTACAGCCCTTTTTGGAGCGGCTGGCTTCTTCTTAAGTATAGTTGTCCTGTTTTACTATTTAGCGTCATTAAAGCCGTTAGGAACACCTTATTTATGGCCAGCTGTACCATTTTTCCCGGAGGCAATGAAGCGAGTATTAATACGTTACCCAATGACGAACGACGCACCTCGGCCTTACATCACGAAGTCGCCGAATAGGGATAGGCTTTCATAAGATTGCTTCCAACCTTTCAGGTATGATAAAGTTTTATCTATATGACTTGGAGGAATGGAATATGCATCTTTACGGTACTCAATCTGTAAATAATTTAGGACATTTGACGATTGGTGGGGTAGATACTGTCGATTTGGCAAATGTATATGGTACCCCGTTACTTGTGTACGACATTGCACTGTTCAGAGAACGAGCAAAAGCTTTTAAAGAGACGTTTAAAAAAGCGGGCATAACGGCACAAGTTGCCTATGCAAGCAAGGCGTTCTCTTCAATTGCGATTTATGAAGTGGCAAAGCAACTGGACCTCTCTTTAGATGTCGTTTCTGGAGGAGAATTGTATACAGCAGTTGCTGCAGACTTTCCGCGTGAACGGATTCATTTTCACGGAAACAACAAAAGTTATTCCGAATTACAGTATGCTTTTGACGAGAAAATCGGATGTATCGTTGTTGATAATTTCTTGGAAATCGAATGGTTGAAGCAAATTTCTGAATCACGTAAAGAAAAAATGAATGTGCTCTTGCGTGTAACTCCTGGTGTGCATGCATCCACACACGATTACATTACGACTGGACAAGAAGATTCTAAGTTTGGATTTGATTTGAAAAATGGCCAAGCAGATGATGCGTTTTTAAAATTGTACAATCACCCCTATTTGACAGTACTCGGTATGCATTGTCATATTGGATCACAAATTTTTGAAACGGATGCATTCAGGTTCGCTGCAGAAGTACTAATGGAAAAAATGGTTGAATGGCGAGAGAAATTTAAATTTATCTGTCCTGTGTTGAACCTAGGTGGGGGGTTTGGCATACGCTATACTGCTGAAGATAAACCTCTTCAACCTGCTGCCTACGTGGAGGAAATGGAAAATGTTGTCCTGTCAATGACACGGAAGCATAACTACCCATTACCTGAAATTTGGATTGAGCCAGGTCGATCGTTAGTAGGGGATGCGGGGACGACGCTTTATACAACCGGAAGTACAAAACTGGTTCCGGGACTTAGGACATATGTGGCGGTTGATGGAGGGATGTCTGATAATATCCGTCCAGCCCTCTATGGTGCAAAATACACAGCAGTCTCAGCTAATCGGATGATGGACCCCCATTCGGATAAAGTGACAATTGCGGGGAAATGTTGTGAATCAGGTGACAAGTTAATTGAAGATACCTATCTTGCTGAACCGGTTGAAGGAGATTTAATAGCAATTTTCTGTACGGGTGCCTACACATATGCAATGGCAAGCAATTACAACAGGTTAGCCAAGCCGGCGATTGTATTTTGCGAAGATGGTAAACACCAATTGGTTGTCCGGAGAGAAACATATGAAGACCTTGTTAAGCTTGACATTCCTTTACAACAAATTGAATCGGAAAATGTGAAATGAGAAAACGTAATATTTGGTTGTTTTCATTCATCGTACTAACGGGCATAATTTGGGGAGCTGTATACTGGTACTTTATTGCCCCTTTTGCTTTGTTAGATAAATAACCTATCCCGCTCATTGAAAAAACGTCAGCAATCATGTACGATAATTTTTACGATATGTAGATGATTTGAAATGACAGCAATTACAAATCTTCACAGCATGATGTGGTTATCAGCTAAGAATAGTAGGATTTTTTGAAAAGAAGGGATTCCAATGATGCTTTTACGATACAAGAAGGCGTATGAAAAAATTGCCATGGGCTTGCTTTCCTATATGCCGGGAGAAAAAGCTGTAAAAAAACTTCAGGAAATGGTTCATCAATACGAAAATGATGAAGACTGGCAGTTATATCTTCTGAAGAAAGGTGAGGATTTTATCGGTCTTGTCGGGATCACATTGGACGAAGACTCGTATACCGTTATGCACTTGTCAGTTAACCCTTCGTTTCGAGGAGAAGGTGTCGGGAGCGAAATGATTTTGAAACTGAATGAACTTTTTCCCGATTTGGTGTGCAAAAGCAACGAATATACACAATCCTTTTTAAGCAAGTGTTTACCTAAGGAAAATGATGCGGAATAGGAAAAGGAGCAGATCATCGTGGTCTGCCCTTTTTCTTTTCGCGTTCTGCTAGAATATCTGAACGGTCTCTTAGCATATGTTTATGAATGACAGCATCACTGTTCATCGGAAGAAGCTGCATGCCATCTGCCGTTGTCTGAAGTAACGTAGACAAGTTGCTCGAGGTCACCTTTATGACGAACGGTGAGAAAGTTCCGGCATTCTCGATTTTTTTTAGGCTTGAATGTATATGCTCGAGTAAATGATTGACATCAATCTCTTCCGTATAACGGTTATCATATTGCGACAAACGGCTTATCTTTTGCTCTGCTTTCACCATTGTTCGATAGGCGCCTGAAAAATTCGCCCTCCTCCAATGATACAGACTCGTAGAGAGTTGAATGAAGCCTGTAAGCGGATGCTCTTTTGTACAAGGTGTAATAGACTTCCAATATTCTTCTAGTACTTCGTGACATTCAAAATAGTCTTGATTGCAATTAAAATAAACAATAAACTTACAAAATAGTGGATGATGATAAGGATGCAAACGAATCATTCCTTTCCATGTTAAATTCATTTTTGAAGCGCGGAGGAAATTGTTATGACATATAGCGTAAAGCTGGAGGCTTTTGAAGGTCCTCTTGATCTATTATTACATTTAATTAACCGACTTGAAATTGATATCTATGATATTCCAATGGCCGAATTGACAAGTCAATACATAGAACATCTACATGCAATGCGGGTATTGGAACTCGACGAACTAAGTGAATACTTAGTGTTGGCCGCTACATTACTCGAAATTAAGAGCAAGATGTTATTGCCAATCCATGAGGAGGAAGCATTGGATGAAGCAGGTACATTCGATTTAGAAGAAGACCCGCGAGATGAACTAGTTGCAAGATTGATTGAGTATAAGAAATATAAAGAAGCAGCGAATTCCTTAAAAGAATCTGCAGATGATCGTGCGGTCCACTTCACAAAACTTCCTGAGGATTTGTCTGGTTATGGAGAAGTGGCAGTTGTTGAATCTGATGAGAAACTGAATGTTTTTGACTTGATTAGCGCTTTTCAAAAGATGTTAGAAAGAAAAAAACTTCGAGCACCATTATCTGCAAGTATTATGAAATCTGAACGATCTGTAAGTGAAAAGATGGATTCAATCATGACCTTGCTCGAACGGTTAGGTGGAAGTTGTAATTTTGAAGCATTGTTTGACGATGGGGATATTGAAGATCTTGTTGTAACTTTCCTGTCACTTTTGGAGCTGATGAAGCGAATGGACATAGTTGTCAAGCAGGAAGGGAATTTTGCTAGAATGATGATTCAAGTAGGAACGGAGGACGACAATGGAAACATTGAATGATCGCATGTTAGGAATGCTTGAGAGTTTTCTGTTTATTGCTGGGGATGAGGGGTTGACGTTAAACCAACTGGCAGTCCTATTACAAACGGAAAAAGAGATTGCAGCTCAAACCGCAGAACAATTACGTCAAAATTATGAAAACAGATATGATGCTGGCATCACCGTCAGAATGTATGGTGGCTCGTATCGTCTTGTCACAAAAGCGGAATATGCAGACGATATAGTACGTATGTTGGAAAATCCGTCACGCAACTCCATTACACAAGCTTCTCTTGAAGTGCTAGCCATTATTGCATACAAACAGCCAGTAACGCGAGTGGAAATTGATGATTTAAGAGGTGTAAAGTCAGATGGGCCCATTCAAACGCTCGTTGCTAAAGGTTTTGTAATGGAAAAAGGGAGACTGGAAAGTAGTGGTCGTCCTATTTTGTATGGAACAACCGATTTGTTTTTAGATCGATTTGGATTAGAATCCATCGATAAGTTACCGCCACTTGCTGAAGACGATGAAGAGTCGTTCGGTGATACTGATTTATTTATGACCAAATTCCAGGAAGCATTTGAACTAACAGGAGAAGGAGGAACGAATGAGTGAAACGGACAATCTGTTTTGTCCTCATCCTATCGATACTGCTCATCCATCAACCAAAACAAGCTTTTGCAGGTGGAAGTGCATGGGCAGTCATCGATGCTGAAACGGGTAGATTATTAGACGGATCCAATGAAAATTTACAATTACCAATAGCGAGTCTCACAAAGATCTGGACCGCGTTAACATTTATCGAAAGTGGTTCTGTTGAAGAAGAAATCACCATTTCACCTGAGGCTGCTTCTGCTGAAGGATCATCGATCTATTTAGAACAAGGCAGTACGATTAGCAGCGAAGCATTGCTGTACGGGTTAATGTTACGGTCTGGAAATGATGCAGCATTTGCGCTTGCTGAATCAGCTGGCGGTTCTGCCGAAGGATTCATTGATCATATGAATGAGAAAGCGAAGTTATATGGATTAGAGCAGACGACATTCAGAAATCCTTCTGGTTTGCACCATGAAGAACACCTTTCAACGGCATATGAAACAGCTCTCATGTTATACTACGCAATGCAAAATGAGGAGTTCAAGAAGATTGCGTCTGCTGAGAATTTTGTTTACCGCAAAGGTGATGATGTAAGAGGATGGAGAAATAAGCACCGACTTATTCATTCTAATCCAAATGTAATTGCGGGCAAGACAGGCTTTACGAAAGCGGCTGGCCGGACGCTAGCAACCTATTTTGAAAAAGATGGTAAAAAAGTCATCGTTGTCACCCTGAATAATGGGAATGATTGGAACACGCATGAACATCTCGCGAACAAGACTTTTGCGGAGTATAAACTCGTAACCGTTGCAAAAAAAGGTAAATACAAAATACTGCCGGGCGTAATTGGGGAGATCGATAAACCCATTCGCTTGCTATTACGAAAAGATGAAATTGAACAAGTGTCACATGTTGTCTACATTCCAAGGGATCAGCACGGTAAGCGTAAAGGGACGTGGACTGTTTCATTAAACAATGAAATGCTCATTTCTGCTCCGATACAAATAAAAAAATAACCGCATCATTCTGTATGTGATGTGTTTGACAAATCTATTTCGGGAAGACTGACGAGTATGAGGTCGGTCTTCTTTTCATTTGCATGAAAATGTGACATAATTTTTTGAGGTAGAAAGAGGGTGACGAGTTGGAAAGATTACAGAAAGTTTTGGCTCAAGCAGGTGTTGCATCACGAAGGAAAGCTGAAACACTCATTGTTGAAGGAAAAGTGAAAGTGAACGGAAAGATTGTGACTGAATTAGGCACTAAAGTGACACGGGCAGACCGTGTGGAAGTTGAAGGGGTTGAACTCGTAAAGGAGCAATTCGTCTATTATTTGTTGTACAAGCCTAGAGGTTATATTTCAACCGTACATGATGATAAAGGAAGAAAGACGGTCCTAGACTTATTACCAATGGTGGAAGAGCGGATTTTTCCGGTAGGTCGTTTAGATTTTGATACATCCGGTATCATCATTCTGACAAATGACGGTGATTTTTCGTATTTGATGACACATCCTAAATACGGTATCCAAAAAAAATATGTCGCAAAAGTAAAAGGGATCCCTCAACGGGAAGCATTGAAAAAGCTTGAGCGAGGGATTGAACTTGAAGATGGTATGACAGCTCCAGCGAAAGTGAAAATGCAGTCTTTTGATAAGAAGACCGGAACTGCGCTTGTAGAAATTACGATTCATGAAGGTAGAAACCGACAAGTCCGTAGAATGTTTGACGCGATTGGTACGCCTGTGCAGAAATTGAGAAGAGAATCCTTTGCGATGTTGACGACAACAGGACTAAATGCTGGTGAGGCTCGTGAATTGACAACCCATGAAGTGAAACAGCTACGTGTCCTTGCAGAAACAGGTAAGCTAGGGTAAGTAAACGTTCACAAACCTATCACGACTTCATCTATTATCCGAATTTAGTTTTGTTATAATGGAAGTTGAATCTTATATCTGTAAGGGGGCTATCTATTTGTCCAAATCGAAAAAAAAGGAATCCCGCCTTATTTTTAGGGGGATTGTTCTTGCCCTTCTGGCAGCCGCGATCATCTTTTCCGTCTTTTCGAATAAAGACAAAGTGAAAGTGTTGGAAGTAGGGGATAAAGCGCCGGACTTTGAATTGGTGGACCTTGATGGAAACAAGCATCGATTATCTGATTTTAAAGGGGAAGGTGTGTTCCTGAACTTCTGGGGAACATGGTGTCCACCTTGTAAGAAGGAAATGCCTTACATTGAAGACCAGTATAAGAAGTTTGAAGAAAAAGGTGTCCATGTCTTATCTGTAAATATTGGTGAGTCTCAATTGAAAGTGGATTCATTCCGTCAACAGTATGGTCTGACATTCCCGATCGTCATTGATAAGACAAAGGACGTGAGGGATTTATACAACATCCAGCCCCTCCCGACCACTTTTCTTATTGACAAAGACGGGATCATTCGAAAAATACTAAAGGCAGAAATGACTGAGGCTGAAATCATCTCCTACATGGAGAGTCTTCAACCGTAAGAAGGAGTTTTCACATGAGTAAAATTAAGTGCCAATGCGGCCATGAAAATCCATTTGGAACAGTACTGTGTGAAGCATGCGGCCGACCGATGACGGAAGAGGCAAAGAATAGTGAAGTCGTCGATATGCGTTATGAAGGTTCCGCGCGACGATCACAAACGTATAAACGTTCGGTGATCGATAAAATATGGAACTTTTTTTCGAGTGTTAAAATAGGTGTTGCCATCATCGTAGCTGTTTTGGCAACGTCGGCAATCGGGACATTGTTTCCACAAAAGTTTTATGTTCCAGTTAATTCGGAAGCTGAATACCTAGCTTATTATGAACGGTTATACGGCATTTTTGGAACGTTGTATTACAAATTAGGTTTCTACGATATGTATAATAGTTGGTGGTTCAAGATATTAATTGGAATGCTCGGGACATCGATTATTATTGCAAGTATTGACCGTGTCGTTCCTTTGTACAAGTCTTTAAAGAAGCAACGGACGAAGCGCCATATGTCTTTCATGAAGCGACAACGGATTTTTGGAGAAGGTGTTCCCCAACAAGATGTAGATGTTGAAGGAGCATTTGCTAAAGCGGAAGAAGAGCTTCGAAAACTTCGCTACAATGTGAAGACGGAAGACGGTGCGATTTTAGCGGAGAAAAACCGGTTCTCAAGATGGGGACCTTACGTCAATCATACTGGACTCATCATTTTTTTATTCGGTGTCTTGTTAAGAGGGATTCCAGGGTTTTACGTTGATGAAACGATGTGGATTAGGGAAGGCGAATTACGCTCTATTCCCGGTGCGCCTGAATATTACTTGAAAAGCAATGATTTTATAATGGAAATGTATACAAAGGAAGAAGCGGATGAGGTGTTTGGTGAGGCGCTCGACCGAGTTGGTTCCATCGTTAAAAACTACCAAACCGATGTTACTTTGTATAAGAAAAAAGAAGATGTGTTACCGGGTTCCACCGATATGGAGTTTGTGAAAGACTATTCGATTATTGTAAACAAACCGTTAAAATTTGATGGCTATAATGTATTTCAAATGGATTACCGTCTGAACGAATTGAAATCAATGACGATGCAATTGATCGAAAAAGAATCAGGCAAGTCGTTCGGGGAATTTACAATTGACTTAGATGATCCCAAAGGTGTGTATGACTTAAATGAAGGTGCTCGAGTCAATTTAATTGGTTATTATGCAGATTACGATGGCGTTGAAAACGGTGAACCTGTTTCTAAATCACCAATTCCAAATAACCCAGCGTTCATCTTCGATATGATTACACCAGAAAAACCACAAGGTGAAAAAAGTTTTGTCGCGATACGTCAGACACTTGAAACTGAGGAAAATGCTTATCAAGTGAAATTCGTCAGTGCCGAAACTCGCGATATTTCCGGTTTAACAATCCGTAAAGATAAAACGCTCTACATTTTATTACTCGGTGGCATTATCTTTATGATTGGTGTCATTCAAGGCTCGTATTGGAACCATCGACGTATTTGGATCCAAAAGGACGAGCAAGGTCAGTTGGTTGTGGCTGCCCATACAAATAAAAACTGGTTCTCATTGAAGAAGGACTTGGATAAAGTACAAGATTATTCCGGATTGCCGACATATGTAGATCGTCAAGATACGGATGCTACGAGTGAGCAAGAGGAAGGAGAAAAATAACTATGGAATTAGCGTCTCTAAGCGCCAATCTTCTATTAGTTTCATTTATCGCCTACTTGGTTGCAACATTGTTTTTCGGTGGTGCAGTCAAAAAGGCGAGCTCTGAAACAACTTATAAAAAAAGTCGTTGGGGACTCATCGGAATTATCATTACGGTAATTGGATTCCTCACGAATGTTGGTTATTTCATCACAAGATGGATGGCATCAGGACATATCCCGTTGAGCAATATGTTTGAGTTCACAGCTGCATTTGGGATGATGCTTGTTGGGGCTTTCATTTTATTGTTTTATCTGTATCGGACGCCGTCTTTAGGATTATTTGCATTACCAATCGCAATTATTATGATTTCATATGCAAGTATGTTCCCTAAAGAAATTACACCATTAATTCCTGCGTTAAAAAGTCATTGGCTAGCAATTCATGTTATTACGACAGTTATCGGAGAAGCAATTTTAGTCATTAGTGCGGTTGCTGGTCTTGTCTATCTGTTAAAACACGTGGACTTGACAAAGCCTTCAAAACAACGTTTTTGGCTTGAAGCGGTCATGGTAGCACTTATTCTTGTCGTCGGATTTGTTGTGTCTTCAACAACGTTTAAACTGACGGGGTACGAAGCGCATTTTACGTATGTTGATAAAAATGAAAAACCTGCAAAGATTGAATACAATTATCCTCCGCTATTTGGTATGAACGGTTATGAAGCACAAACCGAAGGCGTAATGGAACCTGTATTTGAAATGCCTGCAATTGTAAACGCAAAAACGTTAACAACGTTTGTATGGTCCGTCGCAACTGGTATTGTCCTCTACATACTTTTGCGATTAATTATTCGACGACCGGTAGCAACCCTTCTGCAACCATTTGCAAAGAAAGCAAATTCACAGCTGATGGATGAAATCGGTTATCGATCTGTTTTAATTGGATTTCCAGTGTTTACACTAGGTGCATTGATCTTTGCGATGATTTGGGCACATGAAGCATGGTCAAGGTTCTGGGGCTGGGATCCAAAAGAAGTATGGGCACTCATTACGTGGCTCTTCTATGCTGCATTTTTACACTTGCGCCTGTCAAAAGGATGGGAAGGCGAAAAATCAGCGTGGCTTGCAGTCATCGGATTCATTATCATTATGTTTAACTTGATTGCCGTTAACCTGATCATAGCAGGTTTGCACTCTTATGCGTAAATCGATTAGACTGCACAACCGTTGAGGGATTGTGCAGTCTTTCTTTTTAAGGAAACTACTTGTACAATGAAGACAAGCGTATTTGGAAAGGGGTTTTTCGGATGGAAGAAAGCGTGAAGTTATTAGTCGTTGACGATGAAGATCGTATTCGCCGTTTGTTGAACATGTATTTATCCCGTGAAGGGTTTGAGATTGACGAAGCAGTCAATGGTGCGGAAGCGGTTGAAAAAGCAATGATGAACCATTATGATTGCATTTTGTTAGATTTGATGATGCCTGAGAAAGACGGGTTGGAAGCATTAAAGGAATTACGCGATGAAAAGAAAATGACACCTGTTATTTTATTGACCGCAAAAGGTGAAGAATCTGACAGGGTTGTAGGTTTTGAAACTGGAGCAGATGATTACATAGTGAAACCTTTCAGCCCGCGTGAAGTGGTGTTGCGCGTCAAAGCAATATTAAGAAGATCAGTCACTTTACCGGATGCCCAATCAAGTAATACGTCGAAAGATCTTGTCGTCTTTCCGCAATTGACAATCGATCATGATGCACATCGTGTTACTGCTGAAGGGAAAGAAGTCAACTTGACACCAAAAGAGTATGAATTACTCTATTTTCTTGCTAAAGCACCGGACAAGGTGTTTGACCGCGAGCAGCTTTTGAAAGAAGTGTGGCATTATGAATTTTTTGGAGATTTGCGGACTGTGGATACACATGTCAAACGTCTTCGCGAGAAGTTAAGTCGGGTCTCTGAGCGAGCAGCCAAAATGATTGTTACGGTTTGGGGCGTCGGTTACAAATTTGAGGTTCCTCATGAATAAGATATGGCATTCAATCGTCGGGAAGCTATGGGCAACCATATTGCTTCTCGTTTCATTTGTTCTGTTTATTGTGACGGTATTATTACTGGAGTTCCTTGATAACTTCCATACAAAACAAGCAGAGGACTCCCTCCGAAGAGAAGCGACGACGATTGGGAAAATTGTTGTAGATCATAAAAATGAAGATTCCATGCGACAAATCATCCAGGATATTTTAGACGATGAAACGAATGCGATGATTATTGATTCAACTAAGCAGGTCCACTATTCTTTTCATGACGGTTTAAATAAACAGAAAATTGAAGAAAAGATATTAGCTGAGCCAAAGTTTAACTTATCGCCTGAGATGAATGAAAAAGTCGTGAAAGAAATGATTCTTCCATCATTAAAAAATAACGATGTGATGGAACAATATTTAGTTTTAATGTATCCCTATCATGTTGATAATGGAATTACGCACGGAATTGTCATGTACCAAAGCTTGGATGCTGTTCACAGGACGACTAAAAGTACAACACATATCGTTTTTCTCTCTGCATTCATTGCTTTCATCCTGACGACTGTATTTGCCTTTTTCTTATCGACCAGAATCACTTCTCCATTGCGGGGTATGAAACAAGCTGCGTTTGACTTATCAAAAGGAAATTTCGATATGCGACTACCAGCTACACAAAATGATGAGATCGGCCAGTTGGCAACAGCGTTTAACCAGATGGGTAGACAGTTAAAACATCAAATGGAATTGATCAAACAAGAGAAAGAGCAGTTGTCGAGCATATTAACGTCAATGACCGATGCTGTTATTACGTTCAATCGAGATTACTCTATTTTGTTAAGCAACCCACAAGCTGAACGGTTGCTGCAAAAATGGTATTTTGCAAATGGGGCAGACGAAAATGTTTTGCCGCCAGAGATTTTTCATATGTTAGAACATGTCATCTCATTTGCTGAAGAAATTGAAGAGGAACTGGAGTTGGGTGGACAGTTTTACGATGTATCTATAAGTCCTTTATACAGTGAAAATAGTATTAGGGGAGCCGTTGCAGTATTGCGCGATATGACGGACCAACATAAATTAGAAAAACTGCGTTCTGATTTTATTGCAAATGTTTCGCATGAATTACGCACGCCGATTTCTTTGTTGCAAGGTTATAGTGAAGCGATGATTGATGATGTCGTTACTTCAGTTGAAGAGCGCAATGAAATGGCGCAAATTATCCATGACGAATCCAAAAGAATGAGTCGTCTTGTTACCGATCTGTTAGATTTGGCGAGAATGGAATCGGGACATATGCGTTTGTATAAAAACCGAATGGATTTGTATGCATTTCTTGAAAGGGTACTCAATAAATTCATGCAAATTGCACGAGATGCCAATGTGACACTTTCTGTGGCGAAAATGGAGTCAAATGCCGAAATCGTCATATGTGCAGATGCAGATCGATTGGAACAGGTATTTACGAATTTAATCGATAATGCTATTCGACATACCCCGGATGGAGGAAAAGTGACGGTCGGTGTCGAAAGAAAAGGGGAGACAATTGAAATTACAGTTGCCGATACAGGAAGTGGGATTCCTCAAGACGATTTACCGTTTATTTTCGAGCGGTTCTACAAAGCTGACAAAGCGAGAACAAGAGGTAAAGGTGGCACTGGATTAGGTTTGGCAATCGCTAAAAATATTATTGACTCACACGGAGGGCGCATCTCTGCCAGACTGGGTGAATCAGTAGGAACAGTTTTCACATGCACACTACCGCTCACAGATAATTGTAGTGAAGAAGAATACAGTTAAGTGCCACCATTTTCTTAAAACATGGTGTAACTTTATGTCTTGAAACACGACTAATGTAATGAACGGGGGGATTTCGTGGATGACTCCGTGTTCCACCGGTTATATGAGCAATATCATCACGACGTATTTAACTTCCTCATCTATTTGACTGGTGATCGTCACCAATCCGAAGATTTGATGCATGAAGTTTATGTTAGGGTGTTACGTGCGTATGCCGGTTTTGAAGGGAAGAGTTCCGAAAAGACATGGCTTTTTTCAATTGCTAAAAACGTAGCGATTGATCATTTCAGAAAGAAAGCGGTAAGGCAAAAACACCATTTTGATCAGTTTGACTGGGAAGAAAGTGTACTTGTTTCCTCCACTGGGTTGCCTGATGAAGTCGCTGCATTGAATGAAGATATGCAACAATTATTGCGTGTGTTAAATACTTGCACAGGCGATCAAAAGATGGTAATAATTCTTCGCTATTTCCAAGAACTATCAATTGCAGAAACAGCGGAAACGCTTGGTTGGTCGGAAGGAAAAGTTAAAACGACTCAGCACCGGGCGATAAAAGTGCTTCAAAAGAAATTGAATGCTCTTTCGGAAGAAGGGGGAAGATAAATGTCTGGGAACGAATGGAATGACGATAAACTTGAAAAACTTCTTCATTCAATGCCGAAAACAAAAGATGAGCGATCTGCTGATGACATATTAGCGCGTTTGAAGAAAGACGAGCGACTTGTCCCTGCTCGTCAACCGAGACGGAAAAAATGGATGCCTGGTTTCATTGCAGTTGCTGCGATGCTTGTCCTAACATTACTGGTACCATCGTTTTTAAAGGGTGGATTCGAATTATCGGACACCAGCATGGAAATGAGCGAAAAATCTGCACCTCAAAACGGTGAATCAGTCGATACTGCTCAATTTAAACAAAGCGCAGAAGAGTCTGAAACGATGGAGGAGCCTGCGACGCGAAATGCGATTCAGGCGGACTCACCAACTGCTTTTATGGCTGGAAAGGGAATGCAAAGTCATGTTGTTCTTGAAAACGATACGGATGGAATGAAGTTATTTACAATAGGATTAGTCCATGTTGTAGATGTTGTACCGATAACATTTTTAATTCCTACCGAATTGATTCAATCAGATATCTCTTCCGAAAACGTCAACAGTGTGGAGCTTTACAATCATTATGCAAAGTTGATTGATGAGGAAGGACTTGGTTTTGAAGACTACCATCCTTATAAGGGGAAGATTTCTTTCCAAGGTAATACGGTTATTCACCAAATGCCATCTGAGCATGAATATGACATGTCGCCGACAACAATTGGTGCGTACACTTTTTCTGCAATCGCATCGTTTCCGGATTTTAAGGAGATGAAAGTAGTCGATGACAAGAATGAACCTGTTGTTTTTGACTATATCGGTGAAGCGATGGAGGTAACACTTAAGAGGCCGTCTGCTTTTTACAAATACACTGTCAACGAGGAACAATCGTACTTAATCCCTTATGAGAATAGGAAGCTCGATGAAATTCAGGAAGCATTATTGGCGATGAAAAACCCTGAAAATGATATTGTCACTTCCGTTATCCCATCATCTGTGGACTATACAATCCAAGAAACAGATGATGTTGTAACAGTTTCTTTTAAACAGTTATTGGATTTAGATGCTTACCCTCCTAACGAAATACTCGAAATGGTGGAAGCGTTCATGTTAACAGCAGCTAGTTTTGACAAACAAATACAATTGCACAACGTAAAACAAGAATATTTTGAGCGATATACGCTTACAAAACCATTGCCGAAACCCGTTGCAGCCAATCCAATTGTTTGGTGAATAGAGGAAGACTGAATTGTAAACAATACCGTTTACAAATCAGTCTTTTTTCTATACAATGAAATAGTAAGTTAATATTGATTCATCTTCGGGGCAGGGTGTAATTCCCGACCGGCGGAAATAGAAAAGTAATTTTCTTAGCCCGCGAGCTTAACAGCTGATTCTGGTGAGATTCCAGAGCCGACAGTATAGTCTGGATGGGAGAAGGTGAAGGTGCAGCCGTCTTTTTGTGTTGTCTACAAAAAGGGTGCTTTCTTAAGTATGGGTGAAAATAGAGTCACAGGCTCTATCTACAACCATCTATTTAATGACGCCTTAAACTCTCCCTAAAGCATGCAATTGCTTTAGGGTTTTTTCATAGACACACATTATACGGTCAAACCTTTCCTCTTTTGAAGTGAATCGCAAAAGGAGAGAGGAACAAGTGAATAACAAGAAACTACGAAAGATGATTCTCATCGCTATGCTTGGGAGCATTTCAACGGTGCTTATGCAGTTGAACTTCCCATTGCCAGCATTGCCGCCATTCCTGAAAATCGATTTCAGTGAAGTGCCAGCCGTGGTTGCAATTTTAACGATGGGACCAGTTGCAGGAATTGCAGTTGAACTGCTAAAAAATATCTTGTATTGGTTTTTATCGGGAAGTCCGACAGGTGTACCGGTTGGCGAAATTGCAAACTTTGTAACGGGCGTACTTTTCATCATGCCAATTTACTGGATCTTTAAAAAGGTCCAATCGACAAAAGGCTTGACAGTTGGCCTTATTGTAGGAACACTGTCGATGGCTGTCGGTATGAGTGCACTTAATTATTTAGTATTCCTACCGATGTATGTCTATTTCTTGAATATGCCACCTTATACAGGGGAAGCGTTGTTCAACGTAATTGTGCTTGGTATTCTACCATTTAATCTAATTAAAGGCGTCATGCTAATGGTTATTTCTTTGTTATTGTACAAAAGTATGAGCAAATGGATTGATCAGCAACAGCGGAAATTGACGCTTCAATAAAAAAAGCTGTCTAGAAAGTGTGAAAACACTATCTGGACAGCTTTTTTCTATGTGCGGTTATTCATTTGAAGTAGTGGTGACAATTGGACTGCCGACTTCAGTTATGTAAGGGGCGTATTGCCCCTAAAAAATTAATCTTCGTATTTTAACGGATCGCCTTCAAATGGAGCATCCGCGACTTTAATTGAATCAGTAGGGCAACCATCAAACGCATCTTCCATATCTTCCATCAGTTCTTCTGGAACTTCTGTATTACCCGTGTTATCATCTAAAATAACGTAAGCGATTCCTTCGTCATCATAATCGTAGATGTCCGGTGCAGCAGCTCCACAAGCGCCGCATGCAATACATGTATCTTGGTCAACAATGGTGTATTTCTTAGACATAGACGTTCTCTCCTCTTTTCTCCGCACTATCTATTTAGTTCCTTTACTATTCTAAAGCTGTTTTCGTAAGTTTTCAACCTAAAAACATCTCAATGAGGAGGAATTGGACTTGAACTTGTCAACAATCCTATTATTCATCATAGAAAAGATGTCCGGGCAACGTTCAATGAATGCAAGCCTACACATTATTCGTGGGAAGAAATCTGGTCAAACCCTCCAAGATGTAGACTATTTCAATAGTAAGCCTTATTTTGGTATTTGGCCGAAAATTCGACAAGATTTGTTCAACGATGCAATAGAAGAACTATTTCAAGAGGGGTTCATTTGCGCGCAAGACGAATTTATACACGTAACAGAAAAGGGTCGGCAGGCAATTTCAGCGGTAGCCCCATATCAGTTTAAAGGTTGGGATTATCGAGGGAAAGAAATAGTGTTCTTTGGAAGAGTGGCGTTAGTAGTGCAAACGGTGTCGCATTTACGTGATGGAATTAGAACGTTTGTGCCTATGCGAAGTGAAACGGAGATACAAATGTTCGTTAAAAAGCTGATTCTTCAGCAATCGATCTCCAGACAGCAATTAGGCGCTTCTCTAAGGGAAGAACTGATTTTAGCCATTAATAATTGTGGAATGACGGACAGACAAAAATATCTGTTTTCTTATCGTCTAGCTGGGAGCGGGATGTCTGCAAAAACGTGGGAGCAGCTAGCTTTAACGATGGAGTCGCGTGTTGACGAAGTATATTTACTATTCATCGAAAGTTTACATAAGTTGCTTCCTCTTGTTGAAAAGAACAAGGAAGACTATCCATTACTTCATCAGTGTACAGCCGATGTGAAAGTGCACACCTACTTGACTGATTCTGCGTATCGGACGAAAAAAATGTTCGACAACGGTTATTCTATGAAGGATATTGCGACAATGCGTCAATTAAAGCAAAGTACCATTGAAGATCACTTTGTAGAAATGGCGATGAACGATAGTAAATTCCCAATTCGTCACTTTGTGGGCGAAGAAGCGATTGAGGCAGTGCAAAAAAAATCAGAAGCATTGCGAACGAAAAGGCTAAAAGTATTAAAAGATGAGTTTGAGGAGTTGTCCTATTTTCAGCTTCGTCTTATCTTAGCAGTCCAGAAAAGAGGTTTGAAGAATGAATTTGCATGACGCTTTAAAAAAACATTTGGGCTATGATCACTTCAGACCGGGTCAACAAGCGATTGTCGAAAATGTTTTGCGAGGTCAGGACACAATTGGATTATTGCCAACAGGAATGGGCAAATCTCTTTGCTATCAATTGCCTGGATACTTGATGGAAGGAACGGTGCTGATCATTTCGCCTCTTGTCTCATTAATGGAAGACCAAGTCATGCAAATGAAAAGAAACGGAGAAAAACGAGTAATTGCACTGAATTCTTCCTTGGTGCATGAGCAAAGGCAAAAAGCCTTTCGGCGACTCGCAGACTATAAGTTTATCTTCACTTCGCCTGAAATGCTGTCGCAATCTTTCATTGTTGATGTATTCAAAGAAATGAACTTGGCATTAATTGTAATTGATGAGGCCCATTGCATTTCGCAGTGGGGATTTGATTTTAGGCCAGACTATTTACGTATTCGTGAATTTCTTTCCATCATTAACAGGCCTGCCGTTTTGGCATTGACAGCAACTGCGGATCAAAAAGTGCTTGAAGATATTCCTTTTTATTTACAAATGATAAATCCGATAATCGAACGTCAATCTTTGGATCGACCGAACATTGCCTATTCGGTCGTACAGCTTGAATCGGTCGCCGATAAAACAGAATGGATTAAACGGCGACTCCTCTCCACAACAGGTCCAGGGATCGTATATGCTCCTTCAAGGAAGCGAGCGGATGAATTAGCGATCATCCTACAATCAATTGGTGTTCATGCCCAATCCTATCATGCCGGAAAGGAACAAGATGACAGGTCAATTATCCAAGATCAGTTTTTAAACGGTGAAATTGATTGGGTTTGTGCAACAAATGCTTTTGGTATGGGTGTACATAAAGAAAATGTACGACAAGTCATTCATGATCAGTTGCCAGCTACCGTTGCAGGTTACATACAAGAAGTGGGAAGGGCGGGTAGAGATGGTCGTAAATCGGTAGCCACTTTATTGTATACACCTGCTGATGAGCGTCTGACCAACTTTATTATCCAAACAGACTTACCGAGTGAGGAAGAGGTTATCCATTATGCGAAACTGTTAGAAAAAGGGGAAACGCAAACAAACGCAGCCCGTTTTTCGGGTTTGACAGACACAGCGTTAAGGGTAATTGAGTATTATAGGGAACGATGTTCAACAGAAGAAATCATTCAGAGATTCAAAATGCTTGCTATACAAAAAGATGAACAGCTGAAAAAGATGCTAGCACTCGTACATTCTACTACATGTTTACGTCGAACAATTTTGGCATATTTTAATGAAAATATTGTTACGAATTCACGAGATTGTTGTACGGTTTGTGGTCTGTCGGATATGGAATGGTTAGCAAATATCGTTCAAAAGGATGAACTGCAAGCAAAACAACGTTGGGATGAAAGAATTACAAGTCTTCTTACCTAACAGCTATGATCTCCGTTTACTTTTCCGACAAGATTCGTCATAATAGTACCAAGAGCAAGATGGATAGGAGAATTTGTCGATGAAAAATAGTGATTATAAAGTAGATTTCGAGGAACATCGAAAAGAAATAGAACTGGATGAACAATCTGATGCAATCTTGCCCTCTCGCCTTGAGCGGCATGGGAAACGGAAGAAAAGTAAGCAGAACCGTTCATCAAGCCATACGATGATTAATGTCATTTTAGGTGTTTTTACATTTATCCCTGTGTTGATATTTGTCTTTGTCATCTATAATTTTTATTTTGGATCAGATAGTAGTTCGGCGAGCGAAGATTCAGATTTCCGTGTGGAGAATAATACAAGCAGTTCGATTGACAAGAATACATCTAATTCAGGTTTATTAGGTACGGATGATAAAAACGATGATAGTGATGCAGAAGAAGAAAGTGAAAAAGAACAACAGGCAGAAGTGCCCCCTACGACTTCCGATAAAGACAAAACTGTTGTGAACAAACCACAAAGCCCAGCTAATCAGGACAAAGAGAAGCAAAATGCTACTCAACCGAAAGAAGAAACAGATAAGGTGGAAAAAAAACCTGCTACTCCTGTTAGCTCAACTACGCATACCGTAGCTGAAAACGAAACTTTGTATCGAATATCGATGAATTATTATGGAAATGATAGTGGTATTGAAAAAATCAAATCAGCTAACGGTTTGTCTTCGAACGAAATCAGAGTAGGGCAAAAATTAATCATCCCCAAAAATTAATTCTAAAAAAGAAGGAATGAAGAGGCAAAGGTAGGTTCTTTGCCTTTTTCTTATGGTAGGTGTGTAATGAAAATTGTATGGAATAGTATGCTAATTGCATTGAGTGTGTTTGGAAGTATTTTTGCTTATATGTACGCTCTTGCAAATCGGAAACAAGTCAAGCAGCATGCATTTAGTGTTAAAACCGATCAATTAGAACAGAAACAACTAACACTATTTTTTATATCCGATATTCATCGACGAAAAATTGATGAGCGCTTATTAAATAAGATTAGGAAATTTGGTCCCATTGACATGGTTATAATAGGTGGGGATTTGGCTGAAGGTGGCGTACCTGTTGCGCGGATAGAAGAAAATGTAGAAAAACTCTCTATGTTAGGCGAGCTATTTTTCATTTGGGGGAATAACGACCGTGAAGTCGGTGAAGACGTCATTCGACGTATACTCCAGCGTCATGGGGGTACTCTGTTGGAAAATAGTGCAAGCGGGATAGCGAGTCATCCAACTTGGTGTCTATGTGGAACGGATGACCCTTCAAGCAATAATGTAGATATCAGTAGGGCCTTACAAAACAGTCATCGATATAAGCATCTGATCGTTGCGACACATTCTCCAGTTTTATTCCGAAAAGTGAAAGAATATGTACAACCAGATCTTATGCTTGCGGGTCATACACACGGTGGCCAAATAAGAATCGGGCGTTTTGGTTTACATCCATTAGGGAAATTTACCGTTTCAAACGCAAAAGCTACATTAATCAGTAATGGATATGGTACGTCAATTATTCCGTTACGATTTGGAGCGAAACCCGAATGTCATATTATACGGATAAGATACTAACCAGTGGACAGTCCAAATAGGTCTTTTTGGCAAAGGAAAGGAACGATGAAGCATGAATAACCTAGACGCGATTGTCATCGGTGGAGGCCCCTGTGGACTCTCCGCCGCGATTGAATTACAAAACAAAGGCTTACATGTCATTGTTATAGAAAAAGGAAATGTTGTAAATTCATTGTATCGTTACCCGACACATCAAACGTTTTTCAGTTCAAGCATTAAATTATCGATTGGAGACATTCCTTTTATAACAGCGAAAGAAAAGCCGAAACGAAATGATGCACTCGTCTATTATCGTAAAGTGGCTGAATTAAAAGGCTTGAACATTCATAGTTATGAAACTGTTGTTAGTGTAGAGAAGCAAAATGACAGTTTTCAAGTTGTGACGGACAAAGATTGCTATCAAGCGAAGCACGTTATCGTAGCTACGGGGTATTATGACCATCCGAATACATTAAATGTACCTGGAGACGATTTGCCAAAGGTGTACAGCTATTTTAAAGAAGCTCATCCTTATTTCGGGAAGCATGTTGCCGTTATTGGCGGAAAAAACTCCGCTGTCGATACCGCAATTGAGTTAGTAAGAGCTGGTGCGAAAGTGACAGTCATCTATCGAGGTTCAGTCTATTCTCCTAGCGTAAAGCCGTGGATATTACCCAGCTTCGATAGTTTTGTAAGGAATGGAGCGATAACGATGCATTTTGAAGCTAGCGTTGTGGAAATTACACCTACATCTTTGGTATTCAAAAAGGATGGGACGCTTCATATAATTGATAATGACTACGTCTTCTCTATGATCGGTTACCATCCAGATTACAATTTATTATCGAACATGGGCATCACCATTGATGAAAGAACAGGTAAACCCGATTATGACGAAGAAACAATGGAAACGAATGTGCCTGGTTTATACATTGCTGGTGTGATTGCAGCTGGTAATAATACGAATGAAATATTTATAGAGAACGGTCGCTTACATGGTAGTCTACTAGCGAACCATATTAGTGGGAAGAATGCGTGACTGGCATAGCAAGAAATGGTTTTCTCTAGTATGCTAGATGCGTGATATACTATTAGGGAAGGGAGACCGTTGCGTGATGATTATTTTGCTGACAGTTGCGATTGCACCAGGATTGGCGCTTTTCAGTTATTTCTATTTAAGAAAACAAATTGCAAAAGACCCATCCCGTACACTCTTTCATACATTCCTTTATGGAGCGATTATGACCTTTCCGATTATGTTCATCCAACATGTGTTTGAAGAAGAACAAATTATTGAAAACGAATTTTTTCGAAATGCGCTCTTCACAAGTGGATTAGAGGAGTTTTTCAAATGGCTTATTTTGATTATAGCGATTTATAAACACATTGAATTCGAAGACGCCTATGACGGAATTTTGTATGGTGCAAGTGTTTCATTAGGATTTGCCACAGTAGAAAATATTTTGTATTTATTTACTTTCGGTTTGGATACCGCCTTTATTCGAGCATTATTACCTGTTTCAAGCCATGCATTGTTCGGAGTTGTGATGGGCTATTATATAGGGAAAGCAAAATTTGCTACAGCTAAGAGTCAAAAAGGTATGTTATTCTTCGCCTTTTTTGCTTCATTTATTTTACACTTCATCTATAACGGTATTTTAGGCGTCAATGATCATTCGTTGTACTTAATCATTCCGTTTATGTTGTTTTTGTGGTGGTTTGGTTTGACGCGTGTTAAGTATGCACATACATTTGCAATGCAACAATTTAGGAAAAAAGCACAAGTGAAATGAGATATGCAGGTAGTAATTTATCCAAAGTCTTAAATGAACTTTCGATATATTTCTTAGAGTTTTAGTTAATCACCGGATTTTTGAGTTAACGTGTTCGAAAAGTATACTTGTTGATAAATGGATATTTAATGCAGCTGGTAAGTATAAACACCTTTGTGATCCTGTCATATGACAGGATCTTTTTTTATGCCATTCAATTTATAAAAAGAATAATCTTGGACAAACTGAAAAAAAGGAGGGTATGAAATTGAAAAAACTAATACTTAGCATGTTGACAGGTATTTTATTAGTAGGAATGACGTACACGACTGCCCCTATTCAAATTGAAGCATTCAGCTCCAGGATCTTGCGAAAGGGGCAACTGGGGACGACGTCATCGAGCTGCAAGCAAGATTACAATATATCGGGTTTTATAACGGAGAAATTGATGGGAAATTCGGTTATGGAACCTATTGGGCTCTCCGTTCATTTCAAGAGAAGTACGGAATGCCGATCGACGGTATAGCAGGGACGCTAACGAAGAAGAAATTAACTGCGGCATCGTCCTATGACGAAAAGTTTGTGAAAGACAATATTAAGAAAGGCAATCAATTCACCCATTATGGTGGTAAGCCACTTGCTTCCCAAGTAAAAGAAGGTGGAGGAAAGAAGGAAAACATCCATTTGCCTTCCAAATACTCTGAACAAGATTTGAAATTGATGGCAAATGCAGTTTATGGTGAAGCGAGAGGTGAGCCTTATGAAGGGCAAGTTGCCGTAGCTGCTGTCATTCTAAACCGCGTTGAGCATCCTGATTTTCCCGATACAGTAGGGGGTGTAATTTTTCAGCCTGGTGCATTTACGGCTGTTGATGACGGTCAAATTTGGTTGACTCCGAATGAACGGGCGAAAGAAGCTGTTCTCGATGCATTGAATGGGTGGGATCCTTCCGAAAACTCCATTTACTATTTTAATCCTATTACTGCTACGAGCAAATGGATTTGGTCAAGGCCACAAGTTAAAAAGATTGGTTTACACATTTTCTGCCATTAATAAATAGGTGAAAGGAGGATTGGAATAGCTCTATGTAAGAGCTGTTTACGACAAAATGAAAAAAACAGTATTTGTTTTAGTTTATGCGTTACTCGTTGTCGGGGTATTTGCTTATAACAAGTCCGCTGAAAATGAAAATTTATCACTCGCTTTAAGTAATCAGTATGCGCAAAAAATGGCAGATGCTTCTGAGAAACTGGACGAATTGGATTCCGCAGTGAAACAGACATTACTCTTTAACGCTTCGGATGGTTCCAAGGAAGCAAAAGACGATATATGGAGATTGTCATCGGACATAAAAAATTCAGTCGCATCATTGCCGCTGGATACAAGTTTTTCAACAACGTGGATGAATTATCTTGGACGTATCGGCAATTATGCGAAAGAAGCGCAGCAATCTGAAAATCCGGATGAATATTATAAGGTCATGTCACAAGCATCCAAAAACTTAGGTGATATGAAAAATGAATGGAGAGTCGCAACAGCCAGTCTCGTTGAAGGTCAATACTCTGTGGATGAGTGGACTGAAAGGTTGAATGCTACGAATCCTGACTTCGACTGGATGAAGATGAGTCAATCGATTAAAAGTTATACTGAAAGTGATTTTCCTTTAACCGCAAGTGAATCGGATGCGATGAAAAAGAGGGAATTAAAAAACATCGACGAACCAAAAATCACGCAAGACCAAGCTGTGAAAAGGTTTCAAGGTCTCTTCCCTCAAGTGTCCAATGATGTTATCGGTGTGGAAATGAGTAAACCCGGCTCCCCATTTCCATTTTTCCACATTCGCTTCACGGATGGTGAATCTATTGGCTATATTGATATTACAGAAAAAGGTGGGCATGTCTTATCTTATTTAGCTGAACGTCCGTTTGGGAAAGAGAACTTTTCTTTTGAAGAAATTAAAAACAAAGCTGAAGACTTCTTGAAACGAGCAGAATATACAGATCTTGTCTATGAAGAAGCGCGAGAAAATAGTACGTCATGGCATTTAGTTTTTGTGCGTAAAGAACCGTTTTACGGGGCGAAAGTGTTTTCTGATGTAATTCATTTAAAAGTCGCGAAAGACACAGGGGGCATTATTGGCTTAAATGCCGCTGAATACATTCAAAAAGAAAAATTGCACCGCCAAGCAATTGATAAAATCGATTGGAAAGAGTTTTTCCACAATGATGTGAACATTGTACGAAACGAACTAGCTTACGTAGAAAATGAACGTTTTGAACAAAGGCTTTCGTATTACTTAACGGTTACGCGAGATGAACACGGCCATACAGGTACGTACAATGTAATTGTAGATACTGAAAACAAAGAGGTTATTAAAACGGAGAAACTGGATTAGTCCAAATGGATTAAAAAACAATATTGGAATTTTTGCCTACTCATGACATAATAGGATTAACTATTATAAGGTAGGTGTACCAGCATGCGTTTAAAAGTGGGTACCACAGTGACAATTGAAAAAGATTTCATCGAGGATGGAGAAAAGTATAAAAGCAAAGTCGTTGATTCTGGAGAGGATTTTGTTTTAATAGACTATCCGTCCCATATCGAAACGAAACGAACAGCTTTTTTCATGGATGGTACGCAATTGCTCATTTCATTTATTGACAACAAGTTATCGTATGTATTTAAAGCAGAAGTGACAGGCAGGATGAACAAAGGTATACCAATGTTAAAATTGTCTTACCCGGGAGACAATGAGTTGTTAAAAATTCAACGTCGAGAATTTGTGCGTGTTGAAACAGCAATAGATGTTTCAATTGATTTTGACGGAGTGTATCGCCAATTTGTTGCCGAGGATATTAGTGCAGGTGGTATTGCGATTAACTTGGGATCCAGTGAGTCGTTAGAGGAAGCGCAACTCGTGCCTATGACAATTGTACTGCCGTACGTTAATGATGAAATTAAATATATCCAATCAAAGGCGAAAGCTGTACGAATATGGGAAAAGGACGGACGAAGAATTGCTTCGATGCAATTTACAGATATTGATCTGCTAGATCGGCAACATATTATCCGTTTCTGTTTTGAAAGACAAATCAAAGAACGGATGAGTAAATGATCAGATTTGGGGAAAGTCCTGTTTACAATGGGACTTTTCCCATTTTTATATGATACAATGTTTTCGAATTGAATTCGGGGGTAGATGATATGTTAAAAGGGATTACAATTGCAATTGATGGTCCTGCAGCTGCAGGGAAGAGTACGATTGCAAAAAGGATTGCTAAAAAACTAGGTTACACTTACATCGATACAGGAGCAATGTATCGAGCATTGACGCATAAAGCGATTGTACAAGGCATAAATATGGATAGTGACAATGAATTATCCGACTTATTAAGGCAAACAGAGATTGTGCTATTGCCGGTAAATGACACGCAAGCAATCCTGATTGATGGTGAAGACTGTACGGAGGAAATTCGGTCACAGTCAGTTACTGCGGGTGTTTCTAAAGTGGCAGCGCATGGCACTGTTCGTAAACTGATGGTTGAAAAACAACGCGATTTAGCTGCTGGGATGGGCGTTGTTATGGATGGTCGAGATATCGGTACGGAGGTGCTTCCTGACGCTGAAGTAAAGATTTTTATGACTGCTTCGGTTGATGAGCGTGCAGAAAGACGCTTTATAGAAAATACGAAACGCGGTATCCATACACCTTTGGAAGAATTGAAACAAGCGATTGAAAACCGAGACAAGGCAGATAGTGAGCGGGAGATTTCTCCATTGAAGAAGGCGGAAGATGCTATATTAGTAGATACAACCTCCATGTCAATTGAAGAAGTAGTCGATGAAATCGTTGAAATCGCAGAAAAGAGGATGTACTGATGAATTTATATCCTTTTGGCAAGTTTCTCGTTAGTACGATCTTTTATCCTTTATACCGTATTAAAGTGACAGGTGTAGAAAATTTCCCTAAAGACGGTGGTGTTCTTCTTTGTGCGAACCATATTGACAATTTAGACCCGCCTGTAGTCGGAATTACAGCCCCGCGCACTGTCCATTTTATGGCGAAAGAAGAATTGTTTCACGTACCGATCCTAAAATCCATTTTACCAAAAGTTCAAGCATTTCCAGTGAAAAGAGGAATGAGTGATCGGGAGGCTTTTCGGACCGCATTGAAGCTGCTCAGAAGTGGCGAGGTTGTTGGAATGTTTCCTGAAGGGACAAGAAGTAAGACGGGCGAATTAGGAAAAGGTCTTGCTGGAGCTGGGTTCTTTGCATTGAAAGGAGAAGCGGTCGTTATGCCGTGTGCAATCATTGGTCCTTACAAAAGATTTAAACGTTTACACGTCGTTTATGGCAAGCCGATTGATATGACTCCGTATCGTGAACGTAAAGCATCTGCAGAAGAGGTGACCGAAGTAATCATGCATGAAATCCAAACCCTTTTGAAGCAAAACAAATAATTTGATAAGGTGAATTTTTTGTTTTTATGAATCGATTCGAATAATATAGAGATAGGATTCATTATGGAGGAGGACTACATATGACGGAAGAAATGAATTTGGATGCAATGAACGGGTATAAAGAGGGTGACCGTGTCACAGCGACTGTGACGAAGATTGAAGATAAATCGGTAATGGTCGAAATTTCTGGTGCACCGTTTGACGGTGTCATCCCAATAAGTGAACTGTCAAGCCTTCACATTGAGAAAGCATCGGACGCTGTGGAAGTAGGGGACGAGCTTGAATTGATCATTACAAAAGTGGAAGATGAAAATTATGTATTATCCAAACGAAAAGTCGATGCGGAAGATGCTTGGGACTCTCTTGAAGAAAAGTTCCGCAACGAAGAGACCATTGAAACTGAAGTGAAAGATGTTGTAAAAGGTGGACTCGTTGTAGATCTAGGTGTAAGAGGATTCATTCCTGCCTCACTCGTCGAAGATCATTTCGTGGAATCGTTTGATGATTACAAAGGACGTACAATGGAATTCAAAATTGTTGAAATGGACAAAGAAAAAAACAGACTGATTTTGTCCCATCGAGCAGTCCTTCAACAACAAAAAGCTACGAAGAAAGACGAGATTCTTGATGAATTGAAAGAGGGTCAAGTCCTTGATGGTACTGTACAACGGATTGCTTCTTTTGGGGCTTTCGTTGACATTGGTGGTGTTGATGGATTAGTTCACATTTCACAAATTTCCCATGAACATATTGATAAAGTTTCTGATGCAGTCAAAGAAGGCGATCGAGTGAAGGTGAAAGTCCTTTCTGTAGATCGCGATGCTGAGAGAATTTCATTATCCATCAAAGAAACATTGCCGGGACCGTGGGATGGAATTGAACAACGGGCAACAATTGGTTCGACGCTTGAAGGAACCGTTAAACGCCTCGTATCGTATGGGGCATTTGTCGAAGTGTTCCCTGGAGTTGAAGGCTTAGTTCACATTTCAAGAATTTCTCATCAGCATATCGGTACTCCACATGAAGTGTTGGAAGAAGGACAACAGGTTGCAGTAAAAGTTGTTGATGTGAATGCAGATGAGAAGAGACTCTCTCTAAGTATTAAGGATTTATTGGAGAAAGAGGAAGAAGAATCTTTTGACGGATATGAAATGAAAGAAGAATCCGGCTTCTCAATTAGTGACGTCATTGGTGATCAATTAAAAAAGTTCACAGAATAAATTTGACGGATTTATGAACATTTGTCATTGTGGCAAAACTGTGGGTGATGGTGCTTGCATAGGCATCATCGCCTTTTTTGTGTATAATAGCACAAGAGATATACTGGAAGGGTGTTAAGACGAATGAGTAAACCAACCGTAGCAATTGTTGGAAGGCCAAATGTAGGAAAATCTACAATTTTTAATCGGATTGTAGGAGAGCGTGTATCGATTGTAGAGGATGTCGCAGGCGTAACACGTGATCGTATTTATAGCTCTGCCGATTGGCTTTCTCATGATTTCAATATAATCGATACAGGAGGCATCGATATAGGCGATGAACCGTTCCTGGAGCAAATCCGTTTGCAGGCTGAGATTGCGATAGAAGAGGCGGATGTCATCATCTTTTTGACAAATGGACGAGAAGGTGTGACAGATGCTGATGAACAAGTTGCAAAGATCCTATACAAAACGAAAAAACCCGTCGTATTGGCAGTAAACAAAATTGACAATCCAGACATGCGGGATATGATTTATGATTTCTACTCCCTCGGTTTTGGAGAATCCTTATCCGATTTCTGGCTCGCACGGCATCGGTCTCGGTGACTTGCTGGATGCAGTTGCTGCTAGCTTTCCGGCACCTGGTGAAGAAGCTATTGAGGATGACGTCATACGTTTTTCGTTGATCGGAAGACCGAATGTCGGGAAATCATCACTCGTTAATGCGTTGCTTGGAGAAGACCGCGTCATCGTCAGTGACGTTGCAGGTACGACGACAGATGCAATTGATACTCCGTATGAATTTGAAGGTCAAAAGTACAAAATTATAGATACTGCCGGAATGCGTAAAAAAGGAAAAGTGTATGAAAACACGGAAAAGTACAGTGTATTGCGTGCATTAAAAGCAATTGACCGATCCGATGTTGTGTTGATCGTCATTAATGGGGAAGAAGGCATTCGTGAACAGGACAAGCGGATTGCTGGCTATGCAGAAGAAGCAGGAAAAGGGATACTTTTCGTCGTGAACAAATGGGATGCGATTGAAAAGGATGACAAGACGATGAATAAATTCACAGAAGACATCCGGAAAAACTTCTTGTTCCTAGACTACGCACCGATTTCATTTGTATCAGCGAAGACGAAACAACGGGTCACAACGTTGTTCGATCAAATCAAAATGATTAGTGAAAACCACGCGATGCGTATTCAGTCAAGCGTGTTAAATGAAGTGATTGAAGATGCCGTTGCACGAAATCCAGCACCGTCAGATAAAGGCCGCAGACTGCGTATCTATTATGCTACGCAAGTGGCAATCAAACCACCTGTATTTGTTGTTTTTGTCAATGAACCTGAACTTATGCATTTTTCATACGAACGATTCCTTCAAAACCGTTTACGTGAATCATTCGGATTTGAAGGAACACCGATTCGTTTAATAACACGAGCAAGAAGCTGAAAAAGAGGTGTCCTATTTTGGAAAAAATCACAGTACTCGGTGCAGGTAGTTGGGGTACGGCAATTGCGTTTGTATTAGCTGAAAACGGACATGATTGTTTGTTGTGGACTAGAAGAACCGAACAAGCTGTAGAAATAAACGAACAGCATACAAATGCAGCTTATTTACCAGGTATCTCCTTACCAGAAAACTTACATTCCCACGCTGACCTTGCAGCGGCAGTTGCACATGCTCAAACGATTGTCATCGCAGTGCCTACAAAAGCGATACGGGAAGTTTGTAGACAAATAGAAGCGCTTTCTAATGAGCCAAAACTTATTGTTCACGTATCTAAAGGAATTGAGCCTGATTCCTTAAAGCGTATTTCTGAAGTAATAGAAGAAGAAATCGATCATTTAAAACGGCAAGCGGTTGTTGCACTTTCTGGTCCAAGTCACGCTGAAGAAGTTGTCCTAAGACATCCTACAACGATTACGGCAGCATCAAATGACAATGCGGCAGCAGTACGTGTGCAAGACCTTTTCATGAACCAATACTTCCGCGTTTACACGAACGATGATTTAATTGGTGTGGAACTTGGTGCTGCGTTAAAGAACATCATTGCACTTGGTGCCGGGATATCAGATGGAATCGGATATGGAGACAACGCAAAAGCAGCGCTCATTACACGTGGGCTTGCAGAAATTACACGTCTTGGTGTGAAAATGGGTGCGAATCCACTTACATTTTCAGGGTTAACTGGATTGGGTGATTTAATTGTGACGTGCACGAGTGTCCATTCACGCAATTGGAAAGCAGGGAATTTACTCGGTAAAGGACAGACGCTCGATGAGGTGGTTTCTGGTATGGGGATGGTCATTGAAGGGGTACGTACAACGAAAGCAGCCTATCGTTTAGCTGAAAAGTATGATGTTTCGATGCCACTGACACAAGCGCTGTACGCTGTCTTGTTCGAAAGTGTGCATCCGAAAGAAGCTGTTGACCAACTGATGAACAGAATGAAAAAACAAGAAACAGAAGACATTTTTTATAAATGAATAATGTTGTTCTGCCGCAGAGGAAAGGATGATCCATTTGTCCCCGTTGGATAAAATGTGGCTGTCTTTTTACGCGATGGGTTTCATGGCGATTTCCATGGGACTCATCTATGTAAGCAGACACAAGCTGTCGAATAGATTTCTGAAGTTTATTTTTGCGCTAATCGCATATGCTTTGTTGCTCTTTTCGTTTTTTGCAATGATCTACCTTGTATTTAGTGGGCCTTCAGGAGGTGCGAGATGATGTTGATGCAACGAAAAAGCATACTTGCTCTCATGTTGTCCTTCGCACTACTTTTAGCAGGTTGTATGTATCCTGATAATGAGCGAGCGACAAAGGAAAATCCATACGAAGAACAGATTGAAGTTGTGCAAAAGGCGGTAGATGCGTATCAGGAAGCAAATGGTGGTCTCTTGCCGATTAAGACAAAAGACCAAGACACAGACAGATACATAAAATACCCAATAGAATTTGCAAAGATTGTCCCTGGTTATACAGAGAAGATTCCTTCGAATGCGTATGAGAATGGGGGGATTTTTCAATATGTCTTAATGGATGTAGAGGAGAACCCGACTGTAAAATTAGTGGACTTGAGAATTGCCGAACGACTTAGAGATTTGAATTTACGCAGGCAAATCAATGGTAGCCTTCCATTCAAAGAGGAAGTCGGTGAATATGTCTATGAAATCGACTATGAAAAAATGGGTTTCAAAGAGCCGTTAAAAGTCGAAAGTCCGTATTCGGATGCGCAGTTACCAATCGTAGTAGCGGCTGATGGGCATTTTTATGTGGATTATTCAATTGATTTGAATCGGATCTTGCAAGAGGAGAAACCGGACGTGAAAGCAGGAGAAGATATACGGTATTTGCTAGAGGAAAAAAGTGCAGTTGTTCCTGCTTATTCTTTGCCCTATACAGTAAATGAAGATAACGAGCCAATCTTCATGAATAAAAAATAACGTCTATTTAAAACGTTTCATGCATTTTTAGCATGAAACGTTTTTCGTTTACATAAACTAATATGCGCGAAAAAAGGGAGGGCTAAGTATGAAAGAGGAATTATACGAAAATCTTGCTAGACGGACAGATGGGGATATTTATATCGGAGTAGTAGGCCCTGTTCGTGTCGGTAAATCGACATTCGTCAAAAGAGTGATGGAAGAGGTCGTCATACCGAACATGACAGATGCTGGCGACAGGGCTCGAGCACAGGATGAACTACCTCAAAGTTCCCCTGGTCCGGTTATCATGACGGCTGAGCCGAAATTTGTACCTGCCCAAGGTACACAAGTATCGATCGGGGATGGTGAGTTATCTTTTCAAGTCAGGCTAGCTGACTGTGTCGGGTATGTCATTGACGGTGTGAAAGGCTATGAAGACGAGGATGGACCGAAATACGTCCATACACCTTGGCACAATGAGCCGATACCTTTTGAGGAAGCTGCACGGATTGGCACTGATAAAGTGATTCGAGATCATTCGACCATCGGTATACTTGTCACGACGGATGGAACCGTGAACAATATTCCTCGAGCTGCCGCTGCAGTTGCAGAAGAGGAAATTGTCGGCAAGCTAAAAGAAATCGGCAAACCTTTTGTCATTGTATTAAATTCAAAAATGCCTGCTCATGACCGGACAGTTGCCCTTAGAGAGCAGCTTCGTGAGCAACATGGTGTTCCAGTCATTGCAATCAGTGCAGATCAATTAAATGCCCAGGAGATTCAACTCATTTTAAAAGAAGCGTTATATGAATTTCCGATTACGGACATCGAATTACAAAAACCTGACTGGATGGATGTTCTCGGTGCTGAACATGACATGAATGCATCCATCGACAATGTGATAAAAGAAGGCTTTTTAGGTGCTTCAAAAATTCGTGAAGTACGGGCATTGGCAGAGCGTTTGAAAGATGAAAAGTATGTCCGACACGCGGAAGTTGTAGAAGTGGACGCTGGTAAAGGGAAAGCGACAGTTAATATTGAAATGGATGAATTGGCATTCCAGGAAGTTTGTGAAGACTTCATGCAGCAAGAAATGCGTACGAAGAAAGATTGGCTCGTTTTTATCAAAGATGCGGTGAAAGCGAAAAAATCTTATGACATGTATGCAGAAGCAATTGATACAGCCAAAAAGACCGGCTATGGGGTTGCATTGCCGACAATTGATGATTTCCAACCGTCTCCACCAGAATTAATTAAACAAGATAACTTCTACGGTGTGCGTATGAAGGCAGCGGCGCCTTCACTACACATTATCCGAATTGATATGGATGCGGAGTTCTCTCCATTAATCGGCTCCGAATTCCATAGTCACCACCTGCTCAAGGAACTGAAGAATGCATACTTACACGACAGAGAAGCACTATGGCAAACACAACTTTTCGGAACACCGTTACATGAGGTGTTGAAGGAAAGTATACGATTCAAGACATCATCTGTTCCACCGAATGCGCGTAAACGTCTCCGTGAGACAATTGAACAGATGGTTAATGATGGAAATAAAGGCATGATTACATTTATCGTTTAAAATGTCCTGACCATTCAATTTGTCAAGGAATATGCTGAAAAGACCCTTATTTTCCGGGTCTTTTTCTGTTTTTGGTCAAATTAGCTAAAATACGGCCAAAACGTCGATAATATTGTTGCACCGCCGTTTTGAGTATGTTACTCTTTTTACAGTGTTCAAAGAAAAGCGCAGAACACCGTTTAGCTCAACCGGCCACTGGAAGGATCGAGAAGAAATGCTCGCATTTCGTCCGAGAGCCAGAAGTGGACGCGTGAGCTGGTGTTCGGAGCTGGACAAAAAGAAAAGCGCAGAACACCGTTTAGCTCAACCGGCCACTGGAAGGATCGAGAAGAAATGCTCGCATTTCGTCCGAGAGCCAGAAGTGGACGCGTGAGCTGGTGTTCGGAGCTGGACAAAAAGAAAAGCGCAGAACACCGTTTAGCTCAACCGGCCACTGGAAGGATCGAGAAGAAATGCTCGCATTTCGTCCGAGAGCCAGAAGTGAACGCGTGAGCTGGTGTTCGGAGCTGGACAAAAGAAAAGCGCAGAACACCGTTTAGCGGTGTAACAGCAATCCCCTTTGAGAGGAGGTGAATGGTGTGAATAAAACAGAATTGATCAACTCAGTTGCCGAAGCGGCAGGTCTGACTAAAAAAGATGCTACTAAAGCGGTTGAAGCTGTATTCGATACAATCCAATCGACACTTGCAAATGGTGATAAAGTACAATTGATCGGATTCGGTAACTTTGAAGTGCGTGAGCGTGCTGCTCGTAAAGGACGTAACCCGCAATCAGGTGAAGAAATCGAAATTGCTGCTAGCAAGGTTCCTGCATTTAAAGCAGGTAAAGCGCTTAAAGATGCTGTTAAGTAATCTTTAAGCTTACATAGGAGTCCGTCCGCTAATTCTGGCTAACAGATCTAGGGGCGGACTCCTTTTATTATGTACGATGGACGATAGAATCCACGAACTGTACGTATGCTTGGGATTATGCTACTATCTTTGAAGGACTAGCATTTCAAAGGGTTGAGGAGGTTGTTGGCATGAATGAAATGGATCTGCCTAAAATAGAGAAAGCAGTGACAATGATTTTGGAGGCTATTGGGGAAGACCCACAACGAGAGGGATTGTTGGAAACGCCAAAACGGGTAGCCAAGATGTATGCGGAAGTTTTTCAAGGAATCGATAAGGATCCTAAACAATATTTTGAGACCGTTTTTCATGAAAACCACGATGAAGTTGTATTAGTAAAAGATATACCTTTCCACTCAATGTGTGAACATCACCTTGTACCATTTTTTGGTCATGCTCATATTGCATACATACCGCGGAACGGAGTTGTTGCAGGACTCAGCAAGCTAGCGCGTGCAGTTGAGACAACAGCAAAACGCCCGCAATTGCAAGAACGAATTACGTCAACTGTTGCGAATGCAATGATGGACATGTTGAATCCTATTGGCGTATATGTCATTATTGAAGCAGAACATATGTGCATGACGATGCGTGGTATTAAAAAGCCGGGTGCTAAAACCGTAACAACTGTAGCACGTGGAATCTATGAACATGACGATGTGAAAAGAGCTGAAATTCTGTCACTTCTTAAGTCCATCTGATGTCTTTGCGGTTAATTGGTTTTCTGTGATATGATTGGATGTATATGAATGACAGGAGTGGAAAACATGGCTCAACCTGAATTTATCGTGATTAAAGCATTAGAAGACGGTGTGAACGTTATTGGTCTCACAAGAGGGAACGATACTAAGTTCCATCATACCGAGAAATTGGATTGTGGTGAAGTGATGATTGCACAATTTACAGAGCATACATCCGCCATGAAAATCCGTGGTAAATCCGAAATTCACTCGGCCCATGGAATTGTTTATAGCGATGGGAAAGAATAACTCTGATCGTATAACTCTTTCACATTGCAATTGAATGGAGATCCGAAGATGGACAGACAACTACTCAATCGAAAGATTCAATACTATATAAGGGATGTTGAACAATCCATTCAAGAACCCATTATGACCAAAACATTAGGAAGAATGCCGTTGGACGATGCAAAGGCGTTTTTTCTATTGTTACCGTTACTGAACGGCGAAGAATGGTCAGAAGAGCTACATGTGTCTGCTCTTGCAGTTGGAGCTGTACATGCAGCTTTTGATATCCATGATAAGGTGGATATTTTAGATGCCTCTTCTAAAGAACAACAACTAATGGTCTTGTCTGGGGATCATTTTAGTGGCATTCACTACAAGTTATTAGCAACTATTTCTGATTTTGCTTTTATTACATCCATGTCTGAGATGATAGGACGGATTAATGAGACGAAAACGAATTTGTTAATGGAAGAAGTAGAAAGTGTACAATCATTGATTCAATCAATGACTTGCATCGAATCGGGATGCATTTCGGAGTTTCTAAACACGTACGGCTTTTCGCGGTATACCAAAATTACGCAGTCTGCATTGGCACTTATTTGGTTTTCCAGGAAGTTCTCCAAAAATGCAATTGTTCGATATGGTTGGACCGGGAATTCCATGAGTAAAACGGATGTTGAAAAAGCAATATCCGTATTGACGACAATCTTACAAGAAGAGCTTGAGAGTGCTGAATTTCTAAGCCCTTTTTTAAAGCAGGAAATTCTTAGGCTCGCGACACCTCTTTTAGGTAAACCCATTTAAGAAAGAAAGGGGAACCATCTTGAAAACATCTAAAGAAGAAAAAGTGCACCATGTATTTGAAAAGATTGCTACGGATTATGATAAAATGAATTCGGTAATCAGCTTCAATCAACATAAAAAATGGCGTAATGATATTATGTTACGCATGAATGTGAAAAAAGGTGCGAAGGCACTAGACGTTTGTTGCGGTACTGCAGATTGGACCATTGCATTAGCGGAAGCTGTAGGGATGGAAGGAGAAGTGAAAGGGCTCGATTTCAGCCCAAGTATGCTTGCTTCAGCCAAACCGAAAGTTGACAAATACCCTACCATTGAACTGATTCAAGGCAACGCGATGGAATTGCCGTTTCCTGACAACAGTTTTGATTATGTAACAATAGGTTTCGGTTTACGGAATGTACCTGACTATGAGCAAGTATTAAAGGAATTGTGCCGAGTATTAAAACCGGGGGGCATGGCAGCGTGTCTAGAAACATCCCAAGCGGAAATTCCTGGGTACCGCCAACTGTTCCGTTTTTACTTTAAATATATCATGCCGATTTTCGGAAAACTTTTTGCGAAAAGTTATAAGGAATACTCATGGTTACAAGAATCCGCGGATGACTTTCCAGGTGCCAAGCAATTGTCACAAATGTTCGTAGACGCTGGGTTTCGTGAAGTATCTTATAAGAAATATAGTGGTGGGGCAACAGCGGGGCACATCGCATACAAATAATTGCAAGTAGGGGAAGGTAATTGTCTTGGAGAAATTGAAGTTATTGTCACTTTATACTGGGTTTCGAAAGGACCTAACATTTATCGAAAAGGAACTTGAAAAAACCGTAGACTCCTCTTCCCCGGTCATTCGGCAAGCTTCTCTCCTGCTTTTACGTGCAGGGGGGAAAAGGATTCGTCCGATTTTCGTTATATTGTCATCACAATTTGGGCAGTATTCAAAGGAGAATGTTGCAAAAGTCGCGGTCTCCTTGGAGCTGATTCATATGGCTTCACTTGTACATGATGATGTCATTGACAATTCGGATGTCCGACGTGGATTCGAAACGGTCAAAGCACGATGGAATAATCGTATTGCAATGTATACAGGTGATTATATCTTCTCAAGAGCACTCGTGTCGATCGGTGAAATTGAAATGCCGGCAGTCCATCAGTTACTCGCAGAGACGATGTTGGAGATTTGTAAGGGTGAAATCATTCAAATAGAATTCCAACAAAAGATTGATCAAACATTCCGCGATTATTTACGCCGTATTAAACGAAAGACGGCATTGTTGTTATCCTCCAGTTGTGAATTAGGCGCACTCGTTTCAAATGCATCTCCCGATGTTGTCAGGAAACTGAAGCGGTTTGGTTATTTTGCCGGCATGGCTTTTCAAATTGTTGATGACATACTGGATATTACTTCAACAGATGAAAAACTTGGCAAACCTGCTGGTAGTGATCTGTTAAATGGACATTTAACATTACCGACACTTTACATAAAAGATGAACCGGAATTCCAGCCCTATTTGGTACGCTCCTTCAATGGAACGTTGACAGATGTTGAGCGGGGAGAGATGTTGACATATATACGTCAGTCAGGTGCTATTGAACGAGCACAACGTGTAAGTGATCAATACTTGGAAAAAGCAATTGCGGAAGTTGAAATGTTGCCGGATTGCGAGGCAAAAAAATCGTTACTACAAATTGCCGAGTTTCTTGGACAAAGAAAGTTCTAATGAAGAGATACCAGTTGAAAGTTTAGGATCTGAATGGTACGATCAGTAAGGATAAAATTCCATACATACGTGAAGGAGTGTTTATAAATGGAAAAAACATTTTTAATGGTAAAGCCAGACGGCGTACAACGTAATTTAATCGGTGAAATCGTAAACCGTTTTGAAAGTAAAGGATTTACATTAGTAGGCGGGAAATTAATGCAAATTTCTCAAGAACTTGCTGAACAACACTACGGTGAACATAAAGAGCGTCCGTTTTTCGGTGAGCTTGTAGAATTCATCACTTCAGGCCCTGTATTTGCAATGGTTTGGGAAGGCGAAAACGTTATCTCAACTGCACGTCTTATGATGGGTGCTACAAATCCAAAAGAATCAGCTCCAGGAACAATTCGTGGAGACTTTGCTGTAACTGTCGGCAAGAACATCATTCATGGTTCAGACTCACCAAAATCTGCAGTCCGTGAGATCAACTTGTTCTTCAAGGAAGAAGAGCTTGTAAGCTATGACAAAGCAATGGTCAGCTGGATTAACTAATTTAATGACTACCAGTAAGGTTTGATAAAAACAGCCAAGCGTACGAACGCAAGGCTGTTTTTATTATATGTGTCAGCATTTTGATGCTTGCAAAACCATTCTCCATGATAATTCCATAGTAGTTTAAGCAAGTAATGATTTCATCGTCAACCGAGATAGGCATAAATATGCATCCGATTTGCATTTGTCACACATTTTTCAACTCTTTTCCGCTATAATTAGAAAAAAGGTTCGGAAGGAGCGTCGTCAAGATTGACAGATTACATACAGTTTATTGAGAAAGTAAAAAACAAAACGGGTATCGACCTTTCTCTATATAAAGAAGCGCAGATGAAAAGAAGATTGACATCTTTGTATGAAAAGCGAGGATACGATAATTTTTCAGATTATTACACAGCTATACATAATGATGCAAAGTTATTGGATGAGTTCCTAGATAGAATGACAATTAATGTGTCCGAGTTTTATCGCAATGCACAACGCTGGGAAGTGCTGGATAAGAAAATATTCCCTAAACTGCTCAATGAAAATAAAAAACTGAAAATTTGGAGTGCGGCTTGTTCGACAGGAGAGGAACCTTATTCGCTCGCAATGGTGTTGTCATCACACGTACCATTAAAAGATATCTCCATACTGGCAACGGATCTAGATAGCGGCGTGATTGAACGAGCAAAGGTAGGACTGTATGCAGATCGATCCTTAAAGGAAGTACCACGAAAAATTGTCGAGCAGTACTTTATCAATGAAGGTCAACATTATCAAGTAAAAGATTCCATTAAACAAACCGTTCAATTTAAACAGCACAATCTTTTAAATGACTCATACGGATCAGGTTTTGATCTGATTGTTTGTCGGAATGTCATGATTTACTTCACGGAAGAAGCAAAAGATCAGATTTATGAAAGCTTTTCTAAGGCACTTAGACCGGGGGGCATATTGTTCGTCGGAAGCACAGAGCAAATATTCAACCCATCTAAATACGGTTTTGAATCGGAAGAGACGTTTTTTTATCGCAAAAAGTAAGAATGGTTTTTTACGACCTATTTACAAATATTTTTTAACAATAGATATAGTCAAATTCACTTTGTTCTGATAAAGTGCTATGAAACGGATATTTATCCTTTTGACAATAGAGAGAAAGAGAGGAATTGAGATGAGGTATTTTACAGCTGGTGAGTCACATGGTCCTCAACTGACAGCAATTATTGAAGGGTTACCCGCTCAAATGCCGTTAACGGCTGAAATGATTAATAAGGAACTAAAGAGACGACAAGGTGGACATGGTAGAGGTCGTCGCATGCAAATAGAGAAAGACCAGGTGTTAATCACTTCGGGCGTCAGACACGGTAAAACGTTAGGTTCTCCAGTTACGTTAACAGTCGTGAATGATGATTGGAAGCATTGGACGGGCATCATGGGGATTGAACCATTAGCGGATGATGTGAATCCGGAAGACATTAAGCGTAGAATTTCTAGACCGAGACCGGGTCATGCGGATCTCGTCGGCGGGATGAAGTATGGCCATCGCGATTTAAGGAATGTGCTCGAAAGGTCTTCTGCCAGGGAAACAACGATGCGCGTAGCAATTGGTGCAGTTGCAAAACAGTTCCTTCGCCAAATAGGGATTGAAACCGTGTCACATGTTACAGAAATCGGCGGAATTGTTACGGATCCTTCCTCTTATGAAAATTTGTCGATGGATGAATTACGTACAGTTATCGAAAACGACCCGGTTTATTGTGCGGATAAAGATGCTTCGGTTCGAATGGTGTCGGCAATTGACGATATTAAAGGAAGAGGGGATACACTCGGTGGTGTCGTAGAAGTCATTATTGACGGGTGTCCTCCAGGAATAGGCAGTTACGTTCAATTTGATCGTAAATTGGACGGCAAGTTAGCTGGAGCCATGATGAGCATTAATGCTTTCAAAGGTGTGGAATTCGGTCTTGGTTTTAAAATGGCTCAAAAACCTGGAAGTGAAGTACATGATGAGATTACTTGGTCAAAAGACCGAGGCTATTTCAGAAAATCGAATCGCCTCGGTGGCTTAGAAGGTGGAATGACAACGGGTATGCCGATTGTTGTCCGTGGAGTTATGAAACCTATCCCAACATTATATAAGCCGCTAGAAAGCGTTGATATTGATACGAAAGAACCTTTTGTCGCTACAATTGAACGATCTGATCCTTGTGCAGTTCCTGCTGCTTCAGTCGTTGCGGAACACGTCATTGCGACAGAAATTGCAAAAGCGATTATGGAAGAGTTCCGTTCTGATACAATAACGGGATTACAAAAAGAGATTGAACAGTATCGACAATATGTAAAGGAGTTCTAATATGGGCACACTTTCCGTTCAATTAGCAGATCTTCAATACGATGTGCATATTGGCAGTGATGTATATGACTTGTTCTCTACAAAGTATCGCCAATTGCTTTCCAGTGCGGATCAGGTAGGGATCATTGCTGATGAAACAGTTGCGAAACACCATTTACCTGTACTTTGTAATGCGTTACAACAAGCGGGTGTTGAACCGAAATTGAAAGTCGTCCCTTCAGGTGAACAATGTAAGACAGCTGAAGTATATATTGATTGCCAATCCTATTTTTTACGCGAAAATTTTACGCGACAATCCATTCTAATTGCATTTGGCGGAGGAGCGTGTGGAGATTTAACGGGCTTTGTTGCCGCAACGTATATGAGAGGGATTCGATTCATACAGTGTCCAACAACAATCCTCTCTCATGATAGTGCGGTGGGAGGAAAAACGGCCATCAATCTTCCAGAAGGGAAAAACATGGTTGGTTCTTTCCACCAACCTTCCGCAGTCCTTTTTCATACCGATTTGTTCCAGACGCTTCCTCCTAGAGAAATGCGATCCGGTCTTGCAGAACTGGTGAAGCATGCATTCATATCAGACTCTGATTGGTCGTATGAATTACTGCGTAAAGAAAATTTCACTTCGCCATCAGTTGAGTGGTTATCTACTGAATTGTTAAAAGGAATTCAAGTGAAGGCGGATATCGTAGCGGAAGATACATTTGAACATTCATCCAGGAAGTTTTTAAATTTCGGCCATACATTCGGCCATGCAGTTGAAGCAGTTTATGGTTATGGTGGTTTGAGTCATGGTGAATGTGTCTTAATTGGCATGGTGTATAGTCTCATCGCGAGTGAGCAATATGGAGAAATTGAGTCTTGTTTTACAAATGAATTTATTGATTTCGCTAAAGCGAATGGCTATCCTTTTGAACCAGTACATGAACACTCATTTGAAGCGTTTTTACCATACATGTTAAAAGATAAGAAAGCGACGTTTGGTAACATGCATTTTGTATTGTTACAAAACCTTGGATTGCCTTTTGTTCAACAAATGACAATTCCAGTGTGTCATCAGATTTTTGATGAATTAAAGAGAAGAGTTTGAGGGGGAGATTGGATGACAGTACGTGGGATCCGTGGAGCAACTACCGTTGTACGAGACAACAGTGAAGAAGTGTTAACAGTGACTGAAGCCTTAGTAAAAGAGATGGCGCAGTCAAATGGGATACAGCCGGAAGATATCGTATCGGTCATCTTATCCACAACACAAGATATTGAATCGGCATTTCCCGCTAAGGCTGTACGTTCGTTAGAAGGATGGAAATATGTACCTGTCATGTGTACACATGAAATGAACGTTCCCGGCGGTCTGCCGTTATGCATTCGGGTGTTGATGCATGTTAATTCGGATATACCACAAGAAGGAATTCAACATATTTATCAAAATGAAGCCCTAAAGCTTCGGCCAGATTTACAAAAATAAAACTAACAGAGCGGGGGAAGTTCGATGCAGTGGAAACAAGTGTTGAGTGAAATGAATCCATACAAACCAGGTAGATCTACTGAGGAAGTGAAGAAACGTTACGGTTTGAACGAAGTCGTTAAACTGGCTTCCAATGAAAATCCATATGGTTGTCCTTCTACAGTCGCTGAATTTTTAAGAAGCTCGCTCATGCCCTATGAGATTTATCCTGATGGACATGCAACAACTTTGCGTGAAAAGCTTGCGGAAAAACATGGCGTTTCCGAAGAATCGATTCTTTTTGGGAACGGTTCTGACGAAATTATTACAATCATCTCCCGAGCGTTACTAGATGAAAACAAGCATACCATCATGCCGACGCCAACTTTTCCTCAATATGCACATAATGCAAAAATAGAAGGTGCTGATTTTACGGAAGTCCCTCTTGTAAATGGACAGCACGATTTGTCTGCTCATTTAGCTGCGATTACGGACAAAACTGCTGTTATGTGGATTTGCAATCCGAATAACCCAACAGGCAACCTAATTCCTCATGCTGAGTTACTAGATTTCTTACAAAAAGTGCCGAAGTCCATCTTAGTCGTCTTGGATGAGGCATATTTTGAGTACGTTACAGACCCAGCGCATGTTGACTCATTAACTTTGCTGGATAAATTCCCAAATATCATCGTCTTACGGACATTTTCTAAGGCATACGGTCTTGCGTCATTCAGGATTGGATACGGTATCGGTTCATCAGAAATCATTTCACAATTAAACAAAATCCGAAATCCGTTTAATAATAATACGTTGGCGGTTGCTGTTGCAACGAAAGCATTGGAAGATGATGCATTCATTCATCAATGCCGCGATCGGAATGAAGTTCAAAGAAACCGTTATAAGGATTTTGCTAGCAAAAATGGTTTACATATGTTTGATTCTGAAACGAATTTTGTCCTGATCGAAGTACCAGGAGACGCAGATGAAGCTGCTGAATTTTTGTTGAAACAAGGATATATTGTAAGGAGTGGCAATGCATTAGGGACACCCGGCTACATCCGGATTACTGTTGGAACGGATGAACAGAACAGCGGATTGTTTGAAGCATTCGAACAATTATTACTAGAAAATAGGTAGGTAATTATGAAGAATACGGTAGCAATTATTGGATTAGGCTTAATAGGAGGTTCCCTTGGGCTTGCATTAAAACGGGGGAATCTCGATTTACATATTACTGGTTTCGATCGTTCTTATTCGTCAGCAGATGAAGCATATCGGAGAGGCATTATCGATTCAATTGCGCCATCAGCAAAAATAGCATGTGAAAATGCTGATTTCGTTTTGTTTGCGACACCTGTCAATACAACGATTGCGTTAATGAAAGAAGCGCGAGAATGGTCACTAAAAGAAGATGTCATCATTTCAGATACAGGCAGTACAAAAAGTCCAATTATGGAAGCGGCTAAGTGGTTTACGGAACAAGGCATTACATTCATCGGCGGGCATCCAATGGCGGGCTCGCACAAAAGTGGTGTAGCTGCAGCGAAAGCACACCTATTTGAGAATGCCTATTACATTTTGACACCTTTAGAAAATGAAGAACGTCTTAAAATCGATCGATTATCGAATTTATTGACTGCAACGAAAGGTAAAATCGTTGTTTTGGATGCTAGTGAGCATGATCGCATGACTGCTATTGTCAGCCATTTCCCTCATCTTGTTGCTTCCTCACTAGTCGGAAGGTTAGCGGAGCAAGAAATCGACCAACCATTCGTAAAAAAATTAGCGGCTGGCGGATTTCGTGATTTAACAAGGATTGCTTCAGCAGATCCTACAATGTGGCGGGACATTACAATCCAAAACCAAACGGAATTACTTCAGCAACTTGATGGTTGGTTGAATGAAATGAACCGCATTAAAAGCATGTTGTTAGCAAATAATCCTGAAGAGATCTTTGATTTCTTTGCAGACGCGAAGCAGTACAGGGACCGCCTGCCATCCACATATGAGGGAGCAGTGCAAGGGGCATTATACATGACATTCGATTTGCATATCGACATACCGGATCATCCGGGTGTCATTTCAGAAATCACAAAAATATTGGCAGAGGAAGAAATTAGTTTAACGAATATACGAATTGTAGAGACCCGTACGGATGTATACGGAATTCTTGTTATCAGCTTCCAAACAGCTGATGACCGAAAAGCTGCAAGAAATGCGCTATCTACAAAAACGGATTACAGCATGCACATACTTTAGTAAAAGGGGAGCTATTCATGGCTGAACAAAAAACCTTACAATTTCATAAGCCGAGATTGAACGGCTCAATAAAAGTACCTGGGGATAAATCCATTTCGCATCGTTCGATTATGTTAGGGGCGATTGCTGAAGGCAGAACAACCGTGGAAGGTTTTCTTGAAGGTGAAGACTGCCTACGGACGATTGAAATTTTTAAGCAATTAGGTGTTTCAATCGAAAGGCAGGGGACTAATGTAACAATTGATAGTCCGGGTATCGAAAATTGGACAACGCCATCAGATGAATTGTATGCGGGTAATTCCGGTACGACTGCTAGGCTGATGCTTGGAATTTTAGCTGGCTCAAACGTTTCTTCAGTATTAACAGGAGACGAGTCCTTATCCAAACGACCGATGAAAAGAGTTACAATTCCTTTACAGTCAATGGGTGCAAAAATTGTAGGCACGGAAGACGATGAATATTTGCCACTTACAGTAAAAGGTGGCGAGTTAAGTAGAATGACGTACCATGTACCAGTGGCGAGTGCACAAGTAAAGTCTGCTATTTTATTCGCAGGTTTACGTGCGTCCGGAAAGACAATCGTTTCGGAACCGGCAATTTCACGTGACCATACTGAACGGATGTTTGAACAATTCGGCGTCTCGATTGAAACGAATGGGAACACTGTAACGATTGAGGGGGGGCAAACACTTCAAGCATCATCTGTAAAAGTACCGGGTGATATTTCATCTGCCGCATTCTTCTTGGCAGCTGCTGCAATGGTTGAAGATAGTTGCGTTGAAATTGTGGAGGTTGGCCTTAATCCAACACGGACAGGAATTATTGAAGTATTGCGTCAGATGGGTGCTGCCATTGACGTACACGAGGAAACTGGTGGCAGAGGTGAATCCTATGGTACAATTAAGGTTTCCAAAGCCACTTTACATGGTATTGAAATAAGCGGAGAGATTATTCCAACGCTCATTGACGAATTGCCGATCATTGCTTTGTTAGCGACACAGGCTGAAGGTACAACGATCATAAAAGACGCAGCTGAACTTCGTGTAAAAGAAACGGATCGCATTGCAGCAGTCACGACTGAATTGAAGAAGTTAGGTGCATCCATCGAAGCAACTCCGGATGGAATGATCATACACGGACCAACGCCATTAAAGGGGACTAGCATGAACTCCTATGGTGACCATCGACTGGGTATGATGGCAGCGATTGCATCGTTAGTTGCTGACGGAGAAGTGATTATTGAAGACCCTGCTTGCATTGCAGTGTCTTATCCAAACTTCTTTGAGCATTTGACAGCGCTCGTCAACAATGGCTGATAAGAATAATTTTCCTAATGTATACAACATGAAGGAACAGGTGAAAATATGGTGCAGTTACAAGATTTTGAACAGGCAATCCTGGATGGAGACATTCAAAAACTAAATGAGTTAATTGATCAGGCGGAACGATCGCAGGATTTTGAATTGCTTTACGAAGCCGCTAGCATGATCGTGTCTTACGGGTATATTGGACAGGCGGATCATATATATGAAACGTTGCTTACGTACATGCCTGAAGAGTCGCAACTGAAAATTGACAGAGCTTCAACATTACTGGAATTGGGAGAAGAAGATGATGCGTTACTGCTACTCTCAGAAATCACGCCCGATCAAGAAGAGTATGTGCAAGCATTGATGGCGCTTGCTGACTACTACCAGATGATTGGTATGGCAGAGGCTGCGATCGGGAAAGTGAAAGAAGCTCAACGAATCGCTCCACACGAACCGGTTATACGATTCGCGTTAGCGGAATTGCTTCTTGACGGGGGGAGATATATCGAAGCGGCCAAATCTTTCTCTCAGTTGTATGATGAAGGTCATCGCTCCATCGCAGGTACAAGTATCCCATTACGCCTAGCTGAAACATACAGTGCCGGCGCAGCTTACGAAGACGCAATTCCATTCTACGAACTTCTGTTAGAGGATGAGGTAGTCCCCGATACGTTATTTGGTGCAGCTTATGCTTACTATCAGAGCGGGGATGCCGAAAAATCAAGTAACATGTTAGAGGACTTAATTGCAATGGATCCTGATTACTTTTCGGCCTATATGCTGGCGGGTCAGGCGTGTTCAAAATCAGGTAACGACAACAAAGCCTATGAATTTTTCAAAAAAGGCATTGCACGGGATGAATTTGACAAGGAATTAAGATTGTCTGCAGGAAAATCTGCTTTGAAACTCGGTTTGCCAGAGGAAGCTGAAGAGCACTTGCAGCAAGCAATTGCGCTTGACCCCGAATATATGGAAGCGCTCATTACGTTGTCTTCCCTGTATAACGAGAAGGAGCAGGACGAAAAATTGTTAAGTTTGCTGTCAGAAATGCCGGATGGACAAGTGGATCTGCCGATACTTCATGCATTCAAAGCATTTGCATTGGAACGTGAGGAACGTTTTGACGATGCATACGTATCTTACAGTAAAGCATATGCTGGTATGGAAGATGATTTAACGTTTTTGGATAAATACGCAAGATTCCTTTTAGATGAAGGAAAACGAGACGAATCTATCGAAGTAGTTAGAGCACTGTTAAAGATAGAACCCCATGAGGAATGGAGCGCTTTTCTTGAAACGTTGAATGACGAGGAGGTGTGATATGACAGCCATGATTCCTGTCGCTGCCAAAAAAGACTTTGTAAGATGGTTTTTAAAGCGCTATAAGTTAAAGCGCCGGGAATGTGTGTGGATACTGAATTATCTTCTTAGCCATGAGCAACTTCTTCAAAACGTCCACTTTACGGATGAAGCACATTATTGCCCGCGGGCGATGGTAATTTCAACGACAAATTCCGAAAGTATCCCTTTCCGTTTTTACAAAGGGAATTTGATGACAGCCGACGCGGAAAAATCATTCCATGATCTTCGGCTCCATCCTGATGAAAAAATGTATATCCAGTTGAATTTCCCAAACAGTCATTCTTGTCCACACTATGCTAGTGTACGGGAAGAAAATCCTTTCTTGCCGGTAGAGTTGCAAGTGAGCGCTAGAGATCGGAAAATTGCGGAGAAATTGTTAGAAGAGAGTGCAGCATCAATGTCCTTGGATTTACTAAGGAAACGTGTAGATGAAGCACTTGATGCCAATGATCGAGAACGTTTTCTTATCTTATCTGCGATGCTGAATGATATGATGATTACAAATGACTGATGACTCCATCCTTAAGGTGGAGTCATTTGTTTGAAATTGTTTAGGAGTGAATAGTGATGAATTGGACAGGCAAAGATATGGATACATATTTGCAACAGAAAGAATATATTGACACATTAGTCGTCCCGCTTGTAAAAGTGCAGTTGAACATGGATAATATGAAGACAAGCGCATCTTCGACAGAATTTGTCATGCAACTAAGCTCGCTGATTGAAATGCAATTTAAAGGTCGTATGATGTTTGCGCCACCATTCAGTTACACCGCTTCAACTGATCTTGCAAAAATGGCAGAAACGACATTGAGTGATTTTAGAAGAACATCATTTAAACATGTGTTTTTCCTGACAACCGATCACGAATGGAATGAAATGGACTTGCCAGGTCAAGTACTTTGGATGCCTTCAATTCCTCTTGAAAGTATGGAGCCGTCATTGCGTAATTCCATACTGGAAGATCAACTTCGCCAATTATTGCCGAAATTTACAGAACAATGGTCAAAGCAGTAATCTGATTTTAATCTTACAAGTAATCGAGATTTAGCTTCAAAATTTTGCTAATCTGACATACAGAATTCATTATTTGTTCACATTCTTGGGTAACTAAGGAATGCAGGATTGAATTTACATTAATATTGATATATCATAGATATGTCCTAGTATTACAATTAATAAAAGTATGTCCGTTGGACTGATTTTGGAGTAAGAGGAGGGAAACTGATGAGCAGCAAAGTGTCAAGGCGCCAATTCCTAAGCTACACATTGATGGGCGTCGGTGGATTTATGGTTTCGGCCGCAGTCATGCCGATGGTCCGCTTTGCAGTCGATCCAGTCTTGCAGGCAAAAGGTGAAGGTGAATTTGTTCCAACTTCCCAAAAAGTTGACGAATTGACTGAAACACCTGTGCGTGTTGACTTTACGATTAAAGATCGAAAAGATGGTTGGTATAAATCCGACGTTTCAAACACCGCTTGGGTTTATAAAGAAGGCGACGAAGTAATCGCACTTTCTCCTGTCTGTAAGCACCTTGGATGCGTCGTTAACTGGGAAGGGGACAACCATAAGAACGAATTCTTCTGCCCTTGCCATGCCGGACGTTATGAGAAAAACGGTAAAAACGTAGCTGGAACACCACCTTTAGGACCACTAGATGAGTATTTGGTTGAAATCGTGGATGGTTACGTGCATATTGGAAAAACTGTTCCAAACACATTAGTTTAAAATGTAAGGGGGTACGACCGAAGTGCTAAACAAACTATACGATTGGGTTGATGAGCGGTTGGATATCACCCCGATATGGCGTGATATTGCTGACCATGAAGTACCTGAGCACGTAAACCCTGCACATCACTTTTCCGCATTTATCTATTGCTTTGGTGGCTTGACATTCTTCGTAACAGTCATCCAAATACTATCTGGAATGTTTTTGACAATGTACTACACGCCAGATGTTGAGAATGCTTGGAAATCCGTTTACTACCTTCAAAATGAAGTTGCATTCGGTGAGATTGTGCGTGGTATGCACCATTGGGGAGCTTCACTCGTTATCGTGATGATGTTCCTACATACTTTACGTGTATTCTTTACAGGTTCTTATAAGAAACCACGTGAATTAAACTGGGTAGTTGGTGTCCTTATTTTTGTTACAATGTTAGGCCTTGGATTTACTGGTTACTTGCTACCATGGGATATGAAAGCATTATTCGCTACAAAAGTTGGTATCGAAATTGCAGCTTCCGTTCCATTCATTGGTGAGCAGATTAAAATTCTCCTAGCAGGAGATTCTGAAATCTTAGGTGCTCAAACATTAACACGTTTCTTTGCCATTCATGTATTCTTCTTACCAGCTGCTTTGCTTGGGTTGCTTGCAGCACACTTTATCATGATCAGAAGACAAGGTATTTCTGGTCCACTATAAAATTTACATCCAACTTGATGTGATTGTCTGAAACTAGAAGAAGGAGGGGACAACATGCATCGCGGAAAAGGTATGAAATTTGTTGGTGACTCCAGGATTCCAGCAAACCGGAAATCCAATGTCCCAAAAGACTACTCGGAATATCCGGGTAAAACTGAAGCTTTCTGGCCGAACTTCCTCTTGAAAGAGTGGATTATCGGTGCAATTTTCCTAATTGGATACTTAATTTTAACTGTTGCGCATCCTTCACCACTTGAACGTCAAGCGGATCCAACAGATACAACTTACATCCCACTACCTGACTGGTATTTCCTATTCATGTATCAATTATTGAAATATGAATTTGCTTCCGGACCATACAACGTCATTGGAGCAATCGTTATGCCAGGACTAGCAGTTGGTGCGCTAATGCTTGTACCATTCATGGATACTTCAAAAGAACGTCGTCCATTCAAGCGACCGTTGCCAACAGGATTCATGCTTCTTGCATTTGCTGCAATTTTCTACTTAACATGGGAATCAGTTGTGAACCATAACTGGGAACAAGCAAAAGCACAAGGTGAAATCCGTGAAGAAGTTTCATTTGATCCAGAATCTGCTGAGTATCAAATCTATGCTGGATCCTCTTGTATCCAATGTCATGGTGATGCCTTCCAAGGCGCCCTTGGACCTGCGTTAGCGGATACAGGATTAACAGCTGAAGAGATTGTTGATATTGCTCATAACGGTGTCGGCACAATGCCAGCAGGACAGTGGACAGGATCTGAAGAAGATCTTCAAGTGCTTGCTGAATTCCTTGCTAATTTAAAATCAGGTGAGTAACAAAAAAGAGTCAGGAAACTGACTCTTTTTTCTTTACAAGTTTTTAGTTGAAAGTGATACCATACATATATACATATGAAACGGGGAGCTGGTGGTCATTTCGATTGTAACGCGGATTTGGTTAATGTTATTCCACAAATCTTTTTTATGGATTTTATTATTTACCAATATCTTAGGCACAGTGTATGGCTATGATTGGTACATGTGGCAACTTGAAGACACTGAACCGATCTATTGGATTTTCGTGCCGGATAGTCCGACCGCAAGTTTGTTTTTCTCTTTGGCGATTATCGGTTGGTTGGTTGGCAAGAATTTTAAATTAATTGAAGTACTTGCGCTTATTACTCTTGTGAAATATGGCTTATGGGCAGTCGTCATGAATCTTTTAACATTAGCAGAAATTGGTGAAATCGGTTGGCAAGGATGGATGCTCATCGGTTCACATTTTGCAATGGCTGTTCAAGCAATTCTCTACATTCCGTTTTATAAATTTCGCTTTGGTCATCTTGTTATCGGTGCGATTTGGACACTGCATAACGATGTCATCGATTATGTTTTCGGGCAAATGCCGATTTATTACGATTTAATGAAACATATGGACAAAATCGGGTATTTTACATTTTGGTTATCGATCGCTTGTATCACTATTGCGTATACAGTATTGAGAAAAAAGGAAAAAGCAGGACTGTTATAGCATAATAGTAAAAAGTTGCGCTTACATGGTAGACGTTATAAAATATACGTAGAGAAAAGGGAGGGAATTGAACATGTTTTTTGTATACTTGGGCATCATCATGTTGCTTCCGTTGTATGCTCAATTCAAAGTGAAAAGTACGTATAAAAAATATGTGCAAGTGCGTTCTACATCTGGAATGACAGGAGCACAAGTCGCACGTTTAATACTTGACCATAATGGGTTACAGGATGTTAAAGTTGTCGAACACAAAGGTTTCTTGAGTGACCATTATAATCCTTTAACAAAAACAGTTGCGTTGTCTTCAGACAATTTCCATCACGCATCAGTTGCAGGTACTGCGGTTGCCGCTCACGAAGTCGGACATGCGATTCAAGATAAGGAAGCCTATGCATTCCTTCGTTTCCGCCACCGTCTTGCACCTGTAGCGAGTATTTCATCTAATATCTCATGGATTTTCATTATAATCGGAATACTTTCCACGGCGTTCAATTCATTGTTGGGCATTGGTATTGCTTTAATGGCAGTTGGGGTATTGTTCCAAATTGTAACACTACCAGTTGAGTTTAATGCATCCAATCGCGCAATGAATCAAATTATTGAATTAGGGATTATCCGAAATGAAGAAGAACCACATGCTAAAAAGATGCTTAACGCCGCTGCTATGACCTATGTTGCTGCTACTGCGGTCGCGGTCATGGAATTGGTTCGTCTGATTTATATCTTTCAAGCAAGAGATGATGCATAAAAGATTGTGTGATGTGAAACCTTTTTAGTGAAAAAGTGAAATGGAGCCCGCTCTATTTCACTTTTTTTTTGTCATCAAAACATGACAGCTTTGTAGGCAATCAGTGTTACTACTAAGAAAATTTACTGTGTGTCAGAATGGTAACTCCGTCAAATGCGGCATACCAAGCCGAAACAACGCATAAATCAGTCAAACGCGGCATAACCGCTCCAAACGCCGCATTAATCGCGCAATCGCGGCATAACCGCTCCAAACGCCGCATTGATCGCGTAAACTCCGCATAACTCCTCCAAACGCCGCATAACCGCTCCAAACGCGGCATAACCGCTGCAAACGGCGCATTAATCGCGCAAACGCGGCATAACCGCTCCAAACGGCGCATTAATCACGTAAACTCCGCATAACTCCTCAAAACACCGCATAAGCAACATTTCCATGCAATCACTCCACTAGAACTGTCAAATAATGTACTAGCATTTTCCCTACAAAAAAAAGCGTGCAGCCCAGTTTAGCGGCTACACGCAATTATATCCTTCAGTAAAAAAATGCATGACTACATCTCCAAAGGTTGCTTTTTATCATCTAACGTAAAGCCTTCCCCTAATACATCGTGAACATCTGTAACAGAAACGAATGCGTGTGGATCAACGGATGTAATAATGTTTTTTAAACGAATGATTTCATTTTTTCCAACGACGCAATACAAAATCTCTCTGTCTGACTTTGTAAAATGCCCGTAGCCACGCAATACTGTAACGCCGCGTTCCATTTCGAGCGCAATTTTCGAAGCAATTGCATCCTGCATATCAGAAATAATGAACGCACCTCTTGCAGCATAAGCACCTTCTTGGACAAAATCGATGACACGCGCACCGACAAATAATGCGACTAACGTATACATCATTGATCGATAGTCTAAGTAAACAGCCCACGATAAGAGTATGACAAAGGCATCGAACATAAACATCGTTTTTCCCATGCTCCATCCTATGTATTTGTGGGCTAAACGTGCGATAATATCTACACCGCCTGTTGTTCCGCCGAACCTGAAAATAATTCCTAAACCGATACCGATGAAAACACCCGCAAAGAGGGCGACAAGAAACATATCATCTTCCATATGTATCGTAAATTGGTATTTCATGAATACTTTTAAAAAGACTGAAACGGCGACAGTTCCGATAAGCGTATAAATGAATGCTCTTCTTCCTAGCAATTTCCATCCGATTAAAAACATTGGAATGTTTAACACGAGGTTCATGATGGCAGGATCCCATTTAAATGCAAACAAAAGAATTAGCGTAATTCCAGTGAAACCACCTTCAGCTAATTCATGTTGAATGTTAAAATGAACAAGTCCAAAACTGAATATCGCTGCTCCTAATACGATGAAAAATATGTTTTTAATTTTTAGTCCTTGTAACAAATGATGACCACCTTTCTGGATGACTTAGTTTATTATCATCGATTCTTCAATTTTTGACAATAGTTCTGCAAATGAATACGATAACAAATGGAGGGATTGAAGGAAATGAAAACAATGCAAGCTCTGCAAGAAGAAGTACATACGTATATTAACGGTTTTAAAGAAGGGTACTTCCCTCCGATGGAATTAATCGCACGTTTAACAGAAGAGTTAGGTGAACTTTCACGGGAAGTACAACATGTGCATGGCATGAAAAAGAAGAAAAATACTGAAACGGTTAAATCTCTTGAAGAGGAGACAGGGGACCTATTATTTGTCCTCATTTGTTTTGCCAATTCACAAGGAATTCGTTTAGACGAGGCATTAGAAAAAGTGTTAATGAAATTTAAAGAGCGTGATGCGGATCGTTGGACGAAAAAGGAGGAGCAATGATGACGATTAAAGTAGCTATTGCAGGGGCGCGTGGAAGAATGGGTACAACCGCCATCCAGGCAATTGAAGAAGCAAACGATGCGATCGTCGTTGCGGCACTTGATTATAAATACGATGGGTTGCATGTACATAATTCAACAGTGAACGATCAACGTCATGGCATACCGATTTATACAAGTTTGGCCGAACTTGCTGAACATCATGCACCCGATGTGTTATTGGATGTGACAGATCCAGATGCAGTGTTCGTGAACGTTCAGTCGGCAATCGAATTAGGAATCTATCCAGTCGTCGGAACGTCGGGTTTGACGAGATCCCAGTTGGATGAAATTGCTGTCTTAGTGGAGTCGCACCAAATTGGTTGTATCGTCGCGCCAAATTTTTCACTTGGAGCAGTTCTTATGATGAAGTTCTCAGCGCAAGCTGCTCGTTATTTAGGGGATGTTGAAATCATTGAGTTACACCATGACCGAAAGTTGGATGCGCCGTCCGGAACGGCTGTGAAAACTGCTGAGATGATTCAACAATATCGACCTGCCCACATACAGGGGCATCCTGAAGAGCAAGTGCATATTGATGGGGCGCGTGGAGCAGATGTGGATGGTATGAAAATCCATAGTGTTCGATTACCGGGCTTGCTTGCACACCAACAAGTTTTGTTAGGTGGAGAAGGCGAACTGCTTACAATCCGTCACGATTCCTTTGACAGAAAGAGTTTTATGCCAGGTATTATGCTTGCAATTCGTGAAGTGATGGGACGGAAAGAGCTTGTTTATGGGCTTGAACATATTATCGATTAACGTTTTATAGAAGAGGTGTTCTTAGTGAGAAAGTTGAAAGTCGGAGTGATTTGCTATCCTACTTTAGGTGGCTCTGGCGTTGTCGCAACTGAGCTCGGATTAAAAATGGCGGAAAGAGGCCATGAGATGCATTATATTACATCGAGCAGACCTTTTCGTATTCCTGATGTCCATCCAAACATTCAGTTCCATGAAGTTAAAATAGACGGGTACGCAGTGTTTAAATACCCACCATACGATATTGCTTTAGCCAATCGTATTGCGCAAGTGATTGTTGAAGAAAAACTCGATTTATTGCATGTGCACTATGCGGTTCCACATGCAATATCAGCAGCTTTAGCAAAAGATATGGCAGGTTCTACAATCGGTGTCATTACGACGTTGCACGGTACAGACGTTACGATTCTAGGGCAGGTATCCTGCTCTACGGAATACGGTGCGGTACGGTATTGAAAAATCGAATTGTGCAACAGCCGTTTCAGAATCGTTACGACAGGATACAATTGCATTAATTGACCCAACAAAAGAGATTAAGACGATATACAATTTTATAGATGAAGAAAGATACCGTCCAGTCAATCCAGGTACGTTAAAACAAGACTTGGGAATTCGTGAGGAAGAAAAAGTTCTCATTCACATATCCAATTTTCGAAGTGTCAAGCGAATTGGCGATGTCATCGACAGTTTTAAATTGATTCGCCAACAAGTCGAAGCGAAATTGGTGCTTGTTGGAATTGGTCCGGAGCAAGAAGAGATGATGGCAAAGGCAAAAGAAAACGGCTTGGATGCTGACATCATTTTTACAGGAAAGCGTGATGACTTACCTGAGTTGTTGGCAATTAGTGACCTTATGCTTTTGTTATCTGAGAAAGAAGCGTTTGGTTTAGTGCTATTAGAAGGGTTTGCTTGTGGCGTTCCTGCTATCGGAACGAATATCGGTGGCATTCCTGAAGTAATAGAAGACGGCGTGAACGGCTATCTTGTAAAGCTTGGAGACATTAAGGCAGTAGCAGAAAAAGCGTTGTCGCTTCTTCAAGAACCAAGTGTACACAAACAATTTCAACAAGCAGCAATTCATACAGTAAGGGACAAATTCAATTCTGAAGCGATCGTTATCGCCTATGAAAAAATCTATTATGAAGTGGCTGAATGTGTATGATGCAATCATTTGGTTCGCAAGGTAGTCAAGAAGTTATTCGTCAATTGGAAGAAGCCGGTTATGAAGCTGTTTTTGTAGGAGGAGCAGTGCGTGATCACCTCCTTGGGAAAGTAGCAAATGATTTCGACATAGCGACATCAGCTTTTCCGAATGAGGTGAAGAACGTTTTCTCCCAGACAATTGATGTAGGAATCGAGCATGGAACAGTGCTTGTCCTCATGCAAAATGAGCCCATCGAAGTGACGACGTATCGTACAGAAAGCACGTATTCCGACCATCGTAGACCTGATGCAGTTCACTTTGTACGGACTCTAAAAGATGATTTGCAAAGAAGGGATTTTACGATAAATGCACTAGCATTGACGCGGACAGGAGATCTTATCGATCCTTTTGGCGGCCAAACAGATTTGGCGCATGGATTGATACGGGCAGTAGGGAATCCAGATGAACGCTTCAATGAAGACGCATTAAGAATGTTGAGAGCGATCCGATTTGTTTCCGTATTAGGCTTTTCGATTGAAGAAGAAACTAGCTTAGCAATTACACGACATGCCCAGAAAATTCGGTATGTGTCCATCGAACGCATAAAAATGGAAATGGACAAATTGTGGACTGGTCAATATGTGGGACAAGCACTCAAGGCAATTGCGCAAACGAACTTATCGGCCTATTTACCCCTCTTCACTACTTCAGAAAAGTTATTGCACTGTGCACCATTTGAAGGACCGGAACAAGGGTGGGCGATGCTAATGGGAATCGGACATTTTACACCACTTGAATTAGCAAGAGCCTATAAAATGTCGAATCGGGAAAAAGGTTTTTTAACACAAGTCGCGCATGCATTTTTCAACAGACAAAAAAACGATTATACCATTGTTGACTTATACGCTCACTCAATTGACGTGTTGTGGACCGCCGAAAAGCTCTATCATGCACTTTATCCAGAAAGTAAACGTGTCAGCTACGAGCATTTGACATCAGCTTGGGAAGCGTTGCCGATACATTCAAAAGATGATTTGCAAGTAAATGGTAAAGACTTGATGGAGTGGATTGGTCAAAGAGGTGGCCGTTGGGTCGGTGAATGGATGGATAAAATTGAGTCGGCGGTGTTACATCAACAATGCGACAATGATGCATTTCGTATAAAGGAATGGTTTCTAAATGAATACAAACGTGAAAAATGAGTTACTGAAAAGGTTATTCGAAGCAGATGGACGACCAATCTCCGGACAAGAATTTGCGGATGAATTTGGGCTTTCCAGAACAGCGGTTTGGAAATATATAAAAGAATTCGAAGTAGAAGGATATGAAATAGTATCCGTGCGTAAAAAAGGGTATGTATTGATTTCATCACCTGATCGTGTACATGGTGCTACAATTCAACAATATTTAAAAACAAAGCGGTATGGTCGACACATTACTCATTTTGAAACATGTGCGTCGACTCAACTCATTGCTCACGATTTTGCACAAAACGATGCGCCAGATGGGACGCTAATTGTTTCAGAAGAACAAAGTGGCGGTAAAGGAAGGTTGTCGCGTCCTTGGAGTTCAGCTGCGCATAAAGGGATTTGGATGAGTGTAATCGTTCGTCCGGAATTGTTACCACAACAAGCGCCTCAAATGACTTTGGTCGCCGCAGTCGCCATCGTTAGAGCGATTGAGGAAGTCGTCAATATCGAAGCGACGATTAAATGGCCAAACGATATTATGCTCGATGGCAAAAAAGTGACGGGCATTTTGACAGAATTGCAGGCAGATCCGGACCGAGTAAAAGCGATTATTATTGGCATTGGTATGAACATTAACCATGAAGTGAACGATTTTCCTGAGGAACTGCATTCAATTGCTACTTCATTAAAAATTGCAACAGGGCAAGAAATCAATCGGGCAAAACTTATTGCAGCGATTTTAGGCTTTCTAGAATTGTATACGAGCATGTACGAAAAACATGGATTTGGACCAATCAAACTTCTGTGGGAAGGGTATTCAAATACGGCAGGTAAGCGAATCCGCGCGGTTATGTTAAATGAAACAATTGAAGGACTGGCACTCGGCATTTCTGATGAAGGACTGTTAGAGCTTAAATTGGACGATGGATCCATTCGTGGAATTTATTCCGCGGATATCGTTCTAGAAAGTTAATGAAGAATAAGAATTCTACAACTATACAAGGTTCTATCAATTTGGTATAGTAAGTGCGAAGGGCAGTATCAATCGGAACTGCACCTGAAGAAGTACTTTTGTTTTTCCAGTTAAATACGTTCTGCCTTGATCTTGCAAAAGACAGGGACGGAGGAAACCAAATCGATGATAACACAACCCTTCTGTCCTTTTTTGGATAGAAGGGTTTTATTTGCATGGTAGGCGTGCTTATTCTACATTCCTATGCAAGTAGAAAATTGGCTTGATTGGCAATGGTTCTACTCGAATCATCCAGTCGTCTGATCGAAGGTGGCCAATGTGTGTGATTTCCGGTTTTCTCCTTTTACTACCAAAAAAGGAGAGGGTTATTGTGAAACGTACAACCGATTTTCAAAAGATGAAGAAAGAGAATGAAAAAATTGTCATGTTGACCGCATATGACTATCCGTCTGCACAACTTGCTGAAGAAGCGGGAGTTGATGTATTACTCGTAGGCGATTCACTTGGAATGGTCGTTTTAGGGTATGAGACAACGGCAGCTGTCACAGTGGAAGACATGATTCATCACGGGAAAGCTGTGAGACGTGGAGCGAAGGAGACATTCATTGTCGTCGATATGCCTTTTGGTTCGTATCATGGTTCGGAAGATAGAACGTTACAATCAGCCATTCGGATTTTTCAAGAAACAAGAGCAAATGCGTTGAAGCTTGAAGGTAGTGGGAAAGTCATCGAAATGACACGATTGTTGACGGAAACAGGTATTCCTGTTGTCTCACACCTTGGGTTACTTCCGCAATCAGCTGCTGTAGCAGGGGGCTATAAAGTACAAGGGAAGACTGCCGACGCAGCAGAACGCCTCATTCAAGATGCAGTAGCTTGTGAAGCGGCAGGAGCTTGCATGATTGTACTTGAATGTATTCCTTATCAGTTAGGAGAAGCTGTTTCAAAAGCAGTTTCAATCCCGACAATTGGAATTGGTGCAGGGGCAGGGACAGATGGCCAAGTGCTTGTTTTCCATGATACTGTTTTATATGGAAACCATCACGTTCCGAAATTCGTAAAGTCCTATGCAACCATTGGAAACGAGATTCGGAATGGATTACAAGGATATGTGCAAGAAGTGAAGTCTGTACGTTTCCCTTCCGATCAGCATCGTTTTTCCATGCACGAACAAGAATTGGTCGTTTTATACGGAGGCAAAACAGATGAACGTTAAAACAAATACGTTACAAGTCGTCCATACGATCGAACAACTAAGACGACTGCTAGACTCTATGGATCGGTCAAGCTCTACGGTTGGTTTTGTTCCGACGATGGGGTATTTACATGAGGGGCATCTTGAACTGGTAAAACAAGCAAAGATGCAAAATGATCTAGTTGTCATGAGTATCTTCGTGAACCCTACGCAATTTGGTCCTGGAGAAGATTTCGAATCCTATCCGAGAGATTTGAATAGAGATTCCAAGTTAGCAGAAGAAGCAGGCGTTGATATCATCTTCGCTCCGTCTGTAGTAGAAATGTATCCAAATGATGGCGGCATCCGCATTTTACCGGGTCCACAAGCGAACAAATTATGTGGTGCCTCCCGACCTGGTCATTTTGACGGCGTGTTGCAAGTCGTTTTGAAATTGTTTAACATTGTCGCGCCAGATCGTTCGTATTTTGGCATGAAAGATGCCCAGCAACTTGCGTTGATTGAGACATTTGTCAGAGACTATAATATTCCAACAACAATTGTTCGTGTGCCAATTGTGCGTGAAAATGACGGATTGGCAAAGAGTTCGAGGAACGTCAATTTGACAAGTAAAGAACGGCAGGAAGCGCCTGTCATTTATCAAGCGTTGCAAAAAGGGATTGACTGGTTGTTAGAGAGTGTTTCACCTGAAGAGGTAGAACGAAGAATTGCGGAATTCATCACTTCAACAAGCAGTGGCGCCATTGACTACGTACAAGTGTTGGATTATCCAAGTTTAGGACCAGTTACAGAAGAAACGAATGAAATGATAATCGCGTGTGCAATAAAGTTTTCAACGACAAGATTGATAGATAATATTATTATGTCAACTAAGGGTGGATACAATGTTTCGAATGATGATGAACAGTAAGCTACACCGAGCAACCGTTACAGAAGCCAATTTAAACTATGTGGGAAGTATAACAATCGATCGTGACTTGCTTGATGCGGCAGGGATGTTGCCGAACGAAAAAGTCCATATTGTTAACAATAACAATGGTGCACGTTTTGAAACGTATATCATCGAAGGGGAACGGGGAAGTGGAGTTATTTGTGTAAATGGTGCAGCTGCCCGTCTTGTCCAACCTGGAGATATTGTCATTATCATCTCCTATGTGTACGTTACCGATCAAGAAGCGGCCTCACATGAACCGACCGTACTCCTAATGGATGAAAAGAATCGGATTCAACAAGTGATGAAAGAAGTCGCATGCGTAGAGGCGTAATTTTGTACTGATGAGAGAAGAACTTTCTTTCATCAGTATTTTTCAATTGCATACAAAACTGAATGCTACTTCTAACATCCGAAAAATTAAATAGAGCTGATAAGTATGTAATTGCGCAAACTTTAGGCTGAATATGATACAATCTGCTGTAGTATCCAATACAGGAAGTTGATGATTGAATGGATAATCGTACATATGCAGTCGTTGATTTGGAAACGACAGGACATTCGCCTTCAAAAGGAGATCGGATTATACAAATTGCAATTGTGTTCGTTGAGGACGGTACAATTGTCAGGAAATACTCAAGCTTTGTAAATCCCCTCCGTGAAATACCTGTGTTCATCCAACAATTGACGTCAATTACACATCGTGAAGTAAGCGCAGCACCTTCATTTGAAGAGATTGCATTGACTGTCTCCGAAATGCTACAAGGAACAGTTTTTGTCGCACATAATACGGATTTTGATCTTGCATTTTTACAAAGTGAGTTTAAACGATGCCAAGTACCGGCTTGGTCAGGCAAGAAAATTGATACAGTCGAATTGGCGAAAATTCTATTTCCATCTTCTGCTAGTTATCGGTTGCAAGACCTTGCGGAAGAGCTAGACATCATGCTTCCAACAGCACACCGAGCGGATGATGACGCTGAAGCGACAGCTTATTTGTTGTTAACGGCTTTAGCTAAACTTCGAACTTTGCCAGCAGAGACCTTGAACCTCTTACACAGACGTTCTTTTTCGTTGAAATCAAACATATCCACACTTATTCATGAAGCTTTGTCAGACGTTCGTAAAACAGGGAATGTTAACAATCTCCCTTTATTTAGAGGGATTCCTTATCGACAACCTTCATATCCTGATCGAATTGCGGTAGCACGTTGTTCATTTCCGTTTACGGATGATGAGAAAGTGAAAAAATTGTCAAAAGTTTTTCCTGCATTTGAGTGGAGGGAGTCACAACTTCGCTTTATGGATGTCGTTTGGAAGATGCTGACGACGAAAGAAGAGATAGTGGCGGAAGTTCCGACAGGCATCGGAAAAACAATCGGCTACTTATTGCCTGCGGTTATCCATTCACTACAAACAGGAAAACCCGTTATTATTAGTACGTTTACCAATCACTTAGTTGATAAAATTTTAGTTGACGAAGTTGGTAAAATACATGAAATGCTGGAAATCCCATGTACTGCTGTCGTTCTAAAAGGCAAAGAGCAATACATTTCTCTCAGCAAATTTGAGGAATTATTACGTATAACAGACGAGTCGTATGATGAGACTTTTACAATTTTGCAAATTCTCGTTTGGCTAACACAAACAGAGACGGGGGATTTGACGGAGTTAAACGTATCGGGTGGTGGACAGTTATTTATTGACAGAATCCGCAAGCGTTTCAATAAATTACGAGAAGATGAAAAAGATGCAGATTACCACGAACGTATGATGAAGGCTTGTTCAACTGCGAACCTGATCATTACAAATCATTCGTTGTTAGTGGCAGATTTTCAACAGAATCGTAAGAAGTTCCATTTGTTTTCTGGTTTAATTATTGACGAAGCGCATCAATTCATCCATTCGGCATCAAAAGTGCATGAAACGGTCTTTTCCTATATGAATTGGAAATACATTATGGGCCAACTAGGTTCAGATGCTGACGGACAATTATTGCACCGGATGATGAAGTTGCACAGGAAATTGGGTACAGGTGGTTCAGCTGTTTTTCGTCAGTTGAACGATGCCTATGAGCAATTTGTAAGTGCATTTGACAATGTAGCGATGCTATTGACAACGCGTAAATTCCCAAAACGCAATTCAAATTTAGGGAATCGAATTGTATTCCGTTTAAACGAAGTCAGTGGACTCGAACAATCCTTTTTACGAGTGGCTGAAAAGATGACCGAATATATTTACCTTGCTGAGCGTGTACGAAATGAGCTCCATATGACCGAACAGTCGATGTCGGCAAATGAACATGCTTTCATCGCAGAATGGGATTATTGGATAAGGGAACTGAAAATTAAGGCGGCTCAATGGGTTACTGTTTTCCTTGAACGAGAAGAGGAAAACTATACCGTTTGGGTGGAAAAAGATAATCGGAGTCTGCCTGGCAGTTTAACAGTCATTAAAACACCCGTAGATGGTTCAAGAATTATGAAGGAATTCATAAGTGCAGTAAAAGATGAGCAAGTAGGGCTTGTATGGACTTCAGGCACGATGACGGTAAAAGATGATGAGCGATTCGTAACCCGTCAATTAGGGATAGCCGATACGGTGCCTATTAAAGCGTTTGAAGCACCGTTGCATTTTTATAATAAGTCCTCGATTTTTATTGTCGAAGACATGCCTTCTATTCAACATGTATCCCAAAGTGCTTATATTGAAGCGGTTGCAGATGCAGTTATCCAAACCGTCATAGCTACTGGTGGCCGTTTGTTTGTCCTATTCACTTCCCAAGATATGCTTCGCAAAACATATGAATTGATTTTAGAGAGTGAATTACTAAATGATTATGCATTAATTGCTCAAGGTGTAAGTTCAGGAAGCCGTATGAAATTGCTGAAGTCATTTAGGCAGTTCGATAAGTCGGTTCTATTTGGTACGAATTCATTTTGGGAAGGGGTCGATGTTCCCGGTGAGGCACTCACTGCAGTGATAATCGTACGTCTACCGTTCTCGTCACCAGATGAAGTCGTTTTTAAAGCGAAAGCTGATCGATTGACTGCTAGTGGTGCTAATTCATTTAGTGAGTTGGCGTTACCTGAAGCGATTATTCGATTCAGGCAAGGGTTTGGGCGATTAATCCGATCGTCTAATGATAGAGGGTATTTTATCATTTTAGATCGTCGCATCGAAACAAAGTCTTATGGTCGACGATTTCTAAATGCTTTACCTAACGTACCGATAAAAAGAGTATCACTAGAACGTATGGTGAATGAGCTCGAAGATTGTTATAATGAAACAGAATGTAAGCGAAAGCAGGATGACTAGTTGGCATGCTGTTGTGTCGAGAGTAGGATGTGATGCATAATGATGAATTGGATAAAATTTTTCTCAGCATTCCTGTTAGCTTTAGCGATTGTTCTCGTTACAATCATCTTCACCAATGCACAAAAGCCGTTTTCAGCAGCGTTGCAAAATGCTGAAAAGAGTGTACAGCAGTCTGGTGAATTGCTGTCCATCGAGCATGCGGAAATATACAATGGTACGATATCCATGGTGACCGTATTCGGTAAAGATGAAAAAGGAATCGAGAAGGCAGTGTTTGTAGATGAGAAAAGTGACAAAATCCTCGATTCAGTGAAATTGGAAGACGGAATTAATTCTAAGCAAGCTATCCAAACAGTCAAATCAGAGCTGAAAGTGGACAAAATTCTTCACGTTACACTTGGTGTAGAAGGTGAATATCCTGTTTGGGAAGTTGCTTTTAAAAGTGAAAATGGAAAATTGAATTATGTATATGTGTTTTTTGAAAACGGTGAATGGTGGAAGCGGATATTAAATCTTTAACAGCTATATCCATCACTAGAGACTAGATGAGCAGGCAAAAAGGAGAGATTCAGATGACAAAGAAACTGGCAAATCGTGTAAGTACATTGAGTCCATCAACTACACTTGCGATTACTGCAAAAGCAAAAGAGATGAAAGAAGCGGGCATTGATGTAATTGGTTTAGGCGCAGGAGAACCTGATTATAATACGCCAGCAAATATCCTGGAGGCCGCATATGCATCCATGCAAGATGGCAAGACAAAGTATACACCTTCAGGTGGCTTGCCAGCGCTTAAAGATGCAGTGATCCAAAAGCTCAAGCATGACCAGGATTTGGACTACTCGCGTGCTGAGATTATGATTGGTATCGGTGCTAAACATGTGCTTTATACGCTCTTCCAAGTCATTTTAGATCCTGAGGATGAAGTAATCATTCCAACTCCGTACTGGGTCAGCTACCCTGAACAAGTTAAACTTGCTGGTGGGAAATCGGTTTTTGTCGACAGTACTTCTTCTTCACAATTTAAAGTGACAGCAACACAAATTAAAGAGGCTGTTACGGAAAAGACAAAAGCGGTCATCATTAATTCACCTGGTAATCCGACAGGAATGATTTATTCTCGTCAAGAATTAGAGCAGATCGCTTCGATTTGTCAAGAGAAGGATATTTGGATTATTTCTGATGAGATTTATGAAAAATTAATCTATGGAACAGAGCAACATGTTTCAATTGCACAATTGTCGCAAGACGCAAAAGATCGCACGTTCATCATTAATGGTGTGTCCAAATCACATTCTATGACAGGCTGGCGGATTGGCTATATTGCTGGTGATAAAGAAGTCGTTAGTGCAATGACGAACTTAGCGAGTCATTCAACTTCTAATCCAACAACAACTTCGCAATACGCGACAATCGAGGCGTATAACGGGCCACAAGATGCGGTGGAAGAAATGCGAAAAGATTTCGAATCAAGACTAGAGCGGATCTATCCTCAACTTGTTGCAATTCCAGGCTTCAAAGTCATTAAACCGCAAGGGGCATTTTATTTACTGCCTGAAGTGTCAGAAGCAATGGAGAAAACAGGCTTTTCGTCCGTTGACGATTTTGCGGCGGCATTGTTAACCGAAGCAAAAGTTGCTGTCATTCCTGGTTCAGGTTTCGGGTCTCCAAATACAATCCGTTTGTCGTATGCAACTTCCATTGACTTATTGGAGGAAGCGGTTAGCCGAATTCATTCATTTGTAAAAGCGAATTGGAAAGAATAAAATAGTATATTGTGCAAAGCGGTAGGTTAATATAGGGTGCCGCAATTAAACGAAATGTCATACTTATGGAGGAACTTATGAAAACAATAATGATACATGAAATGCCAGACCATGTTGGTGAAACGGTAAGAATCGGTGCGTGGTTGGCAAACAAACGATCAAGCGGAAAAATCGCTTTCCTACAACTTCGAGATGGATCTGGTTTTGTACAAGGAGTTGTTGTGAAGGAAGTCGTGGGAGAGGACATCTTTGCTACAGCAAAGTCGCTTAACCAAGAGAGTTCGCTTTATATTACTGCAGAAGTGACTGAAGATGAGCGCTCTTCATTCGGAGTAGAACTACAAGTGAAAGGCATTGAGGTCATTCACGAAGCAGTGGACTATCCGATCACCCCAAAAGAACATGGGACGGAATTCCTTATGGACCACCGTCACCTTTGGTTGCGTTCACGTAAACAACATGCCATTATGAAAATTCGTGATGAAATCATCCGTTCAACATACGAGTTTTTCCATATGAACGGTTTTGTGAAAATTGATCCGCCTATTTTGACAGGATCTTCGCCCGAAGGAACATCTGAATTGTTCCATACGAAGTATTTTGATGAAGATGCTTACTTGTCACAATCCGGTCAGTTATATATGGAAGCAGCGGCGATGGCACTTGGGAAAGTCTTTTCATTTGGACCGACTTTCCGTGCTGAAAAATCGAAAACACGTAGACATTTAATTGAGTTCTGGATGATTGAGCCTGAAATGGCTTTCGTTGAGCATGCTGAAAGCTTAGAAGTACAAGAACAATATGTTGCGCATATTGTCCAATCTGTACTTCAAAATTGTTCACTCGAGTTGGAACGTCTTGGTCGTGATGTATCAAAACTTGAAAAAATCCAAGCTCCATTCCCGCGAATTACGTACGATGATGCAATTACATTCTTACACGAAAAAGGGTTCGATGATATTCAATGGGGCGATGATTTTGGTGCTCCGCATGAAACGGCAATAGCCGAGAACTTTGACATGCCTGTGTTCATTACACATTATCCAATAGGCATTAAGCCATTCTATATGCAACCACACCCTGATCGAGATGATGTTGTGTTATGTGCGGACTTGATCGCTCCTGAAGGGTACGGAGAAATTATTGGTGGATCACAACGTATTCATGACTATGCGTTGATGAAACAACGTATTCAAGAACACAATTTAGATGAAAAGGCATACGAATGGTATTTAGATATTAGTAAATATGGTGCTGTTCCGCATTCAGGTTTCGGGTTAGGTTTAGAGCGGACAGTCGCATGGATTTCCGGCGTAGAACATGTTAGGGAGTCTATTCCATTCCCTCGTCTGTTGAATCGTTTGTATCCTTGATCACGCACTAACATACGAATGAGGTGTTCGACATGCAAGACGAAGAACGGCTCCGTTTATGGATTGAGCAGGGAAATGTAACCATTTCCCAGCTCTTTTTTCAGCATTACAAGTCTTTGGACATTCAAGATATCGATGCAATGTTACTCATGCATATATTTTCCTTTCAAGCTGCAGGTGCTCAATTTCCTACTCCGACAGACTTGGCAGACAGAATGCATTTAACGGAGAACCAAGTGTCTTCTATTTTACAAAAACTCATGCAAAGAGGCTTATTAGAAATTCAACAGGGTGAGGATGCTTCAGGCGTCTTATTTGAACAGTTTTCCATGTTTCCGCTGTTGAACCGGCTCCTGACAATTGCTCTGGCAAAAGAGACTGCTGAACAAGCACAAGACAATCGTACAGCGGAAGGCGAAGTCTTTTCATTGTTTGAACAAGAATTCGGTCGTCTTTTATCGCCAATGGAATGTGAAACGATTGCCATGTGGATCGATCAAGATGGTCATTCCGCACAAATCATCAAAGCTGCATTGAAAGAATCAGTGCTTGCACAAAAACTTAGTTTACGGTATATTGACAGAATTCTTTTCGAATGGAAGAAAAAGAATGTCAAGACGTTGGCTGATGTAGAAAAACAAACAAAATCATTTCGGACTATAAACGTCCAACCTCCGACAACGCATGGAACAGCTGTAAAAAAAGCACCTTTCTATAATTGGTTGGAGGAACGGGAATAGGTGATGAGGGATGTTAACAAAAAAACAGTGGGAAATCTGCTTGGATGAGATAGGTAAGATGTTTCCGGATGCGCATTGTGAATTGGTCCATGACAATCCGTTTGAATTGCTTGTAGCAACACTACTATCTGCGCAGTGTACGGATGTGCTTGTCAATCGAGTGACAGCAAATCTTTTCAAAAAATATAAGACACCTGCGGATTATGTAAATGTCACAATTGAAGAGTTACAGACAGATATCCGGTCCATCGGCTTGTATCGCAATAAAGCTAAAAATATACAAGCACTTAGCGACATGCTAATTCAGCAATTCGATGGGGAAGTTCCGGCAGACCGAGACGTGCTTACAACATTGCCAGGTGTCGGTAGAAAAACCGCAAACGTCGTTGTTTCAAATGCTTTTGGCATACCTGCACTTGCTGTCGATACACATGTTGAACGTGTAGCGAAGCGGCTTGGTATGAACCGATGGAAAGATTCGCCCCTCGTCGTTGAGGAGAAGATTATGAAGTGGACACCGATGGAAAGATGGACGGATACACATCATCAGCTAATCTTCTTTGGCCGTTATCATTGTAAAGCCCAAAATCCAGCTTGTGAAGAATGTCCGCTTCTTCCTTTGTGTAGGGAAGGGAAGAAAAGGATGAAAGTAATCGGTTAGGGAGATTTTTGTTTTATGCAAACCGATCTTTTAATCGATGTCCAGTTTACTGAAAATCACGCAATAAACAAGTTGGTTATAAATCGAATTAAACAAGTGAAAAAAGAGACAGTCGGCACGGAATGCTTCGACTGTCTCTTTTTACTATGCAATTCGTTTATCAATCGCCTGAATCATCATTCGTACCGGATCCAGGCGTTTTACTACCTTCATTACCGGTTGAGCCATCTCCAGTGCCTGAGGAATCACCGGATGAACCACTGTTATCTCCATCGTTAGACCCGTCTTCATTTCCACTTCCACTGTTGTTACCATTGTTATTGCCGTTATTATTACCGTTGTTATTGCCATTGTTGTTTCCATTATTGTTACCGTTTTCGTTTTCCTCTTGTTCTTCCTCTTGCTCGTCTTCACCGTCATCTTCTGGTTCCTCTACCTGTTCATCAACGAGTAGGGAAGTGGAAGCTGGGCTACTTTGTATATCACCTGCAATCGCTATGACAGAGAATACGTACGTACGTCCAGGCTCTACGCCATTAAAGGTAACCGAATTTTCGGCTGTAGTCGCCATATTTTGAGCGTTACTACCGTCAACAGATACCGAAACCGCAAATTCTACGTCTCCATCAAACAAATCGGAATTAGGTTCGTTATGATCCCATTCTAGCGTCACGGACTTGCTTTCGTCATCATACTCGGCTGATAAGTTTGTTGGTGCTTCCAACTCGGTAAGTACTTCTTCAGCCATTTCCGTTGGCACCGTGCCTCTAACAAATAATTCTGTGCTCTTCATTTCGTCAGGAGTGGAATTGCTAGAGAGAATCAATGGATTAGATCCTTTAACAATTGTCGCTTCTTCCACTGAACTTGGTTGTTTAAAGTGTGGTGTTGTCTTACCTCTGACAAGATCGGTCATTACGTTCCGGAAGAGGTGTTTAGGAACGTCTCGTCCCTGATCAAACGTTTTAATAGGGGTATTACGGTTTTTATATCCACCCCATACAGAAATCGTGTATTCCGTCGTATAGCCAGTAAACCAACTGTCAGGAACGTCAGTATTCTTCAAGCCATTTGCTTTCTTAACTTCTGAAGAATAGTTTGTTGTACCTGTCTTTCCGGCCATATCCAATCCTGATACATTCGCTTTTTTACCAGTTCCTTTTGTAACAACATCACGTAACATATCTGTTACCATGTAGGCGGTTGAATCTTTCATTGCTGTTTGAGGATCCGGCGCAAGGTTCCGTTCAGTTTTGCCATCGCGTAATACGATTTTTTTAATCGTATGTGGCTTTGTGTAAATGCCTCCATTTCCGAATGCGGCATAAGCGCCCGCCATTTCAATTGTAGAAAATTCTGCTTCGCCACCACCAAGTGCATTGGATCCATCAATTTTCTCGTAATTAAGTCCAAGATTTTCTGCGAATTGCTTTGCTTGTTTCCCGCCAATTTCTTCGAAAATTTTAACGGCAGGAATATTTCTTGAGTTATACAGAGCTTGTCGAATTGAAATCGCTCCGTGAAATTTACCATCTACATTGTTTATGGAAGTATTTGTCCCTTTGTATTTATAAGGTTCGTCAACGATCACTTGCCCAGTTGACCAACTTTTACTTTCGATAATTGGCCCATAAGAAAGGATTGGTTTAATAACAGAACCAGGCATTCTTGGGTTGTCACCGGATGCAAAGTTCAAATTACGACCACCGTAGTTACGACCTCCACCAATTGCGACGATTTCACCTGTTTTTGTGTTCAATACGGTCATACCAGCTTGCATCTCTTCTGATTCGTAAATATCGGAATTGATGGCACTTTCCACGGATTGTTGTGCTTTAGGATCAAGTGCTGTGTGTATTGTCACACCTTCCGATAGTAGATCCATCATTCCTGCAGCTTCCAACTCATCAAGTACAACGTCTACATACGCGAGGTATTTGGAATTACTGTTTTCTTGGCGTTGATCTTCTGGCAATAAAGTTTCAGTAACAGGAATTGCCTTTGCTTCTTCCATTTGAGCTTTTGTTATTTTTTCATGTTTGTACATGAGACCGAGGACAATGTTTCGTCGCTTTTCAGCCCGCTCTGGATTTTTAAACGGGTTGTAACCGTTCGGTGATTGTGGTAAACCAGCAAGCATAGCAATTTCGTGTAATTCAAGTTCGCTTAGTTCTTTCCCGTAAAAATGATCAGCTGCTGTACCAAAACCGTGAATTCGTCCAGACATCAATACTTTATTAAAATACATTTCAAAGATTTCTTCTTTTTCGTATTCTCTTTCCAATTTAAAAGCCAACCATGCTTCTTGCGCTTTCCGTTTCAGTGTTTTTTCATCGGATAAGAAAGAGTTTTTAATGACTTGTTGCGTTAATGTGGAAGCTCCTTGAGAACCGAATCCACTTCTGAAGTTAGCGAGAACTGCGCCTCCCAGTCTCCAAAAATCCATTCCGTGGTGTTTAAAGAACCGGACATCTTCAGTTGCAAGAATTGCATCTCTCATTTCTTTCGGAATTTCATCATACGGTACAAATTCTCGTTTTTCTTCCCCTAACTTCATGAAAACATCCCCATTAATGTCTGCAAGGGAAGAGGAGAGGGGGTCTTTCAATAAACTTTCATCAAGGTCAGGTGCGCTGCTAGCGTAAAATGCAAACAGCCCTAAACCACCGACAAACATTGCAATCCCAAGTGCTACAATGCCAAGTATGATTTTCTTTAAAAGCCCTTTTGAATTTTTATTGTTCTTTTTTCCTTTTTTGCGTTCAGACTCCATCTGTTGTCTGCGCGCTGCTCGTGATTTCATTTGATCACTCATACGTTTTCCTGCCTTTCACATCGTTCATAATAAAGATTGCAAATGATTTTCGAGAGCTGCCAAGTAATCCAACCTCGGTTGAAAACTTGCCTGCATTTCGATGGACATCTCTTCCATTTCAGCAAGAGTAATAGATTTTCTTCCTCCTGCTATCATTCTTTCCCACTTTTTTTCGAAATACTCATAGAAAAGGATGAAATACCGGTCAAGTGCGGTAAATTTAATGATAAAAAAAGCTAAACCATCTTGTTCGATCACTTGTTTCATATGTTTTACTTGGTGCTCATGAATGTTTTGCAATGGAAAAGAGGTTTTGCTTGTCGTCTCTTTTGCTTCAAAATCAATGTATAGTCCTTTCCACACTCCGTTATAGTCTGTTGTCGATGGTGATCTAAAATACGCTTCAGTAATGACGGCTGCGCTTCGGGCAGGGTATTTGACGTTTACAATTTGAATGGGTACAGGTTTTTTATGGATGACGGCAATATTGTTGGACAAATAGTATTCATTGGAATCATTCAATTCGTCTTCAAGTGTCTTACCGCGATTACTAAAAGAGATGTTCGCCGTCTTTTTTGTTGTCGACTGATTAACCGGTACATATTTTTTTCCGTTTGGATAACGAATTGTCATGCCTACCACCTCGCATTTCCTATCATACCATAATGATTGGACGGATTCGTCTTTTAAAAGTTCCGTTCTCATCGTTTTCTAATCTAAATGCGGAATGCACGTTCGTTGTAAGGTGGTGATTTGCCTCTATTTTTGGTAGACTATATAAAGGAAGTCGAAAGGAAGAGATAGCTTGTCAAACTTATATAATGATACGGTCAGACTCCTTGCAGTATGTGAAGAATGCATAACAAGGCATGCAGCAATGAGGGAATTGGACCGTGAACCCGATTTCTTTAACGAAGTAAAACCTTACGCAGATACAAATCATAAACTGTTGGACGATTGGTCCGATGAAATGCGACAGCTCATACGGACAGAAAAACCGAAATACGTACATTTGCAACAAATCGAATCATTAAATGACTCGATGAAGCAGTTTATCGTGCAATCTTTTTATGCGAAAACAGGGAAAAAGCGCTTCATCCTTTCAATTAACTCTGCAATGTATACATTAAAAACTGTCATAGATGCACTACAGTCGGAACAGGGAGATGGACAATGACAAGAAAGACTGTTCAAGATGTGGTCCAAGAAATGCTACAAGATCCGGATTTGAAAAGGAACATTAAGCATTACGAAAAAATGGATGGGAAACAAGCCCAATATGCTTCATTTCCAGAAATATTGCATCCGTCCATTGTAAAAGCACTTGCGAGTAAAGGCATTACGCAACTTTATAGCCATCAACGTGAAGCATTTGATAGTGCAACGTGTGGACAATCCATCACTGCGGTTACGCCGACTGCTTCAGGTAAATCACTCTGCTATCATTTGCCAGTGCTTCAGCAAATTTTAGAAGATGATGCATCCCGTGCATTGTATTTATTTCCGACGAAAGCACTTGCGCAAGATCAGTTGGCAGATCTGCACGAATTGATTGAAGCGAGTGGAGAAACCATTTTAAGTTATACGTATGATGGCGATACAGCACCAGGATTACGGACGAAGGTGCGCAAGTCGGGTCATATTGTATTGACGAATCCAGATATGTTGCATTCTGGTATTTTACCGCATCATACGAAGTGGGTGTCCTTGTTTGAGAATCTAAAGTACGTCATCATTGATGAACTGCATACGTACAAAGGCGTGTTTGGAAGTCATGTGGCGCATGTACTCAGAAGACTAAAACGGATTTGCAACTACTATGGGTGTGATCCAATTTTCATATGCACATCTGCGACGATTGCCAATCCGCAAGATTTAGCAGAATCGCTGACGAACACTAAGATGAAGTTAATCGCAAATAACGGCGCACCCGCAGGCGCAAAACATTTTATCTTTTATAACCCACCTGTCGTTCATAAAACGTTTGGGATTCGACGAAGTGCTATTCTTGAAGTAAGGGATATCGCTTCTTATTTATATCGAGAAGGGATTCAAACAATCATCTTCGCAAAAAGCCGCGTGCGGGTAGAGATGCTCGTCACCTATATGAAGGAATTGACGAAGAAAAAATTATTCGACTCGACGATTATGGGCTACCGAGGTGGTTATTTACCGTCAGAACGAAGAACTATTGAGAAACGGTTACGTGATGGGGAGATAAAGACGGTTGTCAGTACGAATGCGTTGGAGCTAGGAATTGACATCGGTCAGTTACAAGCATGCATCATGACGGGGTATCCAGGAAATATCGCAAGTGCACTTCAACAAGCGGGCAGGGCAGGAAGAAGACAGGACGACGCGCTAATCATCTATGTTGCGCAGTCAATGGCGCTTGATCAATACATTATTCAGCATCCAAATTATTTGCTAGGACAGACACCTGAAGAAGCGATGATCCACCCCGATAATATGTTGATTTTAATGGACCATTTAAAATGTGCATCGTTCGAATTGCCGTTTTCACTGACAGAAATGTACGGCGAATTTGAGGTACAAGAATTGCTCGCGTTTTTAGAAGCGGAAGGTGTACTTGTCCGAACGTCCGATAAGTGGCATTGGATGACCGATCGATTCCCGGCAAGTGAAATCAGTCTGCGTTCTGCGTCGCAAGAAAATGTCGTTATCATCGACAAAACGATTCCGAAAGGGACTGTTGTCATCGGAGAAATGGATCGATATAGTGCCATGACCCTCTTACACGAAGAAGCGATTTATATCCACCAAGGCAAACAATATCAAGTCGAAATTCTTGATTGGGATGAAAAGAAAGCATATGTGCGCGAAGTCGATGTCGACTATTATACGGATGCAAACTTAGCTGTCGAGCTGAAAGTAATTAGCGAAGACGAAAAGAAACCATTCGGGAAGGCAACTGTCGCATTTGGGGACATAGCTGTACTGGCGATTCCTACTATCTTTAAAAAGATACGGTTTGATACACATGACAACATCGGCTCCGGTCCGATTTCATTGCCAGCAGAAGAATTGCACACATCATCGACATGGTATTCTTTTCAAACGCCGGACGGTTGGAAGGAATCAGATTTGACAGACGCACTCACTGGTGCAGCGTATGCGATTCAATCATTCATTCCGCTATTTGTCCGTTGTGATCGTACGGATATTCATGTAGTGCCACAAGTGAAGGCCATTCATACTGGCCAACCGACGTTGTTCATTTATGACAGCTACCCGGGGGGCATTGGGTTAAGTGAAAAGCTGTTTAATCAGTGGAAAGAACTATTGGAGCGTGCTGCTGAACATGTACGCAATTGCCGATGTGAAAACGGCTGTCCCGCTTGTATCGGTGCGCAGGAAGAAGGCATACGGATGAAAAAAGATGTCATTGTTCTTCTGAATGCGCTTATTGGAGGCGAAAGCAATGTCTTACGAAGCAAAACTGATGCAAATGAAGAAGCTTCTGAAAAAGAATACAACTGAACCTCAAGTAGTCGAGGAGCAATCTGAACGTCCCATCCCGCCTCCTCCACCATACGAAGATCGTTGGTTGCATGCAGGGTTGACGAAGGAAGTCAATGAGTTTGGGATCGTCTATAAACGGATTGTGAACTACGACTTGCATCACCAACATGGGAAATTCCCACTTTCAGGGCTTGTGCATACGATTGATTCGTGGCGGACATCCCGTGAACCACATCCGTTAGCGCTGAATCCTTCAAGACCACTTGTCTTTTTTGATACTGAGACAACGGGTTTAAAAGGGGCGGGCACACTAATATTTCTAATGGGCTTTATCGAATATACAAATGAATCCTTTACATTAACACAATATGTCTTGGCTGGACCTGATCATGAAGCTGCATTTCTGTATGCTTCTAAACTTTGGGAACAACCGAAGTCGATTGTCATGTATAACGGGAAAAGTTTTGACATGCCCCAAGTCCAAACGAGATGGACGATGAATCGTGAGCACCTTCCTCCGCTAATAAAACATACAGAGATCGATTTATTGCACGGTTCCAAAAGAATTTGGAAGAATGAAATGACCACTTTTAAACTGACTGCAGTGGAACAAGAACAACTTGGTTTTTTCCGTAAAGACGATGTGCCAGGTCATATGGCGCCCATCATTTATCAAGATGCTGTGAAAAACGGACGAGCGGAACTGCTGATGAAAGTTTTGCTTCACAATGAATGGGATATATTATCACTCGTCACGCTGTATACACTGTCTACAAATTTGTTGTTGAAAAACGAACAAGCCGCTTCCTCGACTACCAAAACGAATATTGGAAAGTGGTATGCTGATTTAAAGTCCTACCATCGTAGTAAAGTAGTCTTTGAGAAGGTGATTGAGACGTATGGAGAAGATGAGCCGCGTGCCCATTTCCATATTGGATTCATCCTAAAGAGAGAAGGCGACTACACAAATGCTGTTCAAGCATTTCTTATAGGGGCTGCAGGATTGGCGAGCAAAGAAAAACTCATTGCCTATGAGGAATTGGCCAAGCTCTATGAACATAGGATGAAAGAGTTTGGAAAAGCGTTGGATTGGACGAAGGAGGGAATTATGCTTTTGCAAAGGGATTCAGACTTTACTTCCGATTACAGAAGGAAGAAGGGAAATGAGTTTGCACATCGGGAAATGAGATTGCGTAAGAAACTATTTCCCGGGGAAGCGCAGTAACCGACAAAATCCTACTTCTTTTCACGATATGGAAAGACACAGATGTACAAATTATGCTATAATTGCGATGTGTAAACATTGATGGAAGGGCGTCATTTTATGGAAATAAAACTGGATTCGAAAACGATTCTTGAAAAAGAATTTAAAACTGCAATGCGTGGATACAACCAAGAAGATGTAGATTTATTTTTAGATCAAGTCATACAGGATTATGAAGCTTTCAAAAAAATAGTAGCTGACTTACGCTTAGAAAACGAAAAGTTGAAAGAAGAAGTTGCGGCTGCGGCGAAACGTCCTGCGTCAACGAATACGAATACGACGAACTTCGATTTGTTAAAAAGGATTTCAAACCTTGAGAAGCATGTATTCGGCAGCAAATTGTATGATTACGAATAAGCAAGTTGCTTAAAAACCGTTGTGATTTGTTGAAAATTGTTGTATACTGTTGAAACCATAGTGTGAATTCAGGTAATCGCTGCAACGTTAGTTGTAGAGGAAAGTCCATGCTCGCACGGTTCTGAGAAGACCGTAGTGTTCGTGCTCGGCGAAAAAATAAGCCGGGGCTTCGCGCTTAGCGCGTTGACGGCGGGAATAAATCCTACGTTTGCTTCGACAAATATGGATGAGGTTCCCTGAAAAGTGCCACAGTAACGTAGCTGGCCTGGAAACGGGTCGGATGGAACGCGGTAAACCCCACGAGCGAGAAACCCAAATTATGGTAGGGGCACTCTTCTGAAGGAATTGAACGGAGGAAGGGACAGACTATGTCTGTAGATAGATGATTACCACCCATCGTACGAGGCGTAAGCCGTTTGAGTACACGGGAACAAAACATGGCTTATCGAATTTACGATGGTTCAACAATAACAATCAATGCTCTCCTTTTCGTTTGGAGGGCATTTCTTCATTCATAGGCAATTGAATGAATTCTAGCAACGAAACACACACTACATAAGAATGAATGTACGAAAGATCCAAGCGTGCTAGTGTCTTTTACAAAGAGGTTCTAATAAGAGTCCCTTAAACACGGCTGAACAATAATCCTCTTTTTGTAGCACGTTAGAAACGGAGTTGAAAATGTATGTCAAACTATAAATTAGTCGCCACTTCCGCGATGGGGCTTGAGTCAATAGTTGCGGATGAAGTGAAGGAACTAGGGTTTCAAACGACAACTGAAAATGGCAAAATCTATTTCGAAGGTGATGAAACGGCAATTGCCAAGACAAACATGTGGTTGCGCGTTGCAGATCGCGTACGTGTGATTGTAGGGGAATTTAAAGCAACTACTTTTGACGATTTGTTTGAACAGACAAAGTCCTTGCCTTGGGAACAGTATTTGCCTGTTGACGCCAATTTCCCTGTCGCAGGAAAATCTGTCAAATCAACGTTATATAGTGTTCCTGATTGCCAAGCAATTGTGAAGAAAGCAATCGTTGAAAGATTGAAGACAGCATACAAAAGGAACGGTTTTCTTGATGAATCCGGCCCGTTATTTAAACTGGAAGTATCCATTTTAAAAGATAAAGTTACGCTCACAATCGATTCAAGTGGTGCCGGCTTGCACAAACGCGGTTATCGAGTTGGGCAAGGTGATGCACCGCTTAAAGAAACGTTAGCAGCAGCGCTCGTCAAATTGACGAAATGGAATCCTGACCGTCCGTTCGTAGATCCTTTTTGTGGATCAGGAACCATTCCAATAGAAGCAGCAATGATCGGGCAACAAATTGCACCCGGATACAATCGGGAATTCAGTAGTGAACATTGGCCTTGGATGAAAGAAGCCATTTGGGATCGCGTACGTGAAGAAGCTGAAGAGTTGGCAAAATATGATCAGCCGCTAGACATTACAGGATTTGATGTAGATCCAAAAATGATTAAAGTAGCTCAACAAAATGCAGTAGAAGCGGGTTTTATGGATCTAATCCGATTTGAGCAACAAGATATTAGAAATTTAGCTGTAGAAGGTTTGAATGGCGTACTTGTCGGAAATCCTCCTTATGGAGAACGTTTAGGAGAAATCGAAGAAGCTGAAGATATAACAAAAACGATTGGCCGTATTATGGAGCACTATCCATCTTGGTCAGTTTATATGTTATCTTCACTTGAAAACTTTGAGACAATGTACGGCAAGAAAGCTACAAAAAAACGGAAGTTGTTCAACGGCTTCATCCGTACAGACTTCTATCAATACTGGGGTCAACGACATAAGTAAAAATTAAGTGGTTGTGACAAAATGTGAAAAATGCATGAAGGTCAACTCGCCGTCATGCATTTTTTCTATATGCCTACTTACTTTAAAACGGTTCTTTTTTAAACTTAAGAGTGGATCGGAGCGGAAAAAGGACGACTCCTGCGGGATTTAGCGCGATTGTTGAGACCCCGCAGGAAGCAAAGCGAAGCGTAGCGGACGAGGAGGCTCAAGCGCGCCCCGCGGAAAGCGTGCCTTTTGGAGCGCAGAGGAACGGTCTATATAGAGTTTTTTCTAACCTCTACCATATGCTTAAAAGAAAGGGTCGATGCCGATGAAGCGTCAAATGCCATTTGTATTATCAAAAGAAAAATCATTTTATGAATCGTTGAATGACTGGATTGGCGATACGTTGTATGACGATCTAACAGAAAAAGGTTTCGAATGTCGAGATGAACAGATTTATATGGCATTTCAAATCGAGCAAGCATTAAAAGAAAAGAAAGTCCTAATGGCGGAGGCTGGGGTCGGAACAGGTAAAACAATCGCATATTTATTACCGGCCATTGCTTATGCACGCTATACCGGAAAGCCTGCATTGATTTCTTGTGCGGACGAAACGTTAATCGACCAACTTGTGAAAAAAGAAGGCGACATCCATAAATTAAGTGAAGCATTAGCGATTGACATTGATGTAAGATTAGCAAAAGCGAGGGACCAATACCTCTGTTTGAAACGACTAGAGGAGACCGCCGATTCATCAGAGGAAGAATATGCAGATATCGTTCAAAGTGAATTACCTGAATTTGTACGAGGGAACGCATCACTTCAATCTATTTTTCCGTACGGTGAACGCTCAGATTATCCTGATTTGAATGATGAACAGTGGAAGTCGATTAATTTCCATCCAATCCAACAATGTGCAGCTTGTGATGTGCGCAATCGTTGTGGGCAAACGATCCACAGAAATCACTACCGGGAATCAGTCGATTTGATCATTTGTTCACACGACTTTTATATGGAACATATTTGGACGAAAGAGTCGAGAAAGCGACAAGGACAATTGGCATTATTACCAGAAGTATCAATGGTCGTTTTTGACGAAGGTCATTTGTTAGAGTATTCTGCGCAACGAGCATTGACCTATGAAGTGCAAAATAATACGTTATTGAATCTATTGGAACGGGTAATGGTCGATGGCATTCGTGAAGAGACATTGCAATTGATGGAGCGTCTGATTGATGCCCACGAGCATTTTTTCCGTTTGCTTCGCACAAATGCAAGCAATCATGATGAAACACGAAAAGCCATTGCGAAAACCGATGAACTTGTTGCTGTAGGAAAAGAAGCAATGACAATTTCGACTGCGCTATTGGAAGAATTCGTGTTTGAAGGTGAATTGTACATTATTCCGGAATATGACTTGACGATGGTTGAAGAGTATTTGGAACAATACATTTTCTCGTTGGAACTATTCATCTCTGACAATGAAGCAGTTGATTGGTTGGAGGAAAGAAAAGACGAAATGACGCTTATTATTATGCCTCGTCTCGTTACAGACATTTTAAGAGAAAAGTTATTCTCCTCAAATATTCCAATTGTGTTTTCATCAGCAACTTTATCGGTCGATCAGGACTTTTCTTACATCCTCGATAGTTTGGGAATTGAAGAATTCCTATCATTCTCTGTGGATTCACCATTTGACTATGAACAAGCGATGGAAGTTGTTCTAGCTGACGTCGATTCAGGTGGAAAAACAAATTATGTAGAAAGTCTCCTTGAAAATGAGGAACAAACGTTGATTTTATTCAAATCTGAAGTATCAATGCGTGCGTTCCAACGTGCACTTTCTGATGAACACAAGCAGAACATTGCGTTTGAAGGAGAACGTGAACTATCGGCGATCATTCGGGATTTCCAACAGAAGAACGTGCGCATCCTTTGCTCTTATCATTTATGGGAAGGGCTCGATATTCCGGGGGACGCTTTAACGAGAGTTGTCATCTATGATTTACCGTTTCCACCAAATGATCCGTTGTTTAATGCGCGTAGAAAAAATGCGAAGCATCCTTTTGAAGACGTTGATTTACCATTTATGCTTTTACGTTTACGTCAAGGAGCAGGCCGCCTCATTCGCACTTCCGAAGATTATGGCAGTATACATGTCTTAATGGAAGGTTCAGAAAAAGAGCTGAAAACAACTGTTTCAAAAGCTTTCCCAGTGGAAAGCAAGACAGTTGTACGCAAATGAAATAAGAGAAGCTGTCTTTCATGGTAAGAAACCCATCGTAAGACAGCTTTTGTTATGCTTGCTCATCAATTGTTAAAAGGACATTCATCGTTGTCCCGCTGTCAAAGCGAAGCGGTAACTTGAATGCTTGTGTAAAGCCATAAAGCTTCGTTTCACCAACCATAACTGTCGGCGTCGAAATGTCGAGTGAAAAGTCATGTTGTTCCAAAACGGTACACAAATTTCCTGCAACCATATTGCCTAATTCGCCTGTAAAGGATTCAATCATTTCACCTTCAATACGCATACCGAACATGGATTGGCCAATCATTTGAATGATATCACTATTTGCATCGAGGATTAATCGACCTTTTATCGCGCCAACCATCTGGATGAGAACACTTAACTCCTTCTGTTCATAAGGTTGGGACGTCAGAACTGGTGAAAGCACATCAAATTTAAGGGGTATGATTGTCGTTAAAGAGGAAATAGCACCGTTTAACACTTTTTGAATCGTTGATGAAGTACTCATAAAGGCACTCCTTTCCTTCTAATATGTATAGTCTAATAATACCATTATCGAGGGAATAAAGTATAGAGTAATTTCAAAGCACTTTGTAGGTAGTTAGATTAGAAAAAAGTGTTATGATTAGATGTGGAATCAACTAGATGGAAGGGTCGGGAATTATGTCTCATACTGATGTTTTAGAAAGAACAGCCATCCATGGACAACTGTTCAAGGAAGGTAATGACGAAGATCGAGTAAGAAAAGCACATTCCTTAGCACAAAAATTAGTAGACGAGGAATTTGTTATTGGCTTTGCTGGACACTTTTCAGCAGGGAAATCTTCAATGATTAATGCACTGACCGGGGAAGATCTCTTACCTTCAAGTCCGATACCGACAAGTGCGAATATCGTTAAAGTGAAAAAATCAAACCATGAATTTGCAATTGTACATAAGACAGATGGATCTACCGTAAAATTTGAAGGGCATGGATTTTTTGATGCTATCAAATCATTTAGCAAAGACGGAGCGGAAATTTCTCTTATCGACATTGGCCATCCGCAATCTGCACTGCCAGAAGCGATTACCGTAATGGATACGCCTGGTGTCGATTCAACGGATGATGCTCATCGCTTGTCAACAGAATCGGCATTACATTTAGCCGATCTCGTCTTCTATACGATGGATTATAACCACGTCCAATCGGAATTGAATTTTACGTTTACAAAGGATTTATTGCGTTTCAATCCGAATGTCTATTTAATCATCAATCAAATCGATAAGCACCGAGAAAGTGAGTTGTCGTTTGATGCGTTCAAGCAATCTGTGGAAGACTCATTTTCGTTATGGGGCGTAGAGCCTAAAGGGATTTTTTATACATCATTACGTGCCATGGATCATCCCCATAATGATTTTGTAAAAGTAAAAGCAATAGTAGAAGGGTCTATGGAAAACTGGAAAGAACAGTTTTTATCAAACGCCCAGCAATCATTACGGAAGTTTGAAGAAGAACACGTGAACTTTTTGGAAGATGAGATAGCTGAGCGTCAAACAGCATACGCGCATCTAATCGATGAGGATGAATGGGGTCAATCTGAAGATTTACAAAAGGAATTGAATGCAGTAAAGAAACGTGTATCGCTCCTGTCTGCAGATGCATTTTACGCAACATTCGAAAGGGAACGAAATGAGTTGTTGCGCAACGCATCTATCAGTCCATTCGATACACGCGAGTTGTTGAAACTGTATTTAGAAGCAAAATCACCTCGGTTTAAAGTAGGTTTTTTATTCGGAGCGAAAAAGACAGCTGAGGAAAGAGAAAAAAGGAAAACGGAATTAGCGAATAATCTTGCGTCCCTTATCCATACACAAATTGAAGTCCATTTGAAGGCTTTAATGAAACAAACATTGAAAAATGCAGGTCTGATGTCCGATGAACGTTCTATGGAAATCGATGAGATGAATATGCAAATTCCATTTGAGGAAATTGATGCGCATTTGAATGTATCTGATGTTATGACTGGCGATACAATCTTAAACATGGCAGATCAAATGAAAACAGCAATTCAACAAATCTTCCGTAAGCGGACGGATGACTGGAAAATGAAAATGTCTGAACTCGCTGCGTCAACCGGTAATGAAGAAGCTGAACAACTCCAGCATACCATCGATGTGTACGAACAAAAACTGTCCGCTATCTATCAGGTGGAAGAAATTCGAGAACAACTGAAACAGTTTGAAAAAAGCTTGGCGTCGCCTTCAGCAAAATTGCTTGCTGACAGTCGACAGTTGTTGAAGGAATGGCAAGTACGTGAAGACATGCAGACGATTGACCTTAGTCAGATGGAAACGGATAGTCAAGTAGTATCCGAGGATGAGATCGTACATACAGAAGAAGTTATGGAACCTGAAGTTGTACATCATACTGATGCACAAGCTGTCATCGATCGAGCACTTCACATAGCAGATGCGGTTATGCATATTCCTGGATTCTCAGATACCGCAACGTACTTACACAATAAGTCAGACCGGTTAGCCCAACAAGAATTCACTGTCGCTTTGTTTGGTGCGTTCAGTGCTGGAAAATCATCATTTTCCAACGCACTCATGGGAGATCGTGTATTACCAGTGTCACCAAACCCAACAACCGCAGCCATTAACCGTATTCGACCTATTCAGCCAGGAAAAGAGGATCGAACTGCGGATGTCCATTTAAAATCAGTTCAGCAGATGACAGAAGATGTCGCTTTTTCATTTGATGCTTTAGGCACACCCATTACATCATTAGAGGATGCATTCAACAAAGCGGAAACTGTGCTGACGAAAGCATTAGAAGATGAAAGTCTACATATCCATAAGACGTTCATACGCGCATTCCAAAAGGGATATCCAACGTACGGTGGGCATTTAGGTGAGACGATGAATGTTGATCAAGCAGAATTTACACGATTCGTTGCTGAAGAAGACCGTAGTTGTTTTGTCGATGCAATTGATTTGTTCATTGATTGTCCGTTAACGAGAAAGGGCATTACGCTTGTTGATACTCCAGGTGCTGATTCCATAAATGCCCGCCATACGGATGTTGCTTTCGAATATATCCGTAATGCGGATGCGATTTTATTCATCACGTACTACAATCACGCATTTGCCCGTGCAGATCGCGAGTTTCTTATTCAACTTGGCCGTGTCAAAGATGCATTTGAGTTAGATAAAATGTTTTTCATCGTGAATGCAATTGATCTTGCGGCAAACGAAGAAGAAGCGGAAGCAGTGAAAGACTTTGTGAAACAAGAACTGACGACTTTTGGAATCCGTCACCCGCGTGTTCATGGGATTTCCAGCATCCAGGCGCTTGAAGCGAAACTGAGCAATGAAACGGAACCTGCCATGGCCGAATTTGAGCAATACTTTGAACGCTTCTTAGAAGAAGATCTCAAAAGTTTAGCTGTTCAAGCATTGGAAGATGAAGTGTCGAAAACCGTTGAACGGCTCCGTACATTAATTGAAAGAACGGAATTGAACCAATCCCGTAAAGCGGATCGCATGCAGGAACTTGATCGATTTGAACAAGAAATCCGCTCGCATTTTTCTCAACGCTTTACAGAGGTCATTCGAAAAGCGTCTAGCAACGAATTAAATGAATTGGTTTATTATATTTTACAACGGGTATTCCTTCGATTTGGAGACTTCTTCAAAGAAGGGTATAGTCCGTCGACATTTGCCAATTATTCTTCAGACAAGGCGCTGCACATTGCGTTAGCAGAAACGGTTCAAATGGTCGGTTTCGATTTATCGCAGGAGTTAAAAGTGACGAATTTACGTATGTTGAATTTCATGAATAAGCAATTGAAAGAGCGTCAACGAAACGAGTTACGCCGACTCGCGGAAAAAGACCGATCCATTGCACCCTCTCCATATGAAACAGAGGATGCAGTAATGCTTTCATTCCCTCAACCATTTGAAGATCCTACCATCTATAAAGATGTAAATCGTGCATTTAAAAACCAAAAAGCGTTTTTTGAGAAAGGTGAACGGTTAATCTTAAGAGACTTGTTGGAAGAGCGTTTAAAAGAGGATGCCTCTATGTATTTAGGGAAAGAGAAAGAGCGGATTGAGCAATGGGCGGAGCAATGGATTGAAACGGAAGCGGAAGGTCTCCGTCTTCATTTAATGACGCAAAGTCTACAACAAATCGAATCCGAGCGCGCTCTCTTACTCGATGCTCACCAGCTGGAGGAATGGCGGCAGGTTTACGGTAAAATCCAGTTGAAGGAGATGGGTTGACATGCAAAACTTTTTTAAGTCGATTACACAAGTGGATGCTCAAGTCGTAAAGTGGATTGATACACGATATGATTTGCAAAATCCAGCACTCGGTTTGCAAAAATATGGAGAAAAACATGTCGAAGGCGCGCTCTATTGGGACCTTGAAAAGGATTTGTCAGATATGACGAAGGATGCTGGCAGACACCCGCTACCTGACAAGGAAGCGTTGACACATTTATTCAGAAAGAGCGGTTTGGAGTTGGATGATGAAATCATCGTTTACGATGACGGCGGAAGTCCTTTCGCTGCCAGAGCATGGTGGATTCTGCAATATGCTGGTTTTAGGAATGCCTTTATCGCAATTGAAGGGTTTACAACATTCGAAGAACATGGTGTACCGCTGAGTCAAGAACGAGTAAAACCGTCTCCTTCAAAGGTAGAACCAGAGTGGAAGGAAGAGATACTAGCAACTCGAGAACTAGTCGAAGAGACTGTTCATGGCAATCGGAATCATGTGTTGTTGGATGCACGCTCCGCTGAACGATACCGAGGTGAAGTTGAACCGATCGATCCAATTGCTGGACGTATTCCGGGCGCATTGAACTTTGATTGGGAACAATTGAAACAGAGTGGTTCCTTCAATTTGAATGAAGACATGAAAGACCGATTAGAGGATGTCGTTCAAACAGATCAGTCAGTCATCGTATACTGCGGGAGTGGTGTGACAGCAGCACCGCTATATGCGATGCTGAAGCAGAACGGTTTTGAACATGTCCGCTTATATGTTGGGAGTTACAGTGATTGGATTTCCAAAGAACCGATCGAAATTGAAAAAAGTTGAAAAGAAGGCGGAATGACGATGCAAATGAAATATGCCATTATCGGGGATGTTCATTCTTCGAAAGAAGACTTGAAAAGCGTATTGGCGCACATTAAACAAGAAGTACCCGATGCGCTATTGATCGGAACAGGCGATCTTTTTGAATGCACGATTAGTAAACGTCACGTTAGTGAACATCGTTATAATAATCTTGCAGAAGTCATGCTGTTACCCGATGGATTTGTCGAGTTATTAACTTTTCCATCGGTCAAAGGGAATCAGGAAGAACGAATTCTGCTTATTACAAATACAGATGACCCATTACTCGGCATTCTTTCGGCAATGCCCGAAAAAATCGAACTTGGCATGGCTGAAGTCATTCACGGCCACCAATGGAAATGGGGAGGAAATCCTTGGGCTTTAATAGAACCTGAAGTTTCTCAGCCTGTGACATTTTACGGCCATAGCCATACGTCAGGCTTACAACGAGATGGTCATGTGGAAGAGGTTTTGTTATTTGGGCAGCCCTACGAACTCGGGCAAGAACAGACGCTTGTCAATGTAGGGGCAGTTATCGACGATCAGGAATGGGTTCTTTTTGATAGCATCCAAAACACTGTGACATTCATGAAGGCAAAATAATAGAAAGAGCATTTACCGACAACAGGAGAACCTGTCAGGTAAATGCTCTTTTATTGTCCACTTTTATGGATTGCTTCGCGGGCGAGCGCATCTGCCGCTCGGTTTTCGTGATCTGGAATCCATTTTATAAAAAAGAAGTCAAAGGATTTTGCAATGGATAGAATTTTATGCAAGTACTCTTTATGTAGCTCATTTTTAACAAATTCATTCTCCACTGCTGCGACGACGACTTTCGAATCTGAACGGGCAGAAACGATTCCAGTCGTTAGTTTTGCAGCTTCTTCCATTCCTCTTAGGAGGGCAATAAATTCAGCAGTATGGTTATTTGTTGGTGCAATTGGCTCGGCAATTTTCAGTTGTTGCCCTTCACCTTTAATAAAAATACCGATTCCACTTTTCCCGGGGTTTCCAGCACTTGCTCCATCTACATATACTTCAAGCATGGCGTATCCTCCTTTCATAAGTTGCATCAGAATGGAAAGCATACTACAATAAATGTTACGATCAGGAGGCTTCTATGGATAAATTATCAATTATGAAGGAAATTGATGAACTGCTTGATACGTATTGTGAAGGGTGTTTTGTCAAACGTCAACAGAGAAAAGATAGCGGAAAGACAAAAGCCCATCAATTTTGCATTCAAACGTGTACAATCGGTGAACAATTACAGTTCTTAGGCAATGAAATGAATAAATTAACAAAATAAACCCGCCTTGTCATAGCTTGGCGGGATAATTCGTTATTTTTTACGTGATTGGTAAGACATTTGCCGCTTGAGGACCACGGTTTCCTTCAATAATCTCAAATGAAACGGTTTGGCCTTCATCCAATGTTTTAAATCCATCGGCTTTAATGCCCGTGTAATGTACAAATACATCTTCGCCATTATCCGTTTCAATAAACCCATACCCTTTTTCATTGCTGAACCATTTTACTTTACCTTGGTACATACTTATTCCTCCCTCGGCAATTCAATGTCTTCCCATTATTAACATGGTTGCATTAACTATACATGAATCGACAGTAAACGTCAATGATACGCCTAAATTTTCAGTCGACTCAACGAAAAGGAGCTCTAGCTTATGCAAACAATTATTCAGAAGTGTACAATGGCTGTCAAAAATATTTACAACGAATTCGATGCAAGTCACGATTTTGATCACATCGTACGTGTTTTAAAAAATGCTAAACAGATAGCAGGCACAATCCCACATGCTGACGTGTCCATCATTACGCTTGCTGTGCTGTTACATGATATCGAAGACCCGAAGTATCAATCAGTCAGCGCTCATTCAGTAAGTCAAATTCTATCTCAAGTTGGTGCAGACGAACAAACGATAGAGACCGTTCAAAAGACAATCAACAGCGTTTCCTTTAACGGTGGGAACGAGCGGGACATTACTTCCATAGAAGGTGCGATTGTTCGGGATGCGGACCGATTAGATGCCATGGGGGCAATCGGAATTGCACGAACGTTTGCATTTGGTGGTGCACGCGGTCGGAAATTATACGATGCGGAGGAAGTGACGAGGAAAGACATGACAGAAGCGGAATACCGCTCGAAAGAGACATCCTCTGTCACGCATTTTTTTGAGAAACTGTTATTGTTAAAAGAACGTATGGTGACGGATGAAGGAAAACGGCTTGCCGAACAACGTCATACATTCATGGTTACGTTCCTTCAACAACTGAGTGATGAAACCGATTTAGCATTGGATACACGATAAAAATCCATAGGAGTTTTTTCGTTGAAATTTGATATTTTAATAGCTATTACTTTTTCTCCTTAACATGATTTGTTAAGATGGACGTGTTAGGAGTGATGAATTTTGGATTGGAATGAATGGTTTACGAGGTATGAAGTTGTACATACGGGTATTGCATTAGGAGTCTTATTATTATTTTGGTTGTTTCGGAAAGTGTTTGCAAAATACATTTTTACACTCATTTTAAAACTGAGTAACAAAGCACCGAATAGTTTCTTTTCAACAATATTATTGTCGTTTGAAAAACCGTTTCAATGGCTTGTGACGATCATCGGTGTCTATGTAGCAATCGGGTATTTCCCCTATATCGATCAAAAAAATCTGCTATTCTTACACCTGATCAGATCGTCCATCGTCATTGTCATCGCTTGGGGTTTTTACAATTTGACAGGAGCTACCTCAAGTTTCTTTTCAGGACTGAACAATCGATTCAATATGCGAATCGATGACATATTAATACCTTTTATTTCAAAAGCATTGCGCTTCATTATTATTGTGATTACGTTGAGCATCATCGCTCAGGAATTTGGGTATAACGTCAGTACGTTCGTCGCGGGTCTTGGAATTGGCGGATTGGCGTTTGCGCTTGCAGCAAAAGACGCATTAGCACAATTTTTCGGTGGAGTGGTCATCATTACGGAAAAACCCTTTACGATCGGGGATTGGATCTATACGCCAACTGTCGAAGGAACAGTAGAGGACATTTCTTTTAGAAGTACGAAAATCCGCACGTTCGGTCAAGCGCTTGTAACGGTTCCCAATGCCACATTAGCGAATGAAGCGATTACGAACTGGAGTAAGATGGGCAAACGGCAAGTCTCCTTCACCATTCGAGTAGCGCCTACTACCGACAAAGATGCACTTCAAAGAAGCATTGAAGACATTAGACATATATTACGCAGTCATGAAGGTGTTCATCAGGAGACCATTTTCGTGAAGTTTGATGAATACAAGGAAAACGGCATGAATATTATGCTGTACTTCTTCACGAAGACGACCGATTGGGGAGCCTATCTGGATATAAAAGAAGAAGTAAATTACAAAATCCTTGATATCCTACGCGCAGAAGAAATCACCTTCGCATTGCCAAACACTAAACTGATTGTTGATGAAGAAGCATTATAAAAATAACAAACGGGTATCCCTCATTCAATGAGGATACCCGCTTTTTTTAATGCTGCTTCTGCACTTGTAATTTGACTAGGATTGTCCGCACTGACGGTATGCATATGGACGCCACCCTCTGATAAGTTGGACAAATATACGGCATTTGCTTCGGTCACTCGACGAATGAATGCTTTCACTTCCTGTCGATTGGATACCATGATCGATGCACGCAAATCTCCGTAAACAGGATGTTCGACTCGGACATCTTTTACAATTAACCCGTGATCTACAAGAATATTTAATTCCTCTTCAGTTTGTTCTGGTGTATGTTGGCAAACAAGTGTTTTTTCAATCTTATCGGGGCCGGATGATGTGTGCATATACAAATAGCCTTGACTTGTCGCGATAATCGGCTCGTCTTTTGCTTTTAACAACGTAATATCACCGACGATCACTTGGCGGCTTACGTTTGTCATTTCTCCTAGTTCTTTGCCCGTGAAAGGTTTTGTCGCTGTCCGTAATGTTTCCAATAGCAGTTCCCGTCTTTCTTCACCGGGCATCTTCATGTTGTCACTCATTTGCATCCCTCCAATCTTTCCATAATATCATATCAGTTTTTATGATTTCGTGTATAATGTAAAACTATACATACATAGAGGAGGGGTTCTGAATGGATCAATTATCTATTCACGTACAATTGACGAATCATCCGAAAGAGAAGCCGGCGTTTGATCAGCTTTCGTTCGGAACTGTTTTTACGGATCACATGTTTACAATGGACTATACAGAAGGTAAAGGATGGCATGACGCCAAAGTCGTCCCATACGAACCGATTATGTTGGATCCTGCTGCGATTGTCTTCCACTACGGTCAGACAGTATTTGAGGGATTGAAGGCATATGTCACGCAAGAAGACGAGGTGCTATTGTTCAGACCAGATGAGAATATGAAGCGGTTAAACCGTTCCAATGAACGTCTTTGCATGCCGGCTTTCGATGAAGAGCTCGCGTTAGCAGGTTTGCGGAAGTTAATCCAAATTGATAAAGATTGGATTCCTAATGTTGAAGGTACTTCGTTATACATACGTCCATTCATTTTTGCGACACAACCGTATCTTGGGGTTGCACCTTCGAAGACGTACCGTTTCATGATTATCCTTTCACCAGTTGGTGCGTATTACAAGGAAGGTATTAATCCTGTCCGCATTGCTGTAGAATCAGAATTCGTCCGTGCGGTTAAAGGTGGGACTGGTAGTGCAAAAACGGCAGGGAATTATGCAGGTGCAATGAAAGCACAAGAAGTTGCGGAGGCGAAAGGCTATTCCCAAGTGTTATGGTTGGATGGAAAAGAACATAAGTACATTGAAGAAGTCGGTGCAATGAACGTATTCTTCAAAATAAACGGAGAAGTTGTTACCCCTTCACTAAACGGTAGCATTTTAGAAGGGATTACACGCAAATCGGTGATTGAATTATTGCAACACTGGGCTATTCCGGTTACGGAGCGTCAAATTTCAATGGAAGAATTATTCGAAGCATATGAGTCCGGACTGTTAGAAGAAGCGTTCGGTACAGGAACGGCAGCGGTTATCTCTCCAATCGGCGAACTGTTTTGGCAAGATAAGAAGTTGGTCGTCAATCATGGCGAAATCGGCGAGTTGTCGAAAAAGATCTATGATACAATGACAGGGATTCAAACAGGAAAACTGCCTGATCCTTTTGGATGGCGCATGAAAGTAGAATTGTAATTCCAACAGGCGTCCTGTCATTTTGTGGCAGGATGTTTTTATGAGGTGATGAAATTGCGTATAGCAGAAGTGACCGTCCGAAGACTAAAAATGCGAATGAAAGAACCTTTTTCCACGAGCTTCGGCACAATGCAAGACAAGCAGTTTTTAGTCATTGAAGTTCAAGATGAAAACGGAAATTGTGGATGGGGCGAATCGGTGGCATTTGAAGCCCCTTGGTACACAGAAGAAACCGTCGATACGAATGTACATATGATCCTTGATTTTCTAGTCCCTTTATTGCTAGGAAAAGACATTACTCATCCAGATGAAGTTGGGACAATCTTTTCTTCCATCCGCAAAAATAATATGGCGAAAGCGGCTGTAGAGACTGCCGTCTGGGATTTATATGCTAAGCGTAACTGCATGTCGTTAGCGGAAGCGTTAGGAGGAACTCGAAAAGAGATTGAAGTTGGCATTAGTATTGGCTTGCAAGCAAGTTTTTCGGAACTGGTAGCCAAAGTACAAGGCTATTTGGACGAAGGGTATCGACGTATCAAAGTGAAAATTAAACCGGGTGTTGATGTTGAACTACTTCGTACATTACGCGCTGCATTTCCCGATGTTCCTTTGATGGCAGATGCCAATTCCGCTTATTCACTAGATGATATTGAATTGTTGAAGGAACTGGATGCATTCAACCTCTTAATGATTGAACAGCCACTTGGCCATGACGACATTGTTGACCATGCTGTGTTACAACGAGAATTGAAGACCCCAATTTGTCTAGATGAAAGCATCCTTTCCTTGAACGATGTACGAAAAGCACTCACGCTAGGAAGTACAAAAGTCATTAATGTAAAAATCGGACGGGTTGGCGGATTGTCGGAAGCGAAACGAATTCATGATTATTGTATGGAGCGGGGTGTGCCTGTTTGGTGTGGCGGCATGTTGGAAGCAGGAATTGGTCGTGCACATAACATCGCGTTGACGTCATTACCTAATTTTGTTTACCCAGGTGATACAGCCGGGTCATCACGTTATTGGGAAAAAGACATTATTACACCTGAAGTAGTTGTCCAAGATGGTGTGATTGCTGTCCCGCGTAGCAATGGGATTGGTTATGAACCAGACATGCATGCAATCGACAATTTTACAATTGGGAAGTGGTGTTTTTCGGCTGTTGAATAAAACTGTTTGCAAGTCTATGCAACTTACACGCCAGAAAAATCGTCTAAAGCATTGATGAAGTGTAATTCTTCCAGTAAAATGAACGTAGGTTTTGTAGAGAGGAAGTATATTGTGAAAAAAATACTTAGTGCGTTTGTCGTCAGTTCGCTCGTTCTTCTAGTAACGGCATGTAACAATGCAGAAGAACCACAAAAGAAATTAACAGCTGGTGACTTATTGGACAAATCTGAGCAAGCGATGAATTCTTCACTAACTTCGGTCAGTGCACACGTCGTGTATGACGAATATAATGGAACGGTTTTTGACGGCGATCCTGAAAAGACCGAAAAATCCGGTGTGAATTTCGATATGAATATGGATGCTTTTTTAGACCCAATGAAAGTCCATCGTCAAGTAACAGTCCAGCCAAGAGGCGGGGAAGTATGGAACATGGACATTTATGACGTTGGTGAACAAACGGTTGTCGCGGACAGTCGGGAACAAGGTTTGCGTGAGTCTGAAACGGATCCATTGAAAGAAGCATTCGGAACGCTTGTATCGACAACCAATCCGCTTGTCGATCTTGCCAAGTTCAAAACGTTCAACGATGATTTCAAATTAGAAGCAATCGGTTACGACTATGTATTGAAACTTACATTAGATCGTGATGAATTCCCTAGATTCAAAGAAATCTTCCCAGAAGTCGGACCGAGTGAAGAAGGTTTCCTCTTAATTGATCGCATGGAAATCACTATTAAAATTAACAAAAAAATGTCCTATGTGACGGGCTTCAATATGTATGCGGATATGAAAACATACAGCAAAGGCAACTCTTTTAAAACACGCCAAAAGTTGAACGCGACGTATAGTTATTTCAATGATATCGAAGATTTTACTGTACCGAAGGAAGTAACTGAGTTAGTTTCTCGGTAAGGTAAGTGTACGTAGAAACGTTTTACTGCTGACTGAAAAATGTAGCATAAAAAGATAAATACTGATAGAACAAGAATAAGCACCGTTAATTACGGTGTTTTTTTGTTGAATAAATTCGCACTTAGAGATGGTCATCTGTTAGTATTATTAATATAATTAAAAAAATGAAACTTTTTTTATTTTTTTGGCGTCTATACAGTAGGAGGAGAGGAGCATGCATGTATGGTATCGATCCATTTCACTGGTTGAAATTAATTCTTCTAATCATCATTATCGTGTTAGCAATATCATTGTTCAATCTTATAATGCAGAATTTGCTCAAAGTTAAGAAAAGAAGTAGTTCCTCCTATCATCACATAAATAAACAGCATAAGATGATTGATTGGACACTTCGGATCGCTTGTATTGGCTTTTTGTTCTTTGCTTATTTTATCAATATCGGTAGAATACATGAGGATCGTGATTGGTTTTTGAAATCAACCTATGTCGTTTTTGTGTTAATTGCATTAACAGAATTAACGAGAGCGTTTTTCGAATGGAAGTATGACGAAAACAAAAAAGCTTATTTGCTTACTATTAGCCAATTAGGTTTTGGCGTTATGATCTTGATTGTTTTGTTTACAACGGATTTCTTCGGGTGGCTTGGATAACTTTTATAGGGATAAGGAAATATTGCTAGCATGCCCGGGCGTTAGACGTTTTTGTAGATTTAGCGGGTTAGACTATTGGAGCAATGAAACTATTTAGACATTCATACGTATACAATTGTGAGAGGTGAGATGAATGTGAAAGGTAAAGAGTTATATGTGATGATATTCATCCTCATCCCACTGACACTATTAATGGCTTATGATTTCTTTCCTAAGTTAAATGACTTTTTGTTCTTACCAAAACCAATGCTGATTGGACTTTTACTATTGGTAGTTTTGTTAGGCTTTTTCACAATACATTTTCAAGAAGTGGAGTCAGCGCAATCTTCTTTTTGGTGGAATGTTAGCTTGGTATCTTATTTACTGAGTTTAATCGTTATATTCACGTTGCTTGGCGGCAACTCACAAGTAGGCATATCCTTGTCTAGTCCTGTCTTATGGATTGTGGTTGCCCTAACTGTTTTTGAAATGAAGAAGGAATACGAAAAGGCAAAGGCCCATGAAGTAAATGCTTAGCGAGAAGGGGTGCTGAAACAATGCCTTTCTTACTGGTTACAATTCTACTAATCACGTTTGGCTTATTTGTCGATTGGAGAAGAAAGAGATATAGGGAATTCCATCATGATGCAAAAATGTACGTGATCAATCAGAAGTGAAGTTGGATTACAAGATGGAAGGTGACCGAGAATCGCCTAGTGGGTATTTATAGAATGCATATAACATTATTGCCTGAACACCTTTTGGAAGCGTTTCTACATACAGCGCTTCTTTTTTTTATCGCTAGAAAATGAAGGGTTTTGTGTAGATTTGTGGAATCTAAAAGGGGAGAGCTTGTACAAACGGTCATGGTGATTGTTTGCTTCTTTATCAAATTACAGCACTTTTTAGCAACTAGCCTGTTTTACATACAGAATAATAAAAAGATGGGGGAGGAACACATTGAAGAAGTTTTTATATTGCATACTCGTTGTGTTTTCAATGTTTATGCTAGCGTCTTGTCAAAATAATAGTAGTATTGCATTCAAAGGGGAAAGTGACAACTGGATTTGCGAGTTAATGACTGAGTCAAATTTCTGGGGGAAAGAGACGCAGCGTATAAAAATTACGTACAAAGGAGAAAACCTTGAAAAGCTCGGCAACTTCAACTTCGATGTTGAAAGCAGTGATTTCTTAGGATGGGGTATTCGCGATGTAGTTTTCAATAATAACGGCATTTATGATAGTGGTGATGTCATTAAATTGGATCGCAAAACGCCAAATACATCTACGATTTTAGTAAATGTAGAAGGTGAATTGTCTGAAACAATTACGTTAAGATCAAGTTCATAAGTTCTCTTTTGCATAATAGGTTAGCTTTATCTAGATAAGTGACTAAAAGGAGAGTTAAAAAGTTATGGATAGTCCAATTGGAACGAGAATTAGTACAATTTTCATCCCAGTAAGTGATGTGGCAAAGGCAAGAGATTGGTATTGCGGTTTGTTAGGAGTTCCAGCAGATGGAGAAATTATGCATGGACACATCTATGTGATTTCATTGGAAAATGTCAATCTTGTGCTAGATAGTAAGGTTTTTGAGAAGTTTAAACGTGATGGAATGCCGAGATTTCACTTTGATACGCTAGACATTGAGGCTGCCTATGAATACGCCGTATCTAAGGAAGTCAACATATTGACTGAAATTGAAAATGGTCACTGGTTCAACATTAGTGATCCAGACGGTAATGTGTTAATGATTTGCCAGTGTTAAGGCAATCAAGTATTGGTTTCTCAAAGTAGATTAAAACGGAAATTAAAGATGAATCAAAGAGATGCAATACAACAAACTGGCTCGATTCCGTGAGAACAGTATGAATGGAATAGGCCAATGATGAAGTTTTAATAAAAAAGAATAGGAGTTTAACATGGAATACTGGGAGTTAATTGAGAACCCTAAAGATGAAACATATAGGCAACTAATGAAAGTTTTAACGCGTAATTCTGATAAATTCTATTTCATAACAAGAAGAGAACTCAACTATAATCAAGAAATACTTGCACACTTCGCTCCTTTCACCCTAGAAACGTATAAAACGAAAAAGTGGGCTAATACGATCACAAAAGGTCCAGCTGCAACAGTTTATGTAATCGAGTCAAATGAAGAAACGTATAAGTTGTTAACAAAATTCGCAAATACTTTATATGATTGGGTTGCGCCTAATTTACCCGAAGACATTACATTTATGAAGAATAATTTCGCTTGGTTTTCTTGTACGACACACGAGGAATTTGGCGGTTTTACGTTTCGTTCAGATTATTACAAGCATCTACTTTGTGAAATACCTGGTCTTAAAGTACAACAAATAGTGTAAGACTTAGCATTTATAAATAATCTGTACTTGGAGAGCGGGTACTAGTGAGGGGGAGTAACATTTGAAACACTGTTGTGAAGAGATGAATGTACATGCGAGTTTTACATGTGATTTGCATAGTAATCCGTTTGAATGTCCTGATAAGATTGTAATTTATGATGAAGATGACAATGATTATGGTTTGATCATTCATGATGGTGGTTCTGCAAGTATAGGAATTACCTATTGTCCGTGGTGCGGTTCGAAGTTATAACTTGGGGTAATTTGTGCTATCTCACGAACGAGCGATAGAAAGGAAAAGGTGAGCGTCAATGACTCGGTATATGGAAATTTTTAAAGAAATTGTCGATATCGTACATCATGACTACGCAGGATATGATGAGAAACGAGGCTGGGATGATCCTGCCCATTATTTTGGAGAAATTGAGAGATTGATATCCGGTCAGCAAATTACACCGCAAGTTTTTACGGATCTCGTCAGCGAATATCTCATGGCTTTTCAAGATCGACATATGTCTTTCAATCTAAAAGGGGCGGATGACGTAAAACCGAGCACTCGAGGTTTCCGGATAAGAAGATATGAAGATGCGCTCTATGTCGTGGAGACTTGCGTGGAGGATAGGTTTCCGGTCGGCTCCAAGATCATTTCAATTGATCAACAGGAAATCGAAATGATCATCACTTCGGATCGAAGCTTTTTGCGGGAGACAAGTGCAGAACGTGAGGACTGGACACATCTTCTCAATAATTCATCATCCATTGAAATAGAGGATGATAACGGCGAACGATTAACGTTCGATTTGAAGAATTATGAACCCATCTTCAAAAAGTTAGCACCTTCGTTGGAGGAAGTTGATGAGGAGACGTTACAGCTCACTTTACCAAGCTTCGCCAACGTTGACGAGACGTTGGATTTCGTGAAGAACCATGAAGAAAAGCTAAAAGCATGTACAAATCTGATTATCGACGTACGAAACAATCATGGAGGGAATGGAAAATCTTTTTCGAACTTATTGCCGTACATTTTTCCACCAGATGAACACCCAAGCACGGGCGGTGAGTTGAAGGAGTTCAATTATACCAATCGCAACTCGGAGCTGTTCATCCAACTCTGCCAGCAGCTAAGAAAAGACATCACTGATGTTGAGACACTAAAATTCTTTGATTCGATTGAAGAAGAAGGTGAAAAATATCGCGGTCAAGGTTTTGTGACAATGGACTTTTCGGATGAGTTGGAGACGGAAGCACTTGAGTTTGAAGGTACTAATTCCCCTAAGAATGTAATCGTGATGACGGATGTCTATTGCGCAAGTGCCGCCGAATATTTTGTGGAAATTTGCATGGAATCATCCAAAACGACCGTAATTGGACGCGCAACAATGGGCATCAATGACTACAGCGATTTGCTCATCAAGGAGTGGGATGGCATATACGCACTCTACTACCCGATGTCTCGCCGTATCCATAAAACGTCAAACGATCCGTTGCACGGGAAGGGAATCCAACCTGATCATTATATCCCTTGGACACCTAAGCACATAGATGAAGATTTGGATCTTTTGTATGCCATGAACATGGTACGAGAATGCAAGATTGCAGAAGGATAATTTGTAGACATTTCTGAGCGGATACGGGGAGGATTTTGAATGAAAGTTAATAAAATTTTTATTTCTATTGCTTTCCTATTAGTCGCTATTATTGTAATTATCGCGATAAAGAATATAAATTTTACTAAGCAATATTCATTTTTTGGTGAAATCGAGCGCATGAATATAGCTAGTATTGAAGTATTGGAGATTACTACTAACAAATCGGTTGTTAGCAGTGATATAGATTTCATTAGACAAGTTACATCACTATTGAGCGATTTAGAATTAGATGAAGTAACCCAAACAAGTATTAAGTCAGATAAGTATTATCAAATTTACATTAGTGAAGTTGGCTATTATCCACACCCAGCGATTGGCGTATCTGAAGGGTTAATTGAGCACAATGGAAAAGCCCAATATTTATCTGCCGAGAAGTCAACAAAATTAATTAATCTCTTAGAAGACGAGATGAATAAGTGAATTAAACGGGCATCTTTTTCATTAAAATTTGCTGATAAACTGTCGTTTAAGCAATTCAAGAAGTATAAAAATATGACATTCCGTTCGTTTGCTTAAGATGCGATGACTTTTCATTCAGTGTTTTCTATGTAGTTGCAGTTTATAAATAAAGGAGGAATAGAATGTCAAAGTCGATTATTTTTGATATGGACGGAACGCTTTTTCAAACAGATTTGATATTAGAATACGCACTTGAAGATACGTTTGAGCATTTGCGCTCTATGGATAAGTGGGATGATCCAACGCCTATCCAGCAATATCGGGAAATTATGGGAGCTCCTTTGCCGCAAGTGTGGGAAACACTTTTGCCGAATCACTCCACTAAAGATCGAGAATATATCGATTCGTATTTTTTAGAAAAATTACTGAAAAACATAAGTGCTGGCAATGGGAGCTTGTATCCGAATACGAAAGAAATTTTGAGTTATTTACATGAGAATCATTATGCCATCTACATAGCAAGCAATGGGTTAACTGTATACCTAGAAGCAATCATAAGTCACTACCAGCTGGATCAATGGATTACAGAGATATTTAGTATTCAACAGATTGACTCATTAAATAAATCTGATCTAGTTAAGAGTATTATAGAGCAATATGGAATAACGAATGCGGCGGTGGTTGGTGATCGTCTATCGGATTTCAATGCAGCTAGAGATAATGGGTTACTATCTATAGGATGTAATTTTGACTATGCAAAAGAAGATGAACTGTCCCATGCGCATTACGTTATTGATGATTTGATGGAATTAAAAGAAATATTGTCTTCGAATGAAGGGAAGTATAGCAAAAGGTACTTTCTATCGTAACAAGAAATACTAAAACTTTCTGAATGCGGGTGGGGCTATGGGAGAATTTATTGAGAACTATAAAGGGTTGCTATTGTTCATGTTTGTCTATTGGGGGATTTGTTTTGCCATGCTGTTGGCGGATGGTAGTTTCCTTTATGTGATGTTATCGTGGAATGTCTTGTTAGCTGTATTGCCTCTGTTATTCATCATAAAAGCTGAGATGTCGATCAAAAAGAGAAAACTTGGTGTATCTGTCCTTTGGCTCCTTCTTTGGTTATTGTTTTTTCCAAATTCCGTATATGTTATAACGGACTTTATTCATATATCCAATGATAAATTTTTATGGATGCTAGACGTCGGAAGGTACTCGTCGGAATCGAGTGTTGCATACAGCAACGAAATTATCGTTTGGGCAAAATTGTTTGTGATTGGATTCGGTTTCTTTTTTGCGATCGTAGCAGGGTTAGAGTCTTTGTATATTTTTGAACGGAACGTGAGAAGGAAATATTCAGTCGCCATTAGTTTTTGTGCGCTTACTGTCGTAGCTGTTCTTACGGGGCTAGGAGTGTACATTGGAAGGTTTTTGCGATTCAACAGTTGGGATCTGTTTTTTAATCCGATCGCTTTGATAAAAGAAATCATTGGTGTAGACATATTTGCATTGCAATTTATCTGTGTTTTTACAGTCTTTGTTGCGGGCAGCTATTTACTTTATCGGACAATTCGAAAGCAATCTGGACATCGAGAATATGCGTGAATAAGATCGTGCTTCTCAATCAGGAGTCATTCGTCTATCCATAAGGTATGGACTGTTCCGACTTAGGAAAAGGGTGATTACCATTAGTCGAAATATCATAATAAACAACAAACTGTTAGAAGTACATCAAAAAGGGAGTAACGGTACGCCGATTGTTATCGTCACGGGATTAGGTTGCTCTTTTGATGATTGGTATGAAATCACCGAGGAACTAAGCAAAACGAATCGAGTCATACTGTTTCATAGACCAGGTCAAGGTTTAAGCGAATTTAGGGATGAGAACAGAACTACAGAAGCAACTGTTGAAGAGTTGAAGGAGTTGTTGCAGCAACTGGATATTCAAGAGCCCATTGTTCTTGTCGGACATTCTTATGGCGGATTGTGTGCGCAACACTTTGCTAAGGTTTATCCTGAGCTGCTAAGAGGGCTGGTGTTAGTGGATTCGACTTCTGTTAATTTCGCCATTTTGGATACATTGCAGTTACCGGTTTTGGATGAGGACAATACAGACGAGACATGGATTGAAAAATACCAACTCTATTCTTCTATGACGACTGATGCGTTACGAGAAATTATTAATCCAACATTAACAGAAAAACAAAAACAATTTCCGACTGAGATCCAGCAAAGATTACTGGAATTTCAAGTGAATCCAACACTATACAAGGCTATGAGCTCAGAAATCACCTATTGGAAACGTGATGCTGAAAAGATAAAAGGATTGAGTAGTTCTCCAGACGTTCCTTTAATCGTTATCGGAAGAGATAAAGAATATTGTATAAGTCGTGGAGTAGATGAAGGTTTGCCGGAGTGGGAATTACGGATGTATGAAGAAAAATGGCAAGAACTTATTATTGAGCAAGCAAGTCTATCAAACAAATCACATTTATTTTTCGCGAAACAATCAGGCCACTTAATCTATTTAGACAGGCCTGATGTGCTAATTCAGTGCATGAATAACATTAGATTTTTATAATTCGTAACTGGATTCGTCCAAAGTTTAATCCAATTCGTTAAGGATGTGTTGCGTGGATGTGGAAGGAATATATAGGCACTATATCGAAAGAATACGCATTCAAATCTCCAGATTCTATAGCTGAAATAAGTCACATTACCGATGTGTTACATGTTGAATTACCAAGGAAGTTAGTACAATTATACGGTGAAACAAATGGCGTGTTTGATCAATTTGGCTGCCCCTTAATATGGTCGACCACTCAAATCGTAAAGGATAATTCGTTTTTTAGAAATTTCACTGACTATCAGGATTTGTATATGCCGTTTGATCATCTGTTATTTTTTTCGGATAACGGTTGTGGTGATTTATTCGGCTATCGAATACTAAACGGCTGTATTGAAACGGAAGATATTTACGTATGGAACCATGAAGACGATAGCAGGACGTGGGTCGCTTCCTCTTTGGAGACGTTTATAAAAGGTTGGATTACTGGTGAAATTTCGACGTAAATGAGGAATCATAATAGCGTCTTTTAGCTAATGTACGTTTTTAAACGATATGCGTGCGATTCAGAGTCAGAGATGGTTTGCTGTATTTTGGTTTTCAAAAGTTTCTACACTGTATGGAGTTACCGAATTTTCACAAGGGATAATTGGTTATCCTCGGTGTTCTGAATTCATTGAACGAGCAGAGAGTATGGAGAATAATGACTCACTTATCTCTGATGAAGAAAAGGGTAGGTGTCCTGTATGTTTACGAATGAACAATTACAAAATCTAATCGATGGAAAAATTATTGGGCAGCAATTCCCCTATGATTCCTATTCCGAGGAAGAAATTGAAGCACATATCCGCAGGCTATTTTATCGAATCAACCGTATTCCGAACTTGGTATGTGAAGCGGAGTGGAATCATTTTGGTAGTGGTTATGCGTCTTTTGTCGAGTTTTTTTGCTATCGAAAAGAAGATGCTACTCTCTTTGAAGAGAAGGGGAATCGTCGGACGCTCATTACAAAAGGAATCATTATTGATGTTTGTCGTTTAGCCCCTGTCGCCATCATGGGTGAGGACGACAGATATAAAACGTTCTGTACGGAAACGAACGAACTAGTTGGTGGGGCGTATGGCACTTTGTTAGATGACCCGCGACGATTGTCTGTTGGAGAGCAATTTCAAACAGTGGCACAAGCGTTAATTCAAGCTTTAGTTGAATTCGATTACAACTTGTTAGAAGAACAACATATCCATCACCCGTTAACTTTTCAAACCACTATCCCGACGATCTATCGAAGGCCGAAAGACTATTTAGTGATGGATGCCATTTTTTATTGGATTGATTAATGATGTGGCGACGGAGATTATAACGCAAAGATGTGAGTGAATTGGAAATGCTTGTTAGTTTTTTCATTGGTCTATTGTTTTTATATGTAGGTTTTCTTGCCTCGTTCAAACAGAGTTGGCCTTGGATTATTAGGTTTTTAGTTATTTTCACGGGTGTTGGATGGATTGTTTATTTCTTGTTTTTAGTGTTTCAGACGGTATTTTCTGTTTAACTTCCTTACCATTCCCCTCTATTTGCACAGCTAAATTCTCCTGCAAATCAACTACCCAATAAAAACCATTGAATATGAACGCTTGTTCTGTATATACTATAAAGAACAAGTGTTCTTTATTATGGAGGAATGCGTCATGTATGAAAATTTGCCGGACCGAAAAGTTGTTTGCCTTGATATGCGGAGTTTCTATGCAAGTTGCGCAGCGGCCATGGAAGGATTGGACGTCATGGATACGCCAATCGCTATTATTGGCAATAAAGAACGAAAAGGGGGAGTCGTCTTAGCTGCTTCGCCTGCGCTAAAGAAGGAATTTGGTGTGCAGACGGGCATGCGCCTCTATGAAATTCCTGATGATCCTTCCATTCGATTAATTGAACCGAAAATGCAGTTTTATATCGACGTATCGATGGAAATCGCGAAGCATTTAAATCGATACGTACCTAAAGAGGCGATCCATGTGTACTCTGTCGACGAGAGTTTCATCGACCTGGATGGAACGGAGCGCTTATGGGGAAATGCAGAGGATACTGTGAGACACATACAAGATGAGCTATTTGGACAATTTCAGCTGCGTTCAGCATGCGGCATGGGACCGAATATGTTGCTATCAAAGCTTGCGTTAGACTTGGATGCAAAAAAGACGGGATTTGCCCGTTGGCACTATACCGATGTTCCTGCAAAGTTATGGCCGGTAGCACCGTTAAGCAGAATGTGGGGAATCGGCAATCGATTAGAAAAAACATTAAATACGATGGGGATTTTTTCAGTCGGTGATTTGGCACATACACCACTGGAGCGCCTAGAAAAAAAGTTCGGTGTCATGGGTAATCAGTTGTATCACCACGCGCATGGCATTGACTTGTCCGATATGGGGGCACCTCTCCTTGAGGGACAAATCAGCTATGGGAAAGGGCAAATTTTGTATCGTGATTATACGAAGCGGGCAGATATTCTTGCGGTTCTGCTTGAAATGTGTGAAGATGTCGCACTGCGGGCGAGGGAAGCAAGGAAAGCAGGGCGAACCGTCCACTTGTCCATCGGCTACTCCAAAAACGCACTTGGCGGTGGTTTCGGACGTTCTCGCTCCTTGCCTGAGGCGACGAATGACACGATGGCGATTTACCGATTGTGTACGAAGTTGCTCGATGAATTCCATGACGGCCGACCGGTCAGGCGCATTGCGATCAGTCTCTCCAATTTGGAGAATGAATACACGATGCAGCTCAGTCTGTTTGATGAACATAAATGGCGCAATCGTCAGTTAGGGAAAACGATGGATGCCTTGCGAAAGAAGTACGGGTCTACCGCAATCTTACGTGCAGTCTCTTACACAGATGCAGGGACAGCAATTCATCGATCGAAATTAATTGGCGGCCATTATAAATAAGAAAAACTGTCCGGCTCATCAAGTAGCCGAACAGTTCCGCTTTTACTTTATAGAAGGCAAATGTCGGCGTTGTTTGTAGAGAAGGACAGATGCAAGCAATAGTAATACGCCTGACAGCAAATACGTAATCCGCACATCCCATAATTCGGCCAATAGACCGAACCCTACTGAGCCGATTGCAAACAAAAGGGAAACGAGCGCACTTTGCGCTGCGTACACTTTAGGCAGTTCATCAGCAGTTGCATGTTGCTGCAAATACGTATCCGAGCAATGCCCTTCAGTTGTTGGAACACACCACTTAAGCCGACAAGCACAAGGGCGACCCAACCGATCTGCGTAAAACCAAAAAGGATTGTGACGCCACAAATGCCAAATGACGAGATGAGCAAAATGCGTTTCAGCAACTTTTTTGTTGCAGATGCAAAGCGGGAAAAGAAAATTCCGCCTACGAGCATACCGACAAAAAATGCTGTATTCAAATACCCCCACCATGCTTCGGTTTCTCGTAAAATTTCTGTGACAAACACATAAAGGATGGACGCAATCCAGACGCACTGGCGACTGCCTCAAAAGCAATAGTGACGTGCAAACTTCTAAAAAGCGGCCGTTTTACAATGAGCATCCATCCTTCAACGAGCTCATTCCGTCGCCGAACAGTTGTCGTTTGCTTTGTGAAAACGGTCGGGTCAACGAGCTTCATAAGGAGCGCTGTGGCGATGATATAGACGGCAACCGTCCACAGTAAAACAAAGTGTCCGCCTGCAAACGCAACAAATAAACCGCCGAGCGCCCATCCACCTAAATTGACCGTTTCGTAAACAATCGAGAAAAAGCTGTTGGCTTTGACAAGTTCATGGGGTGCGACGAGACGCGGCACCATCGCTTGGCTTGCTGGTGCGGCCCATCCATCCAAAAAGGCAATGACGAATACGAAAACAAGTATCGACAGCACGCTGAATGACTGGAAAACGAGTACAACGAGGATGCCTAGTGCAATCGTTTTGAAAACTTGTGAATAGACGAGTAATTGCTTAAGCGGATACCGGTTTAATAACAGCGGTGACAACAATCCACTAATGAAACGGCCGATCATCGTAAGGAAAGGGACTAAAGCCAATATGAAAGGCGATTCAGTAATACGGTAAAGCACTGCGATGAGCCCGACAATATAAATGATGTCTCCGGAATTCGCCAATGCCTGGCTCATCCATAGAAGACGGAAAGACTGACTGTTCATTCTTACTACCCCTTTACAATCGTAGTTATCTGATTAATACAGGGCAGTTTTTACACACGTTTCACTCCTTATTTTTAAAAACAAAGTACTGGTCCAGGTGTGCTGATTAACATTTATAAGTAGAATTGGTCGAACTCGTTGGCTTGCGTTTCGGCGCACGCTTTCCGCGGGGCACGGGTGAGCCTCCTCGTCCGCTTCGCTTCCTCCGGGGTCTCACCATTCGTGCTATTCCCCCGCAGGAAAAGCCGTAACGTAGAACGGATTTTGCGAGCAAAAGCGTAGCGTTGGGAGCACATTTTTGCTCTTCGGCGCCTACACTCCAGCCAACTAGCGTGCGTTGACACTTTATAGTTCATGCACTTCAGAAATAAGAGTAGCTGACCCAGGATAGCATCCGCATGAGTGAAAATCCATTGGTTATTGGAAATATAAGATGAAATGTATAATCTTAAATACTATTAGTTAATCAATACGCATGTTACTTTTCATACACAAAAGATCATTTCCTACATGCTAAATAGTGTTACAGGATGGGGTTCGTAAGAAGGTTGACAGTCAATCCGTTTTAGTTGTTTCATTCCGTTTCAATTCAGCTATGTCGGCCTCTAATTGCTCTACTTTTTTCATCAGTCGTGAAGAGTCTATCGCATTGCGCACGATGAAAAAGAAAAGAAAGGAGCCGATGACGAAAGCGAAGATGATCGTCAAAATGAATGTAGTTAAATCGAGACCTACATATTCACCTCGTTTTATTGGATGGTTCTTCCATTATAGCAACTCGTTGCCGGAAAACCAATTAGATTAAGGCAAAAGTATACAAACTCAAGAAAGGACGTGATGCAATGATCCGAGATCGCGGGCGTATTAAATGGACAGCGATGATGTTGCCGGAACATGTGGAGCAACTGCGTGAATGGCAAAAGGAAGATGGCTATGAAGTCAGGAGACAGCCTGATGAGCAACAAATCGAAGAATGGAATTTGCGCATACAGGAAGCACTCGAAACGAAAGAGCAGCTTGTTGTCCACTATTGGCGGGAGCCTGATGTAGTGTGTGCATCGGGTTTCATTCAAAAAGTAGATGTGCTGGAAGGGGTCCTGCAACTTCAATCTCCAACTGGTGTAGCACATCGCATTCCATTTGTCGATATAAAAAGTATTTCAGATTCCGAATAATTTGTGTGTCGTACCTTTTCTATTGTTCACACTTTTGATAGACTATTCAAAGATAGAGAAAAGAGGGGGAATACTGTGAAAGTTCTAGTTCAGCTTGGCTGGTTTTTCAAACAACGGAAGAAACAATACGGGCTCGGAATCGCAGCGCTTGTATTTGTCTCTTTACTGCAGCTGCTTCCTCCAAAGATCATCGGTTTCATTGTCGATGATATTACTGAGGGGACATTGTCGGCGAGTGAGCTGACAAAATGGCTAATTGTTTTGTTGGTCGCAGGGGTTTTGATGTATGTGTCACGCTATTATTGGCGTGTCATGATTTTTGGTTCTGCAGTCTTGCTGTCCAGGACGATGCGGGAAAAGTTGTTCAATCATTTTACAAGAATGTCACCGTCTTTTTATCAAAAGAGACGTGTAGGGGACTTAATGGCTCATGCAACAAATGACATTAATGCGGTTCAACAAACTGCGGGCATGGGGATTCTGACATTAGTTGACTCAATTTCCACAGGAGGATTTGTCATTTTGACGATGGCATTGACCATCAATTGGAAATTGACATTGATCGCTCTCATTCCATTCCCTCTCATGATCTTCTTGACAAGTTATTATGGTCGATTGTTGAGACGCCGTTTCCGATTTGCGCAAGAGGCGTTTTCCAACTTGAACGATAAAACGCAAGAAAGTATTTCAGGCATTAAAGTCATTAAAACATTTGGGCAACAAAAAGAAGACATTGACGATTTTACAGACTTATCGACTGATGTCGTCGCAAAAAATATGCGAGTTGCCAAAGTGGATGCACTTTTCGATCCGACCATTACGGGTATTTTTGCGCTTTCCTACATTTTGTCTTTCTATTTTGGAACAAAGTTCATCATCGCAGACCAAATGACAATCGGAGATATGGTCGCTTTTGGTACATACCTTGGATTATTGACATGGCCGATGCTCGCCTTCGGATTCCTGTTTAATATTGTAGAACGCGGGAACGCATCATATAGTCGGATTACGGAGTTGCTATCCATTACACCTGATATCCAGGACATAACAGGTGCAATCGATGAACGTCCAGAAGGAAATCTTCATTTTAATATTGAGGAATTTACGTTTCCTGACGATAAAATTCCTGCACTCCGAAACGTGCATTTCACGTTAAATCGGGGAGAGACACTTGGTATCGTAGGGAAGACCGGTTCAGGAAAGACAGCTATCCTTAAATTGTTGCTAAGAGAATTTGAAGGCTATAAAGGAAAAATCATTTATGGCGGAAAACCGATTAACCAGTATAAGCAACAGCGTTTACGCGAGTCAATCGGTTATGTGCCGCAAGATCACTTTCTTTTCTCAACAACGATCGCAGAAAATATCGCCTTCACAAATCCTAAAATTGACCGCGAAAAAATTTATGACGCGGCAAGGCTCGCGCATATTCATGATGATATACTCGGTTTCACGGAAGGCTATGAAACAATCGTAGGGGAACGTGGCGTATCGTTATCCGGCGGTCAAAAACAACGGGTGTCAATTGCCAGAGCGCTCATCATGCAACCAGAATTGCTCATTTTAGATGATTCATTATCGGCAGTTGACGCGAAAACAGAAGAAGCGATTCTTGAATCGTTAAAACGTACACGTACAGGAGAGACGACAGTCATCACTTCCCACAGACTTAGTGCGATTCAACATGCCCACAAAATCATTGTCATGGATGAAGGGACGATCGTGGAAGAAGGAACCCATGAAGAGTTGATTGCACTTAATGGAAAGTATAAAGAAATGTACGATTTGCAGCAGCTTGAAGTACTTGTCGAGCAAGGAGGGGAAGAGTGATGCAAATGGAAAAACAACCGAAATTGACGGCAAAAGATCAATGGATCGTGTTTAAGCGATTAATGCGCTATGCCATTCCGCATAAGGTAAGCATTTCTATCGCATTGTTCTTCCTACTCTTAACCATTACAGGAAGTATTGTGGGGCCCTTAATTATCCAATCATTCATTGATAATCACTTAACACCGTTACAGTTTCCAAAGAATGAAGTAATGACACTCGCACTAACGTATATCGGACTCCAAGTATTCATAGTCGTTGTCACGTACTTTCAATTGTTACGCTTCCAAGACATTGCCTTGAAGGTCATTCAGCAAATGCGGATTGACGTGTTTACAAAAGTGCAGGGTCTCGGAATGCGTTATTTTGACAAAACACCTGCAGGAAGCATCGTGTCACGTGTAACAAATGATACCGAATCCATTAAGGAAATGTTCGTCAGTGTCGTCGTCACGTTTTTACAAGCGTTCTTTGTCATTATCGGCGTCTACATCGCACTGTTTTCGCTTGACGTGAAACTGACATTTGTCTCTATGCTGCTATTGCCTTTATTTATGGCGATCATCATTGTTTATCGACGATACAGTGCGGACTTTTATCAGGACATTCGTGAACGACTCAGTCAGTTGAATGCAAAGATTGCAGAATCGTTATCAGGTATGGGCATGATTCAAGCGTTCAGACAGGAGCAGCGTTTAGCGAAGGAATTTGATGATATCAATGAAGGGCATTATAAAGCAGGTATGCGAAATATTAAGTTTGACAGTATTTTGCTTGGACCGTTCATTGATTTACTTTATGCGGTAGCCATCGTTTTTGTCTTAGGTTATTTTGGATTTCTATCACTGGATAGTGCTGTAGAAGTAGGTGTTATCTATGCATTTACTACGTTGATTGGACGATTATTCCAACCTGTGCAACAAGTTATGCAAAGAATGTCCATCTTTCAACAAGCACTCGTATCCGCATCGCGTGTGTTCAAGCTAATGGATGATCCCGATATGGAGCCAGAACAACAAGACACGTCACACAAGGCAATTCAAAACGGAACGATTGAATTTAAAAACGTGACGTTCTCTTATGACGGTAAAAACGATGTGCTGAAAAATATTAGTTTTACAGCGAATGCCGGGGAAACTGTCGCGCTTGTCGGACATACGGGTAGTGGAAAAAGTTCAATCATCAATTTACTCATGCGCTTTTATGAATACAATCAAGGCGAAATCCTCATTGATGGTGTGTCATTGAAAGACTTACCGAAACCGGAACTGCGCAAGAAAATCGGCCTTGTCCTTCAAGATCCATTCCTCTTTTATGGGGATATAGAAAGCAATATCAGGTTGCACCATCAAGGAATGTCTTCCGCAGAAGTTCGCCATGCAGCAGAGTTCGTTCATGCGAATGAATTCATCGAGAAGCTGCCAGATAAGTATGCACAAAAAGTGACGGAGCGGGGTTCGACGTTCTCAAGTGGACAAAGACAACTCGTCGCGTTTGCAAGAACAATTGCAACCAATCCTAAAATCCTTGTGCTAGATGAAGCGACCGCAAATATTGATACAGAAACGGAAGTCGCCATTCAAGCTAGCTTGGAGAAGATGAGAAAAGGAAGAACGACAATTGCAATTGCTCATCGGTTAAGTACGATTCAAGATGCAGAACTAATCCTCGTGTTGCATCAGGGAGAGATTGTTGAACGTGGAACGCATCAGCAGTTACTTTCTCAAAAGGGATTGTACTATATGATGTACCAACTACAAAACGGTATTATGGACGACGTCAGTTGATGAAAAACCAGCCCTTTCACTCAAGAAATGAGTGGAACACGGCTGGTTTTCTTTGTGGACAGGAAACTCGCAAATAATTTGTTCATAAACTGTTCACAGTCAAATATCGCGTATTTTCCAGTTGAATTTGATACGATGAGGAAAGATTACGTAAAGGGGAGAGAATGATGGGTACAGATTTAAATATTTTCCTCGCTTTTGGAGCGGGCTTTCTCAGTTTTATATCGCCATGTGTCCTGCCATTATACCCGGCGTTCATATCTTACATTACCGGAATGTCCATTGAAGACTTGAAGTCGGATTCCAAACGCATGAGTCGTAATGGGATGCTTCACACTGTATTCTTTTTACTTGGATTTTCAGTCGTATTCGTCTTTTTGGGCTTCAGTACGTCTTTTGTAGGAAGTTTCTTTATCCAGTATAAAGATCTGTTAAGACAAATTGGTGCAATTTTCATCGTCTTATTCGGCTTAATGGTTATCGGGTTGTTTACGCCGAAGTTCTTAATGAAAGAACATAAACTTCAGTTTAAAAACAGACCGGCGGGTTATTTAGGAACAGCTTTAATCGGGCTTGCATTTTCAGCAGGTTGGCAACCGTGTATGGGACCGATCATTGGTGCAATCATCGGCCTAGCAGCTGCTAATCCAAGTTCCAGTATGTTGTATATGATGATGTATGTATTAGGTTTTGCCATTCCATTCTTCGTCTTGTCATTTTTTATTACACGACTGGGCTGGATCAGAAGAAACAATCTTATGATCATGAAAATTGGTGGTTATGTGATGATTGCGTTCGGTCTATTGCTGTTCTTTGACGGCATCACATTCATTACAAGTTTACTCAGCCCAATATTTGGGGATTTCCAAGGGTTTTAATAACGTTTAATGCCGTTAAGCATGTAGCTTAACGGCATGTCTTATAGAAGTGGAGGAAAAGCCGATGAACGAAATCGGAAGTTTTGGCCAATGGTTGGAAGTATCAGCAACTGAAAAACAGCTATTATTATTTGTGAAGACGGATCATTGTTCTGTATGTGAAGGGTTATACCCCCAAGTAGCAACACTGCAAGACAATTATTCGTTTCCTTTTTACAAAGTAAATGTGGCAGTTGTTCCTGAAATGGCCGGGCAATTGTCATTATTCACAGCACCTGTCGTTCTTTTATTCCACGAAGGAAAAGAAACAGCTCGGTTCGCGCGGTTTGTTCAAATGGAAGAGTTAAAGCATCGTATGAATGAGCTTGCGGAGTGGGAGCGGAACGATGTTTAAACTTGAACAGTTCGTCGACTATGTTTTCAATGAAATACCTTCCATTTACTTAATTGTCGGCTCTACACTTGTCTTTCTTTTTATGGGAACACTTGCGTTTTTCGTACGTGCAAAAGCGGCAGAAAGACCGATTAATGCTAAACGGATTATTTTACCGCCACTATTCATGTCAACCGGTGCATTCATGTTCTTATTTGAGGAATTCAGAGTACCGCTTGCACAAGTGATCGAGACTTCTCTTATCGGACTCATCTTTTCGTCAATATTAATCAGAACGACAAATTTTGAAGAACGAGACGGCAACCTCTATGTCAAGAAATCGAAAGTATTTCTCATTATTCTTTTAACCTTCTTCATCATCCGGCTCATTGCTAAATTTGTGTTAAGCAGTTCCATTGATGTCGGAGAGCTGGCAGGGATGTTTTGGATTTTAGCATTTGCCATGATTCTTCCATGGCGAATCGGGATGTTAGTGAAGTATACGAAAACATCCGCAATGAATTAAAGGAAATGTAACATGATTTCGTAATCAATATTTTGAATGAGCGGATAATGAGATAACTCATATTGAATACTTGTGGTCAAGTATCGTACGAGAAGTAAGAGCTAATGTTGTACTTCTTATTTGACTCAGTAAACCGTTTTATAGGGGTCAAGTAGGATGAAAACGCTTCTAAATGCCCGCCAACTCTGTTTATCGAGGCTCACGGGCAGATAGGACACTCCTAATTGACCATCATCTTCGTTTTTGAGCACTTCGGGGTAATTAGGACCCATCTAATTGCCCGCAGTCTCTGTTTATCAAAGTTCACGGGCATATAGAACGCTTCTGATTGCCCGCGGGCTCTGTTTATCGAGGCTCACGGGCAGATAGAACACTCCTAATTTACCGTCATATTCGTTTTTGAGCACTTCCGGGTATTTAGAAGACCTCTATGTACCAACAGTATCACTTTAAGCGCATGTTAGACTTAATAAAAATGAATTTCCCCATGATCCAATAAGTTAAGTTTTTTATCTACTTATATCGTTCGTATAAGTGAAAGCATAAAAAAGAGGCCTCCGTTATACAATAACGGGTGCGGTTGATCGGGAGAAAACGAGTAAACGCAACTGAATTAGTAACCTAATTAGCATATGATTTAAACAACAATTATCAGTAGAAAAAGCAAGTAAAAACGCACAGACGTAAAACATTGTGCGTTTTTATTTGCCATATTTTCTTGTTATAGTTTTTCTCACTCCTCAATCAGGACAGTTAGTTGATCGTATTAATATAATAAACCAGTAATGTACCAGAGAATACGCACCAAATTCCTAAATCCACAAGAGTAATAATAAATTCTTTTTCTTCTCGTTCGTATTTATATTCAAAAATGGCTCGGATTATTTTTCCAAAAATAGAAATAGCAATGAACAAAGTGAGCCATACCAAATTCAACTTGAACAAGAAAAGAACAAAGACAATGACGGCTAAAACAACCAAAGATATTTCTACCCATTTGTGTGTACCATTCACATATCTAATTCTTCGCGGGTCAATAATGTTATATTTCTGTCTTATGAATTTTGTTAACAAGTAATTGCTAACATATATGATAGCAATAAAAATATAGAACTTAAACATCTACACTCCCCCTCCACTAGTAGTAACACCCCTTACTTATCTTTGTTGCTCAACCTGTGCCGTTTGTTGATTCATCTATTATAACACGTAACCTCTAATCATTTTCGGAATATTCACTCGTTCCAAATAAGGTATTTTTACGGTAACCATTCTATCCAGCAATTTAACAAGTGTTTTAACAAGGCAATTAGCTATGACGCATAAATGTACGTGCTATTGCTAATTCGCTTCTAGTTATAGTGCGAATTCTCTCATGGAAACAGCCCATACATTGGTAGTACAACAAAAACAGGGACACTCATTCATATGTGAATCGTGTCCCAAAATGTTATGTCATATAATGTTTTTCCTTGTGTACCGAACCCGTTCGTTATACAAGAGGATTCTTTTTCGTTCAATTAAATAAATGCTCATAGGGCGTCAGGTCGACTTCCATCGAATCCAACTTCCTGCGTAAAAATTTATGATCGCGTTTTGGTGTGGCGACGATGTACCCGCGGATAATATGATCAAAGCCAATTGTGTTTGCTCGATCTTCCAAAGCAATTTGGCCGATTTTGGCAGCAATTTTTTGTTTAGCTACGTCACGGAATAATTCCGGAACGGGACTGACTAATTCGTTCAACATACTTTTCGCTTCATCATTCCAAAGATGAAGGGATTCATTGACGTAATGTTCTTCCCAATCAAGTGTCGATTTGCCATCTGCTTTCGGAAACACTTTCAGGAACTTACGGAACATGAAAAAGCCGCCGATTCCGAATAACCCTACAAGTACAATGCACCAAAACAAGATGAACCACATAAACCAATCTTGCAACTGTCTTCACCTCTTCCATTCTACTATCCATTATAAGAGCAATTAAAAGAAATTACACGAACAATGTATCCTTTTCTGCATTTCGTAGCTATATAGTGTGTGAAAGGAGGGGATGACAAATGGCGACACTCGAATTTAGACACGCAGTTGGTAAAGTGTACTTTGACGGAGGTCAGACGGAAGACGGTAAGATGATTCGTAAATCGAAGTCCTACCGCCACATCGTAGAAGATGTAACAGCAGATAGCCTGTACAACGCGCTATCGCAATTGGCTCAACTCTCTGCCTACCCATTCATTGGAGCAGAAAAAGTCGAAACAGCTGACATTATGAACTAATGGAAAAGGAGGAATGAACAATGGCAAAGACATTACAACTAAACTTCACAACAGCAGCGGGTAAGCAAGCATCCCTGACGGTGGACGAACCGAAAGAAGGTTTGACAGCGACTGAAGTTGAATTGGCCATGGCACAAATCATCAGTGCAGGTGCATTTGAAGTCGATGGATCTCCATTTGCGGCGGTCAAAAGTGCGCGCATTATTGAGCGAAATGTCACTGAATTAGTACAAGCGTAACCGATTAGCTCTCCAGTTCCGTACTGGGGAGCTTTTAGCATTTTAAAAGGAGGTTGTAAAGATGGAACAATGGCTAACTTTCATACAGCAAATCGGGTTTCCGATTTTTGTATCCTTTTACCTGTTGCACCGGCTTGAGACAAAACTCGAAGCAATCCACAATGCGCTCGTTTCTTTAAAAGTGAAGTAAACTTCACGGATCTGACAATGAATCGTCAAGAAGGAGAGGGTAGTGCGGTTGTTTGTAAATCGCCTATCCTCTATGATAAAGTAAACAGTGATGTGGAGGAATTTGTAGATGCGAAAAAAAATAGTGTTTTCAGCAATGATGTCCATTATACTTCTATTGAGTGCATGTTCATTCGGCGGGTTTAAAGCAGATCATAAATACAAAATCGAGCCGTTTGAATTTACGAATCAGCACAATGAAAAAGTTTCATTGGAGAGCTTGAAAGGAACCGTTTGGCTAGCGCAGTTTGTCTTCACAAATTGTGAAACCGTCTGTTTGCCGATGATGGCCAATATGACTGATCTTCAACAGCAACTCCAAGATGAAGGAGTAGAAGATTATAAGATCGTTTCTTTTAGTATCGATCCTCAAACGGACACTCCTGAAGCTTTACAAACGTACTTGGACTCATTCGATCCAGTTGACCAAAGTAAGTGGGAAATGTTGACAGGATATAGTCAAAAGGCAATTGAAAACTTTGCGATTGGTTCATTCAAAACGTTTGTGAATAAAGCGCCAGGGGAAGACCAAGTCGTCCACGGTACTGCATTCAGCTTAGTGAATAAAGATGGTGTTGCAGTAAAAACATATAACGGGGCAACAGAAGTTCCTTATGAACAAATCATTAAAGATATGAAGGCGTTAATTAAACAAGATTCCGAGTCATGAGTAGGGGATAGAAAAGGGTGGTGCAGTGAAGAAACGTAATCAAAAGAAGATTTCGAACAAGACAAAACTGTTCATGATCATTTTGTTAGTGCCGATAGCTGTGACCACCTTCACGCTATCTGCCATCATTTGGACAAGTGTGCAACATCCTGAACTCATCAAAAAATCGGCGAGTACATTGCTGGAGTTCCAAGACCGACATACAGGGACGACAATTCCTGAAGAGTACATTCCAATTTACAAGGATGCTGCTGAAGAATACAACATCCCATGGACACTGCTCGCTGCACATCATCGGATTGAAACGCGTTTTTCCACGATGGATCCTTTACTATCGCCAGCTGGGGCAGAAGGGCATATGCAGTTCATGCCCTGTACATTTGTCGGTTGGTCGTATCCGGGTTGCAGTGGATTAGGTAAAGGTGACATCCCGGAAAAAGATAAAACCGATCCAGCAATCATTAAGCAGCATGGTGGCTACGGCGTCGATGCGAACGGGGATGGAATTGCAGATCCATACGATATTGAAGATGCGATTTTCAGTGCAGCCAATTATTTATCCAAAAGTGGTGCAGCTGATGGAGATATCGAAAAAGCGATTTTTCATTACAATCATAGTGATAAATATGTAGAAGATGTTCTTTGGTTTTTTAATGAATTCGAAAGTCAACGGCTTGCAAACGAATAAAAGAGAGCAACTAAGAGAAAACTCTTAGTGCTCTCTTTTTTCATTCTCCTCATGTCGCTTTACGCATAGACTTCATAATGAGGCTTACAACGAACACGAGAATAATCGCACCTAACAATGCTGGTAAGATGTAAAAGTCCGATACTTTAGGACCCCATGAACCGAGCAACATGCCACCAATCCAAGCACCTACGATACCAGCAATGATATTACCGATAATGCCACCAGGGATATCTTTTCCTAAAATAAGTCCTGCAAGCCAACCGATAACGCCTCCAATAATTAAGAACCAAATAAAGCTCATTTTCCTTCATCTCCTTTTAGTAATTGATAATTGCTTACGTAGTATTTGAATATCCGATTATTTGATACCTCAAACATTTTCAGCAAAAAAAATTACTAAAAAGGATTTTTATCACCGGACGATTGTTGCCCCTAATGTTTGCTCAAAATGACGCAACGCCCAGTCATGTCCAGCTGGATCAAAGCTCGCAACACCTTTTTCATGAATGACGAGTTTGAATCCTTTGTTGTACGCATCAATAGCCGTATGCAAAATGCAAATGTCTGTACAAACACCCACAAGGTGCAATTCATTTATGCCACGTGCGCGTAGTTGAATTTCGAGAGGTGTACCTGCAAATGCACTATATCGTGTCTTGTCCATCCACAGTATTTCTTCTTTTCGTTCTTCATACAATGTATGAAGCTTTCCGTATAGATTCCGTCCAGTGGTCCCTTTAATGTTATGAGGAGGAAATAATTTTGACTCAGGATGAAAAGGGTCATTCTCTTCATGAATGTCATTTGGCATAATGACTAAATTACCGTCATGTAAAAAGTCCTTCGTTAGATTCGTAATGTAATCTTCCAGGTCAATCCCAGGTTGTCCGCAAGTTAATGCGCCATCTTCAGCAACAAAATCATACGTATAATCAATCACTAACAACGCTTTTTTCAACAGTTCCCACACTCCCTTTTATTCTTTCAATACCTATCATGCCATACAAAGACAACTATATCAGTAATTCATCAATCAGAAAAGTTCAAACGATTGCACGTGAAATGTGTTCAGAATATACTTAAACTATAGATAGATTCATAAGGGGATGAAGAAGTGCACGACGCTTTAAAATCATATGCATCATTGAAACGACCATTTGCAAGTCTTGACATGGAAGCGTTGGATTGGAATATTGGCATGGTCAACAGGCTTTCAAAAACGAAGCAAGTCCGGATCGCAACAAAATCTGTTCGCTCTGTGGAGTTGCTTCACTATATCGCCCAAAAACTGACCAATCATGTGGGGTGGATGACATTTGATTGTGAAGAGACGCAGTTTTTACTTGAAAAAGGATTCGATAATTTTTTAATAGGCTATCCCCAAATTGAAAAAGCTGCAATTGCTTCGTTAGTTCCTTATATAGCAAATGGCTCAAAAGTCGTTTTTATGGTTGATTGTGAAGAACAACTTGCGTACTTGAATAAAATCGGAGAAGCATTCGAAGTCCGTTTGGACATTTGCTTAGACATCAACCTGTCTACTGAATACAAGTGGATGTATTTTGGAACAAGACGGTCTTCTTTACACACGCTAGAAAATGTCATGCGTTTATGTACGAAACAGCAGGAATACGAATGGACAGACATCGTTGGCATTATGGGCTATGAAGCGCAAATTGCAGGTGTTACAGATCAGTCGTCTTCAAAGTGGCAGACCCCTGTCATCCGCATGTTGAAGCAACACTCCAAAAAGAAATTGGCTCAATTCCGGCAAGAAGTCGTTCGTGAAATGACGAAGTCTTGTCCTTCCATCCAATTTGTCAATGGAGGCGGCACAGGAAGTATCGAGTTTACTAGTCAAGCAGAAGAAGTGACTGAATTGACGATCGGTTCCGCATTTTTTTATCCTGCATTATTTTCGAGATATGACCACACACCCTATGAACCGGCGATGACGTACGCATTGCGTGTGACGCGGAAACCGAGCGAGCAAATTGTCGTTTGTCATGGCGGGGGCTATGTAGCGTCAGGCGCGACCGGTGTGGATAAAAATCCAGTTCCGTTATGGCCGCCAAACCTCACTTTATTGAAACATGAAGGAGCAGGGGAAGTCCAAACGCCTTTATATGATAAAGACCGCACGTTGAAAATTGGCGACACGGTATTTTTCCGTCATGCAAAAGCAGGGGAACTATGTGAACATTTCACTGAAATTCATGCGCGACGAGGTGATCGATACGTAAAAACATTTAAAACGTACAGAGGTGAGGGGAGATGCTTCATATGATGCGTGGCAAACGGGAGTATTGGCAAAATTGGGCTGAAAATCTTTCTGCACATCCTGAAAGCTTTCATTACCCACAAACAATTGAAGAAGTGCAACAAATCATTGACAGTTGCAGAATTCGCGGAAAAACGTTAAAGGTCGTAGGAGCCAGCAATTCATTTAGTGCGGTTGCCAAACCTGACGAAGAAGCACTCTCTTTGGAAGAAATGAGAGGACTCATTGCGGTCGATCGTTCCTTGATGGAAGCGACGTTTTGGGCGGGTACATATTTATATGAAGCGGCACCGCTGTTAGCATCGGCCAATATGGCTTTTGAAAATATGGGGGACATACAAGAACAGACGATTGGTGGAGCAATTAGTACAGGCACACACGGAACTGGTAAATACTTAGCATCCCTCTCCAATCAAGTCGTCGCTTGGACTTGGGTGGACGGAAACGGTCAAATTCGACACCACCGTCGAGGGGATGACGATTTATCGAAAGCGTTAAGCATCTCACTTGGGCTTTTAGGTGTCCTCGTCAAAGTGACAATACGAACGGTTCCGCTTTACAGCCTAGCCGTCACAACAGAAAAAAAGTCTTTTACACAGGCAAAGGCTGCATGGACAAACGCACTTGAAGCTCATCGGCATATTGAATGGTTTTACTTTCCGGGTGTTGAAACCGTACAAGTGAAATCAATGGACATGATTCCATTGGCTAAGCAAAACTTCCGATCTAAATCTCTTGAATTCATTAAAGATGGCGTCATTGAAACGGTCGGTTTTAAACTGATGTCTGAAATGGTCCGTGTGAAGCCACGCCTTTCAAGAAAGGTGACAAAATTTGCCGCCGCGACCATTCCGACGGGTAGTAAAGACGGCTATTACTACGAAATGTTTCCGTCAAACAGACTTGTAAAATTCACAGAATGCGAATACGCCATTCCACTTGTTGACTTTGAAGCGTGCCTGGAAGAGATGCATGACTTCCTGAAAGCACATCCATTTTACGTGCATTTTCCAATCGAATGTCGGGTGAGCGCGGGTGAAGACGCTTTTCTAAGCCCTACGCAAGGAGTAGCTGTCGCTTATCTAGCTTTCCATATGTACAAAGGGATGGACAACGGTCCGTATTTTAAATGGGTGGACACGCTTATGAAAAAATACAGTGGCCGTCCCCATTTTGGGAAATTAAACACGTTAACTTCGAACGATACAAAAAAGCTTTATCCGCATCTTAAACACTTTCATGCCGTAAGAAGACAGTGTGATCCACAAGGCATATTTCTTACAGACTATATGAAAGGCCTTTTGTAAACAAAAAAATCCAGAAAATCGGCAAATTATCAGCTGAATTGATGTTTTAGATAGAAGAAATAGGTTATAAGATGGATGACGGGAAAAAGACTGGTTACGGAATTGTTAACGTCTTTAATGAGAAAAATGCCTACTCATTGACCGCTGTCGCTAGCTAGCTTACATTGTCGACAACTATTTTCTAAGTCATTACTTTTTCTTATGAAAGACTATAATTTTTAAGTATTTTACTTATGAACGTAGCTGTATTATGATGTAATAGAGAAAAGATGCTTATTTACAGCCTTTTCAGTAGATAAAGGGAGGAATACACACATGGCTAAAAGTAATTTGCATAACAGCCGCAAATCGTTTGAGCTCAATGGTAAGACGTATAACTATTACCATATTAAAGCGCTTGAAGATGCAGGCATTGCGAATGTTTCCAAACTGCCTTACTCAGTAAAAGTGTTACTTGAATCCGTCTTACGCCAATATGACGGCTATGTCATCAAAGATGATCATGTTGAAAACCTGGCAAAATGGGGCAAAGATGCGGATAAGGATGCAGAAGTGCCATTCAAACCATCACGCGTCATCCTACAAGACTTCACAGGTGTACCTGTAGTCGTTGACCTTGCAGCGCTTCGTTCTGCAATGGCAAAAATGGGTGGAAACCCTGACAAAATCAACCCGGAAATCCCGGTTGACCTCGTCATCGACCACTCCGTACAAGTTGACCGTTACGGTTCCGATGATGCATTGCGTCTGAACATGGAACTTGAGTTTGAACGGAATGCTGAACGTTACCAATTCTTAAGCTGGGCACAAAAAGCGTATGACAACTACCGTGCAGTACCACCTGCAACAGGTATCGTTCACCAAGTAAACTTGGAATACCTTGCAAGTGTCGTTCATGCGATTGAAAATGAAGATGGTACATTTGAAACATACCCAGATACACTCGTTGGAACTGACTCCCACACGACAATGATCAATGGGATCGGTGTACTTGGATGGGGTGTTGGTGGTATTGAAGCAGAAGCAGGAATGCTTGGTCAACCTTCATACTTCCCAATTCCAGAAGTTATCGGTGTAAAACTAGTAGGGGAACTTCCAAACGGAACAACTGCTACTGACCTTGCGTTGAAAGTAACGCAAACATTACGTGCGCATGGTGTTGTTGGTAAATTTGTTGAGTTCTTCGGACCAGGTGTATCTAAATTGCCACTTGCAGACCGTGCAACGATTGCCAATATGGCACCTGAATACGGCGCAACTTGCGGTTTCTTCCCGGTAGACGAAGAGTCACTTGACTACATGCGTTTAACAGGACGTGACGAGGAGCACATTCAAGTCGTCAAGAAATATCTTGAAGAAAACGATATGTTCTTCACAGTCGACAATGAAGATCCGACGTATACGGAAGTTCTCGAAATCGACCTTACGAAAATTGAAGCAAATCTTGCAGGTCCAAAACGTCCACAAGATATGATTCCACTTTCTGATTTACAACGTTCTTTCAAAGACTCCGTTGTAGCACCTGAAGGCAACCAAGGATTCGGCCTAACGCCAAAAGAATTTGACAAGAAAGCAACTGTCAAGTTTGAAGATGGACGTACGGTTGGTATGAAGACAGGTGACCTTGCAATTGCTGCCATTACGTCTTGTACAAATACATCCAACCCATACGTTATGTTAGGTGCTGGACTTGTTGCGAGAAAAGCTGTTGAAAAAGGACTTACACCTCCTGCATACGTGAAAACTTCACTCGCACCAGGTTCAAAAGTCGTTACAGGTTATTTAAAAGACTCCGGTCTGAATGAATACTTGGATCAAATCGGCTTCAATACAGTCGGTTATGGCTGTACGACATGTATCGGTAACTCCGGTCCATTGCTCCCTGAAATCGAGAAAACGATTATCGATAACGACCTTCTCGTGTCTTCGGTCCTATCTGGTAACCGTAACTTTGAAGGCCGTATCCACCCACTTGTGAAAGCAAACTACTTGGCATCACCGCCACTCGTTGTTGCCTATGCACTTGCAGGTACAGTCGATATCGATTTTGAGAAGGATCCAATCGGCAAAGCAAAAGACGGTACAGATGTGTACTTCAAAGACATTTGGCCATCCACTGAAGAAGTACAGGAAGTCGTTAAAGCGACTGTTACACCTGAACTCTTCCGTAAAGAATATGCACGTGTTTTCACTGAAAACGAAGCATGGAACGCAATCGAAACAACTGATGATTCCTTGTACGATTTCGATGAAAACTCAACATATATACAAAACCCACCGTTCTTTGAAGGACTCTCGAAAGAGCCTGCGGATATCCAAGCGCTATCAGGACTTCGCGTCATCGGTAAATTCGGTGATTCCATTACAACGGACCATATCTCTCCTGCAGGTGCGATCGGTAAAGATACACCAGCTGGAAAATACTTGCGTGAGCGCGGCGTAGAGCCTCGTTACTTTAACTCATACGGTTCCCGTCGTGGTAACCATGAAGTCATGATGCGCGGTACATTCGCAAACATCCGTATCCGTAACCAAATTGCAAAAGGTACAGAAGGTGGATTCACAACGTACTGGCCAACAAAAGAAATCATGCCAATCTATGATGCTGCGATGAAGTATCAAGAAGACGGCACAGGCCTTGCAATCATTACTGGTAAAGATTACGGAATGGGCTCTTCACGTGACTGGGCTGCAAAAGGTACTTCCTTACTCGGCATCAAAACAGTCATCGCTGAAAGCTACGAGCGTATCCACCGTTCAAATCTAGTCATGATGGGTGTTCTTCCACTTCAGTTCATGAATGGCGATAGCGCTGAATCACTTGGCCTAACAGGTGAAGAAGAAATCAGCGTAAACATTGCGGAAGGCGTAAAACCACGTGACATCCTAAAAGTGACGGCAACTGCAAAAGACGGTTCTGTTAAAGAATTCGACGTCCTTGCACGTTTCGATTCTGATGTAGAAGTAGACTACTACCGTCACGGCGGAATCCTACAAATGGTTCTTCGTGATAAAATGAAGAATAATTAATTTATTAAGAAAAGGCATCCGAAACAATCGGGTGCTTTTTTTTTATATTTGCATTATTAGAGTGCTGGTCTATTGATCATTCAAAGATTAACTTGCAACGGAAATCAGACCCGTACACAGGTTAAAAGAACAGCATTTCTCCTCTCTCTTTTGTATAATGATTATTGAGGTGAAGAAAGTGTTCGTTAGTGAAAAAGAGATTGAAATTAGATATGCAGAAACCGACCAAATGGGAGTCGTCTATCATGCCAACTATTTAGTGTGGATGGAGATTGGACGGACGAATTTGATAAAAGATTTAGGATTCACGTATGCCGGGCTTGAAGCTGAAGGGTATCTTTCTCCTGTTATCGATTTGTCGATCCAGTACAAGGCGGCTATGAAGTATGGACAGACAGCTACCGTACGTACATGGGTGGAATCACATGGGAAGTTACGTACTGTCTATGGCTACGAAATTTTACATGAGGATAAAACAGTTGCTGCTACGGCAACTTCTGAGCATGTTCTCGTTAAAAAAGAGAGTTTTAGACCGGTTTCGCTACGAAAGATTGATCCTGCATGGGATGCAAAATACGTAGAAATTTGCCGGGTGGCCGACTAATGGCATTCGGCATCGATCGAGATGAATTGAAACAATGGAAATTGGCGGTTCGTTCTGGCGAGATGGCTTTTCTAACGCATTACTGGCTAGATGATCGTTTTCCAGGTTGCAAAACCGTTACAAAAGCAGGTTGTGCGAATGTGGAAAGACTAAAGAAATGGGGAAAGACGTACGGATTGAAGCCTGAATGGATTGATCATAAACCCGGATTTCCTCATTATGATTTGTTTGGCAAAGTAGAACTTCAAGTATTGCTGGACGAAGGGCTTGTGGAACAAATTAACCGTTTCAACTTGCTTGAAACACGAAAGACAAACTGACAAATGGATTCAATGAATGACTGAGTTGCGTTAACTTATAAATGAATTGCTATAAATGACAATAACAAGCATGAAGATGAAAGTACAAGGGAGCGACCTTTGTGCTTTTTTCTGTTGTTCGCAATTCTAACCGAGTGATTCGCCTAATTGCTCAAAAGGTGGGCCGCATACGATTACATAAAGGCGAATGTCCAACTGAAAGGTGCTGTTGTCCTGGATGGAATCGATTTTATTTATCGAATCGGCGCGATCGGGTTCAAGCTGTGAAGCATTAGCGGCAGCTACTCGATTAGGATTCAAACCCGTCCTACTCACTCGTAAAAAGCAATTTTTACGCCAGTTTGATGAAAGTACTCAAATTTACTGTGTAGATCATATAAATGAGCGCGTGATTCGGAATACGATTCAAGCACTTCGGCAACAAGGCTATACGATCCGTGCAATAATGAGCTTTGTCGATCCGTATGTCTCAATGGCGGCTACACTTTCTAATGAATTTTGCCAATCCGCTATTTCCGTAGAGGCACTGAAGGTCCTAGAAAACAAATGTGAGACACGTAACGTTTTACGAACAAATGCTACTTCTATTACCTATGAAGCGTTCATTCCTTCCGCAATCCAACCTTCATTTTATACAGCCGAGAGAAGTTTTCCCCAAATACTAAAAAAAGCTATATCTAACGGTTCAAAAGATCTCTTTATAATAGAAACAGCAGAACAAATGGAAGCGGTAATCGATAATATATTGACGATGAATAGCCACGAACAATGGCTTCTTGAAGAGTATGTCGAAGGGCCCCAATACATTATCGAGTTGGCTGTATGCAAAGGAATTCCAACCATTATTGCAATCATTCAACAGCAAATAACACATGACGTGACGTTTGTCGTAACCGGCTATGAAGTTTGTATGTCGATCAAGCGGAAAATGTATGATGAGTTATTGACAGCAGTCGAAGACATACTTCGAGCTATTGGTTTACATCACGGTACTTGCCACTTAGAAATGCGCTATACGGATCTGGGATGGAAACTCATTGAAATAAATCCGAGAATAGCGGGTGGGGCAATGAACCGCATGGTGGAAGAAGGGTTTGGTATTTCGATTGTGGAGGAAACGATTAAGTTGTTTATTGATGAAGAACCGGATTTTCACAAAAAGAAAATGCAACCCGTTTATACATCGTATATAACGCTTGCAAAGACTGGATATTTATTACAAATGGAAGGTGCAGAACAAGCGAAAGCGACACCAGGAATGATTGAGGTACACGTATCTGCAGCAATTGGCTCCCTCATGATGCCTGCTTTGTCGATGGGCTGTCGCTACGGATATGTTATGGCGAAAGGGAATTCCCAAGAAGAAGCGAAAAATCGTGCTGAACATGCGGCAAACTTACTGACGTTTTACTTGGAACCGATCGACTGAACATCCATACATAGAAGCGGAGGGATATACGTTGGATACTTGCTGTATTTGCAAAGAGATGGAAAAATTGCTGAATGAACAAAAGCTGTTGGAGGGCTTCGGGAAAGATTGCCGGTACTTGCAGCTGTCAAGAAAGATGGATACAATTCCATTCATGTTAGTCAATACTGACAAATTTAGCCACTTCCAAGCGATGTACAATAAAGGACTGACACCTTTTTTCAGAATAGAAAGCCTGATACCTTCAACTTGTTGCGCAAAACTTCGATTGCTGAAACCTTCTAACCTTGCAGGTCGGTATACGAATTGTGTAAGTGATTTGTATACGTTGCAAAAGACTGATGTGTGTATCCACGTCAACCTCTGTTGCTTCGTTGCTATTGAATCATTAGCGCCTCAACTTGTTGACAGAACGCCTCCTTTCATTGAAGTGAAAGTATAGGAAAGTTTCATGCTCTATGCGCGTGTCCTTGTCATAAACGCAAACACTTGCATGTACTAGAAGGAGCTGTCAACGAGAAAGGGAGTTTGCGAATGACGATAATTGGGATGTTGCACCATCGGAAAGATCCGACAACCGTCGTGAAAGCTTATGCATTTGCGGCAATCGCGGCGGCAGAAGGTGCACAATTTTATTATTTTTCACCGGGAGAAGTCAATTTTGTGAATCGTACCATTAAAGGACAAGTATATGAAAATGGGAAGTGGACGACGAAAATCATGCCGTTCCCGGATGTCATTTATAATGCCGGCAGTCCAGAGAAATTGGCAAAATCGAAGAACGTTATGAAGAAATTGAAAAATGACATTCCATTCACAACGCATTCGATTGGAAATAAGTGGAGCGTTAGTAGGCGACTAAAAGAAGCAAAAGACTTTGCAAGCTATTTAATCCCAACAGAAGTTGTGAAACATGCCGATCATTTCCTTCATTATATGAGTGCGTTTGAGAAAGTTGTTTTCAAACCGATCGATGGTCGAAAAGGGCAAGGGATTTATTTTATCGTGAAAGATGAAGAACAGTTTGTCGTAAGAGGACACGGTTTCTATCGTACATTTTCTACCGCACAAATCGAAGAATTCATCGCCAATCAACTGGAAAAGGAAACATTTATCGTTCAACCTTACATTCAATCTGTTACAAAAAGTGGCCAAGTGTTTGATTTCCGTCTACACGTACAAAAAGATGGAAATGGGGAATGGGTCATAACGACAATTTACCCTCGTGTTGCGCCGAAAGGTTCCATTATCGCGAACATTAATAGTGGCGGCTACACAAATTATTTGGATCCCTTTTTGGAACAGGAATTCAAGCAAGACGCCTATAATATTCGAAAAAAACTAGAATACTTTTCCTTAGCCTTGGCAAAACATCTTGATGAGTTGCAAATGGAGAAGTTTGGTGAAGTCATCGATGAAATCGGTGTTGATATTGGGATGGACGATAACCAAAAAATCTGGATTTACGAAGTGAATTGGCGTCCCGGTTGTCCTCCAACGTTTTACTTGGAAATGGATGTCGTGAAAAACACCATTCAATATGCAATGTATCTTGCAAACAACCAAGAAGTCATCAAGAAAAAAATTCGAGCAGTTAAACGAAGTCGTGCAAAACAACAGGACCAAATTCCGATCATCGGGATTACAGGAAGTGCTGGGAAAACGACAACGAAAGCGTTTCTCGCCTCAATCTTGTCGAAGAAGTGGAACGTTTTCGAATCAAAAGATTACTGGAATACAACGGAACATACAAAAAAGCATGCCGCAGAAATTAATGCTTCCCACCAGGCAGTCGTCCTTGAATATGGGATGGCTTATCCAGGAGTCATTACAGAACATTGCAACATCATTAAACCAAATATGAGTATTGTTACGAACATTGGCTTGGCGCATGTCGGTAACTTCAATGGGGACCCTCGCGGCGTTGCGAAAGCAAAGTCTGAACTAATTCACGGGATGGACCAAACTGGAATTCTTTGTGTTAATCGGGATAACGACAATTCAAAATACCTCGAAACGGACAATTTTAAAGGGAAGATTGTTACAGTAGGAATTCATCGCCATGCCCATTATCGTGCATATGACGTTCAATATGCAGAAAACGGCATGAACTTCAAAATGAAGCTTCACAACGAAGAAATTGAGTTGTTCATACCGATCTTTGGTGAACATCACATCTATAATGCTCTGTCGGCCATTGCGATTGCTGATCAGTTAGGCTTCACACCAATGGAAATCAAAACAGGACTCATTTTCAAGAAGCCGCCGAGACGGTTAACAATTTACGACTGCAAAGACCAAATTAAACTAATCGACGATACAGTCCATTCCCATCCTGAAGGGGTCCGTGCTGCGATAGACGTTCTGACAAACATCGCAAAAAAACGTAAAATCGCCATAATCGGTCAAATGCGCGAACTCGGCAACTTGCGTGAAGCGGAATACCAAAAAGTTGGGGAGTATGTTCAACAGCAAGGAATTGACATCTTGATCACGTACGGTTTCAGAACAGAAGAAATCGGAACGCATGCGATTGCTAAAGGAATGAAAGCAAGTAATGTTCATCATTTTACAGACCGCGAAAAACTCCATGCGTTACTGAAAGATTTGCTCCAAAAAGAGGATACGATTCTTATTAAAGGGGCAAGTAAAACAAACATGTTTGAAACGGTACAATTCATCGACCGGACATTTCGATAACAAGAGAGGACTCCCAATCCACTGGAGTCCTCTCTTTTAATGATCTTGTAAATGAAATTGTATTTCTTTCGCGGCTTTCTTCGCAATCACTTTAGCACTTGTCATTGTTCGTCCTTTCGCAATGACATACGCGTACCGATGTCCCATTGATAGGGGAGGTACGAGTAGCGAGCCTTTTTTAGGTTTCACATATACTTCAACGACACCGTCCATCTTTCTCGCGCGGTTTTTTCCGGTCACTTTTTCTAAGATGCCTTTCTCATGAACGATGACGTATTGCGTGAAAATGAAGTGCTTATGTTGGTGCTCAAGTTGAGGACGTTCGCCTAAGTATAGTTTTAGTGTTTCTTCAGCGAGATTAAAACCAAATGCGGCTTGCAGCATGTTGTTCATAGCACCTCCGGAAATGCGGGGATTAATTTCAATTAACCGCCATTCATTGTTCACGAAACGCATCTCTACGTGAAGTGCTGCGTTTTCAATCGCAAATTTTTCAACAATTGATTGTAATACTTTCTCAATGCCTTCTGTTAAGTGTCTAGGAATGGTTGCTAGAACCCCATATCCTGTAATAATGAATCGTTTACCGAATGTGATTTCCTGCTCGATGACACCGGCGATGTGTATTTGTTTCCGATGAACGATCGCTTCTACTAAATATTGTTGCCCTTCAATGAATTCTTCGATCATGACCGCTTCGTCTTCGTTCTTTTCTTGTAATTTACGTACATGGGAACGTAATTGGTCCAAGTTTTCAGCTCGAAGCACATCTTTTGAACCGGTCGATGACGATGATTTTACGATGAGCGGGAAGCCCTTAAAGATTTTAATCGTCTGGACGTCTACTTGCTCATTCGGCTTTATCGTTACGAATTTAGGTGAAAAAGGTAGCCCGTCTAACAATGAACGGGTGCTTGCTTTGTTCTCCATTACTTCGGCAATAGAGGAAGATAAGCCGTTCGGACAGAACACTTCGCATAGTTTTAATGCGATAGACACATGTGAATCGATGAAACTAACGATTGTCTTGATGTCATTTCCTTTTTTCTGAAGCGAGACAATCTCCTTTTTCATCGCTGGTAGATCCGTTGTATCGATGAAAATCATTTCATGTACGTCAACATACTCATGCCGTTGTTCAAGTTGTCTCTCTTTATGTGTAAATAAGACCGTAAAATAGCCGAGTTTTACAGCCGCTCTGATCGCTTCTCTACTCGACCCGGATTTATTTGAGCCGATAAAAATGATCGTTTTCAAAATGTCAACCCCTTCATATATAAGACAGTCTATATAGGTTATGAGGAGAATTTCAATCTGTATGGTTATACACCCTATAGGCGGCTGACTGAATGAAAAAAATTGCTCGGGTGTTTCGTACAAGCTACATGACTGCGAGGGACATAAAATAATAAAAGCGAAAGGAGTGAAAAAATTGAAGCCACTATCCATACGATATATACGAAAACTGATTACGGGAACAGTACTGCAAGGAAGTGAAGAATTGCTCATACAACATGGCGCATATCGACTAAAGCAAGTACGTCAACGGAATACGATTTTGTTCATTAAACGAAAAATCGTTGATTGGGAGCGTTTAAAGCCGTTTTTTCCAATTGCCATTGTAACTGACAAACCACTGCAAACCGCTTATAAAGAAGTGACCATAGTAAAAGTAGCGGATGTCGATGTCGCTTATTGGAAATTTGTCCGCAATTATCGGTCGATGATGAATATTCCAATCATTGCAGTTACCGGTACTTCTGGAAAAACGACAACAAAGGAAATGATCTATCATTTGTTATCGGGCCATCTATCCGTTGCGCATACAAATAGTACGAACAATTCACGTACCGCCCATTTGATGCATCTACTAAGTATAGATGAAGAGACGGAAGCAGCCGTGTTTGAAACTGCTGTAGGCGCTCCTGGAGATTTAACAAATGCGGCTGCCTATTTACAACCAACTATCGGGATTATTACGAATATTGGCGAACATCATCTAAATTATTGTAAAACGATCGAAGGGTACATTGCTGCAAAAGGTGAGATGCGTAAAGCGTTGGAACCGGATGGTTTATTAATCGTAAATGCAGATGATGCCAATACGAGGAGATTGGAATTAGAAAAATTTAAAGGCACGCTACTTACTTTCGGGATTAAAAACCGGAGTGATTTTCGAGCAGAAGATCTGGCCTATTCAAAAAATGGCATGTATATGACCGTTCTTCACCAAGGGAAACGTTATCGCATGTATGTACCAGGACTAGGCGAACACCAAGTGTATAACGCACTTGCGGCAATTGCAGCAGTATCGTTGGTAGGAATGGATATGTCTAGTATTGCTGAACGTTTAAGAACGTATGAACCGATGAATAAACAAGTGCAAGTGCTGCAAGGGATGAATCAATCAACCATCATCGATGATACGTGGAGTATAACGACTACTTCACTAGGGGCTGCGTTAAAAGTGTTGCAGGCAATCGGGAAAGAAAAAAAGAAAATTGCTGTCATTGGGACGATTACGGATTTAGGGTCCTGGGGTTACATTATCCATGAGCAGGCAGGGAAAATGCTTGCGACTAGTGGAATTGATGTACTGATTACAGTTGGTGAACATGCACGAATCATGGCGGATGTTGCGAAAAGAATGCATTCTGTGCCTGAAGTTCATGCGTGTATGAATCATCATGCGGCGTACTTGTTGTTGAAAGAACGGATGAACAAAGGGACGATTACACTCATTAAAGGCGATATGTATAGCGAATCGATCAAAGAGTTAGCGCAACTGATTCGAAAAGACGATGCGGGTCAACCACCTCAATAAAGAACGCCAACGTTTTGTTAGCTCAGATAGGACAAACACCAAGGGCTAACACAGCAAAGCTAATATAGTAAAGATGAAAGGGAGGGATTAGTGTGGGATTAGAATGTTTATGTGGTGTCAAAGTAGATGCCTTTTCTTGTATGCATCAAGTGAAGTTTGAAGAACAACAAGGGACTATACGAGGTGACTTGACGTATTACGCCGACGTCTGTGTAACGACGTTAGCAGCATCGTTCTTATCAATAGATTTTGAAGACACCGAAACATGTGGAGGGAAAAACAGTTTCCTGTTTGTCTCTAACGCGATTACTTCTGTCGAATGCGACCAACAAGGTCAGAATTGTGAAGTGACTGTAAGTGGCAGCGGTGTTGTGAACAATGTCCAGTATCCATTTACCGCCGTTTTTGTCGATCAAACACCGATGGCAAACGTGGACCTTGTCAAAAGTTTTGTCATAACTGGCTTTTTTGATCAGAACGGAACTGCACCAGTTGCACAAGGTTCAGTTCAAGCGCTCGGTTGTGAATGAATTGATTGGCCATAGTTGTCTTCCTACTGACGGATGGAAGAGGTGGTGAGAATTTGATGAAAGTGCTTTCTGGCAGATATGGCTATTATCAACTGTTGCAAAAAAATGCCAACATCCGAACACATTTAGTCGAGACACATCTCTTTTCGCAGGCTAGTTTAACAAAGTGCTTAGAGAAATCCAACAACCTTTTGATTCGACCGTTAGTTGGACCTTCCTGTATGCAAGTGAGACGTTTTGGAATTGACGAATATGAAGTGGAGCGTAAAGGAGAGAAGATCCAATGTAGCGATCTTCCTACACTTTATCAAGTAATCCATGAAAACCTCATTGACAAAAAACAATATGTCGTACAATCTTTCCCACTTGAAGAGCCCATCCACCAACGTTCTTTTTATACCCTTCATCGAAAAACACAGTTTGCTAATTGGCATGTCCTTCACAAAACAACGAGTAGACAAGGAAATGAGATCAAACGATATGATTTGTTCAGACAATGGAATTTAATGAACGTGTTACTCGAAATAGGCGAGACACTTGGCGAAGCTTTTCCTCGCTGCTCAACCGTTGTCGTCGAAATCGTCAATTCCGAAACTGATTTTTTATGTATTGATACGGTTGTTCATTATCGAAATAGTAAATGGAGCCAATTCCATTCCTTAGGAAACAAGTGGTTTTCCCGTTCGTTTATTCCTAAAACTGAATTGTGTACAAAATGGACTGTAGAACAATTTCTTCACAAAATGAACGATGTCATTTTAAAACCATGCATTGGGCAACAAGGGAAAGGAATTGTGAAAATCCACGTGACAACAAGTCGCTCCTACGAAGTGCAGTATAGAAACAAAAAAACAATTTTCCATACGTTTGAAGAATTATATCGCCACTTGGAACGAACGTATTTAACGAAAAATGACTATCTGATTCAGCAATTCATCCACTTACGGACGGTCGATCAATGTCCATATGACATCCGGGTCATTACACAACTGGATAGAGGCAAATGGTTAGTTACAGGCATGCTCATAAAAGTGGCTGCGCCGGAATATTTTGTGACAAATCGTGCACAGAAGCTCTTAACGATCGATACTTTGCACGATTTTTCATTAGATAGAAGTAAGAAGGCCATTGAAAAACTTTGTCTAAAAGCATCCAACATATTGGAAGAGCGTACTGCGCCGTTAGGGATGATTGGCTTTGATGTCGGTATGGATGCTAACGGCAAGCTATGGATATTGGAAGCGAATTATACACCTGCGCTGTCCATGTTTTATGGACTAGGGAATAACGAAATGTATGAAAACATCCATCATTTCATTCGATTGAAAAAGAGCAACGAAATTGAGTAGAAAGGAGTGAAAATGTGAAGCCATTACAAGTTAAGGATATTAAAAGACTCGTGAAAGGTGAACTCGTAGCAGGTCATGTCGATTGGGCGGTTCACGAAGCCATCTATTACAAACGGCATGAACATACAAAAAGGCATACGTTACTATTTGTTAGCAGAGTCGATCACGTCGATTGGACGTCAATTAATGCAAAAGGTCCTTCACTCGTAATTACCGATTTACCCGTCGATTCGTTACCGACATCCCTTACACAGACGACGATTTTAAAAGTGCAAAGCCTTGTACAATCGTATTGGAAATTCATCAACTATTACAGGAATCTATTCGATATTCCTGTAGTGACAATTACCGGGACATGCGGCAAGACGACGACCAAAGAAATGCTTAAGCATATGCTAAGTTTTGACAAAAAAATCGAAACGTCCATTAGTAGCCAGAACGAACCGCGAAGATCTTTCCCCTATTTATTGAAAATAGACGACGATACCGAAGCTGCAGTGTTTGAACATGGGCTTGGCAACTCCGGGAATATTAAACATCAGTGCATGATCTACCAACCGACAATTGGCATTTTGACGAATATCGGTGTGCATCATTTAGATGGCTGCAAAAATCTGGAAGGGTATATAAAAGCTAAAGGAGAAATTGTTGAAGGAGTTCGGGAAGGTGGAACACTAATTCTGAACGCGGACGATGAAAATACGAAGAAAGTCCGTTTAGATATGTTTAAGGGGAAAATAATCTATTTTGGGATTCGCGAAAAGGCGACGATTACGGCAACTTCAATCGTGTATGGAAATAAGGGCATGCATTTCACTGTGCAATTTGAGGGGAAAGCGTTGAAAGCCTATGTGCCTGGCTTAGGGGAACATCAAGTAAGTAATGCGTTAGCGGCACTGGCAGCAATGCATGAATTAGGGGTAGATCTCGAACTGGCAATTAGACGTTTACGCACCTATAAAGAAATGGAGCGGCACTTGGAAGTGTCTACAGGAATCAAAGGGAGTACAATCGTGGACGATACATGGACAAATAATCCAACGTCTGTGAAGGCGGCGCTCAATGTCATCGATTCAATTGGGAAAGATAAAAAAATTGTACTCATTTTAGGTGACATTAACCGTCTTGGGAACTTCGAAAAGAAATACCATCAGGAAATCGGCAGTCTCATCGCCTCGCGAGAGATTCACACACTCGTTACAATCGGGAAAAAGGCAGAAGAAATTGCCCGTCAGGCGAAAAAGGACGGGAGCAACGCAATGATAAAAATGTATGAAAGTGCAAAAGAGATTGGCCACCAACTAGATCATGTAATTGATGCTGATTCTGTTGTATTGCTAAAAGGCCCGATGTCAAGTCGAGCGATGATTGATTTTGCGAAAAGTTTAAAACGATGAGGTAAAAAAAAGAAGCACCTAACGAAATCCGTTAAGTAGCTTCTTTTACTCATTTTGATAGTACACGACGTGCTTGGACATAATTTAACTTCGCCCAAGTGGAAGATAAGCTTTGCTTCACGACTGTGCCTGAAGTTGAAAGACTGATAAACTGGTTACCACCCATGTAAATGCCTGTCTGTGTGATCCGTGTACGTTTGTTGTCTGTGGAGAAGAACAAGACGTCCCCTTTTTGTAAATTGGATTTTGCCACGGCTGTACCTACTTTTGCTTGTTGGCTGGCCATTTTATACGTTAAGTCAATTCCTTGTTTTTTATAGACATAGTACGTAAATCCAGCGCCAGTGAAAGTAAGGGACTTTTCATCATAGACATAGCCAAATTTCGCTTTTCCAGTCAAACTCGTCGCAAAATTGACGACTTTATCAGCCGATGTTGCGCTCGTACTTGGAGGTGTTGGTTTAGTTGGTGTTGTGTCCGTCTGATTGGTAACGACTCTTTTTGCTGTAATGTAGTGGTCGTTGTAGTAGTCCACAAGCAATACACGTGAGATGACACCACCTGAATTCGGAATGACGACACGATGTTCCCCTGCGTAAATACCGACTAAACTAGGGTTTGTTGACCCTTTTACACTGTTAAAGAATACGAGATCACCTTTTTGTAAATTCGAGCGGGAAACTGTAGTTCCTTTTGCTTGTAATGTTTTAAGGTTCGTTGCATTCAAGTTCACACCGTTTTTCTTGTATACGTAGTTTACAAATCCTGTGCTCGTGAATTTCTTTGCACTTTCATTATTGACCGATCCGATTGTAGCTGTATCTTTCAAATCATAGGCAAGGCTCACAACTTTGTCACCAGTCGTTGCTGGATTTGCAGGTAGAAGACTAGGAATCACTCTTCTTGCACCCATATATGTTTCGGTATAATACGGTTTGCTATCCATATCAGAAATAACGATGTTCTGTTTGGAATCAGCCATATGAATGACTTTGTTATCTCCGATGTACATGGCAACGTGGTCGGGATCTGTACCTGTTGTTTTGCTTTTAAAGAACAGGAGAATCTCCTTTTTGCCATTGTCCTTTTGCGACAGGTGTTCCTTGTTGCATCATGTAGTTCTCATTATAAGTTGCTAAATCGACACCATTTTCCTCAAATACATACATCAAGAATGTTGCACAAGAGAATTTGTAAGGGTATGTAGGCTTATATACCGCTGTACTGTAAGTCGCTTTGCCGATCAGGCTTTTAGCTGTATTTATGAGCTGGTCTGCTTTTGCATTGACCGTTTGTTGACTAGCTTGCGTAGTGAGCGTAGCAGCTGATACTGTAGTTGTTTGGTCTAACGATGGAACTGCGAATGAACTAACACTTAAACAAGTAACAAGTGCTGCAGAAAGTAGTTGTCTTTTCATCTGATACTGACCTCCAAGAAAAAGATTTGATCGCTTCGAAAACGATCGTAGCATGATTTACAATCCATTTTTGGAGGGAATATTCGCCATTCTTCGGTAGGGTTTTCGAAAACAACTGGTAGTTATACGTTCATCCAGCTTTTTTACAATTACATTACAACGAAAAATAGGTAAATTACGGAACAAAAAAACGTGTAGCTCATCGCTATCACGCTTTTTTGTATGTATACGTAAGTTCGTTCAATGCAGAATCGACAAGTACATGCAAATCATGCCCATCAAAAAACCAATGGTCTCGCTTTTCGACATAAAATAGAATGCCTTCTTTTTCAATTTGCACATATACGTCATCTGGTTGTTCTTTTGTAACACCTAATGAGAAACCTTCATGTAACGGACTTGAGCCACCGTAACGTGCAAAAAACTTGATGGCATCCCCATGTTCTGCATCCATGTCCTGTTTAAACCAGCGTAGTGCCTCGTCAGAAATTACGATTTGCATCATGCATCCACCTTTCAAGTGTCGTGCTTATTCTTACAACCATTTTACTTTCGGTTCAGTTCCGGCTTTAATGCGGCCGATATTTGCACGGTGTCGGTAAAAGATGAAAATGCCCATCAATCCGACGACAATCATTAAATAGAAATCTCCTGTCCACACATAGTAGGCAATACAGTACATGAAACCGACCACCGCAACGATCATTGATGAGAGAGAAACCATTTTCGTCATTTTGAGTGCCAACAGAAACGTCAGAAGTACAATGATGAAAATTGGCCAGTTATAGCCGAGTAAGACACCCCCTGATGTTGCAACCGCTTTTCCACCTTTGAATTTCGCGAAGATCGGAAAGATATGTCCGATGACCGCAAAAAAGCCGATGAAAAGGGGATGGATGCCTGTCGAGCTGAAAAACGGGATAAACGTGATAAGTACGGCAGCAGTTCCTTTTAAAATATCAATGATCGTAACGATAAGACCGGCTGTTTTGCCTAATACGCGAAATGTATTCGTGGCGCCTAAATTTCCGCTTCCATGTTCGCGTACGTCCGTATTGTAAAAGACTTTGCCAATCCATAATGCAGATGGAATGGAACCGAGCAAATATGCGCTCAAAATTAGTAAAAAAATGTCCATAATGCTCCCCTTTATAGCGTAATTCAATACAATAAGTGTAGCAGAAGTTAGAGAAACCGACAATGCACGTAATTTGGTCACCAACACGCTAAAAATACCCGTGAACTTTTTAAAGTTGTGCTAACATTTTCCTCATGTAATTGCAATAAAGCGGTTTCTTCTATACAATTAATTGAGCGAGCTTCTTGAAACGTTGATTTGACAACATTTAGAGGAAGCGTTACGATAACAGATATTCAACAAAGAGAACATTCGTTCGATGGGGGTTGCGATTTGACGAAGAAAGAAGAAGTTTATACGTATGATGATGATTCCATTCAGGTACTCGAAGGACTCGAAGCAGTTAGAAAGAGACCTGGTATGTATATCGGTTCGACGGATTCGAGGGGACTGCATCACCTCGTATATGAAATCGTCGACAATGCGGTTGACGAAGCACTTGCCGGGTACGGTTCAGTAGTACATGTAACATTACATGAGGACGGCAGCATCGGCGTACGTGACTATGGGCGTGGGATGCCGACTGGAATGCATAAAACCGGAAAACCGACGACGGAAGTTATTTTGACTGTTTTGCATGCTGGCGGGAAATTTGGCCAAGGTGGCTATAAAACGAGTGGCGGTTTACATGGTGTGGGTGCATCAGTAGTAAATGCGCTTTCCGAATGGCTAGAAGTGACGATTTGCCGTGACGGAAAAAAGTTCCGCCAACGATTTGAACGTGGCGGTAAGCCTGTAACGACGTTAGAAGAAATCGGAACGACGAAAGAAACGGGTACGTTGATTCATTTCAAACCGGATCCAACCATGTTTTCTACAGTGAAATACCAATATGAAATTTTAGCAGAACGGTTAAGAGAATCAGCTTTTCTTCTAAAAGGCTTAAAGATCGTCTTAACAGAAGAAGGTTCCGATAAACACGACGTATTTCATTATGAAACGGGCATTCAAGCTTTCATCGCATATTTGAACGAAGAAAAGGATGTATTGCATGAAGTCGCTTATCTTGAAGGTGAGGCTGACGGAATTGAAGTTGAATATGCATTTCAATTCAGTGATGGCTATTCAGAAACCATTTTATCGTTCGTCAATAACGTAAGGACGAAAGATGGCGGGACACATGAAACAGGAGCGAAAAGTGCGATGACGCGCGTGTTTAATGAATATGCGCGCAAGACAGGCATTTTAAAGGAAAAGGATAAGAATTTGGACGGTTCGGATATTCGTGAAGGGATATCTGCGATTGTGTCTGTCCGTATTCCTGAAGAAATTCTACAGTTTGAAGGACAGACGAAAGGGAAGCTTGGTACGAGTGAAGCCCGTACGGCGACAGACGCTATCATTTCTCAGCACCTTCTTTATTTCTTGGAAGAAAATGCGGAATTGAGCGCGAGTCTGATTCGAAAAGCGATTCGTGCACAACAAGCTCGTGAGGCAGCACGTAAAGCCCGTGAAGATGCTCGTTCAGGGAAAAAACGCAAACGGTCAGATACACTTCTCACAGGTAAGCTGACGCCTGCACAGTCTAGAAACGCTTCGAAAAACGAATTGTATCTTGTCGAGGGTGATTCAGCAGGCGGTTCTGCGAAACAAGGTAGAGACCGGACATTCCAAGCTATTTTGCCGTTACGTGGTAAAGTCATTAATACGGAAAAGGCGAAGCTTGAAGACATCATGAAGAATGAGGAAATCAATACGATTATTCACGCGATTGGTGGCGGCGTAGGAGCCGATTTTCAATTGGAAGATATAGCGTATGACAAAGTAATCATCATGACGGATGCCGATACAGATGGTGCCCATATCCAAGTCCTTTTGCTAACGTTTTTCTATCGTTATATGAAACCATTAATCGAAGCAGGAAAAGTATACATTGCATTGCCACCTCTTTATAAAGTCTTTAAAGGGACAGGCAAGAAAGAACAAATCGCTTATGCGTGGACAGAAGCTGACCTTGACGAAGCAATCAAGAAAATTGGTAGAGGGTATATGCTCCAACGCTATAAAGGTCTTGGTGAAATGAATGCCGATCAGCTATGGGAAACGACAATGAATCCTGATACACGTACGCTGATTCGTGTCACGATAGAAGACGGCGCCCAATCGGAAAGACGTGTGACGACGTTAATGGGAGATAAAGTCGAGCCACGGAGAAAATGGATTGAAAGTAACGTGGACTTCGGCACAGAAGAGAAAAATATACTTGAGAATGAATTTTTGCATGTTGAGGGGGACTTTGAATGACTTCAACTGAACGGTACCAAGATCTGCCGCTAGAAGAAGTAATCGGGGATCGTTTTGGTCGATATAGTAAATACATTATTCAAGATCGAGCACTACCAGATGCACGAGATGGTTTGAAACCCGTACAAAGAAGGATTTTATATGCAATGTTCCACGAAGGGAATACGCACGATAAAGCCTTTCGTAAATCTGCAAAAACCGTGGGGAATGTAATCGGTAACTACCATCCGCACGGTGATACGTCTGTTTACGATGCGATGGTACGGATGAGTCAGGAATGGAAGCTTCGCCATCTGATGATTGATATGCATGGGAACAATGGTTCGGTAGACGGCGATTCGGCAGCTGCAATGCGGTATACAGAAGCAAGACTATCCGCAATTGCTTCTGAAATGCTCCGTGATATTAACAAAGATACGGTTGAATTCGTGCCGAACTTTGACGATACAGAACCGGAGCCGACAGTATTACCGTCTCGTTTTCCTAATTTGCTCGTCAACGGCTCTACGGGGATTTCTGCAGGTTATGCGACAGACATTCCACCGCATGCTTTGCATGAAGTGATCGACGCTGTATTGATGCGCATGGATGATCCTACGGTATCTGTAGATGAATTAATGACAGTATTGAAAGGTCCTGATTTCCCGACAGGTGCGATTATCCAAGGAACGGATGGTATCAAAACCGCATATGAAACGGGACGAGGACGTTTTGTCATTCGTGCGAAATCCGAAATTGAGCAATTAAAAGCAGGGAAGTCACAAATTGTCATCACTGAAATTCCGTATGATGTCAATAAAGCAAACCTTGTCAAGAAGATGGATGAACTTCGAGTCGATCGTAAGCTTGATGGGATTGCCGATGTACGTGATGAATCAGATCGTACTGGTCTCCGAATTGTCGTTGAGTTGAAGAAAGATATGGACGGCAATGCGATTTTACAGTATTTATTAAAAAACACAGATTTGCAAATTACGTATAATTTTAATATGGTCGCCATTTCAAATCGTCGACCTACACTTATGTCATTACCGATGCTGCTTGATGCGTATATTGATCATCAAAAAGAAGTTGTAACGAGAAGATCAACGTATGATATCCAGAAAGCAAAAGACCGTTTACACATTGTTGAAGGCTTAATAAAAGCTTTGTCCATTTTGGATGAAGTCATTAAAACGATTCGGGCTTCAGCAGATAAACGGGATGCAAAAAACAACTTAATTACAAAGTTTTCGTTTACAGAAGTACAGGCGGAAGCAATTGTCTCCCTCCAGTTGTACCGCTTAACGAATACGGATATAACTGAGCTTCGCAAAGAAGATGAAGAGCTACGGAAACTGATCGAAAAGTTGAACGCCATCTTGACAAGTGATAAGAAGTTAGCTTCCGTCATTAAGAAAGAACTGATGGAAATTCGGAAGCAATTCTCTGAACAACGTAGATCGGTCATCGAAGAAAAGATTGAAAGTATTAAAGTAGACCTTGATATCCTCGTTCCTAGTGAAGAAGTTGTCGTGTCTGTAACGAAAGATGGTTACGTGAAGCGTACGAGCATGCGTTCGTACAGCGCGTCAAACGGCACTGGCCAGGAAATGAAGGATTCTGATTATAGTTTACTTGAAGCAGTCATGAACACACAGCATCATTTGCTATTGTTCACTTCACTCGGTAATTATTTATATCAACCTGTACATGAATTACCGGATATTCGATGGAGAGATCTAGGCCAACATATTTCGAGTATCATTTCCCTAGAACCGAATGAAGAGATCATTGCAGCAATCGGCATCGAAAGTTTCGATGAGCAAACATCCGTTCTGACCGTGGCAGATAACGGCAATATTAAATTATCGAAGTTGGTAGACTTCCAAGTACAACGCTATTCAAGGACATTTAAAGCGATGAACTTGAAGAAAGGAGACAAAATGACGAATGTACAGCTTGTAACAGGCGAGGAAGATGTTATTCTCTTCACGGAACAAGCTTATGCATTACGCTTCTCTTTAACGGAGTTATCGATTACTGGCGTTCGTACTTCAGGTGTTAAAGGCATTAACTTAAAGTCTGGCGATAAGCTTGTTTCCATGCTCGTACTGCGTGATGAAACGGAATCCATCGTCATTGGAACACAGCGAGGATCCATTAAACGCATTGCCTTGAAAGAATTTGAGCAAGCTTCAAGAGCACAACGTGGGATGGTCGTGCTAAAAGAGTTGAAGGCAAATCCGCATCGAATTGTCGGAACTGCACTCGTCAAACCTGGAGATACAGTCATTTTGACGACGACAAAAGATAACAAAATTCCAATTGAAACAGGGAATTTAAGGTTAGTCGATCGTTTATCCAATGGTAGTGCGCTCGTGGATGAAACAAGGGACGGTAAAGTACAAGCCGTCATTAAACCAGTGACAGCTGATCCAAAAAGTTAATAAATACGCTCGTCTCATCAGTTCACAATGAGACGAGCGTATTTTTCATTGCTTCGTAAAAAAAGAGTGACTTTTCCTTTGAATTGCCGTATACTAATTCGACAACCGAAATATATTGAAGAATGGGGAAGTGCCATGTGGAACAATCGTAATGTTTGGATTATCCTGAGTGGTGAGATGATTGCAGGTCTCGGATTATGGACGGGAATCATCGGTAATCTTGAGTTTCTTCAAGCAAAAATACCCTCTGATTTTGTCAAAGCCATTATCTTATCGATTGGATTACTAGCAGGTATTATTGCAGGTCCAACGGCAGGACGGATTATTGACCAATCACGTAAAAAGACTGTATTACTTATAGCAGGTATTGGGAGAATGATCAGTGTCGTTTTCATGCTGCTTGCCATTGCTACGGGCTCTGTTTGGTGGATGGTCGCATTCATCGTCTCAATTCAATTAGCAGCAACGTTTTACTTTCCAGCCCTACAAGCTGCAATTCCACTTGTTGTGAAGGATAAAGACCTGTTAGCCATGAACGGGTTGCATATGAACGTAGCAACAATAGCAAGGGTAGCAGGCACTGCATTAGCTGGCGTCATGCTTGTGTACTGGTCATTAGCATCGTTGTACTGGGTATCCTTATTGGCATACGGCTTGTTACTAGGGTTTACGCTTATGCTGAAAATTGATGAAGGGAAGGGTAGTGACGAAGGGAAAAGTGCAAAGCAACGCGAAAACAGTGGATTTATGGACGTATTCCCAGTGTTAAAAGCATTTCCTACTGTTGGTATGACGCTTGTTATGACGTTAATCCCGTTATTATTTATCGGCTCCTTTAACTTGATCGTTATAAACATTAGTGAAATCCAAAATTCTTCATCCATAAAAGGGCTCATTTATACGTTTGAAGGCATTGCGTTTATGATTGGATCGTTTGCGGTCAAATACATTGCACAGAAATGGAAGACGACGGTTATCTTATTTTTCTTTGCAACGATGGTTGCAGTTGCAGAATTCATGCTCTTTTTTGCAAGTAGTGTCGTTATGACACTTAGCGCATTTGCAGTGCTAGGTTTTGCGTTAGGTTGTTTTTTTCCAACAGCAATGGTCATTTTTCAGAAACAAATGCCAAAAGCATATCACGGCCGATTTTTCTCATTCCGTAATATGTTAGAACGGGTCATGTTTCAAGTCGTGTTAGTGAGCACAGGCGCATTTTTAGATATCGTTGGGTTGCAAACAATGGTCATACTATTTGGGATGATCAGTTTAACGTTAACGGTGTTATTTTATGTATTGATGAAAAAGAAAAATATCACTTTTGAACAGCCACAAATTGAAAAACCCGCAGCAGAAATCGTGTAAATGATTTGCTGCGGGTTTTTATGTAAAAAAACGCGTTTCATCTCACTGTTTCAAGTATACTTAATGATGATATTTAACTGCCCAAAATAAATATTATGTTAACTTGAATTCGAAAAACGAAATTTGACCCCACCTTTACAATTTGTTTTCACCAATATCCCACTTTTGTTCAACTATACGAACTTCGCTTTCCAATTAAACCTGTTAGAAAAAAACATGCCCTCTCTCAAGATCCATGAGAAAAGACATGTTGAACAATTTTATCGATGATAAACAACTCGATCGGTTGCTTGTAAAGTTTGAATATCCTTAGCGCCAATTCCAAACATGGCCATTCGTAATTCCAATTCTTTCGTTTCCATGACCGTCATTACGTCTTCAACAGAAAGTGTTGCTTCTTTCAAAATTGATCTGCCGAAGCCTACCATATCAGCACCTAACGCAATTGTTTTCGCAGCATCTAGCCCCGTATACATGCCGCCACTTGCTACGATCGATGTATTTGCAACCTGCTCACGAACGCCAATGACACAATCGACGGTCGGATTGCCCCAACCACTAAACGTTTCTGCGGCAGCGCGTTTTACTGGGTCGTTTGAACGGAATTTCTCAACTTGGCTCCAAGACGTACCACCAGCTCCAGCGACATCGACAAAAGCGATACCGACGTCACACAGTCTCTTCGCTGTTTGACCGTCGATGCCCCAGCCAACTTCCTTCACGCCGACCGGTACTCCAAGCTCTTTCGTTAACTGCTCAATCTTACCGAGTAAGTCTTTAAAATTCAAATCGCCGTTCGGTTGGATAATTTCTTGGATTGTATTCAAATGCAAGACTAATGCGTTTGCTTCGCTCATCTCGATAATCTGTTTGCACTGATCTACGCCAAATCCATAATTTAATTGAACAGCTCCTAAATTCGCGATGATCGGTACATTCGGTGCATATTTACGCACTTGAAAAGATGCACGGTGTTCTTCACTTTCGATTAATGCACGCATCGAACCTAATGCAAGCACCCATCCTCGTTCTTCAGCAGCAATGGCCAAGTTCCGATTGATGGTTTCCGCAAATGCAGCTCCACCTGTCATCGAACTAATAACGAACGGTGTCGGTCTTTGCTCATTCAAAAACTTGCTTTCAATGGAAATCTCATTAAAGTCAATCTCAGGGAGTGCATTATGAATAAATTGAACTTTTTCAAGTCCAGTCGAAATGTTTGTACCCGTTACTTTTTCATTAAGCGTAATCTCAATGTGTTCGGCTTTCCGTGTATGGATCGAATCCGTCATACGATTAAATCCCCCTTTTCTATCCTCTTTGTGCCTTCCATGCAGACAGTCAAATTCAATGGTTCGATGCCCGCTTGTCGCCACTCTCTCTTTAATGAATCAACAAACGATTTTTCTGAAACGAGCGCAATACCACAATCACCACCGCCTGCACCTGATGTTTTACCAGCTCCGTACTCATTCGCAATCTGTATCAAAGCTTGCAAACTAGGTGTTTCAATGACGGCTTCCACTTCTTCACTTAACGCTTTCAATGCATTACGATTTGCGGTTAAACTCTGTAGAGCACCCGCTAAATTGTTCGCTGAAAAATGTTCAACCATAGTTAAAACTGCCTCTGTGCTCTGGTCTATAAAAGCCGCATAGCGATGTGGCCGCTGCGTTTGTAATGCACGAATACGGTCGATCATCTTCACTGTCGACATTTCGCTCCCTGTCCATCCGACGACTAATTCCAAGTCGGCTGGTGGTTGAATAGTTGTCACCTGTAAACCAGGCCATTGTTTGGCAACAAGTGTATGGACGTCTACCCCGTCTTCGAGTTGTTCAATCAACCACTTCGCATCAAATGTACGATAATGAAGCCATCCCCCGTAAGTTGACGCTGCAATGTCAGCACAAGAACCACTTCCTTGCGTCGTGAAGTGTGCAATTGCTGCTAACTTATAAATCACTTCATGCGACAAAGGAATCCCATGCGCATAATGTTTTTGTAAAATAGCGCTTATAACTGCAACAACGACCGCAGCACTTGACCCTAAACCGTATTTTTTGCCAGTAGCGAAATCATCCAGTTCACTGTCAATTGTTAAGCTGAATGGTTCCACTTGAATACCAACATGTCGTATGTATTGATGACAAACGGTAATGGCATTTTGGATGAAGGTTAGTTTTGGCGCATACGTACAGAAGCGTAATCCGTCATCCGTTTCGGACCAAGACATTTTTGAAAAACCGATTTGGGGTAAGTTGACGACAAATTCCGGACTGTCTGTCAGATGCGCATACACATACCGGTCGATAGCTACAACAACACTATGCCCTCCTGGTTCCAACACAGCATATTCTCCTGCGATAAACAACTTACCTGGTACCCTGACGGTTAAGGTTGGTGGTTTCATACATCGATTCCTTCCTTCATGTAGTTAAATAGTGGATACCAGGTCCTGGATGGCAAAGGAATAGATCTTTCACGCACATCAGCTGTTTCAACCTGTCCATTACGACCCTTTCATCTGCGGGTTGGCAAATCACTTTAACATTCGGACCTGCATCGATTGTAAAATATGCCTGTATGCCGTCTTCTCGCAATTCCTGGACTGCTTGCATCACTTCAATCGTGGAACTCATCCAATACATGAATGGAGGGTTAGCGCCTAATGTTGTGGCGTGCATTTTCATCGCATTTCGTTCCAGCACCGTTCCTAATTGTTCAAACGTACGTTTGGCGATTGCTGCACGCGTTGCAAGTAGATCCGGTTCAAGCGAAGCTAACCAACCGTCGTAAAAAGGCGATGTTTCAACCGTCCTTTTCATCCCTTCTCGACTTAACACTTTTTTCTGTTTCGCTTCGACCATGACAGATATTATACTCAGTTGCCAGTCTTCTTCTGAAAGAAGTTGCGTAGCGAATGAATCGGTTCCATCATTCTTTTCACCCATATGCCATTCGACGAATCCCCCGTATATCGACCGACACGCAGAACCCGATCCTTGTCGAGCAAGAATGGATAGTCCTGCATCAGATATTTCATACCCAAGCGCTTTCGTAGAAGCTGCAGCCAGTGCTGCAAAGCCTGAAGCGGATGAGGCGAAACCTGCAGCAGTCGGGACATTGTTAGAGGACTCCACGACTGCATGCCCATGATGCTTCGTCGTTTTTCTGACGAGGTCTAGAAAAGTTGAAATTTTGTTTTGTTCTGCACCACCAAGTTCCACTCCGTCCAATACGAACACATCGGACGCTAAGTCGTCTTGAAAAGTAACCGAAGTTGTTGTATAAAACTGGTCGAGTGTAATGGAAATGCTATTATTCATCGGAAGGAACAATTGTTCGTCTCGTTTCCCCCAATATTTAATTAGCGCAATATTCGTATGCGCTCTTGCTGTTGCTTTCATCAAAAACCCTCACTTCATAATCTGTTCTGCTCTTGTTATGGATGGCTAATACGACTCGTCCATGTTTGACAAGCTCCAGCTTTTTCTAACGCACTTGCCAACTTTTGTGCATGTTGTTCATCTTCCGCCAAACATAACACACAGCCGCCACGACCGCCGCCCGTCAATTTAGCGCCAAGTGCACCGTTCGCTCTAGCGATTGTGATCAAATGATCCAGCTTTGTATCACTGACACCGAGTGTGACTAATTCCGTTTGTGCAAGATTCAACAACTCGCCAACTTTTGTGCTATTGCCTTCCAGCAATGCATCTTTACACGCATGCGTGTACGCACCTAGCAATTCAATCGATGCCCGAGCAGACGTCGGTTGGTTTCGATACATATGGCGTATACTCTCCACAGCCGTTCGCGTATCCCCGAATTGTCCAGAATCCGCGATGACGATATGTAAAGGTTTCTTGAAAGAAAGAGCTGTTGTCTTCTTCCCTTTTTGAAACCAAATGGGCGCTTCATTTGAAGTAGCTTCCATATCAATGCCACTCGGATTGCCGTGCGCATGCGTTTCGGCAATTTGAACGAGGTGCATTTGCACATCATGTGGCAAAGGTGCATCAAAGTAATGAAAGATCCCTTTTACGACAGCATGAGCGACTGCTGCACTCGATCCTAATCCTCTTCCTGACGGTATGGATGAATCGATCTGTATCGATAAATTCGTATCCGTGGCATGTAACAATTGCAGCGATTCTTCTACACTCGCTTTAAAACCGGATAACTCGACAGGTGCCTGTTGAAGCTCACCACTAAAATATCGACTCGTTACACAAATTGACGTTTTATTATCATTTTCAATACCTTCCCTTACAGTCGCAACGACGTTCACAACCGGAAATGGTAAGGCAATTGCAGGTTTATCATAAACAACGGAATGTTCTCCTATGAGGATTACTTTTCCGTGTGCTTTACCTTCTGCTTCTCTTGACATGCGTGTGTTCCTCACTTTTTCAACAAAATTCAACGATTCACTGGTGTAAACCTGCTAATTCTTCCTCATTATAAAGTACATAGTGCCCTATTTCAGCTATTTGGCTTTATGAATGGATCACAGCGTTTTTGTAAAAACAAAACTCGCACGCTCATACCCCATTTTTTCTTCATAAAACCGGTGTGCATGTTCTCGTTGGAGACCAGAAGATAGTGCAATCCGGTCAAATCCTTCTTTCTTTGCAAGCGAATGGACAAACGTCAATAGCTGTTCACCAAATCCTTTTGATCGAAATGCTATGTCAGTCACTAAATCACAGACCCAAATATACTTTCCGTAATAAAGCGTAATCATTGGTTGAAAACCAATCACAGCTACGATACGTCCATCTACTCGCAATGCGAATTGACGATACGTCTCGTTCTTTTGAGCTTCTTCCACCAATGCGATATAACTTTGCTCAGTAAATTGAGGTCGTAGGTATCGCATGACATGAAATCCTTCCAGTAGTTCTTGCCGTGATTGTAATTCTTCAATTGTACGATTTTCCATTCGTCGCCTCCATTCTTGAATGTTTCGAACGATTCATTTTCAGTTCAATCTATTTTACCTATCTTTCTTTCAATCCGTTCAGATTGCATAAGCTAAATTACTCTAAATACACTTCATGATAGCATTTTAAGCGCTTAAAAACGACGGTTAATCAACAATTGACGCTTTCTTGTTTATAAAAAGAGTTTGGCAAGTCGCTATTTTTGTGCTAAATTGATTGCGGTAAATAAAATACTGCAACTTCGGGGCAAGGTGAAATTCCTTACCGGCGGTGATCGAGCAATCGCGCTCGTCAGTCCGTGACCCGTTCTTCTCTACTTGAAGACGGTGGAGCTGGTGTAACTCCGGCACCGACAGTGAAAGTCTGGATGGGAGAAGTTGCAGGCGTTTTTTTGCCATGCCCACTATACGTCTGCCCTTTTCATGTTGAAAGGGGGAACAAAATGACAGATGAAACTTATATGAAACTCGCTTTAGATCTTGCAATGACTGCTGAAGGTCACACTTCTCCGAATCCGATTGTCGGCGCTGTTTGCGTAAAAGACGGCCAAATTGTCGGAACAGGTATGCATGTACGTGCAGGGACACCGCATGCTGAGGTGCACGCTTTAACAATGGCCGGCGCGCAAGCACAGAATGCCGATTTGTATGTGACACTGGAACCATGTGCACATACGGGGAAAACGCCACCGTGCACGGATACCATTATTGAGAGCGGTATACGACGCGTTTTCATTGCGTCATTGGACCCTAATCCCGCCGTCAATGGCAAAGGGATCAGGCTTCTTAGAGCTGCAGGCATTGAAGTCATTTTAGCTATTTGTACAAAAGAGGCAGATTTTAGTAACCGGGCATATTTTCATTTTATAAAACACGGAACACCGTATATCACCTTAAAAGCCGCCACATCATTGGACGGCCGCCTAGCGACGCACACTGGGGACAGCAAATGGATAACTTCGTCACACGCAAGATCGGATGTCCATACCCTCCGCCATACCCATGATGCGATACTAGTAGGTGTAAATACGATTCTTCAAGATAACCCTTTCCTCACCACCCGTTTGCCCCATGGTGGAAAGAACCCTATTCGCATAATTTTAGACAGGCATCTACGGACGCCACAAACAGCTAATGTCATTCAGGACAATGCTGCAGAAACAATCATTTTTACTGTCGGACAAGACACACTGACGAACCAGTTCGCAAAATACCCCCTCGTAACCGTTGAGTCGATTCCTCCTGATGTCGACTATTTACACGAGGTGTTAAAACGTCTCGGTAAACGTGGGATTATGAAACTACTCGTTGAAGGTGGCAGTCAAGTACACTCCAGTTTCATCACAGCAGGTTTAGCGGATGAATTGTATTTGTATGTAGCCCCGAAACTGATTGGAAACGGTCCTTCCCTTTTCATGGACCACGGCTGTACCCGTATCGCTGAAGGGAAAATGCTCGACATCCTCGATATGAAAACACTTCATGAGGATGTACGTATCCATGCCCTTTTCAACAAGCGAGGTGATGACTAATTGTTCACTGGAATTGTTGAAGAAATTGGAACGGTGCATGCAGTAAACAGAGGAAACCGCTCTATGTCGTTAACGATCGTCTGTACGACTGTTCTTGCGGATGTCAATTTCGGTGATAGTCTAGCTGTGAATGGCGTCTGTTTGACGGTTACATCTTTTACATCAACGCATTTTACTGCAGATGTCATGCCGGAAACGTTTCAGTCGACTACGTTATCCAAACTCCAAAAGGGAGACAAAGTGAATTTAGAACGAGCAATGGCCATGACGAGCCGCTTTGGCGGACATATCGTATCAGGTCACGTTGACAGCATAGGAAAAATCACTTCAAAGCGCAAACATGAAAATGCACTGTATATGGACATTCAACTAGAAGACTCGTTGTTGAAATACATGATTCCGAAAGGGTCCATTACAATTGATGGAACTTCATTGACGATTTTTGATGTGTTTTCAACTGGCTGTACAATTTCATTAATTCCAACGACGCAACAACAGTCCATTATTGGCATGAAGGTAGTTGGCCATTATGTAAATGTTGAATGTGACATACTTGCGAAATATGTAGAGCAACTATGCCGCCCATCGACTCAAAAACAGCATCAAAAAGACGTACTGACAATGGATACACTCGTCAAAAACGGATTTTACGCATAAGGAGCTGAGAACGTGTTTGCATCGGTAGAAACAGCACTCGAACAACTTAAACAAGGAAAAGCCATTATTGTTGTCGATGACGAGAAGCGAGAAAACGAGGGTGATTTCGTAGCACTTGCGGAATTTGCCACACCTGAAATGATCAATTTCATGGCGATGGAAGGTCGAGGACTCATTTGCGTGCCGATTGAAGAGGAAAAGAATGAACAGTTAGGGCTTTCCCCGATGACCGGAACGAATACAGATGCGCATGGTACCGCTTTTACGGTCAGTATCGACCATGCGAATGCACATACTGGCATATCTGCATTCGAAAGATCGGAAACGATTATGAAAATGTTGAATCATACTTCTGTGGCAACCGATTTTAGACGACCTGGCCACATATTCCCTTTAGTCGCCAAACAAGGTGGCGTCTTGACACGCCCTGGCCACACGGAAGCGGCGGTCGACTTGGCGAAACTTGCAGGCGCTGAGCCAGTAGGCGTTATATGTGAAATTATGAATGCAGATGGCACGATGGCAAGAGGACGTCAACTTGAAGAACTTGCTGAACGTTTAGGCATGGTCATTCTTTCGATTGAGCAATTGATTGCCTATCGGAAAAAGAATGAACAACTTATCGAACAGATTGTGTCAACACATTTACCGACGACATATGGAGAATTTACAGCGTATACCTATGTAGAGAAATGGACGGGTCAAGAGCATATTGCCTTTGTAATGGGTGATTTGGCTACTGTCGAAGCCCCATTCGTCAGGATTCACTCCGAATGTTTAACAGGAGATGTCTTCGGTTCTTGTCGATGTGATTGTGGCCCCCAGCTACATGCCTCCCTTGCGACTATCCAACAAGCGGGAGTCGGTGTCCTTCTTTATATGCGACAGGAAGGGCGTGGGATTGGGCTTGTCAATAAAATGAAAGCGTATCAGTTGCAAGAACAAGGCTATGATACGGTCGAAGCGAATGCCCTTTTAGGATTTGCCGATGACTGCCGTACGTATGACGTCAGTGCACAAATCTTGAAAGAGCTCGGTTGTACACAAATCCAGTTGTTAACGAATAACCCACGAAAAATGGACAGTATTGAAGCGCATGGCATTCAAATCATACGCAGAGTTCCAATTGAAATACCGACACACGAAGCGAATGAACAGTATATGAAAACGAAGAAAGAGAAACTTGGACATCTTTTATACGAAGGAGCGAAATGAGCGATGTATACAACTTATGAAGGACATTTAATAGGGGATGGCTTAAAAATAGGCATCGTCGTTTCAAGATTTAATGAGTTTATTACTGGCAAACTACTAAGCGGAGCACAAGACGCTTTAGTCAGACATCGTGTCGCACCGGAAGATATCGAAATCTGTTGGGTGCCAGGTGCATTTGAGATTCCTTTGATAGCGAAGCGTATGGCTGCCTCAAAGAAATATGATGCCGTTATCGCACTCGGTACGGTCATTAGAGGAGCAACTCCTCATTTCGACTATGTATGTAATGAAGTGGCAAAAGGAATCGCCTCTTTGAATATGACAGAAGAGATTCCCGTGCTTTTTGGTGTGTTGACGACAGAGACGATTGAACAAGCTGTCGAGCGTGCAGGCACGAAGGCGGGCAACAAAGGTTGGGATGTTGGAATGGCTGCCATTGAAATGGCAAACTTGGTGAAAGTGATGGCATAAAAAACATACTAACATTAGTAGTACAAACCAAGGCCATGGTTTGTGCTACTATTTTTTTATAGTAGAAGTGAAGAAAAGCCGACCAGCCTCTTGGACCTTTTGAGTCCGTATTTAAAACCGGCTAACTTCACGCCCTTATATGAATCAGTTTAGTATGTTGGGTCCATAGAGATCGTGTATAAGAAAGTGGAATCGATAAGGTAGTGTGGAGGCTTCTATGATTGGTCAAGAAGGAGAAATGAACATGAAACATGTCGTAGCTTTAGATGTGAGTAAAGGAAAAAGTACGATTGCGATTTATGATGGTTATCGCCAATGTGAATTTGAAGGCGAATTTCATCATACACGTGTTGAATTTGAACGATTGCACGAAAGAATGGCAGAGATCACAAAGGTAGATGGCCAGGCACCAGATATCGTGTTTGAAGCAACCGGCGTCTATTCAAAACCTATCGAAACATTTCTCAAAGATTTTGGCTATGCGTATTGCCGCATGAATCCACTTGAAGCCAATTTACAGATGGCGAAGATGCGGCGGCATAAAACAGATCTTAGTGATGCCCATGAACTTGCGAAGACCCATTTCCAAGCGGCGCGTAAACATACATATATCCAAGATGATTATTATGAACAGATGCGTGCCTTGACGCGTTATTACGATGAAATTGATGAAGAAATGATTTTACTGAAAAGCAGAATGCATTCTATTTTACATCTTAGCTTCCCGGAATTAGAAAAGCTCATTACACCAAGTTCAGCTCTGTTCTTAAATATTGTTCAGCTCTATCCGCATCCTGCACTTTTACTGGATCATTCAAAGACGGTCATTAAGAATCGTTTAAAAGCTAATACAAGAAAGAACCTTTCGTTGGCACGAGCTGAAGCGAAAGCATCCGTTCTATTGGAAGCAGCGCGAAACAGCTATCCAGCCATCAAACCGAATGATATTCGATGCGACCAGGTTCGTGATTACGCGTCCCGAATTGCCGACTTGAAGGAGAAGAAAGATACACTGATAAAACAAATGAAAAAGTTATCAGAAGGCCGAAAAGAATATCTTGTTTACCGCTCGATACCGGGTATAGGCGATTCGACGGCATGCCGATTAATCGGAGAAATTGGAGATATTCGCCGCTTTAAGAATGCGAAACAATTGAACGCTTACGCAGGCATCGATATTATGCGATACCAGTCGGGCAATACACAATATAGAGATCGTATTAATAAAAGAGGAAACAAACATCTGCGGAAGATTCTATATTTTATGATATGCGCTATGCTTATGGCTAAAAGAAAGCCGAATCATTTTGTGGATTATTACTACAAATTAAAAAAGCAACCTCAGAGGAAGCCCCATAAGGTTGCGATCATCGCCTGCATCAATAAGTTTCTGAAAGTGACATTTCAGTTACTGACGTGTGGCATTCTATACGATTATGAGTCCGCACTACCAGCTCAGAAATCGTAATCACTTACCTAGAACTATACCACAATGACCTTTCGAAAAAAATTAAAATCGTCAGGTCTTTTTGGCGTATCTAAAAAGGACGGTTAAGAGGGGTGGGATATCCCGCCCCTCTTAACCATCCTAGAAAGTATAAATAAATCTTTTAAAAAGGTTGACTAATTGTAAGAAAGAGGCTGGGACAAAACATAAAAAATGCATGAAGGCAAATTCGCCGACATGCATTTTTTCTGCTTTTACAATGTTTCTTTTTTATCTTTATAAGTGGATCGGAGCGGAAAAAGGCCGACTCCTGCGGGATTTAGCGCGAATGTTGAGACCCCACAGGGAGCAAAGCGAAGCGACGCGGACGAGGAGGCTCAAGCGCGCCCCGCGGAAAGCGTGCCTTTTGGAGCGCAGAGGAACGGTCTATTTAGAGTTTTGTCCCAGCCACCTCATTATTAAATCCCCATTTTTCTGCTTGACTGTGTGACCGGTTTTGCTTGCTGGCTTTTCATTTTAGGGCCTTGTTGAATAGGGTTGCCAGTTCGTTTGTTAACGGAAGCTTTGTTCTTCTTTGCTTCGAGCTGTTGTTTGACTGCGTCTTTTAAACTGATTTTCGTTTTTTGTTCCGTCATCGCATGTCCTCCTTGGTTTTCTTCATCGTAGTTCCTAAATCGTACCATTTCCCTTATAGCATTGTCTACATAAATTCGATGATGGAATTTACCTCTATACGTCGCTTTAGAGTTTCGTCAGTCTCCGTTCACAGATCGAGCTTGACCAGTAGATTTTCGTAAGCCTAGCCACAAAAGTGTAAAAATGAGAAACGCAACCGCCTCAAGTGAAAGAATATACCATGGATACGGTCCTAGCACGTCTAATAAACTACCGTTTTCCGGCTTGTTTCGTAAAAACATGTAATTCCCGTCAACTAACTTGTTCACAAGCAAGATCACTGGCAATAGAACATTTAAGACGAGCATCGTTTTTACAACGCCTTTAAAGGTCGGTCGATATCCTTTTATCCAGATGAAATATAAACCCGTTAGGATAATCATTGCATGGGTATAAAAGAAATGAAAATAACGGAAATGTGGGAAATCCATATCCAACACGGGTGTTACAATTGCTTGGAGCGCGCCTCCAATACCCGCAAAAACAACAAAATCGACGACATGCTTATTTCCCGTCCATAACAGAAAAGCTGTAACGAGTAGCGACAAGCTGCATAGCTCCAATGGCAATGAATCGACTAATCGCCAACGCTCCGATTGTACCATCCATACATGATAAAGGATTTCCATCCCCATTAATGAAAGTGCAATTCCCCGCTCTATACGTCTCGTTTTTTGCATGTCAAATTGGAATTTCTTCCGGAATGCAAACAAACTGATCATCAACGCTAAAATGACGCATAGTGTAGCGATGTGGACGGTCGAAAACATGATAAATGGCGCGGACAATGGAACACCTCCTCCGACAAACTTCTTTCTACTCATTAAACGAAATTGTTAGAGAATGGTTCCATCTGATGAGCGTGTAATCTTTGCGTTTCGCGTAGTAAAATCGACGTCCTTGTAATAGGCATCCTTGACAAGTAAATTGGGCCCTAGGCATTGAACAGCTGGGCAATGGCAGCTAATCGACTTGGCGAGTGGACGTTCTAACCAACGATCGAGCATGTCTGGTAACGAATCCGATGTAATGTTCCCCATCGGCGGTGTGTCACCAAAATCTGTGACAATGACATCTCCTGTGAAGATATTGACGTTCAATCTAGAGCGTCCATCCGGATCATTTCGTACGGAAACATTTTTGCTGATGTAAATCCGCTTTAACAGTTGAAGGTCTTCTTCGAGTGGGCTGCAAGGATAGAATGGCAACGTGCCAAATAGCATCCACGTATCTTCATCACGGACATCGAGCAAATCATGCAATGCTTTTCTCGTTTCTGCAAGCGACAATACTTCTAGAGAACTTGCAAAATCACTCGGATACATCGGGTGGATTTCATGACGTGCACACTTCATCTCTTCAACTACTTGCTTATGAATAGATTGTAAATGTGGCAATGTCCGTTTATTCAGCATCGTTTCTGCTGAAACCATCACACCCATATCAGCTAGAGCTTTACTGTTATCGATCATGCGTTGGAACTGCGCTGCTCTTCGTTCACGTGGCGGCTGCTTTTCCATGTTGGCAAATCCGCCTTCCACAAAATCATCTACCGTCCCCCAATTGTGGGAGATGTGCAATACATCCAAATATGGGGCTACTTGCTCATAACGTTCGAGTGGCATTGTCAAATTAGAATTCATCTGCGTTTTGACGCCACGTCCGTGTGCATATTTCAAAAGGGGTAGCACGACTTGTTCAACCGATTTTTTTGAGAACATCGGCTCGCCACCCGTAATGCTGATTGTCCGCAAATGTGGAATTTCATCCAATCGAGCGGTCAATAGTTCGATCGGCAAAGCGTCCGGATCTTTCGGTTGTAACATGTATCCGACTGCACAATGCTCACAACGCATATTACATAAATAAGTCGTAGTAAATTCGATACTCGATAACGTCAATTGACCGTGTTGTTTGACATCCATATACGCTTCCCACGGATCGTTTTCAACAGTCATCGGACGGTTTTCAATACTGTAAGTTGTCATATGATCAAAACTCCTAAATTAGATAAGTAACTTATTAAGTATGCGCTTGATCGTCTAGTTATTCAAGGGTTTACAATGAAAAAGCACCTTCCGTATGATGTTCAGAAGGCACTGTGTAGTATGAATTCATGTACTTATTCTACATCTTCTTTCTTCAATGACTTTTCCTTGCTCCATCAATAACATCCGATGCCCCAATTTTTTAGCTTCGTCTTGATCGTGTGTCACAATAATGAACGGGATTTTCCACATTTCATGGATACGAATGAGCTCATTCTGACACTCGATACGCGTTTGCTTATCCAGTGCGGATAGCGGTTCATCCAATAAAAGAATGGATGGTTCCGTCGCTAACGCTCTTGCTAATGCTACACGTTGTTTTTCGCCGCCGGAAATTTGGTGCGGATACTTGTTCAGTAAATGTTCAATTCCAAGCACATTCATAAGTTGCTCAATGATGGTATTTACCTTGACCGTTGTTTTTTTTACACCATAATAGATATTCTTCTCGACTGTCATATGTGGAAACAAGGCGTAATCCTGAAAAAGATAGCCAATATTTCTTCTTTGAGTGGGTAGTGAATTGTTCGGTGAGTGGAAAAACGGTTGATTATTTAACACGATCTTTCCGCCATCTGGATTGGCTAGCCCTGCAATACAATTGAGAATGGTCGTCTTGCCTGCTCCTGAAGGTCCAAATAGCACAAGAATTTCATCTCTCATCGTAAACGAAACATCCAATGGAAAGTGCGCAAGTTGTTTTTGTATCGTCACTTCAAGCATGGGTACACCTACTTTACTTTTCATTTGAATATCGCCTCATATTCCGTCTACTCCACCAGTTCAACCACAAAATCGTGCTAAATCCAAGCGCAACAATAATGACCACCCAAAACGTTGCCTTTTCCATTTGTCCGGCTTCTACAGCAAAATAGATGGCCATCGGAATGGTGTCTGTCTTCCCCGGAATGTAACCTGCCAACATAAGGGTCGCGCCAAATTCTCCGAGCCCTCTTGCAAATGACAGCACGAATCCTGCAAGTAATCCTGGCCAAGCGAGGGGAAACGCAATTGTCCAAAATACACGCCACTCAGAAGCACCCATCGTCCGCGCGGCGTTCTCCAATTTCACGTCTACACTCGTAAAGGCGGCTGAGGCACTTTGATACATGAGTGGAAAAGAAACCACAACGGCCGCAATGACCGCACCAATCCAAGTGAACACGACTTGATAATCAAACCATTCCAGCAGCCATTTACCAATCCATCCTTTTTTACCGAACAAGATCAACAGTCCAAATCCGACAACCGTTGGCGGTAATACAAGTGGAAGTAAAAACAACGCTTCCAAAATACTTTTCCCGAAAAATTCTTTCCTAGAAAATCGGTGTGCAAAAATGAGGCCGAGTAGAAAAACGATTGCAGTGGAAATGACCGCCACTTTTAATGATAACAGTAACGGTGAATAACTCATGTCCATCATCCGTGCACACTCCTTTGCGAATTACTTGAAACCATATGCTTCTAATGCTTTTTTTCCTTCCTCGCTACCTAGATAAGCAAGAAGTGCATGAGCTTCCGCTTCATGCTTCGTACTTTTTACGACCGCACCTGGATAAACAATCGGCGCATGCCAATTTGGATCCGCTTCCGCTAACACCTTCACCTTGTCAGAAATGAATGCATCACTCGAGTACACCACACCAAGATCTGCATTCCCTAATTCTACATGCGTTAATACTTGCCGTACATCAGAACCCCTAACAAGTTTGTTCTGCAATGTATCCCACAAGTCAAGGTGCTCTAACACCTCTTTAGTATAACGCCCGATAGGCACGCTTTCCGGCTCACCAATTGCAATGTTCGTGATTGCTGCATTGTCAATGTCCTCAAATGAAGGTACTTGGAACTGTGCATCGCGGTGGCCAATCAACACGAGCGCGTTTTCCGTAAAATTACTACGCGTCGAATCGATCAGGAGTTCTTCACCTTCTAGAACATCCATATCCTTAGGACTTGCGGATAAAAACACATCTACAGGCGCACCTTGCGTAATTTGGGTCGCCAACTTACCAGAACTGCCAAAATTGAAGGTAACCGTAACGTTTTCATGTTCATTTTCAAACGAATCTTTTAACGCTGTCAATGCATCTGTTAAACTTGCAGCCGCAGCGACTACTAATTCTACTTCCTCTTCGCCATCGTTACTACCTCTTTCCGATGAACAACCAGCCAATAATCCGACAACACAAAGAGCAATCCATATGTTCTTTAACCGAATCACGCTACTTCCATCCCCTTATCCTTTAGTGTATTTAGATATATCTAAATATAACATAAAATAACTATAGCATACTAATTATAATTTAATAGATATAAATAGTTCTCGTTCACAATCGAACATACTAATTATTATTTATTCCTATTATACATGTTCTAATCTTGCAAATTATTTTTTAATAAGGGACAATGAATAGAAGAATCCTACTAGGAGGCTACTATGAATAACCAATCTACGACATCGTTTACAACTGAAGAACTTGCTGAGCAATTGAAAGTATCAAAATTGACGATCTATGATTTGATAAAAAAAGGTGAGCTTCGCGCGTATCGTGTTGGGCGTCAAATGCGTGTCGACGCGATTGACTTAGAAGCCTATAAGGAAAGTACAAAAAGTGGAGGTGTATCTGCATCTCCTATCCCGCACACAAAAGAGCAACCAATGGATAGTACGAATGAGGTTAACGAAGTATTCACAGAGGAACCTACCCCTCACTTCCCTACCTTTGCAACCCGTCAAGTGATCATTAGTGGTCAAGACATGAGCCTCGATTTACTAGCGAGTGCAATCGAAAAAGAGAACATTGGCTACCGACCATTACGATCTTATCAAGGTAGTTTAAACAGCCTCATTGCTATGTACAATGGCAAAGCGGATATTGTGAGTACTCACCTATTTGACGGGGATACAGGAGAATACAACATTCCTTACATTAAGCGTATATTAAATGGACATTCTTTCATTGTGATGAATTTATTAGCAAGGAAGGCAGGTCTGTATGTACAAAAAGGCAATCCGAAAAACATCCAACACTGGAGTGACTTGCAAAGACCGTCCATAAAAATGATCAATCGGGAAATCGGCTCAGGGGCTAGAGTATTGTTGGATGAACAATTGCGTATGGCAGGGATAAAAGGCAATCGTATTGAAGGATACGAACAAATTGAAATGAACCATATTGCTGTTGCGAGTAAGGTTTCAAATGGGCTAGCTGACGTTGGAATCGGAATCGAGAAAGCCGCCACGTTAGTAGACGTGGACTTCATCCCCCTCATCCAGGAGCAATATGACCTTGTGATGTTTAAAAGACCTGACAACAAGCACTTGCGCGATAGCATTTTGAAGACCCTACAAGGTGAAGCTTTCAAAAATGAAATGCGTGCAATGAGCGGTTATGACCTTTCGATGACAGGCACAATACTGTATGAAACACCTTAACGTGCTCGATCTGAATAAAATAATAGGATGCTAATGAAGTACAACGACAGGTTAACATAATAATATTATGTTAACAATTGTACCTCCGATGCACATAAAAAAAGACGAGAAGGCTTTACACCTCATCGTCTTTTTTAAATGCATATTGTTATCGTGAAGGTTTTTCATAATGATACTGTTCGTCCGTTTCGAATTTATTATACCGAAGACGTAACAGTTTAAACAAATGCGTGAACACTACTTTTAGCAACGCATAGCCCGGGATACCGAATACGACCCCTACTACCCCAAACAAAGAACCACCTGTTAACAATACGAAAATGATAGTGATTGGATGGATATGCAGCGATTTCCCCATAATTTGCGGGGAAATGAACTTCCCTTCGACTAATTGTACAATCGTCCACACAATGGCAAGCTTCACGAGCATGAAAGGTGAAGTGACAATTGCAATAATGACTGCAGGTGTAATTGCGATGATTGGGCCTAAATATGGCACGACACTTGTAAACATGGCGAGTACACCTAATAGCCAAGCATAATCCATACCGATGATTCGAAAGCCGATGGAAACCATTATGCCAATGCAAATTGCGACGAGTATTTGTCCCTGAATGTAAGCGCTGATTTGATGGTCAGCGTCTTCGAAAATTTCTTGGGCATCGTCACGGAGACGCGGAGGCAACATTTTCAATAGCATTTTCGGAAATTTTTCACCTTCTAGCAATAAATAAAACAAGATGAAAGGTACAGTCACAATCGCCAGAACAAATCCGGTTAAGGCAGAGATGAATGATGTGACACCAGAAGCAAGTCCGCCAATTGCATCCGTAAATAGTTGTCCAATAGACCCTAACCGTTCATCCAAGAACTTGTTGACGTCAATATCTAATTCTTTGTAATAAGATGAAAAGATCGAAGTGCGTAAAAACGAGTCAATATTAATGAGCATCTGATTGAAATATGTAGGAAACTCATCTATTAAATTCATAAATTGAGTCTTTAAAAAAGGAAAAACGAGAAATACGAGTAAAGTGATTAAACCTATTAATGCAATGAAGAGGATTAAAATACCCCATATCCTAGGAATCTTCCACTTCTCCAATAAGCGTAAAAGCGGTCGCAGTAAATAATACGCGATTGTCGCTAAAATAACTGGTAAAACAACAGTCGAGAAAAACACTTTAATCGGATAAAAGATAAACGCCACTTTACTGAAGACTAAAATAATAATGCCAATCAGTAAAATTGAGAGAAGGACGAACATTGTCGTACGGCCTCCTAGAAAACGAATGGTTCTTGACGAGCCATTGTCCATGCGATTGGTCGCCTGTCCTTTTTCAGAAGTATGATGCGTACCCATTGCTAATCCCCTTCTCTCTCTTTAGTCATTGGTTGGTTCTAAGAAAGCGGCTAACGCTTCTTTATTTTTTTCGAGGTCCAATTCGATCACAGACCCTGCATGTTCATATCTTGTAAAGCGATAGGTTCCTTCTATCGGAATAGTTAATGTTTCAAGTTCCGGTTTTCCATTCATTAAAAGCGTCAATGCTTTTGAAATCTCTTCTTTCGCTGTTAAGTCTGTCTCAATATACCCAGTCAATGCACCAGACAACTTAGGCACATGCAACAACATGCCGGGGCGTAACGCTTCCTCTTTTATCGCCGCGAGAACTTCCTGCTGCCGGCCAACTCGCCCAAAATCCCCTTCTGCATCTGCACGGAAACGCGCATAGCCTAGAAGTTCTTTGCCGTTCAAATGTTGCTTGCCAGGCATTAACGTAACGCCGATTTTTTCGGACATTTCTTTTTTAACGTTCATTTCCACACCATTTGGAAACGCGATATCAACAATCGATTCAAAATTATCAAAGTCAATGATTGCATAATGATGGATCGGAATACCGAACATCCCAGTAATGGTGTCTTTCGCGGTTTGAACACCATTTAAATAATAGGCAGTGTTCAATTTATAGGATTGGTAGCCAGGGATATCAGCGTATATGTCCCGCATAAATGACACAAGTCGAAGAGACCCTTCTTTCTTGTTCCAAGAAAGCACCATCATTGTATCCGTACGAGACTTACCGCTTCCATCATCGTCTACACCTAGTAATAAATAATTCTCAACAGAAGGATTTTTCGGATCAATGACATCCCCTTTAAAAGGACCCGGATCAATCGCATTCCCTTCTGCTAACGATTTACCTTTCTGATATTGAATGTATGAATAGAGCCCGCCTATGATGAACATGAGAAAAAGCAGTGTGAAGAACAACCTTCCTACCCTTAATCTCCTTCTTCTCCGTCTTCTTCTCGGAACGGGACCTTCGTATTGGTCTTCTGTCAAAGTAAATTCCTCCAAAAAATGATGTCGTCAATAGGACGAATGGTAGTAATGCGGGTTGCATGACAAGATCGCCATCGTTCAATCTTGTAAGTTTCTCATGTGCAACCGGCTCTTTACCTATGTCCGTTCCCTTCCTACGCATAGTCTATAATGAAGGTGGTGGATTTTATGGGAAATGAACATGGTCATAAAACCGGTTTTTCTTTCGCGTTGTTAGTAGTGCTTTTCATACTATTGATCATCATCGGTGCAAGCTACTTGTATTAATTAATCGTCAAAATACACATACCCACTCATTAGCACCTCGGAAAGGTTGTACGCACGTTTACAAAACGTAGGCAACCTTTCTATTTATTTTACAGAATTCAAGCGACAAATCAATTGTAAAACGTTCGTCACTCTTATGGTACAATCGGTAGAGAAAAAAGGAGTGATTTAAAATGTCCAAAACGACTATTGAAAAAGCGGCATTTGCAGGTGGGTGTTTTTGGTGTATGGTGAAACCGTTCAAAGAATGGGACGGCATTCATGATGTCGTATCGGGCTATATGGGCGGACATGTCGACAATCCTACATATGAAGATGTAAAAAAAGGTGATTCTGGCCATTTGGAAGTTGTTGAAATTACGTTTGACTCTTCAATTTTCACATACGAACAATTGTTAGAAGTCTATTGGCAACAAATCGACCCGACCGATGCTGGCGGACAATTCCAAGATCGAGGGCATTCGTACAGTACTGCAATTTTCTATTATACGGAAGAACAACAGCATGCGGCACAGACTTCTAAAACTGCATTAGAAGAAAGCGGTAAATTCAATAAGCCTATCGTTACAGTTATCAGACCTGCAGAAACGTTCTATCCTGCCGAAGATTACCATCAAGATTATTATGTAAAAGAAGAACAGCATTATAAAGAGGACCGCGCAAAATCAGGAAGAGACGAGTTCATTCGAGAGAATTGGTTGAAGTGAAATGGTTAGGGGTTGTTTTCCCTCATTAAAAGTGAAACTGAGTTCGCTCAGGTTCACTTTTTTCTTTCGCACTGTAAGCGTACGAGTGCTCTCATTGACCGTGGATGCTGATTTTTCATGCTGACGGTCAGTTAAAAGTGCTCTCATTGACCGTGAATGCTGATTTTTCATGCTGACGGTCAATTTGAAGTGTTCTCATTGACCGTGGACACTGATTTTTCATGCTGGCGGTCAATTAGAAGTGCTCTCATTGACTGTGTATGCTGATTTTTCATGCTTACGATCAATTAGAAGTGTTCTTAATGACCGTGCATGATGATTTTTGAGGTTATCGGGCAATTAGAAGTAATCTTATTGACCGTGGACGCCAATTTTTGATGCTATCGGTCAATTAGAAGTCCTCTCATTGACCGTGGACGCCATTTTTTGAAGCTGACGGTCATTTAGAAGTGCTCTTAATGACCGAGTATGCTGATTTTACATGCTTACGGTCAGTTAGAAGTGATCTCATTGACCGTGAATGCTGATTTTTCATGCTGACGGTCAATTTGAAGTGTTCTCATTGACCGTGGACACTGATTTTTCATGCTAACGGTCATTTAGAAGTGCTCTTAATGACCGAGTATGCTGATTTTACATGCTAACGGTCAATTAGAAGTGTTCTCATTGACCGTGGATGCTGATTTTTGAGGTTAACGGTCATTTAGAAGTCCTCTCATTGACCGTAGACGCCAATTTTTCATGCTGACGCTCAATTAGAAGCCCTCTCTTAACAACTTCTCATTGCTTTCACATTATCCACTCACCTCTCATCCAACTTCCCCCTATTCAAACGGACACTCCTTACACATCAAAGAACTTGTGTTCGCATCGCGCTGTAGTATAATAGAAAGATAGAAAGGATGAAGAATGATGGAGCTTATTCATTGGGAATACGGTAGAAAATATCAAGTGAAAGGAATCTTTAACGAGTTTCCTTCAACCGTCGTCATCTTTCGTCAGATCAAGGATTATTATTTTATTTATACAATGTCGGCAATTGACGATACATCGCTTCCAACGAGAAAACAATATGTGCAAATGGAATATTTGCTAAATAAGGAACTAGGAACGCTTCCTGCGTATCGAAATCGGCAAGTTTTTCGGACCTCTCTTCAAAACCAAACAGATTTTCATATTGAAAAGAAAAACGCGCAAATACACATTGATGACACACCACTTTGAAAAGATTTCATGTTATAATGGGAGCATTGTGAATTTAGGAGGATTTTTCTATGATAGCAGTCAGTAATGTAAGTCTTCAATTCGGTGACCGCAAACTGTTTGAAGATGTAAATATACAGTTTAATCCAGGTCATTGTTACGGTTTAATCGGTGCAAACGGTGCGGGTAAATCGACTTTCCTTAAAATTTTATCAGGTGAACTTGAGCCGCAAACTGGAAATGTCATCATGAACAAAGATGAGCGTTTAGCGGTACTTAAACAAAATCACTTTGAGTATGAGGAAAACGAAGTGTTAAATACAGTCATCATGGGGCACAAACGCCTTTATGACATAATGACTGAGAAAAATGCAATTTATATGAAAGAGGATTTCTCAGACGAAGATGGGATGCGTGCTGCAGAACTTGAAGGTGAATTCGGTGAACTGAACGGTTGGGAAGCTGATTCAGAAGCAGCGATTCTTTTACAAGGTTTAGGTATTCCAGAATCTCTACACCATGTTAAAATGGCTGAATTGAGCGGTTCTGAAAAAGTGAAAGTGCTACTTGCTCAAGCTTTATTCGGTAAACCTGATGTACTTCTACTCGATGAGCCGACGAACCATTTAGACTTAAAAGCAATCCAATGGCTTGAAGAGTTTCTAATCAACTTTGAGAATACGGTAATTGTTGTATCGCATGACCGTCATTTCTTAAATAAAGTATGTACACAAATTGCCGATTTGGACTTCTCTAAAATTCAATTGTATCCAGGAAACTATGATTTCTGGTACGAATCCAGCCAACTCGCATTGCGTATGGCTCAAGATCAAAACAAGAAAAAAGAAGAGAAGATTAAAGAATTACAAGCGTTCGTAGCTCGATTCAGTGCGAATGCATCCAAATCCAAGCAAGCGACGTCTCGTAAAAAGGCGCTTGAAAAAATCGAGTTGGATGACATTAAACCATCTTCTCGCCGTTACCCGTTCGTTAACTTCCAAATTGGACGTGAAATTGGGAATGACGTGTTAAGTGTTCAAGGTTTATCGAAAACACAAGACGGAAAAGTAATGTTCAAAGATGCGACATTTACTATGAATAAAGAAGATAAAATCATTCTTCTTGGAAATCCACTTGCTAAAACGGCATTATTGGAAATTCTCGCTGAAGAAGCTCAACCGGACGAAGGAACATTCAAATGGGGTGTAACAACTTCACGTGCGTACTTCCCTCTTGATAACAGTGAATTCTTTGAAGGCTCAGAGTCGTCATTAGTTGAGTGGTTACGTCAATATTCACCTGAGGATCAAACGGAAACATTTTTACGTGGATTCCTAGGACGTATGCTTTTCTCTGGCGAAGAAGTGAAAAAGAAGCCATCCGTATTGTCAGGTGGCGAGAAAGTGCGTTGTATGCTGTCAAAAATGATGCTTTCTTCTGCCAACGTCTTGTTGTTAGATGAACCGATGAACCACTTGGACTTGGAATCGATTCAAGCACTTAATAACGGATTGATTGCATTTAAAGGGGCAATGTTGTTCACATCGCATGACCAACAGTTCATCCAAACAGTTGCAAATCGAATCATTGAAATCCGCGAAGACGGTACGATATTTGATAAAATGATGCAATATGATGAGTACTTGGAGTGGAAAGAGCAACAAGCAATTTCATAATAGACCGTAAAAATGGCCGTTTTCTGTACTCGCAGAAAACGGCTTTTTCCGTTGTGTCAGCTTTACACATGATCTTCTGAAGCATAGCTTTGTGTATCTCGTCAATAATAATCAAAAAGGAGTGGAAAATAGATGCGTACGATACAAAACCTATTGATTATTATGAGTATCTGCAGCCTTTTCGTAGTTGGATGCTCCCCTGCCACTACAGACCTTAATAACAGCGGAAATAGCGGCGAAAGTGCCCAGCCAAATGAAAAGACGGATAAAGAAATTACAGATGCAGCAAAAAAGAGTGAGCTCGTTGATTATTTTCTGCCTGACACTTCAAAAGCAATGTTTATTGGTGAAGGGAACGAATACGCTGACTTGGATATTGATTATGCGCATCCGTTTAAGAACTATGTCATCGTGCACGAAAATAATGGTGGTACGTTAATCCGATACATTTACAAAATCGAATCGGATCAAATTTTAAGATTGGATCAGCGAGTGATTGAGTTAAAAGAAGACTTCCCTTCTCTTGACGAATTACAAGCAATGGAACCGAATGGAATTTATTTAGAAAAACCATTTGAAGTTGGTACGACATTTGATGAATGGAAAATTGTTGAGACGGACATTACATTAGAAACACCTTATCAGACATTTGACCACGTTTTCGTCATTGAATCGACATCTGATGATGCGGTGAATCGTAAATATTTCGCTAAAGGTTTTGGGGAAGTTAAACGGGAATCCGTCATGACCATGACGAACGGAGAAGAATACAAAGTGACATCGACCTTGTCATCCGTATCAAAACCATAAAAGGCGCGCCCACTTCTTCTAAAAAAATCACAAGTAAAAAAGAGGCTACCTCGTAAAAGGCGCCTCTTTTATTTGACGAATTATTGTTTCACTACGTTAGCAGCTTGAAGACCACGGTTGCCTTCTACAACTTCGAACTCAACGTGTTGACCTTCATCCAAAGTTTTGAATCCGTCTCCCTGAATAGCAGAGAAGTGTACGAATACATCGTCTTCTCCTTCAACTTCGATGAATCCGAAGCCTTTTTCAGAGTTGAACCATTTTACAGTACCTTGTTTCATGTGTGACTACCTCCAAATAATTATACTTTCTAATACATGAAAAAAATTCACATATTACAAAAGGCACCGACAACGCCGATCACCTTTTGTAATACGTGAATCCGTCTGTTTCGGTAAAACTGATATTGTTACTGTTACTATACCATACCCAATTTAATTGTCAATATAACAATATCAAATATTCGAATTATTCTTCAGAATAATTGGAGCGGGCTCCCCATCGACAAAAGAGATAATGCCGTGAAAAATTTGCAACTCATCATCACAACCTTCACAATAGACTTTTTCTTCATCAGACCAAAATGCAAAGAAACATTCCTTACGCACTTCATGATGGTCAAATTGTCCCGAAAATTGCATTGTAACTGTATCCATATATTGTTTTGCTTCCGCTTTACAAGTAAAAACTTTTCGTGTTTGAATTTTTTCCTTCCAATCTTCAAACAACCACCACGGTTCATAGTCTGCTTTCATATAAATTACTTCATACATAGTTGATAGCTCCTCCTATCCATAAAGACCGTGAGTGGATTTATTTTAACAAATCCTTTCTCCAGTTCCAAGTAAATGGTTTCGTGTGTCCAATAGAATGTATTTCGCCTTCAAATACGTTATACTTGAACGTATAGACTGAAACTTTTCGGCCATTAAAACGTAATAAAGTAAAGAGACTTGAAGGAGGCCTGCATTCGATGCAAGAAGTTAAACAATTTTTCCTCAGACACTTTATCATTGCGCCCGTCAGCGCAGCAAGTTGGTTCACGATGATTTTTGCTGCAGGCATCAACCCATTTGCTGCAACAGGCCTAATGATTGCCATCTATCTAGGAGGTAATTTCACAATAAAACAAGTGCAACTTTCTTCAAATGTAAAACAACTCGGCATGTCTAGATCCGAATATAAGCATATTCAACATCAAATTACTGAAGCAAAAGGGAAAATAAAACAATTGAACAGCCTATATGGCCAAGTGCGATCTGTACAAGCGTTTAAACAAGTGTATGAAATGAACAACTTGGCTAGAAGGATTCTTACCATTGTACGCAAAAATCCTGCGAAATTTTACCACGTAGAAAAATTTTTCTATTCGCACTTGGATTCTGCGGTCGAGTTGACGTCAAAATACGCTATGCTTGTCAATCAACCATTAAAAGATCAAGAAATCAGGATTGCCCTCCAACATACAAGGGAAACACTTACTGATGTAAACAAGCAACTTGAACAAGATTTAAGAGGGGCTTTAGCTACAGACATCGAACAGCTTCAACTTGAGCTCGATTATGTAGATGTAACGATGAAAAACAACAAACCGTTGCTCGATATGAAAGGGGATTTCCGCAATGACAGAAAATAATTCGACGAACAATGTGAAAACAATGGATGACCTATTAGATAATCCTTTTACAATGGATGACACCTTACTACCAAAAGAGATGCAAACTGAACAACAAAATAACGGTGTCGCTGTTAAACTACTGGATCGTTTAACGCCGGAAGAACAGGATAAAGCGAAGCAATTAGCGGAACAGATTCCAGTTGGAAACTATGAAGCGATTATTACCTATGGAGCAAATGCCCAAAATGAATTATCACGCTTCTCACATAAAATGCTTGATCATGTCCAAAGCAAAGATATCGGTCCTGTCGGTGACGTGTTAAGCGATTTAATGGGAAAACTATCTGAAATTGATCCTGAAGATTTGTCCGAAAAGAAGAAATCAGGGCTTAGTCGTTTATTTAAAAAAGCAACACGTTCCATTCAGGAAATGATGACGAAATACCAAAAGCTCAGCACACAAATCGATCGAATTGGCGTCCAACTTGAACATTCAAAACGCGGGTTACTTGAAGATGTTCAAATGCTAGACAGTTTGTATGAGCAAAACAAAACGTACTTCCAAGCATTGAATGTATACATCGCAGCAGCTGAATTGAAGCGAGATGAGATTGCCAATGTCATTATTCCTGAAATGCAACGGAAAGCTGAACTTTCAAATGACCAAATGGCCTTTCAAGAAGTGAATGATATGGGACAATTCCTTGATCGACTTGAAAAAAGGTTGTATGATCTTCAGCTATCACGCCAGATCACAATTCAAAGTGCTCCGCAAATACGGATGATTCAACAGACAAACCAGACGTTAGCAGAGAAAATTCAATCATCCATCATGACATCCATTCCATTATGGAAAAACCAGATTGCGATTGCGCTTACGTTAAATCGTCAACGGAAAGCCGTTGAGTCGCAGCGATTAGTGACAAAAACGACAAATGACCTTCTTTTGAAAAACTCCGAAATGCTGAAGGTCAATTCAATTGAGACTGCGAAGGAAAACGAACGTGGAATTATTGAAATTGATACATTGAAGAAAACACAGGAAAATCTTATCCAAACGATTGAAGAAACGCTTGTCATTCAAGCGGATGGGCGTGCAAAACGAAAAGCTGCTGAAGTGGAAATAGCCCGTATGGAAGAGGAGTTAAAACAGCGATTGTTAGCGGTGCACGAGAAAACGCAAACCCCTCGCCCTTCCTAAATTAGCAAAAAGCAACTCACCTAGCCTATAGGTAAGTTGCTTTTTTCATGAAGGTATATCATTGACTAATAACGATCGATAACAATTTCCGCAAAATTCGTAGCGTCTGATCAGAAAACTCCTCGACTGATGTGGATGCTGCTGACTTATTGCCAAACATCATTGCAAACAAAGCACGTTGTTCTTCCGTCGGCTCATCTGTCGCTAAAAACAAATGAATGACCGATACGCCATTTTTCTCTGCTTCCATCACTGCTGCACGTGTATCCATTATTCCATTCCGATCATAGCCGAATGCTGAAGGTTCACCGTCTGAAAAAACAAGTAGAAATTTATGTTTCTCATTTCGATTGAGTAAGCGTTTCATCATCCATCTGATTGCAAAACCATCACGGTTATCTTCGTTCGCCTCTAGAGAGAGGATGGTTGCACCGTCATCTCTTGTCGTCTTTTCAAATGAATGCAAAATGTCAAATACATTTGGTTGCATTTCTTTGGATGCATGGTTTGCATCTTCATAGTAAGAGGAAATTTCATGATGTACAGCAAGTTGCCGTAATACATCATGAAACAATAAAACGGCTTTTTTTGTTTCATCCAATTTATCCATCATCGAAGCTGACCCGTCCACGAGTAAACCAAAAACTGCATCCAATCGCTCAGAAGGTTTATTCTTCCGATAGAACGGTTTCGGTCTTTCATCTACAACCATTGTCAGTAGATCAGCTGAAAGCCTACCCTTGCTCAATTTTGTTCGTTTGTACTCTTCCTTTTGTTCAATCCGCTTTTTCATCTCTTCTATAAATGAGCGTACAAAAGGTTTCTGTTGTTCTCGCCACTTTAACAGCTTTTCAATTGTCACTGAATCGGTTTTCGCTTCCAATACATGTTCTTTATAAATGACATGAAGATGCTCTTTACCAAAATCGTGACCTGCCTTTTTAAAATCCGACGGTCTCTGGCTTAGAACCTCTTCTTTCATAGGTTTCGCTTGGGATTCCTTTTCGTTCCCTGTCGATGTACCAGAGCCAATTTCATGTATTTCGGCATCGTCATTTCCTTCCACTGCGTCTGTCCCATTCCCTTTTCCAGCTCGACCATGTTCCAACTCATACTGCAAGTGAACACCTGTTTCCCGTTCACTTTCACGGTGCCACGTCCGAAACAGCTCTTCTATGGTGTCTTTCGTTTCTTCATCTCCTAGTTGTGCGTCCCGCATTCCGTCATGGTAATGAAAAACGTCATTTTGTTCGGTAATTGCTTCGCCCACCGCATAATATTGACGAATGAGATCTTTTTCAATTTGACCTTCCACGATGAACATGATGCGATGTACGAGTTGAACCATATCATATGTGTTTCTCGCATCCGTTGCGTGCATTGCGAGCATTTGAACTTGTTCCATTGGAAATGGCCAGCTTAACGGTTGTAACGAAAGTGAACCTGCATGTATTGTTTGAAAGAGGTAATTCAGAAAGGCATCCGCAAGAAATCCTTGCTGCCGATTTGCTGTTAATTGATCGTGATGATAATCCAGCATGACGTCTCGTCGAATTGAAAATGCTCTCTTCGTTCCGGGACGACTCTTTTCAATCTTGTCGATTAATCTAAATTCTTCAAATAACAAGAGCAAATGTTCAGCAAGCTTCTTTAAAGGATGCCTCTCATAATAGTGTCGGAACTGCAACCAATCTTTCACAGAAAAGTACTTCCAAAAACCTGCTGTTAGTAAATAGACATCAGACAATCTACCCGCATGAGTCACGACTTCATTTCGATGCCTCCAAAAAACGCTCAGTGAAATGATCCCCTCTTTAGGTTGAAACTCCACTAACTTCCGCTCCGTCAATTTTATATACGGAGCGTCTGCTAGCGCCATGCCTACCCGTTCGTATAATAGGAGTTTGTTGACGTCGACAGATTCGTCATTGAATTGAATGAATCGATTCAATTTCACCAATTGGCTCGCCTCATTTCACCCATGTAACGACTAGCTCCATGACTAAATCACGCTCTATTTTATCTTCCAATTTTTCAGCAATCGCGTATGTGATGGCCCGCTCAAGAGGCATATGTTCCGCTAATGCAAGTGCATCCAACAAACTTCTGACGGAGGCAGCTTCCTCAGCCAACAGCCCGTTTAACACTTGTTTCTTTAGGTCTTCGTGAATGTGAAGAAATGTCTCAACCATTTGCGGAGTCGCAGATGGATACAATGCTGTCATGACCTTTTCGAGTTGATCGCCCGTTAAGTAAGGGATGGAGAACGTGACAAATCTGTTTTTCAAAGCTTCGTTCATAGGTGAAGTACCGACATACCCTTCATTGATAGCTGCAATGACCGTAAAGTCTTCATGTGCATGGATCACTTCACCGGTAAATGGATTTGTCAACATTCTCCGATGGTCTAGCACACTATGGAGGATCGGAAGTGTTTCCGGCTTCGCCATATTAATTTCATCGATATACAAAATATGTCCATTTTTCATTGCCTGGACGACGGGACCTTCCACAAATTCAATATGCGTATTTCCTTCTTTCGCAATAATTGTCTTAAACCCTAACATCGACTCGGCATCTAAATCGACAGAGCAATTAATGCTTTGCATCGGTTGCTGAAAATAGGCTGAAATACTTTGTGCAAGTTTAGTTTTCCCCGAACCGGAAGGACCTTTTAATAGAATCGGTTTTTGCAACACGACTCCAATTAGAATATCTTCCCATAATGAAGGAATTGGAGAAATGTAGCCACCTTGTTGGATCAATGTGTGATCATTTTGCGTATATTGCCGATCTACACGACGTTTTTGGGTATCAAGCACAAGTTTATTCATTCGTAATCAATCCTTTTCATTCGTAAAAAGCCCAATGCCGAGCGAAGCGACATTGGGTAACATTTTATTCGAAATAGGTTTTATAATAGCCGCCGACTTTACCTGTATTGTCTACGATAAAGAAGAATTCATCCGTTTCATTTTTCACTTCGTATTCTTTGCCAGGGGTTAATACATTCGTCACCACGTATTTCTCTGCATCAGCATGCTTACAAACTACTGTACGAATTGTCGGAGCAGTTGTCCATTCTGTAAATGTCATTTCATACACTCTCCTTTGCGTTCATTTGAAAAAGACCCGAATAGATCGGGTCCTCGTTAAGCTGTTTTTATTACGAACCGAGAAGAAGGTCTTCAGGGTTTTCAATTAATTCTTTTACCATTTTCAAGAAACCAACAGAATCTTTTCCGTCAATTACACGGTGATCGTATGATAATGCAATGTACATCATCGGACGAATTTCAACTTTATCGCCAACAGCGATTGGACGCTTTTGGATAGTATGCATACCAAGAATTCCTACTTGCGTACCATTAAGGATTGGTGTAGAAAGGAGTGATCCAAATACCCCACCATTTGTAATCGTGAACGAACCGCCGCTCATGTCCGCAAGCGTTAATTTATTGTCGCGTGCTTTCGCTGCAAGTTCACCGATGTTCGCCTCGATTTCTGCGAAGTTTTTACGGTCCGCATCACGAACGATTGGTACAACAAGACCACCTTCAGTTGACACAGCAATTCCTACGTCAAAATAATGCTTCAGGATGATTTCATCGCCATCGATTTCAGAGTTGACATATGGGTATTTTTTCAATGCTGCAACGACAGCTTTCGTAAAGAATGACATGAAGCCAAGGCGCACATCATTTTTGTCGAAAAACTCATCTTTCTTGCGAGAACGTAGTTCCATGACTGCAGTCATATCTACTTCGTTGAAAGTCGTCAACATTGCTGTAGATTGCTTCACTTCCAATAGACGTTTCGCAATCGTTTGACGACGACGTGTCATCTTTTCGCGTGTTTCGCGTCCGTCTTCAACTGCTGGTGCAGCTGCTTTTGGAGCTGGCGCTGCTTGTGCAGCAGGAGCTTTAGGAGCTGTTCCGTGTGCTTCAACATCTTGCACGCGTACACGACCCATTGGATCCACGGTAGATACAGCAGCCAAATCGATTCCTTTTTCACGCGCTAGTTTGCGAGCTGCAGGACTTGCAATCGTACGATCAGTAGATGATGCTTCTTCTGCTGGTTGCGCTGGCGCTGCTTCAGGTGTAGCGGCAGGTGCTTCTTCCGTTTTTGGTGTAGACGCAGCTGATTGAGCTGCAGGGGCACCTGCACCTTCTCCAACTACCGCAATTACTTGACCGACTTCAACCGTATCGCCTTCACCAGCAAGTAGTTCTTGGATGACTCCTGCTTCTTCAGAAATGACTTCAACGTTTACTTTATCTGTTTCCAATTCAACGATGAATTCACCTTTTTCTACGCTTTCACCAGGTTGTTTCAACCATTTTGCAATTGTTCCTTCTGTAATCGATTCTGCAAGTTCAGGTACTCTAATCTCTGCCACAATAAATTCCTCCTCTGTTCTAACCGTTTAAACGGTAACTAACATTGCAATTTCATGTAGGATATAGACTTATTTTTTTAAAGCTTCATCAATAATGCGCTGTTGTTCGACTTTATGGTCTTCCCCGTTTCCTTCTGAAGGGCTCGCTCGATGAATACGGCCAACATAAGAGATGTCTTTGCCGTCTGCAAGTTCACGTAAATATGAATAAGCAAATGACCAAGAACCCATGTTTTTCGGTTCTTCCTGTACCCATACAAGTTCCTTCGCTTTCGGATAACGAGCAAGAATTTCAGCAATCTTATCGGAAGGGAATGGATACAGTTGTTCAACACGAACGATGTGTAAGTGATCGAACCCTTCTCCATCTTTCACCTTCTCAGCGAGGTCAATTGCCATTTTACCACTTGCGAAGAGGATCTTTTTCACTTTTTCAGGTTTTTGACCTGTTCCAGGTTGTTCAAGAACAGTTTGGAAATGGCCGTCTGACAAATCACTGACATCTGCTCCTACTAAAGGATGACGCAACAATGATTTTGGTGAAACGATAACAAGTGGACGTTCCACTTCCGTACCAAGCATTTTCGCCTGTCTACGTAAAATGTGGAAATAGTTTGCCGCACTTGATAGGTTGGCAACTGTCCAGTTATTTTCAGCACAAAGCTGTAAATATCTTTCAAGACGTGCACTGGAGTGTTCTGGGCCTTGCCCTTCGTACGCATGTGGTAACAACATAACCATTCCTGATTGTTGTCCCCATTTTGAGTGACTTGCCGAAATGAATTGGTCAAACATCGCTTGAGCCATATTCGCAAAATCTCCATATTGTGCTTCCCAAATGGACAACGCTTGGTCTTTCTCTAAGTTATACCCAAACTCATAACCGACAACAGCAAATTCTGTTAATGGGCTATTGTACGCTACGAATGATGCATTTGAACCGCTAATATGGTGTAAAGGTACGTATTCTTCGCCAGTTTTTTCATCATGCAACACAAGATGACGATGTGCAAATGTACCACGTTGTACATCTTGCCCTGTCAGACGAATTGGTTTCCCATCTTGTAAAATTGAACCGAATGCTAACTGTTCTGCATGTGCCCAATCCACTTTCCCTTTACCTTTAAACGGCTCTTCCCGGCGTTTCAAAATACGGTTCAATTTGCTGAACACTGTAAAGTTTTCCGGATACGTAAGCAATTCTTCATTCATACGTGTTAACTGCTCTTCTGATACACCTGTTTCAAGGTCTCTTGGATAACCGTTCAAGACGATTTCAGGTGTTGCATTCGAGCTTCGTTTAGCATTTGAAGAATGTTCTTTCACACGATCATAAGCTGATTGCATAACAGCAAATACATCAGAATCCATTTTTTCAACTTCATCTTTGCTCAGAATATTCGCATTCACAAGTTCCTCGCCATACAGTTGTCTTGCCGTAGGGTGTTTATGAATTAAATGATACATCATTGGGTTCGTAACGAGTGGTTCATCCATTTCGTTATGTCCGTATCTTCTATACCCAACTAAGTCTATTAAAATATCCTTACCGAATTTTTGACGGTATTCAAAAGCGAATGCCGCAGCTGCAATCACTGATTCAGGACTGTCTGCATTTACATGCATGATCGGTACTTCAAAACCTTTTGCAGGATCTGATGAATAATGTGTTGATCTTGAATCGTAATATTCGGTTGTAAAGCCAATTGTATTGTTCGCGATAACGTGGATGGATCCGCCCGTACGGTAACCACGCACTCGACTATAGTTAAACGTTTCCGGTACAATTCCTTGCCCAGGGAAAGCGGCATCTCCGTGAATCATAATTGCGTATGCTGCATTTGTATCTTGTACAGGAATCCCTTCATGGTCAGTTGTTTCTTGTGCAGCGCGTGTTTGTCCTGCTACGACCGGATTGACAACTTCCAAATGAGATGGATTGTACGCTAAGAAACGTTCCATCCCCGATGGTCCTTTGTACAAACCGCCCATATGGTATTTCACGTCTCCGAACCAGCCACGCGTCGTGACAAGTGAGCCGTCTTCAGGAAGAAACGGAGATGAAGGAACACCAGCGAACTCCGCGAACATCATTTCGTAAGGTTTGTTCAAAATGTGGGTTAATACATTTAATCGACCACGGTGAGCCATACCAATTAATAGTTTCTTCATTTTTTCCGCTTCTGATTTACGGACAAGTTCATCCAAAAGGACAACAAGTGAATCCAAACCTTCAATGGAGAAACGTTTCGCCCCGACAAAAGTGCGGTGTATGAATTTCTCAAACCCTTCAACTTTTGTCAATCGGTGTAATAGTTCTTTTTTATCTTCAGCTGAAAGACTAACTGAGATTTCCCCATTTTCAATTTTACCTTGAATCCAATTGCGTTCTTCTTCATCAATGACATGTGCAAATTCATAAGCGATTTTGCCAGTGTACAATGATTTCAAATAATTCACTGCATCCAACCCGGTTTCTACAGTAGATGGAGCATTTTTCATAAATAAGGAGGCCGGCATTGTCTGCAAATCGTTTTCTGTTAACCCGTAGTAAGAGAGCTCGAGTCGTGTCGAGTCTTTAGGACGATCATTGAGTGGATAAATATCCGCTGCAAGATGACCATATGCACGAATCGCATCAATTAACGTATACGCAGCTAAAATCTTTCCGAAATCGCCCGTTGGGACGGCAGCTGCTGTTGTTGCCTGCTCAACACCATCCACAGAAGGTGCTCCGTAGCTTCTGAACATTTCTGCAAGCTCTGGATCTACTGATTCTGGTGAAGTTTTGAACAGTTCATACATTTCCATTACATACCCGAGGTTCGGACCTTTGAAAACCGAATAAGGGGAACGTTGGGCACCAACATTGTTCGACATGTAAAATGACCTCCACATTTGCCTATTGGCCTGTTGTGTTTATATTTTTTATCCGTATCCATAGTACCACGCAAACAGTCTAACTAAAAGGGTTTAGAACTATTTTATTGACTTTTGCGCCGACAACAACGATACACCTCATTGCATTTGAATGCAACAGTTTATCGACAATTTTTTTACGGCAAAATGTCTCTTCCAGCTAATTTTTGTACGTTAGGATTAATTCAGCCATTTTCGCAGGAGATTTCGTATTTGCAACTTTGACCATATTTGTATGTAATTGTTGCTGATCTTGTAGAAGTTTCTCCAAACAAACTACTAGCTGTTCACGCTCAAGTTCCTCTTCCTTCACGACATTTGCAATACCGAGAGACTGGAAGAGTGATGCATTTACTAGTTGATCTCCCCTACTTTTTGCGGCCGACAATGGAATGAGTAGCATTGGTTTCAATAAGGAGAGCAATTCAAAGATCGCATTTGAACCCGCACGCGATACGGCAAAGTCAGCAGCTGCCAACAAATGCGGCAAACCTTCTGTTACATATTCGAATTGTGTGTAGCCTGTCAAATGCTCCAATGTCTCGTCAATATTTCCTTTACCGCAAAGGTGGATGATTTCAAACATCTCCAGGAGTTCATCCAAATCTTTTCTGACTGCCTCATTCAAGATTGCTGACCCTTGACTTCCCCCCATCACAATAACGACAGGTTTCGTACCAGTCAATCTTGCAATGCGTAGCCCTTCATTTCTATCTCCTGTAAAAATTTCTGGACGGATGACAGCACCTGTGCACGTCGCTTTTCCGGCAGGTACATACTCCAACGTCTGTTCAAAAACCGTGAAAATATGATTTGAAAATGGAAGAGCGAGCTTGTTTGCCAATCCAGGTGTCACATCTGACTCATGTACAACTACCGGAACTTTCGCAAGTTTAGCTGCTAGCACGACTGGGACTGATACAAAACCACCTTTTGAAAAGACAATTTCAGGCTTTAATTTTCGCAGAATCGCGAACGCTTGTAGGGCGCCTGCTCCAACACGTACAGGATCCGTAAAGTTTTTCATGGAAAAATAACGGCGAAGTTTACCACTTTGTATCGCATGATACGTAACTTCCTTATGTCTACCTTGAATTAACTCTTTTTCAATTCCATCATGGGAACCAATATAATGAATTTCATAGCCCTTCTCCAAAAATTCTGGAATAAGCGCTTCATTGACGGAAACATGCCCTGCAGTTCCGCCGCCTGTTAGTACTATAACCGGCCGTTTCATCTGGCCATTCACCTCTTCAATTGAATATAAGCATATCTAAAATGCTTCTTTGCTATTATAGCAGAGAAATCATGGTACAATGTTGATTGATTTATTTCGATCAAAATTTATGTTCTTACTGTCAACGGTCAATAAAGTTAGGAGTTCGTGCTATGGAAGAAGTTACATCACTAAAAGCAAAGTCCACAACATTTGCAAAAATCGTCATACCCATTCTCATTACGCAAGTAGCCTTATACATGATGACGTTTTTTGATATTCTCATGACTGGAAGATACAACACCGAAGATTTAGCAGGTGTAACGATCGGCTCCTCTTTTTGGGTGCCTGTATATACTGGCTTATCTGGCATTCTTATGGGCTTAACCCCAATGATTGCACACTATATTGGTGCAGGTAAAAAACACGAAACGCGACCATCTGTCCAACAAGGGCTTTACGTTTCCCTCGTCCTCTCTATAGTAGTGTTCACACTTGTATTGGTTGCCATTATTCCTGCAATCCAAAACATGCCGTTAGAAGCCCCGGTAAAAGTAGTTGCGGGTCATTATTTACAAGGGATGAGTATTGGATTAATTCCACTCTTCGCCTACACAGTGTTGCGTTCGTTCTTTGATGCGCTTGGTTCAACACGAGTGTCAATGTTTATCATTTTACTTTCTGCACCTATCAACATTGCGCTCAATTATTTACTCATCTTTGGGAATTTCGGCTTCCCTGAATTGGGTGGAGCAGGTGCTGGATATGCTTCCGGTATCACCTACTGGATTGTGCTAAGTATTGCGATCTTAATTGCTTGGAAACGCAAACCTTTTCAATCGTATCAGTTATTTAAAGGTTGGCAACGTGTTTCCTTTGCAAAATGCCTCGAAATTATAAAAATCGGTGTTCCAATCGGCCTTTCAATATTTGTCGAAATCAGCATTTTCTCTGTCGTTACATTGCTAATGAGCGGCTATACGACAGAAACAATCTCAGCACACCAAATCGCTTTGAACTTTACGTCTCTCCTCTATATGATACCGCTCAGCATCTCGATGGGTGCAACAATTTTAGTTGGTCAAGCAGTCGGTGCACGGAAAATGAAGACGGCTAAACAATATAGTTTTCTTGCAGTCGGTCTAGCGGTTCTATTTAGTTTCATTTCAATCGTCATTTTATTAGTCTTTAGACAACCCATTGCATCGTTGTATACGACAGATCAGACGATCATCGAGCTAGCCGTTCATTTCTTTGTGTTTGCTGCGTTTTTCCAATTGTCTGATGCGATTCAAGCACCTATACAAGGATCACTTCGAGGCTATAAAGATGTGAATATGACGTTCATAATGGCGATTATCTCTTTCTGGGGCATTGGGCTTCCAGTCGGTTATTTCACAGCTATGTATACGGAACTTGGTCCATTTGGATATTGGGTTGGCCTTATCGTTGGATTGACAATTGGTGCGATTACGTTAAGCTTACGTTTACGTGTGATTCAAAAGAGACATGAACTCAAAGAAACAGCTTGATGTCATACTAGCAAAATCGATTATCAATTGTCACTTCAGGTATGTTGATTAACAAATTTACGGGATATAAGAGTATATAATTTCCCTTGTACTCTCGATAAACAGCGGATTTCCGCTCCAGGCGGACGCGTTCCGCGGGCACGGCTTCAGCCAAGCGAACTGCGAAGGGTGAGCTTTGCCGTATTTCTGTGCTTTTTACAGAAATTAAGGCAGCATTTTATTCCCTCGCTTCGCTCAGTCCAGGGTCTTCAGCTCGCGCTGTTCCCGCTGGAGTCGCCGCCTTCTGCTCCAATCCTGATGAGCGTTTTCTACAGTGAGAGGCAAATAAGTTGTCGTCACAAAATAGTTAGCTGGAGTTCATGCGCCGATCCTCGAAAATGCTACGCATTTCCTTCGTGAGGTCAGTATTCGGGGGAGCCTTTTCAATGTCCTGCGGGGGATAACACGATTGGTGAGACCCTGCAGCTAAAGCCGTCACGCAGAACGGCTTTTGTGTACAAAAGACGAGCGTTGTGAGCAAGGATGTCCTTGCCCCGCGGAAAGCGTGTGCCGAAACGCAAGTCAACGGTTTCGAAGAAGTCTACTTGTTAATAAGTGTTTATTCAAACAAACGTATTGTCACTTCACTTTCTAGAAAACGTTTTTCAAGCCCCCTTATCCATATGCCTTAATTGTTGATTGCATGAAAAGCATTTCCAACCAATAAAAATTTGCTTAGAAAAAACGCATGGAACCAGATGGTAAACTGGTTCCATGCGTTTCTATTGTTAAGATACTACTTCCTAATACTGTGAAGCTTACTTCTGGATGAATTGTTGTGTCCAGTAGTGGCCATTTGCATCATATCCGATACCGATGTGTGTGAAACTTGGTGTTAGGATATTTTGTCTGTGACCAGGTGAATCCATCCAAGCTTTGACAACTTCTTCTGCACTACGTTGGCCCATTGCAATGTTTTCAGCTGCAGCACGGTAAGAGATACCGTTAGCTTTCATTTGATCGAACGGAGAACCGTAAGTTGGACTTGTATGAGAGAAATAATTGTTTTTCGCCATATCTGTTGATTTTTGACGAGCAGAATTCATTAGTTTCGCATCGATTTGCAATGGTTGAAGTCCCGCTTTTTGTCTTTCAGCATTCGTCAAGTTCAAAACAGCTTGCTCAATAGCAGAAATGGATGCGTTTTGACCTGGGTTTGTTGATGGTTGTTGTGGTGCTGGCTTGCTTGGTTGTTGTGTCGGTGGTGTAGATGGTTTCTCCACCGGTTTATTTGGTGTAACCGGTTTTTGTGGCACTACCGGCTTGCTTGGTGTTTCAGGTTTTTGTTCGTTACCCGGTTTGTTTGGAGTAACTGGTTTTTGTTGTTCAGGCTTAACCGGTTTTTCTACGTTTACAAATATATTTTCACCAAATTGTTCTTTCAGTTTATCAAGATAGGAAGTAAAGTAGTTGTTTACTTCGTTGAGAGAATTGAATTTCCCCTCATATACATAATATTGTACGTCCTCTATTGTTTTTTGAACCTTTGCATCGTTTAATTGAGTTGATGCTTCTACACTATTGTTGTTCGGCAGCAAGAGCGCCGAACCGAGTAAGATGACAGCCATCGATTTTTTCATCTCTTAACTCCTCCCTTCGCAAACTATCATATCGCAAAGTTGAAGTTGAGAATCGACAAGATTATCCAGCATAACCAAAGAATTTAAGTTTCCCTTTGTTTAAGTAGTTTCGCAAAGGCGTTTTTGGATAATTAAGGAGTGCTAGTTTATTATTTCATCTCAAGTAGGGTTGACATATTAAGATTGTTTGCTAGAAGGATATACATATTCAAGGCCCTTGATGCCTTCACCAATTACAACAAGTGAAGGATCCATTTTTACATACTCAGGAAGCCAGTTGACCATTCCGTATGCATATTGAAATAAAAACGGATGACTTGCGCCTTCAACGGGAACATATCCTTTCATACGGTAGACAGTATCCGGCAATGCTTTGACCCATTGCTCAAAATGTTCTTTTTGTACAGGTTTCTCTAAAACAATCAATTTAGATGACAACGGCAAATTTTTACCTGAAATGATCGGTTTTGTCGGTAATTGTTGCAGCTTTTGTAGCGTTTCTTCTATATAAGCAAACGAAACTTGTGCATTACTTGTTTGGATGATCGGTGCATTTTCATTGAAATTAGCAAGTTCCATCGATACGGTAGCTAATTGGCTTTCTGTCAATAAATCCGTTTTATTCAAGACAAGTAGATGTGCATGTTTAATCTGTTCCATGAATAACGCACGGATCTGCGGAGACATGGTATGACGCTCAATCCATCGTTTGGCGTCAGCAACCGTTACAATGCCTTTCACATCCAAGCGGTCCGCAAATAGCGGGGAATAGACGGCATCCAGCGCTTCAACAGGATGAGCAGCACCCGTCGTTTCAATAAGGATGACGTCAACCTCATATTCTTCTAAAAGGCCTTGTAACTGTGCCTCCGTTTTCTCAGATCCCGTACAGCAGATGCACCCATTCAACAATTCTTTAAGTGGCACATCCTTTGAATCTCCTACCGTGTCCGAATCAATGGAAATGGCACCAAATTCATTCATGAGAACGGCTGGCTTCAGCCCTTGTTCTTTAATTTGCTGTATCAAGTTCACGAGCAATGATGTTTTACCACTTCCTAGAAAACCACTTAACAAATACACATCTGTCATTTGAATACCTCCCTAATTTCTATTGGAAAAGCGCCCAACCAAAAGGATTGGACGCTTTTTATCAGTTTTGAAGCTGTTCCATTACGACTTCTTTCGCTTTTAGCAATTGTGGATCTTCGTTACGGATTTTATCTCTTAAAGCATTCATGAGACCGTAAGTTGTTTCACCAGCTAAAATACCGTTTGTTTCGATTGATAGCTTTTCTTGAAGTGCTTTTACTGCTTCGGTTGTCTGTTCGTCATACAAGCCGTCGATTTCACCTGTATCATATCCAACTGCATCCAACATTTCCTCAGCAGTTTTCACAGCTGGTGAGACGGTCCCTTCCTTCATCTCCATCGTAGGATCAAGGAAAGGTAACATTGCATAGGAAGGGTATTGCACTTCGATATCCGGCGCAATTCCTTTTTCGTGAATCCAGTTACCGTCAGGTGTTAACCATTTCGCAGTTGTAAGCTTCAAGTTCGATCCATCTGGCAAGTCTTTCGGCGTTTGGACAGTCCCTTTGCCATATGTCTTCATCCCGATCAGCTTAACGTTTGCAGACTCTTTCAACGCCCCAGCAAGTATTTCTGAAGCCGACGCACTGCCGTCGTCAATGACGAGTGTAACAGGAACGGTCACCTTTCTACCGCCTGAGGCGACGTAAACTTCTGGTTTGTTTCCTTTTCCTTCATATTGGAAGAGATTTTTTCCTTCTTCTACAAAGAGGTCTGAAATGTCAATGGCCGTATCCAATCTGCCGCCAGGATTTTGTCTGACGTCCATAATTAGACCTTCCATCCCTTGCGCTTCCATTTCATCCAAAGCAGCTTCTAGCTCTTCATACGTATGTTCAGAAAAACTTGTAATGCGAATGTGCGCGATTTTATCCGCTAACATTTCAGCGTATACGGTTTCAATCGGAATGATATCTCTTTCAATTTTCACATCAAAAGGTTCAGCCATTTCTCCTCTTCTCACGGATAATGTGACAGTTGTTCCTTTTTCACCGCGAATTAATAACACTGCTTCTGAAGAGGACATCCCTTGAATGCTTTCTCCATCCACCGCTACGATTAAATCATTCGGTAAGAGTCCCGCACGTTCAGCTGGGGAGTTCTTGATAGGTGAAACGACACTAATATAGCCGTTCAATTCCCGGATTTCCGCACCAATTCCTTCGAAACTCGATGAAATGCTTTCATTCAACTGTTTTGACTCTTGTGCATTCAAGTAGTCTGAAAACGGATCTCCTAATGCTTCGATCATTCCATTAATGGCCCCGTCAATGACGGCGGTTTCATCAATGTCATTGTAATAATTCGATTTCAATTCATCGTACGCATCATACAGCTTCTTAAATTCTTTGCGGTCAGTGGACGGATTTTGCGGGCTGACTACTTCAACTACTTTATCGTCGCCAGTTGTTAATGCAAAAAACGTTACACCTGCAGTCGCAAGGACAAGTCCGAATATGAGCATTACTAAGGAGAACGGTTTTAACTGAATATAACGTTTAGCAGGCGGTTCATAGTTTGCTTGTTCTTCTTGAGGCCTGTTGTTCTCTTTTTCGTCCATCCCATTCCCAACTTTCTTCCTCATTATGTGAGTTTATTCAAAAAAAGACCGCTTTTCATGTTGCGAGCGGTCCTAAGGTGCACTCTTATTGAATTGCAGCGTCCAATGCAACGACAATCATGTCATTGAAAGTTGTTTGGCGCTCTTCAGAAGTCGTTACTTCACCTGTAAGAATATGATCACTTACTGTCAAGACAGCCAAAGCTTGTCTGCCATATTTCGCAGCTAATGTATACAAGGCAGCTGTCTCCATTTCAACAGCAAGCACTCCGTATTGAGCTAATTTTTCATGCTCAGCGTGCTCGTTATAGAAGAAGTCTTCTGTAAATACGTTTCCGACTTGTAAGTGTAAACCTTTTTCAACACCTGCATTGTACGCTTTCAGTAACAAATCAAAGTTAGCTGTTGGTGCATAATCGACACCGTTAAAGAATGTACGGTTAATCGGAGAGTTTGTTGTCGCGCTTTGTGCCAAAATCACGTCTCTTACGTTAACGTCTTTTTGGATCGCGCCACAAGTACCAACACGAATTAATTTTTGTACATCGAATTCTTGCATTAGTTCGTTAATGTAGATGGAAATGGATGGTACACCCATTCCAGTCCCTTGAACAGAAATACGTTTCCCTTTATATGTCCCTGTATAACCGAACATATTTCGCACTTCGTTATATTGCGTTACGTCCTCTAAAAATGTTTCTGCAATATACTTTGCTCGTAATGGATCTCCTGGTAATAGAATTGTGTCGGCAATATCGCCTTTTTTCGCATTAATATGTATGCTCAATTATCACGCCTACCTTTCAAATTTCTGTCCTAATCATACAGTTTATCAGCTTATTATGCAATGAAGATGGTAAATACATCTAAAGAAACTGGTCTTCATAATGCGCATACAATTCGTCGAAAACAATACTTGGCATATTTGGATCCGCTTTGTCTTCTACATATCGAGAAAGACTATCAAAATGCTTCTCATCTTTAGGGAAACTTAGGTCGTTAAACATTGCCTCAGCAAAAATGACATTGACATCGTTTTTACCTCCACCTCGATAGGATAAAGCAAACTGGTAAAAAGATCGGTCCATCACAGCACATCCCTTCACTTATTAAATAAGCTTTTGTATTCCTCGTATCCTTCTTTGTCGAGCTCGCTCAGCGGAATGAAGCGCAATGCTGCTGAATTAATGCAATACCGAAGACCTGCAGGCCCTGGTCCATCAGGGAAAACATGTCCAAGATGAGAATCAGCTGTTTTGCTTCTCACTTCTGTCCGACGCATACCATGGCTCGCATCAAAATGTTCCGTCACTTCCGTTTCAACAATCGGTTTTGAAAAACTCGGCCATCCACAACCTGCGTCAAATTTATCTTTTGAACTGAACAATGGTTTTCCAGACACGATATCAACATAAATCCCTTCCTCAAAATGTTGGTCAAATTCATTTTGGTAAGGCGGCTCTGTTCCATTTTCTTGTGTGACATAGTATTGCATGGGTGTTAACGTCTTTTTTAGTTCATCTTTCATGCTTGATCACCCCAATGTTCTTTTTTAAAGCGCTCTCTTCCTGAACCAATTGCATAACGCTCATAGTGACTTGGATTTTTCATGTAATAGTTTTGGTGCTCCTCTTCAGCTGCATAAAACGGTTTTGCAGGAAGAATCTCCGTTTGAATGGACTTCGTGAACTTTCCTGAATCTTGTAACTGTTGTTTTGAAGCTTTTGCAAGCACCTCTTGTTCATTGGTATGCGTGAAAATCGCGGTTTGGTACGATTCTCCACGGTCAAAAAACTGACCACCAGCATCCGTTGGGTCGATTTGTCGCCAAAAGATGTTTAGCAGCTCTTCGTAAGTTATGATTGTGTCATCGAAAGTCACTTGAACTGCTTCACGATGACCTGTCGTATTCGTACATACTTGTTCGTAAGACGGATTTGGCACTTCTCCACCTGTATAGCCGGACACAACAGATAGCACACCATCATACCGGTCAAACGGCTTCACCATACACCAAAAACATCCTCCTGCGAATGTCGCTCGTTGAATCGCCATGCATTTTCCTCCTTAATTGTTAGGAATGGTTACTTCCAACTCGATCTCATCTTCCGCAAGGTTAAACGTTTTAGCTCGCACTTGTAAATTACCGGATACCGGCAGTTCAGATAAGTCGATGAAAATCTCTTCCTCTTTAGGACGAACAATCATCCATTCCGGCAAATCAATTGAATCGCGTAACACTTTTAGTACAGTAGCGGGTGGAATATTTAAATTCGCGATTTCCATAGATGATTGTTTAAGTATCAAGTTGCCGTCTTCTAACACAACCGGATCAAAATTCATATAGATAGGAGCGGTTACACCAAAAACCGTCAACTCCGAATAAAGAACCAGTTCGTCTTTCACTTCAATCGTGACAGGAAGCGGCTTGCCTTTCATAGCTTTTCGCAAATAGTTATTCGCAAGAACTTCCACATCATCTCGAGAAGCTTTTACAAGTAACACACTTCCTTTACTCGCAGAACGATCAGCAGTAGGAAGCGGTTCTGACTTCCCAGACGTATCTAAAAACAAGATTAACGCAATTACGCCGGCACAAAGCAGGCCGATCAACGTAAAAAAAGCAATTTTCCATCGATTCACAAACGGTCACCTCTACATATCCAATTTCCCATCCGATAATTCTGTCAAACCACATGCATCGATTTTTTCTATTAAGCGGTTTGCCATTGACTCATATCCTTTCGCATTAGGATGAAAGAAATCAGAATGGTACACCATATTATCATTGCCAACAAACAGGTCATTTACAGGTGCAAAACAAGCTTTTCCGTCCATGATTGTCTGAATTTCAATTGCTTCATTCCAATCCTCGATAATCGTATCGAATTCGTTCGATTCATCGGTCACGAGTGACAACGGATTGTATAAACCTGCAACAACAATTACGACATCACCATTTAGCCCTCTGATCGTCTTGAAAATCTCATCTAGACGATTTTCAAATTTCCCCAACTCCTTATAAAAGGGTTCCGCTTGTAAATTGAAGAGATGCTTTTTTACCACTTTCATAATATCATTCCCACCAATTGTCAAATAAATGACATCAGCTTCCTTAATGGAATCTTGGATTTCCGGGTCTTCAAGTTGTTCAATCAATTGATCACTCCGTCGTCCTCTCTTCGCTAAGTTGGATGCGTCCAAGTCACTTACCCCTTTCCAATTTTGCATGGCAAGGGTAACACGGCCAAAATAGCCATCTCTTTTATACTCATCTCCTACACCTTGCGTAAGAGAGTCTCCTAATCCGATAACAGTGATCTTCTCAGGGACAAAGTAATCATGAACGAAAAAGTCAGTGAGCGCTAGAGAGTTACGCGCCGAAAAAGACGGATGGACAACTCGTTCCTCTGCTTGACAACCTGCAACAACGAATGAGAAGACGAGTAAGAATAAAACTCTTCTCATGAACACAATTCCCCTTTTTTATTTAGTGAATTCTCTTACTGGTGTATCATTCAGCGTAATACATGAACCCAATCGCACCTTCTCCAGTATGTGTACTAATGATTGGTGAAGTGAACGAGAATTTCACATCTTTCCAGCCAGTCTCTTCAATTTTTTTCAGTAGTGGTTCAGCCATTGCAAGGCCATTCGCATGTGAAAGGCCAATAGAACGGACGATTTTGCCTTTCGTTTCCTCTGTAAATGCCTTAAATAAATGGCTTGCTACTTGTTTATGACTGCGTGCTTTTGCAACGGGTGTGTAGACGCCGTCTTGTAATGTGGCAATCGGCTTAATGTTTAACAAAGAACCGATCATTGCTTTCCCTTTACCAATGCGACCACCTTTTACGAGGTTATCGAGCATATCAACGACCACGTATAATTTCGTATTTTGTCTTACAACCGACAAGCGTTCAACAATTTCCTGCACACTTTTGCCTTCACTCGCCATTTGAGCAGCTTCTACAACTTGGAAAGTCAAAGCATGTGAAATATACATCGAATCGATAACCGTTACTTTTGCATCGGTCATAGCCGCTGCGGCTTCTGCTGATTTGACCGTTCCGCTCATACCACCGGTCATATGAATCGAAATGATTTCACTTCCATCTGCACCGAGCTTATCGTACAATTCTTTAAATACGCCAGTTGCAGGTTGCGAACTTTTAGGCAATTCTTTGCTGTTGTTCATTTTTTCAATGAACGTTTCTGGTTGGATATCAATGCCGTCCATATACGTCTGCCCATCAATATGAATCGTTAAAGGAACGACATGGATGGAATACTGCTCCATATAATTTTCAATCAAATCTGCTGTTGAATCCGTGACAATATGGATTTTTTTCATGAATAGCACTTCCCTTTTCATTTTGGCGACAATCATTATAATTAAGACTAATAGGTTGGAAGGAGGATGGATGATGCCCGAAGCATTTGACTATAAGACAAAAAATGAAGAACTTTGGAATGCCATTACACACGGCATAGGTTTTGTATTAAGCATCCCCGCTCTCGTTCTTTTAGTGTTAGCAGGTATTCGACATGGAACCGCGATTGCGATCGTCAGTTTCACATTATTCGGTGTGTCCATGCTGTTGCTGTTTCTAATGAGTACACTTCTACATAGCATGCCAATCAAACTGAAAAAATTGTTTTCGATATTTGATCACTCAGCAATTTATCTATTGATTGCAGGTACATATACCCCGTTTTTGTTGGTCACAATCAAAGGTGCACTTGGATGGACATTGTTCGGAATCATATGGGGGCTTGCAATCATCGGCATCCTGTTCAAAGTGTTTTTCATCCACAAGTACGAGGTCGTTTCCCTACTATTTTATATTGTAATGGGCTGGCTAATCATCTTTGCCATTAAACCACTTTACATGCATCTGCCAACTGAAGGGTTAATCCTCTTAGTTGCAGGCGGTGTTCTATACACATTCGGCTCGGTATTCTACGCGTGGAGAAAGATTCCTTACAACCATGCAATTTGGCATGTTTTCGTACTTGCCGGCAGTACCGCCATGTATTTCAGCGTCCTCTTATATGTATGAGGACGCTGTTTTTTGTACAACAGTTCGTGTGCTGCAAGTAAGAATTTCGTTCATTTCTCTAGTACTTGCCTAGTTGGGTTTATGCACTTCTTTCATACACTAAATACGTGTACGTGATGCCATCTTTCGTCATTTGCTGCTCTGATGATGATTGAAGTTTCCATTCATCCCCATAATTCGGGAAGAACGTGTCCCCTTCATACGCATGCTCGATTACCGTAATGTAAAGACGGTCTGCAATGTCCATCGCAAGGTTGAAAATTTCTGCTCCACCAATAATGACAACTTCGTCTGCATACTGCTTTCCTCGTTCAATCGCTTCGTTTAACTCACGAAAAACTTCCACACCATCTGCTACATAGCCATCATTTCTTGTCAAAACAATATTTAAACGACCTGGCAAAGGACGTCCTATCGATTCAAACGTTTTCCGCCCCATCACAATTGCTTTTCCCATTGTAACTTTTTTAAAATAGGCCAATTCTTCTGGTATATGCCAAGGCATTTCATTATTGACACCAATGACACGATTGACGTCATGCGCTACTAGTAATGAAATCATCCGTTTTTCCTCCTCGTCAAACCGCGATCGGCGCTTTTATTTTCGGGTGAGGATCATAGCCCTCGATGCTTATATCTTCAAATGTCATGTCAAAAATGGATTTTCCTTCTTTATTCAACTTCAACGTAGGCAATGCTCTCGGTTCTCTGGACAGTTGCTCTTTCACTTGTTCCATATGATTCAAGTAAATATGAGCATCCCCTAATGTATGGACGAATTCTCCAACTTCCAAACCGCATTCTTCAGCAATTAAGTGAACGAGTAACGCGTACGACGCGATATTGAACGGCACACCTAGAAATACATCAGCACTCCGTTGGTAAAGTTGACAAGAAAGCTTTCCTTCTGCTACGTAAAACTGGAACATTGTGTGACATGGCGGCAATGCCATGTCAGCTACTTCTGACGGGTTCCACGCGGACACAATATGACGTCTGGAATCAGGATTATTTTTTAATCCTTCAATTAACAGTTTGATTTGATCGATACTTCCGTCAGCTGTGGACCATGAACGCCACTGTTTCCCATATATCGGACCAAGATTTCCATACTTCTCCGCAAAAACATCGTCTTCCACAACACGACGTTTATAAGCGTCCATCTCTTGTGCATAGACTTCTGCAAATTGTTCATCCTTAACACTCCGTCTACCGAAATCCGTCATGTCAGGACCTGTATATTCCTCACTCGTCACCCACCGTTCAAAACCCCATTCATCCCAAATCGGGTTCCTTTCTTGAATAAGGGTGCGTAAATTTGTATCCCCTTTTAAAAACCATAACAATTCCGTTGCAATGAGACGGAATGCTGTTTTCTTTGTCGTCATTAATGGAAATCCTTTTTGCAAGTCAAATCGCATTTGATAGCCAAACACACTAATCGTGCCTGTACCCGTACGATCTTCCTTAACCGTTCCATTTTCAAGAATGTGTGTACATAATTCCAAGTATTGTTTCATATTTATGTCCTCCTTACTGCTTACATGTCAGTATAGCAAAAACGACGAAAAAACACCGCCTATATGGTTTTATAATAACCATTTTGGCGGTGTGTTTTTGGACCAGAATACAATGTCAGTCCCAATGTTGTGTATTTTATACTCTTTAATAGCTCTGTATTCAGCTTCTGATGGTTTCTTCGCTAAAAGAACTTTCGTATTTAAGTATATTGTAAAGAATTAGTTTGGGGTACTTATGGGGTACCGTTGGGGTACAACCGAATTTAACGTGAAATTTTTGATTCAGTGGGGGCATAGTGAGCCCTCTCTTTTTTATTGTAAACATATTCTAACCTTTATTAACCGGAAAAGCGATTTAAGCGACTGCCTCGCACGGTCGCCTTTTAATATAATAGGTATAACTCCATTAACTCCGCAGTGCGATTTTTGAGACGAGCATTTAGATACCGGCGTTGATCTTCATAACCTTGATAAATGAATGTGTATGTAGTGAACGTTTCTTCAGACTTATCTTTGATTAGCTTCATTTTGCTTTGCCGTAATTTTCCCGTTTGTATTCGACCTACTGTATGTGAAACTCCGCAGCACTCAGCAATTTCCGCAACAGTTAAACCCGAAATAATACTTGGTGGAGCTAACAACTCAGCTGCAAATACATTAACTTGCCACTCAGGATCTTTATAAGCGGGAATACTATCCACGTTTTCCGATCTTGCAAGTTCTATATTTCCAGGTCTGTGCATTACATAATGGCCGATCTCGTGAGCGATTGTAAACCTATCTCGTCCTATTCCTTCCGCTGCAGCATCGTATACATCTTCCCGAATATAAATTAAGTTTTTTTTAGGAAAAGTTACAGCATATCGGTTCGGCAATTTGTTAAATGGTAAGATCTCAAAATTGATTTTTTTATCAAATTCGGGCATACCCCACTCTAGAAATTTTACAACAGGGAAATACAATTCATCCTTTAAATCGAACATTTCCCTAATTGTATTAGTTGCCTCTCTTATTTTCTTTCTCGATGCAGGTTTTGCGATATACAATGTCATTCAGTTCCTCCTTTATTTGATTTTTGGAGGATGTTTTTTATCTTTAGACGATCGCTTTCATCGAGAGCATTAAATTCTCTAGCTAATGCCAATAAGACGCTTTTATCCTCATTGCTGTAGCCTTCAAAATCGATTGTAACAACTTTCTTTGACTCTATGAAAGATTGTTTTAACTCTTTCTCTTCTGAGTCGCTCAATGAATACATAACAGTAATTTTTTCAACCCAATCATGAGGAACATTTCTTTTTCCATTTTCAACAGCGGACAAATATGAGGATGTGACCCCTAGTCTTGTTGCCATGTCTTTTAAAAGCTCACCCTTGTCAATTCGAAGTTTTCTGCAAAACTTCCCGAATGAATTCAACATAGATGGTTCCTCCTTTCTAATAAGAAGTTTGGTACATTCATTGAATAACATCACTAGGTGAATCAGTCAACAGATATTGTTGATTATTCTCGTGAGACTGTTAATCAACTTCTAATTTAGTAGGAAAACCGATATAATAGGACAAAAAAGCACCCATCCAACCGGACAGGGTGCATAAATACTAACGTATAGTACGATGACGGCCAGACTTTCCTAAATTAGCGCAAAATACAACAGTGCCGAAAAACAGAGAAGAGTTAAACTCAATAGAATTATTATAGATAACCTCTCTTTTTGTTCCTTAATTCTATTAAGTTTAAGCAATAGTACTATACAAAGAGCGAGACTTATACCAAAAACAACAATAGGAAATATTGTTAACAAACCTATTCTCCTTTACAAATATGACCTAACATTGACTGCCGACCCAGAAAGGATCTGGGTTTTCAGTACCTGTCCATTTGATCCAAGTCCCACACCCTTGAATATTCACGAAATTCAACGTAATTGCTCCGATATCAAATAAACCTACTGCAATAATAGTTGCTAATCCAACAGGTGGAGCAATGCTGCTAATGCAAGTGTAGCTATTGCTGCTCCGATTTGAATATAATTTATAATTTTGGCAGTTTCGCAACTATCAAAAAAGGTATAAAATCCATATGATTGTTTTTCAAATGCACTTTTCCCTTTACATGATGCAAATGGCTCTACTGTATTCATTGATTCAAAATCATTTACCGTAGTCGCAATTAAATCTTCCGATATGTTTGCTTCTCTCGCTGCCTCTTCATCGAAATTAAAACCATTTTCATCGTATGTTACAAACGGTTGGAGTGTTGCAACGTCATTTGTAATTTGATTATGTTCATTTACTTTTGCAATAGCTAGCTTTATATCAGAATCAGTTGCACCTTGTTTTTTTGCTAAGTTAATATATAAAGCAACGTAGTCTCCATCCAAAAAGATTGTATTATCAAACTCACTATCTTAATCCATTATTTCTGTAAAAAGAGTTGATAATGCACCTTTTGTTTGATTTTCCACTTCAGCAGCAGCAGCAGGAACTTGAGTTACGATTGATAGCAATAACACGAGACCTAATACCATGACAAGAATTCTCTTCATAAAAAACCCTCCTAATACTTTTATTAGAATTTGCGCTAATTCTTAATAAACTTTTCTTCAGTGCAACGCAAAAATCCTTTAATTTATTCAAAATCGAGAGGAAAGTATGTCAATTTCGACATTTTGCATTATAATTTGACACGTTATCAATATAAGAAAAGCTTCTCTTCGTTATAAAGGGAAACAGAGTTCGATCTTCATTTATTTATATCAACTGTACATTTCACTGCTAATCCAAGCACGTCACCATTAGTTAGGAAATTATTTTCTAACTTCTTCTTCAAGACAGAGTGCTCTTCTTGCAATTCAAACAAACTCAATATGTATTTGCAAATTCCAACCATGATTACATGCCTTACATTTCGAATTCCCCCATACAGGGCTATCATATCTGATAGTGTTTAATTCAAGTCTCGGCTTCAAACAACTCGGATATTTACTCCCCTTAATTTGTCGAATATGAATTTGCATGCAAACGACTTGAATTGTACAAAAACAAAATTTATGCAGAGAGATATGCGAAATGGCACGCGTGAAAATGACAAAAACAAAAATAGACAGTATTTACTGGTACAAGCAAGGGAAAGAAAAAAAGTTCGCCTATCGATATAAATATTACGACTCTCTAGGCAAACGTCGAGAAAAATCAAAGCAAAACTTTGATACGATTGAACAAGCTGAACGTGCTTTAATAGATGTCAAGGCTGCTATATTAGACGGGAATAACAGTTATGTAGAAAACGATAATTTAACAGTGGCGCAATTGAAGAAATATATATTGAAGCTGCGAAAGTAAACTGGAAACCGACAACAGCAAGAAACCATGAATATATTATGGAGAACTACGTCCTAAATAAGATAGGCCGCCATAAGATTAAAAACGTCACTACTCTCATCCTGCAAAGAGAGATATTTGACCCTTTAATTAAGCAAGGATTAACTGAAGGTACCCTTATTTCTATATACCGACGAATAAGCGCAGTATTCAACTTCGCTTTTAAAAACGAAATGTTGAATAAGAAGAGAATTAACACCCCAAACCTTAAAAATGCAACTCAAGGTGTTAAGCGTGAGGCAATTCCGGTTGAAGGCATTGATAAAATTCTACAGATCATTCGAACGAAGTATAAAATATCACATTATACTTGTATATGCATGCTTGTTTTAACAGGAATGCGAATCGGTGAACTACGAGCGTTAAAATGGGAAGATGTCGACTTCGAAGGTGAATTTCTGCACATCACGGAAACAAGAGATCGCTTTGGATTAAGAGATTCCAAAACAAAAAATAGCAAAAGGAAATTCCCGATGAACGAAGGTATAAAAAAAGTATTGATCGACTACAAGGTTTGGTACGACGATAAGATGGAGCGATATGGATTTCGAAACCCTGAAGGTTATGTCATTGTAAATTATGCTGGAAATCCTGTTGGCGAACGATTTCTTAAACGCATTATTGACTTAGTATGCGAAAGAGAGAAAATCGATTATTTTACCCCCCACTATCTCCGCCACACCTATGTATCGATTCAACTATCGAATAATGTCCCCATAACAACCGTTGCTGCCCTAATCGGTGACACTCCTGAAACCGTTTATAAAACTTATGCGCATTCATTTGAAAAAGATGAGATTGCTGCTTCCAACTTAATGGACCAAATTGTCGTTTTAGATGCTTTCAATGATTGAAAAATGATTGATTTGGGGTACAAATTGGGGTACATGGTAAATTGCATTCTTTTCAACCATGCAAACAGAAATACGAAAACGTAGCAATACACCTAATAAACATTGTTAAATCAACGTTCACACAATAAAAAAACACTCGTAATTTGTACGAGTGTTAAGATAACCATTTTGGCGGTGTGTTTTTGGACCAGAAGATATCACCTAATGAGTGATGGCCTGTAAATCCATCGTTAGCAATGTGGTAATGGAAATTATAAAAATAGCCGTCTTGCGGTCTTTTTTCTGTCCGAACGTGAAAACGGATTAAATCTTCATTGGATAATGTGTCGGTTACATGAAAGATTTTTTCAGCATATTGTCCTGAAGGTGATTGTGTAATAGAAAGACTGCGATTTTCAAGTCCGCCAACCGAAATAACTGTTTGTTGGATAACTTCTTCGATTTTAGGAAAAATAACTGTGTCAAATTCTCGTTCAATGACTGGACCGATTTTCGTACCAAACTTCACATATGCCAATTCATGCGCAGGATTCAGCAAAGCCTCTTGTATGGAAGGTAGTTCTTCGGTTAACGGTACAACATCAGACAAACCGATATGGTATTCATTATTCGAGGCAGTTGGTATGTCTGTCTCTCGGGAATCATTTTTCGGTTGGAGCGTCGTCCAAATTTCATGACTTGGTGAAATGACACCAAGTGTAAGGACGGCAACTAATGCAATGACTATTTTTTGCATGTATTGTTTCATCGTTAGCACCTCGACTTATCTTGTATATGTAGGAAGTTCATATTGTAATTAAATGCATAAATTTCTATGAACTCAGTGAATTTATGTACGTTCTATGAATTATTACGTTTAAAACTTGAAAAGGTTTCATATTTCTTACTTTCATTGTACAATAAAACGGAAGATAATTGTGAGGTTTTATGAAGGAGGTTATATAAATGAACGTAGAATTGTTTATGGGAATCGGATTGCTTGCACTCGTCCTTTATTTAAGCTCATTGAACTTTACGAATTAATGAAAAAACCGTCTCATCCAAATTGGACAAGACGGTTTTTCATTTAGTAATTGTACCGAAGTGAATTTTACTACTCGGTCGAATGGTGCGTTTGAATGCAAACTGATCAAAAACGACTGAATCATACCGTTCCTTTACAACGACACTGCGCTTGCACACCCGTAATGCTTCTCTCACCCATTCTTCCGTCAATGTCTTGTGAACACCAGCTTGGCGAAGCGCGCTGAAATTTGAAGATTCTTCGATAGGCGAACTGAACATTGGATCGATATAAACAACATCCCACGAAGCCGTTTTTTGTGTTTTTAAAAATTCGACTGCCTCCATATGCATTACTTCAATTGCTGCCATTGCTTCAGAAAGCATAGAAGAATCGGTCGCAAATGTTTGTAAGCCGACTTGCGTCAAAAATGCAACAGTCGCGTCCGCTTCTAATCCCATGCATCTCCCTGATTTCCCAATATGGTTAGCCGCAATGATACTGTCAGAAGCAAGACCAAGCGTACAATCCAAGAAATGATCCCCTATTTTCAATCCACTCGCTTCTATTAATGGATCTGTTTCTCCTTGCTGCACTCTTTTCAATCGGAATGCTGCAGAGTTCGGGTGGAAGAAGAACGGTTTTTCCATTCCGATTCGAAACAACTCATATCGTTCTTTCCCTGCAACGAGAACGTCTTTTCCATGTTCTTTTTGCAGTCGTTGGACGGACCGTTTATTCCGTGGGACGATTGGGAAACCAAGTGCTCGATGCGCTTTTTGGGCCAACTCGTCCGATAACTCATCAGGTCGGCCCGCCGTAGTGATGATTGTCATTCGTTCGTGCAAACTTGCTCCAAAGCGCCTGACAAGTGTACTTGAATTTGTTCCATTTCCGAACTCTCGATTTGTTCCCTAGGTATGAAATAGGCCAATTGACCGTCTTTCCAAAGAGCGATTGAAGGTGAACTTGGCGGTACTTCTGGGAAGTAGTCTCTCATTTGAGCAGTCGCTTCTTTATCTTGACCTGCGAACACCGTTAATAAGTGATCAGGTTTTTCACTAGCTCCGTTTAATGCTTCGCGCACAGCGGGTCTGGCTAATCCTGCTGCACAACCACAAACTGAATTGATGACGATTAGCGCCGTACCTTCTAAAGCATCCATTGTTTCTTTCACTTCTTCAGCAGTAGTCAATTCTGTAAAACCTGCTCGTACCAGTTCTTCACGCATCGGCTTTACGATACCTTTCATGTATTCTTCGTATGCATTCATGCTTATCAAGTCTCCCTTTAAGTTCATTCGCTTCATTTTACTATGGAATCGTTGTAATTTCATGCATTGGAGATTGAAAATACTTTTAGTTCGTGCTTGAATACTTTTAGTTCGTGCTTGTAGACAGTTTTCGCGTTTAATCTCATAATTGTACAACTCATTTAACTTGTTTACATAATAATATTATGTGTTATTAATTAGCAAAAAAGAAGGGGAAATGACGATTACGCCATCTTCCCCGTCATTTCCGTACGATCAGTTTATCGACTCGACGTGAATCGAACGAGGAAGTCTTGTAGACGTTCACTTTGTGGATTCACGAGGATGTCTTTTGGATTGCCTTCTTCTTCGATAACACCTTCGTTGAGAAACAAAACGCGATCGGCGATATCTAAGGCGAAATCCATTTCATGTGTGACAAGGATCATTGCCATATCTCCTGATTTTGCCAAGTCGCGAATAACTTCCAACACCTCTCCGACCAGTTCAGGATCGAGTGCAGATGTCACTTCATCAAACAGCATAACTTTTGGTTTCATCATGAGGGCTCGCGCCATGGCGACACGTTGTTTCTGCCCACCAGACAATTGGTTTGGATACAGATCGACCTTGTCAGCTAGCCCGACTTTCTCTAACATTTCCAGAGCCGTTTTGCGGACTTCGCTCTTCTCTTGCTTTTTCACAATTGTTGGTGCTAACATGCAATTTTCTAAAATGGTCATGTGCGGGAATAAGTTAAAATGTTGAAACACCATGCCGATGTCTCCGCGTATAGAACGGAGATGTTTGTCATCAGCTTCCACAAGCTCACCTTTAGTATTTTTCATTTGCCATAAGTTATGGCCATTGACTTCGATAACGCCTGAAGTCGGTTGTTCCAGTGTCATGAGCAGTCGAATGATTGTCGTTTTGCCTGAACCACTCGGACCAATCAATGCCACTTTTTCACCCGGCTGAATGTCTAGATTGATGCCTTTTAGTACTTCAATGTCACCGAATGCTTTATGAATGTCTTTATATTGTACAATTGGTTCTACCATGGTAATCTCCTCACTTTATAACGTAGCCGTCTTTTTATCAAAGCGTCGATTGTATTTTTTTTCTAACTTATTAATGAGCAATGCTGAAGGATAGCTTAGCAAGAGGAAAAACAATGCAACGACGGTCAATGGTTCAACATATTTATAATATTGGGCACCGTAATCATTCGCCAAGTGCAACATGGCAACTACACCGATAGTGGATGCAAGTGGAACCTCTTTAAACATAATGATTAAATAGTTCCCCAGCATAGGAATTGTCGGTGGTATTGCTTGAGGTAAAATGATATAGCGCCATTTTTGTGCGGTTGATAGATTAAGAGCCGTCGAAGCCTCCCATTGACCTTTTTCCACACTTTCAATCCCTGATCGATACACTTCAGATGTATACGTACTAAAGTGAATACCGAGTCCTAAAATGGCAGCGACAAAAGGATGCAATGTCACGCCGATTACAGGAATGACCGGCCATGCAAAGTAGATGAAAAACAATTGTACAAGCGGTGGTGTAGAACGGATAAACTCTGCAATCCACCTGAAGAGCCAATTGATTGATTTCACGGGAATGCGGCTCATAAATACCCAAAAGAAACCGAAAATCATCGCAAATACGTAACAGGCAATCGTTAAGCCAAGTGTAATCCACAAACCTTTAAAGATTAAGGGAATCACTTCAAAGAACACTTCCCAACTCCAAGTCATCCGTGAACCACTCCTTTCTTAGCGACCTTTTCCATCTTCCGTGTAAATCCAATAAGTGGCAATGCAAGAAGAAAGTAAAGAAGTAAAATGATGATGTACACTGTCGGAGCTTCAGTTAAATGTGTACTTCTGTAGATATTTCCGTAATACAATAAATCCGTCAAACCAATTAGCGATACAAGTGAAGTCGCTTTTAAGATTTGTATTAAATAATTTCCGTACTCAGGCAACATCATCCGTATAGCTTGTGGAATAATGACGTGCCGCATTTTTTGGAACTTCGATAAATTTAGCGCAATCGAAGCCTCCGTTTGGCCAGGGGGTACGGATAAAATAGCCCCTCTTACAATCTCGGACATATATGCCCCATAATTAAGCGAAATTGCAAGGACTGCTACCCATACATCACTCCCGAGATGGATATTGAACAAACCCGGCAACGCATATGAAAACCAAAAAAGCTGGACGATTAAGGACGTTCCTCTGAAAATCTCTACGTAAAATCCAGTGAACGTTGTCAACAGCTTGTTTTGCGAAACTCTTGATAAGCCTGCGATGAGCGCAATGATGGATGATAAAATAATCGATAGGACTAGCACGATTAAGGTGATTTTGATTCCCCTCATAAGCATAAGGGTTATATCGGGTATGGAACTCATACAAACAACTCCAATTTTTTCTTTTGAATCTGAAACAACAAATTCTATTTCATGCAAAATACTCAAGAACATGGCTACTCTGCAGGAACGGTATTGCAAAAGTTCCTGCAGAGTTTGCAATGTCATTGCTGTGCCAATTTCAAAACGTTACATAGTAGCACATGAACAACGAAGATCTGTCGTTTACAATTTAGTAATTTTCACCGCTGCAAACACTTTCAGTCGTAATCGCAGGGTCTACAACGTTCATTTCCTCCGTGAATCCAAATGGTTCAATCAACTCAGCAATTTTCCCACTTTCCTTCAACTTTTTCAGTTCAGCGTTATACGCTTCACGCAATTCATCATCGTCAATTCGGAAAGCAGCTGCCCCAAAGCTCGGAACACCTTCAATGTCGGGTTGCTCAAAGTCTGTTACAAACTCCAACTTGTCTTTGTTAGCGGATTCTAATGCCATCTTAATTGTCATCTCTGTACCAGTCGTTGCATGTGCACGGCCTGATTCAACAGCTGCAAAAGACGCAGGGATATCCGGCACCATCATGATTTGACTTTCATCAACGCCTTCACGCATCATGAAGTCCTTTTCTGTCGCCCCACTCATGACAGCGACTTTAATGTCTGGGTTCGCAGCGATATCTTTGTAGCTACGCAAGTTTTCAGGATTGCCTGTAGCAACGATTAACCCTTCCCCGTATTGCATTTCAGGTTCTCCAAACGCAACACTTTTACATCTGTCTGGTGTGATGGCCATTCCCGCTGTAATGACATCGAATTTCCCTGCACCAAGACCAGGTATCAATTGACCGAAATCAGATAAATGCCCATCTACTTCTTCTATTCCAAGGTTTTTAAAAACCTCTTTAGCAATTGTTACTGCCCCACCTTGTAACTCACCGTTATCATCTTCAAATGCATACGGCTTTTCATTTGCAAATCCTACTTTCACAACACCTTTGTCCTGTAAGGATTGTAGAAGATCTTCCCCATCAGCACTTGAATCATTTCCACATGCTGCAAGAATTCCTACTAAAACCATGGCTAAAATACTACTCTTAAATTTCTTCACAAATTTCTCCCCTTTATTTTTTTATCAAACGTGCTAGTTTGATAGTTAACAGGTTACCATAGGGAATTTCAAACATCAAACGATCGTCGGTTGTTTTTATGTCTAAACATAGTCATTAAGACGGATGGAAGTTGTCATATCAACGTTCTAAAACCACAAAATAAATTTAGAATAGTTTATAGCCAAATGATAATTCTGAATGAAAACGCTATCTTTATTAATCTTTTTCACTAAACAGATAAGGTTTTTTCCAATCAAACGACACTTAATTTCTTTAAAAATAAATAAAAACCGACTAACAATTTTATCGCTTGTTAGTCGGTTGGTTTGTTTTGTATGCAATTAACCTCTATCTACTTGCCTACCATCTTTATTCTCTTGCATTTGTCATCTGTTTCCAAATGGATCCTTTTGCATCTTCCCCATCTTCAATTCGAGCAATCGCCATTTTCACTTGAAGTTTTACTTCAAACTCCGAATCATCCATTGCCGCCTTTAGTGCAGGCAAAGACGTTTCTGTTCCTGTTTCATAGAGGAACATAGCCGCACGCCACCTGACAAGTTTATTTTTATCTTGCAAAGCTTTAATAGCTGCAGCTTCAAAACCAGTAAATCCTAAATCACTCATGCAATCACCTGCCGTACGTCTGACCGCCCAACTTTTATCGTCCAAAGCTTTTTCAATATAAGGAATAACCTTTTCATCTTCAATCATGCCTAGATACACGACTGCTAGGCGACGAATTGACATTTTTTCATCTTCCAATGCTTTGTCCAATAAAGGTAAATCGGAAAGGTCTGGATCAGGCAGTTGTTCAATGAGCTGAAAGCGTTTTTCCCACTCTGCGACATCAAACTCCGCTACGGTGATTTTTCGTTTATTGCTGGAAGTTTCCTCAATTCCTTCTTCGGCGTTCCGGACGATTAATTCCAAACGCTCTTGCGGATATGCCGCTTCAACTTCCTTGACGACATTTTCACCGATTTCTTGTTTGTCCCCATATCTGATGCCGTAGTCCGCCCATTTACGAAGCAGAATATAATTCTCCACTTCTGTACTGTGCACTTGTTCCATCGCTTGCTTGAAACGATCACTCAAACCGAATCGCAGTTCCGAGTCACTATCAAACACTTTTACTTGAAGCGGTATGTCTTTATACGTTTGGACGTGCACATAAACTTCACCAAAGTGTTCATCAGCTAAATCTTCCTTTTCATCCACTACTTCACCGGATTTTGATTCTTCATTGAAAACAGCTTGCACTTCTGCCAAAATCTCTTCCCAAGCAACATTTCCAATCCGTTCCACCGCCATGAAGTTCATAACGTGGTAAATTCCTTTCACGCCTTTAATCGCCAGTAAGGATGAAACCGGGAATGGAGCTCGCTCAGCATCTTCTTTTTTGTAATTATGCCCTACCCCTGTAGGCAACTCTTCATTCAACACAATTTTCATCGAATTCGGACTTGGTGTTGGTTCGATTGTTACAATTTGCATGATAGATCACTCCTTTTAATCTGTTTCTGCTAGTTCCTGTAAATAAGACCAACGTTCAATTAACTGTTCATACTCTTCGTTCAAAGTTGTTAACTTTTCATTCAATTCTCTGATCTTGTCATAATCGGAACCCGCTTGAAGCATCTCAGCTTCCGTTGTTTCAATCGTTGCTTCAAGTTGTGCAATGGAAGCATCGATTGTTTCCCATTCACGCTTTTCCGAGTACGTCATCCGCTTTTTAACCGGTTTTTGCGGTGCTGGTGTATGATTGACACGATCAGCAGCTTGACTCGCTGGTTGCACTTTTACGTCGCTTTGTCGATCGATGTAATCTGAATAGACGTCAAAAACCGTTTCCACTTCTCCTGCTCCATCTAGTACCCACAATTTTGTAGACGTGCGATCCAAAAAGAATCGATCATGAGAAATGGTTAGTACAACGCCAGGAAACGATTCAATGAACCCCTCAAGCACAGAAAGCGTCTCAATATCCAAATCATTCGTCGGCTCGTCGAGTAGAAGGACATTGGGTTGTTCCATTAATAATTTCAGCAAATACAATCTTTTTCGCTCGCCACCTGAAAGTTTTCCAATCGGCGTGCCGTGTGACGATGTCGGGAATAAAAACCTCTCAAGCATTTGCGTAGCAGAAATCCGATTCCCACTACTGTCCTCAATATCATTGGATACTTCACGAATATACTCAATGATTCTTTTGTCTGGTTCCATTGCAGGTACTTGTTGATGGAAATGGGCGATTTTAACCGTAGAACCTTTTTCAATCGTTCCACTATCTGGCAGCAGTTCACCTGCAATCATTTTCAATAGCGTGGACTTTCCTGCTCCATTCGGACCGACGATCGCGATACGCTCTCCTGATTGCAATAAAAAGCTAAAAGACTTGATAACAGTCCGATCGTCATAGGATTTTGAAATAGCAGTTCCTTCAATGACTTTTTTACCGAGTCTAGAGGTTTGTAAGGAAACATCCATTTCTAAAGAAGCGTCACCTTTTTTCACGGCTTCTTCTAAATCCGTAAATCGATCAATCCGCGCTTTCTGTTTCGTCGACCTCGCTTTCGCCCCTCTTCGTATCCATTTTAATTCGGAACGGTAACGGTTACGCAATTTTGCATCCGTCGCTTGTTTCATCTCTTCTCGTATTGCTTTTGCTTCCAAATAATCTCCGAAATTTCCTGTATGCGCATAGAGTGTACGATCAGCCAATTCATATATGTGTGTCGAAACAGCGTCCAAGAAGTACCGATCATGTGTGATGAAAATAACTGCACTTTTTTCGTTTTTCATGTATTCCTGCAGCCATTTAATGGATTGCACGTCAAGATGGTTTGTCGGTTCATCCAATAGCAACAGGTCAGAAGGCTCAATGAGTACTTTCGCTAATAAAACACGCTTTTGCTGTCCACCCGATAACTCACCCATCTTTTTATCAAAGGTGTCAATACCAAGTTTCGTCAAAATCATCCTCGCTTTTGTATTAACATCCCAAGCAGACTTCGCATCCATTTCATTTTGTAAACGCGAAAAATTCTCTTGGTATGCGATCAAAGCAGGATTGTTCGTCAATTCCGTTAATGCATGTTCGTACTCTAAATTTAGTTGAAGAATCGGCGCATCAGAAGTAAAAACGGTTTCCATCACCGTTTTCTCTGCATCGACTTCTGGGTCTTGAGCTAAATAAGTGATTGTATATTTATTCGGATGTTCTTTCGTTATCGTATCAGCTTCTTCGACACCGGCTATGATTGAGAGTAGAGTTGACTTCCCTGTTCCATTCACTCCAATTAGTCCTACTTTTTCCCCTTTACCAATGGTGAATTCGATGTTTTTAAATAATGTTTTTTCTCCAACAGTCTTCGTTAAACCTTCAATAATCAATTGACTCATGTGAACACATCCATTTCTACTAACAACTCTCTTCATCATAACGTATCTCTACATTTTTTTGAATGTATAGTGCTCGGTACTTTGAAATATCAGTTCCCCATTACTCATGTGCATGAAGTGGTTTTTCTCGGGGAAGATACTTCTGTCAGCCGATTATTTTTCATACATACAACGAGAAATGAAAATATTTACAAATCTTATTTTTAAAATAAATCAAATGACTAAAAAGGCATTAATTTCAGCATTAAATGAAATTTAAATTTGGAAATATTTATTTTGACATTACAAAATCATTATTTATATAATAATGCAATACGAAAAGGAGGCAAATTCTCAATGTCGCAATTTACAAAAAAAGAGATTGTAGAAAGCGTTCCGCAATCTGGTTTCTTTGGGCAACCAAAAGGGTTGTTTACGTTGTTTTTCACAGAATTTTGGGAACGTTTTTCATATTATGGAATGAGAGCTATCCTCGTTTTTTATATGTATTACGAAGTTTCAAAAGGCGGGTTAGGATTAAGTGAGTCGACAGCTTTAGCGATTGTTTCGATTTATGGCTCATTAGTGTATATGTCCGGAATTATTGGTGGTTGGCTCGCTGACCGGGTTTTCGGAACGTCAAGAGCTGTTTTTTATGGCGGAATTTTAATCATGCTTGGGCATATCGTCCTTGCGTTACCTGGTAGTTTGACGCTGTTCTTTATTTCCATGGGGTTAATTGTTCTAGGGACAGGTCTTCTCAAACCAAACGTGTCAACGATTGTCGGAGATATTTATAGCGAAGACGATGTACGGATTGACTCCGGTTTCAGTATATTTTATATGGGTATCAACATGGGGAGCTTCATCGCACCGTTAACAGTTGGTACACTTGGTTTAAAGTACAACTTCCATCTCGGATTCGGCCTTGCTGCAGTAGGGATGTTCGCAGGTCTCGTACTTTTTGTCTTAACGAAGAAGAAAAATTTAGGTTTAGCCGGGACGCAAATTGCCAATCCTTTATCGCCGGTTGAACGAAGTAAATATCTGAAAATTTTCCTAAGTGCTATTGTTGTGCTCGGCATCCTCATTTTTGTATCCGCACAACAAGGTTGGCTAACATTTACGTCATTCATTGCACTCGTCGGTGTATTAGGTTTCTTAATTCCATTCACGTACTTCTTTGTCATGTACCGGAGTAAGAAGACGACTGCGGATGAAAAATCCAGAATTCTTGCTTATATCCCACTGTTCCTTGCATCCGTCATGTTTTGGGCGATCGCTGAACAAGGTTCTACGATTCTTGCACTTTATGCGGACAAGCGAACAAACTTGGATGCGCTAGGATTCCATATTGAACCTGCTTGGTTCCAATCATTGAATCCATTGTTCATCTTCACGCTCGCACCTGTTTTTGCATGGTTATGGATTAAAATGGGCAAACGTCAACCGACGATCCCACAAAAATTCGCATTCGGAATCTTGTTTGCAGGTCTTTCATTCATCGTCATTTTAGTACCAGCATTTTTAGGCGGATCCGACACACTTGTCAATCCGATTTGGCTCGTACTTAGTATCTTCATCGCTGTGTTAGGTGAACTCTGTTTATCACCTGTAGGACTTTCTGCTACAACGAAATTAGCGCCTGTAGCGTTCTCTGCACAAACGATGAGTTTATGGTTCCTATCAAATGCTGCAGCTCAAGCATTGAATGCTCAAATTGTACAGTTTTACTCACCCAAAAATGAAATGATGTATTTTGGTGTAATCGGCGGAATTGCGATCGGTTTAAGTATTCTTTTATTCGCCATCTCCCCTATTATTCTTAAATACATGAAAGGGATTAAATAAATAAGCTTGATTTGATAAAGATTGCATGAAGGACAATTTGCCCTTCATGCAATTTTTTTGGTTTAAAAGAGTCGAGTTATGATAGAGCTGGCAGGCATTTTGAATGTTTTATTTGACCGTGAGCACTGAAACATGGAGTCGACGGTCACTTAGAAGTGTTCTATTTGACCGCGACCACTGGAATATGGAGATGACGGGCATTTAGAAGTGTTCTATTTGACCGTGAGCACGGGAAAATGAAGGTAACGGTCACTTAGAAGTATTCTATTTACCCGCGACCACTGGAAAATGAAGGTAACGGTCACTTAGAAGTATTCTATTTACCCGCGAGCACTGAAATATGGAGCTAACGGTCATTTAGAAGTGTTCTATTTGACCGTGAGCACTGGAATATGGAGCTAACGGTCACTTAGAAGTATTCTATTTACCCGCGAGCACTGAAATATGGAGATGCCAGGCATTTAGAAGTGTTCTATTTGACCGCGAGCGCTGGAATATGGAGATAACGGTCACTTAGAAGTATTCTATTTACCCGCAAGCACTAGAATATGGAGCTAACGGGCATTTAGAAGTGATCTATTTGACCGCGAGCACTGGAATATGGAGATGCCGGGCATTTAGAAGTGTTCTATTTACCCGCGAGCTCTAGAGAATGAAGATAACTGGCATTTAGACTTGCTCTATTTGACCGCGAACACTGAAGTACGGATCCAACGGGCAATTAGCCAAGAAAATCCATACAGCTTACAACACGGTTCATCCTCCCTTACATCAATGAATCTGACATAACAGCCATTCTACAGAGACAATACAGCGTCGCTTCTATTTCGTCGTGGCCGTCAATACATTAGAGTAGCATCGGTATTCATTTCATCTGAAAAGAGGTTCTGTATTGATTATTGGCTTAACGATTATTCTACTGATGGTGCTATTTTTGCCGTTTATAAGCCGTTCGATTGAACATAACTTGGAGTTATTTCTATTAGTAATGGGTGTCGTAGCGGTAATTGTTGCAGACGTGCTAACGGGTGAGTTGCTTCGTAAAGCACTTGCCGAACCGCTCCACATTTCACTCGCAGTCATTGTCGCAGGCATCTTATTCAGGCTCCTTCATATTCCATTTAGTAAATCTGTTAGAAAGTTAGGGACGATTATTCCGTTTCGTTTGTTCGTTGCATTGATTATCATCATACTTGGTTTGCTTTCAAGCGTGATCACAGCAATTATTGCAGCGCTTGTTTTAGTAGCAATCGTAACCGTTCTTGGATTACCACGCAAAGATGCTATCCGTTTTGTCATACTTGCCTGCTTTTCAATCGGATTAGGCGCAGTGTTGACACCAATCGGCGAACCGTTGTCAACAATCGCAACAAGTAAATTGGACGCTGACTTCTTTTATTTGTTCCGGTTGATTGGCCCTACCGTCGTACCCGGCGTGCTCGCGTTCGGTCTATTGGCAGCATGTATCGTCCGCCCTCCCGAACGTCCAATGCACATAAAAGAGAAGCCAAAGCACGACAAACCTTTGGACATTTTCACTCGAGGCGTTAAAGTATATGTATTTGTTATGGCGTTGACTTTTCTTGGGGCTGGATTTGAACCTTTCATCCGTACAATGTTACTCGACATTCCCCCTACAACACTGTACTGGCTCAATATGATTTCAGCTGTTTTAGACAATGCAACACTGGCTGCTGCAGAAATTAGTCCTGAAATGGAAGAAGCAACGATTCAATCCATTTTGTTAGGGCTGTTAATTAGCGGCGGAATGTTGATCCCCGGAAATATCCCCAACATCATCGCAGCGAATAAACTACAAATTACAAGTGGCGAGTGGGCAAAGTTTGGGATTCCAGTTGGACTTGTGACGATGACTTTGTATTTTATCGGTATCATTCTATTCGTTTGACCTAGCTACTATCGTAAAAAAACCTGGCCCTTTAAATAAGGACCAGGTTTTCTAAATGCTGTTATTTCTTTTTTGTCAAACGTCCAAGTGCAAACGCGCCTGCCGCTAAGCCGATCATCGTGTTTGTCTTTTTGTTAAATACTTGTTTGACAATCAAATTCATATTTTGTGGACGTTCAGCAAGTCTACGCATGAAGTAGCCGTACCAATCTTGTCCAAAAGGAACGTACGTACAGAAATTGTAGCCTTCTTTCGCTAATTCGAGTTGCATATCTTTTCTGAAGCCATATAACATTTGGAATTCAAACTTGTCATTTGAAATGTTATGCTCTTTCACAAAACGTTTCACACGATTAATAACATTATGGTCATGCGTAGCGATGGACGTGAATTTACCATTCAATAAATGCCATTCAATCAACTTAATGTAGTTTTCATCAATTGTTGCCTTGTCTTGATACGCATATTCTGCAGGCTCTTTGTATGCACCTTTAACAATGCGAAGACGGTAATTTTTATGTTTATGCAAATCTTCTTCCGCACGGAAAAAGTATGCTTGAATAACGGTACCAATGTTATCATAATCCGCCGAAAGTTCATCCAACAAATCAAAAGATGGTTGTAAACGTCCATAGTCTTCCATATCGAAGTTTACAAAAATACCATACTTGTGCGCAGCTGCGACAATTTCTTGGATATTGGATTTACAGAAATCATAATCGATATCTAAGCCTAATTGGGAAGGCTTCAACGAAATATGTGCATCTACTTCGTTTTCATGGATCGCTTCAACTACTGCAAGAATTTGTTCTTTCGCAGCAAGCGCTTCTTCTTTTTCGAAAACAAACTCGCCTAAATTATCGACAGTACAAGAAATGCCATGTCTGTTCAATTCTTTAATGCTCTCGATTGTCTCTGCAATGTTTGTGCCAGCAACAACATGTTGTGCGCCCATTTTTAAACCATATTTTTTCGCTGCGCTATTCAAAAATTGATTTTGAGATAGGCCGATAAAGAAATCTTTTAACATTTCCATTACTCCTCGACATAAATATTATTTTTCCTCCTGCATTATATCACAGCATTCGCTAATCGACACCGTATTAAGCCAGAAAAAGAATATTGAATAATTTACCACCCACATAGTAAACAACCAATTATTCTCAGTATCTGTTGAAATTGAGAGAACTTCTATTTTCAGTATTTCAAAAATCTTTGTTTTTCATGAAACTTTATGGTTAAATTAATGAGAGAGGAAAACAGATGTTTGAATTTAGGGGGGCTTTTTGTGACAGAGAAAACAATTTTTGAGTTATTACATACGATTGAACAAGTAACACATAAAATGCTAGTACGCTGGCGCCAAGCATCAAATATCGACCTAGGGATTTCACACATCCTTGTCCTTCATGAATTGAAAACACACGGTGAATGCAGACCATCTGATTTAGCGAAAAATTTGAATTTCACACCTGCTTCCTTGACGCATTTATCAACAAAACTGACAAATCAAAAGCTGATTTCAAGACGACAAGATGAGTCAGATCGCCGAACGACTTACTGGGCGATTACTGATAAGGGCAAAGAAATCTTAAATGAAGCACATGAAAATGGACAAAATGTGCGGAAGGACTTGTTTTCCCATTTATCTGAAGAAGAACGACTTGCAATGTTAACCATATATAAAAAACTAGATGATGCGTTAAACTAAACTACAACAATAAAACCGGCAGAATCGAGAGCGGAAAGACCTCGTTTCTGCCGGTTCATTTATGATGTCAATTCTGCTCTTTTATACCCCAGGAATTGTTTCTCCAGCAACGCACCTAACGAAAAGATCGCGTCTTCATTCCCGTTCTTCCCTATGATTTGTAGCCCGATTGGCATGCCGTCTTCGTCTATTCCAATTGGTATCGTCAATGCCGGCAAACCCCATGTGTTGGCATACGCTGTAAAAGGCATGTATTGCAAAAATGTTTTTTGAATCGAAAAAATCTCTTTGTATACGACATTATGCCGAGGAGCCGCTGTATGATAAACCGGCATGATCAGCAGTCGGTGTTCCAAGTACGCTTCTAACAGCTTATCTCCTTCTGCTAACTCATTTCTCATTTCACTGATTCTTCGATGAGAAGGTTTAAATAGAGCCGCTCCAATGAGTGCCCAAGATAAGTAGCGGTGAATGTCGGCATTTCCTTTCCACAGCTCTTTCACAAACGCAATATGCGGACTGCTTGAACGAGAACCGAACGCATGACTTGACGTAGCCTTTCCTCCATCAATCGACATAATTTCCTGCCAAAGCAGTGCTGACTGATCTAGTAAAGGAACCGGTTCCCTCTCCGTAGAAAATTTATCCTTTAAAAATACATACACATCGTTCAACAGCTTACTCGTTCGAGTAGAAAGCGGATAATTCGTTGTACGGAATACATTAAGTGTGAATGAATCTAAAGATTGTTCTACGATGCTTTTATCACTAATTATGGAATAGAGCAGTTTCGCATCTCTAACCGACTTTGCGATAGGCCCAATTCCAAGCATGCGTTGTTGTAAGTCATTGTCGACGTAAGGAAAGCTCCCGTCTTGTGATACACTTCCATTCCCAGATTTAAAGCCAATGACGCCATTAAAATGACTAGGAAATCGAATCGAGCCCCCGATGTCCGAACCGAGTCCTACGGCAGCACATCCTAACGCAATTGCAGCCCCTTCACCGCCACTCGAACCTCCTGCAGTGCGATCGAGGTTCCAAGGATTATTCGTCCGACCGTATAATTTATTGTCCGTCTCTTGGCAAAAGCATAATTCGGGTGTATTCGTTTTGCCTAAAATAATGGCCCCTTCCGCTTTCAAACGATCTACGACTTCTGCATCTTCATCAGGAACGAAACCCTTTAACCGTTGTAATCCACCCGTTGTTTGCATGCCCATTACATCGAAAGATTCCTTCATACTAATCGGTACGCCGAATAATGCCCCTTTCGCTTCTCCTGTTGCAAGCAAACGGTCTGCCTCTTCCGCTTCTTGAAGTGCTACTGAAAAACGATCCTCAGTCAGGAAGTTAACAGCCGGATTTGTATCTTTAATCCGTTGTATGTATATTTCTGTAATCTCGGTAACTGTCATCTGTTTTTGTTCGATTAACTCTTTAATGCTGACAGCATCTGCGTCCAAAACGTTAACAGTTTTATCTTTTATCAACACATCCCCCACTTGTCTCATCCCCCTCTTTAAATTGTTCCATTTTATTCATTATAATGAAAGTTAGAACAAGAGACAATTGCAGGATTGGTGGAAATGAAATGGACACATCTTTCGACAGTCCACTTCACTCCTAGAGATCCTTTTACAGATTCAGAAAGATGACGATAAGAATAAGCAGGAAAGAACCTCCTAATGCAGCCCATTGACCACCATCAGGATTTTCTGGCCGACTATCCCATTTTTGCATACGCTTCATCTCCTTTCTGATTACCTGCTAGTAAAACTATTGCCGACAAACTTTTTGATTAAACAATACCGCTAACCAATCGGTAGCTTATGGTAAACTGATTGGTAGAACGGAGGCCATTCTATGAAATTATTTATCGTGAACCCTGCTTCTGGAAACGGTCATGCATTGAATCACTGGAAACAACTCCAACTCATTTTGGATCAGAAAACCGTCGACTACCAAATGGTTCTTTGCACAGATATCGCAACAACACAGCGCACCATTGAAGAGCGCATACACACGCTCCCTATCGATGCAGTCGTCGTTATTGGAGGCGACGGAACCATCAACGGTGTCGTACAAGTATTGGCATACTTAGATATACCGCTTGCCGTCATTCCAAGCGGATCCGGTAATGACATTTGCCGTAATTTTGCTTTATCCAACGAGCCGAATGCTTTCGTTGAAAAGTTACTCGAACGCTCGATTGTTTCGGTTGATTTGCTACGAGTAAATGATCGATATGGTGTCACGGTCGCCGGAATTGGTTTAGACGCGAAAATTGGTGCACGTGCAGAAACATCTACCTATAAAAAGTGGCTGAACCATATGAATAAAGGTGCTTTTGCGTATACAGTCGCTGCATGCATTGAATTTTTTCTGTATAAACCATTTACAGCAACGATGAAAATCGACGGTGTAGAACGTACTATTTCCAAACTATGGCTGCTTGCTGTAGGTAACTGCAGCACATATGGTGGCGGTATGGTCATTTGCCCGGATGCCGATCCTACAGATGGTTTTCTCCAATTGACGATGTTACATTCAGCAACACGACAAAAAATCATCACATCTCTCTTCCCTGCCCTGTTACGAGGAAAGAAAATTGTGCAGGAAGAAGTGTCTTATCAATCTGCCAGACAGATTTCGATTGACGCAAATCGAATCGTCCCAATTGTCATTGATGGTGAAGTTCATTATTCCGATCGATATGCGATCTCAATTGCACAAGGAGCATTACAAGTACTTCTTACTGGCAATCAGAAGGATAATCTTTTCATAAAGAAAACGCTTACATAATTAATTGAATTCCCAGTATTGAACAATTCCTTAAAATTCATATTCAATTTAGAACAATCTTATGTTAATTCCTCCACTTTCATGTTATTATAATTAAATCTTTATGAAGTAACGGAAGGAATGAGCGTATGACAAAATTAGCGAATAGTAAACCTAAAACGGTACATGTGGAAGATATCTTGATTGCCAATCAATTGCTAAAAGATGTTGTGTCCCACACACCGCTGCAAAAAAATGAACGACTCTCTGAAAAATATGATTGCCACGTCTATATTAAACGCGAAGATCTGCAACATGTGCGCTCGTTCAAACTACGAGGAGCTTACTACAAAATGAAGCGAGTGGAGCACGAAGCGAGAGAGAATGGCGTAGTTTGTGCTAGTGCAGGTAACCATGCGCAGGGTGTCGCATACGCCTGTGCCCACTTAGAGATTAGCGGCAAGATCTTCATGCCCCAAACGACACCGAAACAGAAAGTCAACCAAGTACGAATGTTTGGTAGGAATTATGTCGAAATCATCTTAGTCGGCGATACATTCGATGATTCTTTTGCGCATGCCATGGATTGTGCAACGAGTGAAAATCGAATTTTCATCCATCCTTTTGACGATGTAGACATCATTGCAGGTCAAGGGACGGTCGCTGTTGAAATTATGAATGATGTCGAAGAGCCGATCGACTTTGTATTTGGCAGTATCGGTGGTGGCGGATTGATGTCCGGAGTGAGTACGTATATTAAGAACCTGTCTCCTACAACGAAGATGATTGGTGTTGAACCCGAGGGCGCTCAAAGTATGCTCGCTTCATTTAAAAATGGAGAAGTCACTTCGCTGGAAACAATTGATAAATTCATTGACGGAGCTGCTGTGAAATGCGTTGGTCAAAAAACGTATGATATTTGTCGACAATATGTCGATGCAATCGTCAGTGTCCCTGAAGGAAAAGTGTGTACGTCCATTTTGGAATTGTATAATGAGCATGCAATCATTGCTGAACCTGCAGGCGCGCTACCTATCGCAGCACTTGATTATTATAAAGAGCAGATTAAAGGAAAAGCCGTTGTTTGTGTCATTAGCGGCGGGAATAATGACATCGGCAGAATGCAGGAAATTAAAGAGAAGTCGTTATTGCACGAAGGGCTCCTTTATTATTTCATCATCAATTTCCCACAACGTGCTGGTGCCCTTCGGCAATTCTTGGATTCCGTTTTAGGTCCGGATGATGACATTACGACATTTGAATATACAAAGAAGCATAATAAGGAAAACGGGCCAGGACTTGTTGGCATCGAAGTGAAACGCAAAGAAGATTATGACGGCTTGTTGGAACGTATGCGACAAAACGGCTTCCCTTTTACGGAAGTGAACAAAGATAGTACGTTGTTTGAGTTGTTGATTTGACTAAAATAAACCTGCAAACAACGTTTCTCTAGTTGTTTGCAAGTTTATTTATTTATTAAAAATCGAGAGTTTCTTATTTCTACTTGGAAAATCATAATATTGTTCACTAAATTACGTCATATCTCATGTGTGCCCGTTATAACTTACAAAGTTGTTACATTGTTTAATATAACGCACCACTCCCAGCGAAACTGATTTATTTTGGGGAAAGTAAAAAAGAGCAGCACATGCCGCCCTTCTGATTTTTACCACACACTATTCTTTTACAATAATTAAATTGATAGGCCCAGTATTGCTGGATGATTTGTCTATTTTAAATTTGGAATCCTCTCTTTTAATCTGTAAAGGACCATACATTTTTTCAGTTTCACTTAGTGAAACACTACCAAACCAATATACATAGTTTTGAATGCTTTCTCCTTTACAAAATAGAATAAGTACACGATCATCTCGATATGCTATAGAAAAATCACTAATTCGATTCACGGAAATGCCATAATTATTCTTTATCCTCGTTTTTTCCGTATATGGAGTGACTAAGATTATATTATCCCAATCACCATTTACTGCTTTACCAAAATCAACATATTCATCCTGTTGAACTTCTTTTTCAATCTTTGAGCGAATCATATCGTTTTCATTTATTTTATAAATATTATACGCTACCACTGCTATTGTTATAGTTAAAGAAAAAAAACAAACACTTAAAAAGTTTTTGGGATTTTAAACTCATTTTTTAGCTCCTGTACTATTTGTATTTACTAAAGATGTTTTCACACCAATGTCAGTTCCACGAATCTTTTCATTTCACCTTTTTTTACAGCTTCATTTATCATCTGAAGTGCCATTCTATCGAACAAATCAGCATTACCTGCAAATTGTGCGAGTTTAGGACCATAGCTGATTCCAACATCGTTATTATTCGAGTCCATACTTCTTGCTAATGCAGTATAATTAGGACTTGGAAAGTCATTTTCATGGGCTATTCCAAATCTCCTCGAAAAATCAGAACCTGCAACCCCAGCTGAAGAAACAGCCATCCACAAAGAATGTCTAAATGCATCTGCATTATCATCTTCTCCACCTGAATAATACTTTTGATAATGATTCATAGCGAATTTAGCTGCAGATAAAACAGCTATACCTTTCACTAAACTCTCGTTAAACACATTCTTTTCATTAGGACCTAATTTGTCTTTTATTATTGGCAAGTCACCATAAGAGAATGGTGAAATATCTGGACTTGCATTTATTAATTCTCCATCTGCGTTGATAATATTTAATTCAATCCCTCGTATTATTACTTCTGCCTTTAACAAATTATTCAATTCATCTTCTGAAAAGTCAGGGTTTTCATTTTGCTTTTCCCGAGAATACCTCTCCAAACTATCAATATCTAGCTTTTCAACTATTGAAGCATAGTCAATATCTTGCTTTGATACTTCAATATAATTGAAGTCGTTATTCAAATTGTTAGACGTTGATTCAAGTGCCAAAGCATTCACATTAGTAGACATTAATGTAATGACAGCTACAGCTAAACAGGTTGAAAAAAGTTTGTTTTTCATTTATTCCTCTCTTTTTTTAAGTAATCCTTATATTTATCAAAGGACCTTATTTAGTATTATGAGTAATATTATACCATAAATGAGTTAACGTCATATAAATTTAGTTAACTCATCAGCGCGATTTAAATGTATGTTTGGTAATTAAATGTCTAACTCTTTAATTCCCTGGACTATGAGAATGTCCAGGTTCTGCAACTCATCTACGGTTATGTCTAGTTCTTAAGATATTCTGAATGTAACATAATACATAAAATGTTACATTCGTTTAATTGATTCTATTGGAGATTTTCACTTGAAGAAGGGTGAGGTGAGGTTAGTTTAACAATATGTTACATACAAAAACTATGATTTTATTGGGTTTAAATGAGGGGAAGAAAATGATAAAGACAAGTAGTGAAAAAGAAGAAATCAAAGACCTACAACAACGAGAACTTTCAAATAGTAATAATGATACTAATCATCCAAAGGAATCAATATGAGCATTTGTTGGTGAAAAAGAAATTTTTCAGTTTCAGAATATTCTATTTTTATGTAGTTTCAGCTACAGTGTCAAAAGCACTAAACAATAGAGGATTGGCAAAGGAATGTATATTTTCCAAACCAAAAAGACACCCAAAATAATGGATGTCTTCGAACTTTACAAACCAACCGAAATATACTTCACTTCAATATACTCATCAATCCCTTGGTGGCCGCCTTCCCTTCCCAGTCCACTTTGTTTAAACCCTCCAAATGGAGCTTGCGGTGTGGATGGTAAGCCATCATTCAAGCCGACGATGCCATACTCTAGCTTTTCACTCATCCGAATACCTTTTGAAAGATTTTCCGTGAAGACATAGGCAGCCAGTCCATAAATGGAGTCATTTGCGCGTTTCAATACCTCTTCTTCAGTTGCGAAAGTTGTTATCGGTGTGACGGGACCGAATGTCTCTTCTTGCATACAAATCATGTCATCTGTCACGTTAAGTAAGACAGTTGGCTCAAAGAAAAGCCCTTCTTTCCGACTTCCACCTACGGCTACGTTAGCACCTTTTTCTTGTGCATCGTCTACATGCGATTGGACTTTTTTAACTGCAGCTTCGTCAATTAATGGGCCGATGTGAACACCTTCTTGTTTTCCGTCACCGACTTGCAATTGTTTGACCCGTTCTATGAATTTAACAGAAAACGCGTCTACGATTGATTCGTGGACATAGATACGATTGGCACAAACACATGTCTGCCCTGCGTTACGGTATTTTGCAGCGATGACACCTTCTACAGCTTTGTCGATATCACAGTCTTCCATCACAATTGCAGGTGCGTGGCCACCTAACTCCAATGATATTTTCTTCACCGTTTCAGCAGCACCACGCATAAGTAGTTTTCCGACTTCGGTTGAGCCAGTAAAAGTTAGTTTACGCACTCTCGCATCGTTCAACCATGCATCACCAATCGCTTTCGCATCTCCTGTGACGACGTTGATGACCCCTTCAGGAATTCCTGCTTCGTGTGCTAATTTCACTAATTTTATTGCCGTGATCGGTGTTTGTTCAGCTGGTTTGATGACGACCGTACATCCTGCAGCAAGAGCTGGCCCTACTTTTCTAGTAATCATTGCCGCCGGGAAATTCCAAGGCGTAATGACAGCAACAACGCCTACTGGTTGCTTATGCACAAAAATACGTTTGTTCGAATGACTCGCAGGCACCATTTCACCATATATACGTTTCGCTTGTTCTGCATACCACGAAATGAACCCATTTGCATAATTCATTTCCCCGCGGGCTTCATGCAATGGTTTGCCTTGTTCTACCGTCATCGTTTCCGCAAGTTCATCGATATGCTCGTTAATGAGCGCATACCATTTTTCGAGAAGCGCGCTCCGTTCATAAGCCGTTCGGTCAGACCATTTCTCAAAAGCGGTGTATGCTGCGGCGACTGCTTGCGTCGCCTCCTCGGCACCACCGTCAGGGACTGTCGCAATAACATTTCCTGTTGATGGATTGGTCACATCAATTTTGGAAAGGTCTTCTCCAACGTTTTTTCCGTTAATGATCATTGAATAAGCTTTCATCTTCCTACCTCCCATGTACTCTCTCTACCTATACACAATGTATCACGCTTTTTCTTCCAATTCAGTGCGCAAGCATCAATTCTATAACCTGCTAATTTATGATACATATAGAAATATACCCTTCTACAGAACTTGCTACACTAATTCATGAGATACTCGAAAGACGGTTCAAAGAGTCTTTTCCGGGCTTGCACAGCTCTATTGATTGTCTATAATTCTTGCTAATATACTTTTATAATTGTATTCATCTTTAGGAATCACAAAATTTGTTAAATATAAATTATCATCCTCATCGTATTGAATATTGACTATACTTTTTTCCGAAGAAGTGATCCATTCATAGTTGTCATTATTGAATAAGACCTTACTGATTGCCTTAGTATCATCGACATTTAAAACATAAATTCGATAATCATTTTTTAGTGCATTTTCTATTTCTTCGATAGAAACATTTATAAACTCATCATTCTCGATAAAGATATATTTAAAATTATCTTGATCTAATAGAGTTTTATTCGTTTCTACTATCTTATTACTTGTATTATCTGTAATGTAGTTAACGAAATTACTGTCACTACCGATATATTGTATATTTGAGTTTAATGAAGTGCTCATTTCATTATTTTGTGAAGTACATCCGAATAAAATCACAAATAAAATAGAGAGAAAATAAAATCTGATTTTCAATATGAATCAACCGCCCTTTTAAAAAGTAATAGAAGAGAAAGATTATTCTTTTTTCATACTTTAATCAAGCCTTTCTTTTGACGATAATTTTGATTTTTCGCATAAGATCATTTCATTCACAAGACAAGCATTTTTATTATGGTGATATTCCACAAAATAGGTAGCAAAAATTATGGAGTAATCATGTGAGGTATATCACCTTTCTATTGTATATATAATTATAGCCTATACATACGCAAATAAGTATTATATTCAGTTTTATCGAACTTATGTAATTATGTTGAAGTGAAACGAATAAACACACTCAATCCGCAGCATTTCCGAAAGTTCATTTTACTAATAATAAAGTAAAGTGTTTGCTTCCTAAATCATATTACCTTGTATAAAAGCATCTAATAAGGGTTGGGAGCAGTAAGTATTAAGCAAGACAAGAAAAATCATAAAAAAGCATGAAAGCAAGCTGTTGCCTGCTTTCATGCTTTTTCTATTCATTCTAACGAATCGTTTTCCGTTCCCTAAACAACAAAAATTGTTCAATAATAATTGCAAGAATCGTTCCAGTGATCAATCCATTGGACAAGACAGCCGTAAGAGCGTGCGGCAAATTCGACATACTCACTTGCGGGATGAACATAATGCCGACCCCTACCATGAGCCCGATTGCTGTCACTTTAAACGCGCGCTGTTCGTTCGATTCCGCGCGCAATTCGTAAAAAGCCATCTCGACCATCTTCGTAAAGATTGCAAACGTCACTGCATAGGCGACTGCCGCTGGAAGCGAAGCAAAAACAGACATGACGGCCGGAAAAATTGTAATGCCGATGAGCATGATGCTTCCAATTACAAACGGTTTTAGCGATGCCATTCGCGTTGCACCAACAAATCCTGCTGATCCTGAAATCGGTACAGGCCCAATTGCAGAAAATAGACCTGCAAGGAGATGATTGACACCTGATGCGATCGATCCTTGTTTCATCCGATCAGGTGGAGTGATCGCAAAGGATTGTTTCAACAAACTCTCCATGACGCGAATTGATGCCATCATATTGGCGATAAGTAACAGCGTGATGAATGAGGCTGTGACGACGACACCACTGTCCCAAACCGGCTTACCATATACGAATACATCAGGCAGTTTCAGGATTTGGTCTAAATTCGGTCGGACCATATCCGCTTTTCCGATGAGAAGAAATAAGATCCAACCAAACCCGATAGAGAGCAATACAGAATACCTCGATATCCATGGAACTTTATGATTCATCGTTAACATCGTAACAATGACAACAAGGAAACTGCCGATGAATAACAGACCGTCAATACGATTTTCCGGTCCCCCTACACCGACCATTCCACGCAGAAATGTTCCGCTCAACTGCAGAATAAGCAGCATTAAATACGTAAATGTCACTGCCGGCGTAAATAGTTTTTTCATTTTACCGATTAGACCTGATAAAGCTAGGAGGACGAAAAGCACACCACTCACGATCATCCCGCTTTGTAGCGACTGCAAGGCATCTTCATTCGTTGGATATAAAACACCTACCATGCCCGCATAAACAACAAAAATGCCCCACCATAAGCCGGCTGGCCCTTCATTTATCGGCATACGATGACCGAAAATGGCCTGGACGACACATGCGACTCCGAGCACAAACATTGTCCGTTGGATGAACAATGCTGTTTCAGCAGGATCCATTCCAAAAACATTTGCAATGGCAATGGGTGCAGCGATCGATGACGCAATTAAAAAAACGGCCCATTGCAAGCCACCTAATACATACTTCATAAACACACCTCGATAACGATTGAATCATTTTTTCCTGTTCAATAGTATAACACTTCAAGTACCGAAGTAATGCTTTTATTGAAAAGATTGATTTTTAGCTTTTCCCCTTATAGTAACCATCTTGTAATATTCGTCATGTTTGAAACGAATGACGAAGGGTAATTTCATGAATAGCAATTACTAAACTATGAAAATGACTAGGAGGCGTTCGATTATGGTACAAAGACATGTTGTTGGGTATTACAATACAGAAGCAGAAGCGGTGCAAGCAATCGAGGAGTTAAAGCGACAAGGTTATAGCTCAAGTGAGATATCCATTATTAGTAAGGATAAGGAACACGTAGAAAATATTGAAGCGCGAACGGAAACTCACGCTGCTGATGGAGCGGCAACAGGTGCGGCGACTGGCGGTCTTCTCGGCGGACTCGGTGGTGTACTTGCAGGACTTGGTGCACTCGCGATTCCGGGCATCGGACCAATAATCGCGGCCGGCCCAATTGTGGCAGGCATAACGGGTGCTGCTGCGGGTGCAGGTGTCGGTGGACTTGCAGGTGCATTAATTGGAATGGGTATTCCAGAAGAAGATGCACACCGTTACACCGAGTATTTTGACGAGGGTAAGATTCTCGTATTAGTTGATGGCGAGTATTTACATCCGGATAATCGTATGGACTATCCAGATCGTCCACTTGTTTAACTGCATAATAAAGGCTGTCCGCGATGTCGGACAGCCTTTTTCAATATTAATAATACGGAGAGATCATAATATAAACAAGCACACCCGTAAAACTTACATACAACCATAATGGCATCGTCCAACGAACGATTTTACGGTGACGTTCATGTTCCCTGTTCCATGCACGCGCGACACTTGTCAATGCAAGCGGCACAATGGCTGCTGCTAAAACGATATGTGTAATCAACACAAAATAATAAATTCCCGCTACGATTCCCGAACCTCCAAATGACGTGGACGGAGCCAAATAATGATAAGACACATACGTCACAAGGAATAACGATGTTGTGAAAAACGAAGCGTAGATGAATTTTCGGTGAGCATTAATGTTTCGTTTCTTAATCGCTACAAGAGCAGCTACAAGGAACAAAAATGTAAAGCTGTTAAAAATCGCGTTCAATAACGGTAGAATTGTAATATCGAATGCGGTAAATTCTTCGACTCCCCTGCGCCCTGATAGCAAAGCGATAACCCCTATCAATACGACTGACAAAATAATAATGGCAGGTTTATAATTGCGTTTCTTAAACGGTTTGCCGGATAGCCTATCCATTTCTTGATTCATAAGCAGTACATCCCTTTCTGTCCTCTATCACTTTGTAGTGTATCATATTTCATTAAAATGAGTGGCAACTTCACAGTGTTGTCAAATTCGAACAAAAAACAGCGGCTGAAGAATATGCCTCCAACCGCCGTTTCTATTCACGATTCTCTCATCGTACGTTGTAAAAACGCTTTTGTCCGTTCTTTTTTCGGATTCGTCAATAAATCAACCGGACTTCCCGACTCGATTATTTCGCCGTTATCCATAAAGAGCACAGTATCCGCTACATCCCGTGCAAACTCCATTTCGTGTGTTACGACAATCATCGTCATATGCTCCTGCGCGAGATCTTTCATCACACGAAGCACCTCCCCCGTCAATTCGGGGTCCAGTGCGGATGTCGGTTCGTCGAATAACAAAATGTCAGGGTTTCTCATTAATGCCCTAGCAATCGCAACACGTTGTTTTTGCCCACCTGAGAGCTTTGCTGGCAACACGTCGGCCTTATCAGCGAGCCCTACTTTGGCCAATAGCTCTACCCCATGTTTACGAAGGTCTGCTGTACTTCCCTCTTTCAGTAATTTAGGGGCAAGGACTAAATTATCCAACACTGTTAAATGAGGAAACAAGTTAAAATGTTGGAACACCATCCCCATTTTCGACGTAATTTGTTTTAACTGCTGCGGTTTTGAATAAACCCCTTCTTGGACAATGAACTGCCCATCTACCGCAATGCTCCCGCCGTCAATTTCCTCTAAATGGACTAAACTCCGAAGCATCGTACTTTTCCCTGATCCAGATGGTCCAATGACCGCAACGACTTCATTTTTATTCACATTAAAAGAAATCTGTTTGAGGACTTCGAGCGGCCCAAAAGATTTCTTTAAGTTCGTCACTTCCAAAATCGCCATGCTTACAACTCCTTACTTAAAAATCATCAATCAAAACGCAATCTTCTTTCCAACCATTTAAAGAATAACGTCAAACATAACGTAATGAGTAAATAAATGATCCCTGCCAATACAAACGGCACAATTGTAAAGTCACGATTGACGGCTGTTTGTGCAAAGTGTAACAGTTCCGGTACGGCTACTGCGTATAAAAGCGCCGTGTCTTTTACTAACGTAACCGATTCGTTTGCCACTGCTGGCAATGCAATTCGAATCATTTGCGGCAAAACAACTCTCGTCGTCGTCTGCCAACGATTCAGCCCAAGCACTTTTGACGCCTCATATTGTCCATTGTCAATCGCTAACAGTCCACCACGGAAGATTTCCGCAAAGTACGCTGCATAGTTTAAGATGAAACCGATCGACGCGGCCACAAAACGATCCAACACGAGGTATTCCCCGATGACCGGGATGAGCGGCAAACCAAACACGATGAAAAGCAATTGCAACAGCAATGGCGTTCCACGCATTAAATAAATATACGCATTCGCCAGCCAAGCGAGCGGTTTAATGGAACTGCGCACTGCCAATGTTAACAGGAATCCAAGTGGAATGGATACGATAATGGCGATTAAAAATAATAAAACTGTCGCTTGAGCCCCTTCTAACATCGGTTTTATAATGGATATTAAATAATCGATAGACATTTGGCAAAACTCCTTCAAAAAGCAAAACAGGTTTTCACATGGAAAACCCATTTCGCACCCTATTTACTTCAATACTTTGTCTTCGCCGAACCACTTCGTCGAAATGTCTGCTGCACTACCGTCTTCATTCATTTTATCCAACGCAGCTTGCAGTTTATCCAACAACTCTTCATTTCCTTTTTTCACGCCAACTCCATACTCTTCAGGCGCTAGTGATTCACCGATAACTTTGAATGTACCTTCTTGTTTGGACATGTAGTAATCAATGACAACTTCGTCGATAACGACTGCGTCCACACGACCCGCTTTCAAGTCTGTCAACGCCAATACATTATCAGCATACTCAGAGATTGACTTCACTTTGTCATGTACCGGATTTGCGCTCAAAGCATCAGATGCAGAAGATAGACCTTGCAAACCAACTTTCTTGCCAGATAGGTCGTCCAATTTCTCAATGGATGAATCCGTCAATGTCGCTACAACTTGTGCATTTTTCAAATAAGGCTTAGTGAATAGTACTTTCCCTTTACGTTCTTCAGTAATCGTATAACCGTTCCAAATCAAATCGATCCGACCACTGCTCAATTCTGTTTCTTTTGTTTTCCAATCAATTGGTTGGAACTTCACTTCCATCCCCATATGCTCTGCTGCTGCTTTTGCATAATCAATATCAAAACCAGTCAATTCGTTATTCTCATCCCGGAAGCCCATTGGCGCAAATTTATCATCCACACCGATGACCAACACATCATTATTTGCTGAATCATTTTTGGATGTCCCACATGCAGCTAATACAAACAGTGTCATTACGGATACTCCGACGAACAGTAACATTCTCTTCATGTAAAATACCTCTTTTCATGTATATTAAACTTCAACACTTTAACTCGTTAACGTATTGCTACTATAACACGATTGTTTCGCAATGAAAACCCCTTCTTTTATAGACGGAATATTACATAATTGTATAGCACGTGAAAAGGATAGCGTTTAAGAATGGTAGAAAACGGTTATTGAACAGTACATTGTTTTGAAAAACTGAGGAGGCGTGAAAGATGAACAAACAACCAAATGAAGTACCTGCAACAGAAGAACGTCGTCGATTGGAAGTCCAACACGTATATTCCCGTGATTCTAAAACGTATGAAAATGAACCAAAAGCTGCTCACCCAACTCCAGTGAACGAACAAGATTTTACTGGATCGAATCAAAACGACTTTGAAAGCAATGAACTCGGCCCGGAACCTAACGGCGTAGATCCGTCATTGCACGGTCAGTCTTTTCAGCAACAACCCTTCAATGAGTTCGAAAGCAATGAACTAAATCGAAATAATACAGAAACCTACGAACAGGCCAACGAACCAAACGGAATGGACCCTGCATCATCCGTATATAAATTCGAACACGGCCAAACGTTTCAACAAACTCCAGAAGAAATAGAAGTGAACGGACTCGGCGAAGAGCCAAATGGCATGGATCCGAACAAGCGTTAATGCGTGTAAATAACAAAAAGCACTAGGTACATACATCAGTATGCGCCTAGTGCTTTTTGTTTAACGACTACTCACTAAATCTTTGTCCGAAAGTATTTGATAAATCGCTGCTACTGAATGATCGGAGAGATTGTAAATCGTATGTGTATCGGTTGTCTTCATGAGCGAACCAGAATCATCGGTAATCCATAAGGCAAATTTTTCGTCATCCAAACTGAATGTGAACTGTGGATCTGCCATATTTACGATTCCCGGCTCTTTTATGGAATCTTTTACAGCTTGTTTGAAAGAAGATACATCGTCTTCTGAAAGGTCGATTTGAATGGTTGATTGGGACGCAAGAGGCATTTGTAATTCCTTTTTCGGTTGTGTGTTTTGGGAACAAGTGGCTAGCAACAAACAGAGTGGGACAAATAGGAGTAGAAAATTCTTCATCAATATTCCACCTTTTATAGAGTAGACGAGAGATGGGATAGGAAGTTACATAAGTGAGAGTATTAGCAAGTTGATAACTGCATATCCTCAATTGGGATTCTACAAACCCGTCGACTTGCGTTTCCGCACACACTTTCCGCAGAGCACGGGTAAGCCAATCGAACAACAAAGGGTTCAAGTGCTCGATGTCCTGCTTATCACGCCATGTGTTTGGTTTTAGATTATCCAGCCAGAAGATTTAATCTGTCGTATCAGGAGCAACCTGCTTTCTTACTTCTTCACAAAAATCTCCTTTGTCTTCGGGATGGATAGGAAGAATAGATCGCGCTCTGCCTGAGTAGCTTTCGGATTCTTTGCGTTCCAGATTTCTAATTAAAGTTATATTCAAGTCATACTCATCTTGCTCTATCTCCACCGAAATGTATGTCTGTTCCCAAAATTCATATCCAAGCGCTCGTTTAAGCAGCGGATTCTCTACCTCGTAATCGATTACTTCCTTTCTCTTTTTTAAAGGACTCCGCTAACTCCGGGAATTGGTTTTGGTAACTGTGAAAAGTAGAAGGGGCAATACCTAATCTTTTCGCTATATCCTCGGCAATCAGTCCATCTCTAGCCCAACATTCTATCTCAAATAGTTTCGCCTCCACGTGCGTATGATACTTGCTACGACGGCCACCTTTTTTCTTGCTCACTTCACATCACCACCCCCACCTGGTAGACTCTTCTCGTATTTTTAGACACAGAATAGAAAAAGCATCTCCGGAGAAATGCTAAAACAAAACATCATTACAATTATCTGTTTTTCACAACTGCGTCAGGATGAATAAACGTTACTCCGTCTTCAGTATTAAGTATCCCGTTTATTATTCCATAGACACTTAACTTACCTTCAAGGTTTTGACATTACCGTTTACTATTCCATTTATTCTAACAGTAGTATTTTTATGTACTTGCAAATCACCTGAAATAACAATGTGTACTGCCAAATCGGCTGTGCCATGAACTGTTACACTTCCACTTACAACGACGTAGATTACTGTATCTTCAAAACAACTCAAATCTCCTTCGTATCACCCTCTGATTACTATCATTTCTCAACCTCCCTTTTTAACACTAATCGCAAAAACCAGTGAAAATCCTTCTAATAAACCGCACTTTGTTTCATAACTTCCCCTTTGAATTTTAGGCATATAAAAAGACACCGTTACAGGTCAAATTGTCTTATTCAGTTCATCATTCAAAATGAGTTCACTATATACTTTCCGATTGATTTTCAGAGCTGTATTTCTCAATATGGACTCCATTTCGGAAGTTTTAACTTGCTTGCCCTCCTCTGTTTCAATCCGAACTCTTTCCCACTCTGCTTTAAGAATTATTTGTTGCAAATCACCTATCCGGTTTTTCGAACTCTCTACTTTGTTTTTATCGTAGTTCCCTCCAAGTAATAAGTCGGTCTGTGCTTTCATCTCTTTTATTAACTCTTTAACAAATAACTCTCTCGGATTTAATAACAGTTCAATATGATTTTGCGATGATAACACAGCCTGGTAATCCTTAGCAACATCATAACTATCATTTAAACCAACAGATTGTGAAAACCTTATTAACTCATACTTTAAGCAACGAGAATTATAATTAACAAACTCACCGCGCAACTTATTTATCCAATCGATTCTTTGAGTCCCGATTGAAGTAATAATCCTTTGTTTTTTATTAGTTGAAACAGTCATTAAATAACCAACCAATGCAATAGTTGGCGCAAACGTTCCAACAAGTACCGTTATCCATCCTGACATCTCAATTCGACCTCCTAGCCACAATATTATCAGAATAGGTGAAAATTGCCGAATTTTGACTGTGTCTGTGTCAGAAACATTCACTTCAATTCCACCAATATAAATATTTATACAGGATTCATCTGAAAACCCAAAAACTGATACACTTGCACTCTTCTAAATGCAACTATAGTAAATTCACCCTAGTATGGACATCGAGGGATAAGCTAAAAGCGGATACCGGCTAAAGACGGTGGAGTTAGGCCACGCACCCGAAAAATAAAACTGAACATTAAATCAATTCCCGAAAAAGCCGACAACTATCAGCCGACTTTAGTCCGAATATTTCCTGAACGCTTCCTCTAGTTCATCGTAAGCAGAAGGTGAGTCGCTATCGATTTTACTTAATAAATCAGTAATCTCTTTGCGTAATTTTTGAATGTTAGTAGATAATGATCCAGCTGCACGGTCATTAGCGTTAATTCCGTATACGTCTCCCTTTTCTAATCTGTAAAGTCGGTAAGCTATATCGTTGATTTCCTTACTATACTTCTTTGCAATACCTAACTTCTTTGCTTGGCTCAATTAATTTCACCTCGTTTCTTCCTGCGGTATTCCTCGATCACTTTTTCTTCTTCGATAAATTCAACCATTTGAACATTAATCCATGAAGAAACTCTAATACCCTTTTTACCTGCTATTCTACAAAACTTCATAAAATAGTGGATCTAGTGTGATATTCCCCTCTGCGTTGCCAATACTGTCACTTCCATATACATGGTAATATTGTCCATTAAATACTGTTATTTATCAATACACACAAGTAAACACTAAGACGTATTATGCTCCTAAAGCGACAAGAAGATTTACAATAAGTATTTTAAGTCATCATCGGAACCACCTGTTTCCTGGTACGTAATTTCACCTGACTCATCTAGCTTCCGAAGGAAATGATGTAGATAAAATGACTCTGCTGGATACCCTAACCGATCAGACACATCCCTATAAGTCACCTTTTCTCTATTCTTTTTACTCAATCTGAGAATTCTCATCAACTCATCTTTTTGGTTTTTAAATAGTTCATCATAATACTGTTTCGCATCCATAGTTAACTGGCCATTGTCCATATTGTAGTAACTTAGTGCACTTAGCATTTCTGCAGATTGAACCTTACTTGGATGAACGAGATATAATCCTCCGCCATAGAAATGAGCAAGTAATTCTCCCATCAACCCCTTGATTTTTTCCTCTGAAATGTTAATCATAAAAAATCCTCTCCTTTCATCCTTAGTTCGACAAAAGGGGAAAGAAGTCCTCTTTATTCAGCATCAATCAAAAACATCCACTATTAATCAGAACATCCTTCACTCCCGGTTGCAGGGTAGACGGAACCTCCGAGTAAGCAGTCTTGCCAAGGATCACACGCTGCGCAAGAAATATCGCCATCATAGTATCACCTCCCTCTAATATGAGTAATAGCCAAAACAAATAGCGGGTCAACATAATTTTGACGGTGTGTCAGAAACATTCACGTCAATTCAACCAATTTGATTATTTATACAGGAATCAACTGAAAACCCAGCAACTATTACACTTTGCATTCATCTAAATGCAATTGTAGTGAATTAACTGAATTCAACCTGGCACAGGCACCTGTTTTTAAAGTGATGCCGTCCAATTCTCAGTGATTCTTAAAGCCATTTGATAGATTGTTAATGGCTAAAACAGCCACGAAAACACCTTCCTTCTATTACATAGGATTTATTCCAAGCGTCCGATAAATACCTTCTAGTTAATACATTGTATGAATAGAGCATAATTCTTATAATAACTTGAAAAATCTTACCCCTTTTTATTAATCCATGTTCCTTACTTGTGCTGATTAGTTAAAATGAAAAGCAACCTCCCTTTATTTTATGGAAGTTGCTTTCTCATTCCTAGACGCGTTTAGGCGGCACACAACCATCCCTTTTACCGCACATTTACCTCATAAAAACTCTTATACATCTCTTCCAAATTCCGTTTACTACGATTCACTGATTGAATTGTTACTCCATTCTTTATCAACCATTCAAGATATTTCTCCAACTCATATGCCGGATCCGTAAATAAACGATTGTCCAATAGACGATAGGGCAATTGACTGTCCGACATCACTTTTTCCAATGACATTTCTGCTGGCATCCTAACTTCAATTTGAAATGGATCATTCCCGTCAATCAGCATATCATTTTTAACCAACTCACCATCTTTGATGAACCAGATCGTGCTCGTCAAATCTTCCAATATATCCAGGTTATGTGTGGAAATGAGTAGGCTAATCCCTTTGGCATGTAATACGCGGATCAATTCCTTCAGTTCAATTACACTTGTCGGATCCAAACCATTGAAAGGTTCATCCATCAAGATGATGAGCGGTTTTGTCAGGATACTTAACGCAATCAGCAGATGCTGTCGCATGCCGTATGAATAAGACTTGACAGGATTATTGACATACGTCCGGATTCCTATCAATTGTATAACTTCATCGATTTCCTTCTTGTCCAGATTATAAATACTCGCGACAAATGCCAAATGATCGTATCCTGTGAGATGCATATAGAGGTAGTTGTCACTTGGTAGGAATGTGACATATCTGAAGAATTCAGGATTCTGGTTAGAAATGCCTTTAATCCGCACTGAGCCGCTTTCTACATCTTCCAATGCTAAAACGGAACGCATCAAAGTGGATTTCCCCGCCCCATTTGGCCCCACAAGACCGATGATATCGCCTTCATTCATTTCAAACGTAATTTCTTTCAGGATACTTCGTTTCCCATAGTTCTTCGTAAGCTGATCGACTTTTAAAATCGACATATTACGCCTTCCTCCTTCCTGCTAGTAAGCCGATGATGAACAACAGGATTCCACTGACAAATAGAATGATACTTCCGTTGATGAAGTTCACAGCAGCTGAATTCGCGACAATCGATTTCCAACCATCCACGACATTCCATGTATCAAAATACGTGAATGGATTCAAAAACATATAACTTGCCGACGTATACTGACTAGCCAAGAAATAGCTTGTAAATACCAGCAGCAACGTAATGATAATCGTCACATACTGATTTTTCACCCATCTCCCCACTAAGCTAAACAAACTGTTCAAAAAGAAGGTTTGAGCCATAATCAGCATGCCGCTCTTCATGATAAGCATGAGCAAACTTTCAAAATAGAAATTGACATTATCTCCATAAGAATAAAATACCCCGTCGTCGGCACTTTCATTTGAAGTAACATCGGGCGACAATTCAAGCGTGAAGCCATCCTCGTAACTCCCCGTCGCATATACTAAAATTGGATATTGCGATTCACCTATACCACCGATTAGTGAACTGAATAGGAATACAATGCCCCCACATAGAACAAGCAATCCGTAAGCAATCATCAGATTGTAAGCCCACTTGCTTACATAGATTGAACGGAAAGAAATCGTTTTGGTTTTCATGAAATTGATGGACGGATTCGGCTGTCGCTCATCGGACAAGCTTGTCCATAATAAAAGGATGAAGACACCCATACCAAACAACATCATATTCCAATTCAAGTATTTGTAGACAGAAAACAGGCTGCTATTTCCATACTTCGTATTCCGCTCTTGATTCGCTTTGAGTATTGTGTAATGAACGTCATTAAGGGCCGTGCTTGGGTCCTGAAAATGTGAAATCCACAGAGGTCCAATCGGCCATGGCGTAATTTCCTTTTCCGCTAGAATACGTTGCTGCTCTTCAGAAGCCATTACCGTTACATCCCATAGATTTCGATCTAATTCTTTATAGGATGGTTCCTTTCGTATGGTGTTCATTGTTTCCCGAAACTTTTCAGGAAAGTTCTTTTCTCCAATTTCGTTCATTAAATCATCTAACAAGCGATAGGAGAGATCCATATTTTCAATCATAATCGTATATGGATTCTCGGCGGAAACGAACTCCGTCTCTTCACCGGATTTTTCGTGATCAGCACGCATCATTTCAATTTCCATATCAAACTCTTCTTCAAGCACTTTCCAATGCATTTGCTGTTCAACGTAAAAATTTTGCTGTTCTTCAATTACTAGCAAATACGTTTTGGGAAGATTTTGATATTGTTGATTAACAAAGATGTACGTACCTCCGATAATTCCAACTAACAGAATTAGCGATAAGAGCACATGACCTTTTCGCTTCTTTTTTAGATGTTCAAATTGAATCAGCTTCCACCTGTTTTTTGGCGCATACTGTTTTCGGATAGAATGGAGCACAGGGACTTTAAGGTACAATCCCTTCGATTTGAAAACCGGATAGGAAGCGATTAAAAAAATAATAAGCAGAACAAACATACCAACCAAATAGGGCACAAAATGATGCGTAGGCAGCAGATGCATTTCGTATGAAACAATTAAATGGATTGGATTAACGAAGTAAAAACCGAATTGAACTGAGACAATATAAGCGATTACGAGAGGCAAAGTAATTATGGTTAACAACGTACCCATACTAAATCGTTGTTTGAATAAACAAATTGCCGATACGAGCAGCAATGAAACAAAAATTCCCCAGCCTATCGGCATATAGAGTAGCCATTTCCATACAGGTACCATCAATGTATCTGCACCCACTACAACTTCAATTGGATAGTGGATTGTATTTAAATTTCCAGTGACCAAAGGAGGTAGCAATGATAAGAAGCTTGCCAGAATTATGTATCCGACTACGATTAGTAAAAATGGTATTAAATAGCCGTAATAGATAGCAGGATTCGATAACGATTTCACTTTTAAAAAATCAAATATCCGATTCTGTTCATCCGATTTATATTTATAGATGAAAATAAGTAAAAATAGAAACGCGGTAATTGGGCTGAATAATAATTGAAATAATTTCTTAGTAAACAAAGCAGTGTTATAAGGAGTCTCTTGTTCAGTGTAGGATAAATTATACTTCTTTAAGATTTCTGCTTTCCGTTGTTCGATATGCAAAACATCTATATTTTGATAAGGAATGGAAATAGTACTTTCATACACTCTGTATTCTTTAATATAATCTAGATTTTCGGATGAAATATCTAAATCTTCATCATTTAACTTACTTTCTATTGTTTTTAAATATTCTTCTTGGATTAATAAACTATCTAATCCACGTTCCGCCTCTTCTGATAAACCAATATTCCTCTTCTTGTTTAAAGCTCTTCCAATTAAAAAATCAATATTCTCTAACCGTTTTTCAAAAGTAGCCTGTAACTCTTTTTTAGTTGCCCCTGATTGTGTATTGTTGATTCCGTAAAGTAATAGTATAAAAACAATTAATACAAGCGATAGCCACAAGACGTATTTGCTTTTGATAATCCCTTTAACCATAAAGGCAATTATTTTTTTCATCAACTCACTCCCCATATCATTGAACATTATCCAGTGATTCCTCTTCGTATTTTACAAACCTTGACCTTACCTACTCTGATTCAATAGTACTTTTTTATAAATGTTCATTTTCCATTGCCAATATAAAAAAATCCCCTTTAAGCAGTAGTATAAACATTAGTGCATTTACACAATATCAACTTAAAGGGGTGCTTTAAAAAATGTTCTGTACGACTTTTCTATATATTAATTATCTTCCAGCAGATAAGGATCTACGTAAGGAGCAGCATCGAGCCAACCATTAAATATCGAGTATCCATTCGTAGAATGAAAACCTCTATTGTAATAGATACCCAGAGTACGTTTATCCGTTTCGGACTTCTGTAACCCAAATAGCTGATGTATATGTTGGAGCTTTAAGTTGTTCCACAAATATCCTATCTGCCAAGGGAGTAATTTGCGCGTTAACGTTATCAGAAGCTTGGACATTGGAGAATGGTGCTGATAATCCTAAACATATAGCGGCGATTAAACTTAAAGATAATACTATAATCTTCTTCGTAAATTTATTTCTCCATCTCTATTTTTTAGTATAAAAAAGAAACTCTTATGAAGAATATCGGCCAATAGTTCTTACAATTCAATCATTCCATATTCCACCAATATTGTCCATAACTATTTATTGCGCAAATGAGCTATGAAAAGTAGCGTTTTTAGAGCATTTTCAGACGGCGTTTTCGCAAATGATAGGCATTTTACAATTCATGCGTATATTCTTCTGAAATTCCTGGCAGTTCTTCGTCTTCTCCACTAAATTGGAAAGCAGCCGCACTCCCCCAAAGGAAAAATACAATAAGGAATCCAAACATCCATCTCATCATCTCATCCACCCTTTCAGCCAACTATCATTTTATAAAAATCCACCGCTTTTTTATATTTGCCATTTCTAGCATAGAGGTCTGCAAGTTTTTTTGCGTAATCCATCCATTGTTTATGACTACCTCTTTTTTTAAAGAAGTGGAATGCCGACAACATTGCATTTTCTATCTTTTTTTCATCTTGTGAACATACGGCTTCATATGCATTAAAGTGGTGCTCATAATACTCTCTTTTTCTCTCATGCAATTCAGGCACTAGTCCTGATCCTTCTTTCAAACATTTTTTTACCTGATCCAGTCTTCCTATTTTTTCATATTCCTTCACCAAAGAATAGATAGAGTACAACAGTTCACTCGGAAGCTCTTTATGATCGATAGCTATTTCAAAATGTGAAATGGCACGCTCCGACTCACCCATCACCGAATAAACATCGCCAATATTTTGGTGAAGAATGCCTAGTAAGGAATCCAAGTCAAACTGAATGCAAATCATTTCAACAAGATGGAATACTTCGAGAGCTTTTGTTAAATTATCATTATTTTTGTAAGCTACTCCGCAAATCATATGGCATTCCACTACCCGCTGTTCCATCATTATTGATTCAAAATAGGCAAGCGCTTGCTTAGCTTGTACAAGTGCCTCAAATTTCTGCCCATTCGCCATAAGAACGACAGATAGGACATAGGCAAAATCAGCTCGTTCAAATGGCGAGAGTGCAAGACTTTCCGTCATGCATTTCGCCTTTGAGAGCGCTTCCAAACTTTCTTTTAACTCACCGTTTGTATATAAAGACATTCCTTTCATTTTTAAAACAGCAAAGGCTTGTTGAGGTGTCAATTCCGATTGAATGTCTTGATACTTTGCAAGTTTCCTCCGTGTTTCTTTTTCTCCGCCTTTCAACACTAGACTTAACCGTATTGCCATCAGTTCTAACTCTATTCTTGTCTGTATTCCAGCTGAAGGGAACTTGTCCGTTAACTCACTAATGAGTCTAGCTGCCCCTTCTTGATCACGCGTGTTTATGATCCTTTCATAACGCACTACATAATCCTCGACACGAACCCTTTCATCTTTGAAGTCGTCTGAGATGGCAATACCCAATCTCTTGGATAGCTTATCCAATACCTCATCACGGCCCTTAATGTTCCCGTTTTCAATTCTGCTTAGTTGCGATTCAGAACAAATCCTCTTAGCCAAGACAGCCTGTTTCATTTTTTGAGAGAGCCGCTCCATCTTGATCATATATCCAACATGCATTTACATCACCTACTTATGGGTATATTCATCGACAGTCTATCCCGTCTGATGCTCCGGTAATTCCCTCATCTTAGCCTCCCCCTCCGTAATTATGCATAAACGAGATTGAATATATTTCCATTATATCATTCATTCAAACTACTTAAAAGTTCATTATTGTAAAAAAAGAGGACAACAAATATCACAGCGCAATGCTGTAATTATTGTTGTCCTCTGCTTGGTCAGAGCGTCGAATTAATTATGAATTTATAATTTTATCCAAAACATATCGGCAATTTATCACATACTGAAGAAGATCCAGTGTTTCAATGGGTTAAACGCTATGTTGAACCTTCTTCATCTGTCGGTGGTAGTCTAATTAATGAAATGAGAGAACCTCGATTCAAAGAAGGATTTGAATACCCTCATTGTATATCGGAACACGTTGTAAGGTTTGGAAAATATAATGGTCGCCAAGTCTATCCTTGTAAGTGTTGTAATAAGACATTTACCGATACAACAAATACTGTTCTTTATCGTACTCGAAAAGGTGATGTATGGATTACGTTTGTTGATTGTATGTTCAAAGGCTATTCCCTGCGAAAATCTGCTGAAAATCTAGGGGTTACTTGGGTTACTCAATATTATTGGAGACATAAATTATTAAGTCCATTAACACGAATGGATTTTAAGCAGTTTGAAAGTATCGTTGAAGTTGACGAGACCTATTTCCTATACTTTCAAAAAGGTCAACGTGGAATCTCAGAAAGGAAACCTCGTAAGCGTGGTGGGAAGTCTAAACTTAGAGGAATAAGCCACGAACAAGTATGTGTTCTTGTTGCCAGAGACCGTACCAAAGCAACAGTCTCAAAAGTTGTTTGTATGGGTCGTATTAATATCATACACTGTACAGATAAGATTTTTATCAAAGTGAAAAGGTTGTATGGTTTGAATTTATTTCCATTTTTCATTACTTATGCTTTTCCGATAACTACTGCGTCAGAAGTTTCAAATAAATTATTTCGCTATTAACGTTAGCTGGTCCTTTTGAGAAATTAAATCAATTCTGTGCCCATCTTTTTCATAAGAAGTAGACGCACCTTCTCTGCCTACATTGCTCCATCCTTTTAATTTGATTATTATCTCATATACAAACGGAATCCCATTCTCTTCTGTGGCTTTTGACCAGTTATACATAGCGACATCTTCTTTATCACTGAGTAACTCGACATTTTTGGGTATCGGAAAGTTAAAGAATTTACTGTTTTCTGCATATGAAAAATATGTGGTGAAAACGAGAATACCACCTATTAATAATATGAATATAATCGCTAAGTTAAATTTATTCTTCATGCTTTCCCTCCATCACTTTACATTTTCACTATACGATAACTTTCATAGACAGTAATTGCATTAAAACTTCTGTCCCAATAATCGCTTGTATGACAGGATAATTTCAACTAAGGTATACATCATATTCCATGGTAATTCACCTCCACTGGCACTATTCGTCAAGAAAGGTGTAAATCCCTTTTTTAAAAATTTGACTGTGCCTGCAAAAAACATCCTTGTTAATTCAACTAATTTGATGAATTATACAGTAATCAAATGAAAACCCAGTAACTGATACACTTTGCACTCATTTTAATGCAATTGTAGTGAATTAACGGAAATCAATTTGGCACCTGTTTTCCTATATTCACTAACATAAAAAAATGGAATTCACACGATTAACCCAATATTCAATAATTAATATCGGTATATGATATAATAGAGATAATAAAATGGATTGAAGGAAGGTAATTTTTCTGAATCAAGAGTTAAAGAAGCTCCTTATTCAAATAATCCAGATTTAAAAAGAACATGGTCATCAATGGAAGCCAGGGAAGGACTTGATCCATTTAAAGAAACGGATTAGTAGAAGAGATTTTCCTTTGGAGACCACTCTGCACGATTACAACAAACAGATTACTGCTATCGTTACACACGAGAAAAGTAAAATTTATATTTATCATTTGAAGCACTTTACACAACGTTATTTCATTTTCTCCCTTGGTACCTGGATAGTCATAGTTGAAGAAGATAATGTTATGGAGACAGCCATGGTTAAAAGATCATCCGAACGCTATTTATCAAATGATAAAGCGTATACTTATATATATACGGTGAAGGAGGTTATATCATGAATCGAATTGAGCTAATTAATCTATACGGTCAAGGGATTACCGATTGTGAAACAAGTCCTTTTGAAATGTTGGAGACGCTCCATATTCGCAGTGAGCTCCATCAATTGTCACTGACAAAAGAGGAAAAGAAAATGGTCGCAGCCTATGATTTAAAATTGCTAGGAAATGCTGAACAAGTTTTCGAACATACTCGCAAAGCTTACGATTTCTCCGCTTCAAAAGAGAAGATGGACGAATGGTGGTGGCACTTGGATTTGCTGTTAAAAGGAGAAATCCTATTTAACGCCACTTCCTTGTATGATGATGTGATTTAGTTGACTATTTTAAGTCAAAAGCAGCACAACAGCAATTAGCTTTCTGCTGCTTTTCCACTTACTGATCTCGATTAAACTTCGAACATTCAACTGGTCGCCAATACTCCCTTCTCTTCCCCAGAACCAACCCTAGCCTGTAAAATCCAGACTGATATCCAACTCCAACCAATAATACCGCTACTTCCACCAGTACCAAACACCCATTCTAAACCGACACACTAGGGTTATCCAGCATTGTCGACACTTCTCCATTGACGATTCTACCGATTGCATCGCTCCAATTGTAGCTGACAGAGACAAAATTGACGCTGTTTATTTACTATCGAAATTCCATTTCATTGGAAAATCCGAACAAAAAGCATTAGAAACTGCCGCACATTTTTTGGCTAAACAGATGGAACAATGAAAAACAGCCTACTCGTACCGGAGGAACCGGTATGGATGGGCTGTTTTATGCGATAGAGTTCATTGCTTTATTTCATTTGATCAACAAATTTTAAAACTTTGTTCATCCAGTCGAAAATTGCGGTTTCTCTTTCTGTTTTGTTGATATCTTTAGGTAAAACTAGCCATTGAAGATTAATTGGCAGTTCATGATTTTTTTCTCTAAGACTCCTATTATGAATTGTCTCCTCATCCAAAAAGAACAATTCTTTGTCGTTTGATAGCGTTTGATAGACACGTGCGGAATATTTGTTGCCATTTATAGAAAGTTCGTAATGCCCACGTGCATAAGGTCGACATTGAATATGATGGCCTTTTAATTTGGAGAGGGAATATTCAAATGCTTGGAAATGCGCTTCACTAATCAAAAACTCTTCCAAGTAATATTTATTGTCCACATGCTTATTCAGATTAACATCGAAAACATCATACATCAGAAGAATTTCTGGGTGACTTGAAACTGTCATGTTCAATTTGTTTCCATTACGTCTTGCAAAAGGTTTAAGGCGTTCTTTCACTAAAAAATCAATAGTATTATGGTCTAAATCACTTCCATAGCTTAGAAGGAATACAGTCTTCAAGTTACTCAGCACCCCGTTTTGACAAACTGTTATGATTAATATTACCATTGTGTTCTACAAAATCACCGTATTTAAAATGGTAATTTTTTGTGTTTTCAGCTATGTTTTTGTATACATCTTTCCATTCATCCTTAGCTCTCACTCTTATACGCAATTTTTGAGAAAACATATGTTAGTATTAGCAAAATAAATGTATACGTTCCGAGAACAAACATCCCGTTTGAATAAGAAAACGCGAAATTTTTATGCGTTGCGGCGAATTTCATCGAAATAATCTCAGGTGCCTCGAGATAAAAGAACGGAATATAGGGAGCGAACTCAATCTCGATTGCCTCACCGGCAAGCTGTGTCCCGAGCAACAGTGTGACAAGCGTCAAACCAACCGCGACAATCATCCGCTTCGTTATGATGGAATAGAGAAACAACAGCGCATAACTAAACAGTAGTGCCATGAAAAATAACGACGCTGATTTCAACAAGAAAATACCCATGCCCATAAATTTAAACGCATAGTCCTCTCCGTATATTAGAACAGGATATTCCCATTCACCGAACTGGTCAAAAGCGGCACCAAGCAAAACAGAAAGACCGCAGATTCCCACAATTAAAAGTACAGTCAGAAGAAGTACCACTAAAAACTTACTAGCAAAAATGGTATTCCAGCGAATCGGCTGCGTCTGTAGCAACTGGATGGAGCCATTACGGCCAAGCCCTTCTTTTGTTACGACATCACTGAAAAGAAGAATGAAAAAGAAAATACCGAAGAGGCTAAAAAACAGTGTGAATACATGATTCGCGAAATAGATACCTGTAGAAGAGTATTTGGCGCTACTCTTTAGAACAAAATCCTTTATCAATTCATCATCGTGTGATTCGGCAGACGGATAAAAGAGATCGTAAATCGTTCGCCAAGTATACCGGTCCAAGCGCAAAACGGGCTCAATTTGCTTGTCGAGCATCCATTGGTATTGAGCGCGAAATGTTTCCTTAGTAAACAATGTCGGCCAGGAAGATGTGTAATATTCCCTTTTGGCAATGAGCGTATCAAGCCCCGTTTCCATTCGCTCTATCTCATAAGCAAACAAAGCAGGCCAGTCTTCGTTTTCGTATCCAACTAATTCGTAATTCTCTTTCTCTAACAAATCGATGCTAAACTGCAATTCAAACGGTATTTCCTCACTCTCCCTCGTCAATTGTAAAGAATCGAGTTCCTCTTGAATTTGTTTTTCTTGACTTTCGACCATCAGCCGAATATCTGGCGTCACATCAGTGACCTGTATTGTATTTATGTATACATAGACATAGTAAACAATTACTGACAACAGCAACAAAACGGACAACAGTCTAAAATACTTTGATTTAACGATTTTACTACATTCAAATTGAAGCAGTCTCAGCAAAGAAACACCCCTTTTCCCCGCAATTCATTTTTTATATGCATAGCAAATTATTATAATACCCTGCTATGCAAGGTAGGTTATGTTGTCATTCTGCTTCTTTCTCGGACATCGCGCAAGCGCCTGAGCAATATACTGTTCCTGAGTAGACCACTAAGTAATCATCTCCAGTGGTTTGTTTGTTTGGATTCCAAGTTTAGCGTACCTTGAGTAAACGGAAGTATACGTAAACTAACCTCCCTTCATATGTGCTTACTCAACTACTATTCTATACGTTTAACAGAATTCCTTCTTTAACTTGAATATTTATGTTTTTCTGAACTAAAATGTAGTATACTAGTAGGCAACACAAAAAAGGGGTTGGACAAGTTGAAAATGTATGGAATTCTCGGACTATTCATCATCATTCTTTTTACAATGCTGGCAGCTTGTTCAGATGATAGTCGAGAGGAAGCTGAACAGCCTGGTGGATTCGATGAAACAGCCGGGCATACAGGAGAGTTACCAATTTTCTATATTGTCAATAGTAAAGAGGAAGGATATAATCCTTACCTAATCACCAACTGTTGGGACGCGGATGAGAAAGAGTGTCAGCTAACCCCGCAAAAACCTCATGACTATCTATTAGGAACACCAACAATGTCTGTGAAAAGCAATGAGCCAGTCATTTTCACACTAGCAGCCAACTCTACCTCATTTCCAGAAGAGTTGCGATCGATAGACAAAGTCGACATAGAACTCATTCAGTACTTCAAAGGCGAGGAAACGAACGTCGAAGTGGAAAGGAATTCATTTACACCCCCTGACGAGCCCGGTCGCTATTTTTATTCAATCGTTTTGAAATGGACAGGCGAAATTAAAGGTGAAGCGAATTATGCGTTCGCAATCGTTGTGAAAGAATAAACATTTGAATTCAAAAGATGCATTCACTCTTCATTATTTTCAATTCAGTCCTGCCTCTTTCACTTTATTTATTAATAAAATTCATGCGCGTATCAACTTCAGTCATAAGCACTCCGTTTGAATAAGTAAATACAAAATTTTATAATTTCGTCGAACGCCAGTATGACAACCTCAGCTCAACAAGGGTACGAAACGAAATTTGGACTCAGGAATAGTCGAGGTGATTAGGATGAATTATCTTACTTTAAGCAAATCCCAAACATCGCCGTGTAACTGTATGTCAAATCAAGCATCTTCAAGAACTCCCCTTTCAAACTCTATATAGCGAGCGCTGTTCAAAAAGGATACACATCGGTAAAGATTTTTATTGGTTTTGTTTGTTTCTGATAAAGCGAGAGATCTTTTATTTATTTTTTAAATGCTTTTAGTGCTTATAGTTCTTATAGTTCTTAGTAGTTGTTATCGCTTTGTTACAGCTTTGTTGATCGCTTGTTGGCTGCTTTGTGAATGTTCGAGTTGAATACTCGTAAACGACTGGAGTTACAAAGTTTTTGAGTCGGTTCTGCTTTGTTGTTTCGTTTGTTAGAATTCCGGCTATTCAAACGGAATCCCACACAATATAAATTTTGTAAATTCACTACAGCTACATAAATACAATCATAATGTCCGGTTGGTAAGATTTTCGATATTCAAGGCAATTAATTCAGATGAAACCTTTCCATACAAGTACCCTATAGTTACATAAACATAATCACTTCTTAGATTTCATTTCTATCCAATCCCAATATGCGTCAAATAACTGATCGTGAAGGAACTCCTCATCCTCTGGCTCATCATTTAGAGTTTTATTCACTAACTTCAGCCCTAACCATACGGAATCTTCATTTCTAAATTTAGGATCCCCTACACCATCTAAGACAGCTAAAAACTGATGAAAGGATAGTAGCATCCTTTCTTTAATAATCTTTTCAATGCCGCTGATTATATGATCATTAAGTACACTTACTTTCAACGCATTAACTTCATGTTCCGTCAACTTAAGCTCTTCCCAGAAACCTAACATTATTGCTTCCTCCGGATTGGTTAAGCTGTCACCTATTTTAGATAATTCTTCAATTGATTCGTAGATGTCCATTAACACACTCATCTGATTATCCATTTGCATCCCCCTTGGATTATAGCTGATTTACTAATAAAATGAGACGTTCCAACTTATCTGCTACACTATAAGAAGTGGAACTTAACTTTTGATATTTCTTCACCTTATTTATTAAAACAATTGCTATAATTCAGTTATAACATAAATAAGTAAAGGAAGGGATAAATTGAGTAAACATAAAACTATATCAATTATTTCGTCAACTGAATTAAACTTATTCCTCTATTTATACGCGATTAATGAAAAAAAGAAATTTCCAGGGATTGAATGTAACGTGGACCAGAAGGTTTACCAAGAGATAAAAAAGAAAATTACAGAAACTTGGAATCAAATAATTGCTGAGTCCAAACAATTCAATAGTATTGGTCGATATGATGAAATCATAAATTCCTTCTTTGGAAGTGTACCTCAGGAGAAAAGGGATGAAATTTCACATTATTTTAGAGCATGGTGGTTTGAGCAACCTCAATACGGGTTCGGCTATATGATGGAAAAGCTAGTCTTTCAACTACCACGAAAAGAATTAGAACAGGTTATTGGGAATGAGCATAGTACCATTGTTCTTGTCTTTGATGCTATACCAGAAAATTGTCAACGACAGGATGAAAAGTATTTTATCATCATCCCGTTATATCGGTTTTGTCCCATTTATTAAGCGATTAGTAAGTGGAATGGTTAGTGCGTTTGTTTTGAGTGTTTAGTACTTACCGACACAATAAATAAAATAAAAAACCTCCCAATTATAATAATAATTAGAAGGTTCTCGTTGGGTTAAAGTAGGGATAAATGCCAAGAGTTCAATTCTTGAACTTTCACCCTACCCCATCAAAACATTGATATAAAGGCCTTTCCAACCTTTTTCGAAACGTCCCAGGCAGGAATCGAACCTGCGACCTACAGCTTAGGAGGCTGTTCGTATTTAAGGACGGCACACTGGCGGTAAGTCAAACGTTGACGTGGCGCAAATTAACTATAATTTGTAGACATGTTTCCAACGCCACGACATACGGCGTAGGTTGCGGAATCTGTGATATTAACGATTATATACGAAGTATAAGCGAGCGTCAAAGCGTATCTAGTTTCGCGATCAATTCCTCGATTTCTGCGATACGTAAAAGCGCCGCAGTGTCGGTCAGTTCTTTCTCGCGTAAAATGTGTAACTCCTTCTTTAATGACGTGTAGACTAGCGAACACTCGCCTAGCGTTAGGTTTAATTTCAACGCAAATTCCTCCTTATATGTCGCGCCAATGGCGCCCGTATTGTTTTGCGTGCTGTGCCGTCAGCTTGCGGTTGTTGTAGCGCGCAGGCGACGGTGGTTTCATGTGCGCAATAAATGCCGGCTGTAGTACGCCTGCTGCGCGCAATGACACGATTGCGTAATGCTGCGGAAGTCTAACCGCCTGCTCTAGCGGTATAGTGTCTTCGAATCTATGCGCGGACAGTTCGAACGTCTTATGATGATCGTTCGCAAATAGGAATTGCTGGACGCCGCCGCCGAGCAGGTTCTCTTGTAACGTCTTAGGCAGTTTGTTCCAATGGTGAAACGCGTATAGACTGCCGAGCCGTTCCTTGCGCCCTTCCGTGCCTATGCGCCCCATTAGCTTTGTAAGACCTTCCGACGCGTACTGCTCCGGCTCGTTAAAGACGATGAAACAGCCGTTTGCTTGCGCGTCTTTCGGCATCAGCATGCGCGTCATAAACGTCTTTAGCGTAATCCAGTGCGTCAACGTGCGCGTCGCAACTTCACCTAGCTTGCGGTTAGGTACGCGCAGTATAATTACTTTGCCTTCCGCCATCCAGCGCGCAAAGTCTACGCCCTTGTGCGGTGCTTGCGCGAATATATCGTGCAGTCTATCATTGCCAAAGAACGCGTCCAACCGGTCGAGTATTGCGGCAGCCTTACCGCCAAGTTCGTCGTTGTTGCCCCAGGAAGCGAGTTCACGCGCAAGTCTTTCGTTATTTTCCGCAAGCAAACGTTCAATGGTCGTAAGCCTAAAGTCCTCGTCCTCGATAATACGCTTAATGTTATATAGCGAGCCGCCCGACGCCTTCGCAGCTTCGCGCAGGTAGCGCCGTGACCGCGTGTGATTACTGAGGTCGATTAAGTCAATTACTTCGTCCGCAAACCTTGACGCGCCCAAACGGCCAAGCGCCGTGACTACTTCCGTCAAGTCTAGTGGTATGACATGCTCGCCGTCAGCCAAGTCGAGGTCTACTACCTTTTCCGCAGGTAAGGAGTCGCGCAGTCCGTCCGCCATGCCGCGTATGCCCGGCTCGTCAATTGCGTCAATAACTACCGCCGCTATGCCGTGCGTCATACAGCCGTCGATTATCCAATTTTTAATCGCTGTATCTTTGCCTGCGCCTTGCCCTCCTATAAATACGTAGCCGCGATATAATGCGTCGGGGCTGTCTACCGGCATATCTACGTCAATCGTGCGGTCTTTTATGGACGCCTTGCCGAGCGGTATGCCGTTACCTTGCCGCAATGGCGCGGGCACGTCGACTTCAATGCGATACTTCGCGTCTAGTGCGTCGGCATAGCGCAATTGTAAGTCGCGATTCGGAAGCTGTAGCGCTAACTTCGCAATTTCGTCCGTTGATGTTAAGTTTACGTTCGGATCGAGCCGAGTATTACTGCGCAATTTAAGATTGTTTAACTCGCCAATCGTTTTCTTTGCGGCATTACCGCGCAATCTGACGCCTAGCAGTTCGTTGTCCTCCGCTGTGTCTGCGATGCCTGTGGAAAGCGTGTCAGCAAGCGTATCGCGCGTTAAACGGTCGTGTGAGTGTGCGGCGACTCGTATGTGCGTGCGGAATACGGGCAAATTAACTTTGTCGGTTGTCGAGCCGCTTATTTTACTAGCGTTAATAGCGTCGACTAATAACGTTTGCTTGTCGATGACTTGCTCTTTTTTAAACGGTTTATCCGACTTATAAAGCGTATTCTGTAAGGCTTCCATAATATCGACTAGAAGCGAATGTACTTCGTTTACCGCCGAAGCAATGCCAGACTTTAGCATAGGTACGAATTGACCGACGCCCATACGCTGTGGTACTTTCCCTTTAGATAACTTCTCACGCGCCCACAATGCGTTCTTAGTCCACTTATTGCGCGCTTCATGGTCGGCGCAAATAGACAGCCTTGCAATGTCGCCATCATACGTAAGCTCGTCAACCGTATTTAGTAGCGTCGCGATAGGTGTTTGTCTTTCGCTAGTGTTCGTATTTAACGAGAACATATCGTGCTTACTATAGCGCAATTCCTGTACGATCGTGTTTTCTTCCGGCACCTCCACGTCGGCAAGTGACGCTTCTTTCACGGTAACGTGCATCATGTTTTCGAGCCGACGTTTTAGCTTTTCCGCTTGAAATTCGGAAGTGCCTACGTAGAATTCAACCTTACGCTCGCCGCCAACCATGCGGAATACTACGTCAATCCACAGCGTATCTTTTTCGCGATAACTAAACTTTAAGCCTTCGCGTTCTAGCCGTGACTTTGGCGACGCATATAAATCGTACATCTTATGAATACTACGCCACAAACGCTTTGTATTGCCCGCCACATTTGCGTGCGGTATGACGCGATAGACGACCATTTCATTCGGCACGTAAACGACTTCAATCCTCTTACTGCGCCACCACGGCGTCTTGATTTCCGTGGCAACAACGGGTAGCAATGGTTCGCGTAGTGCTATTTCATACATTAATACACCGCCTCTAGTATGCATAATGCCGCAATAGTGCCGCCTGCAAGCACGCCCATTGGCTTTAGAATACCGCCGCGACCCACCATAGAGCCGACAATGACGCAAGCGCCCGCAACTAACGTGCTATAGCCGATAATGTCCGGCAATGATACGACGAACCAGTCCCAAGCCGCAGTGCCAACATCAGCGAAGAATTTCCCGACACGTGGGCCGACTTGATCCGCGATATACTCGTCGCCCGGCTCGATGATGTGTTTACGCTCCCATTCCGCTATACGTTCGTTAATTCCGTCCCAAAAATTCTGCATATTAAAGACCTCCCGTATCTGGCGTTAACGACTTTAAGAAGTCGCGCAAAAGGATTGCGTTGCGTATGACGATATAGCCGATTGCCGAGCCGAGCATTACTTCTAACGCCTTTGGACGATTGCCTAACGCCCATGCTGCGCCGGCAAAGATAATAACGAACACTACTCCGCGGTCAGCGACATCTAAAACCGTGTGATAAACACGCGCGAAAGTATCGCTGGATTGCGCCGAAGCAGTGGACGGCACGATGAGCGCCGTCGCCATTGCGGACATACCTCCATATATACGTTTGGCGTCCGACGGAAATACGTACTCACCGTTAATACACTGCGCCACTTCAATACGTTTCTTCTTCGCCAATAAAATCCCCTTTCGTTGTTTAAAATCGGAATACACGCGCATACTAACCGTACGACAACGTAGAAAGTAGGTGCTTCGCATGTTTCTCGGAATAGGCTTTTTGATCGGTGCTGGAATCGCTGTAGCCGCGACAATATTTGCGCCTTAAAACAGTTTCGGACCGCTAAAGCCGCCGTCCCGTTTGAGCTGCGCCAACTTGTGCTGCGCCGTAATCTCCGCAGACGACTGTGTAGGCGTAGCGGGCGCATCTTCTTGCGGGGCTTCACGGGCTTCTTGCGGTTTCGTACCCGCATTGATATCCGCCGCAATCAACCGCTTGACGTAGCCGCTAAAGTTACGCCGCTTAATTGCGCTTAACATGAGCGCGTCGAGCGGGTTTTTTACGTTGAAGCTCACGCTCTTAATTACCTTATTCGACATAGGCGTCCGCCTCCTTTGCGTTTAATACATAGTATGACCGCTATTGCCGAAATGTTACTCATGCAATTAAAAAAGACCGGGACATTTGCCCGGCCAGTCTTGGATTCGTTATTAACGTGTCGTCCCGTTATTTAACGATATGCGCGTAGTATGTAAAGTGTGACTACAATCAGCGGTAATAGCGAAATAAAAAAAGGGCGACCACCTCCGCAAGGGAAGTAGTCGCCTGTCTGTCGTTATATACGCTTGCCTTCGTTAAGTCCCGCCGCCGCAATCAGCGCAGTCAGATAGACCGCCGTGTCGACCGTCATCTTGCCCGCCCGCACGTCCGCTTCATGCTGCGCCGAGCTAAATACGCCCTTGTCGCGCGCTAACTTAAATACCGCCGCCATGTCGTCAGCCTGCCGTGTGTTCAGTTGCAAGTAACGCACCTCCTGTTCGATTGTAGACGAAATATTAACGCTTCCCGCCTTCTGCTTTAACCCGAAATGCGCCGCAATACCGTCAGCAATTGCGTAGCCTTGCGCCTTTAAGCGCGCAGGGTCGCGCATCGCCTTAATATCCGTACGCGAGTCCATAAAGCCGCCCTCGGTCAGTACCGCCGGCATCCGTGATTCGCGCGTCATATGGAAGTTCGCCGCCTTAACGCCACGGTCGCGTAAGCCCATCGCCGGCACTATGCGCGTGTGTATAGCTTGCGCCAACGCCTTTGACGCCGCGCTTGCCGTGCCTGCCTGAACGTATGTCTCAACGCCGCCGCCCGTGTGCCAGACGGCTTTAAGCGCGTTATGGTGTATGGAAACGAGTGCGTCCGCGCCCCATGCGTTAGCCTTGTTAGTGCGCGCGTGTAAACTGACGTCCGTCTTGCCGGTCGGATCGTCGAGCCTGCGTATTTGTACGCCGTCGTACGTAGACAAACGCTCGGCGCACGCAATCAATACAGCGTTGTTAAACGACCATTCGCGCTCGTCGTCGGGACTGCGCTTGCCGGGCGTGTGTAGCCCGTGACCTGCGTCTAACGCAATCTTAATCATACTGACCGCCGCCTAAACGCTTGTAGCCTAGTGCGCGCTCGCTGTCGTTAATGCCGTCCGTTGTCGGGTCAATAATAACACCAGCCGCGACAAGTACGAACAGTAGCAAGTCGACGAACGTGTTGTATTTGCCTGCGTCCCATACGCCAAACTCGCCAAGCACAAAGCCCACCAACGCAAATAGCGCTACCCAAAAGGCGCGTGACTGTAAACGTATTCTCCAGTTAATTCGCATGTAAAATGCCCTCCTTATTTATTTTCTACGCGATCTACGCGTTCATTTATCGTAACGATTGCATCTTTCGTCATCTGAACGTCTTTCTCGATGCCGATAAGACGACCGTTAATCGACGCTTGCTGCGCTTCCGTAGACTTTTGATCGAGTCTGATTTGTTCGACTCCGTGACTAATGCTATCGAGCTTAGTCGACAGTATTGCCGACTCTGTTGCGCGGCCTGCTACGTCCTTGTCGCGTGTACGCATGAAGCCTACGTAGCCTAGCGACATACCTACGATTGCGCTTATTAATCCGATAGTTACTTCCATTACCGTTTACCTCCCCGATATTTCGTGTTATACTAGTTGCAACCGCCATTATCACCCGATAGATGACGGCTAGGCACGGGCGCAATCCGTGCCGTTTTTTTTATTTGGGACGAAAAAGAACGTCCACATGGGCGTTATTGCTTACATATTTCGTGTTACGAATAATCAACAGTAGTGTCCAACATCGCAGTGATTCAGATATAACTTACAGTGTTGTAAGGATAGTCGTATGCTTTATTTAGCTGCTCGAAAGTTACTCCTTCAAGCCATCCTTCAGATAATCCTTTGTCTACCTCTGAGATAAAGTGCTTCCAATTATCGTGAGTAATATCACCGGAAACATTATCGGCAACCCCGTGAGTGTAGCAAATATATAGTTGATGCGTCTTCTTCAATTTAGCAAATGTATCGGTTATTGCCTGTTTCGTTTCATTGTGAATAGGTATTCTAGGGGTATTGTATCTGTTTAGGAACGGGAACACGCCTAGAATATATCTTCCACCTACTGGCATTGAATATGCAGGAACTAAATCACGAATAGAAGCATGCGCAGGAGCATTGTTTTGCAAGAAGGCTGCTCTCCAATGTCTTCCACTATATCCTCTTTGGGAAAGCCACTTTAGTGCTTTCATGGTTTCTATTCTAAGTTCAGTCGGCGTCATTGTTGAGTTTTGACCATCAAAACTATGGAAGGAGATACTGTTGTTATTTTCTTTTGATAATTGTATAATTTCACTCTCGGTTAACTGTTCACTAGACTGTCCAATGTTAGTTCCTAATGTGCTTATTCTCAATGCCCATGTCACTGGTATATTCCTAGCCTTTAAATCTTGGTATGCAGTATTGTAAAATGATCGATATTGAGCGTCTTCCACGAAAAGAATTTGTGCTTTAGGAAAAACCTCTCCTACAACCTTTCCTACAGTTACAGATGTTGTGTCCGAAGTAGTAACCATAACACGAATTTTATAGACAGTGCCCCAATTAGTTAGATTTTCAGCAGTTTGAGCATTCATTGCTGCATGCCATCGTATGTGATTCCATCCGTTTTTTAAACCTTCGGCAAGGACACTGTCTGACCGATTACTTGCTGCCTCCCATTTGATAGTAGAGTCGGCGCTTGCATATACCGATACCTCAACAAATCTGACTTTAGATGCGTCTTCTAAGTAAATCCATATTCCAATCGCACCCATATTAGGAGTGATTTGTGGAACAATAGCTGGAGTAACATTAAGTTGAGCCGTTACTGCGCCTGTAATGTTCAATTTATGACCTCTTGACCCCACTTTATAATTAACTGAGTCAAAAGAGTGCGTCGCATTAGATACAGTAAAAGTCTCATCTTCTTGACATCCGATAAGTACAGCCTCCGTTGAGCGAGAAACGTTATGATTCTCCTTATCTGTCAACTGTTGAGTAACTTTATCAAGACGAGCATTAAGATTTACCTCTCCGCCACGTGCTTGTACGACTTCGGGATTGTTACTTCCAGCTTCCGCAACTACTTGGTCAAATTGCGACTGTACCGTTTCTGCCGTCGTCTTTGCCGATGAGGAAATCGTCTTGGCCTCGCTCGCCTGCGTCTTTGCTTCGCCTGCTACTGCAACCGCATTACTCGCGTCAGTCACCGCCGCATTCGCCGCAGTCTTGGCACGATCTGCGTCCGTCTTAGCCGTAGCCGCATCTGTAATCGACTGCTCGATTAACGGCTTTTTATCCTCGACATATTGCGCTGCCTTTGCGCCCGACTTACTGCCTTTATCATTTGTCCACGCCATTAAACACGCACCACCAATCTGTAATCGTCAGTTGCCGTAACTTGGACGGACGTGAACGGCTCAAATAAGTCGTCAAAAGTCTCGCCCGGCTTAACAGTAATTGTGAGTCCGTGAATCATAAACGTTAAATCCGCAAGCCCGTCGTTTGTAATTGCGAATCCGAACGCTTTTTCACTGTAATTACGTACGACGCTTGTCGATCCGCTATAAGTGTCAAAAATTGTCCGACCTTTTTCGATAAAACTATTGGCTCCGTCGCGTCCTTCGATGACCTCGTAGCGGTCGTAAGTACGGTTATAGTACTGTGGTGCAGGCCTATTCTGCGCTAATACTAGCGGTTTATCTATTGCTGACATGTCGCATTACCTCCTATTTTTTTACTGATATATAAAACAACTTTCCCAACATGCGGAAATGTTTCTACGCGTAAGTCTGCGTATGTCACTTCGTACTCAAAGTGATAAACGCCCGGCACGTCCGTATCTCCGTCAGCAAATACAAAAACAACGTAGCCGTCGTCCGTTACCGTAGCTTCTCGGCATATGACCGGGTGCCCCGCTGCGTTCGCAATCTTTAGTCGGACGACGGCGCCAGTCAAATCGACGGGCAAACGATCTACCGTCGTTAACTTTGCGCGCAATGCGTGGCGTGTGTCTCCTTGTTTAATCTGCAGTAGCAACGTGTATCACCTCCGTATGTTCTTCGTCTTGCTGGAATTGCGTTATAAAATGATAATGAGTAAATACGTCTACTAACGTAACTTCCACGTTGTTACCTACTACATCTAATTCAATCATCCTATCGCCCCCAATACTAAGTCGCCTAATACCGCCACACGGTCGCCCGACTGCGGGGTATACGACGCAAGCTTAGCGTACCGTTTACCGGACGGTATAGATTCTCCGTCAAATACAAGGTTTGGTTTGCCGCCCACGTAGCCGTCAGCAATCGTTGCGTAACGCAATAGCTTAGGCACGTCCCCCTTATAAAAAGCGTCCAAAAAATCGTCTATCCTCAAGGCGTCACACCTCCTACGTCTACGATCTTGCGTAATTCGTGCGTCATCGTTCCGCCAGTCTGCAAGTCCATTGACCAGCTCAGCTCTACGTATTTACCGTCGATTCCCAGCGGACTATATTTAAACCGCAGTACATCCGCATAGCCGTGCATAGGCATTAGTTGCGTCTTAAACCGTATGCGCCCATATACCTGCGACGCCTCGAACGCAATCCTACGCACATAAGCATCCAATGCTTCCTGCGACGCAATATCGTCTAGCTCGCGTATATCAACGATGTTACGGCCGCGCGAGACAGTAGACGTTGGTGATTCCGGGTTATCGTTAATGTACGTAGACATGAGCGGAGGCTCGTCGGGATTCGATCTTATCGCGGTAAAGACGTTGTGTACGTCCATCAAGTCGAGTTCTTCTTCCGCGCCTATTAACGTAATAGATTGCGCATCGTCCGCATACGTATATTCCTCGCTACGCTCCGCAGGCGACCTATATTGGTACGTTGTATAGTAGCCGTGGACATCTACGTGCATCGGCACATAATTTAATTGCGTCAAAAGTTCGTTGACTGCACGCAACTTTTCGACCCCTGGCGCGAACTCAATATCGCGTGTCAAGGTTGCGTCCGTTTGCTCGATGTTATATTGAGTAATGCCTGCGCTTGTCAATATCGCTATAATTGCATCGTAATAACTTGTGCCTTCCGTTATGGCATGTCGGTCTGTAAACTTGTCATCGCGCAAGACGATCAGCCCGTCGTAAGCCTCTACTTCGCGCATTACGGCAACACCGTCGTCCTTACGTATAGGCGATGAAAGTAAAAAGACGCCTAGCGGGTACTCGACCCACCCTTGCGTCTGTTCATTGTCAACAGGAGTTACTTCTGCTGCGTGTATATGCGAGAAAAATGCGTATTCACGCGCAAGCACACGACTGGCCGGCATCTTAATACGCATATAAGGCTTAATGCGGTCGTTTAGCCAGTTAATTTCGCCTGCGTATTCTTCCGCAATAGTAAATACCGCCGAACGCTTTATAGTCGCGAGCGAACTGTGGTCTATACGCGCGGACAATACGCCGTCAATATCGCCTTTAACTCGGTTAAGACCGTCCAGCAGTTCATATCTAAAGTCGTATGTCAAGTGCGGCGAGTGTAACGCCGCTACGACTTGATCGCGCGTATAGTTGCCGTAACTTAAATCTAGCAAACGCTACACCTCCTCGTTAAAGTCTGTCTCTAAAAATGTCACGTTTGCACTTGATACACGGTAATTCTTATCAATGCGTAAATTGAGTATGTGACCTACGAGTAAGTTACCGTCTTCATCCCGGTAACAGACTGTTTCGCGCGCATTGACAAATCGCCGCAATACGTCCATATCTTCCATGCCTTCGCGCGACTGTATACGCACAGTTAGCGAATGTTCTTCGGCGGGACCGAATCTTACTACGGGCGACCTGCGCCCTGCGAACTGCATGACGGCTGAGTCCGGCTCGTACTCCTTTTCGTAGCCCGTGCCGTTATATTTAAAGTTAAATAACGTCAATTCTGCGTCGCGTACTGCGTGAATCCATGCGCCACTAAACGTAGTGGACGCAACTATCGAGTCGGACGTAGATGTAGTTCCATTATCGCCCAACGCCTTAAAGTAATAGCGATAACTCTCTCCGCTCTTTACGTGATAATCGTTAAACGCTGTAATAACGTTAAAAGCCACGCGTACCCACTGATTATTAATCATCTTAAATACATCGTAAGATTCTACCGTGGGTTGCGTTCCGGTCGGTTGTGGAGATTCGATATTAAACGCGATAAAGCCGTCCGCTGAATAGGCGTTTACCACGGGTTTAGCGGGTGGGGTGTAACTTACTAACACATCTTTAATAGCGTATGAGCTGTATAGCCCACCGCCGTCCATGATACGGACTTTAATGCGATAACGTCCGCCATTAACTAAGTCGACTCCAATTGTCCTTGCTTTCGCGGTAGAAATGACGTTGCCTGTGTCCCACACGATTGCGCCTAAAGAATCCTCAACGACAATCTGATACATTTGTTGCGCTCCACTTGCCCATTGGATGACCGGACGGGCTACGCTGACTGTATCACCCGGTTGTATGATTGTCGGCGTGTTAGTTGGTTCGGCAGCCGAAAAGACCGCAACACTCGACCACGGACTCGTTAAGCCTTGTTGGTCGGCTGTCTGTACCATCCACTCGATATTTCCTGCAGGCAGGGTGTTGGCAGAAAACACATAGCGTTGCGACTGTCCAACGATGTTAACGGTTGTCCACGTCGCGTCACCTTGCGCCCGCCATCTTACTGTTGCCGCTGATTGCAAGTCGTTAGGATTAGGATCATTATGACGCCACACTAACTCCTGCGGTATGGTGCGGTCCACAATCGTACCTTTAGGACTGATTGTAGACGGGGCGTTAGGTGCTACGTTGTGTTGGATAGTAAATACCCCCGCAGACTCGACTTGACCTACGAATAAAGCGCCATCATATGCAGACACCCGTACTTTAGCTAGACTTGTTTCGGCCACGGTTGAGAAGTCAAAACTTGTTGAAGAAGCTGTTATACCGTTGTCTATTATTGACCACGTTTGACCGTTGTTTAGTGATAATTCTACTTTATAATTTAGCCCCTGTGCCGGCACGTCCCATCCAATCGACTTGACGCCGTTCCACGATTCTCCGCCGTTTGGAATCAAATAAGAAGGGTTTTGCGCTGGTCTTTCCTTAACATACCAGTAACCGCCGCTGCTTCCGTTATCCGGGTACGTGCCTTCCTCAGCAACTATATGCTCAATGAAAGAGCCTTTACGGTATGATGCTGGCATGTACGTCGAATCACCCGTCACCCTAGTGATGCGACCTCCGCTCGAAGTCCATCGTGTCACACTCGACGAACTCCCGTCATAAACGGTACCGGTATAATGTTCATCTATAGCCCCCGCACCACTGTAAGAAATAACCCCGGTACTACTGTTTATCGAGTAACTTGAATAACCGATATACTGATAACCTGCGGCAGGGTATGAAGTGGACGGTCCCCACGATACATAGTAATAACCGCCTGAGGTACTAATAGTATTTTTACTGTAAACAAATAAAGCCATCTACTCACCTCCTATCTTTTGCGAGTCTCTTGGCGTAATCTACTTACAAATTCAACCACACTATTAAACTCGCCAACCGTTTTAGCGTCTATTGTAATATTCTCGAAAATAATCGTATCTCCGCCCGATCCGACTGTTTGCGTACTTCCAACTCGCGAAATACCGATTCCGCTTACTGGCGTACTATAGCCCGACACATGCGGTCTTTCCGGCGTCATCCAGCCCGTAGCCGCGTCCGCCGTATTAACGACAGCGCCGCGCATGGACTCCATACCGTCAATCCATCCGCGCATCATATTGACGCCAATAAAGTCACGCATCCATCGCGACGGCGAGTGTATATTAAACGCGCCCGCCATTGCCGCCTTCACTGCGTTAGCAATCGCCTTAGCTTTCGCAACTAGTGCCGGCTCCATCGACGCAAGGCCGTCCATAAGCCCTTTGCCCGCGTTCTTGCCGATGTCTTTTAGCGACTTTAACTCGTCATTTGTCGCCTTTGTAACGGACTGTATACGCTTAGTCCATTCGCCGCGCAACGCTTCAAGTTCCTTGTTAGCCGCCTCGCGCATCGTCTTAATGCGTTGTTCCGTGTCAGACTTTAAGCCTTCGAGTTCCTTCGCCGCCTGTTCGCGGGCAAGACTGAACTTTGCGTTGTAAAGCCCTACGTACTCGGCAAGCTGCGAATCTGATAGACTATTAAGCGCCTGTAACTCGCCTACTGCCTTCGGGCCAAGCGCTTCCAATTCCTCCAGCAACGCCTGATCGTCGATACGCGCGCCCAATGATTCGAGTGTAGCGCGCCATTCCGCCAAGCCTACGACTTGCGAGCGTAGATTGTTCAGCAAGTCGACGCCGCTTTTTTCCATTGACTTCGTAAATTCCTCGAAGATGCCGGAAAAGCCGAGGATAGCTTGTACGCGCGAACTATATGCGCTGTTGTATTCGTCGTTCAGATTGCGCTCATTAGCCGCCAAGTCGTCGTTAATTCGTTGCATCTTTCCGAGGAATTCCTCGTTAGTCGACGTAATTTCGTCATTAATCGCTTTGAGCGTCTTTTGGTACGCCTGCTGTGCTTCGACGCGTTCTTTCGTGCCCGACTTGAATAGCGCGATAGACCGGCGCCATACTTCGGATTCCGCGACGAGCGACATTTGCTCAAGCGACTTTTTGTCGTCGACATAACGCTTGATTGCGTCTAACCGCTCCTTCGCATTGCCCGCTTGTATTTTCGCGACTGCTGCGCCGTGCTTGCGCTCTAATGCGACTAGCTTTTCGCTTGCAGACGCCGTAATATTAGCAATGCGCTGATGTTCAGCCGCCGTAAGATTGCGCTTCTTCGCCTTTGCTTGCGCGTATATTGCCGCAATGTCACGGTGCTTCTTAGCGACAATCGCCTTTTCCTCCGCCGCCTGCTTGTTTGCGAGCGCCTTGATTTCTGCGCTGGACGCCTTAGCTACGCCTGCAATTGCGTTGCTGACGCCCTTGATTGCCGCAATGTTAGCGCTCTTGGTCGCGGCGATTCCGATAGCTGCGCCCTCACCGATGTACTTACCCAGCTCCATCATGACGCGCGACGGAGATTTAATTTTAAAGAACGACTTGAATGAGCCTTTAATATTACCTGCAATATCTTTGACGGCTGTTCCGACGGAATCAATCATAGAGCTGATACCATTAACGAGTCCTTTGATTACGTCTATACCGATTTGCTTCATTTCGTCGGGATCGAAATACTTCTTAATATTGTCCCAAACGCTGCCAACAACGCCTTGAATCGTTTCCCACGCACCTTCCCAATCGCCTTGAATCAGTTTTAAAATCGTTTGGATAGTGCCTAGTACGATGTCAATTGCGGTTGAAACAATCGTCTTAATGGCGCGCCAAGCAATATCGACAATCGCTTTAATTTGCGGCCACACTACTTCGAAAATACCTTTAATGACGCCCATTACGCCTTTAATAAGCTCCCAAATATTACCGAAGTGTAGCTTGACTACCGCCATTATTTGCGCGCCGTTTTCGTCCCAAAAGTCTTTAAACTTGCTGAGTATGTCCGTTCCGAAGCTAACTACGTCTTTTAAGATGCGCGTTACCGTATCTTTGACGTTATTAAACGCTTTGACCGTAAAGTCCTTAATCGCCGCCCACGCCTTGTCGACCATATTGCGAAACCATTCGACTTTGTTGTACGCGACTACTAGCGCCGCACCTACCGCAATGATAGCCGCAATAGTAAGTCCAATTGGGCCGGTTAGCGCCGCGAATACTTTAGCTACTGCGCCGAAGCCCGTGATGATTTGCGGTATGAATCCGATTAGTAAAAGTAACGGACCAACCACTAAAGCAAGTGCGCCGGCTATCGCTATGGATAGCGCAATAGTCTTTTTGACAGGTTCGCTCAATCCGTTAAATTTGTCCGCTAGGTCTTGCAAGAAACGGACAGCTTCTTTAATGATCGGTAGTAGTGCGTATCCTACTTCGGTCATGACTTCTTCAAACGCGGAAGATAAGTTCTCTAATTCGCCTAGTAAGTTATCTTTCATCGTATTGCGCATATCAATTAAGGCGTTATCCGAGTCTACTATTTTACCTTTTAGCTCGTCGTACTCTTGACCCAATCCGCCTAACATAGCACTAAAAGCCTTGCCGTGTTCTAATCCGGCTATCTGCGTTTGATAATGCGCCCGTTCTTTGTCGGAAAGACCGCTTAATGCGGATTCCACTTCCTTCATAACCGTTTCCATGCCTCGGAATTTGCCTTGACTGTCAAACGCGTTAACGCCTAATTGTTTCAGCGCCTTTGCCGACGGTCCGGTAGATGCCGTTAAACGCGTCATAATTGAGTTAAGCGCTGTACCTGCTTCTGAACCTTTGAATCCGCGATTCGCTAGTATTGCGAGGAAAGAGTTCGCTTCTTCCAGCGGTACATTAAATCTACTAAACGTTCCGCCCGCGATGACAAACGCTTCCATCAGCGCGTCAATATCCGTGTTTGCGGACGCTGACGTTTTAGCGACTTTATCGAGATATCCTTCTAGGTCGCCTACCTCAATGCCAAGCGCCGACATTGAATCCGTAACTAGGTCGGAAGCCCTACCCAACTCAAGCGCACCGGCTTCCGCAAGGTGTAGTATCGGACCAATACCGCCGAGCATTTGTTGCGTGTCCCATCCAGCTAACGCCATGTATTCGAGTCCGCTCGCTGCTTCTGACGCACTAAAAGATGTAGACGCGCCCCAATCACGTGCAGCCTTAGTGAGCGCGTCCAAGTCCTTACCTGTCGCGCCCGATACCGCCGCAACCTTTGACATGCCGGCTTCGAAGTTAGCCGCAACCTTTATTGATTTTCCGAATCCTGCCGCGACTGCTGCTCCGAAACCTGTAATGACTGCGCCTGTACTTTTAAACGCGTCAAAGGTCGCTGCGTTCTTATCCGCAAAGCCTGATAGTTGATTAGACGCGTTTTTCATTTCGCGACTAAAATCCGTTATATCCGCGCCGACCTTTACGAGTATATCGTTCAATCTGCGTCACTCCTCTCTCCAAATAGCGAAAACTGCGCCATCCATTCGCTCGCCATTCGGCTTTTTTCCAGTAAATCCGCTGTCTTTTTCTCCGCCGCTACTGCGTCGACTGGTCGCTTAAACAAGTCGCCTACTTTCGGTCGTTTCGACCTGTGCGCACCTTCACGCATGACTGCCGCAAATGCCATACGCTCGTACTCGTCAAACTGACGTTCCTGCTGCGCCCGCATAAGTATTTCAAACTCACGATGCGTCAGCTGTTCGACCTCGAAAGGCTTTAGACCAAGATAGCGCCAGCCGTCCGCTTTCGCCTTTTCCAAGTCGTTCAGACCACGTAGGTACCGCGGAGTTATTTCAGCAGTTGGTCGATTGCTTTGCGTGCTTGCTTGTTGTCCTTCAGAAGTTTTTCCACCGTCTTCTTGTAGAAAAAACTTTGCGTAATTACCTCGTTAGACAGTTTTAGGATTCCGTCTAAATCAAGCTTTTCGTTAGCTGTCGCATCAACGATAGCTTCCTCAACCTGCGCGAAAGAGAAGTTTTCCTTTGTGTGGCGTAATCCTGCGTGAATGATATGTGGGAACAAATCTAGGTCTCCCATCATCGCTTTACCGATTACATCAAAAGAACCTCCGTCATAAATTGAGTTAAGATACTGCGCAGCCTTCAGGTCGATCTTCAATTCATATTCCTTACCGTTAATTTCAAAAGTAGCCATTAAGTATTCCTCCGTTTTAATAAGTATTTTTGCGAAATAAAAAAGACGGGCAAAGCGCCCGCCGTTCGCTAGTCTTAGTTAGCAGGCGCGCCAGTCGGTAATTCCACTAGCGTTTCCGGTGTTACTACGCCGTTTAACGTGCCTTCTAGTGAGTACGTCGCAAAGTCGCCGTTACCGTATTCGCGGTTAAAGGACGAAATCATATACATACCGTGTTCAGCCTTCTTCGTGCGCGTGTCAATTTCGTAAATCTTAACGAATTCTTTCGTACGGATTGCGTTGACGATGTAGTCGATAAACTCGTCACCTTCCGTTAAGATTCCTTCAAGTGATACAGACTCGGTGATTTTACCGTAATCTGACCCACTCTTATCCTTCGTGTCCAAGTCGATAGAATCCGCGCTAATTTCCTTTGAGCCGCCTGTTTGGTTAAATGGGCGGATAACGCGATTTGCCAATTCGTCAGGCACCTCTACCGCAAAAATCTTTTCTTCGCCTCTATATTCGATTGCCATTCGTATTCCTCCTAAATGTTATTTGCGTGTAACTGTCGCCACTTCGACGTCAAAATACACGCGATGATAGTCCGCCTGCTTACTGATGTCCTCGGCAGGCATCGGCACAACGCCGGTTAATTCGCACATAAAAACGCCCTCCGCAACGAAAGGCGTTTGTAGCGTGTCATAATAGGTAAATTCGTCAAAGTTAAAAATACGCTGTAGCCGTTCTTGATTAACCGATAACTGTACGCTATTTACGTCGTGCAAGCCGATTTGATAGCGATACGTAACGGCAACAGCTTCGCGCCCCTTCGACAGTATTGCATTGCCCGCAGGCATTTGCTCGACTGTGACGTACGGCTTTTCCGCCGGCATTTTGTAGCCGTCAAATACGAGGTCTACGCGCATGGCCATGGCGTCACGCAAATGCATTACGATTGACCGGTTTAGTCCGTGCTGATGTATTACCATTGCGAAAACTCCTTTCGGATAGCCTCGCGGTAAGGCTCGCGGTTATTCCAAACCGACCGCCGTATAAAGCCTTTTTGCGACTTATGTTCGTACTCCTGCCGCCGCGCATACGCCAAGTCCGAGCCGTACTGCCATACGCCGTTTTCGACGCGTTCCGGGCTTGCCGCAATACTATTACGCAGGTCACTACTTTTGACGGGCGCCATTGCCGCCGATTCATTCGCCATTTTACGCGTGTACGTTTCCGTAATCTTGTCCGCATTTTGCAGCGCCTGTGTTCCGGCTTTCTGCGCTAACTGCTTCATTACCGCGTCGAGTCCCGTTACATTTACGTTTAATTTCATACGATCAACCGCCCAACGTACTCAATTCGATTGCGTGCGCCAATACCTTTACGGTCGCCGCCGAGTAATTCGTATTTAGCGCCGTCTATTACTACGCGCGTTAGCTTATCCGCAATGTCGCTAATGGCGTCCAGTTTAACGTCGACTTTAACGTCACCCTGTTCGTACTCAATGCCGCCCTCAACGTAACGCGAGCCGTCCTTAGAACGAATGGAAATTTCGGTCACGACGGCGCTAATGTCGCGCGGTACTTCCGTTTCGCTTATTACTTCGTTTGTAAAGTCGTCGTAAATGCGCTCAACGTAAATCACGCGCACGGGGCGTTTTCTTAATTCGTATATTTCGTCTTGTGTATCGCGCATATATACCAAGTCGCCTTGCGTTAACATCCGTCATAACCACCTTTCGTCTAGGACGTACGTGATGTAGCCCGTGCAATTTACGTGTGGCATCCATATTTCCGTGTCGGTCGTCTTAAATACGCCCGTACCCTTGCCGTAACGATCCTCGCCTGCAAGCCGTACGCAAGACTTCGACCGCTTGACGCCGTGGTGAAACTGTACCCAATGTATAATGTCGGACTCACGCGCATTGTATGTCGTAGCCGCGCGTCGAGCCGTAACTGATTCATTGCGCGCTAACCGCCGGATTTTCCACGTTTCGTTGTCGTAAACCTCACGCAACCTTGGTACTAGCGCATTAATACCGTCGCCTTTAATAATGCCGCTGCGTAATACTGTCGCAAGGTCGTCGCGTATCTCGCCGGACAGACCCCATATACGGTCGGATAGCACTAGCCCGTCGTCGCCAAACCGCTTGGTAACGTATTTAACGACTTGCCGATTAATGCGGTCAAAGTTGCCAACGCCGATGCCGATTGCCCCCGCAACCCTAGCCGTAGTCCACTCGCTCGTATCTTCGATAATCTTTTCGAGGGCTAGCGTGCCGTGTTTGCGTATAGAGCGTTCGATTTCGTCTAGGTCGCGCAGTAAACGCGCCGCCCGTTGCCGCTTGATAATGCCGTCATCGCCTGCGTAGTCTGCCAGTAGTTCCGCCAGTTCTCCGCGTACTCGCCCGATTTCTTTGATTGCATACGCCTGTTGTCGTTTAGTTAGTGCTTCATAATCACGTTCCATTCGCGCGAATATCGCATCGAGTTCGGCTTGTGTCGTTAGTATTTTCGCCATGAATAACGCCCGCTTTCTCCGCTCGGAGGCGACGTGTGCGGTCGATCAATGCGGCGCATTACGCGATAAGCCGTACCATGCTGCGTCGCCACTTCTTTGTCGTACTCAGTCTGTAAGTCGCGCGCCAGTTTTCGGTAATTGTCCGCAACCATCGACTTGTCGACCGATTCCTCGCCGTCCGTAAATTTAAAGTAATGCGCGACGGAAAAAGCGACTTGCCATGCGCCTTGTATTTGCGCGTAAAGTATTACGAGCGTAGCTTTTGCGTTGGGTACGTCCGCCGACGGCTCAAAGCCGTGATAGTCTAGCGCTTCGTCGACGAGTTCCTGCGCGTCTGCCATTGTAAAATTTGGTACGCCTTTGAAACGTCTATAAAGACGCTCTACTAAATCGTAACTAGTCGCCATCGGCGTTCCTCCTTTATTTGTCCTTCTTTTTAGCCGGTGCTTTAGCGGACTTTTTCGGCGCTGACTTGCCTTTTTCATCCGCCTTAGCTGCTGGCTTTTCCGGCTTTACTTCGTCTAGTAACTCGACGTACTTGATTGCCGCGAGTCTTTCTGCGGTATCTGCGTCGAGGGTAATCGTAGAGCCGACGGCATGGCCGTTAATAACCGCCGTCGTCTTTACGTTATATTTGCGCGACATTATCCTTCGAGAACGTCAGCATAAAGCAATAGCGACGGGTTTTCGATAACCGGGAAACCTGCCGCAGCCGTGCGCAAGATAGACTGAATAGGCTCGTTCTTGTCGTACGCTTGAAGTACGATGCCCGGTTGGAAGTTGTTCTCGACTGTTGGTCCGAGTTTGAACGTTCCGATTCCGTTAGAAACGAAAAGTACGCGGTTTTCCGGGTAAAGCGTAACCGTGTTAAGTTGACCCGTAATTGGCGACTTAACTTTCGCAGTAGTCTTTTTGACCAATCGCACTGGCGGTAAGCCATACGCGCCCAATACACTGTTAAGCTCGTCCGCATTGACGCGTGTGCGTCCGCTAGTCGTTGAGCCTGCGACTTCGTTTACAATGACAGCGTTCTTCAATAGCAACGCTTGTACCTTCCGCGTCAAGTAGATTGCGTCCGCTTTCTTACCGTTCGTTTCTTCGTACTGCTCGTTCCACGCGATTAGGTCACCGATAATGTCGTGATCCGCGTTAGCCCACGTATTGACGCCAGTTAGCGCAACCTTGTGTTCAGCCGGCATGTCGTCCGTAAAGTCAATCGTAATCTTGACGTTATTATCGTCATACGTAACTTTACCCGTTCCGATTGCTTGTAGCTTCGCCAAGTTCATACGGTCGCGCGTTTCTTTTACCATCTTCGCTCCGTTCACCGTGATTGCGTCGATAAGCGCTTTAAATTCGCCATCGTTACGCGGATTGTGAAGCTTTAGTAGTTCGTTCTCCGTGATGATGTCCTTCCAGCCGAACTTAGCAACTTCGCCCATTCTGCGTGCTACTTCGTCACGGTCGCGGATTGGTGGTTCTGCGCCGAACCCGATCATTGCGCCCATTTGTGACGTCGTTTTGACGACATTGTACGCGAACTCCAAGTCATAGTGATTCTCGTCCGGCAAAAAGCCTAGAATATCGTCTTGTACTTCGTATGCCTCTTTATCTACCTCGCGTGCTAATGCTCCTAGTGCTTCCGGTTTAAATTCTTCCAAATGCGTGATTCCCGCCATTTTTCATCTTCTCCTTTAATGTCAATTGTTTAGTAGTTTGATAGCCGTTAAAATTAAACGTGGTTAACGTAGCGAATCATTGGATTTGCCGCTTTAAACGTCGCCGGTACTGCTTGCGGTAACTTCGCCTCGTAAACCGAGCCGCGCACGATGACTTCGCCGACGATTAAGTCTTGGTCGTAGTCGTTCGTGAAGTCTTCGTTAAGTACCGCGAAGTTGTCAAACCCCGATTCCAGCGTGCCGGGCACTGACTCGACATAAGGCTCGAATTTGCCCGTCGTTGTATTGCGCGCGATAATCTGCCCAACTTCGTTGTAACCTTTCGCAAACTTCGTGTGGTCTAATGTCGCGCCACCTTCGATATACTGCAAATGTTCCGACGCGAGAATGTTCTTACCGCCTTGAAACGCTGTTTTCTTGAATACTGGTCCGTATGCCATTTTTCATCTTCTCCTTAAAATAATTTGTTTTTGATACGTTCAAATGCCTTGACTCCGATTTCCGACCGGTCTTGTGTTTCCGTCTTGCTCCGTTCGCCGTTGCCTAGCGGTGGATCAACGTAGGTCGGCTTAGGCGCGATAACTGCTTTAAGTCCTTCGATTGCTTGCGTCAGTTCTTCGTCTGATTCGCCCGCAATAGTGCCGCGCAATAAAGCTACTTGCTCGTCTGTGTAGCCGGCTTTAGCGAGCAGTGCGTCTTTCTTAGCGTTCAGCGCGTCCGCCTTTAATGCCGCTAAGTCCGCTTGCGCCTTTTCATACAGCGACTTAAATTCGTTCTGTTCCTCCAGCTTCGTCCGTTCTGCCGCTTCTTGCGCCGCTTGTAGCTCGGCTAGTTGCGTCTTTAACGAGTTTGCCTCGTCCACTTTCGCCTTGAAACGGTCGTACGGTACTTTATTGTCGACTTCGGTATCGGTTTTTTCCGCCCCCGCAGGCGTATCGTCGACTTTCGTTTGCTCTTCGTCCTGTGCCGCAAATGTCTGCAAATCTAATCGTAACCATTTTCGCTTGTTTTCCATGTCGAAAACTCCTTTCGTTTTACGCCCGAACGGCGAATTAGTCGGCATAGTTTAACGACTTTGCGGTCGCGTGTTATATTTCATGTACGGTCAAGGCAGTATACCGGTACCTAATGCGGTATGAATTAGTTTCCGTCAATGCCGTACGCACCTTTAACTCGCGCGTATTTTGCGGCGTGTATACTACGGTAAACGTACCTAACCCGCTGCCTGCACTACAAATTCCAGCGGCGTAAGTGTCCGTCGGTACTGCGTCTGTCGCGGTGTCGATCAAGTAAAATGGAATCCCGATAGCGCCCTCGCTAATATTGTCCATTTCGACGTTACAAGTGATTACGTACGTTTTTCCTGCTTCTAACGTAAAATGCCCCGTTGTTTTGTCGTACGCAATAGTGCCGCCTCGGTGGTTATCGAATACAATCGTATGTGTACCTGTAATCGTTTCGTCGGTAGTTTTGTAAGCCTGTAAAAACTTACGGTCCGGCTGTTTTGGCGTATATACAATGCCATTGATCGTTAGTTCACCCGCAGCATTGACGCCTAGCTTTGCGAGACTGTCCGCGTTAGCGTGTCCGTGCGCTTTCATCACTGCGTCGTCAATTTGCGTAATAGTTGACGTAGGCTTGTCCGTTAGTTCTGCGTACGATATTCCGCTAAATACAAGTCCATTGCCCGCGACCTTTACGACTTTACCGTCCGCGCCCACATAACTTGTCGGCGTGTCTTTCAGCGCCGTAAATGCGTCGGTAAACGTAAATTCACCGATAAATTCCCATGTTCCAAATGCGCTGGAAAAGACGTACATACTGCGCCCGCCTGTCCGGCTTTCATCCGCAAGTACAACCGCCAAGTCGCCGTTATCTTTGGCTACAACTGCGTTTAAATCCGCGCGCGTCTCGAATTTACCGATATATTTCATGCCCGCAGTTAGTGCGGTTAGGCTGTCGTTAATACCGTTAATCTGCGTTTGGATATTGCCGCTAGTCCCCGCGAGCCACGCGTTAATGTCCGCGACTCCAATGAGCAAGCCGTCCATACTACGGACTGTGAGTTCGCGTCCTTCAAGCGCAAGTGTTACGTTGTCGATACGCGTTTGGAAAAACTGCGGTTGGTCGATTTCCGTTTTCGTATAGTAACGGTCGTCGTGCGTGTGTGCTGCGGGTACTTCACCGCCGCCTGTCGGATTCATGACGTAAACCTTGTCGACCTTCGAGTAATTCGGCGTGTTGTCGACTTGGTATACTTTCTTAGGCATCCTCGTCGTCTACCCCCTCTCCGTAAGCCGCTACGCTAGTATTGCGTCGGCGCGTTCGTTCACTTTCGATTTCCTGCGTCTTGGCTTGGATATTTTCGACGCCCAAGCGCTCCATTGCGCCTTTGTTCGACTCAAATCCTGCCGCCGTTTCCATTTCGAGTAATTCTACGAGTTCCTTGCGATTGTCCGGCAACGGTAAGACAAAGCGTATTTCGTTGTCGTAATGCGTGCCGATTGCGCGTACAATGCCCTTGTCGTACGCAAATGATGGCGCGTCAAGTCTTGCTTGCATATAGCGGACGGTCTTCGCGTGTAATTCCGCCAATGCGTAGCCCCACGATAGCCAGTGTTCCTCGGTGTCCGTGATAATGTCGTGGAACATGACTTGTAACGCTTCGCCGTTAAGTCCGCCAAAATTCAGTTCTTGCGGCACGATTTGCGGTAGTCCGCTGATTTCGTGCATGGCTGCCTTAACGCGCATGTATTGATCCTTGAAGGCGTCCTTCCAACGAAAGCCGGATTCAACCTTTTTAATGTCCGCCGCCTTTGCGTCATTGCCACCGCTTATCTCCGCGAGTGCTCCCGGCGCGACTTGTATGTTTGCGCCTGCTCCCGGCGTGGCGTTCAAGATTGCCGTCATCGGGAACATTTCGAATTTCATAGAATCAATTGCGTCCTCGTTAAGCTGGTTAAGCACGTCGTTCTGCTCGCGTAGTGCGCTGATTTCCGACTCACCGAGCGTTTGCGAAATCAATTCGTTTACCGCAAACTCTTGTAACGGTATAAAGTCGAGTCCGAGCGCCGCTTCTTCTTGTAACGTCTTAATAAGCGATAAGTCACTTTCGCGGTAAAGTGCGACTTTTAAGTATGCCTGTCCGTCTACAAGGCGATAGCTTTCGATTTCTAACGCGTCGACTTCCTCGCCTTTAAATTGCGCGCGTTTACTTTTAATTAGGTGCGCGCCGATTAAGTCCTCGAAGTCGTCCTCGGAATAAACCGGCACATACTCGGAGTCCGGTCGGAATATCCAGCGCATCTTGCCCGTCGCGCGATTAAATGCGATTTTACAAACGACCCGATCCGCAATTAAACGGTCACGCGCGGCTTGTACCAACTTAGTCCGCATCTTGTTCTCGTCCCACAGGCGATATAGTAGGCGCTCAAAGTCCTCGGCGCGTTTGTTCTCCGCTTGCTGTGCCGCGCTTGGCGTGTAGCCTTCCATTAATGTCGCTTCAATTGCGTCAAGTTGGCGTCGCGGTACGCTAATGCCGTGCTTACCGCCCATTTGCCAGCGTGCTTTACGGTCGACTATCGCTTTAAAGTAGTTCGTCGCGTAGCGCGTGGGGTCGTAGTCAAGTCCCGGTGGCCGCTCAACTTCCGACGCGTTCACGAGTTCGCCGTATTGATTGCGGTGCTGTTTGCCGCTGTAATAAGCGTAGTTGTCGAGCTGCCTGTTAATACGTTCAACTGTCGTCTTACCTAGCGCCTGCTGAAACGGGCTAAAGAGCAGCGTGTCCATGTCTTGCGGCGTCATGACGTTATAGTCTGCGCGCAATGTACGTGTTTTTGCTAATAAGTGAGTTATGTTTTCCGCCTCCTTTCTACCATCGGTTCATGCGTTTGACGGTGCGTACCGTTGCTTGTCCGCTTTTGGCGACCATCGTTAGCATAGATACTGCGTCGGGAAAATCATCGTGCTTGTGCATCGGGTACATTTCGAATTGCTCCATTTCCGGCGAGTTCTTGAATTTCGCATGGAACCTGATTTTACCGCTTTGTATGTCGGGCAGTAACGCTTCTATCCGCAATGCCTTCCGCGTCCTTTGCTTAATTTGTTTAACGCGCGTGTGTGCCGGATAGCCCTTCGCCTGCAAGCGTTCCGCCATCTTGTCCGCAATAAATTCTTGAGCCATTTGCGCCTCGACCGCAAGCCCTTCGTATTGCTTTTCGAAAGTCTGCGCGACAACTTCGTCGATAAGTACGTCGGGGTGGCACCGCTCCATGAAGTTGTCGAAAATGTAAAGCGTGCCTGTTTCCGTGTTCACTGCGCCCGATACTATGTCGGAAAAGTCGCCTTTTTCCTTGCCCATTGCGATGTCCACGGCGCCGTAATTTAGCGTCTTAATGTCCGCTAGGTCGTCGTCGGTGAACCACGTTATATATTCCGGCTTGAATATCTGCCGTTCCTCGTCCGTCGGGTTGTTCTGATACTCCTGGTTAAACGCCTTGATTCCGTTTTCTTCGCGAATAACGATCAGCTCGTAATACGTAAAATAGCCCGGCCATAGTATAGCCGCGCCTTCTAACATTTCGTCCTTATGTTTTTCGTAATACTGCTGCGCCGCATCTGCCGCTTGTTCTACGTCACTGCGGTATATCTTGCGCCATTCTTCCCACAAGTCGCCGCGCGTCGAGTACGTTTCAATTGCCGCAAACTTTCGGCTTTCAAAGTCGCGCCGTTCTTCGATGACGTAATGCAATAGCGAGCCATAGCATAGGATAGTACCGAGGTATATGCAAATGCCGTCCTTCGCCATTGCCGGCAACATTTCCTCGCGAAACCACGTCTTGGACTTTTCGATAAGCTCCGCCGTGTTCGTCGATTCGTCCGACTCCAAGTCGTCCAGTATAAACATGTCCGGCCTTGACGCGCCGTGCCGTAGTCCGCGCGTTTGTGTGCCGAGTCCCTTCGCCTCAACTTTCGTATTAGACGCCGTAATGTATTCGTATTTATTGTCAAGATCGTTACGCGACGGCTGTACGTGTAATAACTCACCAAAGTCCTCGCGCAGCTTGGCGTTTAGTTTCAATTGGAACTTGCCCCACGAAATAAAGTCGCCCGCTACGTCCGTCGTTTCCGAGAATAGTACGATATATCGGCGCAACCTATACACGATTTGATGTACGAGGTAAATATTCGAGAGCCATGCGGTCTTAGCGTGTCGTCTAGGGCACGCCCACGCGATATTGCGTTTAACTACGCCTTTTGTGACGTCGTTAAGCATCTCACACAGTTGCCGGTGAAAGTCCGCCGCATTGCCGACATGTACGCCCGCCGGTATTAAGTTCTCGTCGTTGTCCGGATTGCCGTCCGCGCTAAAGTATTCCATGCCGAAATAAAGCACGTCGTGTTCGCCGCGATGTACGCGTTTCAGCCGTACAAGTTCGCGCTTGTCAGCAATTAACGTATCGACTTGGCTAGGCGTTAGTAGGCCGGCTTTGTGTAATTGCGCCAGCTTGTCCGCGCGTGACTCAATTAACGCAATACGTGCAGCGCGTGCGTTATAGTCAAGCCAAGCGCCGTTAACATAAGCCAATTACTCGTCAACCTCCTTCAACATTGCGTCGAGTTCTGCGAGTTCAGCCGCTAGTTCTTCGTCCGTACGTGCGCCGCCTTGCGTTATTTCAACGCTATGCTCCGACTTGATGAAGCCCATCATCTTCGCGTAAAGGTCTAGCGCTTTCTGCGATGGCGCTCCGTTAGTGCCGCGCATAGACGTAATAAGTGCTTGCGCGAATAAGCCTACTTCGTCGCCTAAATAGTCCTTCGCGACTTCCTTCTTAAATTCGATAAACGCCTGGTTCTCCTTGCGCCATCGGTACAAAGTTACGCGGTCAATTTCGAGTTCCGCTGCGATTTCCTCCTGCTTACGGCGCTCCTTGTACGGTAACATTTCGTTATCCAACAGTAAGTAGGCGGCTTTCTGCTGCTTGACCGTCAATTGTTCTGCGAGTTGATCGCGTCTTGTTTTACGTGCCACTGTCCGACACCTCCTTTCGCATGTTTTTAGGCGTTCTAGCCTTTCGCGGTGTATTCGTATAGGTAAACGCTTAGAGCGTCTTTTAGCATGGGTTTACTATGGCGTAATCAATACGCCTACACCCCGACTTTAAAAATCTTGGCGGAATTGTTTGCGTGCTTGGTGCGCGGCTGCACTTCCGACCGCCCCCGCCCCCTATGACGCAGCCCCGGCGAATGTATACGATATGCAAGTTAGCGTCCGCAAACAAACATTATGTAAACCTAGCGTAGTCCTAAACGCCGTCACTACGCGCTTTCACTTCTGTGCGCTTATACAACGTTTATACAACGGCATACCTACGCGGTTTATGCATTAGGCGCGTAGCATACGCATGCATATTTATACAACGCAGACCCCGTGAGTTTTGGACGCCTTCATGCGGTGAACGCGTCGCTTGCTGATTTCGCAATAACTGCGTTACACCTACGTTTAGTACCCGGTCTTAATATCTACTATATAGTGCGCGCAATAATAACGCTTTAATTACGTTGCAACATTCGTATAATCTACGTCCTTAGTCGAATGCTTTACGCAGCCCAAGCGATATAGTGTGCTGTACTGCGCCCTACTTACGCTGTGTAGCTTCTTATCGTCGTATAAATAGAACGTTATACTGCCGTCATTGTCTACGCTTTCTACTCGTACTAGTCCGACATAAATCAGATAAACGGTATCACCCGCTTTAAGTGTGTCCTTTGCGTTAGCCATACGTCACACCTCCGTTAGTAATAGTACGCCTATGTACGTGGCTTGCTACGTCGACATAAAAGAATAAAACCTTAAAACCGTTGTCGTCGGGCAAGCCCTCCGACTGTCTATGTATTAATATTCTATTGCGCCATCTTTTAAAAGAACACGCAAACAGTCAATAAACACAGACAGTCAGAAAGGCGCAAGCCTTGATGACAACGGTTTTAATCACTTATCTATTTAGGTATTAATGCGCCAAACGGTTTTACTCGTAAGAATGTCTGACTAAGATATCCCAAACGCACCTAAAACGCCCACTAACCGCACCGCTACGCCGTTTACGCCACTTTTCGTAAGGGACGTCAAGGGATGATAATTTGCGAATATAAGGACGTCAAGGGATGGTATTTTTCTCAATAAGTTCTCAATTAGCTGAATAACGCCTTTAAAGCGCGCAGCCCTTCGCCGTCGCCCGCATAGATTACGTATGGATTTACGACGATCCGATACTTGCGTCTGTCGTGCGGATTTTCAAAGAAACCGAATACGGGCTTTCCGTTAGCTTTGACGCGGTTTAGAGCCGACTTTAACTTCTGCGCGTTCCCAAAGTCGAGTAGCACCGCCAGTTTATCTAGTGACATCGGACGTACCAATTCCTCTTTCGACTCGTCCGCATTATACGCTATAATATTCGTTTGAAAGTTTACGAACGGCATTATTGCGTATATTAGCGCTAATTGACCGAGCGAACGGCCATTGTATTCAGCGTATAAACTGCGTACTGTCTTGCGGAACATGCGCGTATATTGAACGTCGTCCAGTTCGTATTGATAAGACTTTATTCCTCCGCGATAGAATACGGAAGGGTTTACGTGGATAGTACCGTCCTCTGCTTCCTGTATGATATCCTCCGTAATCATGCGCGAATAGAACTCATTAAAACGCTTGCGCGACATATTCACCAACGTATGCAGTCCGTCCTTCTTAATCGGTACGCCATTCTCGTAACGTAGCTCACCGTTCTCCCATGCTATAAACGTACCTACGAACATTAGGCGCGCTAAGTCCGGCTTAAGTAGTGAGGGAAAACGTTCTTCAATCATGCGCGATTGTCGGAAGAAGGCGAATACAAAGCCATCATTCTCCGCTTGGTGCGCAGTTAGGTCGTTAATTACGTCTAACTTACGTACTTGTGGCGCTGATAGGACGGGTGTAAACTGAATACGATTCGTCACGTCTTTGCCGTTCAAGTCCGTTGCCGTACCGTCTCGTACCGTCACATTAGCGGCGGTAGCGAATAAGCCGCGCTTAACTTTCGGATGCAAGTCGCGCCACTGTATTACGTTATTCATCGGACGGCACCTCGCTAACCTCGATAATACCTCGATAAGCGTCACGTATGATAGGCAATACTGGGACGCCCACCCCTATGTTTTGATGCGCAACTAGTACGGCAAGCATCGCTTTAGCTTCGTTTTTGTTCGCAGCTTCAACAATTTCTTCGAATACTCCGCAATTACGAAAGACTAGTGTGGATTCATTCATATTAACTAAGTCCCACGGATCATCTGCGTTCTTTACTACGTAACTCCAGTCAAGGCGCTTCTCATAGCGTATTTTATATTTCTTTAGTTTCGACACATCCATCGCTCCCTTTCGATTTCCCCTGCGAATAAACACGAAAAAGGACGGTAGGGATTCCCGTCCGTTCGTGAGCGCTAGCTAGGCGCGCACTATTTCCGCAATGTAAAAAGACGCCACAAAGGGCGTCCGCGCATTTGAGGCTATTAGCCCTTACGGCAGCGCAACGCCGGATCGTATTAGCTGCGTCGTGTTGACCGCAAGATTAGTCCGCGCAACCGATAAGATTTAGTCGGAATACAATGCGCTAGTTTTACGTCTATCGGACGGTAAAATTTCGTATTTTCACTTACACCCTTATAGGTACGGAATAGCGGAGAATACAACCTCACACACTATTTTTGCGCCATATATACTCGCAAAGTACGCAACGCGGCGCGTACGAACTTAGCTACCGCCTGCTGCGTCACGCCCATACGCTCGGCAGCGTCCGCCTGCGTCAAGTCCTCGAAGTATACGAGGTCGATTGCTTCTCGTTGTCTTTGCGTCAAACCTGCGTTATCAAGCGCATCATACAACGTAAGGTAACGCGCAGGCACCAGCGCATTGTCGCGGTTAGGCGTCATAAAGTCGTAAATGCGGTGCTTAATGCCGTCACCGCCGCGCTGCCGTCCGATTGTCTCGTCGCCCTTACCGCCAGTGTATACGTCGCCTAACGTAGTCTCGCGCTTATGACGTAGCTTTAACTGCGTGTCGCTAAGGATCGGATTTTCTACGATGTTCATTTTATCGAAGTGACTCCAAGTTAAATAGTCGTGCATAAGCGTGTCGGCTGCGGCATCAAGTAGCGCGCCATTACGTAGTGCTATTGGCGGATTGCGTAAGGCAGCGTAGTGCTCCGCCTGCGCCTCGGCATATGCGCGTGTAGCGTCGTCTAGCGGCTTGATTGCGCCCTCCGCTGTGATTGCGCCTGCCCTTACTTGCTGACGCGTGTGTGCGACTTCTTGAGCCAGTACTGCGTTATAATCTAATGTCATGTAATTACCGCCTCTCCGTCGTCGACGAAACAACCGCAGCCGCCTACGTCGAACATGTCGATTTGGTCACTACCTTGCGCATGTTCTTCGCGAAGCTCGCGTAACGTTAGTGGACTCTTTACGCCGTTCCGCTGTCTGCGTAATATTGCTACGTCTTTATCGAGGAAATCCCGCATTTCCTGCTCGCGCGCTTCATGGTACGCATACAGCTCCGGCTTTTGTTCGAGTAAATTAACGAAATGCCCTTGACCTGCACGTACGCAAAATCCTCCGCAGTTATTGTGCGAGAATCCCATACCGTAAAGGCGCGGAACTTCTATGTCCGCCGATTCCAAAGCCTTAACTGCGTCTATTTTCGTAAGTAACGGTTCTTCACACATCGGGAATTTAACTGAATATGGCGCCCAATTCTCTACTGGCGCTTTTGTTCGATGTTCTTCCGTCCAGTCAATTCCGAGGTATAGCGTGACTTCCCCCGGCGCAAAATTCGCCTCGATGTATTTTCGCGCCATATCCTGCTTCAATATGTGCGAACACTTCGCTAAACGAGAATTACCGAGGAATCGCGTAGACTTAAATACGTCCCACGGATCAATGCCGTCATTTAGCCAAATAAATCGGGGTATTCGCGCCGATACTTCAACAGCTAAATCCGAAAGGTATCGTTTACGTTCGTCCATCGTCTCGTAACTCGTCGCAGGAATCGCGTTAGCTTTGGCGATTAAGTCAACCGCAGATATGCCGTACATTTTCGATGTGGATTCGATTAGAAACCGGTACAAATCCTCGTCCTCAATTAGCGTGTCAGTGAACAGACAGATAACGTTGTCCGCGCCATACTTCGCAATAACCCGCACAGCCGTCATCCAACTACCTAGCCCTCCGCTGTAGAATATAACGTGTTGATTCGTCATTATCTCGCCCCTTTCGTTAATTGCGTGTATATTTCCTTGTATTAACGTCCATAATGCGTTATAATAGCGTAAACGCGAATCACTAAATATTGAAATTGAACGGAGGTAGTCCGCACATGCCCAACGAACTCACACTACAAACCGTACTCACGCCCGCCGCAATAGACGCCGCACTCGCCGGCTTTACGTTTGCGTCCGCTGACGGCGCGCCATTTATAACGCTAGATACGCACCGGCGATTCTACTTCAACACGGCGTTACGCAAAATGTTCGGCCTGCGCGCGTATAGCAAGGTCGCCATCGGCTACAATGCGGCAGACAAGACAATCGCCATACTGACGAAGCACCTCGACCGTGTGCCGCTTAATTACGCCTACGTGCTGGACAAGCGCCATTATGCGTCAGCGCGCAAGTTCTGCGCCGAGTTTCGCATTGACGCAAGTAAAGGACCGCTCACGTACGCATTTGATCGAGGTACTTCGACGGATGGCGTTTATATATTTCGCTTGGTTGCGCCTACCGGATCCAAGCGCAAGTCATGACTTAGGTGAGCCTATAAATCCTTGCGCAAGCAGTGCGCCGAATATCGCCTCTAGTACGCTAACTACGATGCTATTGCCCGGTAGCTTATATAGCGCCGACATCGGTATGTCCGTAGACGCTACCCGGTCGTAATCGGCATCCGTGAAGCCTAACAAACGCCAACATTCTCGCGCGGTAATCTTACGGAGAATACCGTCGTAATAAACGGCTACATTAGGGTTAGTTGTTAATGTAGGCACCATACCGCGCTGCACACGTCCGCGCCTTGTTTTACTGTTAGGGCGCTCGACGTTTATACTGTCGCCGTTGAAGACTTCTTGAAAACCACGCTTTGTATTCGCCTTAATATATAGCTGGCCGTCTGACTCGAAGAATAGCGCAAGTTCATTCGACGACAGTGCGTATTCTTCCGGATTTACGCTACGATCAATATATTCGAGTAGATTTTTCGTTAATGGCTGCGGCTCGGGAAAGTGAAATGCACGGTCATCCAGGACGCTAATAGTAAAAATACGTTCCCTAGACTGCGCCATACCGTAATCTTTAGCGTTAAGTATCTTGAATGTATTTCGATATCCAAGACGCTCCATAGTCGTTAAGTAATGGTCAAAATGCGCTATGTGACGCTTAGACACGAGTCCCGTAACGTTTTCCCAAATTACCACTTTAGGGCGTGGATTAAGTTTGCGTTCGATTATTTCAAGTGTCCGCTCATATAGGATTGAACGGCCCGTGCTCACGTCGTTCTTACCGTTTGTAGACCAGTCCTGGCAGGGACTCCCGTGAACGAGTAAGTCTACGTTTAAATTCCAATCACGAACATCTTGCGGACAATACCCGTTATCGAATATTTGATTATACGCCGTTACCGCATATGGCAATATTTCTACGTAATCAATACTTTTTAATCCGACGCCCAAGTTTTCAAGCGCTTTCCTCGGCGCCCCTATTCCTCCGAACAATTCGAGTATCTTAATCGGCAACCTAACGCCCACCCTTCGCCGTAATCTCGCCTTTCAACGCATCCACCTGCGCATATAAATCAACCAACGTGCCGTTATTGTCAATTTCGTAATCTACCGCAAAGTTATCCACGGCAAGCTCCGTCTTATGCGCCAAGTCATGCACGGTAAAGTCGTCGCCTGCCGCTATTGCGCGTTTAATACGCAGCTCGTCCGCTGCATTGACGCGCACAATTACGAAGCCATTAGCGCGACACCAGTCGTATTCATTCCGCTGTCGGATGTCGGTAACTACGATACCTTCGACATGGCGCATGTCTGCGTACACTCTATACGCGCGCTCCAGGTGCTTTACGTAAATGTCTTCGTCATATTCGCGCAATACATCCATGAACTGATATAGATCGCGCGGCTTCGGTTCGCGTGGAATCCACGGAAAAGCGTCGTGCGCTACCCGCTTTAATGCGTCACCGAACGCAATAGTAGCGAAGTCGTGCCGTAATGCCAAACGCATGGCTAAAGCGTCCTTGCCTGCGCGTAACTTACCGACGAGTGCAATCTTAATTGGCTCCGTCATAAGCGCGCCTCCAAATCCGCAATGTAGCGATTGAGTTCGTTAATTTCATGCGCGTGTTCGACGCGATGCTGTTGCTCGACGGCTAAGCTGCGTTCTAGCTCCGTTACGCGGCGCGCTAGGTTTGCGATTAGCCTCGTAAATTGCTCAACTGGCGATACAATTTCGTAATCACCGGCGTTTACGAACGCTAGAGAGTGTCTACTAGGCTTATAATTAACGTATACATCGTCTTTATCAAACCCTTCGCCATAAACATTCGGATCTATTACCGTAAATACTTCGCCTACCTTGTCGTTATACCACGCAGGCTTGTCCGAGCGTTTAGTTATCCGCACTTTGTCGCCTACTTGCGGCTTTACTGGCATTGTTTCCTCGACTAGTTCGTACTTATGGAAGTCATCATCGCCTACAAACCATGTAAGCCTACCTTCAGTCTTAAAGTTCGCGTCGCCATCTTTATCCACTTTAATTACTTCGTACACTCCGCCAACTTTCATTCCGTGACAGTAATCATCCTCACCGCCCAAATAACGTATTTTATCGCCAACTTTCGGCATTTCCTTTAACATAATAACGCCTCACTTTCCGCGCCGTATGACGCTAACTTTTACGTCTTGCCTTCCGAACTTTAACGCTTCTTCGCGCGTTTCATGTGCAATGTCGATAATAGCGCCTTTTATAGCGCCGCCTGTGTCCGCTGATACCGCTTCGAACGACGTGCCGTCCGCTAATGTGACGCGCACTACCGAACCGAGCGGTAACAGCCGAGGATCAGTCGCAATAACACGTCTGCCGTCCTTATAGATTGACTTGCGTAAGTCGTGGCCGTCCGCGGTAATGCCCGAACAGCCGGAGCAGTAGGCAGTGTATGCCGTAGCTGTAAATAACTGCGCCTGCCCTACGTAGGCTTTACTGCGGCTTACTTGCGGCTTGGCTTGTGCTTGCTTACGCCTTACTTCCGCTTCTGCCGCCTTAATTGCGTCAAGTCTTCGCCTTTCTTGCGCCGCCTGTTTAGCGGCAACCATGTCCGCCTGCTTACGTTCTTCCAGCGCGTCCTGTAAGCCAGTGTAAACGCTGGCGACCGCGTAAGCAGGCGTTATGGGCTGAATGTCCGTGTCGTCGCCTTCAACCGCGTCTACTGCGTCGGGCGGGCGCACCAATGAGTAATACCACGTTGTCAGGGCGATTAAAGATACGACGATTGCCGTTTTAATGCGCCTCATTCCGCCGTGCCGCCGATCAATGCGTCGATACTGTCGGGGAACTTCTCGCGCGCTAGTTCAAGCACGGCTTTTGCGTACGCCTGTATTTCGACCTGCGAATCAGCGGCGAGCCTTTGCGCGATAAAATGAGCGACGGATTGAAGCGATGCCGTCCAGTAGTAGCGTACGTACATTCCGTAGGCTGGTAGGAATAGACGCGCTTGCTCGGCGCAGATTCCACGTTCCATAGCCTTTTCATATAACGCCGTACCCGCGTCTATCATCGTCATTAGAAGTTCTGTGTACCTATCTCCGATTTCCAAGTCGACAACCTCACCGCTGCCTTGCTTCGAGTTTGCCGGCGCGCTACGCCATTCGTCCGGCTTTGGCACGTAGAACTCCACTTCCTCCGTAATGTAGCGCCGCGAGCTTTCGTTCCAAGCCGTCATGTTATCGCCAGTAGCCTCTTGGAACGACGATCCTGCTACATATTTCCAGTGCTGTCTTGCGACCATGAGCGGAGCGTAAAGTTCGAATTGTAGTGACGCGTGCCTAAACGGTGATGTGTGTCCTTCGCGCGCAAGGAAGGCGATTAACCTGCGGTCGCCCTCCGTGAGTTCTTCCGATTTCTTGTCGTACGAAACACGCGCGCTATTTACGATAGTTAAGTCGTCGCCCATTACGTCGTGTAAGATTACGTAGCCTTTATCTAGTACGTCAATGCGTTGTGTTTGCGAACTTGCGTAGCTCAATTATTCGTCCTCCTTCGGCGTAAACTCCGCCACTTCGTATTTAACATCCGACATCATGTGTGTCTTCATAGCCGCTCTCGCTCGACCTTCTGTTGTATACGCGAGTACCGAACGCGATCCCGAACCTTTGACGTAGTGTCCGTCACTTTTGCGGACAATCACGTAAATTACGTTATTCATATTAAATCCGCCTCCTTCACGAAAACGCCTTCAATCATCTTTCCGCGCCTGTCCTTAATCTCGTCGTAAGCAATGTCGATACATTCCTCGATAGTAAAGCCGAGCTGCTGCGACAGGATCGTCATGACAACGTACATATCTCCGATTGCGTCTTTCGTAAGTACTACGTTGCCTTTCGCCAGTCCTTCGAATAACTCACCGAATTCTTCGCCTAATTTAAGCGCCTGTTTCGTCGGGTCTGCCGTGTGCAAGTTGCGGTCAATCGCCCACTGGCGAATTAAATCCGTCTTTGTAATCGGCGCAATGGGCTTCGGCCGAACCTCCGCGCTCGGCGGCTTGAAGAAGTCCTCGCGTTCTTTTGAATACGTCATTGTGCGTCCTCCATTCTTTTATCCATTCATTCGCTTTAGCGCCTCGAATATCCGACCCGTCATCGAATTGTATATAACACTCGCCAATATTACCGTGGCCGCAACACGCGTTTAGGACTCCCGGAAGACCGCCTATACAATAGTCATGTCCGTCTTCTGTGTTATAATTAGAACAATGTCCGCAAGGCCTACTCTGCCAAGTATCAATAGTAGGCTCCTTGGTATCGCTATACACCCACTCGCCGCCGACATATTCAATAGGATGTCCTCGTAAACTGCTTATCGTATCAATCGAACTCATTCCGCTGAACCTCTTTCACAGTATATAGCTCGACAGCATCGAGCCTTACACCTGCGACGGCTTCGTCCGAATAGCAGTAGTATTGCGCGAACAAGTCCGCTCTTTCTTCGTTTAAATCCTCTTCTAAACGCGCCAGGGTTTCCTCGTCAAGTCGCAGGTAATGCTCGTTGCCGTTATCCGAGTAAACTCTTACATGGTATTGTTTCGTCATTTATGCGTCCTCCTTACGTTTAATTTCGGAAATGATGCTGTGTTCTGCGGAAAATACGATGAATATTAGCGCAAAAATTAACTGCGGCAAATAGTCGCTTAGTAAGTATAAAACTACGTGCGCGGCCGCAATAAACGCCCAAATTATCGCGTGTATAGCGTGTGTTTTCGACTTCATTCCGCCACCTCCCGCATATCACCGTCATCATCGAAGTAAAGTCCGTTACGCGCCGCAATTGCTTCGACTTCTACGTAGTCCGGCTCCGTCGTAGCGTCCGCGATTATTGCGAGCAAGCGCTTGAAGTCGCGCCGGATGCGTCTATTGCGGATTGGTGAGTTAGCCATAATTACGCCCTCCTAATCGGTAGAATTAGTGCGGTCAAGTTACCGCCAGTAAACGTGAACGGGCGCGCCTCGCCATAAAAGTTGAACTGTACTTGCGTTAAGCCTGCGTCTTTGCATAGCGCTAATGCTTCCGCTACATATTTAGCTGACGCGTACATTGTGCGGGGTTCGCGACTATACGTATTACTTGCCTCATACTTACATGCGACAGCCGCACCTTCTCCCGTAAACATTGCGAGTCCCTCGTCGTTAATTTCGAACACGATCATATCCGTAGATTTGTCGATTTTACCAGCGTTTTCAATCAGCTTAACGGCTTTTTCCGTAGTCACTACGTCAAGGGACGCTGTATACATCGCCGCGTCAGAGTCAGGTATTAGGCGCAATACATCTGGGTAATTACCGTCAATTTGCGCACCTGTTCTCGGACATTCAACCTTTTCGTCACCTTCGTACATATCCGACGCGAAGTAAAGTCGATGCGTGTCCGTCACGGCTACGTAGTTGTCGCGGTGTAGTACGCCGCCCAAGATAGGGCGCGACTTGCAAGTTGGCGACTTCACCACCTTTTGCGCGTGCTTCATAAACTTTACGTACGGAATTTTACTCATATTATCGTCCTCCTTACTAGTTATATCGTTTGAAAACGGCGACTGCGGAGTTATTTGCGTGATTTACCAGCGCAACTTGTCCGCATGTCGGCTGATTTCACCGCGGAAGTTTACGGTTAACTCGCATACTTGCGCCATAGACTGCCCACGAAAGTGTTCTAAATACGGTACGAAACCGCTCTTTGACGGGTCAGCTAAATCGTTTTGCCCGTCATGCCCGATCATAATGACCGTAACTGTGTCGTGGCAACGCGTCAGCACCTTTTTAAGCTCTCCCCGCGTCATGTTCTGCGCTTCATCAATGATTAGCGTACAGTCCTTCAAGTTAATGCCGCGCATAAATACGTGTGACTTCGCAGTTACCCACGCGCCCGCATTAATAAAGTCCGGGTTATCTTCGCGGTGAATGACAAGTCGCGGGTCCTCGCGAATCTCCTTTAGCGCGTCGATCAATGGGACGATATACTTCGATTCCTTTTCCTCGATATAGCCGGGCGTGTAGCCTAGCGCATCTTCTTCGATTGGCGCGAACGTATAGTACATCGGCTTGTCGAGTAACTTCGCCGCAGCGACGGCCAGCGTAGTCTTGCCTGTGCCGGCCTTTGCATTGACGATGGTTACGTTATTATCGAATATAGAATCGACGTAAATGCGCTGCTCGTCCGTAAGTTTAGGCGCAAATCCGAATAGTAGGTTGTCGCTTGGTAATGGCATAGTTTAACGTCCCCTTTGCGTTATAGTTTAAGCCTCACATGCCGAGCATAGCTTGTCCTTGCTGAATTGTTGCGCCGCGTTAGTACTGTGCTGGTAGTACAGCGTTTTAACTTCGTTTTCCCACGCGTGCAGATACAAGTCGTTGATTTCCTTCGCGGTCGCATGTGCGCTAATCATAACGTTAAGCGACTGGCTTTGGTCGATGAACTGCTGACGTATTGCCGCTTGGTCGATGATGACGTATTGATTAATTTCGCTGAACGTCTTGAATACTTCGCGCTCATGGTCGGTTAAGAACGTCAAGTGCTGTACCGAGCCGTCACGATCACGTATACTGTTCCACGTGTCGCGCGTATCTTTTCCGTACTTGGCGAGTACTTCCTTCAAATAAGGATTGCGGATAGTAACTTTCGCCTTTGCGACGTCCTTAACGTACGTATTCGACCAAATCGGCTCAATTGACTGCGACACTTGGCCGAGGATAAATGCGGAACTTGTCGTAGGCGCGACGGCTGTTAACGTCGTATTGCGTCGGCCATAGCCTTTTAAGATTTCCGGCTCGCCGTAAAGTGCCGCAAGTTCTTCCGACGCCTTGTATGCGCGCTCTTGTATGAATCGGAATATCCACGCGTTTAGCTTCGTCGCGTCTAGGCTTTCAAACGGTATGGATTTCGACTGTAAATACGAGTGCCAGCCGAGTGCGCCGAGTCCTAGTGCGCGGTTAGCTTTCGCAAAATTGTATGCGCGTTCCATAAATTCGAACGCCTTACGATCCTCGCGCTTGTCCGAATCGCGCAATGCTTCTAGCTTCGTCAAGAACTCCGTCATTACTGCGTCGAGGAAGTAAACCATCGTTTCTACTGCGTCCGTGTCCTTCCACTCGTCGTAATGTAAAAGATTCATTGACGATAAGTTACAGACGAACGACCAATCGGCGTTATCAGGCAGGTTTATCTCGGAGCAAAGGTTGCTATGCGAAATCCACAGCAGTAAGTCCTTGTACACGTCGACCGTATTACGATTAACCGTATCTTCGAAGAAAATATACGGATAGCCGATTTCTACGCGACGTTGAATCACCTTCGCCCATATTGCGCGCTTATCCGCGTCACCCGCAATCATATCGCGCAGCCATACGTCCTTGACCGTGACACCGTGCGTTAACTCTTGTATCGGGTCGCCTTCCGTGCCGATGTTAAGGAACTCATGAATGTCCGGGTGGTCAATCGGCAGGTACGGCGCAAAACGACCACGGCGCGTACTGCCTTGCGAAACTACGTCAATGATCGACTCAAAAAGTTTCATAAAATGTACGGCGCCGGACGACTTGCCGTTATTCGTAATGGGCGCGCCGCGGTGTCGTAGGGCACCGAAATATCCGCTAGTGCCTCCGCCGAACTTCGACATCATGCCGACCTCGGCTTGTGCGTACAAAATGTCGCCCATATTGTCCTCGATGTGCGAGCCGAAGCAACTGATCGGTAGTCCGCGCGCCGTGCCGAAATTCGTCCATACTGGCGATGCCAGCGAGTAATAGCCACGCGCCATGTAGCCGTAGAACTTATCGGAAAAGCCGTCGATGCCGAGTATGCGCTCCGCCGTGTCTGCGATTTCTTTAATACGCTGTTCGGGCGTTACTCCTGCCATTAAATAGTCGGCTTTTAGGAAATTGCGGCTTGTTTCGTTTAGCCATGCGAAATCTTTCGTCATTCAATCGTCCCCTTTTCGTTATTTATAGTTGTGCAGTTTGGTCGTACTGTGAGTCAAACACTATTTGAGGAAATGATTCCTTCTATCTCTATTCGCAATCCATCATCCTTCACATAGGGCAGACATTCGCAAAGCAATCCTATTAGCTTGTTGCTATAGACGCACTCTTCTTTATATAGCCATTCTACATATTCTCTATTAGCCTTTTCATTTTTCTTTTTCATGATTCTTTTATTCAAGGTGTCTTTCACCCCTCAACATTATTTGTCTACTACGTATCAAAACAAGTCATCCGCACTGATACTACGGCTGCGCTTCGTATAGTTGACGCTTCGTTTATTGAAAAAGTCCGTATGTTTGGTCGCGACAATTTCGTCATCGAACCAGTCGGTAGTTTCTACTGCATCCTCGTCAACATCAAAGATCGGCGCATATCCGATACTTTCCAGCGACTTGTTTAGGCGATTCTTGACGAACTCCTTGGCGGTCGCTTTCGGCATGAAGTCGAGGTCGCCATGTTCGTAAATCCAGTCGATAACGATTTCCTCCGACCGATACGCCTCTTGACACGCCGCAATAACTGCGCGCTCCAGGTTACCATCGAACCACTCCGGCTGTTCGGCGCGAATAATATTAATTAGTTCAATGCCGAATAGTCCGTGAATCTGCTCCTCCTTCGAAGTCGCTTCAATAACGTTCGATACGCCTTTAAAGATATTGCGGTGTTTATTAAACGACATAATGACTAGGAATTGCGAAAACAGCGACACGTGCTCGATGAATAGCGAGAACAATAGTAGCGATAACGCATAATCACGATCACTGCCCGTCTTAGCGAGCGCAACACCCTTCGTCAAATAGTCGACGCGCTGGTATAGCTGCGGAATCTGCTCGATGCGCTCAAACTCGCTATTAAGCCCGGTAATCTCCAGCAAGTGCGCATACGCGTCCATGTGCCGCACTTCTGATTCTGAAAAACTTGCGCCAACTGCTCCGACTTCCGGCTTAGGCAAGCGATGGTAAATGTCGCCCCAAAACGTCTTGACCGAGACCTCTACTTGCGCAATAGCGAGCATAGCGTTCTTAATCGCGTTACGTTCTGCGTCAGTTACGTTCACCTTGAAGTCCTGTATATCGGACGTATAGTTAAATTCCGTATGAAGCCAGTACGAGTGCTGTATCGCTTCCTTGTACGCAATCAAATGCGGATATTCATACGGCTTTAAGTTAATGCGGCGCTTGAATATGTCGGGCCTGCGCGCCTGCTTGCGTTGTTCGCGGTAAATAATATACGCCTTTGCCGTCGTCTTATATTGCGAATTAAGCAACGCAGTTTCTACGGCATCCTGCACGTCTTCGACCGTAATGGCTGCGTCGTCCGCCACGTTGTTCACGACTTCTTGCGTAAGCCGATTAGCTTCATCGTCGGCGTACTCGCCGCTTTCCTTGCCCGCGCGTAATAACGCCTGCATGATCTTGTCCGAATCGAAGTCGACGTAATTGCCGTCGCGTTTCTTGATTTTCCCTGCCGTCAATTTACCGTCCCCTTTAACCGTTTTCTAAGTCCTGTATTGCGTCCTCAATCTCGGTCAATTCGCGCTCCAGTCGCCCTTGCTCGACCTTTAGGCGCGACATGTCGAATAGTATCTCGCCGCGCCGTAACTCGTTAAGCCGTAATAACTCAATGCGCCGTGCTTCCGTCAGTTGCGCGCCGTTCATAAGAGTCCCACCAGGCGCAATAGTCCGAAGCATATTGCGAGTGCCAGCGTTGCCAAAACGATGAATGACAGCGCGATTAGTGAGTACGCGATAAATTCGCCTAGCAGTGTTGCGAACGGCTTTTTAGGAGGCGTCATTGTACGACCTCCCCTTCGTTTAATTTTCTGAAGTCTACACTCTCCGAATAGTACCCGTTACTCTCTCCGATCCAGCGCAATACTGCCGTCCCTTTGATAGTCGAGATTTTATAGAACGTCCATGTTGAAGTTCCCCAATCGGTATCGTCGCCTTCCTGCGAAACTTCTTCCGCAAGTAATATAGGATCGCCAATCAAGTCGTCCAGTTCGCCGTTAATATCCTCGACCCAAACGCTCTCGCAACAGTCTTGTTCGTGATACATTACGTATGTTTCACCGTCTGCTGTAATAAATCGAATCTCATCCGCGTCTTTGTCCACGTTTATTTGCGACAATATCTTACCTTCAAGATCGTTGAAATACGCTCTTTCGCCTTTACGCCAATAACTGTTCATTCCGCAATCAATCCTTTCGATTTTAAGTACGCAATGGCTATCGCTACCGCGTCGCTTTCATCATCAGTCGCAAAAACGAAGTCATCCGGCAGCTTCAATATTGCGCGCACGCCCGCTTCCACTTCGTCCTTATCCGCCTTGCCGTGCGCCACTGCCGCCTTAACCGCGCTTGGCGTGATTTCATTGTCCGTACTTATTGCGTAGCCGTAACGCCCTAGTGCGCTGTCCACTGCCGCCCATGCTCCAAAAACTAACTGCGTAGCGCGTTTGCTGCGCCCTTTCGTGAAGTGTTCGCGCACAACTACGTCAAATGGCCCGTATTCATGGACGACTTGCACCGTCTTAGCTTCGATGTAAGAATACCTTTCACTGTCCGTATTATCCGTGCTTGTAGCCGCATGATCGACGTGTATTAGCGTTAGGCGCTGCTTGCCTTTTAACTGGCGCAATTCAAGGACTGCGTAGCCGGGCGATGCGCTGATGTCGAGCGCCAGTATGCGTAATGTCTTTTTAACCGTCAAGACGCTACCTCATATTGCGCGTCGGTGTCGTCGAGGATTATCGCATTACCGTTCTTCATAGAATCTAAATTCCAGAATGAACCCCACGTGGTATACGCCTTTCCCCCACGTATCTCCGTCACCTTGCCGAAATTCAATCCGCTCGACCCCTTCGTAACCTGCCCAACGGCGAACTCCGTAGGCTTCGGCGCGTTCAAGAACTCTGCCGGCACTTTCATGCCTAATGCGCGCGCTAACGCAATTGCCTTGCCAATGTCCGCGTTAAATACGTCGTCTGGCGCACACTTTGCGATTGCCTTTGCGCGCAACTTGCCTGTATACTCTCCGAACATTAATGCGACAACCGTACGCTTTTCTGCGTTTACTTCGAACTTAACTACGCAAGTCGCTATACTTCCTTTGATAAACGTGTTACGCTTAGTTTTGTCCGTAAATTGCTCGTAGTTAATTACATACGTCCCGTTGCGCCCTTTTTTCAGCGAATCATCCGCCACAAACTCGCGCGCCTGCTTAATGACGGCAGCTCTGCGGGCGTTTGGCGTTGGGGTTTTGCCGATGTTCGCCATTAACGTAATTGCCTGCGCCAAGTCCTCCGTTGTGTACGGCGACGCGACCGACTTTACCGCAAGTTGCGTTTCCAGTTCGGCTACACGCAATTCAAGCTCGGTTACGCGCTCGGCTAGGTTTGGCGCTACTGGCGTCACTGGCGTTTCAGCTACGATCACTTCGTATTCACTGTCGCGAATGAACCGTCCGTGTCCTACGACGTATACTCCGCCGTGTCTGAAGTCGTCATCCTTTTGTGCGACAGCTACTTCGAACACATCGCCATCAGCGTAGTGGTCGCCGGTAAGGAAAGCATTCGCAATCAAAATCCGCTCACCTACGCGTGCCTTGCGTTTTTCTGTGCGGTATTGTTCAAACGGCTCCATGCTTGACGGTTTCAACCACCCACGCTCCCTGCCTCCGGAAGTCGTCTCATACTCAACCTTGTGCTGCCCATCGTCGTCTAGCCGTCCGATAATCGTAGCAGTGTCGCCAATTTTAGCCATAAACGCCGTGTTCTCCCCGCGAATCATTCGCGCCTTATCACCTACGTTAAATTTCGTCATTTTTACGTCCTCCTTTATGAGTTCTATTGCGCATCGTTCTCCTATCGAAATGCCTACCGACTTATCCCCGTCGTCGTCAATCGCGTAAATAAATCCATCGGAGTCTACCTTACATACTTCGTATTTTCTTCCGTTGGTAAACGAAAGGCGTCCTCCGCAAATCAAATTTACATCTACTACGCGAAACATATCGCCTACATTGATTTTCGCCATATCAAACCGTCCCCTTTCGTTTTTGGGCTTCGCGCTTCTCCGTAATAAACTCGATCGCTGCCGCATAGTCGCGCTTCTTCGACGCATTAATAGACGAGTGCTGCGCCTTGTGGTTAATTTCGCACAGCTCCGTAAACTCGGCGACGGACAAGTCTAGCGCGCATGCCTCCTTGTAATTGTTGAACGTCCATTCGTCGAGGTCTAGCGGAGGTGGCGTATTTTCACGCACACACCGCGTCACGTACGCAGGCTTGTCGAGTATTTGCGCAATATCTTCGTCAGTTATGCGTAGGCAGAACGCGCGCAGGTCCGGAGTCTTTGCATAATCCTCGTCGCTCATAAACCAACCCTTCTTCGCGAGGTTCAGATAAAGAACGACATAGTAATCGCAGCCATACATGCGCGCATAGGCCGTTGCTTGGGTCTTATGGCTTGCGTCCGGCTCGCGCATTGAGTAGAGCGACGTCTTGGCTGCCGTGGATGCCTTCGACTTTACTTCGAGACCTACGCGGATCGCTTCGCCGTCGTCCGTAATGTATTCCATTATTCCGTCCGGCGCGCCGCTTAGATAGAACGTTTCGCCATTGTGCGTCACCTTGACGTTCGCTTTGGCGAATTCCTCGAAGCGTGGGCGCCCTTGTTCGTCGCGCAGGAAACGGAAGCGTGGCGCGTTGCCCGTGAGCCGTTCGTAGTGCTTCTCGATGAACAGCAGCTCGCGCTGGATCATGTCGCCGGCTGCCGTTCCCATTTTCGCTTGTCGCGCTTGGTGCGGTGGGCGTCGGCCTGCGTCGCGTTTTGCGCCTTTCGCCTTCAAGTAGAGTTCGCGTGGACAACTGCCGAGACTTGACGGCGAGAAGTACGGCTTTTGTGGCCAGACCTTCGGTGGATTTACGTACCAAGCGTGAATCTGCGAGTCTAGTGCGTCGTCGAAAACCTCCGGTAAACTCTGAAAGTCGTCCAGTAACGCGATCAAGTCACCTTCTATCTGGGATGATAGATTATCCAAAACAAACCACCTCAACTTTTCTATTCAACTTCGCTTTTGTGCCGAAGATGTCGTAACTCCAAAAATCCACTAATCTTGCTGCATCTTCTTCATCTATAATTCTCCCTAAGTCATAACGCAAGTCCGTTCCGGCCGGAACATAACACCGCCATTTATTATTCGCCTTATCGTAAGTGACCCCAACGTAGTCGGAACTACACCGGTGTTCCTTACTCCAATCAATCTCTGAAATATTTAATTCATTCAAGTACGCGTATTTACCGAATAATTCCTTCGCCTTTTGATTGTAGGCAAGCGCCGCATGTTCCTCTGCATTGAATAAACCGATTGTAAGCGCCCGTCCTTTGCGTTCGATCTTAGCTACCCATTTCATATCTTTTTTGCGCCAATGCACCCCTTTATATTTAGAGGTGCTGTTTCTTCTCGGTCCGGAGTTTGCCGCATTATTACTTTGAGTGGTTATTCTTAGATTCGACCTACGGTTGTCTAATTTATTTCGGTTTATATGATCCACTACCATCCCTTCGGGAACTTCTCCGATCACTTCTCGATGCATTGATACAATATTTCCACCTTCATTAACCGGTAATCTACGTCCGGCATACCCGTTTCCAGTAAAATGCCATTCGAACATACTTAATCTACGGAAATCTTCACAATCCACTAGAGCAACTTTGCCTTGCGTTAGTTGAATTTCCTTAACGATTAAGACCGCCTCCCTTTCTCCGCCCATCTACGCGGATTTATTTCAATGTCACAACGTATTGGCACTTTCAACTTGACCGCATTTTCCATCGTCTGCTGTATTTCACGCAATGCCTCGTCGCTAATATCCGCAGGACAGTCATAGACCAGTTCGTCATGGACCTGTAGGAGGATATAGACGTCATGCCGAGCCAGTACTTCGCGCAAATCTACGATTGCCTTTTTCAGTATCGTCCCTGCGCCAGCCTGTATCGGAAAGTTGCCCGCCTGTCTTTGCGCGGAAAACAAACGCCAGCGATCCTTCTTCGATGCTTTAATGTCCTCCTGCAAACGGCGCTTCCTGCCGGCGAAATCCGTGACATAGCCGTACTTTGCAACTTTCACGTGCTGCTCGTCCATATAGCGCTTAATGCCCGGATAGCCTGCGAAGTAATTGTCGATAATTTCCTGCGCTTCTTTCGGTGTAATCTCGAGCGTATCGGCGAGCTTGCTTGCGCCCATTCCGTATACGATTCCGAAGTTTACGATTTTCGCCTGTTTCCGTAGCTTGGCGCAAGGATGGCCGCCCGTTTCCTTGTCGCGCTCGATGTCCTCGTAGGTATAACGCCCTTTACTGATTAACGCCGCAGTTGTTGAGTGGATGTCGCGCCCTTGCTCGAACGCCTCGATCAGTACCGTTTCGTTCGCCATGTGCGCCAGTACGCGCAACTCAATTTGCGAGTAGTCCATCGAAACGAGAATACGGTCGTCGGCAGTCGCTTTAAATAAGTGACGGATTTCCGGGCGTTTCGCTGGTATCTGCTGTGTATTCGGATTTGAACACGTAAAGCGCCCTGTTGCCGCGCCCCAACTGTTGTGCCACGGATGTATCTTACCGTCGCGCTTAACGTCTTTCGGTAACTTTTGCGTAAATGACGACCGCAGTTTTCCGATTTCCTTATATTCAAGAATTAACGGTATGATCGGATGTTCGTTTTTAATACGGTTCATGAATCGGCTATTCGTCGAACCTTTACCGAGGTTAGTTAGGCGCAAGTCTTCGAACAGTAATCGCGAAAGTTGTGCGGGCGAGTTTAAGTTGATTTCCTGTCCGGCAAGTTCGTAAATCTTCGCCTGTATCTCCGCTTCCTCTTGCGCCAACTTTGCGTCGAGTTTAGCCGCTCCCTCTACGTCAAAGCGTATACCGCGCAAGTCCGAATCAATAAACTGTCGCGCGACTGGCATTTCGGTTTCGTAAAACAGACGCTTAATGTCGCGCAAGTCCGGTCGCTTGTCGTACCATTGCGTAATCCAGTCGTATAGCTTTAACGTCTTCTCCGTATCGCCTGCCGCGTACACGAGCGCCACGTCAAGCGGAACTTCGTTAAATTGCGTATTCGGAAAGAGTTCGTCGAAGTTATTGGAAGGCTCGCGCAACCAATCCGTCAGCAAATCTTTCAAGCGGTGCGACCGGTTCTCGTCGAGCGACATCGCCATAATACGCGTGTCAGCATGTAAAGCGTCTTGAAGACGTAGCCCGTGCTTGACCGCGAACCACTTACAGTCGAATGGCGCATTATGCATAACGATCTTTGCCGTCAGTAGCGCAGCCGCAACCATGCCGAGTACGTCATTTACGGGGTATTTATTCAACGGCGTTTTTTCAACGTGGTCAATCGGTACATAGTAGTTATATTTGCGCGTACTTACTGAAAAGCCTGCGATTTCACCGTTCCACGGATCGAGCGCAGAACCTTTCGGCCCTTTGCCGTCGTGTGTTTCGCAGTCAAACGCAATAACGTCACTCGCCCGTATATCCTTCGCCATTGCCGCAAGTTTATCGAGTGTGTCCGCAAGTATATAGTTCGACGGAGTATTCGCGACAAGTTCCGCCAGTTTGCCTTCGCGCTCTTGTTCGGCAAGTATCGTGTATAAACGCAAAGCTTCCGCCTTTGAAAAGCGTTTACCCACGTTCTCCGGCTCACGTCCGACCTTGCCCGCGTCCATAGCGCGCTTAACCGCCTGTAAACGCTCTTGATCCGGCGCGCTGTTCTTCATCGCAAATAGGCGCGCCCATGCCTCGTCCATTGATTCGGTACTTGCCCGCTTCTTGGACGCCGCTTCCGTCAATGCGCTGCCCGTCGAAGGACTGCGCTGATTTAGCGTTAGTTTAACGTCGATCACGTCACATTCATCCTCTCATAAAACGCAATTACTACGTCATTATTCGCGTCCGCCCAATCGTAGAAGCAATCCGACGAGCAGAAGTAGCGTTGCGTATGCTCGTCGTAAATTGCGTCCGTGTGTGCGTCGTCTACGTCTAGTTGCGCGTTGCAGTAGCAAGTGTTCGTCACTTTGCGTCTAACCGACTTTCGACTGGCGCGATTAGTTCTACGTCTTTACCTAAAATAACTGCGCCTTCATTGGCTAGCTCTACGTTACCTCCGCCTCCAATTCCGTAATGACGACTTACCTCCGCTACTTTACTGATTAATCTAGGGAAGTCATCGTCTCGGAGTACGCGCACAATATCGCCCTTCTTAAATTCGCCAGGTTTGCGTCCTAGCTCCGTGAATACTGCGTCGCGTTTCGCTTTGGCGACTTCTTCTTCGGTCGCAGTCGTAAGTTCTTCCGCAGTAAACCATCGAGAACTCTTAGAATCTAGTCCGTGAGCCATATAAGGGACTTTGGAACCGTCTACTTTGACGATCCGTACGATTGTCCCTACGTCATACTTCGTATTGCGCTCTCTGTTTACGTGAGCAACTTTCGCATAATCACCGACTTTTAACGGTAATTCCTTCGGCAGCTCCGCAGGGGCGTATACGAGTGTGTTCGCTTCCGTGCGGTCAGTATATTCCGCGTAAACTTCGTAACTACCTCCGTAACTTGGCACGGCGTCAATTTTCCCGTCCTTATTAACTAAGTAATACGCGTCATTTGGAATCGCTAAGGTTCCTTTAGCTTCCTTCGTTACATAAACGACATCACCCGCCTGCGCCTTGCGATCAACTAGCGTATATTTTGCGCCTTTGTATTCGATTTCTTGCGCTGGTGCGGGCTTTTGCGGTGTGGCTTGCGCACTATCTTCGACGATTACTTCGTATTCTTCCGGATAGATTCGGCGTCCGTGTTCTTCAACGCGGACAGTACCTCCGCCACCCGCCATCCGCCATAAGTCCGCTTCCTTTACCGTAAGAACGTCACCATTCGAGTACTCTCCGCCAGTTAGCGTAGCGTCTACGATCAAAATCCGCTCGCCCACTTTTGCGTGGCGTTTGACCGTTTTGTAAATCGTAGGCTCGGCCGGCGCGTTATCCTTGCCTTCAAGCGCATCTACACGACTTTCCAGCGCAGTCACACGCTCGTCTAGTTGCGGCTTTTGTGCGGACACTTTGCGGAAATAATTGAAGCCATCCACGTAGTAATTAACGTGTTCCCCGATATAGGTGAATCTTTTACCGCAAGACTCCGTAAGTTCAGTTACTACGTGGAACTCTCCTTGTTCAACCGTCCCCCACGCATTGACAACTTCGCAAATATCTCCTACTTTCGGTCTTACAACCTTCTCATACTCCGCACCGTCATACGCAATCTTCGTGATTTCACCGTTCACCATATCTAACGTTTTTACACCGTTTAATTTCGCCATTTATACCGCCGCCTTTTCCGTAGTATTTTCTAACGTAATCCAACGCTTGCGCGCCGTCATTTCAGTCGACCAGTACTCGGAAAGACCCACGCAATCGAACATAAAAGCACGATCGCCGTCAACTCCGATTATTAAATCAACCTCGTCCGCTGTGTATGGCTCGCCGTTACCTTTGCGCGCATAGACTACGAGCGCATTGTCGCGGTCGGTGCGTTTGCGAAGCGTTTTGACCTGCACGCGGTAAACAACGCCGTTTAACGGGTCGCGCGCAAGGAAATCGTAGACCTCCGGCACCAGCGGCTTTGCGACCTCGTAGCCAAGCTGCGTCATAAGCAGCGATGCAGCCGTTAGCTCGCTGATTGCGCCTGTAATTTGTGTTTCATGCGCCAATTTGTCCGCCTTCCTTTCCGTTATATTTGCGGGAAATGAACGCCTCCCCTTAAAATGGGAGGTCGTCCGAATCCGATTCTGCGTCTGCGTCTGCGTCGTCAGCCGCGCCCGCTTGCGCCGATGCTGCACTGTAGCCGATCAAACTTACGTCAAATCCTGCTTGCGTAAGTAGCTTTACTTGCTCTTCTTCGTTAGCGAAGAATGGTGCCGTGAAGAATTGCGTCATGTCAATACTTGTAGGTGCGTCGGCGAAGTTCTTACGTTCATCCTCCGTTAAACCTTTGTCTAAGTTTATAATCGGAGTTAAGCTGACGGTTGTAGATGTTCCGCTCCCACTCTTCTTAATTGTGAACGCTAATCCTTCTATATCTTCCTCGTAGTCTTCGATAATAGACTTGATAGCTTCATGTTGCTTCTTCGATAAATCAATCGCAATAGATTCTCCTTTTGTTAAGTCGAAGAATCCCATAGCGTATCTTGCTTTAGCGCGGTACTTCGAAGCTTCCTGCCCGTGTTCGTCGCTCCAGTCCTGCGATAAATCTTTGTGATATTTCCAGGCCTTATCCCACGGCGTTAAGTCGGCAGTAGGAAATCCTTTAGCGGTCTTTTTGGACGGCTTTTCTGCCACGAAAGAGTCGATACGCTCGTAAATTCCGTAACTGTAGAACAGAAAGTAATCTTTCATTCCGATGACTTTGACTTTCAACGATGTTCCTGATTTAAGCGATGTAAATGCGGACTTGTTACCGCCGTTATCCGCTGATTCTACTACTGCGTCTGCTTCTGCTCCGACTAAGAATTGATTTTGCGTCAATATAAACGTCCCCTTTTCGTTATAATTTAGTAGGCACGCGCATTAGGTGCGCTCGGCTTCCGTTCAGAACTTTCGCCGCCTATTGCGCCATGCCCGCCGGTGCGTCAAGTGTGCGTCTAATAGCCGTTCGCGATGCCCTCGCTACCCCCACAGATGGCGCAGTCAAACGATGACCGCATTAAAGCGTTAAGGACACGGCTATTTTACCGACGCTACTACCTGCGCCCGCTAGTACGCGCAATAGGGGTCTTACGTCCGCTACTTGCCCGGACTGCCGCATTATCACACGCACTAGCCGACGCAAGTTGCCGGCTTAAATTAATTTACTTGCGATATACTCGCGGATTTCAATACGTAGATCGTGCGCCTCCCTAATCTCCAAATCTGCGTGCATTTGCGCAGTTTCATCGCGAATAATCCGTTTTAATTTAAGTACTAACTCATCTAATTCCGATTTAACTTCGTTTTTCACATCGTCACCTCCATTTCGTCATCTATTGCGCCTCCCAAGTACGTCATTGCTTCCGTTTCCACCGCGCGGTACTCACTTTCTTGCGTCGCCATTGCGTTTTGTATCGCCTTTGCTTCGTCCGCCAGTACGTCTATTTGCGCCTGTATAATTGCTTGCGTGCCCGGATGTTTGCATCGCACTTTATTTCGAAATAAAGTCGCAATTTCGAGGTTTACGTCCGCCAAACGGTGGGTATACTGTCTATAAACACGACGGTAATTTACGGTTGCTTTGCGTAGTTCGCGCTCGATCGTCGCCTTGATTGCGCCGGTGAATAGTCCGCTTTGCGTCGTTGGCGCGCCCTTCACAGTGTCCATCGAATATACTGTAATAATTACGTCTTTATCCGCAGAAAGTATCATGCGTGTGCGCGTCTTGTGATGATCGTAGATACGTCCTGCGCCGTCATTACCTTGAAAGACTGCCGTTTGCATAAGCTGCATTAATCGGCTATGCGCTTCCTTGCGCGGTATTCCGAGCCTTTCCTCGGCGCGTACCTTAGCATGTTCAGAACAAGCGTATGGCCGCATTTTGCGCGTGTCGACCGTCATGCAATCCGCACTCCTTTCAGCGGACGGTAATAATCGGCAATGTCGTCATCCGCCGGTATATTCCCGTGGTAGTCCGCATATGTTAACTTAGTTTCGTCTAAGTTGCGTTTATTTTCCGCATGTGAATCTTTTTCGTAATGTAATCCGTATATAAACATAGAAAGTAACCTCCTGTAATTTAGTTGTATTAGCTAATCGGTGTGTGCTATAATCGTAAAGGAAATTGCAGACTAGCCGACATGTTGCGTAGGCACACTTAAATAGTCGTAATAATCTCCGAACTTACTACGGTCGTAGTATTGCGCGAGTTTACGTATGCGTGTCTTTACAGTTTTGTCGGTACTTCCGATTTGCTTGGCTGCTTGTCGGTAAGAGTCTGTTAGCAAGTAGGCTGATACGGATTTGGTCGTCTGTTGGTCAGCCTGCGATAAGAGAAACGCGGTCAGTTGGCGCTGATCGTGTTTTTTTTGTATTTCGGTTAAAATATCGTCTTCGCCGGTTGTTGGCGCAACCTGCAATACTTCGTACAGTTCGAACTCATTTCCTTCGTCGTCTTCGTACATAACTTCCGTTTCATAGCTGGCGCGCCTAGTTTGTTGGCGTACTAGGTCGATGCATCCGAGCCTTACAGCGCTGTACACTGCGTTTTTAAACTTGCCTCGCGAACCGTCGAACTTGGTCGCAATGTCTAGCAACTTACTATTAATCATTGATTCTACGTCCAGCTCGTCCAATTTGTATCGGCGCGAGAACTTCCTTACTACCGCCCGCCCTCCTTCGTAAATGTGTGCGTAGATTTCTGCGAACGCGACTTCGCAACCGGTCGCTTGATACTGCTTGATTGCTGCGTTGATTGTCATGTAAATACCTCCTATACTAGTTATATCGTTTGTAAATCCAAAGTGCGGAGTAAAATCTGAAAAACTTTTAAAATATTTATTTTTACTAGCTGACTTCGGAATATACTAGTAACTATAATATAGACGTTTGATAAAGTCAAACCATTTGTGGTATAATTCTTTTAGGAGGTGAATATGATGTTTACTTACGCGCCATTACGACGCTATTTAGATTCGAAAGGACGCTCGATCAAGCAGCTAACTATCGAATTAAAACTATCAACTAACGTAGCTGTCGCGCTCAATAACGATAAATCCGTTAAATTGGAACATATTGCGCGCATCTGCAATCACTTGGACTTATCCATCGAGCGAGTAGTCGAAGTAATCCGCGACACTGACGCCTAGCCAGGCGTCTTTTTTAATGGTAAAATTATCCGCGGAGGTGGGCGGTAATCAACGTTAATCTGCGCTGTAAGCTATACGACCTTCGGACTGCGCGCGGCTATACGCAACACGACCTCGAAGTGCGCACGGGCATTAACGCTAAAACTATCTCGGCCTACGAGAATGATAGACGCTTAATGAACGTTACTACGATGGTAAAGTTTGCGATTGCCTTGCACTGCACGCTCGATGACCTCTACGTCTATAACGCGCAGTGATCCGAGTCGTGGGCGGTGTCATGCCGTCCGTCAGCAAGGTAACGTTTTGTTTACTATCATAGCGTGATTTTTCCGCAAAGTAAAGACGTTTCTTCCATAATTCGACAAACGCGCCAAGCCTAGCCGCTTAACGCTTATTTTACTGAAACGCTTCCGATTTGTATAGCTCTTTCACGCAATTTTGACACGGAAAAGTTTGACAATTGTAGTAAGGCGTCCGTCCCGTGGCGCATTAAATACTCGTTTGCGTCCGAACAGTCGCCGTAATCTATCGCACACAACGCTAACTGCCCCGCTAACTGCGCCCGTACCTTAGCGTTAAGGCGCTGCCCCGCCTCATCATTGTCGCCTCCTAATACTAAAGTCCGTATGCTCGACCGCTTGATTGCGTCGGCTTGCGCGGGACTTATGGACGCACTGCCTACCGCAATTGCAGGTACTCCGGATACGCGCCACGACATGACGTCAATCTCGCCTTCGCAAAGTACCGCCATGTCCTCACGCGATTCGTTTATTACGTCCAGTCCGTATACTAAATCAGCAATAGGTGTCGCGCCCTTGACGTAAAAGAAGTCCTTGCCGCGCGTGCTGCGGTATTTAACGTTGGCTAAACGACCTTGCGGCGTATACCACGGAATCGCCGTAAAGCCTGGCGCGGAATCACTGTAGCCTACCGCGTAAAGGCGCTGTACTTCCGCAGTGATGCCACGCGTTAGTAGATACGGGCTTACTGCTTGCGTAATAGGTTGCGGTTGCTTGTACGTCGGGCGCGTCGTTAATTGCGGCGCAATAATACGGATCGGTTCGCCGGCTTTCGTTGGCGCGCCGTATTTGGCCGTTAAATAGTCCGCTACGTCCGCTTCACACTCGCCGCGCAATTCGGCTAGTAGTGCCAGCAAGCCGCCTTTTTGCCCGCTGCCGCTGTCGCCCCAAGTGCCTGCGTGTGGCCCGTCGAGGTGGACGTAGAATGACGGCTTGTTGTCGTCACGGAACGGTGAGCGTGCAATTAGCTTGTCCGCGCGCCAGTCCGCTTGGTAGCCGAAGTCGTATACGGATAGTTCTTCGGTGATGTCGATGTTGAGCGTTTGGTTGCGTATGTTTATTAGTGCCATGCGTCTGCCTCCTTTCTTATTGCGTAGTTTGGACGTACTGTGTCACATCGCAATGAAGTGATTGACAAAGTCATCCCTTTGTATTTCCATCCACCTTCCAGTTTCATCCTCTAAGCGAATCGAATCACTATCACCTACGAATCTGTAATCACTATTATCCAATTCCCATATGCTTCCTTCTTCGATTGCCGTATGCTCATTCTCAACGCGCCACCCGTCATCATCCACAACCTCAAGTACCATTGGTATTACGCACTTATATTTAGACATATTGATCACCCTTCTGATTTCACAGTTTTTGTCTACTACTTAAAAATCGAACTCTGCCGCAATAGCTTCGCCTGTTTCCATTTCACGCACAATTCCGTAGTTTGGCAAGTATAATACGTTGATCTTCGTGCCTTCACCGCCATTACGTCCCTTACCTATTTCGATAATTCCTTCGCCATTTAACGAGTCAATTCCGAAAGTATTCGCCGCGTCCTCTAGCACGCTCTTCGTCTTCTTAATTTCCGCGCGTTTAGGGGCGCATAGAAGTCGGTCGCCTTCTTCGTCAGTGTCTTCGCGAGTTTCCTCCGCCTGGGTTACGATGTGAATGACGCATTTCTCCGAGCCTGCTATACGCCGTATGCGCTTGGAAGTATTCGCTACGTCACCGCCTGCCACCTTCGAAGTATTTGCGTCAAAGTCCATTAAATATATCGGATCTACTAGAACTACATCAGCTTTAGTCGCTTTAATATCCGCGTGTAATTGCCTTGTATCACGCTCTAGGAAGTCGCTGTCGTCCGCCGCACGCAAGATGATATTACCGGGTAGGATTTCTCCGTTTGCGAGCTTCGTTATGAATACGCGCAAACCTTCTTCGTAACCTTCCGATAATTTACCGGATAGCAGCGCTCTATTTTCGAAACCAACCTCATAGTCTACGCCGTCTATTTTCTCGATTGTTCCGCTGACTCGTGCGCTGATTGTCGAATAGGCTCGCGCCATCCATTCGAAGCGCGACATTTCCATCGCCCAAACAAGCACAGTTGCGCCTTGAAACGCTGCCTCGATTATTTCTTCCATAGTAAATACGGATTTACCGCGCCCTGAACGACCGTACCACGTATACATATTACCGCTGAAATAGCCGCCTATTTGTCCGTTAATTAGCGGAAACTTAGACTTCCATAACTTGAACGAACGACCTTCCTTGCGTTCAATATATTCGTCTAAGAATTTCGAGCCGTCCGCTTTAATGTCCGTTCCTGTCTTAGTTCGAACGCTTGTTCTTAGTTTAACCTTTTCAAGCTCCGGTTGCAAGTAATCATTTATGAAACTTTCGATAGACATTTCGTTAAGATTTCGTTCAAACTTTCCTTCCGCAAACCAACTAGCGACTATTTGTCTGCCGGTTTCTCTCTTAATTTCGCGCGCAAGGTATTCGTAATGATCGGTCACGCCTGGTATATATTCGTAGCCCGGCACTTCCGTCGTGACTAGCGCATAGCTTGGCGCTTGCCCTCCGTTCCTGGACGCATATTCCTGTATGAAACGGTAAGTATTGCGGTCAACTTCCGAAGGCATGTCGTCGAGCGTAATGTTATAGCGCGTTAGAATGTCGTATGCGTTTTCCTCTATGACGCGATTAAGCAGTAGTTTTGCGTGTTCCATTCGTTAGTCACCGTCCTTTATAGCTATAATCTCCGCCTCAATTTCGCCAATACGCGCCGCATAGAAGCCGTCTTCGTCACCTACCGCCCGTGCCTTCGTCGCATTGTCCGTCCATTCATCTAGCAGTACGTCAATGCGCGCCTCGCGTATCGCCGCTAACGTTGCTCGCGACTTGGGCGTGAGTGGTATATTTACGGTAATTCTATTATCGTCTTCGCCGCCGAACCACGGCGCAAACATTACGGAAATACCGCCGCCGTACTTTTCGGGCGCTGGCTTGTCCGCTAAGAATGCGTCGGCTTCGTCTTTAGTTGCGACGAGCGTAACGTCCTCGATATATGCAAGCACTAACCTTTCCGTGTGCGCGCAAGTCAAGTCGAGCATGTACTCGGTTTCCGTCGGTTCGTTCTCATATTCGAATATTTGCGTTTGTCTGCCGGTCACGCGGAAGTAATAGCCGTCGTAGTCCTCGACCGTTACGATATCGCCAAAGTTTATTTTTTCGATCATTGCCATATATTGCGCCTCCCTTTCGTTTGCCAAAACTGCGCCGCGTAGCGATAGCCTTCGCGATAGCCTACGTTATAACCGTCTTGCTTGCCGATTTCGTACGCGATTTTAATAGTTACGAGAATTGCTGCAATCCACACAATCATTTCCAACATTATCGCCGCCCCCTTTTTGACGCGCCAGTGAAGTGCATGTCGATACATTGATCGCGTATACGGTCGTAAAGCCGCGCATCAAATACGCCAGTTAAGTCCGCCATTGGCAAGTTGGACGTATATACCGTCGGCAGTCCGTTAGTCACGCGGTAGTTAATGACGGCGTGCAAGTACGCGCGAAAAGCCTCCGTAGCTCCCCTTATGCCAATGTCGTCAAGCACGGCAAACGGCGCTTGCTGTACGCGTTTAATGCGCTCGGCCAGCCGCTTCATGCCTGTTTCGTCTGACGTCATTGTCGCGAGGTTGTAGTCCGTTTGAAAGGCGTTCACGTCAAAGAATATTGCGCTCACCTGCGCGGGCTGCATGCCGCGTTTAATTGCCCCTAGATAGCTCGCAATAAGCCATTCATTAAGTAGCGCGCTCGCCGTCGTTGTCTTGCCGGTGCCGGGCGATTCCGACCAAAGGTAGAGCGACTTAATGCGCGGGCTATCACCAAACTGCCGCTCGAATGTCGGCACGTATCGCTCGGTCAAAGTTTCGTAAATTTGCCGCTGATCCTTGCGCGCGGGCGACGTGTTTAACGTAATGCCGCGATATTCCGCGGGCAGTCCCGACACGCCAACCCGTCCGCCGTTACCGTTTAAGCCGTTTAAGGCTATCGCGTGCTGGCAGTGCGGCGCGCAAGACTTACAGCCGCCGCGTTTGTAGTCGTTTAGTATGCACGTCATTTTAACGCCTCCGTTCCGTCTAATATACGTACCTCTCCGACTTCTATTTTTGCGCGGCAGCACACGCTTACGTATTTCGTTGGATTACGCAATAGTCTCGGGCAATCGCTGTCCCACTTGCTTCCGCATTTAGAACATTCGCAATCATAGAATTCTCCGACCTTTAGTAATCCAGTTGACGGCGCGTCACGCTTCTTTAATTCCGCTTCAAACTCTGCCTGCCCGTCGTCAAACGGTCTACATAATCGGTGCATTGCGTAATGAACGCATTCATGTCGTATTACTGCCTTTATAACGCAATCTGCCGCATACTTTAACATAAAGCCGGCTATTTCTATGTGCGATTCTTCTTCGCCGTAATACACATAACGCGCCATTGACCGCGTGAGTCGATTATTCCGCTTGATCGGTTCAACCATTTCCATACCGTAACTATTGCGTAAGAACTCACGTGCGTATTCCGTTATTTGATCTAGCGTCATTCCGCGTCCCCCTTTCGCCAGTAATCGTCTTTCTTTATTCCGAAGAACATTTCAGTAACACTCCGCTTGCCTGGTAAATAACGATTAGTCGCACTAATTGCAATTGGAATTGTCACGATATTAACGAACGGGATGAATACTGAGAATATGTCCAAAACTTCCGGCTCCTGCCTACTAATAACGCAAAATCTACGAATGAGAATCCACGTAAACACCGCAGGTACTACGTAGGTAATTATTACTATTATTAGCGTGACCATTCCGCTCACCATCCTTCATATTCCGCATAATCTTGCGCTTGGGCTGCGTGTGCCTTACGCCTTTCCTGCGCCATTTCTTCCGCTAAGATACGCTGCCATTCGTGCTTGCGGTACGTCCACATAAATCCGAACGACGTGCCCGGCCATTCGCGCGTTGGCTTGTAGGACGCAAAGGTATCGTCAATGAAGCGCTTGACCGCCGCATTGCTTGCCGTGCGTGGACGCGGTTCCTTGCGCGATTGCGTGCCGATCAGTACGCCTAGTATGCCTTGCTCCGTCCGCCAGCCGCGCATTGGTGCGTAGGGTATGCCGAACATGGCGACGTGCTTGTCCGTTAGGTACGCGCAAAAGCTGCTGACATTCCAAGTTTCTAGCGGACGATTGCGCCAGTCTTTCGCTGGTGCTAGTTTAGGCTTCGCTGACATTCGAATGTATCTCCTTTCATTTCACGCTTGAAGCGCCACTCTGCGTAATCGTACGACCATTTCCTACGTATTGATCCGCATTTTACGCACCCATAAACGTCGCGTCCACCGAATACGTAGACTTTAACAGTCCTCCAATGATGGACGCATGTTAACCGTTTAATCATACCCGCTCAACCTCCGTCCCCAAGTTCTTTTCAATCGCGTCATATGCGAAGTCCTTATGCTGTTGATTCGCGAGTCTGCGCGTCGCCCATAGCGCAATTGACGTCATGTCTTCGTAAGACGTGTGCAACTCGTTTATATACGCCTGCCTACTTCTTGCGACTTTAAAGCACCTTTCGTGCGCTTGTTCTGCGTATTTCAATCGTTCATTCTCCGCAAGTAAACGGTGATATTCCTCTACGCTAATTGTCGCCACTACTTTCGAAGTTTCTGCGTCATATATAAGAACTTTATCCTTCGCCGTCATTCCTTAGCGCCTCCTTCGCCCGTCGTCTTACTGATTCATCCATACTTCGCATGTATTCATAGAAGCCGCTCACATCGACGCAGCTTTGTATTCGACCGCCAATCGTCGGCGTAATGTCATGGCGCGTTCCGTAATTAGCCAAGTCAGTTAAAACTTCTTGCAATCGCTCAACCTCCGCAAGTAGTGCGGGAATGTCCTCGCGCGCCAACATGTCCCTCGCCGCCATGACTCTTACATCTTCAAGGATATTTCCGTCAGCATCCTCCGCCCGCTTGCGGATTTCCTCGATCTTTTCCTGCGTTAATCGATCACTCATTCCGATTCCCCTCCAATTTTAAATTCGTATACGTTTACGTACCCGTGACATTCCGCAGCCTCGCGGTCAAGATTCGCGCGGGTTCTAATATCGTCGGTGTTAATTCCATAGTGTTGAGCCAATCGTTGAATTTCATCATGTTCGCGTAGTTCCTCGATGGTGAGTTGTAGTGCGTATGCCGTTGCGCAAATCATACGGATTGCTTGTTGACGCGAACTAACTTCAACATCTCGTGATTCAGTCGGCACGGTAATTGGTTCGCTCATTCCGTTTCCTCCTTTAACCTCGCTCTTAATACGCTTTCCGCAATACATAAGCGCTCGCCCGTCGCAATATCTTCGAGTATGAATTTCGGCTCGGACAGCGCAATACGCCCGGTATGTGTGCGCCCCATAGACGCAACCGCCGTAATGACTTTGTGCGCCTTCCCGTCGATTAAATACGTTTCGCCCGGATTTATTGCTTGCATAACGTTACCTCCTTGTTTAAAAGCGTTTGCGCCATTGTTTTAGCGCGCCTAGCCGCCTGCCCTAGCGTTTATACCTCCGTAGCCCACAACGCGTTTAACTCCGCGCGAAAGGCTTGTAATTCAGCGAGCAGTCCGCGTACGTCCGTGTCCGGTCCGCTGTGCATTGCGTGTTTTAGCACGCCTTCGAGTGCCGCCGGTATTGACGTATAGTACTTGCCGATGCTGCGCCATTCCTGGCGTATTGCGGTGTCGTGTTTTGCCGGGTTAAATGCGGGCGATTTCGTTGGGTCGACCGTTACCCGCTGCTCAATCTGAATATTGTCCGCGTCAAGGGCTAGGCGATAGTTTGTATCGTTGATTGTTACGATGCGTTTTGTCATTCCGCGTTCACTCCTTCGATTTTAATGTCAAGAATATCGAGCGTCCTACTTACGCCAGTTAGAATCCCCAAGTCGAATGAAAGTCGATCACTGTCGTATTCATCTTTTATTCTTTTGTAATAATCGCGCACCTTTTCTTCCGACGTCTTTTCTACGGTGTATCCGACGACTAGTGCGCGCATCAATACATCCATTTCAGTCTTAGTATCGTACAGCCACGCCTTAATTACGTTGCCATTACGTGTGCCGTGCGTACTTATTACGTCATCTAGTACGCTGTAATCTGTATAACCTCTCTTGCGTAATGTTTCGACCGCCTCCGCAACCTCGCGCGGTACTACTACTTTTTCGATTGTCATTCCGCCTCACTCTTTCATGTAGATTTCTTTAACAGACCCATCCGCGTAGAATATCCTCGCGTCAGGAATTGTCCATCCCCATTCATCCGCATGATACTGCGCATACAATACGATATTATTTTCAAATTTATCCGCCGTACTTACCCGCGGATTAAATGACCATACACCAGACATCGCTTGCGTCCCCGAGTACCACCTATCTCCACAGCAATCACAGTCAATTCCCCTCTCAACCCCGTCGAAGTATATACCCATTTCCTGCGCTTTCTCGTCCGCATCTTCTGCCGAAATTGCTTCGATGAGTACGCGATGACAAATTTTATCATCAACGTCGAAGCCTCCGCCTGAGTTATTCTGCTGGTACTCGTAAAAATTAGTATCTTTTTCGATTGTCATAACTTCGTCCACTCCTTTGTATGTTTATCGTGTGTTTTCACCGTGTATTTGCGCTTGTAATGACGCCCCTATGTGTTTATACCCTAAAGCGCTAGAACGGCGTGTGCGACGTAAAATGACAGCGCAATAGAGTACCTTGCTTACACGCCCATCAAACGCAACTCAACGTCTTGGCGTGAACCTATTAGTCGTCGCTCGGAATCGTAATTGATTCGTCGTGGCGTACTCCGCTCGTTTGAATTGCGTTGGACGGGCGCGTGGTGCCGCCGGGCCGCCGCTTTCTTTTGCTTTAGTTTTCTTTTATTCTTTTAAAAGACTTGGCGCGCCAGTGATATGATTGCGTGTATCTTTTAATAGATAGATAGCGAGGAAACTTGTTTCCGAGCAACGGTCTTGATCTTGTCTTTTCCCTTTGCGCGCTATCTTTAGTTTAGTTAACTATAAGTATAGATAACAGTAAGTATAGTTAGTCTGTCCTTTCTGTCACCCCGAGGCTGTCAAAAACGACAGTGCCGGGCTGTCAATTACGACAGGGCTACGTCTAGTAATACGTATTGATTCGATGCTTGAAAACCTCGCTTGTCCGTCCGTTTTCTAATGTCGATATAACCTGCGTCTTTCAACGCCTGCAAAGAACGCCTAGCCACACGCTCACTACATCTTGCCTTTTGCGCAATCTTCTCGACGCTCGGGTATGATGTTTTGTCGTTGTTGTCCGCGAACATACATAGTACCGCGTACACCGCAATGTCCACCGGCTTTTGGAGCGCCGTGTCTTTATCGACTACATCGCGCGTCATTAGAAAGAACGGACGCTCGCGAAAATCTATGACCGGTTTTTCTTCTTGCGTCATCTTACCGCCCTCCTTACGCTCTTTCATCGTTCAGCGCGCCAATGTACGCCTTAATCACGAAGTATGCCGATACTGCGAAGTAAACCGCAATTACCGCCTTGCCAAATAGTGTCATCCCGTTTGCACCTCCTTACTAGCTATATCGTTTGAAATCGACAAGTGCGGAGTTATTTGCGTAAATGAACCTAAAGACCTACGCCATAAACGCAAAAAAAAGACCCCGCGCAATTAAGCGTAGGGTCGTGTTACTTCCTATATAGATGCGCGGCTATTCACGCAAGGCAGGCGCAAGCCACGTTTCGGCGTGTACTAACTTATCCTCAACGCGCGTATACGTAAACTTCGCGACATTGCCGGCGCCTTCCTTCATTATGCCGGGCAGTTCCCAAAATATGGTCAATTCGCTAATGTCGGCGTCTTGCGTTAGCTCTCCCGCAATTGCGTCGCTGTATTTCGTGATGACGCGCACAGACGACTTGTGGCCGCCCGTTGCGTCGTAAACCAAATAAGGCAATACTACGTCGTTATTGTCGGTTATGGACGACACTGACACGCGTTTAAGCTCTAATGCGTCGATCCGTTCCTCTACTGTCTTTACGGCTTCTGCTTGCGGCGCTACGGGCTTCTCCGGCTCCGCTGCCGTGCCGTCGTCCATTGCCGCACCTATTGCGCCTAGTATTGCAGTCAGACCTATAAACGCTACCAAGTAAAACCACCAGCGCTTGTAAATCGGTTTTTTCATGAAGTTACCTCCTATATTCGTATATACTTATCGTACCAATTATTTGAAAACTTATCAATATATTAACGGCGTTTCAATATCCGCTTAACTGGTGAATATTTATTGTGTTGCGCGCGAACATGCTCCGTTTCCATCTGAACGTATTTTCGCGTCGTTTCAATGTCCGCGTGATCCACGATCTTTTGTAGCGTAAACAAGTCGCCGCCATTCAGCAGGTAATTGCGACAAAAAGTGTGGCGAAACATGTGCGGACTTAGGCGCGAGAATCCTAAACGTTTCTTACGTCTATTCAAACGAGTCCTAAACGCGCCAGCCGTGAATGGTTCTCCATATGCGTTATGAAATATATACGGCGAATCACCGAAATAGCCGCAGGATTCTTCGTGTAGTTGGCGCAATAACTTAGCTACTTCACGGCTTAACGGTACTTCGCGCATACGTCGATTCTTAGCGACTTGCGACGGCACGTATACTGTGTTCAGTCGAAAGTCTACGTTATCTACCGACAAGCTGACCGCCTCGGCAATCCGCAATCCAGTATCTAGCAGTAGCATAACGAGTACCTTGTCGCGCCATTCTGCGAAGTTATTGACGTCATAGGACGCAATTAATTGATCTATCCCATCATCCGAAATGCCTGGAACTTCTTCGTATGTGTCACCGACTACGTTCTTAACGTTCTCCATCGCGTTATGCTCCGTGATACCTTCCCTCGCCCAAAAACGACACATTGTACGCAATGTTCGTAGCCGTATATTGATGGTATTGACGGACAACCCAATTCGCGTGTCTTGGCGCCCTTCCGCGCCTTCGTAGCGTGGTTTCTCCGTCCGCAAATAAGTTATATAGCCGCGAATAACCTCCGACGACAAGTCGTTCACAAGTATGTCGCGCCAACCGAGTTTAGTTCGCAGATATTCGGATAAATAACGAATATGCTCGCGGTAATTGTCGACCGTGCGCGGCCGCACACCCTCCGCTTCCTTTGCGTGTATAAAAGCGTTTAGTGCTTCGTCAAGTGTTTCGTTTGAGTTCGAAGGTTCGCCGTACATGCCTTCGAATCGTTTGCCAATAAAAGTACGTTTCAACGCGTTTACACCTCCGTTAATGTTACACGGATTCCGCCGAAACAAGACATACGGCTTACGCGCTAATCTGCGTGACACTGCCTCTAAGTCAACGAGTGACGAATCGTTAATAAACCGCGGTGTAATGCGATTTGTAGAGCGATAACGTCCCAGGCAGGAATCGAACCTGCGACCTACAGCTTAGGAGGCTGTTGCTCTATCCCCTGAGCTACTGAGACAAAATAAGTACTTTCCTATTATAATAAATGTCTTTCCAAGGAGCAATCCCTTTGCTTCACTCCCTTACTTTTTCTCCACGTATATTTTATCAAACACAAACCCACACTACATGCAAAATGACAGTTGGGGTGAAAAGTTATGGATCGTGTTGAACGCAAAGTAACGAAGCGCAACGAGATTCGGATGCGTAATAAGATGGCAGCTGAGGCTGCTAACGAATTTGCGACCCTCGGTGATTATCGGGAAGCGCTGAAGGATACGTATCAAAAAGCAGAAGAGCAACGAAAACACAACAAGCAAAAATAATAGCCATCCAGCGGACGCGTACTTCGCTGGATGGCTATTTTACTTCTTTTATTAGAATGTAGAAAGTAAGAATACCATTACAATCGCCACAATAATAATTGTAATGACCGTGATTGGTAAAAGTACCACAATCACTGCTTTCCAGGTCGCCATTTCATGCATTTCTGCAAGCGCAGCTACGAGAGCCACTACTGACCAGACCGTAACGACAGCTGTGATAGCGACAGAAATAAACAGCCATATCGCTTGTAAAATAGAAAACTCATAATCAGATGTGAACATCCCGTTCCCGATAATGAGCAAATCAGGGATCCATAATACACCAAGCATTATGAAAATAACGTTGGAAACCGTTACCGCCATCATTGTCGCACGGAACTCTCCACTGCCGCGGAACATTTTTGATAGCAGATGCAATATGCCGCCTCCGACATATAAGGAGAGTAGCCCTCCTATTGGACCTAAAATTAGCGACAACAAGAAAATAATACCTATTGACATCGAGTCTCCGACATCATTACCAGAAGCTTGATCTAACGTATTAAAAACACCTGAAATCATTGCAAAAATCAGCGCAAACTTGACTGTCTTGTTTTCATAAAGATAGCGTGCCGTTTGCCGAGGATGCAGCCAAACCGATTTCCAAATGTTAAGCGGTTTTTGTTCGTTTCCATTTTGTTGTTCAATTGTAACCATTTTATACCCTCTCTCTTTTGAAACTATATGTACTTCTCTATTAGCTTATACGAATAGATCGTAATATAGTTTCATAAAAAACTGAGATTAGTTGTCATCCAGTCCTTTACCCATTCCTCTGAGAAAATCCAATCCGTATTTAATGGACCGATTAATGTGAGGGTCGTTAAGTGCAGTCATTAGCTGAAAGATTGATACTTTATCATTGTTCCCTTCAAATAACTCCGCTTCTTGCACTCCTCTTGATACACTCTTTTTCAATTTCTCAGTCACTTCAGGGTCAATGGTAGTTAAAATGCCGGTCATGTTCATAATATTGTTTAATAGATTCGTAACAGGTTCGCGTGATGCTTGTGACACCGCGATTCCAGCAATTTCATCCTTTGCTTTTACCATGGCATTTACCGCATCAAGAACACCCGCTTTGTCCAACTCGGCTGTCAGTTCAAGAATCTTATTCATCGATTCTTGTTGGTCGGCGATAACCGCTTGTAGTTCTTGAATTTTAGCTTGTTGCTGTTGTTCGGGTGTCAGTTCGACCCGTTTGATTTTCGTAATTGGAGCAGCCATTTAACTCACCCTTTCTCCACGTGATCGGTAAGATGCGCATAGCCTGGTCGTGCCCATTTGCGCTCCACTTCTACCCCGTCTTGCGGATGGCGTTTTTTGTTTCGGTGGTTTGTTGCAGGCAATGGATTATCCACTCGTTCTTTCAACACTTCCATTCTCACTTTCGCTTGTTTGAAAGCAGGTGTATTCGTTCGTTGGTCTACTGCTGTCCCCGTCAAGAAATTAATGGCGGATTCTTTTTCGACAGAGTTCATCGGCAAAAATAACTCGTTGCCCTTCACGCGATCTGTAACGAGTGCCGGTAGGCGTAATGCGCCATGTGGAGAGATCAGTCGTACCATCGATCCACTGACGACACCTCGTTCTTTCGCAAGTTGTGGTGACACTTCGACAAATATTTCAGGAACTTTTTCTTGAATTCCTGCAGATTTGTTCGTTAAGTTCCCTTCATGGAAATGTTCCAACAACCGGCCGTTGTTAATATGCAAGTCAAATTCATCGGAATACACGACAGGTTCTACCCAATCGGACAATGCAAAACGCGCTTTTTTATCCGGGAAGTTGAAACCATCTGTATATAAGAGTGGCGTACTTGCGCCATCATGACTTCCCCAGAAAAAGCTGTCCCAGTCCTCTAGGTTCGTATAGTCCGCTTGACTGAACAGTGGTGCCAAACTTGCCATCTCTGCAAAAATGTCTCCTGGATGTGAATAATTCCAGTCTGCTCCTAAACGATTGGCCACTTCTTGGATGATCCACCAATCCGCTTTCGCATCACCTAACTCTGGTAACGCTTTATACAACCGTTGGACCCGTCTTTCCGTATTTGTAAAGGTTCCATCCTTTTCCAATGAAGGGACGGCAGGCAAAATAACATCTGCATAACGCGCTGTGCGTGAGAAAAACAAATCTTGTACAACTAAGAACTCCAGTTTGGACAACACATCATGGACATGATTCGCATTGGAATCCACAAGTGCCATATCCTCCCCGACAACGTACATGCCTTTCATAATGCCTTCGTCTACGGCATGCAACATTTGAATGTTGTCTTTCCCAGGTCGATCCCCAATTTTCACCCCATATGCACGCTCAAATTTCGCTCGAGCTGCATCATCTGTAACGTGTTGGTAACCTGGCAACCAACCTGGCAGCGTCCCCATATCACAAGCACCTTGCACATTGTTATGCCCGCGAAGTGGATAAGCTCCTGCACCTGGTCGACGGTAGTTGCCTGTTGCGAGTAATAAGTTGGAAATAGCGGCAGACGTATCCGAACCGCCTGTATTTTGCGTGACACCCATTCCCCACAAAATACACGTTCCATCAGCATCGCGAATCATTTCGGCTGTTTGGATGAGCTTTTCTTTGGATACCCCAGTTACATGCTCCGCAAAATCGAGCGTGTACTTCTTCAGCACTTCCTTGAATTCACCAAAATGATTGACGTTCTCTTGAATGAATGCAGCGTCATGCCAGCCTTTGTCAATCATGTATTTCGTTACAGCCATAAGCCATACTTGGTCAGTCCCTTGCTTCGGACTGATAAAAATATCGGAACGATCGGCCATTTCGTGCTTGCGCAAGTCTGCGACAATCAATTTTTGGCCATGCAATTTATGTGCACGTTTCACACGAGTTGCCAGTACAGGATGACCTTCTGCCGGATTCGCACCAATTATAATGACTAGACCAGCGCTAGCAATATCCTTTATTGTACCGGCATCTCCACCCATACCGACTGTCCGGAAAAGTCCATCGGTTGCGGGTGACTGACAATAACGGGAACAGTTGTCGACATTATTCGTTTTAAACACTTGCCTTGCCAATTTTTGAATGACGTAATTCTCTTCATTCGTAATTTTTGAAGATGAAATGACGCCGATACTGTCTTCGCCATTCTCTTTATGAATGGTCCCTAATCGTTCTGCTACGAGATCTAACGCTTCTTCCCATGTCGCTTCGACAAACGAATCCCCTTGTCGGATTAATGGTGTCGTAATCCGCTCTTTGCTGTTCACGAAATCCCAACCGAACTTCCCTTTCACGCACGTCGAAATGGCGTTTACAGGCGCTTCAGATACAGGCTGGATTTTAAGGATTTTACGGTCTTTCGTCCACACTTCAAATGAACAACCGACACCACAGAACGTACAAACCGTCTTCGTTTTCTTTGTTCGGGTATCACGCATCGCTGCTTCCGCATCCGAAATCGCCATAATACCGCTATAGCCCGGCTCAACATCTTTAACGAGTTCAATCATCGGACTCAACACTTCGTCTTTTAAGCCAGTCATGAAACCCGCTTCTCCTAACATGGATTTCTCCATTAAGGCATTACACGGACAGACCGTCACACAATGACCGCACCCTACGCAGGATGAATCATTGATTTTAGCGCCGCCATCCCACAGTACGATCGGTCGCTCCCTCTCCCAATCCATACTTAGTGTTTCATTCACCTGTAAATTTTGACAAACCTCTACACATTGCCCACATGCAATGCATTGATTTGGATCGTAACGATAAAACGGATGTGTAAAATCCACACTGTCTTTTGAACACTTCGGCTCATAAGGATACTTCTGTTCCTCAATGCCCATCATGTCGACTGTGTTATGTATTTTACAGTTCCCGTTGTTGTTGTCGCACACCGTACAGTACAACAAATGATTTTCCAAAATACGATCCATCGCTTCCGTTTGTGCAGCTTTCGCTCGTGTTGATGCTAACAACACGTGCATCCCCGGTTCAGCTTTTGTTGAACACGCACGTGTCAAGCTTCCGTTTACTTCGACAATACACGTGTCACATGTTTCGATTGGGTCCACTTCAGGCAAGTAACAAATTTGCGGATGTTCGATTTTCAGCGCATTAATTACTTGTAAGATCGTCATGCCCTCCGTAAACGGATACTTGACGCCATCAATGTTAATGAACACGTTAACGCCTCCTTTGCAAAATAAAAACCACCATGACAAAACACACCTGATAGGCAGGTGGGATTGCGTCATGGTGGAAGAGTCTCCTAGCAGGTCTTGCTAAATAACCGATCCAAATGTAAAGTAATGACATGATAAGGCTACAGCAGGTTCGTACTCTAGCATCATCGTTAGTAGTATTATAGTCCATATAATTTGAAAATACAATGCATTTAAAAATTTATTGAGTGAGTATTCTATATTTTAGAAAAGGAGTACGATTCATGTCCAAGCAAGTACATGATTTCAATGCAATCATCCGTAAACTACGAAAAGATTTATTCGGAAAAGGTCCGGATCGCATTCATACCATTTTTGTCGACAATATGGTCATCTCCACATTGTATGGCAATTTGACACCGACGGAAAAATTCATTGCCCGAACAACCGAAGGAAAAGAGATGATCCATATGGCACGAACCAAAATGATTCAAGAAGTCTATTTGGAGTCTCCACCTGAAGGCTTGGAAGACGTTGTAGGTGCTAAATTTGTCCATTTGTTTTCGGATATTAAAATCGAAGATGACATTGCCGTTTCAGTATTTTTATTTGACAGAACGATCGAATGAAGGAGGCAAATCGATGGAAAAGACACATAAACAACAAATATGGCGCTTTACAAATGGCCAGTGGGAAGTGAAAGAAGACACGATTGCGACTGAATTTCCTGTTACAGTAAAGTTGAATGGCAAAGAATTATTGACCATCGTCTGCACCCCTGAGTTTATTGAGGATATGGTCATCGGTTTCCTTGCCTCTGAACGCATCATCATTGATTACAATGACATTCAAGACATTCGTGTGGATGAAGCTCTTGGCATCGTGCATGTAACGACGAGCAAAACCTTTCCCTTCTTCGAACAACTGCAAAACAAGCGGTATATTACCTCTTGCTGCGGCATGAGTCGACAAGGATTTGTATTCGCTAATGATGCGCTAACCGCGAAACAAATGACTGAACAAACAGTGACACTCCAACCTGCACATTGCTTTCAACTCATGAAAACTTTAAATGAACAAGCAGACTTGTTTCATCAAACAGGTGGTGTGCATATTGCAGCGCTGTGTGATACAGATGGATTTTCGGTGACACGCATGGACATTGGAAGACATAATGCACTGGATAAGATTTATGGACATTGTATCCAAAATTCAATTTCAGTCCGTAACAAAGTAATCGTCTTCAGCGGCCGCATTTCTTCAGAGATTTTGCTGAAAGTTGCAAAAATCGGCTGTGAGATTGTTTTATCCAAATCCGCACCGACTGAACTTGCAATTCAACTAGCAGACGAGTTAGGTATTACAGCAGTTGGCTTCATTCGCGGCCAATCATTTAATGTATATACGCACCCTGAACGAATTCACACACTATAAAAAACTCTCTAAAAATTGTTCGTGACAAATGAGTTTCTTGGTGGTACGATGTCTGAAATGTGACAGAATTATGTCTCCTGTCTACAAGAATTCTACATCAAACTTCATAGAGTATCATTTTTTCATAAAACAAACACTTCAGGAGCGAACGATGTCACATGATTCATTCCGAAGGGAGAGTTAGCAATTGAAAGGTAAAAAAGTGAAGAACAGATGGTTGATCGCCGCATCTGCAGTCGGGATCCACATTTCCATCGGATCGGTGTATGCATGGAGTAATTTTACAAATCCGCTCATTGAACAATTCGGTTGGTCCACAAGTCAAGTGCAGTTGACCTTCAGCTTAGCAATTCTATTTCTAGGCTTGTCTGCAGCATTCCTTGGACATTTCGTGGAGAAGTATGGACCCCGAAAAGCCGGATTGTTTGCGGCGATTTGTTTTGGGATTGGTGTCATGGGTGCAGGTGTTGCAGTTAGCGCAGGCTCGCTCCCGCTACTCTATATTTTCTATGGTGTATTAGGGGGAATCGGCTTAGGGGTCGGTTATATTGCACCTGTTTCAACGCTCGTAAAGTGGTTTCCAGATAGACGCGGACTTGCAACGGGACTAGCTATTATGGGCTTCGGATTTGCCGCGGCAATTAGTAGTCCGATCATGGAAGCACTCATTACTTCTGTAGGACTACAAAATACTTTTTACATTCTCGGTGCATCTTATTTTATCATTATGATTCTCTCCTCATTGTATCTTGAAAAACCGGAAGAAGGATGGTTGCCAGCAGGATATGATGCGAAACTTAAGAGTGGAAAAGTGGAACCAAAAACCGATTTAGCACAGCTCACAGCAAACGAAGCCGTAAAGACAAAGCGTTTTTATTATTTGTGGCTCATGTTGTTCATTAACGTAACGTGCGGCATTGCCATTTTGTCTGCTGCTAAACCGCTAGCCATCGAAAGTATCGGCATGACAACGATTCAGGCGGCTGCACTTGTTGGGGTGTTGGGACTCTTTAATGGGGCTGGTCGATTAGGTTGGGCGTCTATTTCCGATTATCTTGGTAGGCCGCATACGTATACAACATTTTTTGCCATCCAGATTATTTTGTTTGCTCTATTGCCTTTCACGACAAATGCACTGTTTTTCCAAATCATGCTCGCTGTCATTTACACATGTTACGGCGGAGGATTTGCTTGTATCCCTGCATACATCGGTGACATATTCGGAACGAAGCAACTCGGAGCAATCCATGGATACATTTTAACCGCATGGTCGGCTGCAGGAATTGCAGGTCCGATGTTTGCAGCTTGGATGAAAGATACGACGGGTAGTTACGAAAGCAGTCTGTTATTTTTTGCCGGTTTGTTTGCAGTCGCGTTAATCATTTCAATTTTAATACAAGTGGATATTAAGAGAGTGAGAGCGAATCAAAAAGAAATCACGGCAAAAGGTATGCAACCTGTTAAAAATCTTTAAGTTTTCAACTTTGAACAATCTACTTAAGTAAAAATGTAAGCGATCACAGGATCATCCCGACCAAACTTTAACGGAATTTGTTGAAGTTTGGTTTATTTTTATCATATGTATTTTCCGCACAAACTTGGGCATTCCTAAAGCAAAATTCATAGAGGGAGAACGATATGAAACGTCTACTCTTTTTAGTTTGCTTAACATTAGGCAGCCTCCTCATCTCCTTAACAAGTTTTAAACCGTCTACAACAGAACAACTTACGATTCCTGTCAGTAAAAATCAGCAAACCTTACACGAGAAGATAAAAGATTACGCAGAAACACATAATGAACAACCAATTGACGCAGTCATTGATCGCGTTTGGAAAGCAATACCTGGTTACAATGGTCTGTTCATCGATGTCGATCAAAGTTTCAAACAAATGGCTTCTGCGAATCAATTCGACAAAGAGTTACTCATTTATAAAGAAGAACGACCTGCTGTTACACTAGCTGATTTACCGCCCTCCCCCATTTTTAAAGGAAATCCAGAGAAAACGATGGTCGCTTTTTTAATTAACGTCGCATGGGGCAATGAATTTATCCCACCCATCCTGAAAGCACTGGAAACACATGACGTAAAAGCAACGTTTTTCTTGGACGGGAGTTGGACAAAAAATAATCCTGAAATGGCAACAATGATTTTTGCTCAAGGGCACGAAATTGGCAACCATGCTTTCACCCACCCTGATTTAGCTCAATCGTCGCTCGACAAAACAAAAGAAGAACTCCACAAAACGAATGAAGTCATTCAAGAAACAATCGGTGTTAAACCCAAATGGTTCGGTCCACCAAGTGGAAGCTTCAACCAGCAAACAGTCGACGTTGCTCGTCAGTTAGACATGTATACAGTTTTATGGACAATCGATACGGTTGACTGGAAGCAACCTGAAACGGCTCCTATGGTAAATAAAATCGTAAATGGAGTGGAAAATGGTTCGATGGTTCTCATGCATCCGACAAAACCGACTGCCGAAGGGATGGATGAAATGATTCGACGCATTAAAGAAAAAGGATTATCCATCGGGACAGTTTCTAATCTACTCAGTGAACAAAGGATGGAAACACCCGAATCTGCAAAGAATTTTATTCCATGAGAATATCGATAAGGTCATTACGTACTCTCCAAATAAAAAGGAAAAGTGTGATTGAGTCTGTTCAATCCACTTTTCCTTTATTGCTATTCTGCAAACTTACTCACTTTCTTTTTTATAGTTCTCCCAAAATGTTGCATTTTTAATCCCGAGCTTTTTAGGATCAAATACGGAATCCAACCCCAGTTTCTTTTGTTGCTCGTAATCTTTTAATGCTAGCAATGCTGGTCTAGCTAAAATTACAATTGCTATGACGTTCAACCATACCATAATGCCAAGACCAACGTCACCAAGTGCCCATGCTAGTTCAGCTGTTCGAACGGTACCCCAAAAAGTTGCAATCAAAATAACAATTTTTAAAATGAACATAACGGATTTTGTATTCCGTTTGCGGAACAAGTAAGCGATGTTCGTTTCTGCAATGTAGTAATACGCCATAATCGTTGTAAAGGCGAAAAAGAATAATGCTATCGCTACGAAACCTGCACCAAATCCGGGTAGAATACTGTCGACTGCTGCTTGCGTATAGCCAGGTCCTTGCTCCACACCTTCCAAATTATGCACGATAAAACCTTTCCCATCTTCCGTTTGCGTGTTATACATACCAGTAAAGAGAATCATGAAAGCGGTTGCAGAACAAACGAAGAGTGTGTCAATATAAACCGAGAATGCTTGCACAAGTCCTTGTTTTGCCGGATGGGAAACCTCAGCCGCCGCTGCTGCATGTGCACCAGTCCCTTGACCTGCTTCATTCGAAAATACCCCGCGTTTAACTCCCCACATAATCGCCATCCCGATGATTCCACCAAAAGCAGAATCTAACGCAAAAGCACTTTTAAAAATTAATGCAATTACTTCAGGAAGAAGTTGTATATTCATTGCGATTATAACAATCGAAAAAATCATATAGCCAATCGCCATGAAAGGGACAAGTATTTGTGCCGTTGAAGCAATTCGTTTCACGCCACCTAAAATGATAAAACCTAATAACGATATAATGACGATGCCCGTGAGCCATGGTGGTATATTGAATGCATTATCCATTCCTGCAGCGATGGAATTTGATTGCACCCCTGGCATTAGTATCGCCATCGCAATTAAAGCTGCAATGGCAAACAGCATGCCAAACCATTTCCAACCGATGCCACGTTCAATAAAATACGCAGGGCCTCCACGATATTGGCCGTCTTGTTTCACTTTGTAAATTTGCGCAAGCGTAGACTCTACGAACGCACTGGATGCACCGATAAACGCAATTGCCCACATCCAAAAGACCGCTCCTGGGCCTCCATAAAAAATTGCTGTCGCCACACCTGCAATATTCCCTGTACCGACCCGCCCAGATAAGGCGATCGATAACGCTTGGAACGAAGAAACACCTGCTGCAGAACTTTTCCCTTTAAACATGAGCTTAACCATTTCTCGAATATGCCGCACTTGCAAAAATCGAGTCAACACAGAAAATACGAGCCCCACACCGAGAAGAATGTAAATGACAGGCGTACTCCATAAAATTGCATTCAATCCATTGACAATGTTCTCCATTCAATTCCCCCATTTCATGACGTACTGATCTTGCGACTAACTTATGAATCTTATATTGATAATATACAATTATCTGATTATAGTAAAGCGCTATATTTTCCGACTGTAAACGACAAAAACCAAGCACCCCTTTTATCGGAATACTTGGTTTTACATTGTCTACTTTTCAACATGCACAATTTATTGCATCGCAGCAAATTCTTTATCCGAACATAATACAAAATGCTCGGGTGCAACTTCCCTAAATTGTACATTTTCATTTGGACCGTATTGATGGTCTGCCGGATTGTACGATTTTCTCACGCGTGTCCGCTCGTAGTTCGGATCCGGTAGCGGAATCGCCGACAACAATGACTGCGTATAAGGGTGCCTTGGGTTTTTATACAACTCTTCAGCAGGTGCCATTTCGACTAACTTTCCGAAATACATAACACCGATTCGATCGGAAATGTATTTTACCATCGACAAATCATGCGCGATGAATAAATACGTTAACCCTTTTTCTTTTTGCAAGTCTTTTAACAAGTTGACGACTTGTGCTTGAATCGACACATCGAGTGCTGAAATCGGTTCGTCGGCAATAATGAATTCAGGATTTACAGCAAGTGCTCTCGCAATCCCAATCCGCTGACGTTGTCCACCAGAGAATTCATGTGGATAGCGGTCTGCGTGTTCCTTATTCAGACCGACCGTTTCCAATAGTTCAACGACTTTCTGTTTCCGTTCTTTCGCATTTTTCACAAGACCATGAACGTCCAGGCCTTCTGCGATAATATCGAGTACCTTCATACGCGGATTCAAGGATGCATACGGATCTTGGAAAATCATTTGCATTTTTTGATTCAAGGATTTTACTTCTGCTTTAGATTTATTGCCATGAACGCTTACTCCGTCATAGAGAACTTCTCCATCTGTTGCATCGTACAGTCGAATAATCGTTCTTCCAGTTGTCGACTTACCACAACCGGACTCCCCTACTAAACCGAATGTTTCCCCACGACGAATATCAAAACTGATGCCATCAATCGCACGCACTTCAGAAGGCTTCCCTACGTTAAAATACTGTTTCAAGTTTTTCACTTCGAGCAGTTTTTCTGTCATTATGCCTCACCTCCATGCGCTTGTTTGTAATACTTGCTTCCCTTGAACGTTTTCATACGCTCAATAATCGTTGCTGGTGGATCCACTTCAGGTGCATTTGGATGCAACAACCACGTTGCCGCATAATGCGTGTCACTCACTTTAAAGAATGGTGGCGCTTCTTCTAAATCGATTTGCAACGCATATTCGCTTCTTAAAGCAAATGCATCCCCTACTGGCGGGTTCAGCAAATCAGGCGGTGTACCTGGAATGGCATACAATTTCTCTTCAGATAATTCAAGTGAAGGCATGGAACTGAGCAATCCCCACGTATAAGGATGCTGAGGATTATAAAATATCTCATCCACCGTACCGACTTCAACAATTTTCCCACCATACATAACCGCTACACGATCCGCAACGTTCGCCACGACACCTAAATCATGTGTAATGAAAATGATGGACGTGTCGACTTTGTTTTGAATGTCTTTCATTAATTCCAAAATTTGCGCTTGGATTGTTACGTCCAAAGCCGTCGTCGGTTCATCCGCAATAAGCACTTTCGGGTTACAAGCAAGTGCAATTGCAATGACGATCCGTTGTCTTTGACCGCCGGAAAATTGGTGAGGATACATTTTGAATCGTTCTTCCGGATTAGGAAGTCCCACCATTCGAAGCAAATCGATGACAACTTCTTTCGCTTTTACTTTGCTCAATTTTTGGTGCTTTAATATCGGTTCCATCACTTGTTTACCGATTGTCATTGTCGGGTTCAAGGAGGTCATTGGGTCTTGGAAAATCATCGAAATGTCTTTTCCACGGATTTTTTGCATTTCTTTCTCTGACAACTTCGTCAAATCTTTGCCGTCAAACAAGATTTCACCATTTTTAAATTCAGAGCTACTTTCAGGTAACAGCCGCATAATAGATTTCGTCGTAACGGATTTACCCGATCCAGACTCCCCTACAATCGCTAACGTTTCCCCTTTTTTCAATTCGAAGTTGACTCCTCGAATCGCTTTCACTTCACCTGCAAACGTATGGAAGGAAAGCTCCAAGTCTTTTACTTGTAATATCGTTTTCATCTCGGCTTTCCTCCAATCAATCTTTCATTTTTGGATCAAGTGCATCTCGTAATCCATCACCAATTAAGTTGAACGCAATCATTAAAATACTAATAACTAACGATGGAAATAATAGTACATACGGTTGGAATTCCATCACTTTATATCCGTCGTTAATTAACGTCCCTAATGATGCATCAGGAGGTACTAACCCAATGCCGATGAAACTTAGAAATGCTTCAAAGAAAATCGCGCTCGGTATCGTGAACATCGTGTTAATGATGACAATCCCAAGGATATTTGGCAATAAATGCTTAGTAATAATTCGTCCATCACTTGCTCCTAATGTTCTCGAAGCGAGGACAAATTCCTGTCCTTTATACTTAAGGATTTGCGCACGGACGATACGTGACATGCCGATCCAGCCTGTTATCGATATGGCGATAATAATCGCAAGAATTCCCGGATCCATGATTAAAATCATTAAGATTACGACAATTAGCGTTGGAATACCAATCAGGATTTCAACGATTCGCTGCATCACGTCGTCTACACGTCCACCAAAATAACCGGAAATCCCACCATAAGCCACACCAATGACCATATCAATCAATGCAGCGACAAAAGCGATGAGCAAGGAAATTTGCGTACCTTCCCACAGACGCGTAAACAAGTCACGACCAAGTCCATCTGTACCGAACCAATAGTACTCGTCCACTTTTTTCAGTTCATAAAGATCGACTGTTTCTTGACCAAGTTTCCCATGTCCGTCAAAAATTCCGAGATGCTCGATACCAGGAATTTTCGGTGGCAAGTTCGCATGTCGAAGATTTTGTGCGTCCCCTTCATGTCCGCTCATTAACGGACCAACAAATGCCATGGCAATGAGTAAAATTAAAACAAAGATACTGACGACAGCCCCTTTGTTTTTACGCAAACGCAACCAAGCATCTTGCCAAAAGCTTAGACTAGGTTTTGCAATGCGCTCAGCTGAATCGCTGTCAATTGTAATTCTTTCAAACTTTTCCGGCGGTAATTGTTGTAGTTCTTTTTTCATTACCCTTTACCTCCAGACAAACGGATTCGTGGATCGATGATTCCGTAAAGAATATCTACAATGAAAATGATGAAAATCAGTAATGCTGAGAAGAACAGTGTTGTTCCCATGATTGTCGCAAAATCATTCGTCATAATAGATGAAACGAATTGTTCTCCGATACCAGGAATCGCGAAAATCTGTTCAACAACTAACGAACCGGTTACTAATCCAGCTGCTACTGGCCCTAAAACCGTAACAAGCGGAATGAGCGCGTTACGGAAAGCATGTTTGAAAGCAATTTCAAAACCGTTCGCACCTTTCGCTTTTGCTAATGTAATATAGTCAGAACTTAATACTTCAATCATTTCCGTTCGAATGAAACGTGCCGACAAAGCTAACGGCCCCATTGCCAATGCAATTGACGGTAAAATACTCGACTTCCATCCATCTTCCCAAAGTCCTACAGGTAGTAAATGCCATTCAGATGCAACCCAATATTGAAGAAGTGATGCAAATACGAATGACGGAATGGAGATTCCTAGAATCGCCAAAAACGTACTTCCATAATCCCAAAATGTGTTTTGTCTAAGTGCAGCGATCATCCCCAATAAAATTCCCGCTAACGTTCCAAAGACCATCGCTTGTGCACCAAGAATAAATGATGGTTTCACACGAGCTGCTAAAAGTTCGTTTACACTTTTGCCTTTAAATACAAATGACGTGCCAAGATCCCCTTTTGCAAGGTTTTTCATATAGATTGCATACTGAACAGGCTTCGGTTTATCAATTCCATACTTTTTCTCAACGATCTCCCGTTGTTGTTCATTCAGCTTGCTGTAAGAGGCGATTGGTGAGCCTGGTAGCGTTTGCATTAAGAAAAATGTCGTAGTCGCAATGAGGAATAACGTGAGAAACATATAAATGAGTCGCTTTCCAATATACTTAAGCACAGTGCACCTCCAAAATAGTTTTTATACATATACTTGTGAGTTGATTTACTACTTTGCACAGATCGAGTTATTTAAACTTCATTTATCTACAATCGAAAAAAACGATGTATTTTCATAAGTCATTTACTTATTTACTTTCAATCAATTCCCTTTTACTAAAAAGAGAGTATACGAGGTTGCCCATACATATACTCTCTCCTATTTAGTTCAACAAATAGTTTCCTTATTCTTTACCGGAAATATATGCCCACTTGTAGCTATAGTCAGCTCCGAATGGGTGAATCCCTAGATCTTTGAAGTAAGGTTTTTCAAGTTGGATTAATCCACGTTGGAAAATCGGAGCAATTGCTGCTTCTTCTTCCAATAAGATTTTCTCAGCTTTTGCAAACGCTTCAAAACGAGCTTTTGGATCTAAAGCAAGTTCTTCTTTCGACGCTGCAATCAACTCATCGTATTCTGCATTAGAGAATGACATTAAGTTGTTTGTGCTATCCGTTACGAACAAGTCTAAAAATGAAATCGGATCCTGGAAGTCAGGGCTCCAACCTGAAACTTGAATGTCGTAATCTTGGTTTGTATCAAGTTCTAAACGAACACTGAATGGTACTTCTTTAAGTGTGATTTTTAAACCTTCAAGATTTTTCTCTAGTTGCGCTTTGAAGTATTCATCCATTTTCTTAGATAGTTCAGTATCTCCGCCAAGAATTTCTAATTCTAATTCAGAAACACCTAGTTCTTCTAAGCCTTTTTTCCAGTAGCTTTTTGCTTCTTCTACATCGTAGACAAGGTGATCGCCACTCAATTCACGGAAATCTTTTCCGCTTTCATCGTATGCGAAGTTTTTCGGTACGAAGTAGTTTGCAGCCATTGATCCGTTTGCAAGTACTACATCTGCTAAGTCTTCTTTTTGGAAGGCTTTCGCAATTGCTTTACGGATATTTACGTTCGCAAGAGGCGTCTCTTTGCCGTCACGCTCTTGGTTAAACTTGAAGTAGAACACGCCAGTGTCCGGTTGTAATACAGCTTCCTCGTGGTTTGCATATTGCAACGCTAAGTCGCCTGATACGCCAGCACGATCTTTCTTACCATCGTTGTAAAGCTTCACTGCTGTAGCAGAGTCTTTGACAACGTTTACATTAATTGTTTCAAGTGTAACGTTCTCAGCATCCCAGTAGTGTTCATTCTTTTTGTACACCCAGCTATCGCCAGTACCATCCCATTCAGTAAGAACGAAAGGACCGTTGTAAAGCAAGCTGTCAGAGTTTGTCGCATACGCATCACCTTTAGCTGTTACGAACTCTTCCTTCTGTGGATAGAAAGTTCCGAATGACATTAAAGATAAAAAGTATGGTACAGGACGTTCAAGTGTTACGACTAATGTTTTGTCGTCTTCGGCTACTACACCAAGTTCTGACTTGTCCATTGTTCCTTCACTAATTGCAGTTGCATTTTTGATAACTCCAGACATCATGAATGGACCATATGGTGACCCTGTAGCTGGATCAATTGCACGTTGCCATGCAAAAACGAAATCATGTGCAGTTACAGGTGTTCCATCCGACCATTTTGCATCGCGGATTTTGAATGTGTACGTTAAACCATCTTCACTAACTACTGCCTCTTCAGCAGCCATCGCTGGTTCAGCAACATTCTCTAAATTCAATCGATATAAACCTTCGTTAACGTTATTCAATACGTTAAATCCTACTGCGTCTTCTACGATTGCAGAGTCAACAGAAGGGATTGCAGCAGACTCCATCAAGTTTAAAACTTGCTCTGCGTCCGGCTCACTTTTTGTGTCTTGTTCTGTGTTTTTGTTATCATCTGCGCCAGATGAAGCATTGTCTTTCGCTTTATCATCAGAACCACATGCCGCAAGAATGACACTTAGTACGAATGATAATGCTAATAGCAATAACATTTTGTTTCTTTTCATCGCATTGACCTCCTTTTGAAATTGTCTGAAGAATTATCACTTTTTATTATACAACCAAAATGTATGAAGTCAAAGTATTTTTTATGCTTTTTTTCTGAAACAATATAATTATAAAAGAATGTTTTATCAAACAATTTAGGATAAATATGAATAAAGCTTTGAAAACAAAGGTTTTGTTGCTAGGTATTATAAATTCAATATGCTACAATATACAATAATAATGTATAATAAAAGCAAAACAGAAAGAGGCTAAATTATGAAGAGAATCGCAATAAATGTTATTGTAATACAATTATCAATTTTGTTACTTTCACTAATCTTCTACAGTAGAATTACAATTCTCCATTACATTAATATTTCATTTACAATAGGATTGTTGTTCCTATGTATCGGCATTCTTGTGTTAGTGTTACAATCAGGATTTTTCGATTTCTTTACAACTAGTATGAAGAAAGTGTTGTATCGAAAAGAAGTTCAAGATGAGTTAAAGACGATGCGCGCTCCATCAGAGGTTGTCACAGTGAAAGCTGCCTATTTCTTTCAAGTTGGCATTCCCATTATCGTTTTGATGCTCATCGCTTTGTTTTTCTATTCATTCGGAAACCACTAAATATGTATAGTGAAAGGGCTGGAAATTGTTAATTTCCAGCCCTTTCAACATTTCTTAGGAAGCTTCTATCCGCTCCCTACCCTCTATACGATTACATATCCCACACTAAGATGAGTAATGTACCTAAGATCGTTACAAGGGCAATCGCAACTGCATAATAGATGTTCATGTAAATCGCATGTTTATCCTCCGTCTCGCCTGCATGCATGAAGACGACGAGTTGTACGCCGGCTTGTACGAATGCAGTGACTAGAAGGACAGTCATTCCGACAGCAAAAGAAAAGTCAAAGAAGTAAACTGTCAGTGCAGCTGCAGTTAATACTAGCGAAAAGACAAAGCCCATTACTTGTTTACGCGGGAATAATTCGCTCATATCACATCATTCCTTTCAGATAGATGAAGCTGAAAATGAAAATCCAGACAACATCTAAGAAATGCCAGTACAAGGAGAAGATGAAGGCTTTGTTCGCCGTTTTAGGCGTCAATCCTTGCTTCTTCACTTGCATAATGATGAACAAGCCCCAGAACAGACCAAGCGTAACGTGCGCTCCATGTGTCCCTAACGTTGTTAACAGAATACCAGTGAACGCACTCACTTGAAGGCCAGCTCCAATATGCGTGTAATGTGTGAATTCATAAATCTCCACACCTAAGAATGCAAGTCCGAGTAATAACGTGACTACAAAGAAAGACATCATCGCTTTCTTATTTCCGATACGCATTGCATGCACGCCTAGACCGATGGTAAAACTACTCGTTAAGAGCAAAATCGTCTCGATCAATACGGGCGTGAGTTCAAAAATCTCTGCACCCGCTGGTCCATTACCTGTACGATGCTCGAGTGTAAAATACGTCGCAAATAACGTAGCAAAAAGCATAACTTCAGCAGCAAGGAAAATCCAAAAACCTAAAATGTTTAGCTTATTTTGCCCAGTGCTATATTCAAGCGGAAGTGAATTATCTACTTTCATCAACTAACACCTCGCTATTTTTTTCTGTTTCTTCTATTTCTTCTACAGAAATATAGTACCCGTCGTCTTTTTCGAACGAACGGTGCGCTAGACATGCAAAAATCGCAATGGTTGTAATAATTAACGGAATCCACATACTAAAGACGAATGAGAATCCCCACACAAAGAAGATGCTGCTAATAATAAACGGCATACCGCTACTATTTGGCATATGGATTTTCTCGATTTTGTCTTTAAACAAAGATTTTCCGCTTTTCTTGTGATCCCAAAACGCTTCAATTGAATCCACTTCTGGTGTTTTCGCAAAGTTATAATGCGGAACAGGACTATGTGTCGCCCATTCAAGTGTACGAGCGTCCCAAGGATCAGAACTGATATTACGTGAAGCGTAACGTGTGCTGTAATACACATTGTAGACAAGCGTTGCAAAACCGATTGCCAACACGACCGCACCTGCAAACGAAAGCAAGTTGAGCGGACCAAAACCAGATGCTTCAGAGTACGTATACATACGACGTGCTTGTCCGTCTAATCCAGTGAAGAACATCGGGAAGAATGTTACGTTAAAGCCAATCGCAATGAGCCAGAACGACCATTTACCGATTTTCTCACTAAGCATATAACCGAACATTTTTGGCCACCAATACGTTAGTCCTGCAAGCATCGCAAAGACTACGCCTGGAATAATCGTATAGTGGAAATGCGCCACTAAGAACATCGTATTATGGTATTGATAATCGGCACTTGCCATCCCTAACATAACACCAGTTACCCCACCAATTACGAAAATCGGAATAAATCCAACTGCATAAAGCATCGGTACAGTAAAACGAATCTTCCCTTTTCGCATTGTGAGTAACCAGTTAAAGATCTTAATACCTGTAGGAATTGCAATGGCCATTGTTGTAATTGAGAAAATACTGTTTGATAGCGGCCCTTGCCCCATTGTAAAGAAATGGTGCATCCAAACTAAGAACGACATGAACGATATGACAACGATTGAAACAACCATTGACTTATACCCGTAAAGGTTACGGCTTGAGAACGTTGAAATGATCTCACTATATATACCGAATGCCGGTAAGATAAGGATATATACTTCAGGATGACCCCAAACCCAGAACAAATTAGCCCAGAGCATGTCCATTCCGCCGTTAGTCATCGAGAAGATGTGCGTACCAAATAGTCGATCCATTGTTCCTAACAACAATGTTACCGTTAAGACTGGGAAAGCAAATACAACGATCGCATTCGTAATAAGAGCCGTCCATGTGAACATTGGCATCTTCATTAGCTTCATACCTGGTGCTCGCATGCTCCAAATTGTCGCCATGAAGTTAATCCCAGAAATCAATGTACCGATACCAGCAATTTGGATCGATAATAGATAGTAGTTTGTTCCAACAGATTGGCTGAAATCATTTCCTGCTAGCGGGAAGTACGACGTCCAACCAGCATCAGGTGATCCACCAATAACGAATGAAATGTTAAAGAGCATCGCACCCATAAAGAACAACCAAAAGCTAAGTGCATTCAAACGTGGAAATGCAACGTCTCGTGCACCAATTTGTAACGGTACAACAAAGTTCATCAATGCATAGATGAACGGCATAGCCATGAAGATGATCATGACAACTCCATGCGTAGTAAAAACTTCATTATAATGCTGCGCATCCAATAGCGTGTTTTCAGGTACGGCTGTTTGTGCACGCATCATCAGCGCATCTACCCCACCTCGGAACAACATAAGCAAGGCAGCAAGAAGGTACATGATACCAATTTTTTTATGGTCAACTGTCGTCAACCACTCTCGCCATAAATACCCCCATTTTTTAAAATAGGTTAACCCGACGAGAATTGCGATCACCGTTAGACCAATGGCCACCATGGATGCATAAATCGCTGGACTTGGATGAGGTATGGCAAATCGATCAAAGTAATCCATACGAATAGAACTCCTTTCAGTTAGATGTTGCGTAATTTTAGTGGCATCTACTTATCATTCTTAAACTCCACAAAGAGTCTGTTTTTTAAAGAATTGAAGCACTGCGTTTACATACATAAGCACTTTTCCAACCATCCTTACGAGATGGAAAAGAATTATTCGTGATGTGTATGGCTTTCTTCATCAGAAGCCTTCTCTTCATGGCCATGTCCGTGATGACCTTCAGGAGCAGGAGAGAACTCCAAGTGCGTTCCACTGAACGTCATTCGACCAAGATGTCCAGGCTCTAATAATTCTTCAAATTTCTCTTCAGTGATCGGTTCAGCTGTTGTTTTCACTTCTTCGACCCATTCGTCAAATTCTTTCGGAGACATCGCTTCAACATCAAAAATATTTTCCGCAAACCCTTTTCCGCTGAAGTTTGAGTTTCTTCCCATGTATTCACCAGGCACTTCTGCTGCTAAATGTAATGTGGTTACCATGTCTGACATCGCATATTTTTGTCCACCTAATTGCGGAATCCAGAAACTTGTAATCGGTCCAAATGAGTAAAGTCTAAATTCTAACGGACGGTCAGTCGGGATGTATAAATAGTTTACTGTTTCAATATTTTCCTCTGGATAGCTAAAATGCCATTTCCAATCAGAAGAGGAAGCATATACAACTAGAGGTTCTTGGTCTTCGTACCCTTTCGGTGTCGCTTCAACTTCATATGTCGATTTAACCGTAACAATTGAAAGGAAAATAATGATGATAATCGGAATACCGACAATCAACCCTTCTACAATCGGATTCCCTTCGATATGAGGCGGTTCATAATCGTCACTCTGTTTCGATGCACGGTATTTCACTAAGATGTACACCAACATTGCGAACACAACAATTACAACAATCGCCATTGTCGCGATCGATATCCAAATAACATTTGCAATTGTGTCGGCTTGCGGTCCCTTCGGATCTAAAACCATTACTGGCTCACAACCTGTTAAAACAGCTAGTAAACCAACTATCAAACCTAAAAAAGTCCATTTCAATTTCATTAGTGTACCCCTTTCTATTGTTTTATAAGTTTTACAAGAATAATGTCTTGTATTTTATATGGCAATTACCATAACACAGGTTACATATTATTATATTAAAATGCTAAAAACAATTATCTGGAGCGCTCGTCACAAAACCTTCACCATTATAAGCATAATTACGACACAAAACGTTCATATGACACATTTTTACCTTTCTTTTATAATCAAATATATTGACTAATATACAATATTACGATTATCAAATTTCTTAAATAAAACTTCATTTACCCTACTATTCAAGTCATTAACCAAGCAATAAACTATTGCGAAAATAATATTGGAATCCGAAAAGTTGCTTTTTCTCGATTTCATAGCATTTATCATTAAGGAATCGTTTGTGCTTACGTATGTAGCACACACCCAGTTGAACTATTAAGGTTCAAATACTTACTGTGTTAAACTCTTACACCTGTCATCTTTTACTATCGCTTACCTACGGGATAGTTTTTCGGTTCGAGGACATCCTAATGGCTGTAGGGAAGCAGAAATTCACCTAACAACATAAGAAGGAGTGAACATATCCATGCGCGAAGAGAAAAACCAAGAGCAGCAAAACCGTCAAAAGCAAAACAACCGCCAAACGAATCAAAATCGTCATAGAAATAATCGCACTGAATTCGGCGAAGAGTTCTTTGGCAGCATTGAAACGCAAAACGATTTCAATCCAACTCCCCAAAAGCAAACAAAACCGAAAAAATAACAAACGCCTCTATAAATCTAAAAAACCCGTATCGCCAATTTCTATGGCAATACGGGTTTTTCAAGTTGTTATTAGGTTTTAACGGCGTTCAGATTATCCATATTCCCCTCGCATAGAAAGGCTTCATATGAAACACTACTCTGTTAAGGTTTTTCGCTTAAACCATTTTTAGCAGCGCTTCTTCACCAATCATCCCTTTATGAATACCAAGTTCCTCCGCTTCATAGGTAACGGATTCTAAAGGTGCTTTTAAGAGTTGTTCAATGGTTTTAACCCCAACAGCTCTACCTGAAACAATTTTCCGATCGGCTAATACATTATTTAACAGTCCGACATCTAATGCACCACACATAATATAGCCTACTTCATTCGAAACAGTTAGTAATGTAGTTTTTGGCAATGAAACAGTCACCGCTGTAAACGGATGTCCCTCAATAATAATCGGCGTTAACGTTACCATCCATCTCTCCCCTTTCCATTTATACATATGGGTAAGATTCTTGAAATGTGCATTGCAAGACGATTCTTTTCCCAACTACCCGTTTTACCTGTACTTTTTGTTATACTACTACTAGACACATAATTGGTAGGAAGTGATGTATCGATGTCAGAAGATGAAAAGGTGACGGCACCTAACACATCGACGGAATCTGTTGAAGAAAGCGAACTGACAGAAGATGAATTCAATGAACTCGTCCTTGAAGCACAACGTGAAGCACTTGCAAAAAAAGAACCAACCCCTAAAAGGCAAGTCCCGAAATGGTTCATTTGGTTATTATCCAGTGTATTGGTAATCAGTACATTTGCAGGCTTGTTTCAAGTTTTTTCAATTCCAGCAATCGAATTTTTGCGTACTTCCGCTTCCCTGTCTACTGATCCAGCAGTTTCCAAGATGAAGGAAGCCGTCGTTGTTGTGATCACTGAAGACGGGAAAGGAACGGGCTTCTCAATTGATGATGAAGGATTAATCCTAACGAACTCACACGTAATAGAAGGAAACCGATCCATTTATGTCAAGTTTCCTGAAGCCGGCCGTTTTGAAGCAACGGTCTTAGACGACTTTCCTGAAATTGATCTTGCAATCTTACAGATCGATGGAGAAAACTTGCCAAGTTTACCGCTGGCCCAAGTAAGTAACCTATCCAAAGAAGATCACGTAACGTTTATAGGAAATCCGTTAAGCTTTAAAGGGATCGTCAATGAAGGATCCATTATCGAGCCCATTAAATTGGACGATTGGACTGAAGAAGTTTACATGATGGAAGCGCCCGTCTATCGAGGGAATAGTGGAAGTCCGGTGATCAATAAAGAAGGAGAAGTAATTGGCATCGTGTTTGCTACGTTAGATCATGAGGAACACGGAAAAGTCGGTTTGTTCATTCCGATTGACCTTTACTATCAATATACAAATGACTAAAACTCTGGCATAGGCAGTCACCTGTCACCAGAGTTTTACCGTTTAAGGTTGTATGATTTCATCCAACACGCGGCCATCTGTCTTCCCTAAATCTACCCCTAACAACTTTGCAAATGTCGGCCCCTCATCTACTAAGCTCATCGATTCAATTGTGCCATTAGGCATTATTCCTTTTCCCTTGGCTATAAAAACGGTGTTATAGTTCAATTTGTCAGGAGAATATCCATGGACGGCTTTGCAATATGTCCCTGTAACAACATCTTCTTGTGAAATTTCTACGATTGCTGGTCCATCTATCTCTTCCGTGAAATAAAACCCTTCACGTGCTTCCAGCATAAATGCAACATCGTTATCAGCTCCTACTTCCAATGCCTCATCACTTGATAAGATGCGTTCAATTCCATTTTCTCGATTCATCCGTAGCGAATGCAACAACGCACTGATTCGCTCTTTCGTTTGAAGATTCGAAGGGTCTTTTAAATAAATCGATGCCGCCCCATCATTACTTTTACAAAATGCCTGCCAAGAAGAAATCTTCCCTTTGTCATTCACTTGAATGAAACCACTTTCCTTCAAAAGCACATTCAATTTGATGACCCGTGACACATCAAGGGAACTATGATCCCCAAGTACAATGACTGTAGACCTCTCCATCATCTCGCCTTCTTCAAGTGCGTCTAAAATAGCACCAAGTCTTTTATCATGACGCTCAAGCGCTTCAGAAGATTGTTCAGCTGAAAAACCATAACGATGTCTCTGCGCATCAAGATCTACAAGGTGAACTAACAATAAATCAGGTTTCTTCGTTTTAATCGTGTGAACAGTTGAAGCAGTTACAAAATCATCTAACCACGGTTGCTGAATTCCTTTTCGCAAATGTCCAAATCGAAAGTTCATGTCCAATGTATAGTAGAAACTACCGTTTACTAGCGAAACAGCCGTTTGTGAATGCCATTTCCTGTTCGCAAAAATTTCAGGAATATGGTAGTTAATATTCGCTCTCGCCGTCACAGGCCATAACAATGCACCTGTCTTCATCCCTCGTTTCTTCGCTTCATCGTACAAAGTTGTCCCTTTTATCTCTTTTCTTTTCCAATACCAATCAGGTGAAAGGCGACCAGGTTGAAGTTTTGTGTTATTAACAATGCCATGTTTAGTCGGATAATTTCCTGTAATGATGGACGTATGACATGGATAGGTCGTGGATGGATAGATGGTTTTCACTTCGTCGCAAACAGCAGCACCGTTTAAAAAACGTTTGAAATTCGGCAGTTCTCGCAAGCGTGGAATATCTTTTGACGATAAACAATCAAATGACAACACGATTAAATGATCCGTCAGTCGTTGCATTTTCCTTCTACCTCCCTCCGTACAATAAATCATGAACTTGGCTGAAACTTATCTAGTCCAACATGCTAGCGTTCTTTTTTATAAACCACTTCTCATTTTCAATAAAAATCCGTTCTCTTCTCTTCATGGTACACGTTTAATTTATCAACATTCAAGTATTAATCTGAACCTGGATGATCGATTTACTTGACTCTGCCGCTAACTATCGGCTCCAAAAATTTCTAGTCGGCCAGGACAGATACTTTTTCGTTCCCTAAAAGTCGAATGGTTTTTTTGGAGTGAAATGTGGAACGCTACGTTAAAAGGAGGTGCATTCAAATTGAGTCAACGTATACTATGTGAAGTAAACAATTGTACGTATTGGGGCAGCGGAAACAAGTGTCATGCTGAAGTGATTTATGTTGTTAACCAAACAGGTACAGAGGCCAGTGATAGTGAAGACACAGATTGCAAAACCTTCAAACCTGAAGCCTAAGCCACGCAAAATCCACCACGATTGCTGAAAACGCACTCGAAATTTATACGGTGACTTCCTCATCACCGTATAAATTTGGGTGGTTTAAAGAGAACTCCTCCCCTAACACTCCAAAAGAAACTGATCGTCCTCCCACTACTACATAAATTCAACGCATTGGGGATTGATTTTTTCAATTAAATGAAATTACTACTTGAAAATGGTATTCTCTATGATTTATCATAGTAAAATGTTAGAGAAAGCTCTAACAATTATAAAAAGGAGAGTGGTATGATGAGGAATTTTAGTAAAGATGATATCCGTAAATTTGTAAAGGATGAAAACGTTAATTTCATTCGACTGCAGTTTACCGATATTTTCGGGATGATAAAAAACGTGGAGATTCCAGTCAGCCAACTCGAAAAAGCGCTGGATAATAAAATGATGTTTGACGGTTCTTCAATTGATGGATTTGTGCGTATTGAAGAGTCCGATATGTATTTAATTCCAGACTTGAATACATGGATGGTGTTCCCATGGCCATCGGGAAAAGGAAAAGTTGCTCGGTTAATATGCGATGTCTCTCTCGCAGATGGCACACCATTTCCAGGGGATCCTAGAGGAAATCTAAAAAGAATAATTAATGAAATGAAAGAACTTGGCTTTACGGAATTCAATTTAGGGCCTGAACCGGAGTTCTTCTTATTTAAATTGGATGACAATCAACAACCTACTTTAGAATTAAATGATAATGGCGGCTATTTCGACTTAGCACCGTTGGATTTAGGCGAGAATTGCAGACGCGATATCGTATTGGAATTAGAAGAGCTTGGTTTTGAAGTGGAAGCTTCTCATCATGAGTGTGCACCAGGGCAACATGAAATCGATTTTAAATACGCGGATGTGTTAACAGCTTGTGATAACATTCAAACGTTTAAACTTGTTGTTAAAACAATAGCACGAAAACACGGATTGCACGCAACGTTCATGCCTAAACCAATTTTCGGCGTGAGTGGTTCAGGTATGCATTGTAATGTATCGCTGTTTAAAGACAAGGAAAACCTATTTTTTGATGAAAACGGGGAAAGAAAACTAAGTGAAACCGCTTATCAATTTTTAGCGGGTGTGTTGGAACACGTACAAGGATTTACTGCCATTACAAATCCGACAGTAAACTCTTACAAACGACTCGTCCCAGGTTACGAAGCACCTTGTTACGTCGCTTGGTCTGCTCAAAACCGCAGCCCGCTCATCCGTATACCTGCTTCCCGCGGAATGAGTACACGAATTGAAGTCCGTTCCGTTGACTCATCTGCAAATCCATATCTTGCAATGGCGACTATTTTGGCAGCAGGCTTGGATGGGGTTAAACGTAAGCTCGAGCCACCTAAACCGATTGACCAAAATATTTATGAGATGAAACCCGCTGAGATCGCTGAAAACGGGATTGGTCTATTACCGACAGACTTGGATCATGCCTTAATCGCATTGTCTGAAAACAAAGTCGTACAAGAGGCGCTTGGCAACCATATCTATTCAAATTTCTATGAAGCAAAGAAAGTCGAGTGGGAAAGTTTCCGAACGACCGTTCACTCATGGGAATTGGAACGGTATATGAAGATTTATTGATAGAATTAATTTAACTCAAAAAAGAACACATATGCAAAAGGTACTTTGACAAACACACTGTCAAAGTACCTTTTTTAAAATGATTATGTATGAATGGTCCTTTCTACAAATCGTTCAAATTCTTCTTCCTCTTCTAGAAAAGGATAGTGGTTACTTTTTTCAAAAGACATGAACCGCGCATTTGGCAATAACTTAGCGATTTCCATGCCAAATTTGTGTGGACATTGTGCATCATGAAGACCCGAATAGATGAAGGCAGGAAGCTGAACAGATGGTAATTGTTCACGAAGGTCAAACGTTTTACAATCTACCGTCCTAAAGTAAGTGAGTCGATCTCCAACAGTTTTACCACTGTTCGGCTTTTTGTACGCTGCTTCCATTTTTTCTTCCGAATAAAAAGACATCAAATTCCATTCCCTGCTTATCGCTTGTCTTTCCTCAAGTGGCACATCAGGTGTATCTAGCCTATTCATGATTTCAATAATGCGCTGAAAGTGAGGATTTTCACGACAGTAAATACTTCCCGGGTCGGCACTATATGCAATACTTGCTGCAGCTCCACCTGCAATGATTTTTGTCAAGGAATCAGGATAGTTAACAGCATATTTCAATGCCAACATTCCACCGGTTGAATGACCCGCAATTCCCCATTTGTTATGACCTAGCGCAATACGAATTGCTTCCAAGTCTAACACCGTCTCTTCCATACTATATTGCGCATCCATTTCAGCAGCGACAGAGTGTCCTGCGCCTCTTAGGTTAATTAAATAGACATGATAATGTACTGTAAATGGATTCGCGAATGCATTTCCTCGCTCATCATACTCGCTATATAAATGCGTGACCGCAAGCGGCTCCCCTTCCCCTTTTTCAAATACTTCAAAGGTTCCTCGTTCTGTGTCAATCAATCGTTGTTTCCACATTTCATTTCCCCCCACCCAAATTATACCTTCCCTTTTTATAGTAATCGAAGAACGTTCACAAAACTAGTAAGAATTAGTAAGACTTTAGGAAGCAATTAGGTTTGGGATAAAACAGGTTAATGCCGAAGTGACGTACTACTTTAAATGATCCGGTTCATTCTGATGATGGCCTTGCTCAATTTCAGAAAACAACGTTGCTTGCTCATTTAGTTGGTCTTGGTGATGCGCTACATATTCTTTTCCAATTCTATCGCGTAATAGGACGTCTAACATGGCACGCAACTGGTCAATATCTTCTTTCGTAGCGAATTTTTTATGTTCTTTTAGTGTATAGCCTAATTGCCCGCTTGGTTCGATTGTTGCCCATTGGACATCCTCAATTCTCTCAATTCCATTTTGACGCAATCTCATCTCAAGTTTATCAACCGTAAGTTTCATCTTTTTAAGGTTTTTTTCATGAAGGACACCATTTTCAATCACAAGCTGAGAACGACCTGTGAAAAACGTTTCCGTAACATCCCATTTCATTTGCATGTATTCAATTACCTGTAACGTTCCTATCAAAATGCCCGCAATAACAAAAGTAACCCAAAGATTTTTTTCGCTCACAGGTTGAATTAATAACGTCCCAATCGAAATCATGATCACCGTTTGTGAAATGGTCATTTGTGAAATTGAGCGTCTCCCTGAAAAACGAATAAGCAGAATGCCAAAGACGATAATAAGTATCGACTTCCACACTACATTGAAATCCATTGTACCACCGCCAAATAGGTTTACTACTAGGCTGTGTAATGCGCAGATGATTATGTACAATTTGTCATTGTGAAGATTTCATGACGATTGCATGTAACAATCTCTTCTCGAATAATCGTCTGATTACCGTTTAGACGTCAAATCATTTATAATGAATGTATGGCATCAAAAATAAAAAGATGCTCAAACAGATGGAGGGAAATGAATTGAAAAAACTAGTATCGGCGCTACTTGCTGTAACACTCATCATGTCACCGATCGGCAACATCATCTTTACAGACGACGTCTCAACCGTTGAAGCGAAAGGCTACAAGTCTGGTAAGAAAAACTTTAATACGACGAATAACTTTAACAAACCACAAGTGGACAAGAAAAAAGAAGATACGTCTTCACTGAATAAATCCACAAATAATACGAGCAATACGGCGAAAAAAGGCGGCTTCTTTTCAGGTGGCCTTATGAAAGGGTTGTTTGTCGGTGGACTTGCAGGACTTTTGTTTGGTAGCTTGTTTGCCAATATGGGAATGTTAGGCTCCATTCTTGGATTGATGGTCAATGTATTGGCAATCGTTCTGATCATCGGCATTGTACGCAAGATTTTTGTAATGATTAAAGAGAAGAAAAAACAAAAAGAGGATATGAATCCATGGCAAACCAGATGATTTCTGAACAAGATATCGTAAATGCAATTTGCATGGAGCAAGGCCACTCTCATAACGTACAACCCGAAACGGTTGAAGTCGAACTAATGTATGACGATGAAGACGGCTTTTCAGCAGAAGTGCATATTGCTGGCCAGGTCCACATTCTCAACTCTTTTCATATGATCCAAGCGATTCGTTTTTGGATTGAACACGTATTGAATGAAGACCCCTACGCAGCAGGCATCAACCTTCTATTAGATCGAGAAGAAGGAATTATTGCAGCTGTTCATTAAAATGTCCCCCAATCCATGCGATTGGGGGCTTTGCAATTTTCAAGCGTTTACTCGTTGAATTTTTGCTTATTCATGTATCACTTCTATCTCCTCATTCAAATCTTTCAAATACTCATGTACTTCTTCTGGAACTCTATCCAAGCCTAAAACCTTCAATTTCATTGTACCTGGAGATGTTTCAATGAAATACGTTTCATTTTCATATTCAAACACTGTGAATTGCCTAACTTTCTCTGGAGACAAATCTGTATTTTTCACCTCATTATACAACTCTTCCGATACATTTCCTTCGTATCCTTCTAGCACATGCCCTCTTACTTCGTTGAAATCCTCCGCAAATTTCACCATTTGATACATTTCAAGTGCGTTTTTTGGTTGAATCACGACTTTATAAATGAATGGTATTGAAATCAGAAGCACCAAAATGAGTATTAGTGCAACTTTTTCATATTTCCTTTTCACTTTCTAATCCCCCTCACTCTATTTATCTAAAAAGAATTGCTTATCTAAATTTATTCAGGTACGCTAATGATAACAGTAAACGTTTTCCAAATCTAGTAACTAAGTTAAGAGGGGGACTTCTTTTGAGAATTATTGTGATCGTTTTCCTTGCGCTTTTCCTTTGTGTAGGATGTAGTGTGGAATCTAAAGACTCATCGTCACAGAAGGATGATGTAGCCGTTAAACAATCGATAGGACATGCGAATGTCGAAGGAAATTTAGTGAAAGAACTTTCGTTTGAAGATGGTAAGAGCGGTGGAGGAGAAATTACGGATAACGTCAATATTTATCGTATTACATTAGAACAAGTTGAAAAAGCGGAACATATTCTTATTAATTTTACGCAAAGAAGTGAAGCGACAATCCAAGAACCACAACTCAATGCCCCTCATTTCACTGTAGACGTACAAGAAAACCCTTACACAATGTCCTTCACAATGAGTGGCGTGCGAGCGTTTGACGCTAGAGATTTTACAGCTTTAAAGGATAGTGATTTGATTGCAGATGCTTATTGGGTAGTCACACACGATGACTCTGCTTGGCGATTTGTGATTGTATTCAACTCCCCTGTCCAATATGAAATCCGAGAATATGCAGATCCGTCACAAGTTGTTATCAGTGCTCAACCGTTAACTGAAGAAGAAAAAGATCATGCAATTCATACAATCAGAACGGAAGCTTTTCCATTCGGGGGTAAACTGGCCAATTTGGAAGAAATGATCTTTGAAGAAGCAGACATCCGCTACTTACGTGAAAGTGGCACTCCTTTTAACACAACGGAAAGTAGTTTTTATATGGAATTAGGCCGATACCAGTCAGTTAAAGCTGCAGAAGAAAAAATGGCTCAGCTCCAAAATCTATTGGGCTCTGACGTTAAACTGTTTATAGAGGAAAAATGAACAATCGGCTAGCAAGCTTTTTTAGCTTGTTAGCCGATTGTTTCTAGCCAATCACCAAATGTATACATCACTACCAATTACATAAGCAAGGACAATAAGCCCGAGCAGAACAGGTTTTAACAACCACCTTTTGGTCGTGATGGTGGCATGTCTAGGCGTCTTTAGTAAAAGGATGATAAAGATCGTGCTAACCGTCATTAAAAGCAGAAGCTGAATGAGCATCCCCGATTGTTCGGCGTTTATCATCGCACCTAACATTGCACCCATCATCCCCCCCATCATGCCAGCCATGAACCCTTCAAGAATTGCTAACAGTCCAAACCAAACACCACAAAGTGAACCTGCAAGCACGCCGATTCCAATCGCTATCATTGTAGAGTGAAACAAATTTCCGTGATAGGCAACACCGTACAACACGCCCACCGTCAAACTAACACTCATGCCAAAAAACATGGAAATGATCATCCCTTGCATCGGAAGCAAAACATTTCTAAACCGAGCCGCTAACCAAATGATGAGTAAGGTGATAACTGCAAGAGAAACTAACACAAATAGTTGAGGATTTCCTATCATGACCGCCACCTTTTAATTTTTTGTATACCTTATAAGGGTATGTGATAGGTGTGATTATCATGATTCGTTACAATTGATTCAAACGATTTTTTAAGATGTGTGCAAGAAATCGCCCAAGTATTGTAAAATGCCCAAGTTTTTTAGTGCATGTTCAATTGGACTCTATTTCCAAGAAAACACGTTCCATTTTGGGGTTTATTGCGTAGACAACAATTGTGTATTAGTACACGAATATATTCGAGATTTGGTAATAACCTTCTTTATCGATGACAATCGTATATTCCTTTTCCTGCTCGATAAAGCTCGTCGCATTTTGGGCATTTGTCATGTAAAACGTTTCATACGTAGAGACAACAACTTCATCATCCATGTATTCGATATAGGTGACATCGAACGAATCCAATTCATAATGAAAGCCTTGCTCAGAGAAGTTACGAACGTACGTTTTTAACTGGCTGTAGATTTCAGATTTAGGTAAAATCATATCTTCAATCCAGAAGAAATCATTCTCATAGAGAGCCATTTCGTAATAGTCCCCGAACTCCATAATAAATTCTGCCAAATATTCATCCGTATAATCGTAATATTCTTCTTCAGTTGTGGAATTGTCTGTATCTGCATACAACTCAAAGTTCTCATAAACAGCAAATACGTCATGAATCTCGTCATCAGTCATCGGTCGACTAATCCAAGAATCGACCAAGTCTATCATGCTATACATCGGAATCGAAAATGCAAAACTGTTTTGATTCGTATACATGAGTGAATTAATGCCAATTACTTTACCAGTTGATGCATCGAGCAACGGACCGCCACTGCTGCCTTGATCAATTTGCGCATCGACTTGGTACAAATTCGTATACGAAAATCCAAATTCAATATCTCTTCCGATTCCCGTTAAATAGCCGATGGAGGCAGAATTTTCGAAGCCTTGAGGACTACCAAGTGCTATGACTTCCAATCCAATATCCGACTCATTCCTATCAATTGATAAGGGTTCAGCATTGTGATAATCTGGCGCTTGAACTAACGCTATATCCGAGTCGACAGATAAACCAATTACTTTACCAGTTGAATCCTCACCAGCTGAATTGCGAATCACCACTTCCGTATTTCCTGCAACAACATGTGCATTCGTGATAATATAGCCGCCCTTTTGGTAAAGGAAACCTGAACCAATACTCTCTTCCGTAAAGATTGTAAACACTTTTGGCATCGCTTCTTTAATAAGAACGGTTTTATCTGTTTTGTCTGCATGATTTGTTTCAATTTGCTCAGAATGACCTGTTGTTGACTGCTCGATGTTAACCACTGTTTCATTACCGATTTCCTGCGCACCGGTAAGAGGATCAGTAGAACTGAACGTACGCTGAATTAAAAAGTACGATCCAAAACAAATACTCAGAAATAAAACAACAGAAGCAGTTAGTCCTACCCATGCCCAAATCCGTTTCTTCGATTTCGGTTCTTCATTTAACGGAGTCCCACAGTTACTACAGAAATGTCCCTCTTCCTTCTGATGACCACATTTGTTACAGAACATTTCTTCACCTCTCTTCATCCTTTGATTCCTATTCTCAAATCATTCTTGAACAGCAAACTATATCTAGTATACGAATAGAGATGCAACAAGTTTCAAGTATTTACTACTATTAGTTCTTTAAAAAACAGTGGTATACCTTTAGCGATAGTTTAGTTTACCTGGTTTTCGGCCAACATACTAGTTATATAAACAGCCATAAATTAGTACATACATGTTAATGGACCAAATTATTAGTTGCCAAAGACTATACAATTATCCTTGATAAAAACATAAAGAGAAGTGAACCTTTCCGTCACAAATTCAATCTGCAAGTAAATCAAGAAACTCTTCAAGATTTTTTTCAGATACAACATTAAGCCCATTTCTTCTAAGTAAAGCTGTCGTTACGCCGATTCCAGAAATTTTTTCACCAATGAAATCGCCATTGTAAATCATTGAACTGCCACAAGATGGACTGTACTCTTTAAGAATGATTGTAGTGGCCCCTAACTCTTGCGCTATCTCTACAGTTCTTTGTGCACCCTTTATGTATAGATCCGTCACATTTCTTCCTGATTTTTCGATAACCCTCGCAGTTCCGTCTAAGACATCTTCCCCATCACCACCAACAATTTCAGCAGGTTCTCTTGGTGTACTAAAGCCCCCAAGTAACTCAGGACAAACAGTAATTGCTTTTTTGTCCGACAAAAGTTTTTCAATTCTAGCGTCCAGACAACCGGTTCCATTATAACGAACCTGTAATCCTGCTAAACAAGAACTGACAAGTATCAATTCATCCACCTCAATTTCATAATTCACTTGTCTGACAAAATATAAAACGATCATCATGCTCCCAAACATGCTCATCATCCGCAACATAACCTCTTAACCCTAACTCGCCATCTATCTTCCTGAGATAAAAACCTTTTGGAAAATCTTCGTCTTCGTTAATACTCTGCGATGCAATCGTAATCGAACCATACGGAGCTCGCTTAGTATATGCTGGTTTTTCAATGAATCCTTCTGGCTGATCCACATACATTAGTCGAAGATGAGGACCCAGTTCGAGGGGACACAATTGTAAACCAACCTGATTGGCCGCAACGTAAATTTGTTGTTAGGTAGCTCCGTTTGCAAATCCAAGCTCGCTCACTGCAAGTTCAACGGTTCTCAGTTCATAGGAATGCTCAGAAGTCGTAAAACTCTTATCAGCAACCAACCGATTTCCTAGTTCGTTTATATGAATAGACTGTTGTTGTAATTTATCAAGAAGCTGCGGTTTGGAAAGCCCCCCTACTTGAATAACTCGAACAATGGCATTGCAATTAGGATAGACATTGTCTCTCCGCTCACCCATTCGCTTCCCTCCTTTAGAATGAAAATCATTCCGAACTTTTTTGTTTGATATGATACAAAACATGCCTTCTTAAAGGACTCTCTATCGGAAGTTTAGGATGATCGAAGTATGTAGTAAAATCCATTCCAATCTTTCTCATAACATTTTGGGATGGCGTATTGATTTCAGCAGTAAAACTATAAACATCATGAAATCCTAACTCGGTAAATCCATAATGCAAACAAGCTTCCGCTCCTTCGGTTGCATACCCAGTTCCCCACGCTTCCTTTTTCAGTCTCCAACCGATTTCAATACAAGGTGTAAAATCCGCCTCAAATGTCGCCTCATGAAAACCAATGAAACCGATAAACTCGTTCCTTTCCTTTTCTTCGACAGCATAAAAACCAAAACCATAATCATGAAATTTAGAAACAATAGCTTCATAGAATTCATATGATTCATCGGCTGATAACGTTTTAGGAAAATACTTCATTACTTCGTTATCTGCATTCATTTCAGCAAAAGAAATAATATCTGCCTCTTTCCAATCACGAAATCGCAATCTAGCTGTTTCAAAATAGATCATTCTTACACCTCCAACGAAGTTTGTCTGATATACTTCGTCTACATTTTATCCCTATTGTATTACAACTTTACAGTTTCTAAAAAATACTCAATTGAACGCTTGTCCATATCATTTAGCTGTTCCGGCAACTGATTCAAAGGAAAATACTCCATTCCCTCTGATTCCTCATAATTGATTGCCAAATCACCACGAATGTCTTCTGTATAAAATACGGCAGTTGCGGAATACAATTCATCTCCATTCGCTACTTTTAAATAACAATCTGCTCCAGAGTTGACACTGAGTAACTTAAGATTACCAACGACTAATCCGGTTTCCTCAAAAACTTCTCGCTTTGCCACTTCCTCAAAACTCTCCCCTAAATCCATCAAACCACCTGGCAATCCCCAATATCCATCACGTCTTTTTTGCAATAAAACTACTTTCTTCTCATTAATCATAATGACGACTGATCCAGGTAATATGATCGGTTGATGACCGACATATTGTCTCAAATATTTGTAGTATTCCAATGCTGTCCCTCCACAAACTAAAGTAATAAGGTAATGCTAGTAAATCATCACAAGATAGTAGATTATAATTAACAGAGTAGCAATAATCGATCTGATGATGATTTTTTTTTTAGGAACGCCAGCTTTTCTTTCAATATAATTCAAGTAAATCATAACGAGAGGAAAACCTAATAGAGCAAGTATAGATCCCAAACTTCTAGTTTCAAAAAATTGATGAAGTAATGCGAAACCTATTATCAAAAGTCCAAGCGTCCCAACGAACATATGTGCATACAAAACACCTTTGTCTTTATCCTTCAATCGCTTCACTCCTAAATAGTGTTTTAGCTAAGGGTAATGATTCTAAACTTTTCTATTATGTATTGCGTCAAATAAGTAAGGTTGCTACACCAATTTATTCAAGTAAAAATTCATAACCGACATATTCAAACACTTTTTTAAATCCTATATTCTCTGCAACTGCAACAGAAGGTTTATTCATTTCCATGCAATCCCAATAAGGAACTGCATTATTCTTCAAGCAATCATTTACAAAGTGATGAGCAACGAGTTGAGCTAACTTTTTTCCTTGATGAGGCTTTAGTGTCTCAATATTGATACAATGAACATTTCCAACAACAAAACCAGAAAAACAAATACTTACCACTTCATTTCGATGAATTATACAATACCCGATGCCACAATCTAAAAAGTTTTCAATCGAAGTCCAGAACTCAAGTAATTTTCCTTTTAGAAAATCAATATTCTTGATCAAATCATCTTTAAAGAGATTCGTTTCTATTTTAATCACATCATAATCTTCATTAATAACCGGTTCGGAATGCAAATAATAATCGGATCGTTTCAATGTGTAAACCCTTTGAACCCAGCTCCCTAATTGCCTGTGATCAAAAACATGTTTAATCATTTCATTCCATCTATCATGATTACCAACACCTTCAAACCACTTAAGTTGAACTTTTTTTGCTTCAGGTATGATTACACTGTCTATAAAACCATTAATTTCACGAATAAATTTCTCGTTTTGTTCATCTCCAAAAAAGATAAACCCATCATTATTTCCTAACCAAATAAGCCCCGTTAGCGGATGATTCCGATCGTCGACAAATATACGTCCCGGGTTGAAGGATTCAACAACAGCAATTGCCTCTATTTGCCCATTATCATTTACTAAATTTCTACACTTCTTAAATTCGTCTTTTTGCAATTCTACAATCACTTACTTACACCTACCTTTTCACTTAACCTATAACGATCAACGTTTCAATCTCACACTGTAATAACGCATCGCTTTAAGACTTCCTTCTACTTCAAAGACTCCTGCTTCAATCAGTTTTTTCAGACGGAATTCTATAAATGAGTCACCTACATATTGTTCTAGATGTCCTAGAACCTCACCGATTAGTCTTGCAGATTTCATGAAGTCATTCAGCTTCGTTTTTCTATGTAGACATTCCGCTCTTTCAATAATTAAATTGTCATAAAAGTCCTCTGCAACACTCAGTATTTGTCCGTTTGTCCATATTCTTAATGAATCTTCACTTTTTGACAAAGAAAGCCAATCGTTTTCTAAATCTCTTCGCTGATGCTGCGAAAGAGGTGATTGCTTTTTACTTTGTTCATAAATCACTTGTAGTTTTTCTAGCGAAATTTCGCCCGTATGTAAAATAGTAAATTCGATATCTTTACTAGTAAAAAGTTCGCTATATTTCTCAGTCGTATTGATAACTGTAATCTTGTTACCCTTATTTTTTAATAGATAAAGAACGTAAAGCAGTCCAGTTTGCTCATGAGCGCTATCAGAGATCCAAACGGTAATTGGTATATCCTCTTGGACAGAGCTTATCTGAATAACTAATTCTTGAAATTCCTTCACATAATAGTCGAGAGAATCACCATTCTCGTCATTCACAATACTTTTCATCCAATTAAATCTAAACTCTTGCCCTTCCTCTTCATGCAGCCTATACACTGGGCCAATTGAATAAATATCCCTTATTGAAATAATCTTTTCTAATGGATATAGACCTTTCTTTTTTAAGGCTATCTTTAAACTTCCTGCACACGAATCTCCGAATAGAATATGAATCCTTTGACAATCCTCTTCTTTTTCCTTTTCTGACCGTTCTTTTGATAATTTGAAGAGCGTTTCATATAAATTTTCCACATCATTTATAAAATCCATTTCTGAATAAGTCGTTTCTTTCACAAACTTTAACCGTAATAGGATATGAAACAGCAGAGATTTTACTTCCCCTTCTGGCATCTCTTCGACAACTCTTTTTAATTCTTCAATTTTCATTTCGTTCTTCATAAACGTCACCTCTACAAACTATTGGCATATGAGTGATCTATTTAGTACTAAAAATAGTGCACCGGCATAAGTAAATTAGACAAAATAAATTACCGAACACACAACAAAATTCATGTGAAAGCCTGTAATGTCATTTAACCATTAAAGGGATGTTTTTCATTTCATATATTTTTTGGAGAGTATGGATGTGCTTATTCTTCTCCTCATCAGAGTCTGCGTATAGATACCCTTATACAAGTCTGTATCCGAATATAAGTAAGATCATCTCATATACACAATGATTTGTGATTCGAGTAACATTTGCAGACTCTGAAAAGCCATTGTAATACGCCGGGATGCATCGCTGGTAGTTGTCTACCATACTTTCGATAACAGGTTCATCCGCAATCAAGCTTGCGATATCCTTACCTAAGTAGCCCCATCCACAAGTATCCCAATCAATAAGTGCAATATTCCCTTCAGCGTAGATAAGATTGGTTACCCAGAAGTCTCGGTGACAGAGCACGAGGGGCAACTGTTCAATACGAGCAAATATCTCGTCTGTTTGTTCATCGATGTCCATGAGCATTTGCCGCACGTACAAGGGTAATTCACAGTCTTCCGAACGTACATAATCATAGACGACCGGCCATGACCGATAATGAAAATACGTATTTTCATGAAATCCGGATGGCTCAGGTTGGTCAAGTTCTCTAGCATGGCGGGTTTCTCCGCATACAGCTTACCTTGAAAGCGCCCTAACTCTAGCGCAGCCTTTTTCATACATGTCACCCGTCAACGCTAAACCGGTTACGCAATCGATATATTCAAGCCACAGATGGTATTCAGTAACTTCGGTATTGAACTCAGCGTGATAACATATCGGCCAACGGAAGGCTTTCGAGAAAGTCTCTCCCAAGATAGATGTATAGAGATCAAATTCCCTGCGCCATGAACCTGGATCGCCGTACCGATCCCATTTTTTCTGGATTTTACGTACGTTACGGTAAGGCAACCTTTCACCATCCACCGTTTCCGCTATCCCGGTTAGTAAGCAAACATCCCCCACAGTTACGCCCTGTAACGGTATAGTTTGAAAGTCAGTAGAGATGATAGTTTTATTAAAACGTCGGCTTAACACATAGATCAGCTTTTCAAGATTAATATTCATTAAATCCCCCATTTTCCTTTGATAGTCCTTGGACCGGAATACAGATACATCCGGTAAATATGATTTACTTATATTCCCTATATGTTTTACATAATTTTAACAGATAAGCTCATACATTCATATACTTATAAAAATTTGCCAGCCTTAAATTGGATGTCTTTGTCTTTCTTCATTTGTGAAAAGCTACTTCTAGTTTTATTGTATATTCGAAAACGTAATTTTTTCTATTAAGTCCGCGATAGTCGAATCCTATTGTTATTCTCAACAAGTTCTTATTCAATTAAAAAAACCGAAATCCCATCTTTTTACAGACGGGAAATTCCGGTTTATCTTTTATATAATTTATCTTCTAATCAAAGCCGCTTTTTCAATACTTAATCCAAACTCACTCCACCGTTACACTCTTCGCCAAATTCCTGGGCTTATCAACATCACAGCCACGATGTAACGCTGCATAGTAGCTGATGAGTTGCAGTGGCAACACCGATACTAAAGGTGTCAGCAATTCGTGCACCTTAGGGAGGACAAAGCGATCGTCTTCTTCCTCCATTCCTTCCATTGAAAGGATACAAGGGTTTGCCCCTCTTGCGACGACTTCTTTGACGTTACCACGAATGTTGAGGCTCACTTGCTTTTGTGTGACAAGCGTGATGACAGGAGTACCTTCTTCAATTAACGCGATTGTTCCATGTTTTAATTCGCCGCCTGCAAAGCCTTCAGCTTGGATATAAGAAATCTCTTTTAACTTCAACGCACCTTCTAGACTAACGTAATAATCCATGTTACGTCCGATGAAGAAGGCATTACGAGAAGTTGCTAAAAAGTCTCTCGCAATTGTTTCCATTTCTTCTTTGGAATCGACAAGCGTTTGAATGGCATTTGCTGCGATTGAAAGTTCTCGTTTCAAATCAAATGCTACTGATCTACCAAATGCTTTTGCAACAACGTCTGCTGTAATTGCAAGCACGGCAACTTGAGCTGTGTACGCTTTTGTGGAAGCGACGGCGATTTCAGGCCCAGCATGCAGCAAGAGTGTATGGTCTGCTTCACGTGATAATGTGGAGCCAGGGACGTTCGTCATTGTAATGGTCGGATAGCCGAGTGCTTTTATTTTCACGAGCACTTGCCTGCTATCAGCCGTTTCCCCTGATTGGGTAATGAACAAGAACAGTGGCTTTTTCGATAATAACGGCATGTTGTAACCAAATTCACTTGAAATGTGGACTTCGGTCGGTATGCCTGCCACCTTCTCCATGTATTGCTGACCGATTAACCCTGCATGCAAACTCGTACCGGCTGCGATGATGTAAAGCCGATCTGCTTCCTTGAACGCATCAACAATCGCTTCATCAATCGACAATTCACCATCAGCATTTGTATAGGCCGACACGATATTTCGAATAACACCTGGTTGTTCGTCGATTTCTTTTAACATGTAATGTGGATACGTCCCTTTTTCGATGTCGCTCATATCGAGCATCGCTGTATAAGGCGCACGCTCAATCGTTGTACCGTCTACTGTTTTGATTTCAATTGCTTCTTTTGTAACGATGACGACTTCTTCATCATGCAGCTCAATGAACTGGTCAGTCACTTGCAACATCGCCATTGCGTCTGACGCAACGACATTGCAATCTTCACCAACGCCAACTAACAACGGGCTTTTGTTTTTGGCAACGAAAATCGTTTCACGTTCGTTTTCGTCGAGCATCGCAATTGCATAAGATCCATGAAGAAGTGTTAACGTATGACGGAATGCTTCTTCTGTGTTCATACCTTCCAATACAAATTTCTCGATCAGTTGAACAATTACTTCAGTATCCGTGTCAGATGTCATTTGTACATGAGATAAATACTTTCTCTGCAATTGGACATAGTTTTCGATTACGCCATTATGAACAAGTGTAAATCGGCCTGAAGCACTCTGATGCGGATGTGAATTTTTCTTATCCGGTACCCCGTGTGTCGCCCACCGTGTATGACCGATTCCCATTTTTGTTTCGATGGATGAATCAACTGCATTCCGCAAATCCGCAATGCGTCCTTTTTCTTTCACGACGTGAACACCTGTTTCAGTATGAAGTGCTAAACCAGCTGAGTCATAGCCTCTGTATTCTAGTTTTTCAAGTCCTTTTAACAAGATTTCCATCGCGTTTGACGTTCCGATATATCCAACAATTCCACACATAGTGATTCCTCCGATTGAAGCAATGACAAAGCACACCTCGTTAAATTCAGAAGTGTCATTTGTCTGCTTATATGATTTTGCCTTTTTGCTTCTTTGTCCGTCTGATCACTCAAACGTTTTTAAAGCAAAAATTACAATCGGGCAATGTCGATCGGGAGGCATCCGCCGAACAGTTCGATATTCCTCCACCTCGTCTGCTGAAGATGTGTGTCGTCCGATTTCTCCAGCACTGGCGCTATAATTGTTTTCCGTTTACCTATTAACCGGCCCCCTTTTAGTATATGGGTCGGACACTCGATCCGACCCGTTTATCATACAAAACTTCTATTTTTCTTGTCAATCTATTGTATTGCACTACTTAATTTGTCGAATCTTTTCTGTATTGTCTCTTTCCAATCTTCGGCGAGTTCAGGAAGGCTTAACAATTTTCGCATGCCGTCGAGATCTTTCGGTCTATGAAAATAGACTTCATTGCCAAATAGGATGGACACGCCTTCTGGATGTCTTTCGATCAATTCAATCTTCGAATCTCTTCTCACGATACCTTCCTCTAAGACACGGCACAGATATCCTGTGTAGCCGGTTTCAACGATCCTCTTTAACAAACCAGGCAGATTTGTCCGTTTCGTAATCGTGCTGCATGGGACTCTACCTTGCGCAATCTGAATGACCGCTTCCCCAATTTGATAGATATCTCCAATATGTACATCCTTCTCTAACATGTTGCCAACTGTAATATTTTCCCCAAAAGTTGCCTCAGGAAGTTTTGTTTGAAATTCTTGTTCCCACAAGACATAATGCTCATAAGGATACATGCAAACTGCACGATCTGGCCCGCCATGGTGTTTAAGGTCTGCTACCCCATCACCACGGAACCCGTTTTTTGTTAGATACGCTTCAACTACTTGCTCTTTGCAAATCGCTGAAATTGTTTCTTTGTTTTCACCGTGTTTCATCGTTTTTGGTAATCCAATTGCAAACTTTATAATGTTGACCAAACTTTGCCCATCCCTTCTATTATTTTCTTGCAATTAGTATAACATGGCTTCCAAAGAACAATATACTTTTCCTTGTTCACAAGCAATAGTCGTGCTCTTTCTACAACGAAGAGATGAGACGACCATTTCCTCATCGGATACAACTTTTTTGGGGAGTACGATAAAAAACTTGTTTCAAACTTGGCTCATTGAAAATGTAGTCAAATTACGTCGTATCTTCATCTGACTACAGCGTTCCTTCTGTTGAACGATTTGTTTGATTCACGAACGTTTGTCCATCTGCACCATGTTCAACCAATCTAGCAGCAATCCTAAGTAGCTCCTGTAAATCGGATGCTTGCTTCAATAGACTCTCTCCTCATATATACCTAAGGAAACTTTTATCTTTCCAAAAAAGTACATTTTTGAACCCTGTGAAACCCTAAAATTATCAGAAGTTGATAAGCCAAGTTTGGCGGAAAGCTTTCAAATGATTTATTACAAGCGAACTGGAACAATCAATTATGAGATTGATCCTATGAACTACGAAAAAACAAAGCCATTGCAAAAGAATTGGGTTGCTGGGATTAAGAAGTACGCGATAAACTGGCCAGTTAGTGGAGTAGGACTTACGAATTTATTAACAGGTAATTAAAACATAAAGGTGGTTAGTATGAGAGATAGAGGTTCTGCCGTTCTTATAGAAAATAAAAAAGTGGCATTAATAAAGAGAATAAAGGGCGATTTGCTTTACTACGTCTTTCCAGGTGGAGGTATAGAACAAGGTGAAACTCCTAAGCAGGCAACTAATAAGAGAAGCATATGAAGAATTAGGAGTTGAAATAGACATTCATGATTGTATTGCTGAAATTGAGTTTAAGGGTAAGCAATTTTTCTTTTTGGGAAATATTGTAGGTGGCGACTTTGGTACTGGTCAAGGCGAAGAATTTTCCGATGAAAATAGTGAGACCTACATTCCTATGTGGGTGGATGTAAGTGATTTATCCACCATAGATATTAAACCAAAGGAAGTTGCCGAAATAATACAATCTTTGTTCAATTAACGGTCACGATAGTTGAAGATCGAGAGGGACAGTATTTGATGTCATTTTAACTTTGACCAAAAGTGAAACTTGCTGCAGAAGAAAAAACGTGGCAATTGTCAACGATAAATGTCTGACTGACCAACGAGAAGGAAATTAAGGAGCTGACAATTTCACTGCACCCGAACCCTCTTGGCTCGTCAAAAGACAACACTCCTTTCATTCCCGTAGTAGGTGTACATAAACGTCATCATAAAACCCAAATAAAAAACGCCTCACAATAACGTGAGACGCTGTTCCTTAAAAATGACTATTCTTCATGTTCGATCGTTCAGCTGTTTTATAGGCATCATAGATTCCCCATACCCAAACAATCGGATAGGTAATAAAACCAATTAGTACAAACATCAATAATGCATTAACCATCTGCACACCAATTAATATAAGACCTTTTAAGATTTGGCCATTGTAGATTTGACCTACACCTGTCCAAAAAAAGCTTAACACCGCAGCAATTCCAGGATTTTTCATGTCACTTCTCCTTTTCTCTTTCATACGTATTGTTAGTGTATCAAACTCAACGACCATGTACTAGCGTGTTTCGACAATTCATCAATTTATTTGCACCAACGGGTTTCAAGCAACCAATCGAGGGAATGATTGGGTAGATGAATATTTTTCCTTTGCAAGTAGTAATTGTACAAGAACTTTATTGCCACTCGTACGTCTATATATACGGAATAATTATCTTGCCGAATTGCTAGTTAGGTGATATGATAACGCGGGCTTAAGTATACTATAATTGTTTTAATAAATGAGGTGGTGATGCACTTGAGTAGACAAGAAATTCGAAAAACGAAAAAACGAAAAAAACTTGGCTTTATTATAGGAATTGTGGTTCTGTTACTTGGCGCAGGTGTGTTTTACTGGGTTACCCAATATAACCAAGGGCTTGCATTATCGGACGATGGAACATTAAAAGAACAAAATGAAGACTACGGAATCTTTGACGGTCCTGAGCCGAAATTTGGCGAGATCAACATTCTATTGCTCGGCTCCGACGCGCGAAAAGATGAAGATGGCCGTTCAGACACATTAATGATTGCAAACTACAACCAAGAAACAAAGAAAATGAAACTCGTATCCATCATGCGAGACACCTATGTGGATATCCCTGGTCACGGGATGCATAAAATGAATTCCGCATTTACATTAGGTGGACCTGAGTTAGTCCGTCAGACGATTAAAGAAAACTTTGGTTTAGACACACACTACTACGCAATGGTTGACTTTAAAGGCTTTCCGAAAATCGTGGACATTTTAGCTCCAGATGGCATTGAAGTGGATATTCCTTACACAATGTCTCACGGAATTTACATGACATTGAACCCTGGTGTCCAAACATTGCATGGAGACCAACTATTAGGTTACGTTCGTTTCCGTCATGATAGTCAAAATGATTTCGGTCGCGTAGCCCGCCAACAAGAAGTTATTTCAAAGTTAAAAGACGAAGCAGTCAGCGTGCATAGTTTAACAAAACTACCAAAATTGCTAGGTGCAGCCGATGCCTACATTGACACAAACCTTGATAAGATGAAAATGCTTTCGATCGGGAAAGGTATGCTTGATAATAAATCAGAGAAAATTGAAACACTACGGATTCCTGTCGATAAATCATTTACTGAACGTCGTGTAAATGTCGGGGAAGTATTGGAACTTGATTTCGACAAAAACATTGAAGCATTGAATGCCTTTTTAGATGATAAGAACGATCTAGCAGATACAGAAGAACCAAAAGTGGATTAATCGGTTCTCCTTGTCCGAATCAACACGTAATGTAATTAACCACAGGAATCCAGTATGCTTGGGTTTCTGTGGTTTTTTGCATATCACTCGATTCTCTTTGTATGAACGAGGTCAAAGATACGTAACAATTGCTTCCTCCACTAGTCCTCGTTTAATTTTATAGTGTGTTGCTTGCCAAGCGCCTCGACCACCTTTCATAAGTATGACTTGCGGGGATTCGTGTTTTACCCCAAGCTCCTGTGCAATCGTATTTGAAACTATTCTCGCTGATTGCACAACGACTACGTAAATTTGAATATCGCTATCGAGTGATCTCAATTCTTTTACAGCTGAAAGACTACTCAAACATGTTTTACTAAATTTGAACAATAAAATAGGCATCTCTTCAGATTGTTTCCGTACTTCATTCCAATCTGCTAACGTTTGGATCTTTTGCATAATTAACCTCCAATCAACATACCCCCACTAGTATATCACGCATATATATTTTCACTTACCTTATTGCTTTTCAGTTCACATTTCTTCATATTTCCTATAGCATACTTGTAAGCAATCAATAGGAGCGATTGAAAATAAAGGAGAATAGGTGGGATAGATATGCTAAAGTTAGCGTTTCATCCAGTGTGGGAACGAGTTGTGGACGATCAGGAAAAAGACCGTTATAAACGTGCTTTTGAGTTAATGCAACTTGAACAAGCGTCAATTTACATTACGCCAATTCGGATCATCCAAAAGAAAAAAGGCGGTATCTCTGCAACTGTATTTCTCGTGAACAATCGTGAATTCCCTCTCGAACTCCAGCAATTTAACGTACAAATGATCGATTCAAACGGCAAAGTGATCGCTCGCCAAACTTTTAAAGAGAATCTAACAATTCAAGCGTACCAAGCACTTCCCTGGTCATTTGTATTTAACGCAGCTTCAATGCTGTTAAATGAATTTGATACCGATTCTTGCACCATCCTTCTTGAGAATACGTAGAAAAAGAAGAAGAGTGTAGACAAAGTGAATTTATGACTTTGTCTACACTCTTTTTAATAAAATTAGTAATGCTTAGGAAGTTCTTCAGCCTGATTGAAAACGCTTGTCAGCCTAGGCGCGAAGACGAGCGAAGACGCGAATAGAACTAAAGTTCATGAGCGGACGAGCAAGACGAGCAACAACGGATGCGAGCGTTTGTCAACAGGCTGAGGCAGGAGGCAATTTGTAACATTGCCCCTGCCTTTACTATCAGGAATTTGGTCAGACCGTCTCGCCTTCTTTTCGAAAGAACCCGAAAATCCCGACTGTCTGAACGATATTCGTGAATGCTTGCGGATCTACTTCATTAATAATTTGCTCTAAATCATAGAGCTCATAACGTGTAATGACCAAATACAACATGTTCTTGTCTTCCTTTGAATAAGCACCTTTCGCAGGAACAATCGTAATACCTCTCACCATTTTGTCATGGATTGCCTGTTGCAGTTCATCCGCCTTATGCGTAATAATCATAGCTGTCACTTTTTCGTGACGTGTATGCAACATATCAATGACAGAAGTGGTGACATACAATGCAACCATTGTGTAAAGTGCATTTTCCGGTTCATACAAAACACCAGCGAGAACAATGATAATCCCATTCAGTAACAAGAAGTAGACGCCTATCGGCTTATCTTGTAAGCGTGATAACACCATCGCCACAATATCCATACCACCTGTTGACGCTCCTAGCTTTAACGATAATCCAACCCCTACACCCGCAATCACACCGCCAAACACAGCGTTGAGGATAATATCATCAGACAGCGACAGCACCGGTAACAGTTCAAGGAAAAGCGTTGTGAAAACGACCGAAACAATGCTATAAATCGTAAATCCTCTTCCGACTTTAAACCAGCCAAGAATGAATACAGGAATATTAAAGATGAACAGTAAAATCCCCGTACTCACAAATACTCCTAACTGATCATCTAAAATACTCGAAACAAGCTGCGCTGCCCCGGAAAAACCACTTGCATAGACATTTGCATTTATTAGGAAAAAATTCAATGACACCGCCATTAATAATGCGCCAAATATGACGACAATAATCCGTTTCGCTTCAATAAAAAACATAAGTACCTCCTACTCTTCTCAATAGCCAGTATTTGATTATACTCGAAACGCCATAATTATTCTTGCCTAAACCATCGAAAAACAAAAGAAAAACACTAGCAATTGTGCTAGTGCTCAAGAATGAACGATCTGTTTTTTATAATTCACATAAAAAAGCGACATAATACCGAAAACAAGTGTAATGGTCAGGAGTCCGATTGCTACTCCTTCCATGTCGAAGCCTTTCCAAAGGGAAATTGCAGACATACTACTAATAGAACCTATAAATAGTGCTAAAATCATAATTCGAAACATCGAGCCCATCCTCTCCATCCCAACTTGCATTTAACTGAGAAGTTTTCTCACAACCATCATACGTCAATTGAGAATATTTATCAATCATAATCAAAAAATTTTTTTTATCCTAAATACAACTTATCTGTAGCTGATTCTTTAATGATATTTTGAAAAAAGCTTGTTTTCTAGTAATAGAGGTATATAATTTTGATTTGAGAAGTAGAAAAATTTTTCAGAAACACGGTGTGCAAATGCGAACATACAATGAAAAGATCAGTATTTATCATGGGATGGCAACTACGATCGCCGTCAATTTCACAAACAATTTCTTCCCCATTTTTGCAATGACAATATTGGGGGCGACAAATTATCAAGTAGGTCTCATTAATTCTTTACCGCCCTTCATGGCCTTAATAATGACAATTCCCGCTGCAATCTTGTTAAACCGTGCACACTTACAGAAAAAGCTTGTAGCGATGTCTGTATTAATTGCTAGACTGATGTTCTTGCTCATCATTGCTCTTGTGTACATCCCCTCTCAACCAGCACAAGCTTGGTTATTCCTCATCATCGTAGCACTCATGAATTTGCCGAATACGGTGGCGAATATTGGTTGGCAGACGTTTATTAGTAGCTTAGTAAAAGAATCAAGACGCGGACAATTTTTTAGTGATCGAAACCGATTGTTGACAATTGTCGGATTGATTTCAACACTGAGCATTGGCATCATCATGAAAGATGCTTCCGCCAATGTCGTAGCTTATCAAGTATTGTTCGGTATTGCGTTCTGTTTCGGATTACTTGAAGTGTATTTATTGCTAAAACATGAGGAAGAACCTGTAAAAACAGACGGACTCGTTGGGAAAAAGAAAGCAATGGATTGGACAATCTTCAAACATAAAAATTATGTCGCATTCCTGATCGCTGCGCTAGTCTTTAACCTAGGTTGGCAAATGGCATGGGGTATTTTCAACATCTATCATGTACGGGTTGTAGGCGCAACGATCTTTTGGATTAGTATGTTTTCAGTCGGTAGTATGCTCGCGCAATTCATATCGTTTCCATTATGGCGTAAGTGGGCAGAAAAACGGTCCAACACGCTCGTATTTGTTTGGGCTGCGATCGGAATGGCTACAACGCCCTTTCTTACGGTTCTGTCCACTAACCTTTTTTACATAACGCTTATTCAGACGTCATCAGGCTTTTTCTTGGCAGGTATCGTTCTGTTATTGTTCAATTTACTACTCGAGCAGTCACCTGAAGCGGTGAGGACCTATTGTATTACGACTTACAATGTATTACTCTCGGTTGTGGCCGTGATCGCGCCACAAATTGGTATTCTCTTATTGGACACACTCGGTGTGGACGTCGCTATGTACATAAATTCATCCGTACGATTCTTCAGTGCCCTGTTGTTTTTCATTGTCTATCTTAAGTATGCGAAATCAGTGAAACAGTTGACGTCATAAAGAAAAGAGCGTCTGTCAAAATGGACAGCGCTCTTTTTGTGTTAGATAAACATTTCGTACAATCCAATGATGATGAGTAAAATTCCAGCGATTGCATCGGAATGACGACCAAACCAAGACCGTCCAAGTTGTTGGCCAAGTTGGACACCGATGACAATTGAAATTACAGAGAACACGCCGATCGATAGCGCAGCAGGAAATGGCGGTACCCCGGTAATCCCTGCACCAAATCCGATTGACAAACAGTTTATGGCGAGGAGAAAACCGAGAAGGATAGCTTCTTTCCAACTAATCGCTATCAATCGATTTGGTTTTTCGTGTTGCGTACCCAACAAGTTTTTATACAAAAGCCAAATGCCAATACAGATTAATAAACTTCCCCCAATCAAATTTGCAAACATGACAGGCAGCGTTTCCGCCAACTCTGCTCCTATCCTTAACGCGACATAAGCAAAGAGAGCCGAAATCGCTGAAATGAATAACGTGTATTTCATTGGGATTTTGTTAAAACGCAACCCATACGATATGCTAATACCGACATTATCCAAGTTCGCAACAATACCAAGTAATAGGATTGTTAGCACAATCATTGTATCCCTCCGCACTCGTCTAGCATCCTTTATGTATATGTCCAGAAGCAACGGAGACGGTAGGCATTGAAACAGGTTTTACATGTTGTTTTCCATAGTAGAATGCATTTTCGTTATTTGATAAGCTATAAAACATATATAACGATAGGAGGAAGAGCCAATGGCAGAACACCAATTTCATTTATCTGCAAGCTGGCCAGGCTTGAGAAATGATGTAGGTACAATTGAAACAGCTAATTTAAAAACACACGTATCCATTCCACCTGAGATGGACGGCCCCGGAGTAGGGACAAACCCGGATGAAATGCTGCTTGGCGCAGCAGCCACTTGTTATATCATTACGCTAGCTGCCATGATGGAAAGAAATCATATTGAGAAAACGAGTTTAACGATGGAATCTGTAGGGATAGTAGATGTAACGAATGGCGTCATTACATACAAAGAGATACTCCATAAACCGCTCGTTGTCTTACCAGCGACTGCTTCTGAAAAAGAGATAGAAAAAGTTGAACGGTTAACGAAAAAAGCGGAATCGTCTTGCATGATTAGCCGTGCTTTGCAAGGAAACGTACTTGTAACCGTAGAAGCAACGATTACTCTGCTATAAGTTTGTGGTTTTTTTGTTTAATGACTCGTGACGCGGTTATTTTACTGCTTGCGCGTCGATAAAAGCAGCTTATTGACGCGTGACACAGTTATTTCTCTACTCGCGCGTCATTAAAAGCACTTATTGACGCGTTACACAGGTTTTTCACCGCTCCCGCGTCTTTATAATCCACTCTTCAAACAAGCTCTTACCTCTCATAACATTCAACATCTTCCACATGCATACCTATCGACAAAAAAACCGTGTGAGACGTCATGCATTTGTCTCACACGGGTTTATCATGAATTTATTCAAAATCAGCGTAAATTCTTCACAAGGAATCCACCGTTAAACGTAGTGGGTTCATACGAAATGATAAACGCTTTTGGAGCGATTCCAAGTATCATATTCCGCAATTTTTGTTCATCTTTGCGTTTTGCAAGTACTTTCATGACAAGCCGTTTACCGTCTTTGCCATCTGCAAACCAAGAGGTTACGCCATAATTCTTCTCTCGCAATTGTCTACAAATATCCATATCCGTATCATTTACAACAACTTCAAATACGGTATAACCAAGCGCAAGTTTTTTCTCAATTCGGCTTCCGACATAAACACCTAATCCCCACCCAAAACAGTATGCTGCAATATTGATAGGCTTGTCGAGGTTATCAAGTACTAACGTAAGCCCCATTAAATAGATAAATACTTCAGCCATTGAAACAAAAGAGGCAATCACACGTAATCCTTTAAATGTAAAGAGAACACGCAATGTAAACAATGAGACATATGCCAAGTTAATGACAATTATCGTTAATATCATGGACAGCATACTTTTCCCCTACTCTACGTTTAATTAAAATCGCATACTTTCAAAATCTCGAGCATGTTTAGTAACCGAAAAACTTCCATTGTTCGTTAGAATAACCGTATCTGAATGACGGAATCCACCAACACCTGGAACGTAAATTCCTGGTTCAATTGTATAAACCATTCCTTCTTGCAAGATCAAGTCATTGTCAAACCGTAAATAAGGTTCTTCGTGTTCTGATAAACCAAGGCCGTGTCCGACACGATGTTGAACGTAATCAGCCAGTCCAGCTTTCTTAAAAACATTAAAACAGGCAATATCTACTTCACCTGCAGTAATACCAGGACGAATGAGTTCCATCCCTACTTGCTGTGCTTCAATTGCTAATTTGAGTAGATCTTTTTGTCTTTCAGTTACATTTCCAATCAAAAATGTCCTTTCGTTTTCTGCACGGTAATTGTTAAACCATACTTGACGGCTATGGACAACAACATCTCCATCCTTGAATTTACGTGTACTGGAGTATAGATGCGGCATCTCACTTCGAGGTAAACCAGAACATGTCCAGTCCTCATAACCGATTAATTCGTCTGGATAATCCTTTGAAGCCTTTTCGAGAAGAAGTCGGTCTCCATACGAATCAAATTCAAGCTCGCTCATACCGATCTGCACATTTTTCAATGATTCACCAATCGCTAAATCGGACAAATGACCCGCCACTTTTAACAGTTCAATTTCATGAGCATCCTTGATGGAGCGCATTTCTGTTATTTTAGCTCCAATATCAACGAGCAGGAAACCCATATTTTGCACAAACAAATAAACGGATGCTGGTAACACACCGACCTCTACACCAATTTTTGTATTCCGCGGATACTGTTGCAAAATGTTTGTTAGATGTTCAATGTACGTCAACACTTGTTCTCGCAAACCATATTGCTCATAGTAAACATGGATTCGATCCACGTTCGCTTTTTCATCGGCATGCGCTTCTTCTAGACCTGGAATAATTAACTGCACTTCATTCTCTTCTAGCAAAGTGACAATTGGGCGTGAGTAGGAGATGGCTCGAAAACCCGTCAAATAAAATTGATTATCTGGCTCCCACACAATGGAAAGCTTTACATCATTAACGTCCATAAACTTTCTAATTTGATTGACTCGCTTTTGAATGACCACGATTAAACCCTCACTTCACATTGATTATTTACTAATCATGATTAGTAAACCTATAAAAAAATTTATCCAGTGAAAAGGAGACGAATAATCGCCTCCTCCAATCATGTCTTCCTTTAAACAAATTCTCTTTGGATTGCAGTATTCCACGTACGATCGAATACTACCTCGTCCCCTTCATATGCAATTAACTGATTGACTAAATAGAAATTCTTTTCATCGGCTGTCATGACACTTGAAGTTTCTAGGCTTGTTTGCCAATCATCTCGACCGACTGTTAATGTCCAATCACATTGTACTTTAGCAGATAGCGGATCATTTTCTTTAACTGTGTAGATATTGCGATTCGTACTTCCATATTCAATGCCATTACTATGCAGTTTCCTTGCTCCTTCATCTGAAAAATCATCGAGCGTCCACGTATTTGTGACCACATCATGTATGATTTCCCTAGTTCGATTTGCTTCGCGTAAAATGTCCTTCTCAAGAACTGGAGCTGTTTCAGGATGCTGGAATGGTGTTAATTTGAAATCTAACGGTTTTGGTTCACGTACAGGCAAAGACAAGTACGTTTTTTCGTTAGAAGAGACCGTCAATGTCACTTCTTCTGGTGAAGGCCAAGCATGCGGCCAGTACGTTGGAGAAATCGCTAACTCCCACCGATGACCTTCAGCTAATGTGTGACCGATTGCATTCATCATCACAGCTATTTCATAGGTTTTTCCTGGCTCTAATAATTCAGGGAATTCATGGCTATTCCGATGTGTTAAGTTTAATAATCCCCACGTAACTCTCGTTGATGAACCATCAGGCGCGACATCATTCAACCGCACTGACAATAATGCGTTCGGTTGGTTAGATGAGAGTTCAACATGAAACGTAGGATGTCCTAAAATATGAACCTTCTCTTTTGTCGGTTCCGTTGTAAATACAACTGCATAGCCGTTTTCAGTCCGTTGGTCACCAGGTAAATCTCCCGGTTGACCAAACGGGCAAAATACACCTGCATGGAGTCCATGTTGTTGGACACTGCCGACAATAATCTCCTCTTCTGCTCCTACTTCACACTGTAGTTTAGACCCGTTGAGATAGTATTTCTTATCAATCAAATCAGCCGGTGGCCATTGCTCTTCAGCAACCCAGTGTCCTGGACGGACGAAATAATCTGTTTGTGGCGGGACACTATCCTGGATCCAAGCTCTAAGCTTCGGCTCGTCCATGATGCCTGTGTCAATTCCCTTTAACCAGTGATCGTACCATCGTAGACATTCTTGCAGGAATCCAATTTGCGGTCCAGGAACCGCCATTTCTGGGTATTCATGCGCCCATGGTCCGATCAAGCCTTTAGAGGGTCCTTTGAGTCCTTCCAATAACCGTGGGATGGCGTTTGTATACCCATCTGCCCAGCCCCCTACTGCAAATACAGGGATGTCAATGTCATCATAATTCTCACAAACTGACCCGTGCTTCCAATAGTCATCACGACGCTGATGTTTTACCCATTCTTCTACATACGGCGGGGTCTTTTCTAATCGATCAAGCCAATTTTGACGCCAACTCTCACCCACAACAGCCGGATCTGCAGGTCTTGCATTATAAGCAAACATTGTCGATGCCCACCAAAGCATGTCAGAGGCAAGCATTGCTCCTCCTTTGTAGTGAACATCATCTGCATACCGATCATCTGTTGAACAAAGGGTAATCACTGCTTTTAAAGCAGGATGGCGTCGTGCAGCAACTTGCAAGCCATTAAAGCCACCCCACGATTTTCCAATCATCCCTACGCCTCCTGTAAACCACGGCTGTTGTGAAATCCACGTGAGGACTTCAAGGGCATCATCTTGTTCTTGTTTTAAATATTCATCGTATAAAATCCCATCTGAATTTCCAGCACCTCTAATATCGACACGAATACTTGCATAACCATGTCCAGCAAAATAAGGATGACGTAACGAATCGCGAAGAGCGGTGAAATCATCTTTTCGATAAGGAATATATTCCAAGATTGCCGGTACGGGATGTTGTTCTGCATCTTCCGGTAACCAAATACTTGCAGAAAGACGAGTGCCATCAGACATCGGAATCCAAATGTTCTTAATTTCCTTTACCTTTCTCGGAAACTCTTCCCGAATAATGCGATTTGATTCACGTACGTTGAAAACCATTACGATTACCTCCAGAAATTGAGATTTTCCTTATTGCTTTGGAAAGTCCTGTTTTAACCATTTTAATAGTGAAACGATAAGTAATAAATAGAATACATAAATTGGGATGGATACGACAACTGCTGATGTTTGAATAACGCGTAATCCACCTATTAAGAGTAGAGAGAGTGAAATTGCTGCCAAAATTATGCCCCAAACCATTCGGTGCCATCTTGCTGGCTCTTGACCTTCATTCAATTCTTTCGTAGCAATCGCAGAAAGAATATATGTTGCTGAGTCCATTGATGTTGAAAGGAAAATTACGGCTAAGACAACAAAAAACACTAGTACAATTGCACTTAACGGTAAGGATTGTAAAATCGCTACAACCGCTGCTGGACCGCCACTGTCTGCCAAGATGTCTTTAACTGGTACGATATTTTCCAATTGCAAGTTCATCGTATATCCGCCGAATACCATGAAGTATAGCCAACCACCGATAGATCCCCACAATAGCATATGGGTGATAAGTTGACGTAACGTTCTCCCTTTTGAAATGCGCGCTACAAATAAGCCCATGAAAGGAGCTGTAGCAGCAAACCATGCCCAATAAAAGACCGTCCAACCTTGAGGGAAGCCACCCTGACTAATTGGATCTGTATAGAAGCTCATCATTGCGAAGTTTTGAATCATCATACCAAAACTATTCGTAAAGTACGTTAAAATAAATAACGTTGGCCCTGCGATAAATACAAAAATAGCTAGCGCTAGTGCTAAATAGACATTAAGGTCACTTAAGCGTCTAATCCCTTTATGCAGCCCCAAATAAGCACTCGCAGAGTAAATAATCGTAATACAAATTACGATAATAGCATCTAACGTTAAGGATTGTTCAAGTCCAAATATCGCTCCGACTACTGCAGAAACCATTGGAACACCTAATCCTAGTGACGTTCCTAGTCCCCCAACGAGACTCCAAATGACCAATATGTCAATTAGCTTACCTACCCAACCATCCGCATACTTACCAAGCGCCCCACTTAGTGCAACACTCATTTTTAATGAAGGTCGCTTTTTGATGAAGTATGAATACGCGATGACGACAGTTGGAAATGCATAAAGTGACCATGCGGAAATCCCCCAATGAAATAGACCATACGTCAATGCCCATTCCGCTGCTTCGTTACTCTCAGGTTCAATGCCAAAAGGCGGGCCGGTGAAATAATAGAGTGGTTCCATCATTGACCAGTACATAATACTTGTTCCCATACCTGCAGTGAACAACATTGTTCCCCAGCTGAAAGTTGAGAATTCTGGTTTTCCATCCCCTAACTTAATCGCTCCATATCTACTAAAAGCCAACCAAATCAGTAAAATAAACAAACCAATTGTTAAAAACTGAAATGCCCAATCCATTTTATAAGTAATGGCCGTCATTACATTATCCAATATGGGTTGTGCTGTAGATTTGTTTAGTACTAGTAACACGGTTACAGCTACGATAACTACGATAGACGCCCAAAAAATTGTTGAATCAATACGTGCTTTTTTCATGTCCTCACCCCTATTTTGACAGTTAATTGATTGCAAAGGCTTTCATCATGTTTGACAACGCTTACAAAACCACCTCACGGACGCTAGAAGTAGTTTTACAATAAACATCGAAAGCATCATTGCAACAATAATCACAATCAGATAAGATAAACTAATCATGATTATTTATTAATATCGATTATTCTACCACAGTCAAAATTGAAGAACAATCTAAAATTCTAATAAACTGATTTGTAAATATTGTATACTGAATGATAAAGTGGTTTAAATTGATTACTAGAAGATGCGGGGTGTATGAATGAGCAACAAGACGATACAAATGAGTAGAATGTGGAAATATTTCATTGAAGCTACCGTGGAAATTATTCAAGAAGACGGTATTGAGCAAGTGACCATTCGGAAAGTAGCTGATCGAGCGGGTTACAACAGCGCGACGATTTACAATTATTTCGGTGAGGTTTCTCATTTAATATTTTTTGCTTCCATGAAGCTCTTACAAGATTACGTGGAGGATGTGAGCAATTATATTAAAAACGGACAAACGCCATTAGAAAAGTATTGGCTCTCCTGGGAATGCTTTTGCAAGCACTCTTTTAAACAACCGAGCATTTTTCATGCCGTGTTCATTATGAACTTAGGGATCATCCGGAAAAATTGATTGAAGATTACTATGAGATGTACCCTGCTGAATTAATTAACGTTCCCGATGAATTAAAACCTATTTTATTCGAAAGACGCATTACAATGCGTGGCAAATCGCTATTGCAACAAGCTGCTCAACAAAAGCAAATCGCAGAAGATCACATCGAATCGCTCAACGACATGTCAATTCTTGTTTGGCAAGGAATGCTGACAAACATCTTAAATAATCGTCTCGATTATGATTTAGTTACAGCAGAGAAAAAAACGCTCGATTATATTCATCAACTCGTGGAAATGGCAAAAGTTCGCTAATTCCAATAAGTACCTAATCATGTATTTTACGAACAAAAACCGATAGACATTGCTCCAATGCTGGAGAAAGTCGATCGGTTTTTGTTTATGCGTTTTGCCATCTTTCAACAAAGAAAGCAACTGTGTTGCGGAGATTTGGAGTTCGATGGCTTTTCTTTAATGCAAAGTAAAATGTTTTCATGAACTGGAGACTGTTAGTGCGTGCATGATAATACGAACGGTCATACCCGTCTACTCGTGTCTTTTGTTCGAGGCGATCAAAAACTTGTTCCACCCACTCGATCAGAACTTCCTCTTCATATTCGGCAGTTACCAAAGTCATTAAAACTGCGACTAATCGTTCGTCTTCATCATCAACGTACACGCGACCTTTCCAAAAACAAGAAGTGATTCCTTCCAACACAACAGGTATTAATCTCTTCTCTATATCTGGATGATCGACAATCATAGCAGCTAAGTCCGCACCATGCGCAATACTATGTGCCCAACCTTTATCCTCCACAAAACCACGTGTATCGCGTTCCTTTAGCAAGTAAGTCGCACATCTTTTGAACGCATCATTTCGCATTGGTTGTTCTAGAAATGGCTTTTGTTTGTCAATCCAAAAAAGGCCCGTCAGCCATAACGTGGAAAATGATCTTGTGAACACATCATCCGATTCTCCATCGTCAATCCCACGCATTAAATATTCATCACTGATGATCAATCGGAAGGCCTGTGCCAACTGTTCTTCACGTAGCAAGTCATACGTAATTAATTTACAAAATGCCTGGTAGATGAGTTGATCTCGTAATTCACTATCGATCGTTCCTAAATGAGTAAGCATGTATGGAAATAGCGTATCGCCATGCCTCTCCATGTAATTTTGGAGCTCCGCTTTCTCCATTTTTACGAGGTCTAGTAATTGCTGTTTCATTGTTTATCACCCAGTCCCTCTACCCTTATGCTTTAATCGTTAAATTCAGGTTCCAACCTTTTCATGAATTCTTCAACTGCGCTGTATCCTTGTTGTTTCAAATACCAATTATTTGCGGCTGCTTCGATCAAACCTGCCACATCACGCCCTGGCTGCAATTGAATTTGAATATGTGGGATTGGGACGTCCATATACGTCTTGAACTTCGTGTCCAATTCCAACTCGTTGTTCAATGCGTTATCTTGCCATTCAGTCAGTTCAATATCGAGTGCGATTCTACTTTCCTCTTGAAACGCCGCCCTTCCGTATAACCGGACAACATTCAGTAGGCCGATGCTTCGAAGCGCTAAAAATTCCTTATTTTTTTCATCATGCGTACCGAGAAGCGTTTGAGGGCTCAGTTTTTTTAACACAACAATATCATCTGCAATGAGTCTGTGTCCCCTACCGATTAACGTATGTGCCGTTTCACTTTTACCTACACCCGATTTCCCACGCAAAAGAATACCAATGCCCGAGACATTGACACACACACCGTGGACGGCAATTTCCGGCGCCATCTCTTTTGTGACAAATGCATCCAATTTCGCACTCATTTCACTTGTTGAGTCAGGGGTGCGCAATACTGGGATATGTTCTTCCATACAATATTGTCTTAACCCGAGAGGCTCTTCCTGGTTAGATGTGATGACAATACAAGGCGGATCGTATTGTACGATATTCGCTATTCGCAATTTGCATTCTTCATCAGTCAGTGTATGTAAGTAATTGATTTCGTTTTTGCCAAGAATTTGAACGTGTTCCGTTGCAATGAAATCGAATTTGTCCATGAATTCCAAGCCGGGTCTACGCACTTTTGTCTTTTTTAATTGGCGATGTAATTCGTGATGTCCGACCAACACTTCCATTTTAAATCGCTTGACGATGTTTTCTATTGTAACAACCTTCACTCGCTTCGACCTCCTGCTAATTAACCGCGAATTGCTTCGTCCTAGTATAACATGGAAACCGACAGCACGAATTGGAATAAGATTCGTCTCTTTTACCTTGCTGCCATAGTCTCTTTGCACGTCAATTTTCAAAGAGAACAATCCATTATTAGAGGTCTATAGATACGCTATACATCCACAATCCACCCCTTCAAGCAACATAAAAGATAGCTGTATTTACTTCATAAAACACAAAAAGCAAGTAGCTAATCAATCAACACTAATTAGCCGGATTTTCATTTAATCCACTTATGATTCAAAAAAACAAGTAACGCTATTTCTTCATAAAGTACTTTCTTCCTAGCTTCTCCACAAGCGTAGGGGCAAGTCCGTACAGTTTACTCGTAAAGCCCATAATTCCCGGTAGGTTCACGTCCCTTTTTGGAGTTGAAATCGTCTCTTGAATACAATCTGCCACTTTATCGATCGTCAATAAATGTTTACCAAGGGAAGCCCGATAAGTGCCCGTCGTGTCTGCCCGATCTATGAATGGCGTATCAATCGGGCCCGGGTTTACAACGGATACTTGTATATTGAATGCTGCAACTTCCATTCGTAGAGCATTCGTATAGCCGAGTAAAGCATGTTTGGAAGCTGCGTAAACAGAGGCTTTTGGCGTTGCGACTTTTCCAGCTTGAGAACCGATATAAATGAGATGCCCACTGCGTCGTTCCATCATTGCAGGCAACACGCGTTTCGTCAGTGCAATAGGGGCAAGGACATTCGTTTCCATCATGTCTCTACTCACATCGTCCGGTAATAGATGCGCTGCTTGAAACAAGCCCACACCTGCACAAAATAGAACGATTTGTGGAGAGGGACAATTGTTGACTAGCCGGTCCATGTCCGCTGGATTTGTCAGATCGGCTCCGATTGCGACTGCTCCTAATTTGGTAAGAGCCGCCAACTTCTCAATCGATCTACCCGTAACGAATACCTCGAAATTCTCCTTTTCGTTTAGCAACCGTTGCGCAACAGCATACCCAACACCACTCGTTGCACCTGTAATTAACACTGTCTTACGCTTGTTCATAATGCAAAATGCCTTCTTCGTTCCTAGTTTGTCGAATGAACCCCTCTGCGAGCAAATAGTCTGTCTGACCAATTGTCTCGGATAATGTAAGTCCTAATTCTTTTTCATACACTGTTGGGAACAATTCCTGCGTCAATTGGAAAATTGATTTCGGTCGATCAGCTAGCATTCCGTGTACTTTCATCGCACGTTCATGTTGTTGGGTCAATCTTCTCTCAATGAGCGGGTGAACGTCTTTTACTTCATTGCCATGACCACTGTAAATGAGTGAGACAGGTATATCGAGAAGTCTTTTTAACGAATCGTTATATTGCAGTAAAGATTTTGGTCGATTATCCTGTTGGTTGTACGGTGGTTCAACAAGTGGATTGGAGGACACTTTTTCAAGTACTAAATCTCCGCCGATCATTTCACCCGTCTTTTCATTGAATAAAACAAGGTGACTTTGAGCATGGCCTAATGTTTCCATTATTGACCAGCCAGGATGACCGCTCCACTCCTCCCCTTCGCCCACTTCCCTGTCCAGCGTTCGTTCACCCATTAGCTTTATCGGTCGTTTCATCTTTTCAACCCAATGAAAATACGTTTCAGGAACCCCTTCTTCTTTTAGACGGTCAAGGTAAAACTGATCGTGAAAAGCCATAAAAGCTGGATCCCTTTTTAACCAGATGTCTGTGTAAGGATGACCGAGGATTTCAGCACGATCAAATGCATCCATCCAACCTGCATGATCTGGATGATGGTGCGTAAGAAATACTTGTTCAATGTCCTTGAATGAATAGCCGAGTTCTTTTAGCCCCCGTTTTAAGGCTTCATAGGCTTCAGGCGTTTTTGGTCCTGCGTCAACAAGGGATAATGCATCCCCTTTAACGACGTATGCATTAACATCCCCTACCGCAAACGGCGTGGGAATCGTAAGTTTATGGATCATATGATTACTCCTTTAAAACAATTTTTAACTAAGTTTATGAATCATCATTCATTCTATTGTACCGTTTTTTGGCATGAACGTCACTTTTTCATTCTCTTTTCTTGAAACCTTTGGGACTTTCATACGTATGCTATACTACTTGTAAAGAGGAAGAGGGGGATGACAATGGGTATTTTCAATTTTTTTAAAAGCCAATTCATTGAAGTCATTGAATGGACAGACCAAAATACGGATACAATGGTGTACCGTTTTCCGGTACAAAATAATGAAATAAAAATGGGTGCGAGCTTAATTGTACGAGAATCTCAAGTAGCCATTTTCGTCAATGAAGGTGAAATTGCAGATGTATTTTTACCGGGCAATCATCTTTTATATACGCAAAACTTACCCGTCCTAACGAAACTAAAATCATGGAAAACGGGTTTTAACTCGCCATTTAAAGCGGAAGTCTATTTTGTTAACACGAAACAATTCATTAATCAAAAATGGGGAACGTCGAACCCGATTATGATGCGTGATGCTGAATTCGGCATGATTCGTTTACGTGGGTACGGCATTTATTCTTATCGAGTAGCAGATCCCGTTGTATTTTTGAAAGAGTTGTTTGGTACAAATGGATCGTTTGATACGAAGAGTGTAGAAGAGCATTTGAAGAAAATGATTCTTTCCGGTTTGACGGATTTATTTGCAGAATCCAGAATTCCCGCTCTCGACCTTGCGATGTATTACGACGAATTAAGCACACAAGGGAAACAGAAGATGGAAGAACGGTTCGCTGCGTTCGGATTTGAGATTACTTCACTGTATATTGAGAACTTGTCGTTACCTAAAGAAGTTGAACAAGCGATGGATAAACGCACTTCCATGGGTGTTTTAGGAAACATGCAAACGTATACACAATTCCAAGCCGCAGAAGCGATTCGAGAAGCTGCGCGCAATGAAGGCGGAGGAATGGCGGCAACTGGCGCAGGTATTGGAGCCGGAGCAGCGATTGGTAATGCGATGGCAAGTGCATTCAATTCGAACAATGCCCAGCCAGCACCAGTGGCCAAAGAAGAAACCAAGCAGTCTTGTCCACATTGCCAATCATCCATCAGGGCATCCGCTAAATTTTGTCCAGATTGTGGGCAAGCCGTTCAACAATTGAAAGTGCCATGCATTAATTGTAAAACATTGATCAAAGAAGGGTCGAAGTTTTGCGGAGAGTGCGGGACCCAACAAGTAACGGAGAAACAATGCACAGCTTGTGGAGCTGTGAACAACGTTTCTGCAAAATTTTGTGGCGAATGTGGCGAAGGGCTTTCGGGCCAATCGTAATGAGGTGAAGCGATGACGAACATTGAGAAGGATTCAACTGAAAATGGATTCGTTGAAAAAACAGAAGTGAATCAGTGTGCATCTTGTGGCGGTAATGCCTTGTATGATCCGGCGACAAGAGGATTGAAATGCCCATTTTGCGGTACTGAAACAACGATAGAAACGACACAACATAATACGACTGAACATGACTTTCTTGAAGCACTTGAAGGCTCGTCTCATAGTTGGACCGAAGAGAAGCGTGTATTCAAATGTGAGAATTGTGGCGCGGAAACGGTATTGGATAAAGATAAAATTGCTGATTTTTGTGCCTTCTGTGGTTCTTCGCATATTGCTGTAACCAATCATGATGCGGGCATTCAACCGGCACTACTCATTCCCTTCCATGTGGCAAAAGAAGATGCTGTTCAAAAGTTCAAATTGTGGATTCGTAAACGATACTTTGCCCCCAATAAACTAAAACATGATTACGAGTTGCAAAAAATTAGTGGAGCGTATATCCCCTACTGGACATTTGACGCTCAAACTCACTCTGCTTATATTGTCAAAATCGGAACGTATTATTATGTAACCGAAACGAGAACAGTCCATCGAGATGGAAAAACCGAACAAGTAACGGAGCAAGTTCGTAAAATTAGATGGCGTACACAAAGTGGTACGTACCAAAAATTTTATGATGATGTCCTCGTTAAAGCTTCTAAAAATGTCGCATCCACTTTAATTGACAAAGTTGAGCCCTTCCAATTAAATCATTTAGTCGACTATCGGATGGAGTATTTATCGGGTTTCTTGGCTGAACGCTATTCCATTCCGTTGAAAGACGGTTGGGAAGATGCGAAGGATATAATTGATAACCGTATACGTAATGGAATCTTCCAGAAAGAGATTGGAGATGAAGTGCGTATCGTGAGCGTCGATACGAATTACGATGCCATCACTTTCAAGCATTTATTACTCCCGATTTGGGTATCCTCTTTCCAATTCAACAACAAAGTATATCGGTTTCTCGTCAATGGACAAACAGGGAAAGTAAGCGGACAAGCACCCATAAGCATTTGGAAAGTATCGATTCTAACCGCCATCATTCTTTTCATTATCGGCATCATTTATCTTTTTCAAGAAGGCTTTTGACGATTGACAAGTTGTCGAACAAGTGCAATAATCGTTAGTAATCAAAAAAGAGCGTTGAGGAAGACGAGTATGGATAGTGAAGGAAATCAGGAAGTGCGGTCATCGACTGAAAGCCGCATATCCCTCTCCTATCTTGAACCTACTTCTGAGCTGCTATGAAAACATAGCCGGTTGCTTTCACGTTATGAAAGATTCAAGTTGTGCTGACAACGATCAGCAAATTTAGGTGGTACCGCGGAAACATGCGTTTTCGTCCTGATGATTCAGGATGAGAACGCATTTTTTTATGGAGAAAGGAAGGATATAATGGGAAAAGTCGTATTTGTAGGTGCTGGATCGATGGCAGAAGCAATCATTGCAGGGATTGTTCATCAGCGTGTCATGCCTGCAATAGAAGTGTTTGTCATGAATAAATCGGATGAAGAACGATTAATACATTTACAACAAACATATGGAGTATCGATCGTTCGTGCAGATCGACGTGAATTGGCACAAGCAGAGTTAGTCATCTTGGCAACGAAACCAAAGGACGTCCAACAAGCGATGCAAGATATCTCGCACTTATTGCAGGATAACACTGCAGTTTTATCTGTCATCGCAGGGGTGTCTATCTCGACAATTGAAAAAGGTGTGGGCAATCGAGCAATTGCACGGTCCATGCCGAATACTTCGGCAACAATCGGTCTGTCTGCTACAGGAATTGCGTATAATTCTTCAGTTTCGCTGGATATGAAACAGCGAATCACAAATTTATTATCCGCCATCGGCATTGTTGAAGAGGTAGAAGAAGATGCTTTACATCTCGTTACAGCCCTCTCAGGTAGTGGACCTGCATACGTGTATTACATGGCTGAGGCACTTGAGGAAGCAGCGTTAACGAAGGGCCTGTCAAAAGAAATTGCGCGTGAATTAATTATCCAAACATTGCTCGGTGCAGCTACGATGTTAAAAGAAACACAAAATGAGCCATGCGAACTGCGACGTAATGTGACGAGTCCAGGGGGTACAACCGAAGCGGGCGTCAATACATTGGCGGCTCAACGATTTAAAGAAAGCATTGCAGCTTGTATTGACAGTGCTGAAAATCGCTCACGTGAACTTGGCGCACTGACCGATACGATTTCAAATTGATGGTAAACGTTTTAGCTAACGAATACACGCTCTTTTGTTATAATTTGCATATATGAAGGAGGTCATATTATGGCAATGCTTTTTTCTCCGTTAACAATTCGCGGAGTGGAATTCAAAAATCGAATTGTAATGGCACCGATGTGTATGTATTCAAGTGAGCAGAAGGATGGTCAAGTGGAAGATTGGCACAAAATCCACTATGCTTCAAGAGCAGTCGGGCAAGTCGGCCTCATTCTTGTTGAGGCAACAGCTGTACAGCCGGAGGGACGGATTTCAGATAAAGATCTCGGGATTTGGTCAGACGATCATATTGATGGCTTGTCAGAGGTTGTCCGTCTGATGCAACAACACGGTGCAAAAGCTGGTATTCAACTTGCACATGCCGGAAGGAAATCGACTGTGGAGGGTACGATTCATGCGCCAAGTGCCCTACGGTTCAATGAACAATATAAGACACCTGTCGAAATGACGATTAGTGCTATTCAAACAACTGTACATGCGTTTAAAGAGGCAGCGATCCGCTCCAAAAAAGCAGGTTTCGATGTCATCGAGTTGCACGGTGCCCACGGGTATTTAATTAATGAGTTCTTATCGCCGTTAACGAATAAACGGGACGACCAATACGGCGGTTCTTCTGAAAACAGATATCGGTTTTTACGAGAAATTATTGATGCCGTTCGTTCTGTTTGGGATGGTCCCCTCTTCGTCCGGATTTCAGCAGAAGACTATGCTGAGAATGGAATGGACACTTCCCAATACGTCGAAATGGCACGTTGGATGAAAAGTCAAGGTGTGGATTTAATTGACGTCAGTTCGGGTGGTGTCGTGCCGGCCAAGATTGACACATATCCGGGTTACCAAGTGAACTTTGCAGAGCAGTTAAAGAAAGAAGCGCAAATTCCGACAGGCGCTGTTGGCTTACTAACGTCCGGTTTGCAGGCCGAAGAACTACTTAAAAACGGTCGTGCAGATGTCGTCTTACTCGCACGTGAGCTGCTTCGTAACCCGTATTGGGCGTATTCAGCAGCGAAAGAATTAGGGTACAACATTGAAGCGCCCACACAATATGACCGTGGATGGATTTAATCCCTTATGAAAAGAAGCTGTCGCAGTCGATTCGACATTGCGACAGCTTCATTTTGATTCAAGAAAACCATTTTTCCATTCATAATGCGAAAAGTCTTCAGCTATCAGCAATTCAGGGAAAATTGCTTGACCTTGCTCCTTCAACTTCGCTAAATCACTTGGCATGAAACGAGCACTGATGTGATTGGCAATTAACACATCAACATTTGCTTCTTTTGCTGTTTGCGCCGCATGCCCAATCGTTGAATGCCCGTACTCCTTCGCCAAATCTCCCGTTTCCATATCAAATGTCGCCTCATGCACAAGAATGTTAGCATCTTGTGCCAATTCCTTCGCCGCAGAACAAATTCGAGTATCCCCTAAAATGGCAACCGTGAATCCTTTTAGCGCTTCTCCAGTCACATCTTTACTGTAGACGATTGTGCCATCGTCTAAACGGACGTTCTCTCCCTCTTTCAAACGTTTTAATAATGGACCTTTCGGAACACCTGCTTCAAACGCTTTTTCAATAAATAATTTGCCAGGAAGCGGTTTTTGCTCAATCCGGAACCCAAAACATTGAATGACGTGTTGCAACTCTTTAGTCGTTACTGTAAAATGCTCATTTTCAAATAAAACACCACCTTCTTGCACCTCAATGATGTCAAGAGGATAGGTCAAATGCGTCCTTGTAATGTGCATTGTTACTTCAATCCATTGCTTAATACCGACAGGCCCATAAATCGTCAATTTTTCTTCTCCACCTAGAAAAGACCGGGAACCTAAAAATCCAGGTAAACCGAATAGATGATCACCATGAAGATGTGTGATAAAGATCTTATTGATTTTCCTTGGCTTAATAGACGTTCTCAGTAGTTGGTGTTGTGTCGCTTCCCCACAGTCGAACATCCAATAGCCTTCTTTTTCTGCTGATAAATTCAACACAACAGAAGATGTATTTCGTTGTTTGGAAGGCATTCCTGCACCTGTCCCTAAAAAAATCAATTCCATTTGATTGCCTACCTTTCTCGAAAACCTCTCTTGACAGCATTTGGACCAAACTTCTTCTCTAAACGGGAAACAAGTTGCTCCATCTGATCCTCTTTTGCATAGTGCTCAAAACTGTCAATGGATAATTGCACATTTAATTCACTCATTGGGATAACGTTTGAAACGGTGATTCCCAACAAACGAATCGGATCTCCTTCCCAATGCCGCTGAAACAGATCTTTCGCTTCCTCATAAATAGCGTGTTCCTTATAGATTGGATTCATGACTGTCCGGCTTCTCGACTGGTTCATCCAGTCAGACGTCCGCATTTGAATCATAATGACTTGGCCGGCCAATTGCTGTTTTTCCAATCGTTTCGCCACTTTGGCTGCCAGACGAGCTAATACTGCCAAACAAGGTTGCAATTCAGTTTCATCAATCGGCAATGTAGTGGAACTGCCAACACTTTTTCGTTCTGCTGCGGCTTCTGGATCCACAGGTCGATTATCAATCCCATTCGCCCTTTCGCGAAGACGCTGACCATTCTTCCCGAGTTTCACCTTAATGAGATGTTCATCCACCGTCGCCAATTGACCAATTGTTGTAATGCCAATCTCTTTTAGTCTTTGCTCCGTACTCTCCCCTACACCATGCATCTCGATAACTGGCCAAGGCCATAACACATCTTGGATTTGCCTTTTTCGTAAGACGGTTATTCCCATCGGTTTTTTCATATCTGATGCCGTCTTAGCGAGAAACTTATTTGGCGCAATTCCGATAGAACAAGGCAAGTCCAATTCCCGTAAGATTCGCTGTTGCATTTGCATTGCAATGTTCATCGCATCCGTTAACCCGCCGATCTCCGTAATGTCAATATACGCTTCGTCGATCGACACGGGCTCCACAAGATCGGTATACGTCCGAAGTATGGCAAACACTGCATTCGAAGCGACCCGGTATTTTTCATGATCGGGTGGCACGATTACAAGTTCAGGACAAATGCGCTTTGCTTCGCCAACAGACATTGTCGTATAGATGCCTAATGCTCGTGCTTCATACGAACACGTAACAAGAATGCCACGCCTCTCTTTCGGATTGCCAGCAACAGCCATTGGTATCCCTTTCAACTTTGGGTCGTGCGCTTGTTCGACTGAAGCAAAAAAGCTATTCATATCTAGATGTAAAATAACACGTGCCTTTGAATGCGTGAAGTTTGGCATGGACTCCACCTCCATTTGTAGAAGAAAAACCGGATGAAAACCACCCGGTCAATTCGTTACATTTCTTTAGATTTTTGTGCCTCGACATAGTCACCAATTGCATCTATTCCTGCTAATGTGCGTGACAAAATATGTGGATCGACAATCGTAATGACGCGATCTTCCAAATTTGCAACTGTCGTAAAGTATGGAGTGCGTGAGTAAGCCATAAGGCCTGAAGAGGTCAATCGATCGCCTGGGATGTCTAGTATTTCTTTGGCATCGAGGACTAACAACCCCATGACAATGTCTTCAGTCTCAACGACGACGACTCGCGCCTGTTCATCATTTTTCGCCGAGTTGCCATACAGAATCTGTTGAAAGTCAAGAACTGGTACTAACTCTCCTCGGTTTTTCATTAAACCAAGCATGTATTCCGGTAAATGAGGAATTGGATTTACGTGCTCCAATTTCTCAATTGAAATGACTGTCTCCACAGGCAATGCATATTCTTCCTGCCCGCATTGGATAATAACCGCTTTAAAATCGTTCATCATGAAGCCCCTTTCGTCGCAACAACCCGAACAATCTCAAGCAAAAGTTCGGTCAACTTATTCAATTCTTCTCTTGGCATCCGTTCGTTCTTCGTATGAATCTCTTCATAACCAACAGACAATGTCACCGTTGGAACGCCAGCGCCGTTAAATACATTACCGTCACTGCCACCGCCACTTGTCATTAATTTTGGCGTCCTTCCAATATTGCTAATTGCATGCATTGCCGTCTGGACGACTTCATCTTCTTCACTAAAACTGAAACCAGGGTACATCAATTGAAGATCCGTTTCTGCGTGTCCACCCATTGCAGCTGCAGTCTTCTCAAATGTTTCCATCATATGTGCAGTCTGTTTGTTCAATTTTGTCTCATTAATTGAACGCGCTTCTGCGAGAATTTTCACTTCATCACAGACGATATTCGTCGCTTGCCCACCTTCGAATCTGCCTATGTTCGCTGTAGTCTCACTGTCAATTCGACCTAATGACATCGCTGCGACGGACTTGGCAGCAATCGTAATTGCTGAAACGCCTTTTTCGGGCGCGACACCCGCATGAGCAGTCTTGCCATGAATGGTCGTCCAAAGTTTAGCTTGATAAGGAGCGGCCGTCACAATCCCTCCAACTTTCCCATCGCTGTCCACTGCATAGCCATACTTCGCTTTCAATAATGATGCATCCATGGCTTTTGCACCGACGAGACCACTTTCTTCGCCTGCCGTAATAATGAATTGGATATCGCCATGCGGCATGCCGCTTTCTTTCAGGACTTTTGCCATTTCGAACAACGCAGCGATACCGGCTTTATCATCTGCCCCTAGAATTGTTGTGCCGTCCGAGTAAATATACCCGTCTTCACGTAACTCAGGCTTGATGCCTTTCCCAGGGACGACTGTATCCATATGACAAGTGAAGTAGATTGGATCTGCCTCCTCAACAGTACCTTTCAACGTTGCAATAAGGTTCCCTGCACCATGTCCTGTCACTTCTTTCGTTTCGTCTTCAATCACATCGAATCCGAGTGCTTCCATTTTCTCTTTTAAGATTGTCACAATTGTTCCTTCGTGTTTCGTCTCTGAATCAATTTGAACGAGTTCAAAAAATTCATCGAGTAGTCGTTGTTCATTCAAACCCTATCACTCCTTGCCTTCAAATTTTTATAACGGGATATTTCCATGTTTCTTTTTCGGTCGAGTCTCTTGTTTGTTGCGCATCATCTCCAATGCTTGCAGAAGTTTAATGCGCGTCTCACGTGGATCAATGACATCATCAACCATCCCGTGTGATGCCGCAACATATGGATTCGCAAACTTCGTCCGGTATTCTTCAATTTTTTCGTTTCGTGTCTGTTCAGGCGTATCACTATTTGCTATTTCTTTTGCAAATATGATATTCGCAGCCCCTTCTGCGCCCATCACCGCGATTTCAGCATTTGGCCATGCATACACAAGGTCTGCCCCGATCGCTTTGGAATTCAACGCGACATACGCACCCCCAAAAGCTTTGCGCAAAATGACTGTAATTTTCGGCACTGTCGCTTCAGAATAAGCATACAAGATTTTTGCACCGTGACGAATGATTCCGCCATGTTCCTGCTTCACGCCCGGGAAGAAACCTGTCACGTCTTCAAATGTAATAATCGGTATGTTGAACGAGTCACACGTTCGTATGAAACGAGCAATTTTGTCAGATGAATTAATATCGAGACCACCCGCCATCACTTTCGGTTGGTTACAAATTAATCCGACCGCTTCACCTTTCATGCGCGCAAAGCCGACAACCGCATTTTTTGCAAATTCTGCCTGTACTTCCATGAATGAATGGGCATCCACGACTTGATCAATCACTTTACGGACATCGTATGGACGAATCGTTTCAAATGGCACCACATCCGCTAAATCCTTGCGATAGTCCTCTTCATCTTCTATCGGCAAAATCGGTGTCTTTTCTTCATTGTTTTGTGGTAGATAAGACAGCAACTTTCGAACTTGAGCTAGAACCGTCTTCTCATCTTTTCCTCGGAAATGTGCATTTCCACTAATTTGATTATGTACTTTCGATCCACCTAAATCTTCTGAAGTAATCTTCTCCCCTGTAACCGTCTCAATAACTTTTGGACCCGTAATGAACATTTGGCTTGTCTCGTCCGTCATGAAAACAAAATCTGTAATCGCAGGGGAATACACTGCACCGCCAGCGCAAGGGCCTAAAATAACGGAAATTTGAGGAATGACACCTGAATAGATCGCATTCCGATAAAAGATTTCTCCATAACCATCCAATGACACGACACCTTCTTGGATACGTGCGCCTCCTGAATCATTTAAACCGATAAACGGTGCACCATTTTTAGCTGCTAAATCCATGACGTTCGCAATTTTCATCGCATGCATCTCCCCTAATGCACCACCGAAAACCGTAAAATCTTGTGAAAACAGATAAATTGGACGGCCATCGATCTTGCCATAGCCCGTAACAACGCCATCGCCTGGCCCCACTTGCTTGTCCATTCCGAAATCGCGTGTGCGATGGATAACAAATGGATTTAACTCGACAAATGTGCCTGCATCCACCAATAACTCAATGCGTTCACGAGCGGTCAATTTTCCTTTTTCGTGTTGCTTTTCAATCCGCTCATCGCCGCCCCCTAATTCAATCTCTCGTTTTTTATCATATAACTCATTAATTTTGTCGTATATATCCATTCTTATTTCTCCCCCTTGTCGCATAGTTCATATAAGACACCAAAAGATGCTTTAGGATGCATAAACGCCACAGCTGCTCCACCAGCACCTTGTTTTGGCTGATCTTGCAGTAGTTGAACACCTTTCGCTTTTAACTCTTCCATTCTCTCCTGGATAGAAGTGACGCCAAACGCGATGTGGTGCATGCCTTCCCCACGTTTTTCAATGAATTTTGCAACTGCCCCTTCTTCTCCTATTGGCTCCAATAGCTCAAGTTTAATGTTTCCCGCATCAAGAAATGCGACCGTAACATTTTGACTTGGAACTTCTTCGATTCCTAGTAATGGCAACTGTAAAACTTCCGTATAGTAGGGTAATGCAAGTTGCAAATCCTTTACCGCAATGCCGATATGATCTACCTTTTTCATTCATACGCCCCCTTTTTTCTATTGTAACGTTTTCTAAACCAATGTGCTACATCTTGAGAATTTCAGTAAATCTGTTAAAATGGAACTATCTATAAGCGTAAGGAGATTTGCCAAATGAGCAATAAAAAATTCCAAAAGGTTGTCGTCTACTTAATGGTTGCTGCCATGGTCGCTTCAAGTGTTATGATCGGATTAAGTATGATTCTTTAATAAAAGGACTGTCCTAAAGAGTGCGAAAGCAAACTTTACAGGACAGTCTTTTTCTATAGCGAGGATGTGCCCGTTCTTTTTGGTGTTATCACCGATTCTTGAGCGGTTATCACCGGTTCGGGAAGGTTTATCACCGGTTTGACCGACTTTATCACCGATTCTCTGCATGTTATCACCGATTCACACGACTTTATCACCGTCTCACCAAGTTAATATCGGTTATGAGACAACACGTGCTCGCCCCCTCTTTCATTCACAATAAAAAGCAGATGAAGAAAAACAATCCGTTTTTCTCCATCTGCTTTTATAAAAAATTACTCAACTTAAATCTCTTCACAATGTTCTTCAAAGTGGCCTTGCAAGTTTACGACGACCGACATTGGATCATGGCCTTCGATTTCATAACGACCTACTTCAGCTACCAACTTCCCATCTTTCATCAATGCAAATGATGGAGAAGACGGCAGGTGATCTTCACCGAAAAGCATACGTGCATAAGCTGTTGCTTCTTTATCTTGTCCCGCAAATACTGTCACGAGGTGATCCGGGCGTTTATCATAATGGATGGCATGTGCTGCAGCTGGGCGAGCAATGCCTCCTGCACAGCCACATACAGAGTTAATCATAACAAGCGTCGTTCCCGGGCGATTAAATGCTGCTTCCACTTCTTCCGGTGTCGTCAATTGTTCGTAGCCGCTTGCTTCCATTTCAGAGCGTGCTTGTTTCGTTATATCTTCCATGTAGAAGTTAAAATCCATTGTCATTTCTTTGTCCCCTTTCTATATGCTTTCATCATAGCAGGAGAATCGGGTACTTGCAAAAAAGTATGTCTGCCAATAAGCGTTCAAAACCCATTGTCCGAAACTAACAGATCTACCGCGCTTGCCACTGTCAATTCTCCTACAAGCAATTCCTTTTCGAGTGTAGTGACAAGTTCTTTCTTGCCTGCCTGTGCAAAAAAATTGTCGATGAGTCGGTCCCTGATCATCGCATGGAACCAATCCTTCGTCTGCTTTTGTCTACGGAGCTGCCATTCCCCGCTTTCTTCCATCGTGGATTGAAATGAAAGGACCGTTTCCCAAAAGACATCAAGACCTGTATTATGCAACGATGATACCGGAATTGCGGTCGTTGTCCAACCGGGTGATGCCGGTTGAAGAAAATGCAAGATTTGCCGGTATTCTCGTACCGTCTTTTTGGCAAGTCTTTCATTATCCCCATCAGCTTTATGGACAACGATTGCGTCTGCCAACTCCATAATGCCTTTTTTCATCCCTTGCAATTCGTCGCCTGCACCTGTCAATACGAGCAACGCAAAGAAATCGACCATTCCGCGGACGACCGTTTCACTTTGTCCAACACCGACCGTTTCAATCAGAATGATGTCATACCCCGTAGCTTCGCACAGTAACATCGTTTCTCGCGTCTTTTTATGCACACCACCTAATGTTCCTGAAGAGGGTGAAGGGCGGATGAAAGCGTTCGGATGACGAGCAAGTGCTTCCATCCTTGTCTTGTCGCCTAAAATGCTTCCACCATTCACTGTAGAACTCGGATCGATGGCAAGCACCGCCACTTTGTAGCCCTTCTCAGCAAGCATGAGTCCAAACGTTTCAATGAACGTACTTTTACCGGCACCCGGCACCCCGGTTATACCAATGCGAATACTCGAACCGGTTTTAGGCAGCAGCTTTTTCAGTAACGCTTGCCCTGCCTTCTTGTCATCTTCATGGATACTTTCTAAGAGTGTAATCGCTTTTGATAAATGCAATCTCGATCCTTCACAAATCTTGGCATACACTTCATCCACATCAATGACACGCTTTTTCTTCGCAAACCGCTTTCGACGAGAAGAGACCATTCCGTCGTGCTGGGATTCAATGCCATTCTTCACATGTAACGCACTTTCTCGATTTGTTTCGTCTATCCGACTCACTCGATCACTTCCTCGTACCCAAGCGCACGATAAATGTCTTCAATTACCTTTTGAGCGGCGACTGGGATAACAGTTCCCGGCCCGAAAATTGCGGTCGCCCCGTTTTCTCTTAAAAAGTCGTAGTCTTGAGCAGGAATCACCCCACCTACGACGATTAGAATATCTTGACGACCGATTTTGGCCAATTCATCCCTCAAAGACGGCACAAGTGTCTTATGCCCTGCAGCAAGTGAACTTACACCGATAACGTGTACATCGTTTTCAGCCGCCTGCAAAGCTGTCTCTTCAGGGGTTTGGAACAACGGCCCGATATCTACGTCAAAGCCTAAGTCCGCGAACGATGAAGCGATGACTTTTGCGCCACGATCATGTCCGTCCTGCCCCATTTTGGCAATTAAAATCCGCGGACGGCGACCTTCATTTTCCATAAATTCTTCCGTCATCTGTTTTACTTCTTCAATTTCCTCTGCATTCGAGAAATTGGAACTGTATACGCCACTGACCGAGCGGATGACCGCTTTGTGCCTTCCACATACTTTTTCAATTGCATCCGAAATTTCTCCGATTGTCGCACGCACACGGGCTGCATCTACTGACAAGGCCAATAAATTACCCGTTCCATTCTTAGCAGCATCCGTCAAAGCAGCAAGTGCTTTCTTTACCGCTTCTTCATCACGTGAAGCCTTCATCGCATGAATCCGTTCAATCTGTTTCTGTCGGACAAGCGTATTATCGATGTCTAATATATCAATCGCTTCTTCTTTGTCGAGTCGGTATTTATTCACACCAATAATCGTTTCTGTCCGCGAATCAATTTTCGCTTGACGTTTTGCGGCTGCTTCTTCGATCTTCATTTTCGGTAAGCCCGTCTCGATCGCCTTCGCCATTCCACCAAGTTCTTCGATTTCCTCAATTAATCCCCATGCTTTTTCCATCAACTCAGCAGTCAGTTTTTCAACGTAATACGATCCTCCCCACGGATCGATCGTCTTCGTCATGTAGGTTTCTTCCTGCAAGAAGAGCTGTGTATTTCTCGCAATCCGTGCAGAGAAATCGGTCGGCAAAGCAATCGCTTCATCGAGCGCATTCGTATGCAGCGATTGTGTATGCCCCATTGCTGCGGCATTCGCTTCAATTAATGTACGCGTCACATTATTGAATGGATCTTGTTCAGTCAAACTCCAACCAGACGTTTGCGAATGTGTTCTTAATGCCAATGATTTTGGATTTTTTGGAGAGAAGCTCGCCATCATTTGCGCCCAAATTTTACGGGCTGCTCGCATTTTTGCAATTTCCATGAAATAATTCATGCCAATCGCCCAGAAAAATGAAAGACGCGGAGCAAAAGCATCAATATCAATTCCAGCTTGCAAGCCAGTCCGTACATATTCGAGTCCGTCTGCCAATGTGTACGCCAGTTCGATATCTGCCGTTGCACCTGCTTCTTGCATGTGATAACCGGAAATGGAGATAGAGTTGAATTTCGGCATATGCGCAGACGTGTATTGAAAAATATCTGCAATGATCCTCATTGACATGTCAGGCGGGAAAATATACGTGTTCCGTACCATATACTCTTTTAAAATATCATTTTGAATCGTCCCAGCTAATTTATCTGGAGAAACCCCTTGTTCTTCGGCTGCAATAATATAAAACGCCATAATCGGCAACACGGCACCGTTCATTGTCATCGATACAGACATTTGGTCAAGAGGAATGCCGTCGAATAGGATTTTCATATCTTCTACGGAGTCGATTGCAACGCCGGCTTTTCCAACATCGCCTGTCACTCGCGGATGATCCGAGTCGTATCCTCGATGTGTCGCTAAGTCAAAAGCAACCGATAGACCTTTTTGTCCCATCGCTAAGTTTCTTCGATAAAATGCGTTACTCTCTTCTGCAGTTGAGAAACCGGCATATTGCCTTACTGTCCATGGACGGGATACATACATCGTTGGGTAAGGTCCCCGTGTATTAGGTGCAATGCCAGGTAAATCTTCTAAATGTGTGAGTCCTTCTGTATCTTTCGCTGAATAAGCGGATTGAATTTCAATCTCTTCATTGCTAACAAAAGGTTGTCCTTGAATGCCTTGTTTCTGTTCAACGAGGAGAGATGCAATGTCGACTTTACTAAAATTCGGTTTCTTCATTTGTCATCCACTCCTTTCCAAGCCGCATAGATGCTTTGCAATTTAGCAATTTTGTCTTGACCTTTCAGTATAAATCCATTTAAGCCTTTTTCTTTCCATCGTTGGGCACTTGGCTCATCTACTTTCCCTGCAACGTCGACAAGGCAATTTGCCGGAATGTGTTCGAGCAGTTCGTCCATGATAGTGTGTAATTGATCATCTTGCGCACAAACGACGATGTACTCCGGTTGTTCGTGTTGCATCCATTCAATTGCTTCCTCTACACGTTGAAAAGCTGGACTCCACGTTGTTTTCACACCACCAGCAGACAAGTAACTCGTCACAAAATCTGCGCGTGGTTTAAATTCTTTCAGTAAACCGAAAGTTAGAATCACTGTCTTTGGCTGTTGGACACTAAATTGCTTTCGCATATTTTCAAATGGAATCGCCAACCGTTGAAAAGCTTCAATTCCTTCCCAGTCATGAAAGTTTGTATCCGTCAACTCGGCATAAGCATTCGTGCCAATTAATGCTTTTTTCCCTTTTGCTACTTCTCCTTGGCGTTCTTGGCAAATACCTGCCAGTCGCCTATCAATGAATTGATTGATATCTTCTTCCTGTTCCAGTTGCAAGAAAAGCGCCCATGCTTTTTCAACTAGCTCGTTCGTCAACTGTTCGATAAAGTAAGACCCCCCTGCAGGATCAATAACTTTATCAACATGCGTCTCCTCTTTTAACACTAATTGGATGTTTCGAGCGTATCGAATAGAGCTGGCATCTGGTTCTGTGAGAACCGTATGCGGGTGTGTTGTAATGATATCCGCTCCACCTAAAATAGCAGCAAAAGTTTCATTTCCAGCCCTTAGGAGATTTACATAAGGATCCAACTTCGAATACGATCGGACAGATGTAACCGCCATGACAGGAATCTCCGGCACTTCAGTCTGTTCAAATGCTGTTGAAAACGCTTTCCATAATAGGCGGAAAGCACGGAGCTTGGCGATTTCCATAAAGAAGTGCGTGTCCACGGCAAAACGGGCGAAAAATAGATTCGAAAATGCCTTAAATGAAGTTGAGTGTGTCACAAGTCGAGATGCTTCCGCCAATGCAAATGCGAGTTCTGTCACAGCGTCAGCACCTTGATGGTGAATATTCCATGTGTCTACACCAATCGTCCGTAAGTTGTCATAACCGACAGGAGCTGTCCATTCGTGGCAATCCACTATGCCACTGACGGAAGATCGCACTTCATGAGGGACACGGTCAAACGCTACTAGTACGGGATCAGATTTATCGATATTCAAGAAAATTACAGGGTAATCAGAAAAATAGGAAGACAATTCATCTAAATCCGTAGCTGTCCAATCAATTTTCAACATACCATCGTAGACGATTGCTTCATTCCCTCTCTCAAGTGAATGGCGTAATTGTTGAATGAACGTAGCACCGTCTTTTGCAATTGTTTGCTGCGCAATTGTCCATCCTGACTCACCTTTCATCTGTTGAATATGCAAAGCATTATTCGTTGGCGTTTCTCCAATATAAAGCGGTTGAAGTTCAATTCCTTCGAAAGTCTTTGTCAACAACGTCTCATAAGGTTTTCCTTTGAGTGATTGTTCAGTGAGATCTTTCCATTGTTGGAAATCTACTTTGTCAAATGAAGTATTTTTCATATGTTCGATCGACATAGCTGTTGCTCCTTTCTTCCTTTGGAGTCGTGAGATAATGCGAAACGGTGTGTCGCGTCTCACTTTTTAGCATATACCCTACCCTTTGCAATAAGTGAATGCTCTGGCGGATGAATGCTAGATAACTACCTATGTACTTCTATTACTAGTGTAACTGACATTTTCACACTTTTAAAGTCAAATTGTTAGGCAAGTCAAATAGCTGAGGTAGATTCGAGGGGTATATCATTGGTTTATTACTAGTAGTTGTAAACTAATGCATTTCTCTTAAGAAACATTCATAGGCGCAAAAAATCAATTGGAAGAACAATCTATTTCGCGGAATCAAACAAAAAAACAGTAAACAACACTTCGGTTTTATAATTGTATGATAGACTAGTAAATGTTCTACTCAATATTTTAGATAAAATCAGAGGTTTTCTATTGAAAGGAGCTATTTAGCATGGTACTGACCCGAAAAACGTTTTTCTGGAAAACATTCTTTGTTATTTTCATACCTTTTTCACTAGTTGGCATTCTATCTGAGCCCTATATAAGTAACAATCCCTTTCATTCTCTAGAGGATTATGGAGAATTTTTGTTCTTTCTATTTTTCTATCTTGTTGTCATATCAGGTATCTCGGCTCTTATCTCTTTCTTTGTATATGGTTATAAATGTAGACAAAATTAACCAACCATCTTTAAGATTAAAAGTTTCGATTTAAGAAAAGCACGTGAGGACTCGCTTTCTATTCTTACTAAAAGACATAGAAAAGTGACTATTTAATATAGATTCTTTTTCCAACTAGAATTAGAACATTTACCCTTTTGAGCATCGGTTCAAATTTAATAACTTCCTCAACCAATGAAAATTTACTTTTAAAGTGGATAATATTCTTAAAAATATCTAATTTGTTTGATTTACTAAAATAAATGGTAAAATGATATAAACATGAGCAACCATAAGGAAGGATGGATGGATGACTAATAAAATATATTTAATGATCTGGAGATTTTTTATATTTGTGGTAGCATTGTCTCTATACCTTTTCAATGTGATTGGTACAGAAGCCCTTTGGACACTAGTAATAAGGTTTATTTTTTTATTATGCTTCCTGAAATTATTATTAAAACATGGAAAAAACGCCACAACAAAATCAAGGAGTGAGGTTATAACTTTTTTTTGGATATTATTGACGAATAGAAACGACGGAGTGATGTTTTACTCCATTCATCATGAAAAAAGCTGCCCACTGAAAATGTAGCCACTGATTTTTTTTTGAAGTTGGACTGTGCACAAAAATAAAAAAAGGCGACAAATCGGTTCAATTTCGACCAATCTGTCGCCTTTTTCTATGTTGTTTTCCTACTCTATTTACTTCATTTAGGTCAAGATTTGTTTAAGATTTACTACGTATCTGGTCATGGCACCTTCCATTTGCACGCAAAATAATCCCGTGTAGGTGGGAATCCGCTGTTTTATGTCCGACACGAGCATCAAGATTCTTAGAGAAATCAAACTGTTCTTTGAGCTAGTGGACTTTGTTTATCTAACTCTTTGAAAAACCAATCCTGATTCCTGGTAGTCTCCGTTGATTGCAGCGTAAGTCGGCGACTCCTGGGGGATAAGCGGGACAGGTGAGACCCCGCAGTGGAGCGAAGCGACCGAGGAGGCTCACCGCCCGCCCCCCCGGAAAGCGTCCGACTGAAGCGGAAATCAACTGTATTGGACTTTTTCAATGGCCTCCGCAAAAATCAGTGTTCACTGACTTTCTGGACAGCTCTTCTTGTAGTCATTAATAAATAGACGTATTCGCAGGCGTGATGTTTTCGAGGATCTCTTTTACGCGAGCTAAGAAACGGCCAGCTACGAGACCATCCAATACACGGTGATCTAGTGACAAACAAAGGTTTACCATATCACGCGCAGCAATCATGCCACCATCCATAATAACAGGACGTTTCACGATCGATTCCACTTGTAGAATTGCCGCTTGTGGATAATTGATGATTCCCATTGATTGTACGGAGCCAAATGATCCCGTATTGTTTACGGTAAATGTGCCACCTTGCATTTCTTCGGATTTCAACTTGCCGGAACGGACTTTTGAAGCGAGGTCATTAATATCGCGTCCAATTCCTTTAATTGTCTTTTCATCCGCATGCTTAATAACAGGTACATAGAGCGCATCTTCCGTAGCAACTGCAATGGATATATTGATGTCTTTCTTTTGAATGATTTTGTCGCCAGCCCACATGGAATTCATCATTGGGAACTCTTTTAACGCTTGTGAAACTGCTTTGACAAAGAACGCAAAGTACGTCAAGTTGAAACCTTCACGTTGTTTGAATTCAGTTTTCAAGGAATCCCGGTATTGAACGAGATTTGTCACATCGACTTCAATCATTGTCCAAGCGTGCGGCGCTTCGTGTTTGGAGCGTAGCATATTGGACGCGATTGCACGACGGACTCCAGTCACTGGAATTTCAATATCGCCGGCTGCAGTAGGTATAGACGGCTGCTCAACAGGCTTACTTGTCGGTTGTGGAGAAGCTTGTGTCTGTTGCTGTTCAGCAGGAGCTGCAGACGTCACTTCCGCAGGAGCAGTTGGAATTTCACCTGATGCAATGATTGCTTGCAAGTCTTTCCGTGTAATACGGCCTTCTTTCCCTGACCCTTGCACGAGCGATAAATCAATTCCATGTTCTTGAGCTAAGCGCATGACCGCTGGTGAATAGCGCGCCGCCCCAGCTCCTTTTGCAACTGGAGTAGCGGGTTTTGTACTACGTGCTGCAGGCATCTCATTAGCAGGTTCTTCTTTAGCAGGAGCTGCCGCTTCGTTGTCTGTCGCAACTGACGGCGTTTCTCCTCCACCTGCCGTCTCGATTGTACAGACGACGACACCTACCTCAACAGTTTGACCTTCTTGGACGATAATCTCTTTAATCGTCCCTTCAAAAGATGACGGAATTTCAGCTGTTACTTTATCTGTATTCACTTCCGCCAACGGATCGTATTTATTAACAGTGTCCCCCGGCTTAACGAGCCATTTTTCAATGGTTCCTTCTGTGACACTTTCACCTAATTTAGGCATTTCAATTTTTTCAATTGCCAAAACGACAACCTCCTGTCAATTAAAACTCTGCAAGTTCACGTGCTGCTTTTTCAACTTTGTCCGGATTAACCATGAAGAATTTCTCCATTGTCGGCGCATATGGCATCGCCGGAATATCCGGTCCTGCTAATCGTTTAATCGGTGCATCAAGCTCGAACAAGCAATTTTCTGCGATAATAGCAGACACTTCACTCATAATGCTGCCTTCCAAGTTGTCTTCTGTTACTAATAATACTTTGCCAGTTTTAGAAGCAGCTTCAATGATCGCTTCTTTATCCAACGGGTAAACAGTTCGTAAATCTAGAATGTGCGCTGAGATGCCATCTTCAGCAAGTCTTTCTGCCGCTTGTAATGCGAAATGGACACAAAGACCATATGTGATAATTGTTAGATCGTCACCTTCACGTTTAACATCTGCTTTTCCGATTGGCAACACATACTCTTCTTCAGGCACTTCCCCTTTAATTAACCGATACGCACGTTTATGTTCAAAGAAAAGAACAGGATCGTCGTCACGGATTGCTGCTTTTAACAACCCTTTCGCATCATACGGTGTAGATGGGATGACAATTTTCAGACCCGGTGTACTCGCAAACATCGATTCAACGGATTGGGAGTGATAAAGCGCACCGTGAATCCCACCGCCAAACGGCGCACGGATTACAATCGGACATGACCAGTCATTGTTCGAACGATAACGGATTTTCGCAGCTTCCGAAACGATTTGGTTCACAGCAGGCATGATGAAATCAGCGAATTGCATTTCAGCGATTGGACGCATGCCATACATCGCAGCTCCAATACCGACTCCAGCAATTGCAGACTCTGCTAACGGAGTATCGAGTGCACGGTATTCGCCGAACTGATCGTATAAGCCAGTAGTCGCCTTAAAGACGCCACCTTTGCGACCGACGTCTTCTCCAAGAACGAAGACATTTTCATCACGTTCCATTTCTTCTTTCATCGCAAGTGTAATTGCATCGATGTACGATAAAACAGCCATTATTCGTTCCCCCCATCCTCTTTATACACATGACGGAGTGCATATTCCGGCTCTGCGTAAGGAGCTTTCTCTGCATATTCAGTCGCTTCGTTGACGATGGACATAATACGTTTTTCTAATTCAGTTTCATATGCCTCATCCATGAGTCCTGCTTCTTTTAAGTACGCTGCAAATTTAGGGATTGGGTCCAGTTTCTTTTCGGTTTCCAATTCCTCTGCATCGCGGTATAAACGATGATCATCATCCGAAGAGTGTGCTGTCAATCGGTAGCAAACTGCTTCGACGAGACTCGGCCCTTCACCGCTACGTGCACGATCAGCTGCCTCTTTTACAACTCGGTACACTTCAAGTGGGTCTGTTCCGTCTACTGTGACGCCAGGCATACCATAGCCGACTGCGCGATCAGAAACGTTTTCACATGCCAACTGTTTCTCAAGTGGTACGGAAATTGCATATTTATTGTTCTCTACCATGACGACTGTCGGTAACTTATGAACACCTGCAAAGTTCATCCCTTCATGGAAATCCCCTTGGTTGGAAGACCCTTCACCCAATGTAACGAACGTGATGAAATCTTCTTTCTTCATCTTCGCCGCCAGTGCCACACCAACTGCATGCGGTAATTGTGTCGTTACAGGAGAAGAACCCGTCAAAATCCGATTTTTCCGTTGACCGAAATGCCCTGGCATTTGTCGACCACCTGAGTTTGGATCTTCTGCTTTCGCAAAAGCCGATAACATTAAATCTCTCGGTGTCATTCCAAAATGTAAAACAACGCCCATATCACGGTAATACGGTGCAATCCAATCTTTTTCTTTATTTAACGCATAAGCAGCTCCGGCTTGAGCCGCTTCTTGACCTTGACAGGAAATAACGAACGGAATTTTCCCAGCACGGTTTAACAACCACATACGCTCATCCAATCGACGCGCCATAACCATTGTTTCATAAATTTCTAATACGTCCTCTTTCGTCAATCCTAGTTCTTCGTGACGCAGATTTGCCATTATAGAATCCCCCTTCTACTCTTAAATTCAATTGTTCATATGCTTTCGGATTACATGTGAATGGCTTTACCGTCAACCGCTAAGGACGCTTCACCAATGACTTCAGATAAGGATGGATGCGGGTGAATAGTAGACGCCACTTCCCAAGGCGTTGCGTCTAGCACCATTGCAAGACCAGCTTCGGAAATTAAATCCGTTACGTGTGCACCAATCATATGAACACCTAACAAGTCATCCGATTGTTTATCGGCAATCACTTTTACAAACCCATCAGCATTCCCATTTACAAGCGCTTTACCGATTGCAGCAAACGGGAATTTTGCTACTTTCACGTCATATCCTTGCTCTTTCGCTTGTTTTTCTGTCAAACCAACGCTTGAAGCTTCTGGACTTGAATAGATACAACGCGCGATAGTTGTATAATTTATCGGTTCAACGTTATTACCTGCAATATGTTCCACAGCAGTAATTCCTTCGTGGGAGGCGACGTGTGCTAATTGCAGACCACCGATACAGTCACCAATTGCATAAATGTGACTCTCTTTCGTCTGGAAAGTCGTTTTCGTCTGGATATAGCCATTTTCGATTTGAATCTCCGTATTTTCAATGCCAATTCCTTCTGTGTTTGCCTGTCTTCCAACAGAAACTAACATTTTTTCTGCTGTAAATTGTGTAGTTTCACCAGATACATCTGCAGCAATGGAAATGGAATCCTCGGACTTTTCCAATGAATCCGGCAACACTTTTGCACCTGTTACAAATGTAATCCCTTTTTTACTCAATAGCTTCTTCATTTCCTTAGAAATGTCTTCATCCTCTGTCGGGAGAATGCGGTCTGCGTATTCAACGACTGTTACTTCTACACCGAAATCATTTAACATGGATGCCCATTCAATTCCGATGACGCCGCCACCAACAATTAGCATTGACTTAGGCAACTCGGTCATTCGTAACGCTCCATCAGATGAAAGGATTTGTTGTTCATCCAACTCAAGACCGGGTAGTGTACGTGGTCTTGAACCTGTCGCGATAATCAAGTTTTTCAAAATAAGCATTTCATTTTCTTCGCCATTATTCATTTCCACTGAAATGGTTCCTGGCATTGGTGAAAAGATTGACGGTCCTAGCATTCTTCCATGTCCTTCATAGACATCAATTTTACCTTTTTTCATAAGGGCTGTAACGCCTTTATGTAACTGGCTGACAATCTCGTCTTTCCTAGCTTGCACTCTTGAGAAGTTCAACGTCGTCCCCGTTGTATCTACGCCAAAATGCGTTGCTTCGTTTTTTGTCATTTGATAGACTTCAGCGCTTTTCAGTAATGCTTTACTAGGAATGCATCCTCTATGCAAGCAAGTGCCTCCAAGTAGATCTTTTTCAACTAGTGCTGTTTTTAAGCCTAATTGGGCTGCACGGATGGCGGCAACATAACCACCAGTCCCTCCGCCTAATATCACTACATCGTATTCTTGTGCCATTCTTTACACGGCCTCCTTCAACTATCCTTTTACCCAGGATACGTTTTTGCGTTTTCTTCACCTTGCAATACTCGTAAAGCACCTTCAGCTAATGCTTTTAGTTCATCTTCTCCAGGGTACACCGTAACATCCGCAATCCACCGAACTTTGGATGCAATCATTTCGACATATTGTTTTCCGTATGCAAGACCACCCGTCAAGATGATTCCATCGACTTTTCCGCCCAGTACGACTGCAGCACTACCGATTTCCTTCGCAACTTGGTACGCCATCGCTTCGTAAATAAGCGCAGCGTCTTCGTCACCTTTATCGATACGCTTTTCAACTGTGACGGCATCATTCGTCCCTAAATAGCCGACAAGACCACCTTGACCAACTAATTTTGCCATAATTTCATGGCGATAATACTTACCGGAATAACACAGTTCTACTAATTCTCCTGCTGGAACCGTTCCAGCACGCTCAGGACTGAAAGGACCATCCCCATGCAAACCATTGTTCACATCAATCACTTTCCCACCGGAATGGGCACCTACTGTGATTCCACCACCCATATGTGTAACGATGAGATTTAACTGATCATAGTTTTTACCAACTTGTTTCGCATATCTTCTCGCAACTGCTTTTTGATTCAATGCATGAAATATCGATTTCCTTTGGATGAGGGAGAAGCCGGACACCCTTGCGACTGCCTGCAATTCATCGACGACGACAGGATCGACGATAAAAGCTTGAACACCTAGAGATGAAGCGATTTCACTTGCCAGGATGCCGCCTAAATTAGAGGCATGTTGCCCAGCGTACCCTTTCTTCAAGTCAGTGAGCATCGCCTCATTCACTTCATACGTTCCTCCTGAGATTGGACGGAGCAGTCCACCTCGCCCACAAACAGCTTGCAAATCCGTTAATACAACCCCACCCTCTTGTAAGCTTCGGAGAATTGCATCTTTACGGAAACTATATTGGTCAATAATTGAAGCATATTGTGCAAGTTCCTCGTTAGTGTGTCTGATGGTCTGTTCAAGTACTAATTGTTCGTTGTTGTAGACACCTATTTTCGTTGATGTTGAGCCTGGATTGATGACAAGGATTGTATAACTGTTTTCTTGCACAATAATTCCCCCAATGATGTTAGCGTTGCTATTATTTCTTTTGAGTCAAAACACTTTTTTCGTTTTGTAAAAACTGGCTACGTGACTTCGCTACCCGAGCAATTCGTTCCTCAGCTAAACGATCCGCTGCAACATAAGATGGGATATTGTCACGTTTTGAAATCGCGAAGATTTTTTCAATCGTATCGTAAATTCCAGCTACACGCTTTAGCGCACGTTCACTATTGTAACCCGCTAGCTCATCTGCGACATTAATAACACCACCAGAGTTAATAACGTAATCAGGCGCATAGACGATGCCCATTTCGTGAATCAAATCTCCATGTTCCGGGTTTTTCAATTGGTTATTTGCTGAACCTGCAATGACTTTCGCTTTTAATTGTGGAATCGTTTCGTCATTAATGATTGCCCCTAATGCACATGGTGCAAAAATGTCTGCATCTTGCGAATAAATTTCGTCTGTTTCAACTGCAGTTGCGCCAAACGCATCTACTGCACGTTGCACAGCTTCCTTGTTAATATCCGTTACGATCAATTTTGCGCCTGCTTCATGTAAATACTCACAGAGTGTATACGCCACATTTCCTACACCTTGAACAGCAACGACTTTACCTTCAAGAGAATCTGTTCCGAATGCTTCTTTTGCAGCTGCTTGCATGCCTTTAAATACTCCGAATGCAGTTACAGGAGATGGGTTGCCTGAAGAACCGAATTCAGCTGATACGCCTGTTACATAATCTGTTTCCAAATGAATTAAATCCATGTCCGCTTCTGTTGTCCCAACATCTTCAGCAGTAATATAGCGTCCGTTCAACCCTTCAATGAAGCGGCCGAATGCACGGAACATTTCATCGTTCTTATCGGTTCTAGGATCTCCAATAATAACCGTCTTTCCTCCACCAAGATTTAGACCAGCTGCAGCATTTTTATACGTCATACCTTTCGCAAGACGAAGTGCATCTTCAATCGCTTCTTCTTCACTTGCATATGTCCACATGCGAGTACCACCTAAAGCAGGTCCTAATGTCGTATCGTGAATGGCAATAATCGCCTTTAACCCCGATGTTTTATCTTGACAGATGACTAATTGTTCGTAATCGTGTTTCTCCATATAGTTGAAAATTTCCATGAGTAATATCCTCCTTCGGTTTGCCCGATGTTATTGTTTTGATGTTTGGATTGCAAGTGCTAACGAATATAATTTACTTTCCGCACTGTCCGATCTGGACGTGAGGACAATTGGCGCTTTAGCACCTTGTATGATACCGCCTACTTTTGCGTTGGCGAAATACATCAATGATTTATACAAAATATTCCCTGCTTCGATTGAAGGCACAAGTAAGATGTCCGCCTTACCTGCTGTATCGCTTGTTATGCCTTTATGTTTTGCAGAGTCGATGGACACTGCATTATCGAGAGCTAACGGTCCATCCACGATGCAATCCGTTATTTGGCCACGATTGTTCATCACGACGAGTGCAGCGGCATCCATCGTCGGCGTCATTTTTGGATTGACTGTTTCAATTGCAGCTAAAGGTGCTACAATTGGCAAGGTTACGCCACAAGCACGTGCTGCAACGACAGCATTTTGAATGATTTGTGCTTTCTCTTCTAGCGTAGGAGCAATGTTCATGCCTGCATCTGTCACGAACAATAACCGCTCATACCCCGTCACTTCAAAAGCAGCTACATGTGACAATACTTTACCGGTCCGCAGCCCGTAGTCACCATTCAATACAGCTTTCAACAGTGTAGCAGTCGGTACGTTCCCTTTCATTAACACATGTGCTTGCCCGCTCGATACAGCTCGCACTGCTTTTTCCGCAGCGTCTTTCTTCGAGTTGCTTTGAACGATCTGGATGGCTGGATGACGGACAAGTTCAGGAAATTCCTTGTTGATCATCGTATGTAAATGGTCTTCGTCATCAATTAAGATAAACGAAGCAATCCCTCTCATCATCGCCATTTCAACAGCAGCAAGTACTTCCTTATCTGCTGCACATGCTACGGATACAATGCGTGTACCGGATGTAGCTGTTTCATCGACTAACGCTTCAAGTGTTTTCATCAGTTGCCTCCTTGTCATTAGATGAGTTTGTATTTCTCTAGTTTGTAGTATAAGGAACGCAACGAGATTCCTAAACGATTTGCTGTCAGTGATTTATTGCCATCATGTTCTTCCAATGCCTTCTCCAAAACGGATCGTTCGTATTCATCCATTATGGATGCGAGCGTGCTCTTCTCAGGTAATACAGGCTCTCCCGTTTTCTCACCATTTGTGGAAAGTGATCTTTTAATGTCTGTGTCATGGATTTTTGTTGTGCCGGGTTTCATATAAATCATCGCTCGACTAAGAACATTTTCCAATTCACGTACATTTCCCGGCCAATCATATTGTTGTAAATTGTCCAAGGCTTCTTCCGTTAATGTCTCCACATTCATGCCAAACTCTTGGTTCAACTTGACTAACAAGTGTTTTGCAATAGCGGGAATATCAGACTTTCTCGTACGAAGAGGTGGAATTTGGATGGATAGACGATTTAAAAAATAATAGAGCTCCATGTTAAAGGTTCCATCATTTATGGCCTTTTCCAAATTCTTTGAAGTTGCGACAATGATTCGTGCTTTCTTCGTTCCCGTCATTTCGTCGGGTGACAAAGGAATATTCGTTTCTTGTAAGTAGTCAAGCAGTTTTGTTTGGGTACTGATCGGCAAATCAGTCACTTCATCTAGAAAAAGCGTCCCATCAGCTGCTTCCTCCAACAATCCAATTCGTCGGTTTTTCAAACTTTCATGCTGCGCTTCCCCGAACAGTTCTCTTTCCATAATGGAAGGATCGATTGCACTGCAATTCAGTCGAATGAATTTGTGTGCTTTCCGCTCACTGCCACTATGAATTGCATTTGCAAACAATTCTTTGCCAGTACCCGGTTCCCCCCTCAACATGACAGGAATGACCGTTTTTGCTGCTATTTCAGCTTGGTCGATCGCAATTGAAATATTCATCGACGTGCCTCGGATATCCGAAAATGAATATGTCGCCTCCAACTTACGGATGATTTGTCGAGCCCAATCCAATTCTTTCATCAAGCTCCGCATTTCTGTAATATCGTGGATGACACCGATACTTCCCTTCATTTGCTTGTCAACGATAATCGGTGCGACATTGACGATAACATCTCGGTTGTCTTCTCCAATGCGCATATTGACACCACGAACCGGTTGCTGTGTTTGGAGTACCTTCATATGGATACTTTCGCCTTCATTAATATCTACAGTCGCCGGTTTACCGATCACTTCGTCTTCTGTAAGTCCTGTAATTCGTGTATACGCAGGGTTGACCATAATGCCATTGCCTTTTTCGTCTACGACAGAAATGGCATCGTCACTTGAATGGATAATCGCTTCAAGCATCGTTTTAATGGATTTCAAATCGGTAATTTCTTCGGCCAACTGAACAACTTCCGACACATCTTTAAACACCGCAAAAGCTCCGAATGCTTCTCCCTCGGCAGTTAACAATGGGTACCGAGAACTGACAATTTCCAGCCCATTCGGCAGCACGAGTTCAATGTTCAGCTCAGGCTTACCTGTTTTGAAAACTTTTGGCAAATTACTTTCAGGGATAATCGTGTGAATAGGCTTTCCTAATGCATAACTATCAGAAACTTCTAACATCATGCAAGCGCTTTCATTAATAAAATCAATTGTCCCGTGACGATCGATTCCGATCATCCCTTCATCGATTGAATTAAAAATAAGCCGTTGACGATCCATTTGCGTTTGCATACTTCTAATGAACCGATCATTTTCGTTCAACAAACCAACCAAAAGATTTGCAACTGACCCCGGGATAAGTAAAGTGCTCGGTTGAACACTTGCTAATAACGCATTGAAAACCGCATCATCCCCTGTGACATCAAAAACGATGTCAATGTCATCTACCATGAATTCTTTCCAATCCGTGCCGTATGAAATTCCTTTTTCTTTTGCAATAAGCAGTCCAGGTGCTTGCTCGTCTTTGTCAATTATTGCTTTTACTTTCATGAAATCTAAATTCAAGAGGAGATTCAGAATGATTGTACCACCAGAACCCGCTCCTACGATGAGAACATTTTGCAAGGATATTCAATCTCCTTTTTGCAGCATGCAATCTTTTGCAAATCTATTTCTATCATACACGACTGCGCCTGTCTTGACAATATTTCATGAGCAGGTAAAATTAAAAACAGTAAGGAGATTGATAATATGGCACGTATGGCAGCGTTTATTGTTCTTTTAATCCCTATATTGGTCACGGCTGGTGGCATTAAATTAATGCGTGATTCCATATTTGGCATTCAATTTAGTCTGTTCCCTTTCATTTGGCTTCAGTTTACGGTAGGTTTTCTGATGTTTGGTGCAGGGCTATGGTTTTTTGCAGGATTTCTATTACGCAGAGATCGTAGAAAAGGGCGAGTACAAGAACGATTGAAATAAAACTTTTCTTCATAGGTAAAGGGCTATCGGATATTCCGATAGCCCTCAGCCTGTTGACAAACGCTCGCATCCGTTGTTGCTCGTCTCGCTCGTCCGCTCATGAACTTTAGTTCTATTCGCGTCTTCGCTCGACTTCGCGCCTAGGCTGACAAGCGTTTTCAAGCAGGCTGAAGAACTTTCTATGTATTACAAATTTCATTAAAAAAGTGTAGACAAAGTAAAAATCGACTTTGTCTACACTCTGAGGTCTATGGGATTACGATAGCCCTTTACCTTCGTCCTCAAGAAAATCGTTGCGGGAAATCTGTAATCCATCCAACAACTGCTGCAGAGGGAGATTGTACAAATGGCTCGTTCCCCGTTACACCATAAACCCGTAAGCGCTTTCCACTCGCTTCTAGCTTACTCAAATAAGGTTCCTTGTACAATCTTTTATGAAAGTGAAAGCCATCTGCAAACGTATACCTGTGTAATGAATCCCAATCTGTCGTTTTCTTTCGTAGAAGTAACGCGGTCTCCATTTGTGGATGCAATGTCTTAATTTGTTGAATGAGTGTTTCATCAAACGAGGAAATATGTACGTTATTCAACAAACCTGCCATGTCAATGATCTCCTCTAAAATTGAACAATTCTCTGCAACAGAGGCTTTTAGTTCAATGTTGAGTGCCAATTGATTGATTGCACAAAAAGAGATCGATTCCCGTAATGTTGGAATTGGATGCCCGAATAGAGAGCGGATAAATCGCTTTCCGACTCGAATGTTTTGCAATTCACTCGCATACATGTCGGAAACTTTACGTCGAATACCCGCAACACGTACCAAATCCTCATCGTGCACAACAACCGGGATACCGTCTGCTGTCACTTGCACATCGAGTTCGATTCCATCTGCACGTTGTTGCACTGCTGCACTAAACGCAGATAACGTGTTTTCAAATCGGCTACCTGAGGCTCCTCTATGTGCAAACACAAGCCGTCTAGACATGTAACACCTGGTCAATCACTTCAAATGTCCCCGTAGTCGTTGACGTAATTGTTCTTGAAAGTTGACCAATTTGAATGACGACACCCGCGTGAGCCTCTTTAGCTATATGAATTCGTGGTGGTTCTGCGACCTTTATTTTACGAAGTCCCATTTGAATGTCTTGGTCTAGTTCGAACATTTTACTTCTACTTGCATCTAGCGTTGCTCTTAACTTTGCATAGACATTTGCCTGCTCACCGAGTAACTGGTTTCCGCTAAGTTGATCGATTTTAGCCAATTGTTCTTCGAGAGTTGAAACAGTTGTCTGTATATCTTTCAATTCTTGCGCAATCTGTTGGATGTCTTCGTAAATTCGATCTTTGTCAATCCCTTTTGCAATTAAGTGCGTCAAGCGTTCATGTACATTTCCGGCATATGCGGATTCGATACTAAAAAGTGCTTCGATTCGGCCACCAATGATTTTCCCGCGATTTTTATCCACAAAAACGTGATCAGCGACTACTTCAGATCCGAGTATATATAAACCTACGTACAGATTTTTTGCATAGATTTTGCAATTGTTTGCGTGCTTAATGAACAAATCACCACTTGCTTCGATTAAGGACATGTCTCCACCGAACGCGCCGCCTTTAATATAAATATCACCTTCTGACGAGCAAATTTCTTTTGCATTCGTTACGCCTTCGTTTCCTTCAATCGATATATCTCCTGTTGCTTTAACTGAGTAGCCCGCCAAAACTGTTCCATATATTGTGACAGCACCTTCAAAGGTGATCGAACCGGTTTCTGGACCTACATCCCCATTGATAATCAGCTCGCGACTGACACTCACAACATCGTCATCTGTGAATTCTAGTGCGCCCCCGAACATTGCACGAAGAACAGTTTTACCATCCTCGTCTACTTCAATGACAGCTTTCCGATCATATAGTAATTTTGCGTCCGTTCCTCTTAACGCTGCAATTTCCACACCGAAAATATCTCTTCCTGGTGTTCCCTCTTGTGGAGGAATTTTTTCACCTAACCAATCCCCTTCTTGCACATGAGTCACAAAGTTCATTTCATAATAATCCGCTATCCCATCTTCACGAATGACCGGTTTTCTTTCAGGTCGCGCAATATAGGTAATTTTCGCATCTTGCCCTTTAACAGGATCTTGTCCGACAGCTGCAACAATAGGTGTGCAAGGGTAAATAGCAGATTCAGCTAAATTCGTTCTTCCAAAAACGATTCCATATTCATCAAGTGCTTTCTCAGCCTGGCTAATTAAACGCGCCTTCTCATTTTCCAACTGACTAGACGTCACATTAAAGAGTACGTCCGCACGCATTTTGTTTTGGCTTACTTGAATATCTATAATCGGTAAATAGTAACCGATTTTATGTTTTTCCCCTACTTCCATAAGCGCTTTGCGCAATTCTGGGAACGAACTGATTTTTATTCGTGGATGCTGATTTGTTATCAATTCAAAAGACTTTAACGGGAATCCGATTTTTTGTAAGTCAATGAACACTTCTTCTCCCTCGATATATAAAGTGAAAAAATCATTTTCAACTAACATAGTTGGACACCTCTTTAATTCAAGCTATTCTAACCATTATAGTACGTTGGGGCATGTTTTAATAGTTGATAAATGAAAATTTTCGTCATTACACTGCAAAACAAAAAAAACGCCCCCTTCTACTTTCGTAAAAGAATGCGTGGATTGTACAAAAATCGATTTGTATGAATGCAAGAATAATTGTTTAAGAAAATTAGCTTACTAGATGTTCCAATCGTATTTTGTCAGCAATCATTGCAATGAATTCACTGTTGGTAGGTTTGCTTTTCAGGTGATGGACAGTATAACCAAATGTTTTAGAAATCACGTCATAATTTCCTCTGTTCCAAGCCACTTCAATTGCATGACGAATTGCTCGTTCTACACGAGATGGCGTAGTTTTATATTTATCGGCAATATCGGGATAGAGCACTTTTGTAACTGAACCGAGTAATTCAACATCCATGTAAACCATTTGAATGGCTTCCCGCAAAAACGCGTACCCTTTAATATGAGCCGGAACACCAATCTCCTTAATGATGGAAGTGATTGTTGTATCTAAAGCACGTTGTGTTAATGCAGGGTCTTGTTCACTCGGTTGTTGAAGAGTTGGTTTCACTTGCTTTTGCGCGCCGACGACTTGGAATATTTGAGAAACTAGCCGATCGAACTCAAATGGCTTCAACATGAAGTAAGAAGCACCGAGTCCTCCAGCTTGTGCCATTACGTCTTCTTGACCAAATGCAGTTAGCATAATGATATGCATATCAGCAAAATCAGGATTTCCTTTAATGGTGTCTAGAACTGCGATTCCATCAAGGTGAGGCATAATAATATCGAGAAGCAGGACATCCGGCTTTTTGTCCTCGAGCATCGTTAAACAGACCTTCCCATTATGTGCATTCCAAATCACTTCAAGCTCTTCATGTTGATCAAAATAGACATTCATCGTTTTTACAAGTTCCTTATTGTCATCCGCTATTGCAACTTTCAATTTGCCCATCCCTTTTTCCCCCTACTCATTTTTCATCCATGGCAAAACGTCTTGTTCCATTATTTGCATGAATTTAGTTTGCTGTAAAGGAAAAATTCGACAAACAAATAGATTATCCTCTTAATTCTTTAAAAATAGACCTTCCGTACGATGGTTTCGCTAATTTTCGACGGAAATTTATAAAAAAGGCCAATCCACGCAGGATTGACCTTTTTTGTAGCCATTGTTCATGTAACACTTACTTGTTTTTTTCCCCACTTCTCATCGTTACTAAAAACAACCCTGCACCTTTCGTCGGTTCATCCACAAACATGTGTGTGACTGCACCGACAAATTTTCCTTCTTGGATAACAGGACTTCCACTCATTCCTTGTAAAATGCCACCCGTTGTTTTCAGCAATTCGGGGTCCGTTAATACAAAATGAAATTGTTCGTCTTCAATTTGCGTAATCCGGATGGAGAACGTTTCGACTTCGGTCCCTTTTACAGTTGTAAAAATCTCTGCGTCCCCTGTTTGTAATTCGGATGGTTGCATAATATCGAGTGGTTTCGCTAACACTTTCTTATAAGCATCATTCCAGATGCCGAAAATCCCATAAATCCCATTCGTTTGAATGGTGCCTAAATAGTCTTCATCAGCAATGATGGTGGAAATTTTATAACCCGGGGTTCCTGGAGTACTTTTCTTAATTTGTTCAATTTCAGAGAGGTAAATTGCGCCGTGTCTAAAGGTAGGTGGAGATTTCAAAGAACTGTCCACGATTTGATGGCCAAGCGCACCGTACGTCCCTTTTTTCGGATCGACGTAAGTTAACGTACCTGTCCCTTCTGTCCGGTCTTTCAAGAAGGGTAAGAGGCGTTTTACGGCTTCTTGGTCTGCTGAAATTTCAAGTGTCGAATCGTGTCGCTTCACTTTCAACACATTTTGCTTTGATGTAGCTGTTGCCATAACGGATTCAAAATCCTTCAGATTACTTATGACAGCATCATCAATTTGTTCGACAGCATCTCCGGCCCGTAACCAATTATCGCCATTCAATAGCACATCGTTCGTGACAAACACACCCGACAATTCCATTTGAATCCCTATGGAATGCCCCATCGGTATCACTTGTTCACTTGCCAATGCTGATGTTTCATGATGGAACGGGAGAAAAAACAAAATCGCAGCGAACGAAACGGACAACTTGACTCGTTTACTCCATCCCATGGTTCACCTCCTCGGCTGAAAGATACTATTGGTATGTCCTTTCAAACCGAACTTATGAAAGGTTAAATAAAGAAAAAACGCATACAAAAGTATGCGCCACCGATTCCAGTTAATCCGTTAACGAAATTGCTCTTTTCTATCTTCTGCCATTGTCAATAACTCTTCGGCATGTTGAAGTGTTAGCGCAGTAATTTCTGCACCAGAAAGCATTCTTGACAGCTCTTTCGTCCTGTCAAGATCCACAATTTCGGTTACAGCTGTCGTTGTACGGTTACCTTTTACATCTTTGGAAATGAAGAAATGATGATCTGCCATCGCCGCAACTTGTGGTAAATGGGAAATGCACAATACTTGCGAATGTGTAGCAATCATTGCGATTTTGTCCGCTATTGCTTGTGCGACTCGTCCACTCACACCTGTATCCACTTCATCAAAAATGATGGAAGTAATACCTTGATGTTTTGAAAAGATTGTTTTTAACGCTAACATAATCCTTGAAAGTTCGCCACCTGAAGCAATTCGCACTAACGGTTTTAGCGGTTCCCCGACATTTGTAGAGATGAGAAACGCAATATCATCAAAACCACTTGCATCAAAATTGCCCGCACTTTTTCGTTCAATGGAAACATGAAAAGTCGATTTGGCCATATGCAATTCGGTCAGCTGTGTCATAATTGCTTCCTCTAATCGCACTGCCGCTTCTCGTCGAATCATCGATAGCTCATTCGCTTCAACTTCCAAATCCTTCTTTAACTGTTCTAATTTTTCTTCCTCTGCATGTATCCGTTCGTCACGATTCAACAACTGATCAAGCTCATCCGCAATTTTTTCGCGATAAATAACAATGTCTTCGATTGTCTTGCCGTATTTTCTTTTTAAAGCATTAAGCATTGCTAACCTATTTTCCACTTCATCCAAGCGTAAAGGGTCGAATTCCATTTCATCAATTAGACTCTTAATCTCGTGTGCAGTATCTTGCAATGCATAGAAACTAGTAGAAACCGTTTCTGCGTGAGCAGCAAGTTGTTTATCAATCGAAGCGGCATCTTCCAAATCACTCATTGCAGAGCCAACCCAATCCAGCGCATGATTGTCTCCACTTATTGACTCGTATGCTGTATGTAACCTTTCGAACAACCGATTAAAATGTTGCAGTTTCAACTTCTCTTCTTCCAACTCTTCTTCTTCATCAATTCTTAACGAAGCAGCATCAATTTCTTGCAACTGGAAAGAATACAAGTCAATACGCTGGGCAATTTGTTGTTCGTTTTGAGAAGTTGCTGCCAGCTTCTTTTTTAATCTACTGTACCGATCGAAAACATCCATGTAGTTCGCATGTGCTTCGGCAAGTGGTTGTCCGGCGAATTGATCAAGTAAATGGATATGTCGTTTTTCCTGCATTAGTTCTTGATTATCATGTTGCCCATGAATGTCAATTAATTGTGAACCAATTTCACGTAACGTCGCGATGGTGACAAGTTTACCATTTACTCTGCAAGTCGTTTTTCCGTTTGAATTTATATCCCGTCGTAAAATAATGCTCCCGTCTTCTGCGTCAATCCCAAACTCCCTCATCTTTTCAAAAACAGGGTGATCTTCCGCTTCTACGGTGAACATTCCTTCCAACTCCGCTTTTTTTGCACCATGCCGTATGAATTCTTGAGAGCCTCTGCCACCTGCGAGAAGTTGCACAGCGTCAATGATAATCGACTTACCTGCACCTGTTTCACCTGTCAAAACCGTAAGCCCTTCATCAAAAGGGACTTCAAGATGTTCGATGATGGCAAAGTTATTGATGGCAATTTCATTTAGCATTTAGGATGCATCTCCTTTGTCGAAAGTACCGTTAAAGTAACGCTAATAGTCTTGATTTGACCTCTTCTGTTAGTGCCTCTTCCCGACAGATGATCATACATGTATCATCTCCGCAAATCGTCCCAAGCATTTCTTCCCAACCGAGATTATCGACAAGTGAACCTACAGCGTGTGCGTTACCCGGGAGTGTTTTTAAGATGATAAAATGACTTGCACTATCCACACTAACAAAAGCGTCTGTTAGCATGCGCCGAAGTTTCTCTTCTGTATTGTATTTTTGGACAGTCGGCAAACTATATTTGTATCTTCCATCTTGAACAGGCACCTTAATGAGGTGCAATTCCTTTATATCCCTAGAGACTGTCGCTTGCGTCACGTCAACGCCTGCACGTTTTAGTTTATCGACAAGTTGATCTTGCGTTTCAATTTCTTCGTTAGAAATTATGTCACGAATTCTTAGATGCCTCTGCCCCTTGTTCATGAATATCACTCCAATGCAAAGTTGTTTATGTTAGGTGGTTATAAGCTTCATGCAATAACTTTTCAAAATCGTCGGTCGTGAATCCATTCACAGGGGTGGATTCAGATTTCAAGTGATAGAGGAACTCAATATTCCCTTCTCCCCCTGTAACAGGGGAAAAAGAAATACCGGTTAAGGAAAATCCATTCGCGATTGCAACATCGGCTATTTTTCGCAATACTTCCAAATGCACAGACTTTTCCCTGACAATGCCCTTTTTCCCTACTTTTTCTTTTCCTGCTTCAAACTGAGGCTTCACGAGCGCAACCACATCTCCACCGGGTAGTAGAATTGTTTTTAATGGTGGAAGTATAAGTGTCAATGATATGAAAGAAACGTCGATTGTCGCAACATGTGGCAAACCGTTTGTAAACAATGCGGGTGTCGCATGTCTGAAGTTCGTTTTTTCCATAACAGTGACCCGTTCGTCACTCCTGATTTTCCAAGCGAGCTGGTTCGTTCCCACATCAAGTGCATAACAATGCTCCGCGCCGTTCTGTAATGCACAATCGGTAAATCCGCCTGTAGAAGAGCCGATGTCCAATACTATTTTGCCTGTCACGTCCAATTCGAAGACTTCTAATGCTTTCTCAAGTTTTAAACCACCACGACTCACATATTTCAAAGCGGAACCTTTCACATGCAATGGTGCATCCACTTTAACCTTTTCTCCTGGTTTGTCCATTCGTGTTTCAGCCGAGTATACAAGGCCAGCCATGATAGACCGTTTCGCTTGCTCTCTCGTTTCAACGAGTCCTCTTTGGACAAGTAAAATATCAACTCGTTCTTTTTGTTGCCCGTTCGTCATATCTTTTCCCTTTTTCTCACAAGCGTATTTTCGACAGCTTTTTCCATCGTCGCTACGATCGCTTCCGCAGTAACGTCAATTTCCTCTAACAGTTTATCTACACTTCCGTGTTCAATATATTCATCAGGAATTCCAATGCGATCGATGGAACCAGTTGTTGCCTTCGTATCATGGGCATATTCAATGACCGAACTGCCAAATCCACCAGCTAACACTGCCTCTTCGACCGTCACAATTGGTTTACCTGCCACAAACAAAAGATCCAACATATCCGTATCTAGCGGTTTAATGAAACGAGCATTTACAACTTTCACAGAGATTCCTTTGCTAGAGAGCTTTTCAGCTGCTTCCAACGCCATCGGTATCGTTGTTCCAAACGTCAAGATTGTCCCATCCGTTCCTTCGGTCAAAACTTCCCATGTACCAATTGGAATCGGCTTAAGCTGTTCATCCATTTTTACGCCTAATCCATTCCCTCTTGGATAACGCATTGCAATCGGCCCTTCATTGTAGTCAAAAGCCGTTTTCACCATATGTTGGCCTTCATTTTCATCTTTAGGCATCATGATCACAAGATTCGGCAAGTGTCTTAAAAATGCAATATCGAATACACCTTGATGTGTCTCACCATCTGCACCGACAAGCCCAGCACGGTCGATGCCAATGAAAACATTTAACTTTTGCCTCGTAATATCATGTAGCATTTGATCGTATGCGCGTTGGAGGAACGTTGAGTAAATCGCTAAAAACGGTTTCATCCCTTGTGTCGCTAAGCCACCTGCCATCGTAGCAGCATGTTGCTCAGCAATCCCGACATCAAAGAAGCGTTCAGGAAATTCTTCAGCAAAGGACTCCAGTTTCGAACCAACCGGCATTGCAGGTGTAATGGCCGCAATCCGTTTGTCCTCTCTCGCTAATTTCCTTACCGTTTCTGCAACTAGTCCACTCCAAGACGGCGCTGTTGTTGGCGATTTCACAAAATCACCCGTTTCGATCTTGTACGGTCCAGTTCCATGCCATGTGCCCTTCTTATCTTCTTCGGCAGGTTGGTAACCTTTCCCCTTTTTCGTGATGACATGAAGCAACACTGGCCCTTCCATCTTTTTCGCATACAAAAGGTTACGTTCAAGATCTGCGAAATCATGTCCATCAATTGGCCCTAAATACGTAAATCCGAGCTCCTCAAAAAACACCCCTGATACGAGCAAGTATTTTAAACTGTCTTTCACTCGCTCAGCAGCAGCCGCTACTTTTCCACCAACCGCAGGGATTTTCTTCAGAATATATTCCAACTCGTCTTTTGCACTGTTGTATTTGCCTGCAGTACGCAATTTGCCTAGAACTGTATGCAAAGCTCCTACGTTTGGCGCAATTGACATCTCATTATCATTTAACACAACGATCATATTCGTTTTCAAATGGCCAATATGATTGAGTGCTTCTAATGCCATACCACCCGTTAAGGCACCGTCGCCAATTACCGGAATGACATAATTGGATTTGCCTTGCATATCTCTTGCAGCAGCCATTCCCATCGCAGCAGAAAGAGATGTCGAACTGTGTCCGGTTTCCCATACATCGTGTTCACTTTCAGCCATTTTAGGGAATCCGCTCAACCCTTTATATTGTCGAAGTGTCCCAAACTGGTTTGCTCTGCCTGTTAGGATTTTATGCACATACGCTTGATGACCGACGTCCCATATAAATTTGTCTTCAGGGCTATGAAACAGTTTGTGCATCATGATTGTCAGTTCGACTACACCTAGATTCGGTCCAATGTGCCCACCTGTCGAAGCAAGGTTTTCAATTAGAAACTTTCGTATTTCCTTCGCTAATTCCGTCAATTGCTCTTTATTCATCTTTTTCAAAAAGAACGGATTGGTTATTTGATTCAGATCCATAACGATCACACACCTTTGTAAATTGATTGCCTCTGTTAGTAAGTAATTGTATTCATTATAACAAGAAGGCCTTCCAATAGAAACTTTCAACATTGTTCTGTTGATTAACCACGTATTTACAAGTTGACTTCTTCGAACCCATTGGCTTGCGTTCCGGCGCACGCTTTCCGCGGGGCACGGGTGAGCCTCCTCGTCCGCTTCGCTCCCTCCGGGGTCTCACCAATCGTGCTATTCCCCCGCTGGAGTCGGCGCCTGCACTCCAGCCAATTAGTTTGTGACAGGACTTTATTTACCACACACATTAGAAGATGCTCATCAGGATTGGAGTTCAAAACGGGCGAAGTGCTAAGATGTTCTCTCAACACTCCACTTTTTGTTCGCAAAAGCCGTTCTTCGTTACTGCACTTCCTGCGAGAACAGCACTAGCTGAAAACCCTTGAGCGAGCGAAACGACAGAATAAATTGCTGTTTTAGTTTCTGTAAAAGCACAGAAATACGACAAAGCTCAACTTACACAGTTCGCTTGGCTGAAGTGGTGCCCGCGGAACGCATCCATCTGGACCAAAAATCCAATGTATATCGACGATAATTTGGAAAATCACATAGTCTTACATTCATAAATTTTAATCATCAAGCCTGTTTCAACATTGTTCTGATTGAGCGACGTAGACGTTTCTCCCAATTCTGAGCAATTACCTTTGCAAATTAAACCTACTTACAGTTCCCTTTGAACAATATAATCTGCGAAAAGCGCTAAGTAAGATTTATTACTCGGTAAGAACGAAAGACATTCAATTGCATTCGTATGGTATTTTTCCAGTTGTAGACGGGCACCTTCTAATCCAAGTAAGGATGGATAGGTCGATTTTTCACTATCGGTATCACTGTTCGCAGGCTTTCCTAGTTGTTCGGTCGTTGCGGTTACATCTAGAATATCGTCCTTTATTTGAAAAGCAAGGCCGATGTTACGCGCGTAACTTTGTAATTGAGCGATTTGGTTTTCATTTGCACCTGCAAGGATTGCACCTGCTTCAATACAAAATGATAATAAGGCACCTGTTTTATGCAAATGCACTTCTTCTAGCTGTTCGAGTGATAGGGATGCTTTTTCCCCTTCCATATCAAGGATTTGACCACCGACCATTCCTTTTGCACCTGAAGCTTCCGCTAACAATCGAACTAATGCAAGCGCTTTTTCTGCTGAGGTATGTTCTAATGATGCCAATGCATTGAATGCAGCCGTTTGAAGTGCATCACCCGCTAATACTGCAGTCGCTTCACCGAAAACTTTGTGATTTGTCAATTGACCTCTTCGATAATCATCGTCATCCATGCAAGGCAAATCATCATGTATGAGTGAGTATGTATGTATCAATTCCACCGCGCTAGCGACTTTCAGTGCATCCGCAGACTGTACACCAAAATCCTCTAATACCGCTAAAACGAGAAGAGGACGAATTCGTTTGCCGCCTGCTTTGACAGAATAGAGCATGGATTCCCTCAAAGAGATCGGTGAATAGCCTCCTGTTAATAACTGCTGTAGTTGCTCATCAATCATAGGTATGTGTTTTGTCATGAACATCTCTAACTGTTTATCCATTCGTGTCCTGTCCTTTCGAAGGGTCAAATGAGCTCGATTGACCATCTTTATCAATTATTGTAATGAGTTGCTTTTCTGCATCTTGCAGTTTCCCATGACAATACGCTGACAATTCCATTCCTTCTTTGTATAAAGTGATCGCATCTTCCAATGGCACATCACCTGATTCCAATTTTTGAACGATGCTTTCCAGCTTACTCATTGCTTCTTCAAAACGAAGCGTCTCCTTGCTCATTTGTCTTCCTCCTTTTCCTTCAACTGTATTGACTGAATTTCAGTTTGTAAAGTTCCATCTTGTAATTGAACGGTTAGTTGATCGCCTACTGTCAATGTATTGACAGATTTTGCGACATTCCCTTCTTTATACACAATCGAAAAGCCTCTGTCCATCACTTCCAATGGATTTAGCGCTTTTAACATCCGAAGAGAAGCAGTGAAATGATCTGTTTTATTGCGAAGTTCGATTTGCATTGCTCTCGTCAATCTTTCTGTCAACAACGTTGTGGAGCGACTTTCTTCTTTAATGCGCACATTGGGTGAATAAAAAGCCAACATCTTTGCTAATCGTGAATGTTCTGCAACTCTTGTAGCAGTCAACTCATGTCGACTACGCACGAGTCGATCGTCTAGAGCACTCATTTTCTCAATAAATGGTCGATACAATCGTTCTGGGTATTGGAGAGGATAAGATTGTTGAACGTTTACCAACCTTTTTCTTTCCGTTTTAATTTGATTGGAAAAAGAGCGATAAATTGACCGCTTCCTTTGCAATATCCTGTCAAACAACTCTTCTTTTGAAGGTACTGCTAATTCTGCTGCTGCTGTTGGAGTAGGTGCACGCATATCTGCTACAAAATCTGCAATTGTCGTGTCCGTTTCATGGCCGACTGCACTAATAATCGGGATTTTACATGAAAAAATGGCACGCGCAACAGATTCTTCATTAAATGCCCATAAGTCTTCAATTGACCCGCCACCGCGACCAACGATAATGACATCGATCTCACCGTATTGTTCCGCTTGAATGAGCGCTTGGTTAATAGACGGTGCTGCTTGAGGTCCTTGTACAACAGCCGGAAACAACACAATTTCAGTTAACGGGTATCGACGTTGGATTGTCGAACAAATATCTCGAATTGCAGCTCCAGACTGCGCTGTAATGACACCAACCTTTTTAGGTAAAGTAGGGATTTGTTGCTTCCATCGTTGATCGAATAAACCCTCACTCGCTAATTGTCTTTTCAATTGTTCAAATGCCAAGTATAATGCCCCCACACCATCAGGTTGCATGGACTGGACATATAGTTGATATTGTCCACTCGCTTCAAAGACATTTACATCCCCATTGATAAGAACGTTCATCCCTTCTTCGGGTTTGAACTTTAACTGATTGGCTGCACCTTTGAACATCGCTGATTGGATACGGCTCTTATCGTCTTTGAGTGTAAAGTAGATATGGCCACTTGGGTGAATTTTCACATTGGATAACTCCCCTTTTACAAAGACGTTTCGTAAGTGGGGATCAGCTTCAAATTTGCGTTTTATGTATTTTGTAAGTGATTGTACAGTCAGATATAGATTTTGACTCATCCTTCATACCCCCAAGTCGCTTACGTATAGAAACGCTGTCTTTCTTTTGAAAAACAGCGCTGTTTTGAAATGCTATTGACATCTGACACAGTTAAGTTAACTGTGTTTGCTTACGCTTGTTGCTTGCATCGGCCTTCTTGCAGTGCCGTTTCAGCACTTAACACTGTATTTTTTAACAGCATTGTAATGGTCATTGGCCCTACACCGCCAGGAACAGGAGTGATTGCGGAAGCCACTTCTTTCACCGTATTAAAATCTACATCTCCACACAATTTGCCGTTTTCATCCCGATTCATACCGACATCGATTACGACGGCACCTTCTTTTACAAAATCCGCAGTCACAAATTTAGCTCTACCAATCGCTACAATTAAAATATCTGCTTGTTTTGTAAAAGATGGAAGATCTTTTGTCCGAGAATGACAATATGTAACAGTAGCATCTTTTTGAAGTAGTAATTGCCCCATCGGCTTGCCAACAATGTTGCTTCGCCCGATAATGACAGCGTGCTTTCCAGCTACTGAAATTCCACTGCGTTCCAACATCTCCATAATGCCATATGGTGTACAAGGTAGAAAGCCCTCTTGGCCAATAATCATTTTTCCGACATTCTGTGGATGGAATCCGTCAACGTCTTTATTCGGGTCAATGGATCGGATGACCAAATCTTCATTAATGTGCTTCGGCAATGGTAATTGAACTAAGATTCCATGGATGCTATCATCACTGTTTAACTCTTCGATATGTCCTAACAGTTCTTGTTCTGAAACTGTGTCGGGAAGTTTTATCAATTGTGATTTCATACCAACTTCAATACTGGATTTCTCTTTGTTTTTCACATAAGTTTGAGAAGCCGGATTTTCACCGACAAGAATGACCGCTAGACCAGGTTGGCAACCCTCTGTTGTCAAATCAAGTACACTCGTCGCAATCTCTTCTCTTATTTCTTTTCCAATCGTCACACCACTAATCAATTTTGCAGTCATCTACTTTCCCTCCACACAACCCGTTTTTTATTTCTCTTCGAATTTAGAGAGGACGCCATTTACGAAGCGGCCTGATTTTTCGTCTCCAAATTGCTTGCAGAGTTCGATCGCTTCGTTCAAAATGACACGATGCGGAACGTCTTCATTATGCAGTAGCTCATAAACAGCTAATCGGAGTACCGTTCTTTCAATTTTAGGTAATCGGTCGAGTGACCAATTTTCTAATTTGTCTTTTAACACAGCGTCAATTTCTTGTCGGTTTTCAATCGTCCCTTTAACGAGCGATTCATAAAATGCATTGACCGGTGAGTCTGTAATATAAGCAATGGCTTCATCCACAGTCATTTCAGTGTTGTCTAATTGAAAAAGGGTTTGTACCGCTTTTTCACGTGCTTCTCTTCGTTTCATTGTTTCGTCTCCTTCATTCCTATATCTCTTGGGCTTTATCATAGCATACTCAGTTGATGAAGATATAGTAGGACAAGTTGAAAAGCACCATCCTATGGACGATGCTTTTCAACTTCACTCTGTGTCAGCCATTGATTCAAATGCGATTCCTGTAATATGAACGTTCACTTCTTTCGTTTGGAGTGAAGTCATATTGTAAACGGTTTGGCGAATTTGCTTTTGGATGTCGGTTGCAACGTTCGGGATCGAATAGCCGTACCGAACGACACAATACACATCGATTACAAGTTTGTCGTCAACCCACTCCGTTTTAACGCCTTTTCCGTGGAATACTTTCCCGAACTTCTCAGCCACTCCTGTTGCAAAGCTACCTTTCGTCGTCGCTACACCCTCGACTTCGTTTGTAGCAATACCGATAATGACTTCGAGCACTTCAGGAGCAAGCTGGACTCGACCTAATATTGCGTCACCTTTTGAACTCATTCCAACGAACGAAGGATTTGTTTTTTCAGCCATTCACTGTTCCTCCCTTACTATCGTGTACGGTCCTATAAAAGCATGCATTACTTCATTACTTGGTATTTCTCCAGGAATTTCGTATCGAAATCACCCGATTTAAATACTTCATGATCCATTAAATTCACATGGAATGGAACGGTCGTATGAACACCTTCAATGATAAATTCTTCCAGTGCTCTTTTCATTCTTGCGACAGCTTCTTCACGTGTATCAGCATGTACAATGAGTTTTGCCACCATAGAATCATAGAATGGCGGAATCGAATAACCTGGATATACTGCAGAATCGACCCTAACGCCGAAGCCGCCTGGTGGCATATACATTTTCACTTCACCAGGAGAAGGCATGAAATTCTTCGATGGATTTTCTGCATTTATGCGACATTCGATTGACACACCCGTAAACGTAATGTCTTCTTGGCGATACTGCAATTTTTCACCCGCAGCAACACGCAATTGTTGTTTAATCAAATCGATGCCAGTAATCATTTCAGTAACCGGATGCTCAACTTGAATCCGTGTGTTCATTTCCATGAAATAGAATTTCTCATTTACATGGTCGAAGATGAACTCAACAGTCCCTGCACCTCGATAATTAACAGCTTGTGCAGCTTTAACAGCCGCTTCACCCATTTGCTCACGCAATGTAGCCGTTAACGCTGGAGATGGTGCTTCTTCAACGAGTTTTTGCATTCGTCTTTGAATGGAACAATCGCGTTCCCCGAGGTGAATTGTGTTTCCATGCTTATCTGCCAACACTTGCACTTCAACATGGCGGAATTCTTCAATGAACTTCTCCAAATAGACGCCAGGGTTACCAAAAGCAGCAGCCGCTTCTTTTTGTGTAATCTTAATCCCTTTGACAAGCTCTTCTTCGTTCATTGCGACACGGATTCCTTTACCGCCTCCACCTGCTGTCGCTTTGATGATGACTGGGAAACCAATTTCTTTTGCAACAGCCAATCCTTCCACTTCATCAGCAACAATGCCTTCTGAGCCTGGAACAATCGGGACACCCGCTTGCTTCATCGTTTCTCTTGCGACGTCTTTTGTACCCATTTTTGAAATGGCATCTGCAGTAGGACCGATGAATTCAATATTCACTTCTTCACATAATTCAGCAAAGCTTGCGTTCTCTGCAAGGAAGCCGTAACCCGGATGGATTCCATCACATCCAGTTAACTTTGCAATGCTAATAATGTTTGAGAAGTTTAAATAACTATCTTTTGACAGTTTAGGGCCGATGCAGTAGGCTTCGTCAGCAAGTTCAACGTGAAGGGCTTCACGATCCGCTTCGGAATACACCGCAACCGTTTCAATATCCATTTCTTTGCACGCACGGATAATACGTACCGCAATCTCTCCACGGTTTGCTATTAACACTTTTTTCATCTTTACATTCCTCCTCAGTTTTGTTTGACGAGGAAGAGAGGTTGACCGTATTCAACAAGTTGTCCATCTTCCACGAGAATCTCCACAATTTCACCGGATACTTCTGCTTCGATTTCGTTGAAGAGCTTCATTGCTTCTACGATGCAGACGATTGTATCCGCTTTGACGGAATCTCCTTTTTGGACGTAAGCTGGTGCGTCCGGTGCGGAAGATTTGTAGAACGTTCCTACCATTGGTGAAGGTATTTTGTGCAAAGATGCATCGTCAACAGACTTTTTGCTTTCCGCTGCTGGCGATTCTTCCACTTTTTCAGCAACTTCCTGTTTCGGCTCCTCTTTCTTCACTTCTACAGCAGCAGGCGCCGCTTGCTGAACCGGTTGCTCACTTTGTGGTTGAGCGACCATTTGATGTGTTGCTCCTTCATTCTTTTTCTCGAGTTTAATTTTTGTACCATCTGATTCAAAAGTGAATTTGTCAATGGATGATTGATCAATTAATTTAATTATTTCGCGAATTTCTTGAATTTTCAACATTAGCGATTCTCCTGACTCATTAATATTTATTGGGTTCAAACCTATTTTAGACGTTTTTCGTACATTTTGAAACAGATAACATGTTTTTTGTTTCAAAAACCTTTCAACCAAAAGAAAAAGACCCTTTTCGGGCCTCTAACAAGTTTTATTGATTCATGAAATCAACTTGGACAGTTCGTGCATCGTCCCAGCTCGTCATGACATATTGTGTAATTTCAGCAGCCATCTTCGAGGAATGACCACCATCTTCGGAAATGACAGTAATCGTCACTTTACCATTGTCCTTCTTGACGAACGCTTCAGGGTAACCAAGTGCTCGAATTTGCATCTCCATCATTTCTTCAGCAGATGACGTTTTTGTCAATTCCGCAATTGCGTCATATGCAGCACTTTTTTCTTCTGCTGTCGAGTCCGCTGACGTCATCTTGTCCGTCAACTGACTTTTCAAGTTGCTGCGCTCATTTTGAACGGTCATTCTCATTTCTTCTAACAACATCGAATCCGCATACACGGGCTTTTTAGCACTGTCCGCATCTCCCGGCTTTGATACAGTGACCTTATCAGCATCTCCGAATATTGCCATTGCATCCAAATCCATTGGTGCTTCCTTTTTTAAATAGTAGATTGAGATAACCGCTACGAGACTTAGTAAAGTTAAAAACCACACAGTACGTTTATTCGCTTTCAAGTTGTATCCCCCTTTTTTCATGTTCAACGATGACAATTCGATGTTCTGGCAATTGGAGCACTGCCGATAGAATGCGTGTCAATTCATTTTTCTTCTTACTATTTTCTACACCTTCCGCTACAACTAAAATCCCTTGTAATGAACTAGCTTTTTTCGGAGATGAGCCACTAACCGATAACATATCCGCGAGCGAACTCGACGTGTCGACGTGCTCATAGTGGAAGTAGATAAACACTTCCCCGATTCCTTCCATCTTCATCAGCGCCGTTTCAAGCGCTGCCACTTCCCGGTTCTCTTCCCCCTTCTTTTTCTCCCCTCCAATCGAACCAAAAGTCGTATTGATGAAAATGATGAAGAGCGCGAGCAGTGTACCGATGAAGAGCATATGGATTTTTCGTTTTGGTTTTTGCATTTGATCACCACTTCATCCCTTCGAGCCGGATCTGGTTCGTGTCATCTATGATGCATAATATGCTTGTTCAAAAGAGGGTATGACCAAAAATTCGCGTGATTGAATGAATGATCCAAATTCCTATTGCTATTTTGACAAGTGGAAGGAAATCCGACTCCGATTCCTCAGGTAACAGCAACAATAGGCTAGTAGACAATAAAATAATGAGCATAAGGCCATTCAAAAACTCAAGCATGCCATCCCTCATTTCACTGCGGTTATTAATTTGATTAGAATGACGGTGAACAATGCAGTATAAATAAATGCGAATGCGACCAGAAATGAAACTGCGCATAAGACAAACAATGTTTTACCGATATCATCTAGTACGCCAGTGATTTCCTCATGTGCGAATGGTTCAATCAATGCAGCCGTCCATCGGTAAAGAAACCCTGTCAGTAAAGTTTTAAGCGTCGGCAAAAGAGCGACCGTCCAAATCGTAATAATAAGCCACGCCCCAACAAACACGCTAGCACCAGAAGAATATCTTCCGATCGCCCCCATACTATCTGTTAGAAATGATCCAATGAGTGGAACATTTTGACGAACGAGTTCTTTAATCGGTTCACTCGTAACACCCGTCAGTGCCCAAGATAGTGTGCCACCAGCCGTGATGAAAATGGAATAAGCGGCTACAAGTGCTGAAACGACACCTAATAATGTCGTCCGAAGCAAGTCTGACATCTTCGAAAAAGAGACATCAGGGAGAATCCTTGTCAAAATATCCAATAAGATTGCAGCCGCCAACATCGGTATTAATACTTTATCCGCTAGAAGAACAGCGCCATTGGCAAACAGCAGCATGGCAGGTTGGAAGTTCAACATACTAAAAGAGCCACCGGATGCAATGATACTTGCCGTTAACAACGGATAAATTGAAATGAAGATCGTTGCAATCGATTGGGTAATGGTGCGGATCATTTGGAGGTGTTCAAAAGCTGGTTGCAATACGATTGTCAATATAATGAAGAACAAAAAGAGCCTCGTCCATCTTTTAAAAGACGGAAAAAGGAAATCGACGATAAGTGCCATGAATGATGTAAGGATTACAATGAGGAAACTGGAGAGTACTGTTCCAACAACAGATTGCAGCATATTGAGCATGAATGTAACATCCAATCATTTAATGATTAATTTGGAGAGCGTGCCGATAAGAGTTGAAAGTTGTGGCAACCACAATGACAGAATAGCAATCTTAATAGCAACTTGCGCAACAGAAGCAATTGATTCGTATCCTGATTCGGCAATATGTTTGCAAATTAATTCTGCTAAATAATAGAGAACGACACTTCCGATTAATAACTTTGCAAAAGGGGTAGGCAGTGGGTCGAATAATTGCATGAATGTTTTTCCAAACGGCACGATAATCGTCATACTGACATACGCCAGAAAAATGAAAAAGACTGCCGCATAGAGAACAGGTTGTAGGCTTTTCGACGTAAACGACAACATGATCAGTAGTAAATAAACGACAATTAATTGGAACAGTATACTCATTAGAACGCCATGGACAGCCATTGGAAGAATTCAGCGATTTCCGAGAAGAAAATCCGTAGGAAGCGAAGCATTTCTGCAGCGATATAAATGTATGCTACAAAAAAGAGAAAAAAAGAAAATTCCTTCTTGCCGGTCTGCTCAAAAAAGACATGAAGAAAACCAATCACCAAGCCAATGCCTGCAATACGCAATAGATCATTTAATTCCATTCGGGTGCCCCCTTCATGTAACACCTTATGAGGACGGCTGAGGGATTATGAAGATTTGTTCAACCGAAACTTCATACGGATGCAAAAAAAACACTCCATTTCTCTTTTGTCGAGAAATGAAGTGCCTGTTAAATACAATGTATTAAGCTCTTGAAACGTATGCGCCTTCTTCAGTATTGATAATGAGTTTGTCTCCGATGTTTACGAAGAATGGTACTTGGACGACTAATCCGGTTTCCATCGTTGCTGGCTTCGAACCACCACTCGCTGTATCACCTTTAATGCCTGGTTCAGTCGCTGTTACTTCCAAAGTAACGGTTGAAGGAAGTTCTACGCCGAGAATCTCATCTTTGTAGGAAATGATATGCACTTCCATGTTTTCACGTAAGTAGTTCAATTCTTCCTCAATTTGTGCGGAAGGTAATTCAATTTGTTCGTAGGATTCGTTATCCATAAATACGTGATCGTCAGCGTTTGCATACAAGTATTGCATGCGACGGTTATCGATTTGGGCTTTTTCTACTTTTTCGCCTGCACGGAATGTTTTTTCATTGACGTTACCAGAACGAAGGTTACGTAATTTTGAACGTACAAATGCTGCACCTTTACCTGGTTTCACGTGTTGAAAATCAATTACACGCCAAATGTCTCCGTCAACCTCTATTGTCAAACCCGTTTTAAATTCGTTTACTGAAATCATGCATGTTCCTCCATTATGTCGTTATAGGATTATTAATTCTTTTGGTGAGTGCGTCAAACGGACATTACCTTCTTCGGTAATGATGATATCATCTTCGATTCGAACGCCACCTACTCCTGGTACATAAATACCTGGTTCTACTGTTACAGCCATATTCGGTACAAGTACTGTCTCTGAACGGAAAGACAAAGCTGGACCTTCATGCACTTCTAACCCAATACCGTGCCCTGTCGAGTGTCCAAAGGCTTCACCGTACCCTTTTGACTTAATATAGTCACGAGCAATTGCATCCGCTTCTATTCCAGTCATACCCGGTTTAATCTCTTCTAAAGCTTTTTGTTGAGCAGCACGGGTAATTTCGTAGATTTCTCTCATTTGCTCTGAAGGCTCACCTACAGCGACTGTTCGTGTAATATCGGAAATGTACCCATTATAAGAAGCTCCGAAATCCAAAGTGACCAATTCGCCTGATTGAATGATTTTAGCAGAAGCTACACCATGTGGCAATGCGCCTCTTTCTCCTGAAGCAACAATGATATCGAATGAAGATGAAGTCGCTCCCTGCTTCCGCATGAACATTTCTAATTCGTTTGACACTTCAAGCTCAGAAACGCCTGGTTTAATGAATGTGCAAATATGTGCAAATGCGTCATCGGCAATCTTTGCTGCATCTTTTAGGATTTCAATTTCTTCAGCAGATTTGATCATTCTTAGCTTTTCAATGATTCCCGAAACAGGTTTTAATTCCGCTTGCACCTTTTCATTATACAGTTCGTACATGCCGAATGTCACATCGTCTTTTTCAAAACCGAGCGTTTGAATATTCATTTCTTGCACTTGCGCAGCAACTTCTTCAATGATCGTCCGTTCGTGCTTAACGATTCGGAAACCTTTCACTTGTTCAGCTGCTTGTTCAGTGTATCTGAAATCCGTAATGAAAACTGCATCATTTGCGGAAATTACTGCAACACCTGAACTACCTGTAAAACCAGTGATGTAGCGACGATTATACGAATTGGTTACGAGAATTGCATCTAAGGCATTTTCTTTAAGTGCTTCACGTAATGTTACAAGATTCATAGCTCTACCCCTTTTCTGCGGAGAAGGAAAGCTTGAACTGCTAATTCATACCCATGTGCCCCAAAACCGGAAAGCTGCCCAATGCAGACGGGTGCAATGACTGAATGTTGTCTGAAAGACTCCCGACTATGTATATTGGAAATGTGGATTTCAATGACAGGTACATTTACCGATGACACAGCATCCCGCAAAGCGATACTCGTATGTGTATACGCTCCCGGATTGAAAACGATACCATCGTACCCATCGTCTTCGGCTTCATGTATTTTGTCAATGAGAGCTCCTTCATGATTCGATTGATAAAAGGAAATGTCCACAAAGTTTTCAGAAGCAACTTTTCTTAGATGGTTTTCAATATCTTCCAAAGTTTCCGCTCCATAGATGCCAGGTTCCCTTTTGCCTAATCGATTTAAATTCGGTCCATTCAGAACGAGCAGTTTCACAGCTACATCATTCCCCTCACCTTTTTCTTTCCCATTTTATCACACTGTCCAATAGTCGCAACCTATTTTATCGTGCTTAGCGGAAAGATTTCTTCATATACACAGCGGTTCCAGTTACAAACCTGCTTACAATTGCAAGAATTGAAAAGAATGGGATGGAAAGTGTTTTGAACCCTTCTGTTACGGAAGTAGGTGCATGGATGAGCCACTCAATCGTCACAGCAGCAATCGCACTGATACACAAAGCTGTTACAGACGGTGGAATGCGGGATGTCCGTACAGCTACTTGATAAAATATACCGAAAATGATGAACAGGACAATAAAGAGAACACTCCATTTCCACCATTCATGCGTAGAGCCAAAGAGTAACCATTTCTTCGCCCATCCAATCGGCGACCATTTAATAAAATTAAAATAATGCAACATCTTAAGTGATGCAGTCGTGAACAATGCTGCTACAACAGTTGTCCATATCATTGTTTTTGTCATTGTGCAATTCCCTCCTCACTCGAAGTGTAGGAATGCGACGCAATTTTTAAACCTTTATGGTGGAGTAGCTCTTCGTTTTTTTGTACAATAGAAAGATATAAGATTTGCTATATGAAAGGTATACAACGAACTACAGGCAATTACATTAGCGTGGCATACCAATAAATAGATGAAGGTCAATTGAAAAGAGAAGGTGTTGGAAAATCCATGAGTAAAAAACAACAAGCCCCCACATACGGTGGTCAAGCTTTAATTGAAGGCGTCATGTTCGGAAGTAGGAATCATACAGTTACAGCGATTCGGAGAAAAGACGATTCCCTTGACTACTATTACGTGCCCAAAGAGCAAAAACCACTTGCTGCGAAGCTGAAAAAGATTCCTTTCGTGCGTGGTATTGTTGCACTAATTGAATCTGCTGGCATCGGTTCCAAGCATCTTACTTTTGCAAACGAACGTTACGATGTTATGCCTGGAGAAGAAGTCGACCACACTGAAGAAGAATCATCAAAACTCGCAATGGTACTCGGTGTAGCAGCTGTCGGTGTTTTATCATTCATTTTTGGTAAATTCGTATTTACGCTAGTGCCTGTTTTCCTTGCGCAAATGCTTGAATTCATCGCACCTGGTAAAACAGCTCAAATCCTACTCGAAAGCTTCTTTAAACTCGCGCTTTTATTGACGTATATTTCGTTGATCTCGATGACACCTCTCATTAAACGTGTGTTTAAGTATCACGGTGCAGAGCACAAAGTGATCAATGCTTACGAGAGTGGCCTTCCTCTCACCGTAGAAAACGTCCAAGCCTCTTCTCGCTTGCACTATCGTTGCGGCAGTAGTTTTCTATTGTTTACGGTCATCGTCGGTATGTTCATTTATTTCCTCGTACCGACCGATCCTTTTTGGCTTCGTATTGTGAACCGCATTCTGTTAATACCTGTTGTCATCGGTGTTTCTTTTGAGGTGTTGCAATTTACAAATAGCCTTCGGAATATCCCAGTCTTGAAGTTTCTAGGGTATCCCGGACTCTGGTTGCAATTGTTGACAACCAAAGAGCCTGACGACAAACAAGTGGAAGTCGCAATTGCTTCGTTCAACAAGTTATTGGAGATTGAAGAAAAAGGCATTGAAAACATCGACATCTTAAAGTCCACAACTGAAAAAACAGTGAATACAACTGTTGCTGCGAACTAAAAAGGAAGTGCCGCTAATGGGAGACCACTGAAAAAGTCCGCTAAGAGGTTTTTTGCTGGAACTGTTGATTTGCGTTCCGAGCGGACGCTTTCCGTGGGGCGGGCGGTGAGCCAATCGAACAACGAAGAGTTCGATTTGCCGTATTTCTGCGTACTTCGCGGAAATTAAGGCATCCTTGCTCCCAACGCTGCGCTTTTGCTCGCAAAAGCCGTTCTACGTGACGGCTTTTCCTGCGGGGTCTCACCTGTCCCGCTAATCCCACAGGAGTCGCCGCTCTCCACTCCAATCAACGGAACTCACCTGTATTTAAAGTGATAATTAAACAGTGACCTATCCATTTTCACAGGAAAGGGTCACTGTTTTTATTGTATATGCAGAAATCCTAAAATGTGCTAAAAGCAGTCTATCAAATCGATGAGTCTTATGAAAGAAAAGTTTCCACCTAGAACCACTTCTGACGAAGGGAAAGACGAAATTGAGTATTACCAAAAGGATATCTCCACTGTTGAAAGTAAAGCTCACATTATGTGAATACCAGCTTTACAGGAATAATTGAATGTATTAAAAGAAGTAGTCGAAGATTACACGGATCTGCTTTGGATCTAGATGCGCGTGTTGGTCATTAAACGGCCTATTCTTCATTCTTTGGCTATAAAACTTCTATCGCAATATGGTATGAAGATTGATACAGTAATCGGAGACACAGCTTATTCGGAAAAAGATAATATCCTCTACGCAAATGAAAATGAGCTCCAGTTAGTGTCGAAATTACATCTGCAAATTACACAAGGCACCCGAGCGCGAAAAAGATGAATTTGAATTCAATAAAGATTCAGGCATGTATATATGTAAGGCTGGGCATATGGCCATTCGCAAAGCGCGTACAGGAAAGAAAAACCAGGGAAGCTACCAATCGCGCACTTACTATTTTGACGTTGAGAAATGTTTGCCTACTCCGCGAGGGTTATTACAAGGAAGGGGGCAAAAGTAAAACATATTCAGTCACCATTAAATCGAAAGAACATGAGGAACAGGAAGCGTTTCAAAATAACAATGAAGTTAAGGTAAAATCCAAATCTCACTATAAGATTGAAGCGAAGAATAGTGAAATAAAACAAAGACACGGGTATGATGTAGCCACATTCACGGGCCTATTTGGCATCCAGATGCAAGGAGCGATGACGATATTTGCAGTCAATCTGAAGCGAATACTTACCTTAATGAGGGAAACAGAGTAAGAAATATCAAAGTAAAAAAGGCACCCTTTCGTTCAAAGAAAGAACGAAAGGGTGCCTTTTTATTACAGAGCGCCTTGAAAGATAAAAAACGGAGGTTTTTAAGTAGCCTAGCTAATGGCACTTCCTTTTTTGCATGTTCTATAAATTACAAACCACATTTCAACTGTGCGTTACAGTTTGTGCACGTGTTACAGCCACCCATTTCTTCTACTGTCCCTTTTCTACATACCGGACATGTGTTACCGACTTCCGAGCCAATTGTCACATTTGTAGAACGTAAATCGTGAACAGTATTCACAAGAACGACTTTGCGTTGTTCAATGACTTCTTCCGTCATTTCATTGTTGTCCATGACATTCTCTTCAGCTTTTAGCGTCAACACTTGTGAATCACGGCTTCCGTCCACATACACAGTACCGCCCTTTGCTCCACCTTTGTAGAGACGCTCGTACACACTTTCCACTTGTTCGACTGTATAGCCCCGTGGTGCATTGACTGTTTTAGAAATCGAGCTGTCAATCCAACGTTGGATGATGCATTGGACGTCAGCGTGCGCTTCAGGAGATAAGCTCATTGACGAAACAAACCAGTTTGGCAACTCATTTGGATCCGCTTCAGGATGACGTGTTAAATATTCTTCAACAATTCCCGCTTTCACTTCAATGAACTTCCCTAATCGACCACTACGGTAATACGTGAATGAGAAATACGGTTCCAATCCCGTACTGACACCTACCATTGTGCCAGTCGATCCTGTTGGCGCGACCGTTAATAAGTGCGAATTTCGAATGCCGTGTTCCAAAACGCCATTTCGGATATCTTCCGGCATTTTCTTCATGAACCCTGTTTGGATGAATGCATGACGCAATGCAGCCGTTTCCTCATCATTTTTACCGATTAAGAATGGGAAGCTCCCTTTCTCTTTAGCGAGTTCAATAGACGTCCGGTAAGCGGTCGTAGCGATCGTTTCAAACACTTGTTCAACGAGTTCGTTCCCTTCCGGTGAACCGTACTCTTTTTCACAATAAATCAGCAGGTCGGCTAAGCCCATTACACCTAGTCCTACACGTCGTTCACCAAGTGCTTGCTTTTTATTCTCTTCAAGGAAATAAGGGGTTGCATCAATTACGTTATCTTGCATACGCACACCGACGCTTACGGTTTCTTTCAATTTCTCAAAGTCTACAGTCTTCGCTTCTTTATCCGCAAACTCTGCTAGATTCACTGCTGCAAGGTTACAAACGGAATAGGGTGCTAACGGCTGCTCACCGCATGGATTCGTTGCAACAACTTGTTGCCCGTATGCTTTTGCATTCGTTTCCTTGTTCGCATTATCAATAAAGAAGATACCCGGTTCCGCTGAATACGTAGCACAGATATTGATGAGATCCCATAATGCTCTTGCTTTAATTGTACGGTAGACACGCACTTCATGTCCTAAACGCTCCCACTCACGGACGTCTCCAACTTTGTGCCATTGTTCGTTATAGACATTCATTTGTTCTGCTGTATACTTTTCAACTGCTGGAAAACGAAGCTCATACGCCTCGTCGTTTTCTACAGCTTTCATGAAATCGTCCGTTAACGTTACGGAAATGTTTGCACCCGTCAAGAATTCAGGGTTGTGGACAGAATACGTACCGCCATCTTTTAACTTCATTTCTGCATCACGGATAATTGCTTCATTGAAACCACCCATGCCAGGAATTGTTCGGTAGTTCAGAATCCCTTGATACATCGCTTCCTCTTGTGGAGTTAGAGGTGTGAATTTCAATTTTTCATTCGCTAGCTTTTTAATCAATTCCTCTTCTGTGTTTTCCAAAAGAAAACGGAGAATTCTCGGGTTCTGCATTTTCGAAATGATAAATTCACAAATATCCGGATGCCAGTTCGCAAGCATGATCATCTGTGCACCGCGGCGGCTTCCGCCTTGTTCCACTAGATGCGTCAATTTTGCAATGTCATCTAGCCAAGAAACAGATCCAGAAGACTTCCCGTTCACACCTCTTGCCAGCGTGTTGCGGGGACGTAGTGTTGAGCCGTTTGTACCGACTCCACCGCCACGACTCATAATTTCCATCACTTGTTTACGATGATCTGAAATACCTTCACGCGAATCCGCTACGAACGGCATCACGTAACAGTTAAAGAATGTCACTTCCGTTTCAGAACCAGCCCCATATAGAACACGACCTGCCGGGATGAAGTTCAAGCGTGCCAGTTGATCGTAGAACAGTTCAAAGGATTGTTGACGCTTGTCCTCCGTCGATTCAACGGAAGCTAGACCTGTTGCATTTCTTTTAGCGATTTGCTCGTAAAACACTTCCAACGGTTTCTCAATGACATCTAGCGGTCGAGTGATAACTCCGTTTTCTTGCTCATCCACATTGTCGATAGACGTTCGGTATTCAGGTTCAATCCAGATAGAAGCAGTGCCTTTTTCCATGTCAATGGATTTGATAAAACCTAGTCCTCGTGCAGGAAATTTCGGATCCTCTTTCACTGTCAGAACGACAAAGTCACCCGCTTTTAAAGTCTTTTTCTCTGTGTCCTTGAAAGAGTAGCGATCAATCATGACGAGACGAGATACACCACTATGTACAATCTTCATGTCATCCGTGATTGGATGTACCTGTGGAAACACCGCAATATCCTCATTTAATTGCGCAATGTCCAACACAGGATTTTGTCCACTTGAAACTACAACCATCTTACATTCTCCTTCACGGAATATATTACACACCACATCTAGTGTGTTAACTAGTAAATAATCTACTACATATTGACACCCGCTTCAACTTGTAGCATTTTACATATTTTAACGAATCGCATACCTACTCGATTTCATTCATGAAAAATAGAACAAAAGATATAGGGTTCACTTACGGTATGTCCATTCATCGTTTGCGTACTTCTTTTTCTCTATTTCATGCACAAACTGCTTTTGTTCAATCGACAGCTCAAATGGTTGTAATTGTATAGATAGCGCTTTTTCAAATCCTTTCGAAAACGCATCAATACAAGCATCAATAGAGATTTCTTTATCTGTCAATCGATCGATGGCAACCGCTTTGTTCGGAAGGCTTTCAAGCATACGTTTACGCGATTCCTCGCTATCGAATTTAAACAATGACACTAACTTTTCCTCGTCTAAACTAAGTAAAATAGCGCCATGTTGCAAAATCACACCTTTTTGACGTGTTTGAGCACTTCCAGCCACCTTTTTCCCTTCGACGACTAATTCATACCAGCTCGGTGCATCAAAACAAACTGCACTTTTCGGACGCTTTAAATCATCACTTTGTTTCTTTGTTTCAGGAACGGAAAATTCAGCGTTCAAGCCTAAGTTCCGGAATCCTTCCAGTAAACCTCCTGAGATCACCCGATAGGCTTCAGTTACAGTCTCAGGCATGTTAGGATACTCTTCCGTCACAATGACACTATAAGTAAGTTCGTGTTCATGCAATACACCCCGTCCACCTGTCGGCCGACGTACAAACCCTAATTGATGTGCCTCTACGGCCGCCATATCAATTTCCTTTTCAACACGTTGAAAATAACCGATCGATAATGTTGCAGGCTCCCACTCATAAAACCGTAGAACCGGTCCGATTTCGCCTTGGCTATGCCACTCCATTAACGCTTCATCAAGCGCCATATTGTAAGACGGTGAACACTTTCCTGAATTGATGAAATGCCATACTGTTTTTGACATAACGTTTCCCCCTATTAACTGCAATGCATTTCATTTTATCATTCTCATTGAACATGTGCTACTCATTCTTTATAATGAATGTATAGATAGAAAGGGGAAAATTGATTGTGAGCAGCTTATATATTCTTATTGCACTTCTCGTTGCCATCGTAGTGTATTTCGTTATTACGATGTTGCGTGTGCGTAAATCAGTTACAAATTTAACACAAGAACAATTCATTGAAGGGTATCGCAAAGCACAACTAATCGATGTGCGCGAACCAAAAGAATTCGAATCGGGGCATATTTTAGGAGCACGCAATATTCCGTATTCACAATTCAGACAACGTTTTAAAGAGATTCGTCCAGACAAACCTGTCTATCTATACGATCAAAACGGCGGTAAAAGTTCTCGTGCTGCAATGTTTTTAAAGAAAAAAGATTATGCACACTTGTACCAATTGCAAGGTGGATTCCGTACGTGGACTGGTAAAGTTAAAAGCAAGTAAGCATCTCTAATCACGAAGTAAAAAAAAGTTCTTCCAATTAGGAGGAACTTTTTTACTATTTTATGCTTAGAAACAAAATCGGAACGAACAGCTAAAAGGAGATCCGTGAAGAGGGATCTCCTTTTGCAATTCATTTATTAAACATTCACAAGCTCTTGTTCTTTCGTATATCGTAATACTGGTTGACGCGCCGCCTTTGTTTCGTCAAGACGGCTAATGACCGTCGTATGAGGTGCTTCTTGAACGATTTCAGGGTTCTCTTCAACTTCTTTAGCAATTTGAATCATCGCATCGATGAAAGAATCCAATGTCTCTTTTGACTCTGTTTCTGTTGGTTCAATCATCATTCCCTCTTCAACATTTAGCGGGAAGTAAATTGTTGGTGGATGGAATCCGAAATCGAGCAAGCGTTTTGCCATATCCAATGTACGTACACCCAATTTCTTTTGGCGACGTCCGGATAAAACAAATTCATGTTTACAATGTTGCGTATATGGAAGATCGAAATAAGGCTCCAGTCTTCGCATCATATAGTTCGCGTTTAACACAGCATATTCGGTAACGGCTTTCAAACCATCTGGACCCATTGAACGGATATACGTATACGCACGTAAATAAATACCGAAGTTTCCGTAGAACGGCTTCACTCGACCAATAGATTGAGGACGATCATATTCAAACGTATAACGATCGTCTTTTTTCACTAAAACCGGTTTTGGCAAGAACGCTGCTAAGTCTTTCTTGACACCAACTGGACCTGATCCTGGTCCACCACCGCCATGCGGTCCTGTGAACGTTTTATGCAAGTTCAAATGCACCGCATCAAAGCCCATGTCTCCTGGACGTGCTTTCGACATAACAGCATTTAAGTTCGCACCGTCATAATACAACTTGCCGCCAACCCCATGTACAATCTCTGCCATTGTAAGAATTTCCTCTTCAAATAAGCCTAGTGTATTCGGGTTTGTAAGCATTAATGCTGCCGTATCTGGTCCTACTTTAGACTTCAAGTCTTCAATATCGACGAGTCCGAGCTCATTAGACTTCACCGTAACAGTATCAAAACCTGCAACTGTTGCAGAAGCAGGATTTGTTCCGTGCGCGGAATCCGGAACAAGTACTTTCGTACGGTTGAATTCACCATTTGCTTCATGGAATGCACGGATCATCATGAGTGCTGTCCATTCTCCATGAGCACCTGCAGCTGGTTGAAGCGTCACTTCATCCATTCCTGTAATTTCTGATAAATGCTCCTGAAGGTCATACATGATTTCCATCGCACCTTGAACCGTAGATTCATCTTGCAATGGATGGATATGCGCAAAGCCTGCATAACGAGCTACCGCTTCGTTAATTTTCGGGTTGTATTTCATCGTACAAGATCCTAATGGATAAAAACCAGTATCTACACCATGGTTACGGTTTGACAATGCAGTATAGTGACGCATAATATCAAGCTCTGAAACTTCTGGTAGTTCAGCACTTTCTTCACGTAAAAATCCACTAGGCAAGTGACTGGAAAGATCGATTTCCGGCACATCAAGTGCAGGTAAACTGTAGCCTACACGACCTTCTTTTGTCATTTCAAAAATAAGCGGTTGGTTTTCCTTATGCATGAAGAGCCTCCAATTCCTGCACGAGTGCATCGATTTCTTCTTTCGTACGTTGCTCAGTTACTGCAATGAGCGCATGATTTGCAAGTTCTGGATAAGTTAACGCCAGATCGTATCCGCCAATGAATCCTTTGGTAAGCAATTTTTCATTCACTTCTTTGACGGGTTGTTGTAAATCTACAACAATTTCATTAAAGTGCGCACCCTTGAATGTTACAGTGAAGCCCGCTTGTTCAAATGCTTGTTTTGCATAAGCGGTTTTTGCGATGTTTTGATAAGCCATTTCCTTGACGCCGACTTTTCCAAGAGCTGTCATCGCTACGGACGCAGCGAGTGCATTCAATGCTTGGTTGGAACAAATATTAGACGTTGCTTTATCACGACGAATATGTTGTTCGCGCGCTTGAAGCGTCAATACATACCCTCTTCTACCTTGGTCATCAGTTGTTTCCCCTACTAATCTACCAGGTACTTTACGCATTAATTTCTTCGTTGTTGCAAAGAATCCACAATGTGGACCGCCAAATTGCTCTGAAATACCAAATGGTTGCGCATCCCCAACCGTAATATCTGCCCCCAGTTTACCTGGTGGTGTAAGGACACCTAATGCTAATGGGTTGGACGAAACGACGACCAATGCGCCTTTTTCATGCGTTAGCGTACTAACAGTTTGAAGATCCTCGATTTGACCGAAGAAGTTCGGGTATTGAACAAGAACTGCAGCTGTCTCCTCATCGACTAATTCCGCAAGTTTCTCCATGTCTGTCACGCCATTCTTTTGAGGAACCGTCACGACATCAATGAATTGACCCGAAGCATAAGCTTTCACAACATCTCTTGACTCAGGATGAACAGTTTCAGAAACGAGAATCTTCTTTCGCTTTGTATGACCTGCTGCCAAATTTCCAGCTTCCGCTAATGCTGTCCCTCCGTCATACATCGACGAGTTCGCTAAATCCATACCTGTCAATTCACAAATCATCGTTTGGAATTCAAAAATGGCTTGCAACTCACCTTGTGAAATTTCGGGTTGATAAGGTGTATACGCTGTGTAAAACTCTGAACGCGAAATGACATGATCGACAATGATTGGCTTGTAATGATCATATACACCAGCCCCTAGAAAAGATGCATATGTACGTGCATCTGCGTTTTTAGCAGCAATTTGTGCTAACTCTTTCGTTAACGCTGATTCGGATTTTGCAGGTTTAATGTTTAGTTCACCTTTAAATCGAACTTTTTCAGGAATATCTTCGAAAAGTTCATCAATTGTTGCAATACCAATTGCAGCTAGCATTTCATCCCGATCTGTTTCGGTCATAGGAAGATAACGATGCTTCATATCAACACTTCTCCTCTACTATCAATTATCGTTTATAAAATGGCGTGGAAATTACAACTGCCTTTAGTCTCTTATTACGAATCTCCACTTCGACTTCTGTTCCTTCTGCGGCATGCTCCGTGTTCAACAGCGCAAAACCAATATTCTTCTTCAAGGTAGGCGATTGGGTACCAGTCGTTACTTCGCCAACTTCTTGCTCACCGATGAATACTTTATAACCCGTCCGCGGAATGCCTTTATCAATCATTTCAAGACCAATCAGTTTTCGAGGGACGCCATTCTCTTTCTGAGCAGCTAGTGCAGCTTTTCCGTTAAAATCAGCCTCTTTGTTCAACTTCACCACAAAGCCGATGCCTGCTTCCAATGGTGAAATATCCTTTGACAATTCTTGTCCATAAAGCGGTAATCCTGCCTCAAACCGAAGCGTGTCACGCGCACCTAATCCAGCAGGTACGACTCCTTCTTCAGAACCTGCTTCTAAAATCGTAGACCACAAGGCGACAATCGCTTCATGGTTTCCATAGATTTCAAAACCGTCTTCACCTGTATAACCAGTGCGTGAAACGAGGACTTGGTGCCCTGCAACATCTACATTTTCTTTAAAACGGAAAAATTTAATGTCTTCAAGTGGTTCTTTTGTGAGTTTTTGCAAAACTTGCTGCGCTTTTGGCCCTTGAATAGCGATGAGTCCGTATTCATCTGAACGATCAGTAATTGTGACATCTTCTGTTACATGTTCATTCATCCATGCAACGTCCTTTTCAATGTTCGAAGCGTTCACGACAAGTAAATAGTCGTTTTCTTTTCTTTTATAAATGAGAAGATCGTCAACTGTACCACCATCGGGATAGCACATTGCAGTGTATTGCGCTTGACCGTCTTTCAATTTTGAAACATCATTTGTCACTAACTTTTGTAAAAATGGAAGCGCCCCTTCACCTTCTACAAACACTTCACCCATATGGGATACATCAAATAAGCCCGCATTCGTTCTTACAGCCTCGTGCTCAGCCTTGATGCTAGAGAATTGAACAGGCAATTCCCATCCACCAAAATCAATTGTTTTCCCGCCAAATTGTTGATACGTATCAAAAAGAGCGGTTCGTTTCAATATTTCTGTCACAGACGTCATCCTCCTTAATTTGAATAAAAAAAGACAGAGATCCCCTTATCGCTAAGAGAACCTCTGTCCGTGTACCTGAAAGTTTGACCTTACGGCTTTCCTCGTTGGTGGCCGATCTTCTCGGCACTCTCCAGAGATGCGTCCTGAATGAGTCTTTTTGCCTGAGAGATTCATAACTTCCGTTACTTGCTCCTTCGGCGACGCCTATGCGTGCTCTCCCCATCCAATCATCCGCCCATATTTACGTTCCAATGAAAATGTTTAAGATTCGGACAACAACATATGCTTTCGCCTTATATCTTAACATTTCAAAAACGTAAGCGCAATCCTTTTTCAAGTAATGTTTAAAACACGAACATTATTAACGATAAAATATTTATCGTTCGTTAATGAAGGGGAGGAACATATTTTTATGTGCTAATTGAACTTCCTCTTTTTTGTTAGGTTGATCACTAGAAAACATTCTGACGTATGCGGCTGTTAACAGCCATTCTTCCATCTACACCTTTCAGCCATTCTTCAATCTCAACACTTGGAACCCAATATATTGAGTAATATCATTGAGAGACCGATTCGTCGTTTCTACTCGTATGTGAGCACTTTGTAAATAAAGCGGCTTCCTTTTTAGAAAGAGCGCTTCTAAGTCTCCGCGAGAAGACCGTTGTACAATCGGTCTATTCGTATCGGTGGACACACGCCGCCAAATATCTCGAAATGTTGAATTCAAGTAAAAGACTAATCCAGTTTGCCGCATGATTTCCCTGTTTTCCGCACGCATAGCCACTCCACCACCCGTCGCGATAATGCAGAATTCATCAGGAAATTGACGAAGGAATTCTGTCTCCATTTCCCTGAACTTTGGTTCACCATACGTTTCAAAAATTTGCGGGATTGTCATTCCGGTCCTTGTAACGATTTCTGCATCCATATCATAGAAAGGGATATCTAACAACGTACTAAGCCGCTTACCGATTGCACTTTTACCACTACCCATGAATCCTACTAAATAGACCTTGTTCATAGAATTACCTTCCTAACTTCATCGTCTCTGTTGCCTGCTTATCGTAATAGATTTCAATCGAATCAAAAGTTCTATATATATTACTATGCCACGACACGAGTGTAAATAGAAAAAGGCTCACTGCAACTAGTAAAAGCAACGCAGCAGCCAATACTGTACCTCTTTCATTCCTGACGGAGTCCAATTGCAAATCTCCTCTCACGTATGCGTCCATCCAACATGGTCACTTCCATATGCAACTCTTCATCGTGGCGGGAAAAGATGACTTGAGCAACATTCGTATACATTGGAACATACCCTTGTTGGTTTACCGTCTTCCGAATTACAGCTCCCCTCTGACCGATTTCGATATCTCCTCTATTCGTTTTGAATACAATATCTCGGTCACCGACCAACACATTAAACGTTGAAACTTCTGCTAGCATCTCTTGTAACTCAATGGCGAACAACTCCCATTCAATCGCATAGTAATCAGCCATCTTACTCTCTACAGGCGTTTTCCACAAAAAGAAAAGAACGATAAAATGAACAAATATACAAAATATGACTAATTGAAAAATCGATTCAATGAGTGAATAGCCGGACTCCTGCTTCAACGTTAACCATCTAAACACTTCAAAAATTCCTTTTGAGCATCTGCGTGCGAAACGCAAATTGCATCCTCCGTAACACGCCAATTAAACGTAACGTCTGCAATCGCTACGATTCCCTGCGTCATTCCATACGACCGGTATAGAATTGCTGCATGATAAGCAGCTTCAGAAGCGTGCATCTCTTTCTTTTTACGCTCTAACTGTGCAGACATATTTGCGTACAGCGGGAGAAGCGTGCCAAAAATTACTACCACGATGACAAAGGCTAGGATTGATTCCGACCACGAATATCCATCTTCATTCCTCATAAACAAACACCCTTCCATGTTCCAATTGCAATGTTAGCCGTATATTTCCCGTCGATGTCCGCAAAATAATTGTTCCAAGTTTCGCAATCCGTCCGTTCGATTGGAATTCTATGGCACTAATCCTATTCCCCCCTGCCACCCATTTCATATCAGCGGGAAAATCCGTTGTCGAATATGTCGTTGTATGTGGGGTAAATAAACTATAGGACTTTCCAGAATTCCTAAATCTTACTGCAGTAGCAGTTTCATGGCCGATTGCATAGGCTTGTGCGTGGTGGATGGTGGCAATAAAAGCATCTACAGCTTCCTTTTCACTTTGTTCAGTAAACCAACGATTACCAACATAAAGAATCGTCATGGATACAATACCTACCACGCTAAGGACGAGTAACAACTCAAGGAAGGTAAAACCTCTCTCATTAGTTGTTTCCATTGCCTGCATTTGGTGCAGCAACTACTTTTCCATCCTCAATTGCAACACTTGTACCATCTGGGCATTTATTGTCAGGCAAATAACCATTTGTTACAAGTACTGAAATATCATTGATAGGATCTTTATGGTCAAGCAAATAAGCTTGTAACTGCCCTTGTGCCATCTTAATAAAAGCTTCGCACCCTTTCTGATCAATTGTACTGGAGTGCTTTGTGACGTTCGGTATGGCGATTAATACCAATACCGAAATGATAAGCAAGACGATCATCATTTAAAAGTGCTTTTTCAGGCATTTTCAGTCGTGGTGTTGAGGTTTAAAAATATGATATCATCAACGGTTTTCCATACAGTTGAATTGCTAGCACTTGCTGTCGTATTCCACTTTCGTGATTTTTATAGTGGTTGTGTAAAATAAAGACCACATATACGTTATTGGAATTGTGGTTTTAGAAGTATGCAACCACATTCAAAAAAGAACTTCTATTATATGTAGTTCTCTAAAACAGTGATAAAAAGCCACAAACTCTATTGAGTCGGTGGCTTTTTCGTTATTTTTTTAATGAACAGGATTCGTAAACTCCTTATCCAACTTCCTGGTTGCTAAACTTTTAGCAACTTCTTTATTTCTCGATGAGCCTTTTACCAGTATGTTTCTAAATGGTGGCATACCTTCATCATAAACATTAAGGTACACATCCCATCTTTTCTTAAACTTTAAAATCAGGTAGTCGACTGGTACACCATCTTTGATCATAATGCCAAGCTCGTGATCAATCGCATCAGTTCCAAAACTTTCATCATCGAATAATTTTTCCAGCTTAGACTTCATTCATTTTCACCCCTTTATGCCTTCATTCGACATATAGAGCGGAATACCTTCTTTATTTTCTAATATTTTAAACAAAACAAAAAACCACTCCAGAGAGTGGTCAGTCTATGCACTGTACATATATTATTTTTTCTACAGAAATTCGCTCGTCACCAAATGGATCGGCTAATACGATGAATTTATTATGTAAATCGATTCCATCAACAATCCCCTGATGTTGAATCATCTTGCCATCGTCCCACGTCTTTATAAGTGTTTCACATTTTCGCTTGTAAGCTCTTTCGCTTTCTTCTTGGATTGCTTCTAAGTCCCATTCAGTTAATTCGGGCTCCTCTGTTAATCCGTCTTCTGCAATCCAGTCTCTCAGTTCCGTTATGTGCTCAGGCAGCATCATTGCCGTCCATTTAATTCGGCCACGATCTTTGATGTCTCCTATTATCTTCATTAAATAGCCCTTCTTTCTTTTGGAGTTATTGGAACAAGTGCCAAAACGTTGTCGATTTTAAATGTTCGCTTTGACTTCCTTAGATGACAATATGCACGGAATGACGCTTCCCCAACCTGCAACACTTTGACTCTTCGCTTGCTCACAGAACCATCCTTCGCCATATACATCATATCCAATAACTCGCCAAATCTTACCGACTTCTCCAATGTTTTACGCACATTCGTTCCCCTCCTATAATTTTATTATACAGAACAAGCGTTCTTATGTAAAGAAAAAGAAAAGCATCTCTGTGAGAGATGCTTTTACAAGGTTAAACAGTAGCAAGTAATTCTTCATTAACAATACGTTTTGATTCAAATTCAAAACGCTCTTTGATCATGTCATTAATATATTTGTTTGTGTTGATGAATCGAAGATGATTTTTAATGTAATCGAAGCCAAAAGTGTTCATCAACTCAATTAGTGCTGTGTTTGTAAAACTTGATGTTAAACTATTAACACCTTTAAACGAAAGCACTACTGTCTCCCCACGTCTCAAGGCCACTTTCAATACATCTAAGATGACTTTCCCATCTTCGTTGGAGTAACAGCGTTCTACATGATCCAAGACATTGATCACCATACGAACTCCTCCTCTTCCTCGTATTTGTCCTCTTCTAGTAATATCTTTGTATCAATATTAATATCTAAAAAAGTCCCAGGATAGAACCCAGAAGAGACTTTTGACGACATTTCAATCTTATCATCCCCAAAATAGGTTTGCAATATTCCATATCCCGAATGTATATTTACTGTTCCATTAAGTCCTTTTACCACATTGCTTACTAGCGTGTGTAATCCTGCTCCCATATTTCTTGGAGTGGTTTTCGATGAAACACCTTGTTCAACGGCCAATTCTAAGGCTTCCCCATCGTTCACAGAAGAATTAATTTTACGGATGTTTTCTGGTATTCCAATACCAAAATCAGCAATACTAATTGTCACTTTGTTTTTGTTTGGAAAATGTTGTGCATAAATACATCCTATATTCTCAGAGGAATGATCTATGATGTTATTAAAAATTTCACCCATGCACATTTCTATATTTCCTAGGGTAGATTTTTTAACCCCTAAGCACATTGCAAGCCAAGGGATAAAACTGACTTCTAGCCACTGGTGGCTGTTTTCATAAGTAACTTTTTGTAACTTAATCGTGGTTGATCTAACCTGCGAGTTTTCTCGGAGCTTCTCGCCGGTATACATTAAAAAAAACTCAGAATCGTCAAGGTATTCAATAGGACACCATCTTGCCCGACCGTAAACTTCCGGCAGCATTATACTAGTATCGGTACCCTTTTTATATAGCCATTCAAACAAGTTCCCTAAAGTTGTAATCCCAGCCGGCTCAATAAATCCTAGGCTAGAAAAGTCAAAAGTTATTTCATTACTTTTCGGTAACTTATCATCATTGATAACCTGTGACATTAAATCATTTACGCAATTTCTATCGAGCCTGTACGGAAGAGTAATTTCCATAGTCTATTCCCCTTTTTATTTCTATGTCTCAGGAGTTTCTAAATCGTATAAACTATTATTGATTTGACACATATTACAAAAATAAACTCCCTAATATACCCTTCTCCATAGAAAGGAAAATACCTTCTTAAAATCGAAAAAATTATTACAGAATAAAAACTCGGACAAGTCCTGCAATTTAAACAAAATCAATATGTATGTCGAGAACCCACATTGAGTTGCACGAAACACAATTTACGTACCCAGAGACACGACTACCATACACAATGTTATCCAGTTTCATTCCCTTTTTTATACATCCAGGACACTTGCAACCACTAATCTCTTCAGTCAAAAACTCCAACAAATCTCGGCTACCGTCATAATTCACTTTAACAGTACACAAATCAGAACTACAAAAATCACATATTGGGAACTCATCTGGTTCCATCAACTCTACATCAGACTGACTGAACTGTTCATTACACTCCAAACAATAAACATTGCTCATTTTGTTCATCACAATATCCCCTCCCTTTTGGCTAAGTTCGACAAGTTGATGAGGAAGTCCTTCTATTTTTCAAACAAATAAAAAAAGCGCCCACATCCAATAAAGGACGGGGCGCTTTTACTCTTTCTACACTTTAATGTTTTAGGGAACATTTTACGAGAAAGTATATTAATACTATCATTGACTAATTTTTATTGCAAGTCAAAAATTATTTTACACGTTTCCCGCCATTTAATGCAGCACCTGCAATTGACGTTGCCAAAAACATGGCTTGGTCAAAGGTCATATTACCTTCTACGACATTTTTCTCGTGTTCAGCTGAAGAGAATACACCTTTTTCTCTTGCTAGTTTGTAGACCTTGGCCATCTCAGTTTTTTGCCATTGTGGTAGATTTAACGTTGCTTTCCCTTTATCGTTTGCCACTTGTACTTCACCTTCCTTTTTGTTTAGCTTGAAGTATGCTGCTAACCCATCGGCAATGGCATATCCTTGAGCTTTAAGTTTAGGAGAGTCACGCATTGCTTTAATATCAATTCGAGAGTCCATGAATCCAGCTTCGGTAAGTACTGCAGGCATCTTCGTTTCACGTGTCATGTGGAAATTTGCAGATTTAACACCGCGGTCACGCAGCCCCATCGCGGGAACGATGCGCGAATGGATTGCATTGGCGATAGCTTTAGATGCCGCGCTTGCCGTACCCGACTGGATATACGTCTCAACCCCTCCACCGCTGTGCCATCTGCCTGCTAATGCATTGTGGTGGATAGAAACAAGTACATCAGCCTTCCAACTGTTAGCCTTATCCGTGCGAGCTTTAAGCGATACATCAGTTTTACCTGTCGGATCGTCAAGGCGTCGGATATATACGCCTTCGTACGTAGACAACCGTTCGATGCAAGCAAGCAGTACTACATTATTAAATGACCACTCTCGTTCATCATCGGGGCTGCGCTTGCCTGGCGTGTTAATTCCGTGACCTGCATCGAGTGCTATTTTAATCATTTATTTCATCCCTTTCTTTTTGGCTCTTTGTACCGCATAGCCTGTTCGCTATCCTCCATACCAGCTGTTGTCGGGTCTACTACGACTCCCAAAATGACAAACAAAGCAAATACCGCATTGATAAACCCAGCAGCTTCTTCGCCAATAACGTCCGCTGCTAACTCGTAACCAAACCATCCTGCGACAATCTGTGCGACCAACAAAAAAGCTGGCACCATTGCCAGCCAGAAATACTTATTCTTTACTCTAACTTTCCAGTTGATTTTCATCCTTTTTTTCCTCCCTTTTTACTAATTGACGATGTAAAGCTTCGTTTTCCTTTAGCAATTCTTTTTTATCGATTCGATCGAGCATTGGATGCCTGGCCAGTCGATGATCCTTGCCTGATGGATCGCGATGCATTTTTTCCAATGCATTAAAAAGAACTGCCGGTATTGGCAGTCCCATTTGCGCACAATTTTCTAATACAGATAACCCTTCGTTGACAATAAAGAATGATGTAACACCTAAGATTATCAAGCTATTGGGATCTTGCCCCACCGACATGACCATATACTCAACTGCCGCAGCCATTCCAATCATAATAAATACACCTAACTTTTTAACGACACCAGCAAAGCCGATAGTGCTATCCCACGACTTCGTTACCCATGACCTCATAAGACCAGTAACAACGTCAAGAAGCATAAAGAACACGAGGACGACAACCGCTTCGTTAACTACGTCTATCAAATAAATAATGAAGCTTATCACAAGTGCTCCGATACCTTTAATACCTGTCATTTCCATCCGTGTCACCGGTACTCTCTCCCTTCTGCATTCAAGTACCCCCTTCCCTTTCTCTTTTTAGCCAAAATAACAATCAACATAGTCCTAGCTTCTATATTAAAGGTTCATTTTAAACAGACAGTCCCTTTCAACAACGCTTCAATAATAACTTCTTGCTCCATATTCTCATTTAACAGGCACATCACGGCTTCTTGTTGGGCGATAATCAATTCTTCTTGTGCTTGGTATAAATTCAGAAGAGATTGCTTCAAATCTTTTGTTGCTCCTTCGCCCTCCAAGCATGTCGACAAATCCACTTCACACACCTCCAGTCGATAAAACGACGGGGTGCGTTTCGACCTTTACTAGCCGTATAATTTTCAGCAACTTCTTCCAAAGTCCGATTGCATCAGCATGCTTGATAATCCCCCAGAAGCTCATTAATCGAACTCTCACATCCTCGGCTCGCATAAGGCTGCGTGAGAACGCTTTGACAAAGTATCGGCAAGCGCGCGTAATACGCTTCGCAGTTGTTGTCCTTACCTTGATATGCGTTGTCCATATGCGATAACCGACAAAGTCAATGCCACCGGAAGCAGGCGCAATAACAGTTTTATTGTTCAGCTGTAGCTTTAACTCAAAGCCGAGAAATAGCTCGACTTCTTCAAGAATTGACCGCAGTTCCTTTTTACATTTACCGACAATAAGAAAATCATCCATGTAGCGATACAACTTTTTGACACGCATTTCATGTTTGATGAACTGATCTGCGACATTCAAATAAACACCGGCTCGTAACTGTGATAACAAATCACCAATCGCCATGCCGATGCCGTCGACACGTTCCTGTTCATAGAAGTGATCACCTAAGGGAATACCAAACTTTTCACCATTCGCTTGACGTATGATGTTCAACAGATTCAGAAGCCGTTCATCTTTGAAAATTCTTCTATAAATCCTGTTTTCGACTTCGTGGTCCACTCGGTAGAAGAATTTACTGATATCCATTTTCAAATAATACGTCTTGCCTGGCTGTCGCTCTAATTTACGTAAATCGTTTTGAACGACTTTCACAGCTTGGTGAGCACCTTTTCCTTTACGACAAGCGTATGAATGCTCATGGAATCGTTTATTCAATATAGGCTCGATGATCTGATAGACCGCCCACTGTAACACCCTATCACGGAACGGAAGCGCCATGATCAATCTCTTTTTTGGAGAAAACACGAAAAACTCCCGATGCTTACTAATCTGGTATGTCCCCTCGATCAACTCCTTTTGAAGTTGTATCAAGTTCGACTCCAAGTTGTGCGAGAAACGCAATACATCGTGTCGATAACGCTTGTCTTTCCTTGCATTCAAGTAAGCTTGAAACAGATTTTCATAATCATGTATTTTTTCATATAACCCAGCAATTCTTTTCAATGCCTGACCCCTTTTCTCTCTTTTTAAAGGAGTGCGGACACGTATCACCTTTCGCTATATGCTACTAACTGATTAGCCGCAATAAATGTTTCGGCGCCATGCCGGGGAAGCCAATCCGTTTTCCTCGTCGCTGTCATGGAGCGCTATGCGCCCGATGCTTCGGGACGGGAGAACCGCGGAACGGAAGCCGATGTTCGAATTCACATTCGTGCGAGGGTTGTTGCCATTCGCGTAGAACACACCAGCATTCGAGCCATTCGTGTAATTGCCACCACGATACACGAAGCGAGAACCGATTCACAAAATTGACTGACTCCCCATGAAGCTATTTAGATGATGTAGACTTTATCCAGCCGCCGAGCATCTTGCCGATTTCATTCAGCAACTTGGACCATGTTTCGTATTTTCGAAACGGAAGGAATCCGAGTCCTTGTGCCAATCGGATAAGATGACGGAGATTGTCAAGCTCGATATCAATGTCTTGCAACGTCGTTTTTTTGAAGTATTTCTTATTCGCCCTAATGATCAGCCGAAGTAATTCATACATACTGCGTTTGATTTCTGCTGCAAGCGTGTGCCGCTCCGACTTCGGAAATTGACGCAAAGCTGAATACCCGTACTCGATCATGTCATAGGTTTTTTGAAGTATTTTCAAATCTTCATATTTCGACAACGAATATCCCCCTTAAATGCGAGGACCCGCTATCGCGAGTCCTTTCAGAACACAGTTCACAGATTTCAGTCCACGTACGCGGAACGGAAGCCGATGTTCGAAGACACATACGAGCGAGGGAGGAAGCCATCCGCGAAGAACACACCAGCAGAAGAGCCAGACGTGTAAAAGCCACCACGATACACGAAGCGAGAACCGATTCACAAAATTGACTGACTCCCCATGAAGCTATTTAGATGATGTAGACTTTATCCAGCCGCCGAGCATCTTGCCGATTTCATTCAGCAACTTGGACCATGTTTCGTATTTTCGAAACGGAAGGAATCCGAGTCCTTGTGCCAATCGGATAAGATGACGGAGATTGTCAAGCTCGATATCAATGTCTTGCAACGTCGTTTTTTTGAAGTATTTCTTATTCGCCCTAATGATCAGCCGAAGTAATTCATACATACTGCGTTTGATTTCTGCTGCAAGCGTGTGCCGCTCCGACTTCGGAAATTGACGCAAAGCTGAATACCCGTACTCGATCATGTCATAGGTTTTTTGAAGTATTTTCAAATCTTCATATTTCGACAACGAATATCCCCCTTAAATGCGAGGACCCGCTATCGCGAGTCCTTTCAGAACACAGTTCACAGATTTCAGTCCACGTACGCGGAACGGAAGCCGATGTTCGAAGACACATACGAGCGAGGGAGGAAGCCATCCGCGAAGAACACACCAGCAGAAGAGCCAGACGTGTAAAAGCCACCACGATACACGAAGCGAGAACCGCGGTTGTCGGCGTAGATGTAATCTCCACCATGCGATTCAGCATCCGCAGGAGCAAGTGCGTGATATTTGATTAACTCTGGAACGGTGTAGCCTGCTGCGCCCTTCATCGTTTCGATTGTGCGTCCCATCCCCGCAGTCATTTCTGTGACCCGGCGATTATTTAGGACCATTCCGCCCCCTTCGACATCAAAAAAGGCACCAGTTGCAATCCACTGTGCCAAATCGTCTTTCGGAGTTCTAAAATTATTGTCTTTATGGACATAAATTTGCCCTTCTTCGATTCGCAGGCCATCAACCCATTCAATAACGTTGCCGTTCAAGTCAAAAATACCGGCAGGCGTATGGTCATGACTCCATGTAGCTGGACCTGTTCCTGAAAGTGTCTTTAGCGTCCGGCCATCACCATCTTTTGTATCTGTAATGGCCGTCTCATGAGCTGCCGCATGATCGCGTCCATAATTGTTATTTCCACGTGGCATCGTACCGTTCTTCTTCGACCATAAAGCGATTGCAGCCCATTCCGCATTGGTCATCATGTGCCAACCCGGACCCTTCAATTCACAAGCCGCTTTCGAATTATCCCAGTTAATCGAGTGCGCAACTGCTTGTCCTGGTAACGAGTATGCACGGCCATCATGAATGACGTTCTGATATTTGGAAATCCAAATGCCATCCTTAACAACGCCATCAACGATAAATGCCGGATGCGGAGTGTTAGGCGCACCGTCGATGACATCAGCAAGGTTAAAGCGTGGCACCCACACCATAACTGATGGATTCCCCTTGTCATCGTACATCACCGTGTTCCGTCCGCCTGTCGCGGCTTCTACCGCTTGTCGATATGTGTCTTTAACTGATAGCAAAAATGGCATTATAGTGCTCCCCCTTCTTCAACTGGCTGTTCTGCGGGTATTTCTTCTCCGTATCCTTCCGGTAATGCCCACAAGCGTAATTCCACTTGTGTCACATCAAGAGGACGCACCACTCGTTTATACTGCATATTACCTTCTGTGTCCTCACCATCTGGCACCATTTCGTATTGGCGCGCCGGAATGACAATCGTCGCCACATACCAAGCCCCTAAGCCCTCGCGCATTGTTTTCAATTGATTGTCTAGGCAAACGTCAACAACATGTTGCACGTCTCTTTGCTTTGATTCAAGGTTGATGGAAACCTTGTTGTCGATGAATAACACTTTACCAGAAAGGTTAAACTTTACTTTCCTACCTTCATTAACATTCGTAATAATCAACAGGATTCACCCCTTCAATTTTATGCCGCGTTTGGATTAATTAAAGTCCATATAAAAGAGACCGACTTTGCCGAGCCCGTCATCCTTACTTTAAATCCGTTTTGCGTTTTGTCGTACACTTCTAAATTTCCAACGAGACCAGCATCTCCACTCACAATACTGAGTTGCACATCATAATTCGGCGCGTTCAGTTGTGCGAAGCCGCTTAATCCAATTTGCGTAAACGGATCCGCCGAACGGAAATAACCATTCGTGTTTTCGCTTGTAATTGTTCCTGAGCCTTGCAAAATTCTTTGTTTTTTGTACTTTTCCAGCTCTTGTCCGTTTAATCGAGCAAAATGCAAAGCTAATTGAGTAACGAGGCCGATGTCCAAGTGAGACAATTGAATCCCGTCTTCGATGTTGTTCATGTTCGTTTCATCTACTGGTGTACCTTCGACCATTACGAGGCCTGTTTGATCGTTGATCACCCTGTCTTCCCACAACGTGCGATCATAGTCTTTTCGCATGTTATCCCTCCTTTACAGAAAAACTAAATTCAAACAATCTACCTGTGTTTTTTTCATGTACCTCAGAACCTGTCAATTGAGCTAAAATGTTCCCATCCTTATCTTTAAGACGTACTCGTGTGACGGTTCCTACTGGATCTTTTGTAGTAAGGTATACATGTTTTTTCACTGTATTATCGGATACAATGCTTCTCCTAATCGCGATATTCCTTGTTGTTCCTCCGATTGTATAGTCGGCAGAAGCAACTTTTTGATCAATGTATTTCGCTAAATCTGACAACATGTACGCTGTTATAACTGCCATTAACTGACCCCTCCTGACCGAATTGTTCCGCAAGCATTAGGTCGATGGGAACCCTTTCTTTCTACTATACCTAATCCCATTGCGGCGTTTTGTGAATATGATTTCTGTTCCGTTTTCATTGCTATTTTCCCGAAAATCCCTAAGCCGGATTGGTTCGCAACTTCTGCAAGGACATCTGACACCTCAACGCGACCTATAGATGGCGTAACATTGAAAGGTCCTGCTCTTAATCCACTGGAGGGGATCGCCTTGTGAGTTCCATTTTGAGTTAAGAGGACAACAGGTAATTGCTTTTGTATTGCGAGACCTTTTCCGTTGTCGGGAAGGAATCGGACAACAGGTGCAATCGACATTTTTTCAGAGTCTAACAGATGCAGTTTTCCATTTAACTTAATGTAGTAGATTGCTTTTTGATGAGCGGGTTTGGTATCTTCGACAGCCTCGAACACCGCTTTTTTCAACGGCGTCCCTGCAGGTAGAATGATGTGAAATCTATATTTCCTATTTACCTCCCTCACTTCTGCACTACGATCAGGAACGTAACTATTAACGATTGAACGCATTCGGTTTCTTGTTATAGGAAAGTATTTATTTATCTCAAAAAGTATTTTGTGTACTCTTTGTTCAATTGTTAAATTCTCCGAAGAGTTATCGATTCCTAAAAGATCTTCCCAAAAACCAACTGTCCACGTTGCGTTTTGGGGGTACATTTCACGTTTTAGGTTTACTATAACATCGTTAATCTCTTGCATGGCTCGACCATTTGCTTCAAAAATCGCTAGCGATGTATCATCGTTATTGTAAATCGGAGTGACAGAGTTAAACATGTCACGACCGACTTCAGTCGTGATATTAGGAAGCACTTCCAATCACCTCGATACTTTCAACAATCGCCCGTTCTCCAATCTTTAAAGGGATATTTTCGGTGTTGCTGTTAATCAATAAATTGTCGTAATCAGATACACCGTTAGTATTAATGATGAGGGATCCAACTTTAGCGTATTGTACTAATAATTTGTCAGCTAAATATTTATTGATATTTGATTTAACATCATCAAGTACTTTTAGCGTTTCAAATCCTTCCGCGACAGTTAGCGACATCTTCAGATAAAGTAAAATTGGTGTCAAAGTGTCAACGGTGACAATTGAGCCTATCGGAGCAACACCCTCTCCCATTCCGTCGATCGGATCAATGTAATTCTTCACTGCAGTGATAAGCTCAGGACTAGCAATTCTGTTTTCAGAATCAGTCACTAATACCTTAACAGTGCCTTCTCCGTCCCAAAGCGGTATAGCAGTTGCATCACCGACTCCTGGAACTTCTTTCGCCCATCGTTCATAGTCTCCGCGCGAACCGCTCAAAGGCTTGTTTTGATTTCGTTGTAATATTCTTCCCCTTAGAGACTCATCGCTCTCTGAATCAAGACCGTCTTTTGTAGGTTCGTTGTTTATCAAGTCTGATATTCCCTCGATACCACTTTCAAGGTAACGTATAGATCCCGCTGGTACATTTGCAATAACGCCTGTCGAGAGGGATGTAATTGGAAGTATGACTGAGCCCGACACGTCAATAACACCTTCATCCGCCGTCACGAACCGTTGTGCCTCTTCATCTTCCCCACCTGCGGTCATTACCACAGTTCCCCGCGGGATTGTCGTACCGTTTGTTCCGACAAATGTAACATGACCAATCGAATGCGATGCTGGTTTCCGTACAACGCCAATTGGTTCGCCGTGCCATTCAAGATACTTACCAGTCGCAAACTGCGGGAACATCATCATGACAGTCAACGTTAGCTCATATTCAACTAATCGTGATTTGACCATGGCTGTAGGTTTAGTGTGATCCCAGTACATACCACCTTCCGATGTATCTATGTTTGGTGGCGCCATACGAATCATCGCTTCGTGCGTTTCTTCTTCGGTTGCTCTCAAATGCTCAGGCAGCAAGAATTCTTCCACTCAGCTCACCTCCCCTTTGTATTTCGACATAGTCTGTACTGTACACGCTCTCGAGTTTAAAGCTAATCCAACAGGAATCACCTTGCCAATCAAACGTAAAAGCATCGACTGAAACAGTTCGTTCATCGACCATAAGAGATTCTACAATTGTTCTCCTTATCTCGCTCTCTGCAATGGGTCGCGGGTAGTCTGATGTCGCAATCCGCTCAAACTCTACTCCGAAATCATCTGTGTATGCTGGGTATTTGTAGCGTTCGGTCAAGCAGCATTTGATTGCCCAAAAACGATATGCATCGATAGGATTACCTTTTACCGCCTTGCCTGTTCCTGTAACAACTAATTGCTGGTTGGCATAATCAAATTTATAAGCGTAAACTTCTTGCAAGGTTTCGACTTCTTCATCTGCCATCAAATCTGGGGCGTCAAACGATGGATAGAGTTGATTCACCACTTACATCACCTGCCCTACGACAACAAATGTGTGGCCATCTTCTATCGGGACACAAAGCACGCGATCACCAGGTCTTAGCAATAACTCCAATCGATAATCCTGCACAAAGGTGTCGTATTCTGCGTCCGGCTGTTGAAACAGATTAATTACCGGTTCTAATACCTCATACTCTTTTTCGGGTATCGGGCGATTAAATCCATCAATCAGTAAATTTAAATCGCCGTCCAGGGTACCTAACACGGGAAATCGAATGGCGTTGTTCGCCGCGCTTTTTGATGTATCGTTTAATATACCTGCTAACTCATTAACAAATGGATATCTCGCCATGCTCATCCCCCTCTCAGTTTTAATGTCATCATTCGGGACTGTGTATTCCTTGAAACACTTTCTACAATGCAATTACCGTTAATCGTCCCGGAATTAATCTTTATTAAGTCCCCTTTTCTAATCCAAGGAATATCCGGATGAGTGAGCGGACGATTAATTTCTGGAACACCCTTCTCTTTCAGTAATAGCTGTGCAGCCTTTTTGGCAGCGGACATACTGTCGAAGTTTGAACTGTAGAGGATGTCTTGTATCACACCATAGTTTGTGTTTCCTGTCACAGTAGAGCTGATTGCGGGGCGCTTGTCATTGTTCACCGGTTTCGTAATTGTCTTTTCGCGCTTTTCGCCTTTTGCCAACTTCTTCTTTTTCTTTGGCTTCGGTTTAGGCTCGTTGCCGTAAACTTTCACTTTCGTCACTAGATTTTCAATGCTTCTTTCATCAGAACTACTGTCAACCGTTAAATCGGTAAGTTCATAGATTTTTTTGTTTGTCCCCTCTTTCACAACTTCGAACTTGCCTTGTGTAGACCGAGGTATGAAATTCCCGCCACCCTTTTGCCTTGCCTCTTTAAGTCGCTCGCCAATCGTATCTCCGATATAACCGTTATACATTTTCCTGGCTAACGGCGTATTGGGGCCGTCTATTCTTCCAAGAGGTATACCTTGCTCTTTGGCAATTTGACGAATGCTTCCGCTCGCTGACATACCAGCAGGAAAGAAATAGTGTTCTTTTGAAATCATTGCATTGAATGACGGATCATATGCTGTAAATTCTACTGTGTGGTCATGCGCGATGGTCTTCCAACGCTTTACTGACCCTCTAAAAATTTCCTTCCAGCCATTCCCGTCAGTTGCTTCTAAGATGAGTCGCTTATCCAAAAAAACGTGCTGATGAATCCACCCATCAGCACGTTTCACATTTTTCATCCGGACGGTAATTTTTGCCGCCATTTCACCATCCATCTCATCATGCGAACATGAATCAACTAGACTCGTTATGTCGATTTTAGAGCCGTTAGGTGGCAGTAGTGTCAATTTGTAATCAACCTTTGTTAAGTCAATCATTTCAGCCACCCCGGAGGTATTGTAAGGACTTCTCCAACGTATATCCGATCTGGGTTGCCGCTTCTTAACTTTCCTTTATTGAGGTTCCAAAGCGCTGTCCACTTTATCCCTGCCCCTGTAAATCTACGGGCGATGCTCCACAGTGTATCGCCTTTCTTAACCGTATAAGTTTTGGGTTTTGGTTTTGTATCTCGTGAACTCTTTTTGCTTGGTGTGTTTGGCTTTACTTCTTTCACTGTAAAATCTCGGAACTCAGTAAGGGACAGCGTGTAGCGAATATCACCAAAACCATTCGGTTCACTTGGTTCGAAGGTGGACAAAAAGATGGGTATGTTCCAGTCAGAATCAGTTACGATGAACCTTAATTTTTTTCCTGTTGAACCTTTGGCTTCAGACCATTCCCTAATGACTCGAATTACTTCGTTAGGAGGTAGATCGTTTTCTCGATTAGGTATTGCAGTTTGAAGATTGCCTGGCAGCATGCCTTCCAAGGTGAATTTAATAGGTAGTCGACCTCTAGGCAACTCGATTGTACCTAATGCAATAGGATCGTATACGAGGAGTTTCGTTCCTATCTTCACCTGCATGCGCTCAGGAGGAACAGGAAGCACAAGTGCTTTGTTATTTACTGGATCAACGAACGAAAATTTCACTTCCTGCACCTCCTATGCATATCGATTCGTCAACGCTTCCCGCAATTGCGGGATCACTGCATTGCCAAACTCGTTGATAACAGCTTCAATAATACTTTCCGCGCTATCTGCACCACCACTTTCAATAGCGACGCTAACAGGACCAAAAGAGACTGATGTATTACCGCTAGCGGGAGAATGATTGACGGATGCTGTGCTTGAACTAGCAGTAGTATCAATTAGTGGCTCGACTAGCTTTCCGACCACTCCGCCATTCGCATACGCTTTAACGCCTAACATTCGTCCAGTGCGCTCATACAACTCCATCGCTCGATTCCGACGACCGCTAGATAGCGGGATAATCATTTCGGGACCAGCTTCCCCGACCAGACCGAGATGAGGACGATTGATGTAGCCGCCGTTTGCGTATTTGGTAGCAGAACCAGCCTGCTGACCTCGCTCTCGACCTTTGTTAAAACGATCTTTAACAATGTTAAAGCCGCTTTTTATGCCAGAAAGCGCTGTTCCAGCCCAGCCTTTAACCGTATCCCACTTACCGCTCCACCAATCTTTGCTGAAAAGCGTTGCGCTGATTTGACCTTTTGTTGCTTCCCAGACCGTCGAGAAGGTGTTCCACTTTTCCGAAGTCCAACCTTTTACATAATCCCAACGACCGTTCCACCAATCTCCACTGAACAGTGTATTTCCAATTGCTAATTTCGATGTTTCCCAGATTTCGTTTGCAGACTCCCACTTCTCTGAAGTCCATCCTTTCACGTCATCCCATTTGCTACCCCACCATTCACCGCTAAATAGCGTAGATTCAAGGTAGCCGAAAACGAAGCCTGCTTGTTCAGACCACCAGCCGCCGTTAAAAATCGTGCTGTTGGCAACGCTTTTTACATTTTCCCACTTACCACTCCACCACTCACCGCTAAATAATGAGGAAGACAACGTCTCTTTTGCTTCTGAAAACTTAGTGCCAATCCAACTAGCTGCTTCCGACGCTTTTTCTTTGACGGTATCCCAGTTGTTGCCGATCCATTCGCCGCCGAAGGCTCCTCCAATTCCACCAATTAAACCACCAGCCGCTCCCCCGATCGCGGTACCAACGCCAGGAACTACAGAACCTAATGCCGCTCCTAGAATAGCTCCACCTTTCGCACCCGCAAGACCACCGGCTACACCGCCAACCACACCCGGTCTATCTTCTGCAGACGCCGAACCGATAGCTAATGCACCAAGAAGTGTTCCTAATACAGGAACTCTTCGAAGGAGTTTGCTTCCTGGCGCCGTTCCGCCACTAGCCGCCTTGCCACCTAACCACTTAGGAATCCAACTTCCACGAGGTTTTGCATGACGAGCAGATCTTGATGCTACCCCTTGATAAACCTGAACGTCTTTTGCTGAGATGAATTTGCCGTCTTTTTGATGCCATCTACCTTGGTTGTCTTGATAAGCTCCTTTGGGCATTCCGGCAGACTTGGCAGCACGACTAGATTGGATTTTATCGTAACCACCTTTTACTTTACTGCCACCCCATTTAGCTGCTCTACCGACAGCCCCACCTACTCGCAAAAATGGGGATAGTATCATACTGCCTGCAGCTCCTGCTAGCATAGTAGCTGTAAGCGCTCCACCGATCGACCCCGCAGAGGGATCTTTAAATGCATCTTTCCACAAATCTCCGATTGAGCTTACCCCTTCTTTAATGCCTAAAACAATGCCATCGAATATTGCCTTTCCAATGGACAATCCTGTGTCGGATGCCCACGGCTTACCGGATGACTCCCACCATGAGCTTACCCCCGGTTTTCCTCTATCAGTCCACCATTGATTGATGTCGCTCATGATAAAATCAATCTTTCCTTTAAAATCAAGACTCATGAAGTCATCATTATCTAGGTATCTGCTACGAATAAACTTGAAACCTGTTTCTAATCGAGAGAAAACAAATTCGGATGCTTGCCTACCGTGTCTTTCCATCGTGCTTTTCCAACGTCCCCAAGTCTCTTGGTTGTCTGCCAACCATTGATTTATTGCATCAAGGCGAGGCTTCATGGGATCAAGGAATCCTGTCCCGAATGAACGGAATATGGAAGATCGGTATCCTTTTAAAGTACTAATAATACCCGCACTAGTTTCCGAGAGTTTTCGTGCTCCACCATCAAACTTTTTCGCGAGTTGCTCGATAACTCCCGAATAACCAATTTTGTCAAATTCTTTTTTTGAGACTTTCACGTTAAACTCTTTCAAACGCTCCATTTCGCCCATTTGGGCATCAGCTAAACTTTCCATAGCATCCGAAACAGTTTTACCTGGTGTTAACGCAGCCATGTCTGAAGCCAACCTAAGCAAATCTTGCGCTTGTTTTACATCACCATTAGAAACACCTATCCCTCTTGTAAGAGCAGGGAATAAATCGACAGAGCTGAAAGGCGTGGTGTCAGCGAATTGCCCCATCCATGTAACGAGCTCCTTCGCTTGCTTGACGTTACCGTTCAACCAGTGCGTCATGGAAACTTCATATTCCTCAAAACTCATGGCCGCTCCCACAGTTGCATCCTTTAACTTATTCACGCCGACATAAGTGAGGGCAATCGTGATCACACTAGGTATGCTAGTAATCATGCGACCTACACCTCTGATTGTGCTGGATGCCATATCAAGGGCGCGAAGTGTGAATCTGTAGTTTCGATTTGCGACTCGGTTAACAAAACCAGATATCTGTGATACAACTTTCGAAGCTCGATCAGCCGCGCTCACTGTCAGTTGCCACTTGGAAGCAGTCAGTGAGTGGAGTCGCTCTCTAGTGGTCCGCATGCCCTGTTGAAACTTCGTTACATCCTTTTCCGTTTTTTTAACGGATTTACCGAGGGTATTGGGACCTTTCGCCGCGCTCTCTGCTGTTTTCTTAAAGCTCTCGACATCCTTCTTCGCTTCGTTAAGTCCTGCAGAATAGTCATCTTTTGTTTCAATAGGGATTTCAATTCTGTACACTTCGCGTGCCATTCACTCACCTCCCTTTTCCAAATATGTTCGATAACTCTTTGCGTTCTTTATTTTCTTTGTCCAATTGCAAAATGGTTGATTCGAAAACGAATCTCTGAATCTCATCAGATTTTCCTAGAATTTCATCCGGCGTCCTGCCGGTGCGTTGAAATATTTCGTGCAGGAGAGTTACTCGTCCTCCTGCACCGATGAGTTTTTTATCAAATCGCTGCTTTCAGTACCGAAACCGGATAGTTCATCTATTTTTTCAATGATTGCCGATTTCTCTCCAGCTTTTAATACTTTATCAATCAAGTCGATACCATTAAGAACGTTTAGTTGGTTCCATGCCTGCTTGTTATTCCAAAGCTTTTTGCGGTCTTCTGCTAGCGTCGCATGATAAATGAGCGAGGAACGGAAACGTGTTACGTTTGTTTCTTCAGCTACCTTAACGCCGCCGAGATTCTTAGCCTTTTTGAACTTAGTTGCTTGATCTTGTAAGTCGTTGTATTCCTTTTCGGATAGTCCGCGAATATCGAAAGAAAAGAACTTTTTTCCGTTACGAATGATTTCAATTGTTGCGGTGTCTTCCTGGTTATCTTCATAAGCACCTAAAAGACCGCGAAGGAAATCTTCCTCCACGGCCAACAATTCTTCTTGATTCATTTTTTCTTCTGCCATCTTTTACCCCTCCGATTATGCAGCATCTGTGCGAAGCACGCCTGTAAAGTTTAGGATTGCACCTTTTGACCGATCACGAAGACCTGTTAAAGCTTTCTGCAAAAGCACCGCATCGCGAACAATAGTCTCTGTAAATGTTAACGTCAATGTATAGCTTGTCGGAATAGCCCACGTAATCTTCTTACCAGCAGGATTATAGTCGGTGTTCGTAAAGTTCACTGCCATTTGCCACGTATTGACTTCCGCTAAAAAATTTCCGTTTTCGTCGTAAAGCTCTCCGTCTTTACCTGTTAAAATGTTGCGAGGATCAAACTCGCCAGCGTCGAGCGCTTCTTGAATCTCAGGTGGTAAATTTGCGCGAAACGTCCACTCACGGCTAAGCACTTCGCCTGGTGTTACGTTTGCCAAAGTGACATCACCATCAGGTACACAACTACGGAATATATAGCGTCCATTACTCATCCTTTTTCAACCCCCTCAATACTGAAAGCCGAATGCTAGATATGCTTTTTCAAGCCCATCAAGATCGACCAAGTTTTCGAATTTAAACCATGCAGAATCGCCCATCGGTGCATTATCGCGATCGACAACCATTTCACCGGATGCAAGAGCACCTTCACGAATCATACGACCGATTTCACCATTCGCCAATGTAATTAAGAACTGCCTACCATCCAATCCATTGTCGATATTGTTCGCCATCGCCTTTGCGATTTGTGCAGTAATACGATCGATTAGTTCATAGCGCGTTCGTACGCGACGGAATTTCTTCCAACCTTCATCCTCATCCTCGCCAAGAGACACGAGCGTGTTAATGCCGTAGTCAATTTGAGGGATGCCGTCAGAGTTAAGAGAAAAGACCATCATGCCATTGCGAGCGGCTTCGTTGTATTGACTAGACGTCAATTCACCTTTAATACCCACGCCACCTTTTATGGTTCTACCTGTCAAGCTAGATTTGTAAGAACCCGATACGAATTCTCCAAGCACTCTCGCTGCAGCTGTCGCTCCCTCGATTACCCCTGATGTCGTTTCGACACCATTCCCAATGTATCCCACCGCAAAGTCATTAAATGCTTTTGCGTGGGCGATACGCGTTTCAAAAGGAATGTCTGTCTTTTCGCCAACAAACATTGTCATACGATGTCCCTCACCAATTTTCCTGCGGACAAATGCATGTAATGCCGCGTGAATCACAGGGTCTTCTGAATCTACAGTGATAGAGTCAAAGAATTTCGTCTCCGCAATAGGAAAAGCGTCGGTATAGTCAGTAGCTACAGTGTTCGGGTCTGTCCCACCGGTCATTTCTTGATTTGAAATCGTTTTAACGACGCCTGTCTCTGCCGTTGATGCTACTAAGAACTTACTTTTAGCATTCACTGCCGAGACTAATTCAGTTGCTTCATTTTCCCCAGCCTTAAAGGCAATCAATTCTACTTGTTTTCCATTTTCAAATAAAAGCAATTCCTTTTGTGTTGGATCTAACGCTTCGCGCACCGTCACGTTGAATATGCGCGATGTCGGGTAAAGTGTTTTTAATAAGACTGCTCCTGCCGTTCCTGCAACTAACGACAATGTGGATTGTGTGCCTCCTGTGCCGATTCGAACTACTTCGACTGAGTAAGCACCACCTTGAAGAATTTCCTTCACGACTTCAGCACCTTGACCTGTGCCGACTAACTCTTCAACCTTATTATCATTTTCAACAGTAATTACTTTGCCAAGAGGTCCCCAATTTGCTTTAATCACTGCTGCTCCTACTCCGAGCAAACCCGAATATTGAGCATATCCGCCAGCGTTATACCAACGCACAAATACACCAGGTCGAGCTTTTTGCTCTCCTAGCTTAAACATAGCTCCAATAGCCATTTAGTTCACACCTCTCTATTTTTAAATTTATCAATCGCTGATTTCACTTGAGTGCGAGTTAGCTCGGTTCCTTCGACTAAAGCTAGCGAGCCCGCCAAAACCTCTGGCGTCACACCGAAAGCAGAGGGTAAAGCTTGAATTTCTTCTCGTGTATAAAGCGCTTCGTTGGATACAGCCTTAGCTACGTCTTCTGCTGTCACCTTTTGCGCTTTGATATTTTCATTCGACATGAATTACACCACCTTTTTTCTCGTCAAAATATGCATGTTTAAGAGTAGGATAGACACCCTTATCTTTTAACACGCCGAATTTTACAGTTAACTTTATCTGTCCATCTCTAAATGGGTCATATCCATCATCAGCAGATATGGATATGAAGCGCATTTTTGACTTATCCGACATCCTCACGCTGTGGTCAATAGCCAATTGACGAGTTGCTTTGTCCACGTACTTCCTTCGCACCGAAGCATTAGGAGCTATCACATGTCCATTCACTTGAGCCGTTATCCACGCACCCCAATTCATCGGCTCTACCCTTGTCACGGATTCAACACGCCAGTAAAGTGCAGGTGTGGCGTCTGACGGCTTCCACAACAAAGGGTTTAACTGCAGTTCTGGGAACCGGTTGATTGACCAAGCTTGCAATGCGCTCACCGGATCTGGCTCAATCGCTTGATGCGTTAACCACGCCAACGAATAAATCTGGAAACGTAATCCCCTAGTCAGAGCATCCCATTCGTCATCCACAATGTCTTCGGATGCTGTTCCGATGTATTCGATGTAATGAGGGATACCAACGACGTCGATGCGCTTCTGGTGTAGTGCAGCTATTACTTCCTTCGAAACTGCATCAACCCGCTTAAATGTCGTGCGTTTGACGTACGGCCAAACTTCATAGACCGCTGTATAATTTGCGTACTGCTCACCTGTGTCTTGGGAGCCTTCGCGAAGTATTAAAGATGGCTTTGGGAGTTGTGGTCCAGCAGCCGATGGCTCCCAAACTTCACCATTTACACTGAGCACCTGAGCGACAAGGATATTACGTAATTCTTCTCTCATTGTCATCCCTCCCAGTACTTCCTAACTGCGTGCTTTATATCCGGCCACTGTTTGTCCGCAGTCGGGCGAATAACAGGTTGTTTTGGCATTCCCTTGGTGGACTTAGCAAAGATTACTCTGCCACCCATCGTAAAACGTAATGCTTTTGCATGCGTTGGAACTATCCGTTTCTTATGAGGACCATATAAACCGGTACCTTCCTCAAGATATGTTCCGACTTTCGAGCCGTGAGCTAGATAGATGGTTGCGCCATTTTTCCTCTTCTCTCCCCCGCCGTGAATAGCACCCCTTGTGTTCCCTGTATGATTCTTCCATGGAATATTCGCTTTAGCTTGGGACTCTAAATTCTTACCGATATTCATCGACAAAGCTTGCAGTCCGGCGACTTTGCTTGAAATAAATTCTTTTGTTTGATTGCCGAACGCCATACTACATCACTCTTTCCAGTTCGCCTTGATATCCAACAATCTGACCGTTTATCGTTTGCGGGTAAACAGCCTTTACAAGGAATCTCATACCCATCGCTACGAATTCATCTTTCACTGTTGTCCCTGCTCGAATGTCCGATTGATAGTCCGCGAGCAATCCGAAGTACCGATCTACCTGTTTTTCTCCAGCTAGTGTAGTTACTGTTTGATTCGTATTTGAGTGTGAAACAAATATACGGACAGTGAAAGGGCCTACATCACTCTCAGCCTCTTCGATGTATCCGCCGCCTTTTCGTTTTTCCGTACGATGAATTGTCACGACTACGGGGTTCTGCTCAATATTCCATTTTGTGTGCGCTCTACGCATTTCAACAAGGCTCTTCATCACATCACGTCCGGCGTGCGGAATTTAAGGATGATACTACCCGAATTTTCATCCGTCACATGATTATCTGCAGCTTTATCTGCATATTGTTTGGCCATGGCAAGCGCGTGAGTATACCGGTCTTTCATCGATGTCAAATCGTACTTTTCGTTACCTGTTGAATAGGATTGGATGTCTCCTTGAATAAGACCGGCTTTCAGTGTCCATATATCTGCGGCTAATGAGAAGATATTTGTATGTTCCAAGAACATTTGTGCAAGATCATCATCTGTAAATAATGGCTCTCCCCCCACCCCTGCTGGAATGGGGTCATTAACCATTAAACGTAATCTTTTGATGTCCAACGCAGTTGGATTCATCTATCTCACCACCTTCTTATTGTCCAGGAAGTGTGATTTCTTGAACGTTTTCATCCAATGCAGCGAAAACGCCTCTCCAGAAGTCTCCTATGATTTGCGCTTCCACTAAACGTGAAAGGTCACCGATTGTAGAATTGATTTGCAGGCCTTGCTTCACCAACTCTTTGAATCCGCGTTTTGGTCGAATCAAGTAAGCTTTTCCTTGTGGCACACCATCGTAAGTGTAAGTTTTTCGTGAAACGGTCGTTTCCCATCCGTCATAGTAAATGATATCGGTAATACCACTTGTCGAACCGTATGGCGTTGCCTGGATCGTCATGCTTCCAAGTGCGTCCTGGATGTCCTCTTTGTCTGCGGAATTCGCAAGAAGAATCGTCCCAGGTCGTTTAGCAACTCGCGCATCCTTCAAAGCTTGTCGAAGTGTAGCGCGTAATGACAGCATGTAATGAGCACCAGTTTTACTCTCGAGCGCTTTGCCGAGCTCATTCGTGTATTGTGCCGCTGTTTTGTTAGATGCTTTGTAGCTGTGCTTGATAATTGGACCAAGATGTAGGTGGTTTAATAATGCGTTGTGAGCCTCACCAAATGCCTTATTCATAATTTCGAAATTGAACATCTGATTAAAGATTTCCATTTCCTTTGTGTATTCAAATCCAGCAGCATACCCTTTTAAACGAGCAATAGGTCCATTTTCCGCTTGGAGTGAACCGAACTTTACTTCTTCTCCTTCCATGTGCTCGAAAAAGACAACTGTTCCCGATTGTGCCCATTTCGCTTCAAACTCTTTTGGGAAATTAGGGTCAGTAATTGTCTCGTAGATAGGTTTATACAAAACAGGAACCTCTTCACGACCCAACTCCACATCCAAGACAACTTTCTGTACCAGTTCTTTCCGTGATGTTTCAGACGTCATCATTTCACCAAGAGGTTTGTCAATGTCGATGATTTCCATTTCGCCGTTAACAATCTTCTTTGGAACAGCTTCCTGTTTCCCATTAAAAACAAAAGGAACCTCGGTTTCGATGGTTCCTTTACGACGTTGCTCTTTTAAACTTTCGATAGAATGTGTTTTCATTGTTTGTCTCCTCCCCTTATACCTGTGGTCCTAGAATGAACCAGATGACGTTATTTTGGTCTTTTGCTGATGTAACTCTACCTACTTTTCGATATGGCACTGGATCCGGAGAACCACCGTTGTCTGCATCTGGTGTGAACTTCCCGCCTGTGAAATAAATTGGGGCACCGACAGGGAATGCCTTTGTTGTCATGATTTGATCTGTCTCAAATTCAGCCTGCTCGATGTTTAAAATAACTTCTGCAGTTTCGCCTGCACCAGTCTTCACTGATTGCATCGCAGTACCGAAGAATCCATCTAACTCATAAAATGCGCCTGCTTCGATAGACGTACTTGCTGGCACCGTTACTCGAACGCTTTTGCCATCTGAAACTTTTGCACGGTATGCTTGGTGCGTAGTTGTTGGAATTGCTCTTGCTTCTCCCATTTGTTAAATCCTCCTTATTAAAGCGACACGCGCTTTGTTTTAAATTGGCCAGTCTTTTGTTGCGTAGATCCACTACCTACACCCGCCGGTTTGTCTGTATGATAATTACTAATAATAGATTTCACGCTTTCATCAGCAAGGAAACTGTCCATTTCCCCTGCGATTTGCTCTTCTGTCATTTCTGGTTTGATTGCATTAGCGTGATATGACCACAATTTGCCGATAACAGTCTTGAAATCATTAATATCCTTACGGACTGCTTCTGATGTGATTTTCTTTTCCATCATTTCACCGACAATCTTTTGAAATCCTGCTGTTTCTTGTTCTTTCATAGCCTTTGCAGCATCCTCAGCGATTTTCACAACATCCATCTCACCGGACACGCCGAGTGCTTCTTCTACCTTCTTCAATTTACCAACGGATGTAGTGATTTCGTTCACCCACTTTTGGTCAATATCTGCCGCGACTTCTTCTGGCTTCCATCCCATTTCTCCCGCAATCATCGGGACTGTGATTTGTTTGTTAGCAAGCATTGTTTTCAATGCAGCTAGTACTTCTTCTGGATTCATTGCTTTTCCTCCCTTATTGTCTTTCATTTCTCCTGTTGGACCTTCTCCGTTTAAATCCCACATTTCGCCACTCATAGCTACTATGCGAGTATTCATACCAGCGCGATCTAGTGGTGTCCAATCAATAGACATCGGTTCGTACCCGACAACATTCGTTTCTTTGCCAGTGCGTTGCAGTTTCGGCATCCCGAAGATAGATACTTGCCTAATGCGACCGGACTTAATCCAACGTTTTAGATCTTGCGCTGCAGCATCCACAACGCCACGAAAATAAGCAATCTCTCCTACCATCTTCGCGCCTACCCAATGGGTAACTGGTGGTAAAAATTGATTGCTTACATCCTCGGGCTTCTGATGACCAAGGAAACCATTTAGAGTGTTGCTGTTAACCGCATTCACAATATCCCTCAAAGAGTTAGCGGTGTAGTTCCATCCGCGCTTAGACTTGGAAGCAGGAATTTCTACCACCACCTCTAATGGCTCTGAATCCCCTTTCTTCAGTTCGTCGATGTTTACGGACGGAGCAGTCGGAATGTCATCGACTCTCATTTCGCCAGCAAGATTACCGAACAGCTGAAAGATTTGCTGTTGGCTTTGCGACATTTCGCCGCAGATGATTGGGTTTTTCATGTTCTCACCTCCTTTTGGTGTGTTTCAGAAGAACAAAAAAGAAAACAGTTTGATAAATCAACTCCAGTAATCTTTTCATCATGAAATCATCCCGCCTTTATAAACATTTTGATACCACCGCTCAATATCTTGATGGGCAAGTGGGTTTTGTTGCCACTCAATCAGTCTATCAACGAATGTATTCATATCCTCAACAACTTCCGATAGTGTACACAAACAATTCGGATGCGCTGGATAGTCGGGTAGTTCATGTCGCCTGTACACACCTTCACCCAAACCATTATCTGTCGATGCAATGGATTTACACTTGTCACAAGTATTGCCGCCGTTTGAGGTACTCCACTTGATGCCTTGGTTGGACGGATTCAATTCAGCTGCTTGAATAGCTGCTTCACCAAAAGCCGCCGCCATTTCAGTACGAGCAAGACGTAAGGATTCATAACACATGTCCATTGGTATATTGCCTTCGAGCCGAGCTATCATTTCGGGGTATTGGGATACGAGCGATTTCGCTCCGTTTCGAACGTAATCCTCAAGCATTTCTGCCACTTTATAAGGATGTTCTCCTGTCGCGATAGCTTCTTGGATAATAGCGCCCATACTTTGTCTAGCAACGCGACTTTGCCCCCATATGCGATCGGAGACAGTCAATCCTTTGAGGACTCTCGTTTGCATTGCTTCGACAGCTGCCGAATGTTTACGAAAGTATACTCGCTCAATCGGCTGCCAATCAATCTTACCTTTCTGCAATATTCGCAAGGTGGCTTGCTTAGATTGATGCATACCCGCCTCAACACTAATAACATAACCACGTTTGAACAGCTCACTTAACCCCTTTTCAATAGTAGTCGCGCTTTCAGCTACTTTAGCGGCAAGTAGAGCAGGAATCAGATGGCTTTGCCCTTCTTTTTCTAGTCGACGGATTTCATTAGCAAGTTCATCGGCAGCCTGTTGGAATATCAATCGCACATCACGGTCTTGTTGAAGGATTAGTTCTATTAGTTGTTTTCTAGCTTCGAGAGAAAGTGAGCTGTATTCTGACAGGTGTGAAATGTCCATTCATCAATCTCCCCTTCCGCCGAGTGTTTGGTTAATCCGGTTCAATTGATCTTGGAGATTTTCTTCATCAGGCATCCGCAGGCGATTCAGTCGCGTCTGCTGGATACGGTCCTTCTCACTCTCGCCTTCTTCGGCTTCGTATTCATTCATGGTGTCGATTAATTTTGACAGATAGTTAATGGCAGACTTTTCACTGATTATATTGTTGTTGAGTGCTGCCACGAGAGCATTGACAACATTTAATAATTCTTCGCTAATTTCTTGTGAGGTTCGCGGGTCAATGTTCACCCATTGCAATTCTGTTGCGAATGTCTCAAAAGTTTTATTTTCTGATTGAGAAGTCATAGCAAGTGCGATTCTCGCCAATCTTTGCCAGTTATCCGCAAAGTGCTCCCGCTTTCGCTCGATCGAACGGATAAGAATCGGCATCTGTTCTTTTACCGATGATAACGAAGAGGGTGTATGCACACCAAAAACAAACTCCGGTGTCTCTGATGTATCAACAATGCAATAAAAAATAAGTTTCAAGAGTGCCTTTGCATCACCAGTAGCCGACTTCGCTTCAATGAATTCCGCATCTTCATCATCACCGAACATTAGTATTTCATGTCCATCTAAATTCAATGTGCCGCCTTTCTTTGCAAAATCCGCAGGATCGCTTACACCGAAGTTATTGCGGAGGAACCTTGCCACATCTTTCAGTTTCAACTTTAATCTTGGCGTACTGTGCATCTTACTCCCTTTCATCGCATGAAGCATCACATCATGATACGCCTTTAGGAATGGTTCAATCGGCTCCAAGTCAGATTGACCGTAGACACCCTCATCGCCCTCGTTTTTGAAATGAACAATCGGAATGAAGTCCCAGGGTGTCGATTCAATGCCTGGTTCGACATCAGGAGGTGTATCGCCATCAATCTCGATTTCCCGCTCTCCACGACGGATGCGTTGGGTTATTGCCGCTTTCTTTTTATTGCCTTTTTCATCTTCCCAGTCATGAGAAGACACGAGCACATATTCTTGTATCACTCCCGTCAGTGGGTGCCGAATAATATCCTTCACTTGTCCAGGAGGTATGAAGTTGTACACCAACCTAACAGGCTGCTCAGGATAGAGCGATGTGTCTTGCTCTTCTTCACGAGTAACCCATACGTAGCAGTCGCCATCGCGCAAGCTATCGCGCGTCGTCCGTTGCATGTTGGATATGTTCGATTCAAAGAATGCATCCAGCACTTCCTGCGCTTCCTTATCGGTGCTTTTGAATGCAGGGACACCCATAAAACTGACGGTGTTATTAATGACCGATTTCGCGAATCCGGCACCTAGTTTGTAATCGTCGTGCGTGTTGTAATAGAGTTGCTTGGTCAACTCGTAATCGACCTTGCTGCTGTCCAGCTTATAGCCACTGCCGAGTGTTCCAGTCGTCAAACTGCCCCAACCGAATGGCAACAGTATTCTTGATCGTAGCTTGGATATCTCGCCGACCGCTTTGTTGTACCATTTAGCCATGTACTCTCACCCCCCTCATTAATGCTGCAGTGTAGTCATCCATCGGCTCTTGTCCGGTATTTGCAAACGCCAACACAAGCGCATCTGCTCTGTCCGGAGAGCGCAAACCACGCATTTTCATTTCATCCTTACTTTCCAACTGAATTTTTCCTTTCGATGTCACTCTGTATTTACGAGTGGATAGTTGCCCGATCAAGTCCTCGTCATTCGGAATCTGAATGTCGCCATCGTGAATAAAATCTCGAATGGTCGCCCACGACTCCGAACCCCAATTAAAGTAGTTTTCCGGATTCAAAGCTTTGCCGCCGTTATGACAGTCAATCACTTCGATATATAGACCTTCTTCTTGAATAATTTCTCTTAATCGGTCTGTCACGCCACCACCAACGCCGTCATCATCAATTTTTATAACGCAAGAAGGACGACCGTATTTGAGCATTAATTCCTTTGCAAGACGAATCACATGACCAGCAGTCGTCATTGTGTCTTGTTTTGTATGTGTTTGCAATAAAGGAACATAGTTTCCGATTCGTGGAATGATTACCGTCTCGTCATCTCCATACCTAGAAACGTCTACGCCGATTTCAAGTGGCGCATCGTTCGGTATAGCAATTCGCCCATCATCAGCCATATAAACTTCTCGCATGGCTGCAGCTTCAACTTTTTCCAAGTGAATGAATGTATCTGGTTCACTCTTCGGAAATTCTCCAAACACACGAACACGGACAACATCACTATCTTTTCCGTACTTCCTTATAAGCCGCTCGATGTTCTCTTTGCTCGCCCTGGATGAATCATAGCTGCTTACCTTATGCGTTTTGTAATCCGACCTGTCACGGTGATGAGAATCATAAAAAACCCCACTCGTCCGAGTAGGGTTTCCGCACATTAATAATTTATTTTCCGCGCCGGATAAAGTACCGAGTATGGCTTCCATGATATTATCTGCAACACCCGACGCTTCATCGACGATAAAGAGCATGTAGTCTTCGTGAAAACCTTGCATGTTCTCCGGTTTAGTAGCTGTCCTTGCTGTGGCAAACCAACGCTCTTCGTTACCAATCATGTATACCTTTGTCTTGGTCCATTTAAGAAAGTTCTTCACAACAGACGATTCAAGCCACTTGGCTATTTCTGCCCAAAGGACATCGTTCAGCTGCTGCCTTGTTGGTGCCGTACAAACGACTTTAGGATTCGGTCTGCAGCATAAATACCAAATGGCCGCAATAGCTTCTAATCCTGTTTTCCCAACTCCTTGTCCAGAACGAACGGATACGAATGGATGACCCGCCAAATCGTTCAGTACATCTCTTTGCCACTGATCCGGATAGAAGTTAAGAATGTCTTCCGCAAAAGCCACTGGATCCTCCCAATAGACATCGATAAGGTCTACCAGGACGTTATACGGTTTAGTCGTCATTAGCTTTCACCTGCTGTTGTTTTCTTCTTTCAGCCACTTCTTTCAGTGCAGCTACCCAATCATCGCCACCATGACTGTTGTTTTCGCTTGTGAGGTTTTCGACTTCAGCTTTTGTTTTGGCAATATCCATTTTCAACTTCTCTTCTTGTAAGCGTTCTTTATCACTGTCAGATAAGAGGTCAGTGTACTTCGCTAGCATATCCAATGCTTTCATCTTGTCGGCAAGCTTGACTTTGAACATCCCATCTTTACCTTTTGCCAACTCGGTAATTAGCGTTCCGTCAACCTCTTCCGAATGACGCATAACAAACTTTGTATATGTGTATGGGACTGTTTCAGTCTTCTCGGACTTTTTGGAACCATCAGGGTTAAACTCGACAATAGTTTCAGTTGCCTCGGATTCAACTTGTGTAAAGTCAATGAAGTCTGTAATGTCTGCAAAGGCTATATCGATGTACTTTTGTAGTACGTCACGCACATCCAACTTCAATGCATAAGATTGCTCTGCTTTCATCCTATCTATCTCTGTAGAAATGTTAGGATTTGCAAGGGTACGACTGCCTTCAACTCTCGCCGTGGTATAAGCACACCCATAGGCCTTTTGATAAGCCTTCGTCGCATTGAAGTATTTAATGTAGTAAATACAAAAAAGCCATTGCTTATCGGTTAAATCAACCGACTCAACAACAGGCTCAAATTGCTCTTTTTGTGGTTGCATCCTTTTAGGTATGGTTGCAACCTTTTGTGTTTTGGTTGCATCCTTTTTAGACGTATCCCTCGACCACTTATCGCGACTCTTTCTGCTCTTTAATGTCCCGAGCTTCACATCATGCTTCTCAGCTAATGCAGTAAGCGTTATCTTTGTTGTTTCCCATTCTCGTTGTATTTCATCCCAATTCGGCATTTCACATCACCGCCGCCCCCTTATGTGGATTGTTATTAACTATCTAAATTCAATACTGAAAGCAAATACTCCTAAGAAAATATCCAGTTGTTCTTCATCCATGCTCAGGCCTATCATTAGCGAACTTGGAAACAACCAATAGCCTGAAATATTCTTAATCACCCGTATCCCCCCTTTTTGATTTTCAGGCATAGAAAAAGCACCTCAGAAGAGATGCCTAATATTCCCCTTATTCCTCTTGCTGTTTTTCTTGTTCTTTTAAATTCAACAAAATTGCCGCTGCTTCTTCCTCGCCACCGAACCATTTCTCAATCATTGAAGGAGTGTTCAGAGTTAATAAATCTTTCACGAAATGTCCTTCTACATCGTCTTCATCAGGGTAAACATAGCTCTCAAATGTAGATCTCGGCCATTGGTGCTTTCCTTTAAATGATACCAGCGGGGCTAAAAGAACCTTTTGAGCCAGTTTCTCTTTGTCTATATCACTTAAATTCATCATTTTCACCTCCCACTGACACTATTCGCCAAGAAAGGTGAAAATCCTTTATTTATCACTCGTTATGTATGGGGCTATTAGAGGTGGCTGAGTCACTCGAGCGCACCCCTCCTTTAATGGTTCCCCTCATATATGCAGACTTCGTATGACAAAGCGTATGACATACCGCGTCATCCAGCTTCTTGAAATCTTTGTCGAACCTTTGATTTAGCACGGTTTATATGTGTTTGGACAGTGCTCTTGCTGACACCCAATTCAGCGGCAATCTCACCCATGCTCTTTTTATGGCCAACATGTAGGAGATAACAAATCCGCTCTCGTTGTGAGAAGGATGAAAGGATGTCAGCGAGAATGACGCGTTCCTCTTTCGTCATGTACAATTCTTTTGGCTGCTCGCTATTCAGTTGTTCTGCAATGTCGGGAATAAGGTCGATGTTTTCATACGACCGCTTTTGGTACACTGCCTTTTCATCCGCACCTCGATACGTCCCTGGCTGCCGTCCAGTCTTCATCCAATCAAGCGAAAACGACATCGATTCAATCATGCTATTAATCTGCTTCAAGTCTTGCATGTCGATAGGATTGCTCCTATCCAAACGGTCCACACGTCTTTTCAAATCTTGCTTCCCCACTGTATACTCCTGTATCAATTCATCCGCCCAATTCAACATGAAAGCCCCTCCTATCTCTGTCTATAAGCTCCGCCCTTTTTGCGTCCATACGTCGGTCTGTTCGTACCCATAATTTCCGCCCAGTCCCTCGATGTGAGCCGTTCCTCTCGACTACCCCTTGTCCTAACACTCTTCTGTTCTACTTCGCCTGTACGAGTGCGTGAGAGCCATTTTTCGACTATTTCTGTTTGCAACGTTTTCACCCGCTCACCCCTTTTCAAATGAAAAAGACACCAAGTAACAGCGATGCGCCGTTGCTCAGTGTCCGTCGGTTCTTCCGTAGGGACTGTTTATTCTTTTTTTATACAATCATCGCATTGGAAATTATAAGGTCCATAGTTACCTGGCAAATAACTTGTTGCAGGTTTACTGCAGGCGCACCAAAACCTTGATAAAGAATCTCTTAACTGATGAGTTCCGTCTTCATTCACATGAATTTTTAAAGCCCTACCTCTGAATTCCAATCAAATCACCTCCTGCCCCTCTATCCTCATCCGCTGGCTCCGATCTACATCAAGTACTTCTCCGTTTTTCCAGATGATTACGTCTTGCCCGTGTTCCTTCTTGCTTATCTTTGTCAGCTTCCCTCGTTTGACGATGTACACCGCATTCTCTGACAAATCAACCATTGCTCCTAGCTTCTCTCTCATCCGGACCCCTCCTAATGTGCTATTATTAATGTGTCGGGACAGGAGGAATCCTGTCTTTTCTTATGCCATTAATTCTTCTACAGTTGGCCGCCTATATCGTTCTACGAACTTGTCCTCTCGCAATGCAAACTCTGATTCACTGCCCAATTTTTTGCATATCATCTTTTTCTTACCGGAACGAAAACTACCAATGCCAATGACAGTCACGAACTCGCCGGTATCTTTGTGAATATACGAACCTAATCTATTTATCTTGCTCACCCTTTCAATTCCCTAACAACCCACCTGGCCGCGGCTTAATATTCCCGATAATCTCTTGATCTACCACAAGCAATGCAACGGACAATAATTCCACACCAAGCGCTTCAGCTATTTCCTCTCCACTAACACCATCACGCCACATCTGCCGAAACAGATTCATCTCTCGCCTGCTCCAATACCATTTGACGTCTGCACCTTCGAGTAAAATATGAGCTTCTTCAAGTTTTGCTTTGACCATTTGTAACACCTGCCAAAGCTTGACGAGCAGTATTCCCCTCATCCTCGATGATTTTAGGGTGTCCACTTAAAGACATGGATTGATACATGTACTTTCTTTCTTCGGCGTAAAACTCGAGCGCTTCCCGATAACGTTCGTTTTCTGTCCGCATATTTAACCAATCCCTGTGTAGCTCAACAAACTGAATTTGTGTATCGATTGTTTGTTGGGCTTGCTCAATGAGCCATTCAATATCCGAATCACTCAAATTTCGACAAGCGAGACTTTGCCCAACGCCCCATTCATATTGGCCTTTTATTTCCTCCAACCGTTCCGCATTCATATCAATAGTCATCCCATTTCCTCCTTCACAAATCGTTCTGCATACCTCAACTGCTGAAAAATATACGGATCATCATCTTTGCCACCAGAAGCCAAGTGGTCACGTATTCGATTATTTATGTCTTGCAAAGCTACTAGCGGAATGTGATGCGCTATCTTTGCTATTTCTTGAATTGGGTTATTTGCCATGACTACATCACTCTCCTTGCTCTTATGTCTCATTGTTCGCTTTTGTTCCTATGCATCAAGGAAAAAAGATAGTATGCTTGCCTCATAATCTAAAACGGAGGTTGCTGCATTGAAAATTAAACGCAAGATCCACCAATCTGAAATGACCGATATCAACAACCAAATACGCATGATTGAAAGGAACTTTGAGACTCTTCGTGTCCTATTAAAAGAAAAGAAACTCAATGCAAATGAAATTAATAACACGCTAGCCGCAGCAGGACTCACCCTTAACAGTCTTGCGCAAAAAACAATGACAGCTGTTCGAAGTGTCGGGAAAGAGATAGATTGACTGTCTCTTTCCTTCGCTTTAGGATCGAACTGTTGATTAATTCAAGCCATAGAAACCGTTAGTACCTGTTCATCTGTGTAGGTATGTGTCCTAATTTCAGAGACTCTTCCACCTTTAAATTGGACACGTCCTCATCGTGAGTTTCATTCAATACTCGTCTGACATCTTTTTCATTTCGTGCAACCACCAGTGACTCGAAATAACCACCTGTCGCAATACACCCCATAGAATAACTAGTTTTAAATATTCTCATTTACAAGCTCCCTTTTCATTTAACTTTATTTGTCTACTGCACATCACTTTTTCGCATTCAGATAACCCAAGCAATAGGCCGTTATGAAAATCAGTCCTGCTGAAAGATAAACGGTCATTCCCTCACCTGTCTTCCTTCATGAAAACCAACCAATGTGTCTTGCTCCTACGGTTCCCGAACAATGGCTTGTAATCGATAATGTCCAAAATCTCCTGTAGTGCGATTTGGTCTTCATTCCACTTGAAAATTAACGTTCCGTTAGGCCTCAAAACTCGCATGCACTCGTTGAATCCTTGTTTTATGTCGAACTGCCAAAGTTCATCGAGCTTTCCATACTTCTTGGCCAACCATGAATCTTCGCCTGCCTTTATCAGATGCGGTGGATCAAAGACGACCAAGTAAAAAGACTCATCGTCCAAAGGCATTTCGCGAAAATCTGCTATCAAGTCAGGTTTCACTTCTAAAGTTCTGCCATCGCATAACGTGTCCAAAAGTTCCCGATTGTCCATAAACAATACATCGGAGTTCTGCTTGTCGAACCAAAACATTCGACTGCCACAGCAGGCGTCTAATACTCGTGCCACATCCTCACCCCACATGTTTTAAGTAATGCAGTACATACCCCTTATCGCTTTTCACCTGGTCGCAATTCAATTTGAAATCGTCATAGGGAATCGATTTCCTGCCACCCCTCTTGGCGTCCTCCCAAGCCTCCTGTAGCCGACCGAACGGAAGAAGGAATACTTCGTCGAGTTTTGTAAAAGAGACAAGCAGGAAGGCGTGTGCGCCTTTTTGGTGCCATGATTTAAGTAAGTCGTATTGATGCTCCGAGATATTGCTGAGTGGAAAGTTCGTCCTGATAGATGTTTCCTTTGCGTCAAATACAATGGTCCGGCTATCATGAATACCCACGTAATCGACCCACTCGCCTTTTTGAGTGTGACCAGTAATCCTGTTGCCCTGCTGTCCTATGATTTTTACCGGCGTTGGGATCTTACGAATATCAGCCACGCCCTTATTGCGATACTGATTGTTGGTTAAGTCGATTAAATGTTCCAGACCAGCCCCGCGATTAGCGTGCGATCTGCTGTATGTTTTTCTCATCGTGCCATCCGCTCCTGGTAAGCAATTTCCTCATCGATCGTCACTTGCCTTTTCAAAAACTCCGCTTCCGCTTCATCATGTTTTCGCTTGCATACGGGACCAAATCCAACCGCAATGCTTTTCGGCGTTTTCAAGGGTTTGTTACACCGTTTGCACGTCCCCATTAGATCGCCCTCCCTATCGGTATTCCGACTTTATTCCGCTGAACAGCTGGCTTGTCTCGCCATTCGAGCCGCCAACCGTCCTGCTTCAGATCATAGACTTCCTTGCTCGTTAAATGACCATGAATGACTAACTGCTGCCTGCTGACTCGTTTCGACATTGTCGTGAGCATTTCCGCACCTCTTTTCAGTCGTCTTTATCATCCTCAACTTCCCGCATGATTTGGTGATGAAGATTCATGATGTCGCCATCCGAAATGATTAAATCCACTTCTTCAAAGTGCTCATCCCCTGCACCAACAATGAATCGCTTGTCAGTAACAACTGTCTTTCCCATGAACAGATATGCTTTTAATCCTCGCTTCATTGCCACTCCCCCTAAGCCCTTTTCTCCCGCAATTTCTTATGCAGCTTTTTGATTTCACCTTTCAAATATTTGACCTCTTTGTCCGTGCTAGGCTCCAAGCTTATATTCATCACCTGCATGAGCCGCCGTAACTTTGCAACACTAATTGTTTGTTGGTGATTCAAAGCGTGTTCAAACTCCTGTTTGGCTTGGTGGTACTTCAAAGTCATCACCTCTGAACTAAGTCGGATTCTTTTACAAAAATTCCGTTGACCATTTCCCCTTTACGCCCGGCAATCTCGTCATATGCATACTGCAAGCAGTCTTGAAGTTCCAATCCATGTTGCTGTCCTAGAATAATTAGAGTGACCACTACATCGCCAATGCCATCAATTAAAGACAACTTATCACCACGAGCTAACGCTGCAGCCACTTCGCCCACTTCTTCCGATACCTTCAAGAATTGCTTGCTTGAATCTGCTTTGTCCAAACCCTTTTCGATTGACCACTGCTCCACTTGCTTAATTAATTGATCCACTGTCTTCTCTCCTAACCCATAATCCCGCTTTATTTACTAGCCACCTTAAATTTGCTGTGCTAATCGTTACGGTTACATCCCATTCACTTAAAAGCGATACTTCTTCCAACTGCTCCAAGACTTCAACATCCTTTTGCTTTCCGCTGTTTTTCCGACCTCGCTTTTCCACTCAAGATTCCTCCCGTTAGTCATCTATCGTTTGGCTCAAAATGGCAAATCGTCATCCGACACTTCGACTGGAGCATCATTTACAAACGCTGTATTATTCGGCTGCTGATACTGCTGTGTGTTCGCTTGTCCGGATGAACTATTCGACTGTTCCGAACGGTTCCGCGGCTCAAGGAACTGCACGCTGTCGGCAACCACTTCGGTTAGGAACACCCTTTTTCCATCCTGTCCATCGAAGCTGCTCGTTTGAATGCGTCCTTCCAGTCCAACCAACGACCCCTTATCCAAAAAGTTAGCTACATTCTCAGCAGTTTTTCTGAATGTAACGACATTCGGGAAATCAGCTTCTTTTTCGCCTTGTTGATTAGTGAAAGTCCGATTGACCGCTAGGGTGAATCGGCAAACCGGAACACCACTTTGGCTATACTTGATTTCAGGCTTCTTTGTGAGACGGCCAACCAACACGATCCGATTAATCATTCAACCACCGCCCTCTTCTGCCGTTTCGCAAATACACCTTGCATCATTGCAATGCGCTCCTGCTTGAGAACATCTTGCATGACTTCTTTTTCTCTTAGCACCTTTTGCTCATACGGCACTCCAAACGAGGTCAACAAGCACTTGCTATGACAATATAGGTCGGCTCCACGATGCCAGACTCTTTGTCCTTTGCGAATGACCGACTCACATTGAGGGTTGGAGCATACTGTGACTGCATTGCTCATTTGCCATCTGCAGACCGAGTAAATAAGCGATAAATACAGTCGATAATTCTTTTCCGCAATCAGCGATACAACTTGCTGTTTCACCATCAAACCATTCGCAATCAGTATTGTTGTAAGCTGTCCAAACTCCCATGTTTGCAAAATGAGAATGGTCACTCCAGTTCATCGTTGCGAATATCAACTCGTCGTATAATTCCTTTTCAACTCCCTCAAGATGGTTAATACTATCAACGTCACACCAGTCAATAAAATGGTTACTAATTTGCTCCCTTGCAAGCTTGTCATTAAAATCCCACTTCTCCCGAGAGCTGCATGATAGTTTTCCTGTGAAGTAACTGAGATTCACGTCACTAAAGATTTTAATTGTCGCATTCCGTGTCAAGTCGTACACTGCATTGCCAATGTCACCCGAGATAAATAACTTATTGCCGACCATTACGTATTTGACCGCATACATGGATGTTCCAGGCTCTTTCCAGTCAAGAATTGTTACACCTTCATGCTCGGTAATTTTTGCTACGTGATCCTTAAACCAATTATTGCGAATATGCTCGCGTTCTTTTTCGATTCTCTTCATTGCGCCACCGCCTGTTCAACCGCCAGCATGCTGAGCAACGTGTAGTAACTCTCTTTCTGCAATGGCTCACCTTTCAAATTTTCATAGATTCCAAGTTTGTTGAGGTCCCTAATGATGATCTGCTTCTCCGTCTCACGACTGTGATTTACCTTCCGACCAATCATGCCGTCATCCCCTTTCGTTTATGTTTTGCCGCTTCGATTTTTTCGTATAGCTCATTAAGCTGTGCATCCAGTTCCTGCTTGCTGTACTGCTTTGTCGGTTGCACGTAGTAGATGCTGCCGCTTTGAATCCATTCAGGCATTAGAGGCACCCCGTTTCAGTGATTCCTTTAATTCATGCAATTCGGCATAAATACTTCCATGACCGTTTTTGTGAATCATGTTCGACCACTCCAGCTCTTTAATACGCTTGTCTTTGTCTTTCAAATGACGATTCTTTTTGGCAATCGTCTCTTTCAGTTCAGTCTCTAACTCCTGAGCTCGTTCGGCTTGTTCGATGAGCCATTCAAGTTCTACATGGGTAGATGAATACATGCCGCCGTGAAGCCTAGCATCATCTATCTGATACTGGATATGCGCCAACCGCTCCGCATTCGTTTCAGTTGTCATGGCATTCACCATCTTTCTGACAATCTTCACACTTTAAATTGTCATAAGCGGGATCTCCTATATAGACAGTTCTTTCGCAATCCAAGCAGACGTAATGAATAGGCATCATTCCTCCCCACCCCCAAACTCGATGAAGGACTCTGCGGGGAAAAAGCCGATAAGTTTTCCTTTAGAATAGTCATCCCTCAGTTGCACAAGATCATTTCCCTCTACTGCTTTTCGGAAAATATAATTACCAAGAAGACCGTAATCACCTACGTGAAACTCCCCAACTTCTCGACCAATCCTCGCCCACACTCTGCGTTCCTGTTCGGCTTTGATTTCTTCGGGAGTTAATTTTTTTACAATTTCTCTCTTGAATGCAAAGGCTTCGAAATTAGAGCCGTTCCAATATCCCCACACTTTGCTTCCTTCGACTTTCGTGACAATCCCGATGTTTCCGTGATGTTCTTGAAGCCAATCGCCTTGCTCATATTCTTCCTCGACTTCGTAGCCGCGATATAACGCTTCAGCTACCTTGGATGCCGGCCAGTCAACTATGGGGCTGTCTGGTCGCTTCTTATGCGGTTGAATATCAATGGCGTAAGCAATTTCTTTCTCATTTTTGTAACGATCCAACCAATCTGCCTGCCTTTGTGTAACCTTCACTTTTTCAGTCATTCCGCATCCCCCTATTCTCCAAATAATATTTTCTCGAATTCTGCATTCTCCGTGTCTGCCTCTAGATCCCTTATGGATTCTTCGGGCATGTATATCTCCATTGCCATCTTGTTGATTCGCTTATTCACACGGCCGCCAGGATAAATATTTTCTAAGCCCTCAATCGTTACATTAGATGTGAAGATTGTCGGCTTATTGTTTTCCAGTCGATAGTCCATGACATCGTACAGAATGCCCTCTTCGAAGCTAGTTGCGCCTTTCAACGCCAGATCATCCACGATTAACAATTCGACCTTGCGAAACGTCCCCACCACATCGGCAGCATTCGTCTCTTTTGAGCCAAATGTTTTCTTGACCTGACTAATCAAATCCGCTGACTTGATAAAGGCAATGTCTGCCGCATACAGCTTGACCAATGCGTTTGCGATACTGGACGCGAGACGTGTTTTTCCCGAGCCTTTCACTTGGCTGTACAAGTACAACCCCTTGCCGTGCTCCTTCATAATCGGATAGTTTTCAACAAAGTTGACTGCTGCCTTTTTAGCAATTTCAGCTATTTTCCGGTTCTCATCGACTTTGTAAAGCGAGGTATCGAAGGACTGGACAGTCGCTTTGCTAAAAATTAGCGGAATACCGGACAAGTCAAGCTTCTTGTCGATTTCACGTTGCTTGCGTTGTTGCTGATAACAATCACATTCTTTCTTGCACTCGTCCATCACGTTCTTTTCGTGACGCTTCGACCAATCTTTGATCCAGATGAATCCCGAACCATCGCATTTTTTCAAGGGACATTTGTCAGAAGGAACAGTTAGTATCTCGATCGGATTCGATTCCAGCGAGTCTCTTACGTCGTTCATTCGCTGCATCAATCTTGGATTGGATTGCATCATTTCCTGCAATACTTGTCCTATGTGTTCCATATCCGGCTGCCTCCCTTTCGTTTGCGGCTTCATGTGCTTCGACATCTCTCGCTGTTTTCAAATTCCTGCTTTTCCAATTCCGCAGAATCCCATTTAGATAATTAATTAACTTTTTAGGTCGAGCTTCTACGGATTTTTTCAGAGCTAGCAATACGAGTTCTGAATTGTTCTCGTCAACCATGCACTGAAATTCATCAGCGATGTGAGGAATGATTGGCCCAACGTTTTTTTCATAAAATCTGATGATCTCCCCGAAACCTAAATCGACAACGACGGACGACCGATTATTTTTTCTTGGTGTTTCAGGAGGAACTTCTGCAACATCTATTTCCGCTGCATGTTGTTGTTTACTTTCCTCTTCTTTACTTTCCTTTACTTTACTTTGTGTACTTTCTGCATCATTTCCTTCGACTACTTCCCCATTAATGTCTACATTTACTCGATTAATGTTCGCATTAACTATTTTGGAGTCATTTATTAACATATATTGGTTGACGACCGTAATGTTTTTTCTCCTTTTACTTGCTTCGAAGTAACGCTCTTGAATACCATGAGAAGTTAAAATCTTATAAGTTTTGAACAGCTTTTGATCAAACAATCCGTACTTAATGCAATCATTTACTATGTCATTGAGGGCATTAATGTCTACATTTACTCTCCTGCTGAACAGTAATTGTTCCATTTCAGTCCAGTCGTAGTAGTAGCCTTCCTTGTAAATTCGCATCAATAATTTGATCACTACTGCAAATCCAGTTGTTCCATGCAAGGCTTCGACCAGCTGGATCTTGTCATCCTGGTCGATGTCCACGTCTAACGGAAAGTAGTCAAGGCCCAGCTTTTGTGGTCTCGCCATTACAAATTCCTCCTTTTAGTTAAGGCACGTATACAAGCTTTCCTGTAGCTGCCTGTACCTCTCGTTTGAATAACTCTTCATTACTATTACTGTCTGATAGATGCAGCAGGTGGATCTCCTGCACCTCAGATAAGTCGTTAGCCTTCAAAAAGACCAATAGATTTTCTAAACTAAAATGCGACTGCATAACTCGATACATTAGAAACTCTGGAATGCGTCCACTCTCAACATTTTCATTAAGGATTCTTTGTGAATAATTACACTCAATCATCAAGTGAGTCAGTCCAGGAAACTTGTATTTGATGTAATACGTATCAGTGGCAAACAGTAGTTTCTCACCGTCCTGGTTCGCAATTAGGAAGCCGAATGGCTCTGCTGCATCGTGCTGTACGTCAAACGGCAATATAGTCCATGTACCAACCTTGAAGGTCTGCTTGCATGCAACAGGTCGTATACGATGGTGCTGGATGCCGATAGCGTCCGCTGTGCCTTGGGACATATAAATGTCTAGTCCACGATCAGCAACGTCCTTCACTGCCTTGCAGTGGTCTTTGTGCTCGTGTGTGACTAATACGCCTGCAAGATTAGTAGTATTGAAATTTAGTGCCTTCTGGATCGATTTGAATTTGATGCCACACTCCAAGAGGAGCGAGGAATGGCCGTCCGAAATGTGGTAGCAATTCCCCGTACTTCCTGTTGCGAGTGTCTTAATCTCAATCATTAGAAACCAGGCTCAGCTGACATAGTTTGAGCAGGCGTTGGTTGCTCATTCCGAACCGGAACGGGAACGGGTTCGGGTTCAGCTTTTGGACTTTCTGAAGACGGTTCAGCGGTGAAGTCCAGCACTTCCTTGTTTGCGTTTTGGTCAATCTCATGTTGAGGATTGATTTCTTTTCGTTCACGTTCTTCATATTCGTTTTCAGTAGTGTTGTTGATTGACTCAATGAGTAGATCGCTGTCATCACTCGTATTGATGAATGCTTTTGCTGCACGATTGATAACGGTACGTTTCGCCATTTCTTGCGGGAATTTCTTGTGTACCGCTTGGCTTGTTTTGGATTGTCCCCAAGACACTTCAATTTCCTTCCTAGTCATCGCCGTCATGATTTCCTCATCATCCGCAGTCTGAATCACTGCATACGCTCCAACTACTTCTTTATCACGATTTTCAAAAGCCGTTTTATGACTAATTAACTTTTCACGGCCTCGATCGTTCTCGTATTCGAAAACATCATCTTTATAGATTACGTTTGCCCAAATGTCTTTCACACCTGTCAGTCGTTTGAGAACTGCTTGCGTGCCAAAATAGGAGCGCAGTAGCTGTAATTTATTGCCGTACACTACGAAGTAGCATTGTGTTTTCGCCGGGCTTAATCCTTGCACAACCATGTCCAGTAGCGCATTAGCCACTGATTCTTTCGTACAAACTTCTAATGCAGGCTTACCGCTCTTGTCTGTCACTTCTTGTAGTTTGAAGAATGCGCTCTTCAAGGCGTTGCTGTGGCTGTAGTTAGGAGGGAGTGCAAGTCCCTCCGACTGTAACTCGTCGATTTTCTGATTTACTGAATCTGTGATGTCGCGCTGAATGATTGCTAGTTGATTATTTGACATCAGATAGCCTCCTCATTGATATATTTGACCACTCTTTTACCTGCATGGTCAGATAAGATATTCGCTGTAATTCCAGCACCTTGGTATTCATTGCAGAATTCCGTAAAAGCCTTACCTAAGCCAATTTGAATTTGTTCGTCAGTGACATTAGAAATTTCAATTACCATTACATGTTTCATTTAAGCCACTTCGCTTTCTTTACTTGACTGACTCTCAACCCGCAACTGCTTGTCCGGCTCGGAAACTACCAAACTAATAAGCTGTGAATCTGTATCAATCAATCTAGTGACAGCCTCTGCGTTGTCGACAAAAATAGGAGCCTTAATGCCGAAGTGATCAGTAAGAGTGTTGATGATGTCGATTCCAACGTTGATACGAGCAGCGTTGTTAAGACCGGAACTGTATGGTACGCCCTCGAACGTCGTCTCACATACTTCCTGCAGACCGCCGTTGATTTGCGTGTCGAATAATTTGAAGCGTGCGTATTTGAATTTCGAATTGATTTTTTCAGTAAGCAACTCAACTTTTGAACGGATAAATTCTTCTGTCAGGAAGAGTTCGCCTTCAAGTTTTTCGTATTCGGTTGCCAGTTCTTTTTGTTGTTCTTCCAGTTCAATAATCCGCTTCTTCGCTGCTTCGGCTTGTGCTTGTTGGGCAATCAGTGCATTGAGTTCGGCACGTTTGTGACGCAGTTCAGCGTTACTCTTATCAATGTCCCCTATGGCATCCTGTGCGTTCGCCTGTAACTTCTGAATGTCCGCTTGAATGGAAGCCTTCTCGTCCAGTTTGGCGAGGTATTCCGGACTGTCTGTGACGTCCTTCACATTGGCTTGGAGTTCTGCAATCCTTGCTGTCAATTTCTCAATTTCTTTTTGTTTAGCGACTGCCTGATTGTCCATCTTTTCGATTTCATCTGCTAAGCTTTGATTCTCTTCAGACAGAGCCTGACTTTTCGCTGCGCAATCCTTGCCATCCGTTTGGATATCTTCCAACAACTTCGCTTTTGATAGATTAAAATCACTCAACGCTTTATCGCGTGCCTCTTTTAATTGCTCTTCCGGAAGTTCTTGACCGCATGTAGGGCAAGCGCATGCCTCTTTATGATCAAACGCCCTTGCATTGACAGCAGCCCATTTTTCACGAAGACCAACCCGGTCTTTCTCGTACACCGCAATTCGCTGCTCATTCTGCGTCTTTTGCCGCTCGATATTGCCTTTTCTAGATTGCAGTATAGAGAGATTTGACTGTTCCTCCTGCAGCTTCACTTTTAATTTGTTGATTTCAGTAAGCGAATCAGATTCAAAGTTGCGCTTAATCTGCTCGATGTCCATGTCCACTTGGCGAAGCTTCTGCTGACGGTCAACGATGACGGCTCCATTACGGATGTTATTAATCAGCGTCGCGTTTTCGTCGAGTTTTGATTCAATCTCAGTGACTTCATCGGCAATCACTTTTACATCAGTCGTTGTCTCAGGGATGGAGTTCTCGACTTCGGAAATCCTCACCGGAATACGCTCTAGTTCTTTGTTGATTTCTGCCCTACGTGAAGCAATCACCTTGCGATGGTCTTCAATCGTGCGACCTTTCAATATAGCAGGAAGTCCTTTGAGACTTGGATTGAATGAAATGATATCTTCCTCTTCAATGTCACCGCATACTTCCAGTAGCGCCTTCCGTCTGTCTTGCCATTTCATTTGTTCGTTAAAGAACAAGGGGTTTGTCAACAACTTGAATACTTCTTCTTTGACGATGGAACCAACACGCTCCTCGTATTCCTTCTTCTTAACTGGAACGCCATCAATTTCATGGTCTGTCTCATGACCGGTGAATTCTTTGATTGGAGCACCGCGTTTTTTTGTCCATCTTTCCTTGTAAACTTTTCGAAGGCTTAATGGAAGACCGTCGACCGTGAAGTCGGCAGACACCTCGTGTTCCAGATTGTTGATCTCCTTGCCGGCGTCCAGTGTCTTAATAGCGAAGTCAGCACGGTTGTTGCTGTCCTTACCGAAAAGGAGCCAAAGGAATCCATCGAATATCGTCGTCTTTCCAGTACCGTTGTCACCGTAGATTTTCAGATCGGCGCCGTTCATGTCCAAGTCCAGTTTCTTGATGCCTTTGAAATTGCGAAGTTTCAATGTTTGCAGTTGAATGTTTTTCATTATGCTTCCTCCTCACAGTAATAAATCTTTTCAAGTGGTTGATTATTTTTAAAGAAACCTTTATCAATACATTCTTGCCATTCATTTTCGGTGTAATGAAATGCCCAATCCCAACCGAAGTGTCTAACCATCGATTCTCTAGCAGCATCTGCCGTAATTGCCATAATGATTTGGTGCCGTTTAGTGTATGGATGATTCTGTCCAAACGTGAAATAGTGTTTTTCCAACTTGTACCCTCCTTGTCATTTGGGGGGTTCTGCGCTAAAATAGCTGTAAGTAAATGAGGCAGAACCCCGAATCCGCTGCTACCAACAGCGGGTTTATTTTTGTTCTAATTCCTTTTCTACTTCTGCGGTTGTTATCTCGTGATGGCAATCAGCGCATCGTTGTGTGAATCCAATACCTTCGCCCATGTATTCGCCACAAGCTTCACAAAACACTCCATCAAGAGTCATTTCAGCGTACTCACCCATTAGATCGCCTCCTCAAATTCATTGATTACCGCTGCTTTCCGGATTCCATAGACACTGATGTTGTTACCGTATTCGTCTTCGAATGTCTTTGCAGCAGTTGCCACGCTGTCTGTGGCCGTCATAACGAAATACGATTCGCCTTCCATTGGAACGACTTCCCACCGGAATGATTCAATCAATTTCTTCACCTTCTTTCGGCACTCGCCGTGGCTCCCAGTCTTTGATTTTAGACTTCAGAGCAACATGGCATTCGACACAGAACGATCGGTTCTCAATCCATGCGAAGTACACAACTTCTCCCGACTCAAAATCGTTCCTGCATTCACCGCAATACGTTGATCTAGCTGGTTTCATTTGGTCTGCCTCCTTCCCAACCGTTCTACGAGCAGATAAAACATGACGATGTAAGGTAGAACGATGATAATGATGTCAACCTTCTCTTTTAGCGTCAGCATGTTATCACCCTTTCTGATGGATTGAATCCCATCAAGAAACGCCGGGGCTAATGGGGGGTGGACGATAAGTTCTAGGGAGGAACTCTACGTCTTGCCCCGACGCTTCTTGACAGGAGCCAAAGCTCCCGACATGTGTTATAATGTTTTTAGATATCAATTTTCGTTCAGCCGATTGACATTGCCGTGTCAGTCGGTTTTTTTATGCACAAATTTTATTGAATGCGCATTGACTCCCATTGCAGATAGTTTCGCTAGTAAATAGCTGAAATTCCGCTCGTCTGTCTTTGCGTTTTTCATGACGCGCACCCTTTGCATGCATTGGTATAGATGTGTGATTCGCGCTGTCGCTTCATTAACATTGTCTGTCCATATGCACCGCTCAATTGCTTCCAGCTGTTTAAGTGCCATGCCTTTTAATTCAATTACTTCTTCAATGTCTTCCGACTTGTAATCTTGTTCTCTCACAACAATCCTCCTAGTCTTATAAAGCCGATTACTCCAGTTCCAATAGTCGATAAGATACTCGCCAAAATCGTTACACCATCGACACCTAGCAAATATGCAACCAACACATCTTGGGAATTCGTAACCGTCGCCCATTTTTGTAATAACGTCATTCCTGGGTCTTTAACGCTATTCTCATACTTCGATATGTCAGATTGATTCACGTGAAGCGCAAAGGCCAATTCTTCCTGACTCCAACCTTTTCTTTCTCTGCATGCTCGTAAAATTGCACCGTTTTTCATCCTCTTCACCCCCTTATTCCAAATTGGAATACTCTTTATTTGAGGGCTGTTGTACTCTATAGATGTAGCTTCCAAATTCTCCGCAACAACAACCACTTAATCTACTTACTGAAACCTCTTACCTAGCCGGGGTCCCTCCCCCGGCACTCCTTACGCTGCTCTACGTGGTATCCATGCCTCCACATATCTCAAAGTTGCTTGCAAATCTTTCCGAAGAACATCTTTATATGAAGCAACTCCGAACCGGTCTTTGATTTCTCGATAGATTTCTCTAAACAATTTAGGTCGTTCAATCGGATCGGGCGATATTTCATACACCCTCTTACCTACCGCTCTTTGCAGTCTCCGCTGCATGCCGTAATCAAGAGTCATTTGGTTATCAATCTTGTCTTCCAACAGCTCAACCTTACCTTTGATTTCTTCTACTTCTTGAGCTGTTTCGAGCGTGAGTTGCATTGATGCCATGAGTTGTTCTTTTTGTGAAAGCACTTTTGGCCTTTGCAGTTCCTTCTCCATTTCTTCAAAACGCGTGACGTATTCTGCCGTAAACAAGACTCCCTTCTCACCAGTCATCTTGTTGGCTACCATATCGCACCCTTTCCTTGTAATAAGGAAGCAAGGCCGAACCTCTTTCTTGGCATCCTGATACGTATGCGGTATGAAGAAATCCAACGAGCGCAATCCTGCGCCGGTTAATATTCCGATGTAATTCCTGATTGTCCGAAGCAATTCCTTATGCTGTTGATCTACCATTTCAGCTACTAATCTACTTTCCGTGACAAGTTGACCTTCCATTGAAATAACCTTGAGTTGATTCATTGAGCATCCTCCTAGCTTCCGTAGTTATAAACCAAATCGTAATTGCTCCGTTTCTTAATCCATTCCAGCATCTGATCCGTAACAATCTTTGCATGTCCAAAATCATGAGTGACAGGAAATCCTTGAATTTTTGTTGCGCGGTAAACTGTGGTGTAACTTACACCAAGCAACTCTGCTGCATCTTGTATTGAAAGCAAGATTGGTAGTTGGCGCTCTCGCAAAGCTTCCCCTACCGCCTTTTTTACTTCGCTTCCAATGATTTCTTGTAAATCTGCTGCGTTTACTAGAGTTACTTCTGTCATTCTTCTCCCACCTTTCCTCTTGTCCTCTCACACCCATCAACAAGTGCCCGACGTCTTGGCGTGACCTATTGGCGCGGCTCGCTATCGTAATTGATAGGTCTTGGCCTGCTCCGCTCTTTCGGATGCTTGTTGAGAGGTGTGAGGATTTGTTTGTTTAAATCAAATTGCTCTTTTGTTATTATTGATAAGTTTTTTATCATTAACTTCTAAAAAAATATCCGGGAAGAGTTTTCGCATACTAACACCGAAAAAACTTTCATACTTAATCATTGTGGGGAGTCCGGCATTAACATCGCCTTTCTCTATTTTCCTTACATATACAGCTGAAATACCTAGATTATCAGCAAGTTCTTGTTGTGTAAGGTTCTTCTTTAAACGAAGTTCTTTAAGAAGTTTCCGTTCCAATTTTAGCACCGCCTTTTTGATAAGTTTTGTATCACTAACCAAACTATACATGATAAGTTTTTTATCGTCAACACATTTATGAAAAATATTTTATCATTGATACAAATTTTATCGCATAATGTCTATAATGGAGGTGGATTGAGGTGCAAATGACAATGAGCGATAAAAAAGTTCTCGGCAGTAGACTAAAGAAACTCCGTGGTAAAATGACTCAAGAAGAAGTATCGAAGAGACTTGGTCTATCACGCGCAAGATATTCGCATTATGAAAACGACAGAGTAGAACCAGACACTGAGTTACTTAAAAAAATTGCTGACTTTTTTGAAGTCACAACCGATTATTTAATTGGTCAATCAGACGACCCGCGAATGACTGCCGATCAAGAATTCGAAGCATTCGCTAACGATCCTGAACTTGAACGTTGGTATAGGGAGTTGCCAGAAAGCGATGAGGAAGATGTACGTCGACTTCGTGATATGTGGGAGATTATGAGAAGAGATAAGAGGTGATTTTTTATTGAATACCTTAGCCTTTTTACTATTAATTATCAGTTTTATATCACTAGTTGTTTTTTCAATACTATGGTTAGTTAAAGCTATTATCAAAAGTCATTACTCGAAAAAGAAATACGCTATATGCACATCAGCATCGTTTCTTTTAATTGTTTTCTCTATTGTATTAGGTGTTATGACGAATGATGGTGAAAGAGTCCCTTCAAAAATTGCTTCAGGAACAACTAAAACGGAGATTGATCAATTGAAGATATTAGATAGCCACAAAGACGATGAACAATTAGACTCTGCACAGGAAGTAAATGATTCACAAAAGCTACAAGCTTTACCCAAAGAGAAAGATAACAAAGATGAACAGAAGAAAGAACAAGTAGTGACAAATAAAACGACCGAAAATACAAAATCTGAGTTAAGTATTCAAGATCGCGCCAAAGATGCAGCATACAATATATTTAAATTTGGCGACGATGCTATTGACGAGACAGTTCAAATTGTCGAATTGGATGAGGCCGATATGTCACTTTCCATCACCGTCAAAGGCAAAGACGGATGGACTGATAAATCAATTGGATACGGCTTTTATGAAGACTCTATTTCGCTTTATAGAGAACTATCAAATATAGAAAGTTTACAAGAAGTTTGGATTTCAATCACTTTCCCTATGCAAGATGTTTACGGCAATGTAGAAGATGAGGAAGTGATGGGAACCTGGATGTCTCGGGAGACTATGAATAAGGTAAAGTGGAACACATTTAAAACTGAAAATCTATTAGACGTAGTTGACGGTAAAAGAATTTATCCGCAGTTTGTCCAGTAGAAATATCAAGCGCACTAAATACTTTCATTTTTTAGGGGGGAGAATTATTAATAACTTGGTTAAAAAGATCTTACCAACTTTGGTTAGTTTAATTCCCTGGATTCTCCCTTCTATAGGTTGGCAATTAAAATTGATAATTACACTATTCATTCTAATTATTTTCGGCATTACATACTTTATAGCAATTTCTTCAGAGTTAAAGAGAATCAAAAAAACACTTGAAGAAAAAGAAATGGAAAACGAGGATTTAAAAACTCGAAAAAATAAGCTGAATGAGAAGTATATAGATGAGCTGAAAAGACGTGAAAGCCTTGCGAAAATGTACGGAAAATGCGAGCAAGATTCAGACAGCTTCATTAGCGATGTCCGATCGGCAAGGCAAGACCTTTATAACATCTGGTTATTATTCAATCAGATTAAAACAAGAAAAAACGCCGAAGGTGTCGCTGAGTTGAAACGTATAACAGATAAAATTGATTCTATAATAGAAAGGGAGAGTAATCATGGGAGAGAAAGAAGTATTTAGAGTTATTAAAGTTGTCGATGCTTATCATCTAGTAATTAACGGTGGATCTAGCCATGGGCTTTCCGAAGGCGACGAAGTAGAAGTTTTTGTTAAAGGTCCTCAATTGACCGACCCTTTTAATAACGACGAACCATTAGGAACACTCGATTACATCAAAGAAATATTAACCATCGAAAATGTATATCCTAAATTCTCCATATGCGTGAATGAGATTAGGGAAAAAGTAGAAAGGCCTTCTTCTGTTATGCTAGCTAGTTTCGGAGCATTTGCACCACGAACAGAGTATAAATATAGTCACGCTCGATTAAATGTTAAAGAAGAAGACATAACCGGCGGCTTTCCTGAACATGACAAAAAAATCCTTATCGGGGACACAGTTAGGTTGCACAGAATTTAATAGTATTCCGGTTCCCACTCACCTTTATAAAAGTCCTTCTCTAATTTCTTGTTCAATATTAACAATGAAACTTCTTCATTATATGAGTGCGCGCATTTAGAAGCTTCCTTCAAAAGAGTTATGAGCAGTTGATGTTCATGAATCATTTGATTAAAACATTCGTCTGAAACCGAACTTGTCGACAAAAACTTTTGTATAGCTTCTACATGAGTCTCTAATTTATCCAAAAGCGCAACGCCGCGAAGGAACCGAGATTCATAATACAAAGTAAATGGTTTTTTAATCTCTTTCATATTTAACCAACCCCTCTTTTTAAATAGATTATAGAATATGCAATACCAGAAGTCCAAATCAATCATTAGCCTGTTAATAGGCTTTTCTTTTAACCGCAAAACAGAACATATGTTTCAAATACAACTTAGTAGGTGATTATCATTTACGTTTACAGCCACTTAGAAGATTATATCATCGACCTATACAAGGAAATAGGAATAAGCCGCCCTAGCCAACTGAATATAGCTCTTATCGCAAAAAGATTAAACATTATCATCTACCCTATTGGTTGGACAAGTGAAGCAATCTATGTGAATGGCCGCCAGTATATCTATCTCAATAAGCATTTAACAACGGAACAAAGATGGCAAGATTTTGCTCACGAGCTTGGACATATACTTCGCCACTCAGGTAACCAAAGGAAGTTGCATCCCCTCTTTGTTGAGTTGCAAGAATGGCAAGCAGATAACTTTATGTATCATTTTTGTGTACCTACATTTATGTTGCGTCGAATTAGACTACCACCTGATAAGGATACCGCTATTTGTCTAATAGCCAGAACTTTTAATGTCGAGTTTGAATTTGCTGAAGAACGATTAAAACGATATTTAAACAAACTTGATGCAAGTAATTGCCATTACAAAATAAAACAGTCGGTTTGAAAGGAGAAATTAGCTATGTATTGTAGAACTTTAGATAATGGTAAGTGGGTTTGCACCGTGGACGCTACCCCTAACCCACTGACAGGAGAAAGAAGACAAGTCACACGACGTGGATCTACGAAAAAGGAAGCTATGAAACGTGCGCAACATGCAGCTGATGAATTATCGAAAGAAAGACAAGCAACACAAAGATCTGTAAAAGAGGTATATGAAGAGTGGTTGGAAGTGTACAAAGAGACTGTTAAAGCCTCTTCAGTAAAAACTAGAATGGTAGCAATGAAGCCTTTTATCAACAAGCACGGAAAACATTATATTAGCAAACTACAAATTAATGATATACAAAAATTCTTGATTGAACGTCGTGACACAGGCATATCGTATCACCATCTCGCAGGAACGCGTACATCTATTAATTTGATGTTTGAGTTTGCAATTAAAAATGACTATATCGAGAAAAATATCGTTAAAGATACGATTGTACCGAAAGCGAACAAGACATCAAAGTTACTTATTAACGCAAAGAAGAAATACCTTGAAAAGGATGAGATTCAGAACTTCCTGGCAGGTGTCAAATCATCCGGCAGAAGGAACGCCTATCCCTTAGCCCTCACAATGCTTTCTACGGGCTTACGTGTTGGTGAGTCATTAGCGCTCACTTGGAATGATATCGATCTGGACAAGCGTGAATTAGTGATCAGCAAGACATTGTTTGAAAAGCCTGCAGGCGAAGGTGGTTTTGAATTCATGCCACCGAAAACCGAAGACTCCAATCGCACGGTATCATTTAACCAGGAGTTGGCAGAGGTATTGAAAAAAATGAAGGTCCAATACAATAAAGAAAAGTTGATTGGCCTACGTGATTCCAAATCAGAGTGGCGTGATTTAGTATTTACCGGAAAGCATCAACAACCTATTCGCGCTGTAACGATCAGCAACGTTTTTAACAAGATATACAAAGCTTATGGCATTAAAAATGTTAACGGTACACACATATTGCGCCATACGCACATCACTATGCTTGTTGAAGCTGGTGTGGATCTTCCTGTCATAATGGAGCGTGTTGGTCACTCCAACATAAATATCACCTTGGACATTTACACTCATGTTACGAAAAAAATGCAGCAGCAAAGTGACGATAAAATCAACGAGTATTTCCTCCAATTTATCTAAATCAAAAATAAATGTGGTTTTTCTGTGGTTTTCTGATTGGCTCAACTGCCGTTTAATCCCTACAAACATTGTAGTTGAGCCATCTTTGGTTTTGCGCATTTGAAATGATCATCATTTCAATTAACGTAAAACCTTTTTGTGATTTTATCGTAAACATTGGTTTCCTCCCTTAAAAAGTGTTAAATAAATCGTATACGGGTAATAGTAGCGCTAAATAAGCAGCTAAAATACAAAGCGCTAAAATCGTAAAAAGGGAAGGCTGTAACAAGGACAGCCACTTTGTTAACTCCTCTTCTATCGTTTGATGCAGGTGGTCACTGTAGATCAGCAACTCTTTCCCTAAGTGTCCTGTATCTGCACCATGTTTCGCATAAGCACTTAATTCTTTACGTAAACCATTGGTAAGTCGAATCGCTTGGTCAAATGGTTCTCCATAAATGACATAGCCTTTTAATACTTTAGCCATTTCACTTACTAACACATCCACTTCTTGATTTGCGAGTATTGCGAGTGCATCTTGCATGGATATGCCGGAGTCTAGAAGACTACCTATTTCACCGGCAAAGTCCCTCGTCTTAATTTTAGAGATTAGCGAACCAATAATAGGTAGTTTCATGATGAAGAGTATCTGCTTCGCTGGCGACATTCGGCGATAAAAGACCAACACGACACAAACGACGAAAATTGTAGTGATACTACTCGCAATAACAATATCCGGCATTTTCGAAACAATGATGGGTAATACTGAAACGAGTCCAGTTGCATCATCATTTCGAGTCATGGACAACAGTTGCATGTTCGGCAAGAAGTAATTTCTAAAAGCTACTAACAACACCGCCATGAAAAAGAAGAGTACGAGTGGATACAAAAGAATGCTTTTAAGTTTCTTCCTTCGTTGCTCTACCATTTGCAACCGAACTGCAATGCCTTCTAGCGCTTCCGCTAATCTTCCGTCTACTTCTGAAATGACGATTGGCAAAAGGATACTTTTCGAAAACCCTAAACGGGAAAGAATAGTAGAAACTTCCGCTCCTTCTTTTAAGTCGTTTTCTATTGAACGTAGCAATTCATCGTATTCTTTATGGTGGTGTGGGATTAACAAAATTAGACCTTCATGAAACGTGTAACCTTCCTTCAGCAAGCTGGCTAAACGTTTCAGAAAAACCGATTGATTGATAATTTGTTTAGTCGGTTGGCTGATTCGTCTGAGTACGTGTTTATTCATAGAAGTCCCGCTTGTCTGTTGAGTATTTTTCCATGACGGCTTCCAATCTGATTTCAGGAGGAACAGCTACCTTTTCTCCATTCACAATACTATCAGCCATTTTTTCTAACAATGCTCCTTGTACAATTTCAAAGATTGCTTTCGTTTGGCCATTCGGTTGTTGAATTAAACGCTGCGAAGAAATACAGACAATTGTTTGCCTCAATTCTTCCGCCGTAATGCCGAAGTCCATCAAACGGAAAAAACAGCCTTCAGGATCTTTCGCATGCACTGTCGTTAACACGAGATGACCTGTCAGAGACGCTCCAACTGCCGTTTTTGCGGTTTCAGCATCTCGGATTTCACCAATCATAATGACATCTGGAGAATGTCTTAAGATTGCTTTTAGTCCTGCCGCATACGTCATGCCAGATTGCTCGTTCACTTGAATTTGCAACAAGTGGGAATGATTATTCTCAACGGGATCCTCCAATGTGATAACGTGTCTCTCCAATTGATTGACACAATGTGCAGTCAAAGAATAGATGGTTGTCGTCTTTCCGCTTCCTGTAGGACCCGTCACTAAAATAAGCCCTTGTCTTTTTTGAATGGCTGTTAGCAGATGTTGGGCCCAAATCGGATCCATACATAACTCATCTAAACCGACAATATTATCATGTTTCTGTAGTCGTATGACCACACTTTCTCTAAGGTGTACTGAGGGAATGGTAGACACGCGGAAAGAATAATTTTGTCCATGAATTTTTTTATGAAATGAGCCACTTTGAGGTTTTCGTTTATCACTTATATCGAGAGAGGAAAGGAATTTGTAAAAGGAGATCATCCGTGCTGCTAAATGCGGGGGATATGTGTCAAATTGGTGTAGTTTGGAATTTTTCTTGAAACATACATCATAGTGGTCTTGCATAGGAACAAGGTGGATGTCGGTTGCTTCATTATGAATGGCTTTTTCCAATAAGGTAAAGCACTTGTCCTCAATGAAGTTATCTTTCTTTTCCATTGAACACCCCTCTTTCTATAGATGTTAGGCCGCATAACACCTTAAATTGAGTATACGGACAAACAACGAAAAAGTGAATAGTTTGACGTAAGTTCAATTTTTGGAGGCTAAAATGCAGGCAAATTCCGTTATTGATGACTGCTAATGTGTTGTGTCGATTATTCGCAATCCATTGTTTTGTCACAATGTCGATTTGATAAGAGTTTACTTTTGCCGTTCCTATCCATTATAATAAATGAGAGAAGTTTGTATTGTTTGATGGTAAGGAGGGACGCACTTATGGATAACATGTTCAAGCTATGTGGTTTTTGGACTGGTATTTTCGCTGTCATGTTTTTTGTCGGTGGGATGATACCAGCTTCCGTCATCTTCATCGCTAGCACTATTTTCTTCCTGTTACTTGGATTCTTGAATCTGACTGAGCGTATGTATATGTACATGTTCGGTGCTTACTTGATGATTTTCATGGTAGGATTCAGCTACTATGCAACATTCATTCACGTACCAGGTGCAGGACACTAATGCTCTAAGCAAAAAACAGCCCTCCGGCTGTTTTTTTAATTCTTTAAAATCCATTCAAAAAGGGATTTTGATCCTTTTCTTCCCCTGGAGTCGTCGGTAGTCCGTGACCGGGGTAAATGATCACTTCATCATCCAGTGATAATAGCTTTTCGTGGATAGAGTGAAGCAGTAATTGTGTATCTCCTCCCGGCAAATCCGTTCGACCGATACTTTGTTTAAAAAGCGTGTCTCCCACAACCGCAATTTGGGCATCATGAAAAATGAATGAAACGCTTCCTGGAGAATGTCCTGGAGTGTGGCGCACCTCAAAACGAAATGGACCGATTTTCATTTCCCCTTCTTCCAAGAAATAATCAGCTTTTTCGTTACGAACAAGCGGCAAACCAGGGTATCTGGAAGAACCGTTCAAAGCAGGCTCCATTAGCCAATCCTTTTCCGCTTCATGAATGTACACCGGAATTTGGTAAGTGCGTCGAATTTCTTCAACAGCACCAATGTGATCGAAATGTGCATGAGTTAAAAGGATCGCCAAAGGTTTTCCTTGCAACTTTTCCAATTCAGTTCGTATTTTTTGCCCTTCCTCGCCAGGATCGACAATTAAGTATTCTCCTTTATCATTTCCTACAAAATAACAATTTGTTTGAATAGGTCCAAGTGGATAAGTCTTTATTTCCAACATCCTATAACACCTCCTATAAATGATAGTAATGAATTAATACGCCATTTTCAAACAATCGTCACTTATAAACCTCGACAAATTGTTTAGGAAACAGTACAATGGAAGAGGAATAATTGCTAATTCGGCATTCATTTTTTCTATGTTGAAAGGAGTGTCTTCCGCATGAACTTATTAATGGTGATTTTTGGGCTCGTTGCGATCCTATCTGTTATCGGTACAATCCAAGGATTCAAAGAGCGAAACGTACTTAGTATCGTGTTCAATGTTGCTTCTGCTGTCATATTTGGCGGCTTTACAATTGCAACAATCGTATTCCAAGGATATCCACCAGTGCTCGTACATTGATGAGCCAAGCATAAAAACATCCTCTGTCACATTTCTACAGAGGATGTTTTTATTTTGTAAATTCAATCCATCGGTAACGCTTGCTTGTCTCCATGTCTACAAGCTCTTCTGACGTATGATCAATTAAACATTTATTTCCTGAAGGTGAACATTTCAACGGTGCATTATCGAGATCATGTAACTTCTTTTGTAACTGACCTTCAGTAATCAAATAAAGGCTATACTGTCCAGCCAAGTCATCTAGTTGACCTTCTTTTTCGCCCCCCGTTAGCACGACAGTCGTTTCATTAATCCATTCAATTTCAGGAACTACCCACTCTGAATAATTGCTTACTGCAGGCATTTTCCATTCTGTAAAATCAGTCCGATTTGCCGACTGCAGTTTATACGTATAGAAGCCGTCAACCGGTGCTTCGACAAAAAGAATGGAGTCCTTAAATGTATCCATATAAACAATATGGTTTTCACTAAGCATTTCTCTTTCGCCAGTTTCTACATGAACCCTTTCCACACGCGCTCCATCCAGTGGATGATCATTCAACTTGGCTGCAACAATATGTTTTTCACCAAACCACTTCGGAAAAGGATCCTCCACATTGACAATCTTTAAATCTTCAAGATGTCCGTCAAATGCAAATATATCAAAGGACCAATCTTCATGGAAAGCTGTAAAAAGGATTTTTTGAGGGTCTATCGAATTCCATTGTACTTCTAACTCTGTCGACGCAATTTCAATTTCATGGAGCACTCGACCATCCAACGACAGCATCTTTACAATTGCAGCATCATACTGATCACTCGTATGAATTAACAAATATTCCTGCGATGGGTGAACCCAAACATTTATGACAAATGCGTCATCTTCAAAGATAACTTTACGTTGTCCCGACTCAATATTGAAGCTCTTCACTTCGTATTTGCCTTCATTTTTTTCAACATACAAAATTTCGGTATCGGTAAGCCAATCAGCAATAAAATGAAAAACGGAAGGATCTGCTTGCAATCGCTGTTCTGCGACTTCATTAATAATTTCTTTATCCTGTTCAATTTTTTCATCTTCGGTTATCTTTTCATCTAAGTTGTCGGTTGTCTTAGAACACCCAGCAAGTAGTACGCATAATAAAAAACAGATAGATGCATATTGTTTCACAGCGACCCTCCTCCGAATTCAATTTTTCATTGCTTAATTAGTATGTACCATCAAATCTACAACACGTGTGCAATTCATTACAAAAAAATAGCCTGCACGGGAAAAGAACCCGTGCAGAACTTCATCAATACAACCTATTATTGATCTTCCTCAGTAAATCTGAGTAAGTCGCCATTGATAATCAAGTCTGAATAGCCAAGTTCAGTTGTAGCACGTTCAATATAAGGCTCACACGCACCACTATCAGTTGGTTCTCCTGTCTTCTTATCATAACACACTTCATGTGCATAAATCGTATTTTCCGTCACAAATCTTCCATCTCTAAAAATAACGAATGGTTCATGATCTGGAGAGAAAATATCAGATCCCATTTGCATATCTTCTTTTGTATCAATGCCGAGTAAGTGCAAGACAGTTGGTTTAACATCCATTTGACCTGCTAGCTCATCTGACACTTCACCTTTTCCATAACCTGGAATATGAATGAATAGAGGAACTTTTTGCAGTTCAACATTATCAAATGGTGTAATTTCCTTCTCTAAATACATACCCATCGCTTTATTATGGTTTTCGGATATTCCATAGTGGTCTCCATACATGACAATGATTGAATTGTCATAAAGACCGCTCTCTTTCAGATTGTTAAACAGGACTTTAATCGATTCGTCCATGTATCGGACAGTTTGGAAATATTGGTTCAAAGTACGTGAATTTGAATCATAAGCTGGAATCATCATATCTTCTTCATCCAATGTAAATGGGTGATGGTTTGTCAATGTAATCAAACGTGTTGAAAACGGTTGTGGCATTTCTTTCATCATCTCTACAGACTGCTCCACAAAAGGAATATCTTTCATACCCCAGTTGACAGCATCGCCTTCACCGATTTCATAACTCTCTACATCATAGAATTTGTCGATTTTAAGCGCCTGATACATAATATCACGATTCCAGAAGCTTCGGTTATTCGCATGCATCACACTTGTGAAATAGCCGTTATCACCTAGTTTTTCAGACATTGAATTGTACGTGTTACCACTGTTCGTAAAGAATACCGCGCCACCATTGCGTCCATACAAAGAGTTTTCAACAATGAACTCCGAATCAGAAGTTTTTCCTAGACCCGTTTGGTGATAAAAATTATTGAAGTAAAAAGTATCCGGATCCTTTGTCAATGAATTGAGGAAAGGGGTAATTTCGTGACCTTTCATATCATTGTTAATAACAAAACTTTGAAGTGATTCGAGTGAAACAAAAATGACATTCCGACCTTTCGCAGCACCAAACATTTCTGGATTCGGCTCAGCATAGTTCGCATTAATATAGTTCGCCACTTCCGTTAACTCACTGCCATCTGCCAACGCACGTTGTGCATGCGTCTTTGACTGGATGAACAAATCATAAATATGATAGTTGTACGTACCAATATTTTTAACAAGCAATTCCCGATCGAAACTTCTTGTTAGCAATTGCGGTCTTTGTGCTTCTGATAACCCCAAGTTGACCATTAAGATTGTCGCAGCTACGACAAAGTAGAGCTTACGTCCAATTTTACGCTGGCTTGTTGAAGTTTGTGCTTCATTCACGAATTTAATCGCCAATCCGACAATTACAACATCCGTAAAGAAGAAAATATCTGTAACATGCATATTTGCAAAGACAGACGATGATAAATCCCCAAAATTACTTGTTTGAAATAATACTGGCAACGTGATGAAATCACTGAAAAAACGATAGAACACAGCATTACTAAACATAATAATTGATGTAATCAAGCTGATTGAAAACAAGTAGATATTCCGTTTTTTTGTCGTCTTAATAAATAATGTAGCGCCATAAACAAACAACAAAAAGCTAAGTGGGTTCATGAACAATATAAATTCTTGCATCACATTATCGATTTTCAAGCTGAAACTAGTCTTATAACCAATATAAGTTGTTAGCCAAGTTGCAATGATGGCAATCACAAGTATGGCATGTTTTGGCCAATTTATTTTTTTCATTTTTGTTCTCTTCCTTTCGTAAATCAATCAAAACAGCTTACCATTCTATTTATCGTTCTTTTGCAAAAGAGTATTGCTGCGCCTTTTTTTGACCAGCATGAATGAACCGTTTTTGAGTTCCCTGTCCATGTTGGACGCGTCATTTACTGACATGCCATCAGCGGGAAATCCCTATCCAGTCTATTATGTTAATGCAAGGACTGTTTGTACGTATGACAAATCTGTTTTTCAGCATCTCGTCTTGCACTACATATAATAGACGGATTTGGGACAAGAAAGTTTCATTTTTTAATATGAGAATTTCTGTAAATCCTACGATAAACCTATCAAGAATTAATTTTACCCAGCTCATTCCGTAAGATAAGAATCGCTTGTAAGTAGTCTTCTTTCATCAGTAGGCCACTTTCATGCAACTCTTTCACTTCCGCCATCATAAGCTCTATATCTGTCTTCTTTTCACCTGTATAAATGTGAATGCCAAACCGTTTTAGTAGTTGCAATACAGTCAAGTAGTTAGTCATTCTCTTCACGCACCGCTTCACAATCTATAATAGCTGTTTCGGTAATAATTTTTCCCACAGGTTGATCATATGTTTCAATCGGTATTTTTTCGACTACTTGCAAATCAAAAGCTAATGAAAGCGTGTTACCTTGAAAAGCACATAGATAGCGATCGTAATACCCGCCACCATAGCCGATACGATAACCATCCTTTGCAAATACGACGCCCGGAACAACTTGCAAGTCAATTTCGTCCGGTCTAACCGATACCGATCGATCAATAATTGGTTCCTGTAAATTCATATACACAACTTCAAGGTCATCGTACGAGTTGATGATTCTGAAGTCCATCTCTTTTGTGGATGGATTGCATCGAGGTACAGCAACTCGTTTTCCCAATGCCCACGCATGTTCAATAATCGTTCTTGTATCAATTTCAGGATACCTGGAAATCGTAATACCGACTGTTGAAGCCGCCTTAAAAACTTCTGTCAAACACAGTTGTTCAAAAATTTTTCTTGATTGATCGGCATGCGCCAATCTATCTATATCATTCATAACTTCTAGTATTTGTGTTCGCGTAAATTGTTTCCCCATTTAGTATTCCCCCATTTTGAAATAAAAAACCAAAACCGGTAAAGGTTTTGGCATGAGCGATTATTTTGTTTCACGGTGCAAAGTTTGTTTCTTTTCACGTGAGCAATATTTTTTCATTTCAAGACGTTCCGGATTGTTACGCTTGTTTTTCTTTGTAATATAATTACGCTCTCCACAATCTGTGCAAGCAAGTGTAATATTTACGCGCATTGTTGTCCCTCCCACTCATTGGCAATTAGATAAATTAAATATGAGCATGATTTATACGACTTATTTATTGTATCATAACATACGTGTATGTAAAGAAGAAAGTTTCAAATTACATTCAGATGCTCCTTATGATACTATGGGAAAAAGCAATCTATTTTCGGAGGCGTATTGAAGTGAATGTTACAGAAATTTTATTAATCATCGGAATCATATGTATTATCGTTTCCTTCTTCTTTAAAAATTCACGTAAACAAGCAGATGAATTAGAAGATATCTCAATTAGTCTACATCAAGAAACAAATCAATTGAAAAAAAGACTGCGAGCAGTTGAAGAGGAATTGCTCATTGACGTCAATCCTATCAGCCCTTCAAAACAACTCAAAACAAAGCCAATACACGAAATTATCGTTAACCAGATCCTTTCCCTTCATGCACAAGGCTATTCTATAACCGATATTGCGAAACGCGCTTCGTTAACCAATGAAGAAGTTATGCATGTACTGCAGACACGAGGTGTATCATCACGATGAAAGACGTATTCAGAAGTATTGGCATCGGTTGTATCCTCGCTGCGGGTATCTTGTATTTTACACAGGATGCATCTACACAAGCGGACGATTCATCTTACAAAGACAATTTAAAAGCAGTTACGGCTGAATTGGAACGGGTAAAAAAAGAGTTAGCGATTGCTCAAACCAACTCTATGGCAGATCAACAGCAAAGCAAAGCATCCACAAACAAGAAGGACGATTCGAAGCCAAATGATTCAGTGCAACAAATTACGAAAACAATTTTAACGATCGAACAAGGCTCTACTTCTACGAGTGTCGCAAACAAACTTGTGCGTGCTGGCATTATTGAAAACAAGAACGAGTTGGAACATTATTTAAGTCAAAACAAACTATCCGGTCGGATACAAATCGGGGAATACGAAGTCGATTCATCGATGGACATCCCACAAATTGCAAAGTTAATAACAAATTAGTCTCCTTGCGAGCTGCTAAAAAGGCTGTCCAGAAGCCAGTAACAACTGAACTTCTGTGACAGCCTTTTATTACGATCATAAATTGATCGAACAGCTTCCTATTCATCATTTCAAACCAAATAAATTATTCGTCAGTCCCCTCATCCTCCACAACACGCTCAATTTGCGGCGTTGTCGTTTCAATCGGGTTTGCTTTCATACGCTTCTCTTTCAACTCAAAATACGTATCGACCGAACTTCTAACGAACAATTTCATTGCATCACTGGCGTAACGATAATCATCACGTTGGGTGGATCCGTAAGGAATAACAACCGCATAGGCAACTTCAGGATTTTCCGCAGGAGCAAAGCCGACATGCGTTAAATTGACAGAAGGCGTCCCATATTTACTTCGGTCATCTCCGTAATAAAACGATTGGGCTGTCCCGGTCTTGCCTGCTGCCTTGTACGATGCGCCGTCAAAAATACCACGTCCCGTACCATTCGGGCCATAATAGACGTATTCCATCCCTTTTTTAACTTGCTCAATTTCTTCAGCTGTATTGTTAATGCGATTTAGGACATTTGCTTCCGTTTCTTGTAACAACACACCTAATGTCTTTCCATCTTGAGACGGTTCACGGATTTCCTTGAGCACTTTGGGTGCAACTCGATAACCACCATTTGCAATAGTAGAGACATATTGTGCAAGTTGCAACGGTGTATACGTATCAAATTGACCAATCGCGAAGTCTAACAACTTTCCTGATTCAGTGACAGTTTCTCGGCCTGTAACCCCCGTATACTCTCCAGGCAAATCAATTCCAGTCTTTACGCCCAGACCGAATGAAGCATAGGAGTTCCTTAATTTATCGAACCCTTCCATGTCAATCGGTAACGGCATATGTGGACGATATACTGCATTTCCTAACGACATTGCAATACGGAACATATACACGTTTGAAGACCGACCAATGGCTACAACGTCATTCAGTTGAACACGTCCGTTCTGATTGAATAGGGAACGTTTTGTCGACCCTCTCAAATAAATCGGCTCATCGATTTTTGTCTCATTAATTGAGAGAACTCCCTCACTATATCCCGTTAATACAGTTGCCAACTTTATAGTAGAACCTACTTCGTAAGCAGACGTGAAGGTACCATAGGCATAATCACGTACTTCCCATTTGCCGGTGTCTTCATCCTTCACTAGTCGTTTCCCAACCAACGACAGGACTTCACCGTTATTCGGATCCATCATTACTACAAATGCTCGATCCAACAAACCAGCCTTCGGGTCTTTTTTCATCTCAAGAAGTTTAGATGACACTACATCCTCTACTGACTCTTGCAACTCACTGTCCATCGACAACACAAGGTCCTTACCTGGTTCCCCTTCGCGTACAGTTTTCGTTTCAATGACAGTACCCGTTCGATCCTTAACGTTTTTCACGATTTTTTTCTCGCCATTTAGCAGTTCTTCATAATACTGTTCAAAATAACTTCTACCTACCCGGTCATTCCTGGAATAATCCCTTGCCAAATAGTAATCCAAATGGGACCTCGGTATGCCTTCGATCGGGCTTGTTGTTGTACCAAGAATTGTACTATCGGAGAATTTCACACGTTCCCAGTCAGTTGTCGTATTCACACCTTTAAACTCATCAAGTCGTTCTGAGACGGCTGCAAACTCTTCTGGTGTCACATTCCCGCTCTTAATGATTTGCGGTGAATACGCGTAACCTGACATCATTTCTCGATAGATCGCCAGTACTTCCAATTCATGATCCGTAAAAGAATTCAACTCTTCGTCTGTAATTCGTTCGCGTGTAAGGCGATTAATCTCTCGTTGGATTTCTTTTTTCGATACACCGTCTTCACTAATTTGCTCAATCTCTTTACGACTTACTTTCGCCTCCGCTTCTTCACTGTGCAATAAAATCCAGAAATCCCGCTTATCACCGAGTGTGACCCGTTTCGTATCTTGCTCAATTAATTGTGATAGCTTTTCAGCGATTTGGTACATTTCCTTTGCTGTTGTGGAGGAGGTTTTTGTATATGTAATGGCATTCATCGGATGATTATCCACTAAGACTTTACCTGTACGGTCATAAATTCTTCCTCTAGGTACACTCGTGTTCACTGATATTTCTTCTTTTTGTTCTAAGCCTCTTCTATAGTCATCCCCTTTGACAATTTGTAAATAGCCAAGTCGGAAAATGAGCAATGAAAATAGGACGAATATCGAAAAGAACAATAGATTCATCCTGAAAGCAATATGTTTACGTTGTCGGATTTTTGCTTGATCCGTTTTGCGCATCGACTTCTTCATTGGTAATCCCCTTACATAATAAGTTCATTATGAATTATAGCATTCAAAATATAAAAAAGCATACATCCTGACGAAAAGGATGTATGCTTGGTTGCCGATTAACAATTATTTTTGATAGTTTTTCGCGACTTCATCCCAGTTTACAACGTTCCAGAACGCTGAAACATAATCAGGACGACGGTTTTGATAGTTTAGGTAGTATGCATGCTCCCAAACATCCAATCCAAGAATTGGCGTTTTTCCTTCCATTAACGGAGAATCTTGGTTTGGTGTTGACATGATTTCAAGTTCTCCATTGTTGGAAACAAGCCATGCCCATCCTGAACCGAAGCGCGTTGCAGCAGCTTTTGCAAATTCTTCTTTAAATGCATCAAAACTACCGAATTTCTTGTCAATTGCTTCTGCAAGTTCACCAGTTGGCGCACCGCCACCATTTGGAGATAGAATTTTCCAGAAGAATGAGTGGTTTGCATGACCGCCACCATTGTTACGGACAGCTGTACGAATGTTTTCAGGCACTGCATCCATATTCGAAATGAGTTCTTCAACAGATTTAGATGCTAAATCTGCATGTCCTTCCAATGCATTGTTCACATTCGTTACATACGTATTGTGGTGTTTCGTGTGGTGAATGTTCATTGTTTCTTTGTCGATATGAGGCTCTAATGCATCATATGCGTATGGTAGCTCAGGTAATTGGTAAGCCATTTGTCCATTCCTCCTCGATAGATTGGTTTTTATCCTACAATGTTAACGATAGCAAAATTTCTAAAGCCATTCAATTCAAATGAATTATATGGCAACAAAGAAGATAAAAATCCCTATCATTAGGAGCATAATCGCACCTTTCGTGACAAAAGATGTTAAAAAGCCAACCAATGAGCCAATCCCTGTTAGGAGTGATTGTTTCAGTCCAGACCTCGAAACAATCAGTTCAGCAAGTACAGCACCGATAAAAGGACCAATTAGGATTCCAGCAACCGGTATGACAAATGGACCGACGAGCAAACCAATCGTGCTTCCCCACATCCCTGCCTTCGACCCACCGAACTTTTTAACACCGACAAGATTCGCAAGTGTGTCTGCGCCAAAAAGTAAGATGACAAATAGAATTTGAATCACCCAAAACAACCAAGTAAGTTCTTCAAACGATACAATCCATCCGTATAATAGAAATCCAGCGATGATGAAAATTACGGATGGAATGATCGGATAGACTAATCCCGCAAAAGCAACGATAAACATAACGATCGTAACAATCCAGCCGATCACTTCCATTGTCGTTTACACTCGCTTTCCTAAAATTGCTTCCGCAATGTTAACGGCATGGTCTCCGATACGCTCCAAATTGGAAACGATATCGACAAATACAATACCTGCCTGCGCAGAACAATTTCCACCATTCAAACGCACAATATGATTTTTTCTAAATTTGCGTTCCATCTTATCGATCAAGTCTTCTTGTTCAGCAACGGTCTTCGCAAGCTCAACATCATTCATATCGAGTGAACGAATCGCTTTGTCCACAGTTTCAATTGTCAATGTAAACATCTCTGTTAAATCTTCTAATGCATCCGGCGTCAATTTAACACGGTTCACTTCACGGAAATCAATCAGTTCAATAATATTTTCAAAATGATCACCAATTCGTTCAATGTCACGTACCGTATCCATGAGCATAACGTGGCGTGCTGATTCAATTGGTGAAATATTCACAGCTGAAATATCAACGAGATAATCCGTTATTTTTCGATCTAAATTGTTAATGGCATCTTCTATTTGATAAGCCGTTTCTGCATGTCTTTTATTGCTTGTCTTTAAATATTCAAATGTCTCTTGCATTCCTTGGACCGCAAAATCACCCATTCGGATAATCTCTTCTTTCGCTTGTCCAATCGCAACAGAAGGTGATTGGTTGATGAAGTTCGGATCTAGATGCTTCGGTTTGTATTCGATCGTTACATCTTTACCTGGAATAATTTTTGTTACAAATAAAGCCCACGCTCCAATTAATGGAAATTGGATTAATGTGTTAATGACGTTGAATGTTCCATGTGCAAATGCAATTTGCATTTTACTTTCCAAGTTTAATACGCCTGAAATCCATTCGATATACAATGTGAACGGATGAAGTAGCAACAGGAAAATAATCGCGCCGACAACGTTGAATAGTACGTGTGTAGCAGCTGCTCTTCTTGCAGCTACGGATGCTCCGATAGCAGCTAAAATTGCAGTTATCGTTGTCCCGATATTATCTCCGAACAAAATTGGAAGTGCAGCATTGAGGTCTACAAGGTTTTCTGCATATAACCCTTGCAAAATTCCTACCGTTGCGCTTGAACTTTGGACAATTAAAGTAAACACTGTCCCTGCAACAACTCCGAGTATAGAATGCTCACTCATTGCAAGTGTAAAGTCTGTGAACACTTCAAGTGAACGAAGTGGTTTCATCCCTGCACTCATCAGTTCGAGACCGAGGAATAGTCCACCGAATCCAAAAATGACTTCCCCCAAGTTTTTAATGCTGTTCTTTTTTATGAAGAAGATGAGAAATGCACCAACTGCCATGATTGGCAATGCATATGCGCCTACATCCAATCCAATGATAAATGCAGTTACAGTCGTACCGATATTGGCACCCATTATGACACCAATCGCTTGTCGTAATGTCATGAAACCAGCACTTACAAGACCTACAGTAATTACGGTCGTTCCAGAACTAGACTGGATTAAGATTGTTACAATGATCCCCACAAGTACGCCCATGAACGGATTCGTTGTAAAGCGATCCAAAATAGATCGTAATCTGTCTCCAGCAGCCTTTTGTAGACCGTCTCCCATATATTTTATGGCGAATAGGAAAATCCCAAGACCTCCTACAAATTGAAACAGCATTTCTTGCCAATTCACTTCCATCAAACTGTCAACCTCCATCATGCTTAATAATACGCACCCTTATTATGTTGATATTATTAACGAATTGTAAATAGTCGTGCGCAAATCTTTACATTCCCTTAACATTCGACTCAGAAATTGTCATCATTCTGTCGAATCTGCCAGCCAACAAACGAGTTACTGAAGGTGGTAAACTGATAGTAAACAGAAGGAGGTAGCACCATTGTGACATTTCGACATTTGTTCCTTGCAGGCGTGTCTGCACCAAAGAAATTAGCAGCTTTCCGTCTGCTTCCAATTGGCCGTGTAATCCGGTATATTTTTTATTTCATTTTTACGATGACGCTGATCTCTTTTATACGATACTTGCTCGGAGATGGTGGTTTATTTGAAGCATCGCCTGAATTGGAAGCATACAGTCAAACGATCGGTAGTTTGCTTTATCCAATTGCGATTGTGTTTCAGTTCGTCATCGCGACTTTTTATGTATTTGTCAGAATTAGTCTGTTCGCCGCATTCGGCATGTTGCTTGGGATGTTGTTTCGCAGGAGAGTGGAATATCGTTTCATATGGCGAACGACTGCCGTAGCCATTACCCTTCCCCTTTTACTGACAATGATTCTTGATTTCTTTCCAATGACCGAAACTTTTAGTGCATGGCTAACGTCCATCATTCATATAAGTTATATCGCCTTTGCACTCAAGTATTATCCAAAAACAGTAAAATGAATACTTCCCTCTTTGACGCATATAGTGTAAAAGGAGGGATGTTCATGCGTACATTTGGCATTGCTGTCGTGTTGTTTATTATTTTTCACATTATACGTGTTGATTTGTTTGATGGGACAATCACTCTCGCTTCCTTTTTTGGCGATGAAGTACCGTGTCAAGAAACAACCGTAGACTATATTCCCGTCAAGACAATTGAAGGTGATACAATTGAGACCCTCTTTGCGATGTACCCAGATGGCGACGTATCCTTTGTTGAAAGGTTATCAATTTTCTATTCCCTTAATCCGCATTTACAAAACCAAGATCTTGTAGGTGGTTTATCCATTAAGCTCCCACTTACAGAAACACACCTAACAAATTGCAAATAATGGGCATTGAGCGGTCTCTCTTGTCTTTTCAACACATTGATTGGTAAAATAGATTCTAGTATTATCGTTTTTTTAAGGAGAGAATGTTGATGAATGAAATGATACACAGATCGAAGACCCGTCCAGTCCGTGTTGGTAATTTGACAATCGGTGGCAGTGACGAGCTTTTTATTCAAAGTATGGCGACGACAAAAACACATGATGTCGACGCAACGGTTGAAGAAATCTTACGCCTCGAAGAAGCAGGTTGCCAAGTTGTTCGTGTCGCTTGTCCTGACGAGCGTGCTGCATACTCAATCGGAGCAATTAAAGCGCGCATTAACATCCCTCTTGTAGTGGATATCCATTTTGACTACAAATTAGCGTTAATTGCAATTGAACAAGGTGCTGATAAAATCCGCATTAATCCCGGCAACATCGGCCGAAAAGAAAAAGTGGAAGCGGTCGTTCAAGCTGCAAAAGAAAAAGGAATCCCAATACGTATCGGTGTAAATGCAGGATCCTTGAGAAACATATTTTGAAGAAATACGGCTATCCAACAGCGGACGGTATGGTGGAAAGTGCTTTGCATCACATTAAGATACTAGAAGATCTTGATTTCCACGATATTATCGTATCTTTGAAAGCTTCTGACGTGAATTTGGCAGTCGAAGCCTATAAAAAAGCGGCGGCTGCTTTTGATTATCCGCTCCACTTAGGCATCACTGAGTCAGGAACGTTATTTGCTGGATCAATTAAAAGTGCTGCCGGGCTCGGAACATTATTATCTGCAGGTATTGGGAACACACTCCGCGTATCATTAAGTGCGGATCCAGTCCAAGAAGTTAAAGTTGCCCGTGAGTTGTTAAAAGTATTCGGTCTCTCTTCCAACGCAGCAACACTTATTTCATGTCCAACGTGCGGTCGAATTGAAATCGATTTAATTTCCATTGCAAATGAAGTTGAAGAGTACATTTCAACGATTAAAGCACCACTTAAAGTAGCGGTACTCGGTTGCGCAGTTAATGGACCAGGAGAAGCACGAGAAGCGGATATCGGCATTGCAGGCGCACGTGGGGAAGGTTTACTTTTCATGAAAGGGAAAACAGTTCGGAAAGTGCCTGAAGAAACAATGGTTGAAGAACTGAAGATGGAAATCGATAAGCTAGCAGAGGAATACTTTGAAAAGAAACGACAAGAAGAGCTACTTCTACAAAGCGGAGCAACTGAATGAGGAAATTTCGTTTCGGCATTGATATTGACGGAACTGTCACGTGCCCGACGTCCCTGTTACCGCATATCAATGAGCAATTCGGCTGTAATCTTGTGTTAGACGATATCGTTGAATATGATTTAACAAAAGCTTTTCCTATCACAGAAGAAGAATTCTATACGTGGTACAAGCAAGCGGAATCTACCATCTATGCGACATCACCTGCTCAGGAGTATGCAAAGATGATATTAACCGACTGGCAACAGCATTACGAGTTGTATTATATTTCTGCTCGCGGTGAAAATGTCATGGACTGCACACATAACTGGTTTCAACAGCAAGCGATTCCTTTCGATCACATCGAACTCATTGGCAGTCATCACAAAGTCGAGACGGCGAAAAAGTTCAACGTGGATGCATTCTTCGAAGATAAGCACGATAATGCCGTAGATATCCACGAGGCACTATCGATTCCGGTGTTGCTTTTCGATACACCTTATAACCGTCAACCGATTCCTGAAGGTGTCATTCGAGTACACAGCTGGCAAGAAGCAGATGAATGGATTAAAAAGCACTTTCCAACCGAACAACTTATGAACAAATAAAAAAAGTAGAGAGCGGCGTAATTGTCCGTTCTCTACTTTTTATTGTTCACATACTATGCTTCTATACATAATGGGCATTTTCCGTAAATCTCGAATTTATGCCCTTCAACTGCATAACCAGGTAGATTGACAGAGATCTCTTCCATCGGACAATGTGGAATACTTCTCGTTTTGCCACAATCCGTACAAATGAAGTGATGATGATGGACACCGTGATCGCATTGCATACGAAAGTGCCGCTCGCCGTTCAATTCCGTCTCCTCCAAAATGCCAAGTTCCGCAAAAGTCGTCAAGTTTCGATAAATCGTGTCATAACTAATTCCAGGATTATCGATTGCCATAAAATTCCGAACTTCCATCGCTGTCAAATAGCGATCTTTATCCGCAAAAAATTCTAAGATCGTTTCCCGATTTTTCGTTCGTTTAAATTGGTTTGCTTGTAAAATTCTCCATGCCTCATCAAGTGTCATACAAATTCCCCTCTCACTTTCCGAGTTGGCTTCTTCCCTTTGAATTTATTCCAACCCAGCACTAGTAATAATAGCACAATGGAGGTGACTACAATCGTTCCTCCTGGTGCAATGTCCAGATGATAGGCTGCAAAAAGGCCGATTAAAACAGATAACTCTCCAATCACGATGGAATACAACATAGCCCCTTTGAAACTTTTCGCTAATTGAATCGCTGCGGCAACTGGCAATGTCATTAGTGAAGAAACAAGTAAAATCCCGACTATTCTCATTGAAGCGCCAATGACAAGCGCCACAATTATCATAAACACCGTTTGAATCACTTTTCCATTCACGCCCGAGACACGCGCATACTCCTTATCAAAAGATAATGCAAACAACTCTTTGTAAAAGATCCAAATAAAAGCGATGACGACAACTGCAATAATTAGAACGATCCCTAAATCTTGTCGACTCACTGCCGAAACGGAGCCAAATAAATAACCGACTAAATCAGAGCCGAACCCTTTAGCCAGTGAAATAAAGATTGCGCCGAACCCAATGCCTGCTGAAAGGATAATCGGAATTGCAAGTTCTTCAAAGTTTTTATAAGCCCCTCTTAACCTTTCGATTAACAAAGAGCCTCCTACCGCTGTAGCCATTCCTAAATAAATTGGATTCAATGGAGCAAAGAACAGCACCGTCTGACTTAAATAAAGGCTACCTGCAATACCCGCCAGCGCAACATGACTTAATGCATCCGCAATGAGCGCAAGTCTTCTGACGACGATGAACAAGCCTAAAAGTGGTGCAATCACCCCAATAATTAGCCCAGACAAGAAAGCATTTTGCAAAAACTCATAGGATAATATAGCTGAAAGCATCGTCAAGCCTCCTTCTTCGACGAATGAACACGACGAACTGGATGCCCATACCAATTTGAAATTTCTCGATTATCCATCTGCTGATAAGCCGCTTGAGGACCATGAAAATGAATTGTTCGATTGAGGCATGCAACATGGGAAGCAAGCTCTGTCACTAAGTCAATTTCATGTGTCACGAGTAGGATTGCAATACCGTGTTCACGGTTTAAGTCATTGAGCATAGAATAGAACGAAGCAACATTTTTTTGATCGATACCCACAGTTGGCTCATCCATAATGAGTAATTCAGGATTGCCGACTAATGCACGTGCGATGAAAACTCGCTGCTGCTGCCCACCGGACAATTCGCCGATACTTGATGCAGCGTAGGCATCCATCTTAACAATTTTCAAGGCTTCCAATGCCTGCTTTTCGTCTGCCTTCGTGAAGTTTTTAAACAAACCTACTTTACGCGTAAGGCCACTCTTGACGACTTCAAGTACTGTCGCTGGAAAACCAGCATTAAAAGAATTGGATTTTTGGGAGACATAACCAATCTTTTCACGCTGTCTAAAAGAAGCGGCATCTTCCCCATACAGTCTTACACGCCCTTGATCCGGTTGTAATAACCCTAAAATGATTTTGATTAAGGTAGATTTTCCAGAACCATTTGGACCGATGAGCGCCCAAAACTCCCCTTCGTTCACTTTCAAGGAAATAGAATCGAGAACTGTAGATTGTTCATAGGTAAAACTAATATTTGAGCATTCAATAATTGTGTTGGTCATGCGATAACCCTCTCTATCTTACTCCTCATTTAACGCAATTCGCTCGAATCACGTAACAGCTTGCTAGTAAACAGGAACGATTACTATTACTTGTAAAAGTATAAACGAAGTTTCTTATGTATACAAATATTTGAGAAGGAATGATGGATGTTGGACTATTTGCAATTTGTAAATGAAATTAAAATGAAAAGTGATGCAGAGGCAAAACAGTTAGCAGATCGATATGGTATTGATTTATCGATCAGAGAAATACAAGCTTTACGGCCATTGCTAGACGAAATTTCTTTTCATTGGTTGTTTACTGGCGTTCCGGAGAGCTTCATCTCAAAAGTGAAGGCTGCTGTCGGAGATAAAAAAGGCGAGGAATTGTTCAGGCAATATTTAGACAGGATTTGAACTACTAGTCGAATGTAAATTGGATTGACACCTCACGGAACGAGTGAGGTGTCAATCCATAAACATTAAACGAGTAGAAGTTCCCGTAATTCCGGTTGGAACTTTTTCGCTTTGAGCATAGCGATTTCCTGTTCATATGGAGCACGTTTGTTTTTTGCATCCGTACCGACAAATGGTGTTTCCAGGATCTTCGGTATGTGCTTGAAATCTGGATGATGGACAATATACGATAACGGTTCAAAACCGATATACCCATGTCCTATATTTTCATGTCGGTCTTTCATGGCACCACGTTCATTTTTACTGTCGTTGACATGGATGACCGAAATACGATCTTTACCAACTATCTCATCAAATTGTGCAAGTACACCTGCGAAGTCATTGACAATATCGTAACCTGCATCATGGACGTGACATGTATCAAAACAGACAGACAAGCGTTCGTTATGCGTTACACCATCGATAATTTTTGCAATCTCATCAAAGCTTCTACCACACTCACTACCCTTACCCGCCATCGTCTCCAAAGCAATTCGAACGTTCGCATCTTCAGACAGTACTTCGTTTAATCCTTCGATAATTTTAGCAATACCTGCATCAGCCCCCGCTCCGACATGCGCACCTGGGTGAAGGACGATTTGATCTGCGCCAAGTGCAGCTGTTCGTCTAATTTCTTCTTGTAAGAAATCCACACCCAATCGGAAAGTTTCGGGTTTCGTCGTATTGCCGATATTGATAATGTAAGGAGCATGCACGACGATATTGGCCATGCCATTTTCCTGCATATGACGCAAGCCTGCATCAATATTCAGTTCTTCAATTGGTTTTCTTCTTGTATTTTGCGGAGCACCCGTATAAATCATAAATGTGGATGCCCCATAACCGAGTGCCTCTTCACTTGAACCAAGCAACATCTTTTTGCCACTCATTGAAACATGTGATCCTAACAGTAGCGGTTGATCATTTCCCATTTTTCCGTTTCAATCTCCTTTCCCTCTTCTTAAATTTCTCCATCTCTTTTGTCATTTTCTTTTTATAGCCCGGCTTTACTTTGTCAGGTTTACGTACATAAGATGCAGCTTTACGGTCCAATTCGTCTGTTTCTTTGACACGCTTTTTACGAGCATTGCGTTCTTTCACTTCAAACCACTCGCCGTTTTTGACATCTTCATGCACAAACGGTATGCCGAGTTTTTCAATTTGAACGATTTTATCATCCTCGGATGGCTCATAAAGTGTGATGGCATTGCCTTCCAATCCTGCACGTGCAGTACGCCCTACGCGGTGAATGAAAAATTCCAAGTCATCGGGTAATTCGTAGTTAATGACATGGCTGACACCCGGGATATCGATTCCACGAGCAGCAAGGTCAGTCGCCACAATAAATTGATAGTCGAGATCACGGACTTGTTTCATCATCCGTGTCCGTTCACGAGGTGATAAATCACCGTGAATTCTGCCTGCCTTAATGCCTTGATCGGCCAAATAATCGGCAAGTTGATCAGCGTTTTGTTTTGTGTTCGTAAATATAATCGCCAAATAGGGATTAATCGACTGAACGATATGCAACAGTTTCTTTTTTCGATCCATACTTCTCACGGGAACGAGTGAGTAGTGCATTCCTTCTGTTAAAGGTTTTTTATCACCTATTTGTACATGCACAGGGCTTTCCATGTATTTTGAGAGGAAAGGTTTTAGTTTTTCTGGAATCGTCGCAGAAAACACATACATTTCTAAATCAGTCGGCATTTTCGAAGCAAATTGATCGATATCTTCGATGAATCCCATGTCAAAAGCGAGGTCTGCTTCATCGATGACAAGAATGGAAGCCGTATGAATCGCTAATGCTTTATTTTCAGCCATATCACGGATACGTCCTGGTGTACCGACAATAATATGCGGATTTGACTTTAACTTATCCATTGCACGCTGCTTATCCGTGCCACCAATCAACAGCGAACTTTTAATAGCAGTCTTAGCAATCATCTTATTCAATTCCTCAAATAACTGCATTGCCAGTTCTCTTGTAGGTGCAGTGATAACCGCCTGTAATTCATCCTTCTGTTCATCCAGCCGTTCTACGATTGGTATGAGGAAACTGTGAGATTTTCCTGTTCCGGTATGGGCTTGTCCAATTGCATTCGTGCCTTTTAGGATCAATGGAATCATTTCTTTTTGTATCGGTGTAGGGGATGTGAAACCTAATTGTTCAATTGCTTCACGTAAAAACGGTTTAAATTGATAATCTGTAAATTTAGACATTGTATGCCTCCTAACGTTTTCTTATTGTATCATGATTCCGTTCCGTCGTATGCGATTTTGGCATAGTATATATTGTGAAAGATCACAATGACGAATAGAAAGGGGTTACCTATGAGATACGAATCTTTTTATCCATTTGCTTCAAATCAGTCTCCTCCCGTTGCGATGAGGCAAACCATTCCGTACGGACCACAGCCTATCCAAAATTACGACATGCCGCAAAGACAATTCTATGGGGCTCCAACTGGAAACCAGTTTGGCCCGCCTTCACAAAATGCCGGTCAAAAGAATACAAACAAAATGGAAATGTACATGCAAACGGCCAATCAGTTCTTAAACACTGCCCAACAATTCGCACCACTCGTCCAACAAATGGCGCCAATGGTTCAAAACTTGCCGGCAATGTGGCGATTGTACAAAGGCTTCCAGTCATTACCGAACGCAGGCGCTACACCAGCTAGTGGGACGCCAAGCAGTGCATCAGCGGCAGGATCTGCATTAAGTAATCTGGCAGGCGGTTCAGGCCCTCGCATTTTTCAGCCACCTAATTAATAACTTTGAATCAGTTCCTCAACTCCGCTATAATGGAGACAGATCCCTGTTGAGGAGTGTGGAATAAATGAAAGTAATGAAGATTTCCCCGCGCGGCTATTGTTACGGGGTTGTCGATGCAATGGTCATTGCAAGAAATGCGGCACTCGACAAAACGTTGCCGAGACCTATTTATATACTAGGCATGATTGTTCATAATAAACATGTAACAGACGCTTTTGAAGAAGATGGAATCATTACACTCGATGGTCCAAATCGATTAGAAATACTTGAACAAGTGGAGACAGGTACTGTTATTTTCACGGCACATGGCGTCTCACCTGAAGTACGTGAACTCGCTCGGCGAAAAGGACTCGTTTCTATCGATGCGACGTGCCCTGACGTAACGGTTACACATGATCTGATTAGAGAAAAAACCGCAGAAGGTTATCATATCATTTATATCGGAAAAAAACACCATCCTGAACCTGAAGGTGCGATTGGTGTTGCACCACACGCAGTCCATCTCATTGAGACGATGGAAGACGTTGAGCAACTAAATCTCCACAATGAGAAACTCCTCGTTACGAATCAAACAACGATGAGTCAATGGGATGTTGAGCACATCATGGATGCGTTAAAAGAGAAATTCCCACACATTGAAGTGCACAAAGAGATCTGTCTCGCCACGCAAGTTCGACAAGAAGCCGTTGCTGAACAAGCAGGAGCATCAGATCTTCTCATCGTAGTTGGCGATCCGAAGAGTAATAACTCGAACCGGTTAACACAAGTTTCTGTTGAAATTGCGAATACACCATCCTATCGAATTTCGGATGTCTCCGAGATTGATATTGCCTGGTTAGAAGGAGTAGAAACTGTTTCTGTCACTGCTGGGGCTTCTACACCGACACTCATCGTGCGTGAAGTGATTAATTTCCTTGAACAATTTGACCCGGCAGATCCAGCGACACATATTCCAGAAAGAAAATTCACTTTGAACCGGATTTTACCAAAAATCAAAAATCCTGAACCTGTCAAACGAATTGAACCTTATGTATCAAACGAATGATACAGAAGAGCTGTCCCTACGGTGAAATACCGACGGGACAGCTCGTTTTTATGATTACGTAACAACGTCATGTCATTCCATATCGTTCCAATGATTCTATTTCATCGGTTTAGAAAGATTTACTGAAGGAATGTAAAAGGTTCAGTATCGATGGCTGATTGGATGAACCTTACGTCAAATCCTTTATCAGTGCATTCCTTTTGCATTCTCTTTGCGACACCTTCAATCATTACTTTTTCTACGTGGTGGCCTGGATCGATAATTCCTAAGTCCATTAATTCGGCATCTTGTGCGCTATGAAAATCGATATCACCCGATACGAAAACATCCGCGCCTTTCCTTTTAGCAGCTCGAATATATTTACTTCCACTGCCCCCTAATACGGCCACTTTCCTCACTTGTTTGTCTGGATCACCAACAAGCCGGATCGCTGGAACATCTAGTACACTTTTCACATAGCTCCCGAACTCTTTAAGGCTCATTGTTTCCTCCAATACACCGACCCTGCCTAAACCTAGTTGCTCCGTTCGTTGATCGAGCACGAAGAAGTCGTAGGCAGGTTCTTCGTAAGGATGTGCAGCGAGCATTGCTTGTAATACTTTGTTTCTTATTGGTCCAGGAAGTATGACTTCAATTCGTTCTTCCGCGACACTTTCACTTTTACCGACTTTCCCAATGAATGGATCTGCACCGGTGATCGGTGTAAATCGACCTATACCTGTCGAACTGAAGCTGCAACCAGCATAATCTCCTAGTGCGCCCGCACCGGCATTGCCTAACGCTTCCCGCAAATCATCCGCATAATCCGCTGGACAAAATACGGCTAATTTGTACAATGGATCTGATACGGTCGGCTTCATCACCTCTAACTGGCGTAATTGGAGCTTATGCGCCAACAAATCATTGACCCCACCAGGTGCGACATCCAAATTTGTATGTGCTGCATAAACAGATAGATCGTTTTTTATACATTTTTCGATTAATCGACCTTGGGGTGTGTCTGTCCAAATATGCTTTAGCGGCTGAAAAATTGGTGGATGGTGTGCAATGATAAGATTTGCCCCTTGTTCGATCGCTTCATCAACAACTGCTTCATTGACATCTAACGTTACTAATACTTTCTGAACAGTTCTGTTTAACTGTCCAATATGTAAACCAACAGGATCCCAGTCTTCTGCATACCGTTTTGGCGACCATTGCTCAAAGAGGGAAATGATTTCATGCCCATTCACTTTTTTCATCGTGACAGTACACTCCTCACCAAGTCAATTTTAGTTTGTAGTTCGCGCTTTTTCATTAAAATGTTGGAGCTTTCTCCAGCTTGTTGTAATTCTTGAACGATCCGTTGCCACTCCACAAGTTCCCGTTCCCATTTTTCCAAAAAGACAGATGATCTTTTTTTCGCTAGAAATGGCCCTACAAGCATTTCTGCCTCATTATAGGAAGCCTCACCTCGTTCAAGGACAAGCACTTCATAGATTTTATGATCTTCCTTAATAATTTCCTCATCAACAAGCTTCCAGTTGTTTTTTATTGCCCATTGACGAATCGCCAACGCATGAATATTTGGTTGTGCAATAATTCGGGAGACCGTTTGCAATTGGGAAGAGCCTTCCTCTAAAATCGAAGCGATTAAAGGACCACCCATACCAGCAATCGTCACTGTGTCAACAGCGTCCGCCTCTTGAATTGCATGCAAACCATTTGCTAGACGAACGGTAATTGCATTGTCCAAACCGTTTTTCTTCACATTTTTCACAGCGGATTCATAGGGACCTTTTACAACTTCACCCGCTATTGCTTTATTGATTTTGCCGGCATTCACCAAAAAACATGGCAAATATGCGTGATCGCTTCCAATATCTGCGACAATCGCTCCCGATTCGACGAATGATGCAACGGCCATCAATCGATTTGATAACTTTTCGGAATTCAAATGATCCCCACCTTTCCAATGCTCTTATTGTAAGGCATTTAGCTGTGTAATGCCAGAAATGAAAAAGCTAGCGGGACTGAATGGAATTCCAGTCCTGCTAGCTCTTACATAGGCTTATTTAAGTGTTAGGATATACTCAGCCAATTGGTCGATTTGCTCGTCTGAGATTTTACCTCCGAACGGTGGCATTCCACCTTGACCGTTTTTAATGATGTCATGAATCTCTTCTTTGGAATCTGACAGACCGACTAGGCTAGGTCCCATACCACCAGCTAAATCGCCACCATGGCAGCCGATACATTGTCCTTGTACGAAGGTTTCAGGATCAAAATCTTCAGAAGCTGCTCCATCATTGCTTTCTTCCGTTTTTCCTTCTTCATCTGCTCCAGCGATCTCTTCTTTCTGCTCGATACCATAAAGGGACATGAAGAAAATTAGGCCCAATCCTAGTGCGAAAATTAGGATATAAGGTACAACAGGATTGTTTTTCATCGAATTACCCTCCTTTTTCAGGATTTATTCTGTAAAAGTATACAGTGCACATCTAACATTGTACTGTATAGTGAGAAAAACTGAAAGAGTTATCACTGTACATTTAATTGTTTGTGACAATTTGGACAAACTTTTTCCTTAACAACCAATTTGTCGAGCAATTACCATACGTTGCACTTCTGACGTTCCTTCACCAATCTCTAATAATTTGGCGTCACGCATATATCGTTCCACTTCATATTCCTTCATATACCCATAGCCACCATGTATTTGAATTGCTTCGTCTGCGACTTCCATTGCAATTTCGGAAGCATACAGCTTACACATCGCTGCTTCTTTCGTGAATGGTCGGCCTTGATCTTTTAACCAAGCCGCTTTATAGACCAAATTTCGAGCCAATTCGATTTTCATCGCCATATCTGCAAGTTTAAATTGCGTCACTTGGAATTCCGACAACGTCTTTCCAAATTGTTTCCGTTCCTTAGAGTAGCGGAGCGCACGTTCATAGGCAGCTTGAGCAATTCCTACAGCCATAGCGCCTATTCCAATCCTGCCGCCATCTAATGTAACGAGGAATTGTCTAAATCCATGACCCCGTGTACCTAATAAGTTCTTTTTCGGTACACATACATTGTCTAACACTAATTCAGTTGTATTGGATGCATTCAAGCCCATTTTTTCATAGTTATCAATAACCGTGAAACCTTCTGCATCCGTCGGTACAATAATGGCACTGATTTCTTTTTTACCGTTGGTGTTGTCAGTGATCGCAGTAATTGCTAAATGTTTGGCGTAACTCGCGTTTGTAATATAGACTTTTGAGCCGTTAATGACGAAATCATCGCCATCTTCTTTAGCAGTCGTCTGTGTCCCCCCCGCATCAGACCCAGCATTCGGTTCAGTCAATCCAAAAGCTCCAAATGATTCACCTTTACAAATTGGCGCCAAGTACTCCTGTTTCTGTTCTTCCGTGCCAAACAAGTGAAGAGGCGCACCACCTAAAGATATATGCGCAGAATACGTAATGCCAGTTGAAGCACAGGCTCTACTCAATTCTTCTGTGACAATTGCGAAACTTGTTGTATCCGCACCGCCTCCCCCATATTTTTCAGGAAACGGAAGTCCCATCATCCCCATTTTAGACAACTCTTTAAAAATATCGACAGGAAAATGTTTCGTTTTATCCCGTTCGATGGCCCCCGGAGCAACTACTTCGTCTGAAAACTCCCTCATCATCTTTTTAATCATGAGCTGTTCATCTGTCAAATCGAAATTCATCGTACAGACCCCCTATTTGTTAACGCTTACATTTCTATTATACCGAAAATTGCAAGTGATTCACAATCATTCTTTCGAACGACCGGAACACTTGCCTATTTACAGTAGTTTCATAACATAAAATCCGACAATGAATGCTAATCCAACAGTGCCCGAAAGTGTAAAATAGACTAATCTAAAAAATTTTCCTGCTAGAAGCCAAAGCACACAATTTAAACTTAACAAAATGATTAACAAGACGTTTTGCCCCTCAAAAAACAATAACCAAATTTTCACCGAAACGCCTAATACCAATAAAGCGGATAATATGTATACAATTGATCGATTGATAGATTGATGTTGAAATAGCCTCTTTGCCACCATAAGCAATACAATCGTCGATAAAATGGCTACGCTTATCGTAACGAGTGGAATCGTATTTAGAAAGAACAAGCTTGCACCTATGAGACTTACAAAGAAAACAATCCCTAGCAAACTTGCCGTCTCACTCTTTTTTTCTTTCACGAGAATCGCATCATTGACATCGACTGCTTGTTCTTCCCCTTGTGTATACAACGTAAGCAAAAAGTCACAATAGTGTTCAGGTAATAACTTGTTTTGTTTCCAATAATGGATTTCAGCCATGATGATCTTTTTCCGTTGAGCATTCATGTTTTCACTCGCTCCTACTCATGATAACTGCACGAATAATGAAGAAAACATCGGCATAGTCAGTATGCCGATGCCCAGTTTTACTCTAAGAAATCTTTTAGACGTTTGCTTCTTGAAGGATGTCTTAACTTACGAAGTGCTTTTGCTTCAATTTGACGAATTCGTTCACGTGTGACGCCAAACACTTTACCTACTTCTTCAAGTGTTCTTGTTCTACCGTCATCTAAACCGAAACGAAGACGTAACACGTTTTCCTCACGGTCTGTCAATGTATCTAATACATCTTCAAGCTGCTCTTTTAACAATTCATATGCAGCGTGGTCCGATGGGGATTGCGCTTCGGAGTCTTCAATGAAGTCTCCTAGATGGGAATCATCCTCTTCCCCAATTGGTGTTTCAAGTGAAACAGGTTCTTGAGCAATTTTCAGGATTTCACGGACCTTTTCAGCAGTCAAGTCCATCTCTTCTCCGATTTCTTCTGGAGAAGGTTCACGACCTAGGTCTTGTAACAATTGACGTTGAACACGAATCAGTTTATTGATGGTCTCCACCATATGCACAGGGATACGGATTGTACGGGCTTGGTCCGCAATCGCTCGCGTAATGGCTTGACGAATCCACCAAGTCGCATACGTACTGAATTTAAAGCCTTTCGTATGATCGAACTTTTCGACGGCCTTAATAAGCCCCATATTTCCTTCTTGAATTAAATCTAAGAAGAGCATGCCACGACCAACATATCTTTTCGCAATGCTGACGACAAGACGAAGGTTCGCTTCAGCAAGACGTTTTTTTGCGTGCTCCCCTTTATCAACAATTTCCAGTAATTCCGGATCAGGTGTTTGCATTTCTGCAAGTTTCTCTTCAGCGGCTACGCCATCTTTAATAGCAATCGCCAACTTCACTTCTTGATCACCTGTCAACAAGTCGACACGTCCGATTTCTTTCAAATACATCCGGACAGGGTCATTAATTTTCACACCTGGGGGAACACTTAAATCATTCAAATCAAATTGCTCTTCATCTTTACCTGCTTCTTCGTCTTCTTTTCTTTCCATTTCAATGCCGGCTGCTTCAAGTTGATCCAAAAATTCCTCAAAATGATCCGGTTCCATTTCAAATACGGAAAGCTTTTCCGCCACTTCGTCCTGAGATAATTCTCCCGCTTTTTTACCCGCTTCCAATAAACTTGCTTTCACTTCTTCTAATGTCATCTCGTTCTCCATCTCTCCAGCTTGCTCATTTTTAGTCATAATACCCGTTCCTCCTTAATTCACCGGAATACGGCTTACATCGCCGATAATGATTTCCGGAGCTGTATGATTTCCCTGGCCAGCTCCAGTGCCCGGGTATAATCGTTCATCTTTTCCGCTTCTTTTGATTCATGCATCATCTGATTAATTTGCTTGATAATTCGATGTCTCTCAAGATGATGAATGCAGTCATGGATTTCCTGTTCGGCATATTCAGGATCTCTCTCCAACATCGCCGCTTCCATGACCGTTTTACGGAGTCCTCGATCTTCCAAGGATTCTGCAAATCTGTGGAAGTCTGGTGTCCCATGTTGTTCATAAAAACCTGCCAACTTGACGAAAATAGCTGTATAGTCATCACCGTCAAATACTTGTGAATGGGATTCACGTATCCTGTCAAACAACTGGCCATCATTCAACAAGTGACATAAGAGTAACCGCTCTGCCCTTTCGATACTGGACAGGTTTCGGTTTGGCATCTTCGGTAAGGAAGGCGGTGCTTGTCCAGTAAACACTTCAGCTTTTTCCTGTTTTGCAAACTCGCCAACCTTTTTAATGAATTGCTCTTGAAGTGCCTGTGCAGAAACACCCGTCTCCGTAGACAATTGACGGATCATAAGATCTCGTTCAATCGGGGAAACTTTCTGGGCAAGCTCTTCTAGCACTTCATGAATATATTGGAGCACATCGTTTTCATGTGTTAAGTTTTTTGACCTTTTGTAAAAAGCCAGAATAAACGACATATACGTATGTGGGTTGCCGATCACTTTCTCAACGAATGATTCCCCACCATACGTGGAAATGTATTCGTCGGGATCTAACTTTGAAGGAAGTAACGCAATTTGTGCGTCTAGTCCTTTTTGAGCAGTAAGATTAGCAAACCGCTTAGCCGCTTCCCAACCTGCGTTGTCACCATCACAACAGATGATCAACTGGTTCGCAATTCTTTTTAATTTCGTAATATGTGTGTCAGACAAGGATGTACCCATAACTGCCACACTATTCATAATTCCAGCTCTTTCTGCTGCAATTGTGTCCATAAAACCTTCGAACAATATTATTTTACCCGTTTTACGAACATTAAGACGTGCGTTATGAAAATTATAAAGCAATCGGCTCTTTTCAAATATGGGTGTTTCTGGACTATTTAAATACTTCGCTTCGTCTTTGGACGTCGATAACGTCCTACCTGAAAAACCGACTACATTGCCATTATCGTCATGCAGCGGAAACATAATACGTCCTCGAAACCTGTCAAAGTAGCCTGTACCATCATTTTTCATGATGCAAAGACCGGCACGCTCCATCTCCTTCATATCATATTTCTTACGTTGGAGAAGTTGGCTTAACACTTCCCGATCGTCAAGTGACCACCCTATACCATACTTTTCGATATGCTCACGCGAAAATCCTCTTTGTTCCAAATATTGTAATGCTTTTTCACCCTCCACTGTATTCAGTAATAAATGACTATAAAAATTAGCCGCAAGTTCATGCGCTTCCCTCATCTGTTGGAACTCACCAGACTTCGAATGGCTTGCACTTTCTGTTAGAGAGATATCCAATTCGATACCAGCGCGTCCTGCCAATTTTGAGACCGCCTCTGTAAATGGGCTATTATCAATATCCATGACAAATGTAATAGCGTTACCACTCGCTCCACAACCGAAGCAATGAAACAATTGCTTATCCTCTGACACAGAAAACGAAGGGGTACTTTCACCATGGAATGGGCATAATCCAAACCAATTTCTCCCTCGCTTTGTCAATTGGACGTACTCTCCGATCAAATCGACAATATCCGTTTTCGACCTGACTGCCTCAATTGTCTCTTCTGGAATTTTAGTCATTCTATCACCATTTTCTTCTCACATACTTGAATTCTAGATAGTTTTCATAAATCCTGCTTATTCGACAAAAAAATTTCGTGACATTATAAAAAAACCGTGTATGTAATCTAGAAGATTATAGAACGGCGACAATTCACTATTGTACACAATCTAAATAGAAGAACCAACCCTTTTTTATCGGACGGTCCTTCTCCTTATTAATTCATAGGAATCGACTAGCTAATTTGGTGAGGATGACATTCGCTGTTTCTTCAACTGCTCGATTTGAAACATCAATCACTTGGCAGCCGATTTTAGAAACAACAGTTTCAAAATGTCGCAATTCCTCTTGAATCCGCTCGATTTGTGCATAATTCGCATCATCTTTCAAACCAAGAGCTAGTAATCTCTCTTTGCGGATGGAATTTAATACACCTGGTGAGATGACTAAACCGAAACATTTAGCTGAATCAATTTGATACAGCTCTTCTGGCGGCTCCACTTCTGGAACAAGGGGAACATTTGCAACTTTAAATCCTCTGTGAGCCAAATATTGAGATAACGGTGTCTTCGACGTTCTCGATACACCGACTAAAACAATATCCGCTTTAAGGACACCACGAGGATCCCGGCCATCATCATACTTGACCGCAAATTCGATTGCTTCGATTTTCTTGAAATAATCTTCATCCAGTTGTCTGACGAGCCCCGGTTCTTCATAAGGTTTCTCGTTTACCAAGTTGCCGATTTCAAGTAGGAGAGGGCCTAGCAAATCGACACATTGCAAATCATTCGCCCGACACTCCTCTTTCAATTTTTCACGCATGCAACTTTTCACAAGTGTATAAATGAGAATTGCATTCTGACGTTTGGCTAGAAAAGCAATCTCTCGGAGTTGCGATTCATCTTCGACATGCGAAAAACGTTTGATTGAAACTGCTTCCAGATCATGTCTGAACTGGCTTGCTGCCGCCTTCGCTACTAAGTCGGCCGTTTCCCCTACTGAATCGGAAACGATGAACAATGTCAATTTCGTCATAGGAACACTCCTTTGTCATTTTATCAGAGGTCAACTTTATAGATCATGTTCTTCAGCAAGTGAAAGAAAAGCAGCAGTAATGTTCGTTTTCGTAATCCTCCCGACGACTTCAAGCCCATCTTCTGTCGCTGAAACGACTGGTAGCGAATCAATTTGTTGCAACATCATCTTTTTTGCAACTTGGATGAGGGAATCCTGTTTTTTGCAATACGTGATGTTCGGCATCCGTGTCATGATTACATGTACCGGTATTTTGTCTAGCTCGGTATTCCCAAGACTTGTTCGCAATAAATCTTTTCGTGATAGAACACCTGTTAAGAATGAGGATTTATCCACAACAAACAGCGTTCCTACGTCATCAAGGAACATCTGACAAATCGCATCATAAACTGTTACATTTTCGTTCACAACTACCGGAATGGATTGGAAGTCCCCAACTTTCATACCAATCATGCCATCTGCAATGGAGGGAGCCGGTTTTTTTCCTGAATAGAAGTAACCTACGCGTGGCCTAGCATCTAAATAACCCGCCATAGTGAGAATTGCTAGATCAGGTCTTATCGTCGCTCTAGCTAAACTTAATCTTTCAGCAATCTGTTCACCTGTTATAGGACCATCCACTTTCACAATTTCAAGGATTTCGGTCTGGCGCTTATTCAATTCCAAGTGAATCACCGCCTTAATCGTTCGATAATATATCCTTGAATAGTATAGCATTTTGCTATCAGATTTCCTAACCCAATGGCTTTTGTCACTTGACTAGGATGATTGAGGCTGATTTAAGAATAAGATACAAGCTGTGATAAAACGAACGATAATCGACTTATGTGCTTCATCATGCACCTTATCACTAAATGCAATCGAACCAATAAAACAAGCAAAGTTCAATCTGTATTCATTTTAGTGTACTTCGATGGTATGTAAGCATTCTTATATCGCTTGTTACTAATAGAGTACCACTGCTTTCAGTAGACAATTCATGCTAGAATGAAGACAGGTGAAACTATGAAACACCTTACGACTGAATAGGATGAAATGAAAGAAAAACGTTAGAAAGGAGCATGTTTTTATGCAATCAATACTTCCTCACCTCATTACGAGTGGAATATGTGTCTTATTTGTAACCATTTTTCTTTTCTACCTTTATCGGCGGACACCTAAGATTGATAAAGGATTTGAATTAATTTATTTTAAATTGTCTTATAGACGAAAGTTAATCCGTTGCTTTACATCACTTCCTTTATTCATTGCAGGAATTGCTTTCATCATTCTTTTTTCAGACCTGAGTGAAGTGGCCGGATTCTGGTTAATCCTTTCATTCATACTTATTGCTGTTATACAAATCATTTACAACATTTATAGGTGGAGGACGACAGAAACGTAACGCGGGATGATCAGTTACTTTCATCTTTTTTACTTCTTCACAACTATCCGTCGATCCTTTACACATACAAATTTAATAAATTGCAGAGATTCAAGAACCATGCTACACTATGTACAGAATTCAATAGGCGATGAGAGGTCTATAAGTAATGTCTTGGTAGCGAACGGGGATAGTGAAAGCCCGTAACGACATGAAACGGCAACCTTGAGCTAGCATGCATTCAAGTGGGTTGTTTTTACAACCAATCGAGGTGGAACCGCGGGTCATTATGCACTCGTCCTCGGACTTTATGTCCGGGGATGGGTGCTTATTTTAATTGGAGGGATAAGTTATGATGACAATGGAACAAATTGTGAATGTATCGAAGCAGCGTGGATTTGTGTTTCCCGGCTCTGAAATTTACGGAGGTTTGGCGAATACTTGGGATTATGGTCCGCTAGGGATTGCCTTAAAAAACAACATTAAAAAAGCTTGGTGGCAAAAATTTGTCCAAGAGTCCCCTTACAATGAAGGACTTGACGCTGCCATTTTAATGAACCCAAAAGTTTGGGCAGCTTCCGGACATATCGGTAATTTCAACGATCCGATGATTGACTGCAAAAAGTGTAAAACGCGTCATCGTGCAGATAAGTTGATTGAAGATGCATTAGATGCGAAAGGCATTGAATTAGTCGTGGACGGTATGCCATTTGACAAAATGGAAGCGTTAATCAGTGAACACGAAATTGTTTGTCCGAGTTGTGGGGCGATGGACTATACAGGTATCCGTCAATTCAATTTAATGTTCAAAACCTCTCAAGGGGTTACGGATTCATCTGCAAACGAAATTTACTTACGTCCTGAAACGGCTCAAGGGATTTTCGTCAACTTTAAAAACGTTCAACGCTCAATGCGTAAAAAAATGCCATTTGGGATTGCCCAAATCGGTAAAAGCTTCAGAAATGAAATCACACCTGGAAACTTCACTTTCCGTACACGTGAATTCGAGCAAATGGAGTTGGAATTCTTCTGCAAACCAGGAGAAGACATGAAATGGTATGAATTTTGGAGAGACTTCTCCGAGAAGTGGCTATTGGACCTTGGTTTGTCAGTTGAAAACATTCGCTTACGTGAACATAGCGATGAAGAACTTTCTCACTACTCAAAAGGGACAGTCGATATCGAATATAAATTCCCGTTTGGTTGGGGCGAGCTATGGGGTATTGCAAACCGTACAGATTTCGACTTATCGCGCCATATGGAACATTCTGGTGAAGACTTCCATTACCAAGACCCTGTAACGAATGAGAAATATGTCCCGTATTGCATCGAGCCTTCCGTTGGTGCGGACCGCGTTACACTCGCATTCCTTTGTGATGCATTTGACGAGGAAGAGCTTGAAGGCGATGACAAACGTACAGTTATGCGTTTCCACCCTGCTCTTGCGCCAATCAAAGCAGCAGTCCTACCATTATCGAAAAAGCTTGCTGAAGGGGCAGATGAAGTCTACGCAGAACTTCGTAAACACTTCCCGGTCCAATACGATGATTCACAATCAATCGGTCGCCGTTACCGTCGTCAAGATGAAATCGGTACACCATTCTGTATTACGTACGACTTCGACTCTGAAGAAGATCGACAAGTGACTGTTCGTCACCGTGATTCAATGGAGCAAGTTCGCATGCCAATCGCAGATGTAAAAGCTTATATCGAAAAACATCTTACATTCTAATAAATCGAGAAAAAGAAAAACCGAGGAAGAGGTCATTCGCCGTCTTCCTGCGGTTTTTCTTTTTGTGGTAATAATTGTGGCGTCCGCTCCAACTGGTCGAGAAACGCTCTCGATTTCAAGCGAACACCCACCTGTTCATCATAAACCGTCCTTACAATTTTTCGCATGAATTGTTTCGTCGCTTTTTTTAAAGTTAACGAACCAACTTGCTGGATGGGAACCGTAAAAAATGTCCTGATCAATCGGAGTTGCGTTGGTGTAATACGCACAATATAGGGATCAATCTGGAAACAGCGATGACACAAGAAACCAATCATCTGAAACGAAAAGGCGAATTCCCCTTCTGTAGCTCTACAATGTGCACATTGATGCAATACAGGATGGATACCTGCCACCGGAAGCATCTTCCATTCAACGAAAAGCGCTATTGCTTCGGGGTCATACCCTTCATTCATTGCATGTAACGCGTCTTGTAACAGCGCAAATACATTCGGTCCTTGCCCTTTGTCTTCCGTCAATCGGTCAATCAATTCAACGACAAAGCTTGCATAAGCGGTAGCTTCAAGATCTTCGCGAATATGACGCATCGAATTGACTGGCTCACCTTGTTCCAACGTCCCCATCCCTCGTCCTGCGTGAAGCAGAAAGAAGCCATGGGTGAACGTTTGAGTAACAGCAGCTAAACGGCTTGCAGGCTTTTTCGCACCTCTCGCCATTGCGGTCATCTTCCCTGCTTCCCGTGTGTATAGTGTCACAATTTTATTCGATTCACCGTATGGCATGCTCTTTAGAATGATGCCTTCCCATTTATTCAACAAGGACATCACTCCTTTTCAAGTTGACTGCTCAATACTCATCGTCACGGAAACCGAATTCACGAAGATGACCCGGTTTGTTCCGCCAGTCCTTTTGCACTTTCACCCAAAGTTCCAGAAATACTTTGGAACCAAGTAACATTTCAATATCACGACGTGCCTTCGTTCCAATTTCCTTTAACAGTGCACCTTTTTTACCGATGACAATCCCTTTTTGGGAATCACGATCGACAATAATTGTAGCTGCCACATCGACCATGTCACGTTCTTCATCCCGAGCAATTTTTTCAATAACTACCGCAACGGAATGTGGAATCTCTTCACGTGTTAAATGAAGCACTTTTTCTCGAATCAATTCAGAGATGATGAACCGTTCAGGATGATCGGTCACTTGATCATCCGGATAGTATTTTGGCCCTTCCGGTAAATATTTTGTTAATGTTTCCATCAATCGTTCAACATTGTTACCATTTAGAGCGGATAGTGGGACGATTTCTGCAAAATCGTATTCTTTCGTATACGACGTAATCGTTGTAAGCAAATCATCAGGGTGAACTAAGTCAATTTTATTGATGACTAGAAACACTGGTGTCTCAGTATTTTGCAAGAGGTCGATGATGAACTTGTCTCCCCCACCAATCGGTTCATTCGCATTCACCATAAACATGATGACGTCCACTTCTTTTAACGTGTTACGTGCTGATTTGACCATGAAATCACCGAGCTTATGCTTCGGTTTATGAATTCCCGGTGTATCGATAAAAACCATTTGTGAATTGTCTGTAGTAACAACGCCTTGCACTTTGTTTCGAGTTGTTTGTGGTTTGTCACTCATAATGGCGATTTTCTGTCCAACAACGCGATTCAAAAACGTCGACTTGCCGACATTCGGTCGACCGATAATGCTAATGAATCCTGATGTAAATTTACTGCTTTCCTTCTGCATACTGAAGATCCTCCTTGGAAAATGCACCTGGCAATAACTGCTCTACTGTCGTCTCTTCGACGTCTCCTTTTAAGTTCGTCAAGTAGACCGGCATCGAGCCGTCGCAAAACTCTGCAATGACTTGCCGGCATGCACCACATGGCGAGACTGGACCTTCAGTGTCTCCGATGACTGCGAGTGCTTTGAATGCCGTGACACCTTCTGATACCGCTTTAAAGAATGCGGTTCGTTCAGCACAATTTGTCATACTGTACGCTGAATTTTCGATGTTGCAACCATGATAGACGTTTCCATCTGTATCTATCAGTGCTGCGCCAACAGGGAATTTCGAATATGGGACGTATGCTTTCTCCCGTGCTATTTTTGCTTCATTCATTAGATTTTGCTTTTCCATGACTACACCTCTACCAAAGTTTTTATCCGAACCATTTTGGGATGAAAATAATTAAACCGATGACGGCACTTGCAATTGCAAACAGCAACACAGCACCTGCCGCCACATCTTTCGCCTGTTTTGCTAAAGGATGGATATCCTTTGTCACTAAATCAACTGTTCTTTCAATAGCGGTATTCATGAGCTCCAATGCCATCATACCACCAATCAGCAAGATGATGATCATCCATTCAGTTGTCGATAAGCCTGTAAGAGCACCTGCTAGACAGACAATGATTGCGGCTAGCAGATGAAACTGCATATTTCTTTCAAAACGAAAACCATGCAACACACCATTTATTGCATAGTAAAAAGATTTTAAAAAACGAACCATACAATTCTTACCTTTCCAGGCCAAGTGATGAAAGAATTTCTCGTTGTCTTCCAAACATTTTTTCCTCGTCCTGCTCCGTCAAGTGATCGTACCCAAGCAGATGCAAGAAGCCATGGAGTGCAAGGAATCCAATCTCTCTTCTTTCGTCATGTCCATATTCACTTGCTTGTCGTTTTGCAGTCTCAATGGAAATGACGATATCTCCAAGCAACACAGGCATATCATCCGTTTGAACGATGGGGACTTCTCCTTCTGTCATTTCTTCCAAAGCAAACGAAATGACATCGGTAGGTTTGTCCTTTCCTCGATATTCGGCGTTGATGGCTTGAATTTCTTTATCATTCATGAATGTAACGGACACTTCAAGATTGCCTGTTAAGTTTTCCATTTCCGCAGCATGTTCTAACACTTGTTGCACAAGCTTCATACTATCTTCCGTTACTTTAGCCGTTTCATCTTCAAAATAGATCGCGAGCATTACAACTCCCACTTTCCTCATTATTCAGGGTACTCGATCCGACTGTGGTAAAAGCCGTTTAACGTCTCACAAATAACGCGTTCGACCTTTCGCAATTCCTTCATCGATAATTCACACTCGTCAAATTGACCATCGTTCAACTTGCTCGTAATAATCGAATTCACCAGTTTTGCAATCTTGTCAGGTGTCGGTTCTTTAATCGTTCGGACAGCCGCTTCCACACTATCCGCAATGGAAATAATCGCAATTTCCTTTGTCTGCGGTTTAGGGCCAGGATAACGGAAGTCGTCCTCTATGACATCTTGCCCTAACTCCTTCGCCTTTACAAAAAAGAATTTTAAAAAACTTGTTCCATGGTGCTGACGTGCAATATCGATGATTTCACGCGGCATTTTATGTTTCGTTAATAGCTCCGCCCCATCAGTCGCATGGGCAATAATAATATCACGGCTTTTTTCTGGTGGCAATTCATCATGCGGATTTAAATTACCATGCTGGTTTTCTATAAAGAAATTCGGACGTACAGTTTTACCAATGTCATGATAATAGCTTCCGACACGTGCCAGTAATCCATTTGCACCAACCGATTCACAAGCCGCATCCGCTAAATTCGCAACCATGACACTATGATGGTAGGTTCCAGGCGTTTCTGTAAGGACTTTTTTAAGGAGCGGGTGATTCGGGTTCGACAATTCTATTAACCGCATATCCGATAGAATTCCAAAAAACGATTCAAAAAATGGCATAAGCCCAATCGTCAATGCACCAGACAAAATACCAGAAGCAAAAGCAGCAATTAAATAGAATGATAGCTCCGAAAGATTATACGTCGATTGTGTCATTTGTAAATAAAAAGCTACAAATAGAATATTAGAGACAGAAACGATAAGGCTCGTTCGTAAAATGTTTGATCTTCGCCCATTGTTCCCTAACAAATAAATACTAATAACTCCACCAAAGAGGATGTATAAGGCAATTTCCATCTGCATAATTGCTGCAAAGCCTTCTAACAACATAATACCAGCAGTCGCAGCCGTTACAATCGTCATCATATATGCTAGCCGTTCATTTAATAATAGCTTTACAAGCAATGGTGCTAGTGCTGTAGGGAATAAAAAAGCGACTTGCACATCAAATTCTTTGTCAATCAAACTTAATAGTTTCATAATAATGACAAGAATAAAAAATACTGCGATAGCGATTAATAATGATTTCTTTTTTTGATAATTATCTGTTCGCCACGTTGCAAAATGCAAATAAATAATTGCCGAGACGAACAAAACATACAAAATAAGACCGATCATCGGTTTGTAGGAGGATTGATTCGTTAATAGTCCAGTCAATTCCAATTGACGGTAAATTTCAGAGTCGATGAATTGACCTTCCCTCACAATGACTTGTCCTTGGAGAATACGGGTAGGCTCAACAGCATTTTTCTCTTCTTCTATGCGTTTGTCGGTCAATTCCTTATTGATTGTTTCTGTTTCAACGACAAGCGATCTACCAAGTGTAATCATTGTTTGTAATTCAGCTGGTGGAACGGCTTCGGATGATCGAAGTTTTCTCTCCACTTCATATCTGACTGCAGAAAGATCTTCAGACCTGACAGGTTTGGACAGCTCTTCCCCGATAATCGAAACAATCTCCTGCTTCATTTTCGTTAAATCTGATACTTCAGCAGTTAATAGACTCGCAATCGCTTCGTCCGTAAGCCGTAGTCCGGGTTCCTCTTTTTCAAGCTTTTTAAATTTGTTTCGCACTTCTTCAATTTGTTCGGAACGAGATTTTACAAGCTTATCAGGATTTTCAGGATCTGGGATATTCGCTTTTTTCTCTTCAATGATGAAATCGAAGAGATTTGCTGCAATCGCTTGTCGCGTTTTGGAGACTTCCTCGTCAAATTGATAAAAAGGCGTCACTTCGTTTTCAATCCTGCGTTTTTCTTGCTCGGTTTTTACAGTATCCTCAATGGTTTTCAAGGAGCGGATTGTTTTAGGAGAAATTTTGAATTCATGGAGCTCATACGTCTCTTGTTTCACACTGTCGTACATGAATGAAAAAAGCCCAATGGCTACGAGAATAATGATAAACAGGGAAAAGTAGTTGAATTTTAATGACGTAAACAATTTTTTAACTGTCTTAAACACAATGATAACCCCACCTATTCTCTAGAACTTCCTAATGCAGCATAAAATGATGAAAAAGCAGTCAGTTTTATGACTGCTCGTTTTCATACGCTTCAATGATTTTCGCGACAATTGGATGGCGGACTACATCACCTTGCTCTAAATACTGAAAATGGATTTCCGGTACTTTTTTCAGTATGGATTCTGAAGCGTTCAAACCTGATTCTACACCACGCGGCAAATCGATTTGCGTCTTATCACCCGTAATGACCATTTTGGAACCAAATCCTAATCGTGTCAGAAACATTTTCATTTGCGCTTTCGTTGTGTTTTGTGCTTCATCAAGAATGACGAATGCATCATCGAGCGTACGCCCTCTCATATAGGCGAGAGGCGCGATTTCAATTGTTCCCCTCTCCATGAGTCGTTCTGTATGTTCTGCTCCTAGAACGTCATGTAACGCATCATACAAAGGGCGTAAATACGGGTCTACTTTCTCTTTCAAGTCACCTGGAAGAAACCCTAAGCTTTCCCCCGCTTCCACAGCTGGTCTCGTTAGAATAATTCGTTTCACTGATCCCGTCTTCATTGCTTGCACAGCAAGTACAACTGCCAAATAGGTCTTTCCTGTTCCTGCGGGCCCGATACAGAAGACTAGATACCTTGTTTCGAATCGCATGGATATATTCACGCTGTCCGATTGTCTTAGCCCGAATTGCTTTTCCTTTAGCAGTTCTTGCAACTTCCTCATCATAGAGTTCAGCAAAGTATTCAATCGTTTCGTTTTTCACCATTTCTAACGCAGTAGAAATATCTCGCAAGTTTATATTGATTCCTTTACGGATCACTTTCAATAGTTGTTCTAATAAATATTTTCCCGATACAATTGCCTGCTCGTCACCAACTAGAGAAATTGTATCGCCTCGCGTAATAATTGAAACTTGTAACGCTTCTTCAATCAATTTCATGTTTTGATCGGAAATACCAAGAAGCATTACCGCCTCATTCGGCTCTTCAATATGAAGTTGAATTTGTTGTTCGCTCAATAGTTTCAGTCTCCTTGGGGTATGGGTCTTTTTGTCGCTATATTTTCATTCATTAAAAATAATATGGTCCCTCTAACTGTATCATCTTGGAACGTCAGGTGTAAAATGTTTTCATCCTTTATAATTAATTCTGAAGATGATTCTGTCATGATTTTGTATTTTATTAACGGAATGATAACCGTTTCCTCCATCCCTTCAGCCAATTCAAATTGTCCCTTGCGATCATTCCTTTGCCATTCGGTTTCAAGAAACGAACGAAAAGAAGGAAAATCATTGCCTGAATTCCAAGTGATAGGAGATTGCCATTTCAAACGAATATTCTCTTCTCCTAACAATGCATAATCGATTTTCTTCGGTATGGTAAATGTATACTTGGACCAATAATCTGCATATACCTTCCCTGCAGCACCAACTACAGTCTTTTTACCGCCTTGTTCTAAAATGCCTGTCGCTAGAATGTCTCCTTTTTCAACCGTTTGGTGAAGTCGTGCCACTCTTTCACCTCTACTTAATTGAAAGCCAGTGATGACACCACTCGTCCGTGCAACAAGATCAGCAGGAGGTCCATCGTCTTTGACGGGATCATTCAGTTTCGGTGAGAGCATCGGTGTAATCGTCATTGTACTACCCGATCTTGTAAAACGCACCCATGAAAGAGAAGGGTCATTTTGCATGAGCACTCTTCTAATCTCTCCTTCGTCAGGCAGTTTGGAGAGCGGCCGATATTTTTTAATAGAGACCTTCTCCAATTGCTTAACAATGCGTTCATTCACTTCAGGCACTTCAGATTCAATCGTAATGTCCCATAAAAACAGTGATGCGACTAAGGGTATGACACATGCAATGAGGAACCGGTACGCTGTAAACAACCTTCTTTCAAGCGAACGCTCCTCATTGCGTCTAATTTCCACTTTCACCCGATATTTCCTACGGTGTTTTCGGATGAAAACAACTCCTTTTTTATCGGTGCGGAAATGGATGACAGAACCCGATTCTGTTAAGCCAATCACTTTAACACCAGAGGAAGCTAGAAAGCTCAAGAATCTCGACGGATGTACTTTACCTGTCATTGTGATGTTATATCGATTATGAATCATAAGCATCCTGTCCATCTTTCAATTCTTTTACAGACATTGATGTAATCAGTTCAAACGATAGGACAGCTACTTCTTCAGATAACGTTTCTACAATAAGGTCTTCACCGGTTGCTTCAATTACATGATTACCACTTCGGATAGCTGCGTAATCAGGTCCAAGTTTTAGAAGTGAATACGGCCCTGTAATTCGGATTGTTACAAATTCATCAATTGTGACAGATGAGTTCATTTTAAATAATTTTTTCAAGATAAAACCCCCTATCCAAGCCTATGATTTGGATAGGGGGTAGATGATTATTGTTTTGCTTTTGGTGGTCCTAAAATTTCAGAGAAGATGATTCCTTTAATAAGGTCTTGCTCGTCCTTAGGGATCATGTCAGGTTGTTTAAATTGTTCATTCCACACATGTTTTCCTTGATGTGCGGATAACCTTCCTCGAGAACTTTCCCGTGGTACATTCCGGTCAAAAACGGGTCGTTCCTTCGGCAACATCTGTTTACTTTTCACAGGCTTAGGAGCAGCCGGTGTCTCCTGACGGATGGGAGGTGTTTGTCGACTTGGCGGTTCATCCACTTCTGTCTGAAACTCCCTTTGCAACTCTTTGACCATCTCTTGTGAAAGGTCTTTCAGTTTACGCATCGTATCCGGTCTGTTCGTTTGTGAAGAAGGTTGCCGTGGCGCTGGTTTCTCGTTCTTCTCAGGTTGCTTCCCTTTAAAGAGCATACCAAGAATCGTAATGACCACAAAAATAATTAATGATTCCATCTGTGCATCCCCTTTCCGGGAATTAAGTGCTCAAACGTCATTCTTTCGTCGTGTCAGGCTTTTGTTGGTCTCCACCGATTTTGCTGATGGAATCACGCATGCCCGTATCAGCTTGGATGTTTTTATAGTTCATATAATCCATAATTCCGATATTACCTGTACGTAGCGCTTCTGCCATCGCGAGTGGAACTTCCGCCTCTGCTCCGACAACTTTCGCACGCATCTCTTGAACTTTCGCTTTCATTTCCTGTTCGTTTGCAACAGCCATTGCACGACGCTCTTCAGCTTTTGCTTGTGCAATATTTTTGTCAGCCATCGCTTGTTCAGTTTGAAGTTCCGCACCAATGTTTTTACCGATATCAACATCCGCGATATCAATAGACAGGATTTCAAACGCTGTTCCAGAGTCAAGCCCTTTTGCCAATACTGTCTGTGAAATCAAATCAGGATTTTCCAATACTTTTGCATGGTCCACAGAAGAACCAATCGTGGAAACAATCCCTTCACCGACACGGGCAACAACCGTTTCTTCACCCGCACCACCGACGAGTCGATCGATGTTCGCTCGAACCGTAATTCTTGCTTTCGCTTTCACTTCAATACCGTTCATCGCAACACCAGCGATAAATGGCGTTTCAATGACTTTTGGATTTACGGACATTTGAACCGCTTCCAACACGTCACGGCCAGCTAGGTCGATCGCTGCTGCACGCTCAAACGATAACTCGATATTCGCACGATGTGCTGCAATTAACGCATTAACAACGCGGTCGACATTACCACCTGCCAAATAGTGACTTTCCAATTGGTTAATCGCAACATTTAATCCTGCTTTATGTGCCTTAATCAACGGATTAACAACACGACTTGGGATAACGCGACGTAAGCGCATACCGATTAATGTGAAAATGCTTACACGTACACCTGCAGCTAACGCTGAAATCCATAGCGTCACTGGTACTAGCGTAAAGAATACCGACAAAATGATGATGATTCCGATAATGATTAAAATCGGAACGAAAACACCACCTAAACCTAATAACTCACCCATTATTCATTGTCCCCCTTTTCTTTTGATTCCCTTACAACGATACGGGAACCTTCAACCCTTACTATCGTAACATGTTTCCCTCTGTCAATGTAACTACCTTGGGAAACTACATCAATCCGTTCGCCATCCAATTCAATCGTTCCTGAAGGACGAAGTGGTGTAATCGCTAATCCTTGCTTCCCTAACAATTCTACCCGATTGACGTTCGACACATACCCGCTTTCCGTGTCTGTCGCATCCATTAACACCATCTTATTAAGAAGATGCAGTTTTTTTCCGAAGAATTTCATTAAGATCACCATCCCGCTGATAGCGACGGCAATTGCGATAAGGACAGAATACGCCATATACACAGGGTTGCCACCCGCCAAAATAATACTTGCAATGATAGCAATCGCACCTAACGCTCCGGCTATCCCTCCTGCTAAGAAAAACTCTAATATGACGAGTATGACACCAATTATAAACAAAATCAGCGTCTCATAACCTGCCAAACCTGCTACGAGATGGCCGAATAAGAATAGCAGTAAAGATGTGATTGCCATCGTACCCGGAACACCAAACCCTGGTGAATAGAGCTCCACAACTAGGCCTAAACCTGCTATTGACAGTAAGATCGGGACAACGATAGGATGCGTAATGAGACGTGCTAAGCTTTCAGTGAAGGTAAGATTTGTTTGGATGATTTCAGATTTATCTAGACCTTTCAAATCAATCAATTCTTTGAATGAAGACACTGTGCCTTCGCTGTAATCCACTTCCTCAGCCTCTTTAGCCGTGAGTGTTAGCAATTGCCCTATACCAGCACGGTATTGCGGTAAATCAACCGAATCGTCCGCCATCGCTAATGCAAACTTCGGGTCTCTATTTGACGAATTGGCAGCACTGACCATTTCTGCTTTCCAAAAACTATCCGACTTCTCTTGTGCTGCGTTCCCTGCACCATCAACGGCCTGTGCAGCACCAATTTTGGCATTCGGTGACATATAGATTTCATCGGCATGTAGTGCAATGTAAGCACCAGCGGAAATCGCACGGTCATTGACATAAGCGATGATCTCGACTTCCGTCTCATCCATAAGCTTACCAATTTGTCCCGCAGCATCAATTAATCCACCGAGTGTATTAATTTCTAAAATGATCGCCTTCGCATTCGCTTCTTCCGCTTCGCCGAAAACCCTCTTTAAATAAGCATGAAGCCCTCTTTCCACTGACTTATCCAGTTCCACGTGATAAACAGGATTGCCGTCCGCTTCAACTGCACCTGCAAATGGAACGGTTAGGACTGAAGCAAATAGAAGGAAAAGGAGAAACTTGCCAATCATTTTACGCATGTAGACGTTCACCTCTTTCTATATATGTAATTATACCTTTAATACGATTAAGATGGCGAAAAGATTCACTTGAACGCAAGAATTTTTTAATGTAAAAAACCGGAGAATCGCAATGGATTCTCCGGTTTCATGCATAACATGCTTAGTTTTTATTTCATATGGACAGCTATTAGAATTTACGCTTACGAGCAGCCTCAGACTTCTTTTTACGTTTGACACTTGGTTTCTCGTAGAACTCACGCTTTCTTACCTCTTGTATTGTACCAGATTTTGATACAGTACGTTTGAAGCGGCGAAGAGCATCTTCAAGCGATTCATTTTTGCGAACGACAGTTTTCGTCATATCTCTTGTCCCTCCCTCCGAGCACACTTCGAAACAAGGTGTTACTCCTTGTACTAAAAAATTATATCGCACAATGCCTAGATGGTCAATAAAAAACTTTCAAAATATCGATGCGAAATAGGAACTTATTTTTTAGTGCCATTCGTGTGACTTAATAATCAGAATCGCTTTGCAGACCTTGCATAATTTGCACACCAGAGCTTGCTCCGATTCTCGTTGCCCCAGCCTCTATCATCTTTTTCATATCCTCAAAGCTACGAACGCCACCTGATGCTTTCACGCCCATTTCAGGTCCGACAACACCACGCATCAATTTAACATCTTCTGCAGTTGCTCCGCCTGTAGAAAAACCTGTAGACGTTTTAACGAAGTCCGCACCTGCTTCTTTTGCAAGCTCACACGCTGTTCTTTTTTCTGCATCGGTTAGCAAGGAAGTTTCAATGATTACTTTAACAATTGCTTTTCCTTTCGCCTCGGTTACGACAGCTTCAATGTCTTCTTTAACAAGCTGCTCCTGCCCGCTTCGCAAGGCACCAATATTAATAACCATGTCAATTTCAGTTGCGCCATTTGCAATAGCATCTTTCGTTTCAAAACGTTTCACTTCTGAAGTCGAAGCCCCTAAAGGGAAGCCGATGACCGTGCATGTTTTAACCGGTGAACCTTTCAATTGTTCACTCGCAGTTTTCACCCATGTTGGATTGACACAAACGGACGCAAAGGAGTATTCCCTAGCTTCATCACATAATGTAACAATTTCTTCTTTCGTCGTGTCAGCTTTTAATAATGTATGATCGATAAACGCTGCGTAATCTTTGTTCAATGCAATACCCTCCTTAAGATGTATGTACCTCTTACATCATAGCAAACCTTTGTCGCAAACGCATTAAAACAGTCCACCCGATATAGAGTGGACTGTGTTTGTTTCTTTTAAACAAGCGTGGCTTCGGCTTCTATTGTCCGGACGAATTGACCTTCATTATATGGATAGCCTGCTTTTGTAATTTTGACTTTGACAATTTTACCGACCATTGATTCATCTGCCGGGAAAACGACTTTCAAGTAATTGTCTGTGTAGCCTTCATACAAGCCGCTCGCTGGATCGAGCTTGTATTTCTCTTCAGGAATGACTTCCAATACTTCTTCTTCGAAATCAGCTGCATATTGTTTCGCAAGCTGGTCGTTTAACTCAATTAATCGATGAACGCGCTCATTTTTTACGTCTTCATCAATTTGATCTTCCATTCTTGCTGCAGGTGTACCGGTACGCTTTGAATACGGAAAGACATGTAATTCAGAAAAACGATGATCTCTAATGAAATTATACGTCTCCATGAATTCCTCTTCTGTCTCTCCCGGAAAACCAACGATGACATCTGATGTAATCGCTAAATGAGGTAATGCCTCACGTAAACGATCCAAACGCTCTGCAAAAAATTCCATCGTATATTTTCTTCTCATTCGCTTAAGAACCGTGTTGGATCCTGATTGGATTGGAATGTGCAAATGACGCACAATCGTAGAGGATTGACGAAGCACTTCAATGACTTCATCGGTTAGTTGGCTCGCTTCAATTGAACTGATTCGAAGTCTTTTCAGGCCTTTTACTTTTGTTTCTAGGTCCCTTAAAAGGCGAGCCAAGTTATAATCCTTCAAATCTTCTCCGTAACCACCCGTATGGATACCCGTCAAGACGATTTCCAAATAACCCGCGTCTACAAGTTGTTGAGCTTGACGTATTACTTCTTCTGGATCTCTTGAACGCATTAACCCGCGCGCCCAAGGAATGATGCAGAATGTACAGAAGTTATTACACCCTTCTTGGATTTTAAGTGAAGCCCTAGTTCTATCCGTGAACGCTGGAACATCCAATTCTTCATACACTCTGTTCTTCATAATGTTACGGACAGCGTTAATCGGTTGTCGCTCAACACGGTATTCATCGATAAGCCCAAGCAATTTTGTACGGTCCTGGGTGCCGACAACGATATCGACTCCTGGGATTGCCATAATTTCTGCCGGAGATGTTTGGGCATAGCAACCCGTCACACAGATGACCGCATCCGGATTTCTTCGGATTGCTCTCCGTATGACTTGACGGCTCTTTTTATCTCCTGTATTTGTAACTGTGCAAGTATTAATAACATATACATCAGCATTTTTCTCGAAATCGGCGCGTTCATATCCAGCATCTTTGAAAAGTTGCCAAATCGCTTCCGTTTCGTAATGGTTCACTTTGCAGCCTAATGTATGGAAAGCGACAGAAGACACTAGCTGCTCACCTCTTTCATTCAAATTCGTAAGACATAGCGGACAATACGTATAATGGAGCTGTTTCGGTGCGTAAAATACGTGGTCCTAATGAAACAGAAAGAAATCCTGCAGTCGACATTGACGCCGTCTCTTTTCTGGATAGGCCACCTTCCGGACCGAAAACAACTAATACTGATTGTTTATCATACACGTTTTTCAGTCTCTCTGCAATCTTGTTCGGACGATCACTTTTGGCATCTTCTTCATCTGCATAAAGACAAACATCGTATTGAGAGGAAACTTGGATTAACTGTTTGAACGACAAGGGTTCACTAACATTCGGAATAACCGTCCGGTGACATTGTTCGGCTGCTTCCTTTGCGATTTTACGTAAACGTTCTACTTTTTTATCGCCTTTCTTTGCGTCCCATTTGACAATCGACCGTTCTGCTTCAAATGGTATAACAGCATGCATCCCAAGTTCAGTACCTTTTTGAACGATCAGATCCAATTTATCGCCTTTCGGCAATCCGCATGCGATCGTCACCTTGACTGGCATCTCGTTTAAGGGAAGAGAACCTTCCTGCCGTTTAATCGTGACCCCATCAGGTTGAGTCTGAATAATGCTCGCGACGCACGCTTCGCCTTCTGATACAGCAATCAGTGTATCGCCGACCGTCATTCGCATTACTTTTACGATATGCTTACTATCTTCTCCGGTAATTGTTGCATTTCCTTCATTACTAAATGGAGTATCCAGAAAATAGCGTTGCATCGTTACGCACTCCTTTTGGAAGCAACAATTGCAACCCACTCTTCCATCAAAACGGATTCTACAATCTCAAATCCTTTTGCAATCAAATCTTCTTTTACCAAGTCTCTCTTTTGCGCAATAATGCCAGATACGATGAAAAGCCCTTCATTTGGCAATATGTCAAATGCATCCTGGGAGAATGTCATGATTACTTCTGCTAGAATGTTTGCAACGATGATAGATGCCGGCTCTTTGACAGAGTCCAATAAGTTTCCGTGTGTAACTTGAATCGTTTCATGCACTTTGTTCAAATGAATGTTTTCTTTTGCAGCCGTGACTGCGACTTCATCGAGATCCAATGCATGAACATGAGATGCCCCAAGGAGTGCAGCACCAATTGCTAAAACACCAGAACCTGTACCAACATCAATGACACGATCGCCCTTTTTCACATACTTCTCCAGTGCTTGTAAACACATGACCGTTGTAGGATGCGTCCCCGTTCCGAAAGCCATTCCGGGATCAAGTTCAATGATTAATTCATCTGAAGCCACAGGAGTGTAGGTTTCCCAAGTGGGCACAATTGTAAAACGTTCTGAAATTTTAACTGGGTGGTAATACTTTTTCCATGCTGTTGCCCAATCTTCTTCATCCACTTCGTTCGTTTTTACAATATTCATACCAATGTCAAGTCCGTAATCTGCTAAATCATTAACAGATTCACTAATTTCCTTCACTGTTTCGATTAGAAAACTGTTGACTGGCAAATAGGCTTTTACAATGACCCCTTCTGCAGGGAAGTCATCTTTGTTCAATTCGTAAATTTCTCCGAATCGATCTTCATGTATTTTATCAGGCTCATGGGAATCTTCAATGATCACCCCACTCGCACCTGCTTCATGTAAAATGTTTGCAACGGCTTCAGTTGCTTCGTGTGTCGTATGGATGGAGATTTCAGACCACTTCAACAGCATTCATCCCTTTCAATCGCCTTTTATCGTCCGCTTGATTTTATCAAATAAAGAACTTGAGAACTCGTCTGGTGAACTTCCTTCAATTGAAGCAAATTCACGTAGCAATTCCTTTTGTTTTTCAGTCATTTTCTTAGGTGTTACCACTTTAATGATGACATGTTGATCACCAATCCCATGCCCGTGGACATTTTTTATCCCTTTGCCTCTTAAACGGAAGTTCGTTCCAGTTTGTGTACCTGCAGGAATTTTCAATTTAACATTCCCATGGACTGTTGGCACTTCGATTTCGTCTCCCAATGCAACTTGCGGGAAGGTCATTGGTACTTCTAAATAGATGTCGTCATCTTCACGAACGAAGCGCTCATGATCTCTCACGCGGAAGACGATATATAAATCGCCGGATGGTCCACCATTTATGCCTGCTTCACCTTGACCACTCACACGTAATTGTTGACCATTGTCAACGCCTGCAGGGATAGTTACTTTAATTTTTTTACGTTTTGTTACGCGACCTGCACCATGGCATGTGCCACATTTTTCAGGGATGATTTTTCCTGTTCCTTGACAATGTGGACATGTCCGTCTGTTTACCATTTGACCAAGTGGTGTATTTTGAGTGACTGAAATTTGACCGGAACCACCACAGTGTGAACATGTATTGACAGGTGTACCTTTTTTCGCACCTGTGCCAGAACATGTATCACAAGTTTCTTCACGCGGTACTTCAATTTCAGTTTCTTTACCAAACACCGCTTCCATGAAATCAATTGTCATCGTATATTGGAGATCGTCACCTTTTCGTGGCGCGTTTGGATCACGGCGTCGTGAACCACCACCACCGAAAAACGAACTAAAAATGTCTTCAAAACCGAATCCGTCTGCAGCACCACCACCAAAGCCACCAAAGCCTTGATTTGGACCAGCATGACCGAATTGATCATATTGTGCTCGTTTATTGTCGTCACTTAAGTTCTCAAATGCTTCTGTCACTTCTTTAAATTTCTGTTCAGCGCCAGCTTCTTTGTTCAAATCAGGATGGTATTGTTTAGAAAGTTTTCGATAGGCTTTTCTGATTTCTTCTTTTGTAGCTGTTTTAGGCACGCCAAGCACTTCGTAATAATCTCGCTTACTCATCATTCCACTCTCCCATGAATCATTGACTGCTTATTCAAATGAATGAGCAGTAGACTCCTGCATCCATACAATTCAATAGATGCATATTGGAACCCAACTGCCCGTAAATTTTCCCGTTACCAACCCTCAACAGGTTGAAGACTCGCTTTATTGTAACACGGTAAGAAAAAAGAGACAAAAGTGCGGTCATTTCTCCACTTCTTTCTTTATCTTTCAAAAAGAAAAAGTCAAAGCCGGAATATCGGACTTTGACTTTTCCGTCAATCGGTCGATCAATTAGTTTTTCTTGTCATCTTCTACTTCTTCGAAATCAGCATCTACGACACCATCATCTTTCGATTGGTTGCCTGCTTCGCCGTTTTCACCTTGTGCTTGTGCTTCTGCAGCAGCTTGTTCATAAAGCTTCATTGTCATTTGTTGAACGATTTCTTCAAGCGCTTCTTTCTTCGCACGCATGTCTTCTAAATTGCCTGCTTCAATTGCTGCTTTCAACGCTTCTTTTGCTTCTTCAACATTTTTGACTTCTTCTTCAGAAACTTTGCCTTCCAAGTCTTTAACTGTTTTTTCAGCCATGAATACGAGTTGGTCTGCATCATTTTTCAAGTCTGCTTCTTCTTTGCGCTTTTTATCTTCTTCTGCATTTGCTTCAGCGTCTTTTACCATGCGATCAATCTCATCATCAGAAAGACCAGAGCTAGATTGAATTGTAATGTTTTGTTCTTTTTGCGTTCCAAGATCTTTCGCTTTAACAGTTACAATACCATTTTTATCGATATCAAATGTTACTTCGATTTGTGGAACGCCACGTGGTGCTGGTGGAATATCTGTCAATTGGAAACGACCAAGTGTTTTGTTGTCTGCTGCCATTGGACGCTCACCTTGTAACACGTGAATGTCTACTGCTGGTTGGTTATCAGCTGCTGTCGAGAATACTTGTGATTTACTTGTAGGAATTGTCGTATTCCGTTCAATCAATTTTGTAAACACGCTGCCCATTGTTTCAATACCAAGGGAAAGTGGCGTTACATCCAATAAGACGACGTCTTTCACGTCTCCACGGATGATGGATCCTTGAACCGCTGCACCCATTGCAACTACTTCATCAGGGTTTACGCCTTTAAAAGGCTCTTTACCTGTTTCTTTCTTAATTGCTTCTTGAACTGCCGGGATACGTGTAGAACCACCAACAAGGATGACACGGTCAATTTCAGATGGAGACAAACCAGCATCTTTCATCGCTTGACGAGTTGGCACCATTGAACGCTCTACTAGGTTCGCAGTCAGTTCATCAAACTTCGCACGGCTTAGAGAAATTTCCAAGTGAAGAGGACCTGCTTCTCCAGCAGTGATGAATGGTAATGAGATTTGCGTTGATGTTACACCAGAAAGGTCTTTTTTCGCTTTTTCTGCCGCATCTTTCAAACGTTGCATCGCCATTTTGTCTTTTGACAAGTCAATGCCGTTCTCTTTGCGGAACTCTTGTACAAGGTAGTCGATAATGACATCATCAAAGTCATCTCCACCTAATTTGTTGTCTCCCGCCGTTGCACGGACTTGGAATACACCGTCACCAAGTTCAAGGATAGATACGTCGAACGTCCCGCCACCTAAGTCATAGACGAGGATTGTTTCATCTTCTTCTGTTTTATCTAAACCATATGCTAATGCTGCAGCTGTTGGTTCGTTAATGATACGCTCAACTTCTAAACCAGCAATCGTACCAGCGTCTTTTGTCGCTTGACGTTGTGCGTCATTGAAATAAGCCGGCACTGTAATAACTGCTTTCGTTACTTTTTCGCCTAAATATTCTTCTGCATATCCTTTCATATATTGAAGGATCATTGCAGAAACTTCTTGTGGCGTGTACTCTTTATCTTCAACTTTTACTTTGTAATCTGTACCCATATGTCTTTTGACGGACATAATCGTATTTGGATTTGTAATGGATTGACGTTTAGCGACTTCACCAACTTGTCTTTCACCATTTTTAAACGCTACAACAGATGGCGTTGTGCGGTTGCCTTCCGGATTCGGAATTACTTTCGCTTCTCCACCTTCATAGACTGCTACTACTGAGTTTGTAGTCCCTAAGTCAATACCAATAATTTTGCTCATTCTAAATTCCTCCTAAATAAATGCGTCTCAACAAGTAATTATTATTCGTTAACTTTAACCATTGTTGGTCGAAGAACACGATCTTTTAACATATACCCTTTTTGGAGCTCCTGAAGCACAATACCTGAGGCTTTGTCAGGGTCACTGTCTGTCATGACGGCCTGATGGAAATTCGGATCAAATTCCTGGTCTTGCGCTTCGATTTCTATTAATCCTTCACCTTTCAGTGAATCCATCAGATTTCGATAAATCATCTCCATACCCGTAAGTAGAGATTGTGTTTCTTCCGCTTTGACTTCTACAGCAAGCGCGCGTTCGAAATTGTCCAATACTGGCAAGAGGTTTGTCAGAAGACTTTGCGCTTTGTATTTGTTTAACGCTTCCTTATCAAGAGTTGCTCTTCTTTTGGCATTCTCGAAGTCTGCTAAAACACGCAGCAACTTATTTTCTTGCTCTTGGAGTTTTGTTTCCAATTCACGAATGCGTTCCTCTTTCTCGTCAACTTCTTCAGGTTCACCAGCTAGTTGGTCCTCACCTTCATCAGTTCCGTTCGTAGGTTGCTGATCTTCTTCTAGTTGAACTTCGTGTTCAGCCTCATCAGGAACCTGTTGTTGTGAAACGGTTTCCTCTGTTTCTTTCTTAGTCACTTCAGCCATCAATCTTTCCTCCTGTCCAATCCGTCGCCGCCTATTGACAATTTTCCAAGTGCTTTAGATAAATCACCACTTAAAATATCCAACATCGTAATGACTCTACCATAATCCATCCGTTTTGGTCCGATAATTGCAATTGCACCTGTTACGTTACTACCTGCAGCGTATTTAGCGGTGATGACACTACAGTCTTCAATTGCATTATTGTTGTTCTCAGAACCAATTCGTACATGAATTCCTTGTTTGTCATCTTGGAAAAAAGTCATAGCAGGCATGCCATTTTCCATCATTTCAAAAAACAATTTCATCTTTTGAAAATCATGGAATTCCGGTTGCTTCATCATGTTCATTTTACCGCCAAAATATAAACGTTCTTCAGGCTTGATTGTCATAGCCCGTTGGAACGAAGCAAACAAGTCACCAGCTTGGTGTACATGTTGGTCAAAAATCATTTTCACTTCACGGGCAAGCTTGTTTTGAAGAAAGCTTAACGGGGTTCCTACTAGACGTTCATTTAAAATATTGACCATTTTTTCAATATCGGATGCGCGCATACCATTTGGCACGTCAAAAACCCGATTTTCAACATGCCCATTGTCGGTAACGATAATTGCGACCGCTTTTGTTTCATCCAACGGAACGATGGAGAACCTTTTCACGGAGTGCATGGACATGTCTGGCCCTAATAATACTGCTGTGTAATTCGTCAATTCAGAAATAATCTTCGCGGAATTACGAATGAGTTCTTCTGTTTCTACAACGCGGTCCTGAAAAATGGAACGCAATTGGACACTGTCTTCCACTGTCAATTTTTCTGGTGTCAGTAAATGATCGACATAAAAACGGTATCCTTTGTCAGAAGGGATTCTTCCTGAAGAAGTATGGGTTTTTTCAAGATAACCCAGTTCTTCCAGATCAGCCATTTCATTCCGAATCGTTGCAGGACTGAAAGGCGCTTCCGGTTTTTTAGATAACTGCCTTGACCCGACAGGTTGTGCGGACTCGATGAAATCGTTAACCGTCAGTTGCAAAATAAGCAATTGTCTGTTTGTCAACATGATCATCACTCCTGTTAGCACTCTTTATAAGCGAGTGCTAATACTACTCATAATTTATCAAATTGACGATTGACTGTCAACGGATAAACTCGAGGTTACATAAGAAATTGTTGAAACACTTCATTGCCCCTAAAGATTCCCTTCCTCGTCAGTTTAATACGAGTCGGTGTCAATTCAATTAACCCTTTTTGGTTTAAGTCGTTGAGCACTTTTCCGTACACATCTTCAAGCGTTTTCCCGAACTTCTCATGAAATGTGTGCGTTGAAACACCTGACAGCTTACGTAAGCCTAAAAACAACTCTTCCTCCATCGCCTCCGTTTGCGTCACTTCATGTTGTTCCATAATGGGTCTAGCTTGCGACTCTAAGCTGCCCATGTATTTTTTTAACGGGCCAAGATTTGCATATCGCCAACCATTCAAATACCCGTGCGCACCAGCACCAATTCCGGCATATTCATCATTTTCCCAATAAATGAGGTTGTGCACCGATTCAAGACCTGGTACAGAGAAATTGCTAATTTCATATTGCCGCTTGCCCTCTTTATGCATTCTTTCCATGAGGACCTCAAACATTTCTGCTTCGGCGTCCTCTCCCGGTAGAGGTAATTTCCCTTTATTCATTAAGTTGTAAAACACAGTTTTCGGTTCTACGATTAATGAATACGCTGAGTAATGAGGCAAGTCAAGTCCCAGCCCAAGGTCAAGCGTCTCTTTCCATTGTTGCATTGTTTGATCGGGTAGTCCGTATATTAAATCAATGCTAATGTTCTCAAAACCGATGCGTCTTGCATCCTGAACCACCTTTATCGGATCATTCGCGCCATGTGTCCGTCCAATTCGTTTCAATAGTTGTTCATCAAAAGATTGGACACCAATGCTTAATCGGTTTACGCCTCCGTTTTTTAAGACCGCCAGCTTACCTGCTGTCAATTCATCTGGATTCGCCTCAGTTGAAAACTCTTTTAATGAACGAACATCCACAAATTGATGAACGATTTCGAGTAAGCGTTCTAACTGCTTTTCTGATAAGGAGGTCGGTGTTCCACCTCCTATAAACACCGTCTCTAACTCGTTGAATGAATGCCCTTCATCCACCATTATCGAAAGTTCCGTTCCGATGGATTCGATATAAGCATCCACTGGTTGATTTTGAAAGAATACTTTATTGAAATCACAGTAATGACAAATTTGATGACAGAAAGGAATATGAATGTACATGCCTCGCATAAAAAGTGTGCTCCTTTCTAAACTGCTAATGGTCTAAACAATAGCGTTGGATCTTCTACATCCAATTAGTTTACCTTATCAAGTCGCTTGCTACAAATGAACGGATTCCATAGAAAAAGGAGTCCCATTCGGACCCCCGTCTCCTTTTACTCTTCATCCATTTTAAGAACTGCCATGAATGCTTCTTGCGGTACTTCAACAGAACCGACTTGCTTCATACGCTTTTTACCTTCTTTTTGTTTCTCTAACAATTTCCGTTTCCGTGAAATATCTCCACCGTAACATTTCGCCAATACGTTTTTACCGATGGATTTGATTGTTGAACGCGCAACAATCTTTTGTCCAATCGCTGCTTGTACCGGCACTTCGAATTGTTGTCTCGGAATTAATGTCTTCAACTTTTCGACAATCGCTTTTCCACGTTCATAGCTGAAATCACGGTGAACAATGAAGCTCAAAGCATCTACTTGCTCACCATTTAACAAGATGTCCATTTTCACAAGTTTCGATTGTTTATAACCGATTAACTCGTAATCAAGGGAAGCATAGCCTTTCGTGCCTGATTTCAACTGATCGAAGAAGTCATAAACGATTTCCGCGAGCGGTAGTTCATAAATGATGTTTACACGTGATGCATCCATGTAATCCATTGTTTTGAAGTTTCCACGTTTTTGTTGGCAAAGTTCCATTACTGAACCAACATATTCGTTCGGAACCATAATCGACGCTTTTACATATGGCTCTTCTACATAATCCACTTTTTGAGCGTCGGGCATCATGGAAGGGTTGTCCACTTTCTTTTGGGTACCATCAGTCAAAACAACATTATAAATAACACTCGGAGCCGTTGTAATGAGGTCAATCTTGAATTCACGCTCAATACGCTCTTGAATGATTTCCATATGCAAAAGACCTAAGAATCCACAACGATATCCGAAACCAAGCGCTTGGGATGTCTCAGCTTCGTATTCGAGTGCAGAGTCATTGAGTTCGAGCTTTTCAAGCGCTTCACGTAAGTCTACGTATTTCGATGAGTCAATTGGATACAATCCACAAAATACCATAGGATTCATTCGACGGTATCCCGGAAGCGGCTCGCTCGCTGGGTTTTTAGCGTTCGTTACTGTATCACCGACACGTGTGTCACCGACATTTTTAATGGCAGCTGATAAAAACCCAACATCTCCGACAGATAGTTCATCACGTAAAGAAACATTCGGAGTAAAGACTCCTGTTTCAATGACTTCGAACTCTTTACCTGTCGCCATCATGCGAATTTTATCACCCGGTTTAACGGTTCCTTCAACGATACGAATGTTAACGATGACACCTTTGTATTGATCGTAATGCGAGTCAAAAATCAAAGCTTTTAGTGGTGCTTCTGGATCTCCGGTAGGAGCAGGTACTTTTTCAACGATTTGTTCCAATATCTCTTCTATACCGATGCCCGCTTTTGCGGAAGCGTGTACAGCTTCAGAGGCATCCAGACCAATAACATCTTCAATTTCCTGTTTCACTTTGTCAGGATCTGCTGCTGGCAAATCAATTTTATTAATAACCGGCAATATTTCAAGGTCATTATCGAGCGCTAGATACACATTCGCTAATGTTTGCGCTTCAATTCCTTGTGCTGCATCTACTACAAGTATTGCCCCTTCACAAGCTGCGAGGCTTCTTGATACTTCATACGTGAAATCGACATGCCCAGGTGTATCGATTAGATGGAACGTATAATCTTCACCATTTTTAGCTGTGTATTTCAATTGTACCGCGTTTAACTTGATCGTAATTCCTCTTTCACGCTCTAAATCCATGGAGTCCAATGTTTGCGACTTCAATTCGCGTGAGCTAACGGTTTCAGTCTTTTCCAATAATCGATCGGCTAATGTCGATTTTCCATGGTCGATATGCGCGATAATGGAGAAGTTTCGTATATTCTTTTGACGTGCCATTCTCTCTTCATGATTCATCTGTCAGTTCACTCCTATATAAGCTATTTGCATTATAGCAAATAACTGATAAACATGTTACATTTTCTTATTTCAAATTCCAAACTACTATAGATACTATGTAGGCTTCTCAAGTCTAACAGATGAATGGCATTAGATAAAGAATGGCTTTCGGAAAAAGGGTTGTCCTATAGTAAACAAAAAATCGTCCATACGATATCCTACTTAGATAATCGTTTAGGACGATTTTTATGTTGCAAGCCTTGTAATTGTCACCGTTCCGCTCAAACACTTATTTTTCAGTTCCTTCTCCTTGCTCCACCAATTCTTTCACAGCTTCTGCAATGACGCCAATTGTCCGATTCAACTCTTCTTCGTTGTTTCCGATGCCTCCTAGTTCAATCAAGATGATTTTCGGATGTAAATCTTGATTGTACTTGCCATCGACACCTGCTCCACCTTTAGAAATTACATTTCGTGTAATACCAGGTATCCTTTTTTCCATTTGCAACTTCAATTGTTTTGTAAGCTGTTCGTTTTGTTTATATCCGGCATGATCCGTCCCGACAACAAACGCAACTTTTGCATAACGCTGTCCCTCATGGACGAGCGTTGTCAATTCCGGTCCGACTGCATCCCGGTGTATATCTATAATGAGATCATACTCTTTTTCGGCTAAACGTTTTTTAACGTGAGGTCGGATTTCTTTATAGGCTCTCGCATAAGGAATACGGTTTTTCAGCATTTCTTTCATAATGTCCACTTCAATCGCTTCTGCTTCCAATCCATTGATGGTTAGTTGGTTTTTCAGTTTTTCTCCCATCTTCATGATGTTTTCCGTATGGTGTGAAACGGCTACTTTGCCATCCGCGGCTTTCGTCATCGGTTCATACGCTTCATGAGAATGGGTGTAGTACAATAACACTTTGCCAGCGGTCACTTCAGTCGGAACGACAGGTTCAACTTCTTCCTCAACAACATTGGATGCATACACGATCAATGCGTTCTCTTTAATGATCTTAGTGTTGGAGATTTTGGATTCTTCCGGTATAAATTGAATGATCACCGGGAACAGGAAAAGAGCGAATACGATAACGGTCCAAATTTGCATATTTTTCTTCAAGCGACATCCCCCCGTCTAAAACTATATGCTTGAAGAAGGAGGTCAATGACTCGTTTTTATCGTTTCCATCCAATCCGTAACAGCAGTCGCAAGTAAGTCTGCATATTGATATGCCCATGAGTCGATTTCTTTTGGGGAGATGAACGTATTCAACTCATGGTTTGCCAAAACTTCTTCAAACAATTGAACCCGTTCTTCGTGTGGCCAAGCTGTCCAATCTCCAAAAATGGGTACCAATGTCGATTGATCTGCATTTTTATTTTCACTACGTAGCCAAGGAGAAACAGACAAGCGAGAAGAAGGGCTATTTTCTTCTTCAATTTTTGTTGCAATGTAATTGAATAACGTATTGATGGCATCTGCGATTAGCACAGGTCCATCTACGACTGTCGGAATGCCAATTGCGATTACAGGCACCCCTAATGTTTCACGGGATACCTCTTTTCTGCTATTCCCTACTCCCGATCCTGGATGGATTCCCGTATCCGTGAGTTGAATGGTTTTACATAATCTCGAACTGTCTCGGGCGGCTAACGCATCCACAACAATTAAAAGGTCCGGTTTAATTTCCGTAACGATTGCTTTGACAAAATGGGCTGTCTCAAGACCTGTTTGGATTGTGACACCTGGCGCATAGACATAAAGTTCACTTCCCTCATCTGAATAGTAGTGAGGAACGATTTCTTTCATACGGTCCATTGTCAATGGCCCGACTGCATCCGGTGTCACTTCACGATTGCCAAGACCAATCAATAATATTTTCCCACTTTGCAAGTTCGGAATGTGCGCTGTCATTTCAGCCAACTTCGTTTTTAATACGTTCGTCAACTCCTCCAATCCATCTGTGTCAGATGGAGTTAACGTTGGACATGTCAACGTCAAGTATTTTCCTGCCTTTTTCCCAATACGTTTCTCACCTTCAGCATCTATCGTTACAGACGTAACAATGACTCTACCCTTTCTTTGCTCGTCGAATAATACGCCGTTGGATTTTTTTAATGTTTCTTTTTCTTGCTCAGTCCGATGGCGTACCATCTCTTCATGTTCTACTAACAAGTCCGTACGGAAGAAATTCAACTTTTCCATTGTCATCACCTCATGATGCAGTTTGCACGTTGTGTCAAGGAAATATTCTTTGCATATTTTTATTGCGTTCTTGCGCTCATTTTGCTAAAATGTTAATGTTGTATAGAGATATCCGGATGGTAATTATGGAAACACTCTTGCCTTACCTGAAATTGGAGGTGAATGGAATGCCAAACATTAAAGGTGCTATTAAGCGCGTTAAACAAAGTGCTGCTGCAAATGAGCAAAACTCACAAATTAAAGCTGCTATGCGTACTGCTGTACGTAAAGCTGACACTGCGATCGTCAATAAAGAAGAGAACGCTACTGATCTTTTGAAAGACGCAGTTAAAAAATTGGACACAGCTGCTCGTAAAGGTCTAATCCACAAAAACACAGCTGCTCGTCAAAAAGCACGTCTTACAAAAAAGGCGCTATAAGAGAAAAGGCTGTACCTTGTTAACATGGACAAGGTACAGCCTTTTTCATTCGCCTCGCATTGGATCCATAAAGAAAATTTCCAACACTCTCTCCCTCTTCCCACCAGTTGATTTTAATTGATGGTCAATATGGGCGAGTCGCTCTATAATTCGTAACAACCGTTGCATCGATGGAATCCGTCGATTTTCCATAATCAATTTTACGCGATAAGGATGCACATTCAACGTTTTCGCGATCTGTTGTTGGTGATACCCTTTTTTCACCAGTGACGACACATGAATCATCAAACGGATTTGTCCCGCTATAAGTGAAGTCAACATGATTGGTTCCTCACCGTTTCGTAAGAGGTCATGGTAAATCTTGATCGTTTCAGGTACATTTCCTGTCATATAAGCATCCGTCAATCTGAATACATCCATTTCGGGTTGACGAGGGACGAGCATTTCAACAATTTGCCCAGTAACTTCTCCATCACCGTCCATGTACATCGCAATCTTTGCAATTTCTGACGATAACACGAGCAAACTATCTCCTGCCATCGTAACAAGCAACTGCGCAATTTCTCCGCTAATTGTAATTCCTCTACTCGCTGCTTCCTGTTGAACCCAAGTCGTTAAATCTCCACCAGTTAACGGAGATGTTTCGACAACGACTGCTTTTTGTTGGAACAGTTTCGTAATTTTTTTTCGACCGTCCAATTTTTCATAAGGGGCAACAAACACCACGACAGCGGTAGGCGAAGGATTTTCCAGCCATTGCTCTAACAATGAAACATTATGTACAATTTTCTCTTTTGATTTATCAGCAGCTTTTAAAAACGTTGCATGGTTGGCAATAATGAGCTTTCGTTCTTCTAGAAACGGCAGCGTGTCCGCCTCTTCAATGACAGCTTCTATCGGCGTCTCCTCTAAATCAAAACGAATCACCGTTGCTGCGTCAATATCAGGCATCGCTTTGATAAGCCGTTGGATCGTTGTATCAATCAACTGTTGTTCGATTCCCGTAAGCAAATAGACCGGTTCGATATTACCGTTACTGATTTTTTTCCAAATTGCATTGACCACAAATTTCCCCTCCAGTCTAAAGCTGTTTTCATTATACAGCACGTTCCCCTAACTATGAACACTTTGTGTCGTTTGTCATAAAGTCTTACGAATAAATCGTTACATATAGATTTTTTAGTCATTATCATCTATACTATATAGGAATTGGAGGTGTAGCAATGAATGAGTTTGAACATGACGTACAGTCAAAACGCAATGATTTAATTGATTCTGGTGTCGGCTTTGTTGTCGCATTCGTAGCTTTTTCTGCAATTTTCGTTATTGCTACAGTTATCGACTTCGTCGCACAATAATTGTACGATGAATAGACGGTCTGTTTAGTCCTTAATTGAACTAGACAAGACCGTCTTATCAATTTCTTGTAGCTGAAATGACATACTTCCCCTTATTTACCGAAATTGTTATTGATCCATCTTCAGCAGTTGAGTACGTCTTCACATTATACTTGTGAAAAGTCTCTACCACTTCTTGATGCGGATGGCCATAGCGATTGTCCTTCCCATACGACAAGATGGCTACTGTCGGTCGTATCATTTCGATGAAAGCATCTGAACTCGATGTCCGGCTGCCATGATGACCCGCTTTTAAGAAGACTTCCCCCCAATTGATATGTCGGTAGTCCCGAATGAGCTTACTTTCCCCGTCACGTTCCAAATCACCAGTAAAAAGAAAATTCGGCCCTGTTGTTTGCATGAACAAAACAAGCGAACTATCATTTCCTTTATAAATTCCTTCATCTGGTGCGAGGTAAGTGAAAGAGATTGACGAGTTAGACCACGTAGCCCCTTCAGATACGGTTAACACCGGTATTTGCTTCGCTCTCGCCAGTTCCAATACTTCTTTCATCGTCTCTTCCTTCTCAGTATGCGGCGCAATATGAATTTCCACCACTTCAATTTCTTCTATTATTTCATCCGCAGCTTCCATATGATCACTATCTGCATGCGTAAGGATTAGCTTATCTACCTTCGTAATACCTTTCCCTTTTAAATAAGGAAAAACAATTCTTCTCCCTACTTCGAACTCTTTTTCAGGTGTCCTCCAATCTTTTTCACCCCACCTGACGACTCCTCCCGTATCCACCACATATACACCTTTACGACTCGGCAATTCGATAACAATTGCATCCCCTTGCCCGACATCTACATACGTTACGCGTAACGTCGAATCCAAATAAGGTGTAAACTGTATACATAATGCTGGGACAAGTAGGAAAAGTGAAGCATAGAATAGATTTCTCCTCTGTTCTATTTTGATGAAAAAGACCAAGCTACCGATCAGTGCCATCGTTACAAATAGAGGATGCGGTTTACCAGGAGTCCATAATTGAAAAGGAAGCGAAGCTAAGAAAAAAGTACCTTCTTCTACCAAAACTCTCAAGGGTGTATACAAGGTAAAACTAATTGAAGCAAGGACTGGCGCAACATATGTTAACACAAGTAACAAAATATTTGCTGGTAAAATAATCGTCGCATACAACGGTACATAAAGTAGATTCACGAAAAAAGAAGACAAAGACAGTTCATAAAAATGCACCAACAAAATTGGATATAATGCAATTTGTGTAATCGCCGTAACGAGAAAAGCTACTACTATTGGTGACTGTGCCCTCGATAAGAGCGTACTGGAGTAAACGAGGGAAAAAGCAGCCACATAGGACATTTGAAATCCAGGCTGGAAGACGACATACGGTTGCCAACTAATAAAAAGGATGGCACTAAGGGCTAATGCATCGTCTGTCTTCATCTTCATTTTTCCAGTAGCTGTTAATAAAACAAGCATCGTGACCAATACCGCCCGCCATACAGAAGGTGCGCCTCCTGCAAGCACAGCGTACAGAGGTAAAAGGATAACGAGCAACGTATCCACGGTTTCCATTCTGATATTCATTCGAATGAGCAAAACGCGTATAAGGTATGTCAACAATCCTACATGAAGTCCAGAGATCGCAAACAAATGTGTAATGCCTAATGTACGATAGGTAGCTGCCAGTTCGTCTGACATCCCACTACGATCACCTATTAATAACGCTTTCGCCTCAGTTTGCAAATCAACTGGAAATAGTCGTTCAATATGCTGTTGCACCGACCATCGATGTGCACTTAGCGATGAATACAAACCGTTTGCATATCGGACTTCTACCAACATATCTGATTCAAACAAATTAGCAGCACCATTCATTCGTAAGTATGAATCCATTTGAAAGGAATACGCATGTGCACTCTCTGGAATTTGTTTGAAAGTCCCAGCTAGTTTCATTTGTAAAGATGGAATATGCATAGACTGAAATTGCTCTTTCTCACGTTCACTTTCAATCCGATAAATAACATAGACGACGTCACCAGTTTGTGTTTTCGCAAACCCTTTAAGTGAACCGCCATCGACTTTCACTTTGTCCGTCCATCGAATATCAATCACGTCAACAACGAATTCATTGGAAAAAGGTATTTGTGTAGAGAAAAAAGTATAAGAAATAATTGCCGTAGCCAATGCAATAATGGGGGTCAGATAATCTTGTTTTCTACGAAGAAAGATGGGGATAAGAAGGAGATTAAGTGCCAGTAAATGAACCTGACCGTACACAGCAAATGCCGATACGGTCAACGGTATCATCACATAGATCAGACGTATTTGACCGATCATTTTCCAAATAAGTCATCCATCCTTTGTCTGAATGGAACGAGTTCTTCATGCGGAGTGCCAACGCTCTCCATTTTTGAAAGCAAGTCATGCATAAGCTCAATTTTTAAATCCTTCGTGAAGTCCACTTCCCTTTCGTCAAAAGGAATGTGTTTTACTTCGACGCCTGATTGTTCAAAAAGCGTTATCGCATAAGCATCATTTTTGTAATCAGTTGCATAATTGACCTTCTTTATGCCTGACTGGATGATCGCTTTTGAGCATTGCAAGCACGGAAAATGTGTGACATATAACGTCGCACCTTCCACAGGACTCCCGTACTTGGAACATTGCAATAATGCATTCATTTCAGCATGGATGGTGCGGACGCAATGGTTGTCCACAACATAACATCCATTGTCGATGCAATGATCTCCACCTGAAATCGAGCCATTATAACCGCCTGCAATTATCCGGTTATCTCTAACGATCGTTGCACCTACAGCAAGCCTTGTACATGTGCTTCTGACTGCTAGTAAATGGCATTGCGCCATGAAAAACTGATCCCATGTAATTCGCTCCATATGTATGCCTCCAAACATTAGTTCACTGAAATATAAGTTTTCAATTTATCGAATGTTTTCTGTCCAATGCCAGACACTTCCATAATTGCATCTACTGTTTGAAACGGTCCATGTTCCTCTCGATATTCAAGAATCGCAGTCGCTTTCGAGGGACCAATCCCCGGTATCGTCATCAGCTCTTGCATATTCGCAAGATTAATATTTACCGTAGACTCATCAACAGCAGTTTCTTCTTCGTGTTGGCCGAGCAGCCCAACAGATGCCAGTGGCTCAACTTCCTCGCCTTCTCTTGGAACATAGATGAAAAATTCATCATGAACCTTCATCGCGTGATTCAGCATCTTTGTTTGCGCATCAGGTAAATAACCGCCCGCCGCGTTAATTGCATCGATAAGACGGTCGCCCTCCAACAAGGAGTATACACCTGGATATTTTACGGCACCACGAATATCCACAACGATTGGAGCTGGTTCACTCAATACCGTTGGGAGTGGATCATCAGCGGGTAGTTCAGCCGCTTTTGTCGGTTCTTCATCAATTACATTCATAACAGGAGATTTTCCGCTGACAATTGCAGATGTATTGTCATTTTGCTCTCGGGGGAAGAACAAGAATACGGATAGGATTGTGATTGCTGCAATAGGGGTAATGATTATGCGCCATTTTTTAGAGAGCTTCGTAAAAAACAGTGCAGTCACCCTTTCTACGAGGCATTCACATGGAGTCTTCCCCACTATAAATGATTTCACAGAAAATTGAAAGTGTTATTTGCACACTTGAAAAAATATTCTTTCGCTTTCCTCATGTGGTGGCTCATCTTCCCAGTCAGAAAAAATCCGTTCAATGTGAAAACCTACATCAGCTAGCATTTCTGCATAACGATTGACTGGGAAAGTGCGTTGTGTATGACGCTCGTCAAAACGGCGATACAGTCCGCTACCTTCTTTAACGAAAAAAGCAAGCTCCGAATAGACGGAGTATGCTTCTTCCCCTTCTTCTGTTTCCCATATGTACGCAATCTTTTCATTATCAAACGTAAATGGACCTTCCAGGAAAATTGTATCCATTTTAAAAGTAGAATGGACATCAAACAACAAGGTGCCGCCGTTTTTTAACACTGAGTAGATGCCTTTGAACGTTTGGAGTACCTCTTCTTCGGTACACACATAATTTAATGAATCGATTGCAATCACTGCTGCGTCAAAGCTAGGATTCCCAGCAATTTGTTGCATCGGCAGTTGATTGAATTCGATAGATAGCGAGGAATCAATCGCCCGATTGCGAGCAACTTCAAGCATGTCGTTTGAAAGGTCGATGCCCGTGACTTCCGCACCCTTTTGCGCAAGCTTCACTGACAGCAACCCTGTTCCACAACCGACATCCAATACCTTTTTTCCATTTAGTCTGCCAATTGCTAATTCAAGCAGTTCAACATAGTCATCGTACGGAATATCGGTCATTAATTCGTCATAGACCGTCGCAAATTCCTTATATGCTGCTGTCATTGCATTTCATCCAATTGTAATAACGGCGCGTCTCCCCACAATTTTTCAAGGTTGTAATAGCCACGCTCATCTTTATGGAATACATGAACGACTACATCCCCAAGATCAACAAGGACCCATCGTCCGTTGTCCAACCCTTCCATTCTTCTCACTTCATAGTTGTGCTCAGCAGCTTTATCGACTACTTCTCTTGCGATTGCTTGCACTTGTCGTTCAGAGTTTGCATGGCAAATGATGAATTGGTCTGCAATTAATGAGATTCCTTCCATATTTAGAACGACGATTTCTTGTGCTTTCTTATCATCTACCGCTTTATAAGCTGTTTCGAGTAATGTTGGCATATTTTCACGATTCCTTTCGTAGTTGCGTTTTTTGTACATGTTCATTATAACATTCAAGCGAGTCCGGAAAAACTGCCACATGGTTGTCCAGTAAGTATTTAATGGAATGTGACACGCAATCCCGCATCACTCGGTCTAGAGATTTACCTTCTAGGGTACGTAATTGTTCAATACCAGGAAACGCTCTGCCCGGTTCGATTAAATCGGCTACATAGACAATCTTCTCAATGGGAGACATTCCCGCTCTTCCCGTCGTGTGATATCGGATGGCGTTAAGAACATCTTCATCGGACACATTGAACGTTTTTTCTGCAATAATTCGGCCAGCTGCAGCGTGCCATAACTCGTGATGGAAAGTGAGGAGACGCACATCTTCGCCATGCTTTTCAATCAGTGTGCGCATTTCTGCTGGTTCCATGAATTTTGCGATATCATGAAACAACGCAGCTAGTTCGACACGTATTTCATCCACATCATAATGGCGCGCTAACTTCTTGGCAGTGGCAGCCACTCGTAATACATGCTCATATCTTTTCTGAGGTAGTCTACGTTCAAGTTCTTCTTTTAGCAGTTGTACTTCCATACAGACCCTCCTGTCGAATATACGATATGACCGGATCCGGTACTAGAAATTGAATAGACTGTCCCGCTTCCGTCCTTTTTCTAATCATCGTAGAAGAAAGATCGATTGATGGGATATCTATGAACTCAACTGGAATGACTGATTGTTCACCTGAAGAGCCCGGCCGTTGGACACCTACAAACGTGACCAACTTACATAGCGCTTCGATTTGAAACCACTGTGGCAGTATGTCGATCATGTCTCCACCAATGATGAAATAAAAATCCGTTTCAGGTTCCACTTCTTTTAAAGCTCTCATCGTATCATAGGTGTACGAAACACCACCACGGTCAATTTCAAATGAAGATTCCATTAACCCATCCGCGCCTTCAACGGCAAGCTGTACCATCCGCAACCGTTGTGCTGGTGTTGCATCGGTTGGATTGTGTTTATGAGGAGGAATTGCAGTAGGCATGAGACGCACTTCATCTAATCCAAGTACTTGTTTCACTTCATTTGCAATGATTAAATGTCCTATATGTGGCGGATTAAACGTACCTCCCAATAGTCCAACTTTTCTCATCGACAGTCCCTCTTATGGCAAAACAATCCGTTTTTTTTCTTTTGATTCTTTATACAGCACAAGAATTTTTCCAATCACTTGCGCAACATCAATACCTGCTTCTTCAAGTCTTTCAGCAATTTCACTTTTATCTTCTTCGCAATTTTGCAAAATGCTCACTTTAATCAATTCACGTGCTTCTAACGCTTCCTCAATCTGCTTAATGATTGGTTCAGTTAGACCACCTTTCCCAATTTGAAAGATCGGTTGAAGGTGATGTGCTTCACTTCTAAGGTAACTTTTTTGCTTGCCTGTTAACATTTAATTTCCTCCAAGTTTTTCTGAGATTGTTTGAATCATTGTTGTTGTGTCCGGGTAAATACCCGTCCATAATTCGAATGCCAATGCACCTTGGTGAACAAACATGCCAATGCCATTCACCGTACGCCCGCCACTTATACGTGCTTGATGAAGGAATTCAGTTTCTAATGGATTGTAAATAATATCTGCTACAATCGTATCTTTATGAATACCAGTAGGATTTAACGGCATACCGGACTGTGCATAATTCATCCCAACAGATGTAGTTTGCACGAGTAATGAATATTGACTGACCATCGCTTCCGCTTCTTCAATCGAAAGTACAGTAGCATCGGGGTACTTGCCTTGCAACTGTTGTGCCTTTTCCACAGTACGATTTGTAAATGTCAATGATCTGCATCCCGCTTCATGTAAAGCGAAGGCGATACCACTGGCCGCTCCACCTGCCCCAATCATTAAGATCGATCGATCGATCACTTCTCCTGGATAAACCTCTTCAAGCGATCTGTAAAAACCACGACCATCTGTATTTGTCCCGTACAAAGTCCCATCTTCCATCACGCAAACCGTATTCACAGCATTCATTTGTTTTGCCGCTTCATCCACTTCATCTAAGAACGGAATGATTGCTGTCTTATGAGGCACAGTAACATTCCAGCCACTACAGCCAACTTGTTTTAAACTTGCTACAGTTTTCTCCAAATCCTCCGACTTTACCCGAACCGGAATATAGGATGCATTAATTCCATTCTCCTTGAACCACGCATCGTGCATGGCTGGTGACATGGATTGCGCAATTGGGTCACCAATGACTGCGTACCATTTTTTCATGTTGTGCCCCTCCTTAAATGAGTGAAGGTCGTAGTACAACATTCACGCCACGTGGGGCATGTACTGCCACGACGACACCCGGATGTTGGATGGTGATCCAGCCTAATCCCGATATTACAACGTCCATTTTGGAATTCTTAATGGAAAATTCATGCCTGACGAGTGGAGGCAATTTTTCAACTGATTCACCAGTTGGCGGTGCAAGCATTCCACCACGATGCGAAGCATACAACGCATCGGCATTTTCCAGTTTCGTCCGATGGATCGTCAATTCATTTGAAACATGAATGGTAAACGACGAACGATCACCTGCCATAAAATCAAATCTTGCTAACCCACCAATAAATAACGTTTGTTGTGCGTTTAACTGAAACACTTTCGGCTTCAATTCTTTTTTCGGTGTAATCGCCTTTAAATCTTTAGCGTCTAGATGATGTGCGATTTGATGCTCATTAATAATACCTGGTGTATCATAGATTGCTTTCCCGTCATCCATCGGGATTTCAACAAGGTCAAGCGTTGTACCCGGGAAGTGCGAAGTCGTAATGACTTCTCCCATGCCGGTAGCATTTTTAATAATCCGGTTAATGAACGTCGATTTTCCAACATTTGTACAACCCACGACATATACATCTTTGCCTTTACGGTAATGGTCGATTGCAGCCATCGCCTCTTCCATTCCATGTCCTTTATGGGCAGAAATAAGCAAAACATCAACCGGCTTTAATCCAAGCTTCGCAGCTTCCGCCTTCATCCAATTAATGAGACGATTACGATTGACGGACTTTGGCAGTACATCTGATTTGTTACCGATGAGTAAAATATCTTTTTGGCCGACAAAACGTTGCAACCCATTAATCCAACTTCCATTAAAATCAAAAATATCGACGACTTTAATAACTAAGCCTTGTTTTTCACCAATTCCATTCAGAATCGCTAAAAAATCATCACCTGATAATGAAACAGGTTGTAACTCATTGTAATTTCTTAATCGAAAGCATCTACGACAGATGACTTCCTCTTTCTCCAAGGAAGCGGCAGGTGCATACCCTTCTTTTTTGGGGTCGTCTGTTTGTATTTCAATTCCACACCCAATACATGTAATTGGTTCCAATGTTATTCCTCCCATTCAATCAGTCCCGAACGTTTCAGTTTGGCCATGATTCTTCTTTCAATTTTGCGATTGAATTTCGTGAAAAATCCATCGGAACTAGCTACAGGCACAACAAGTATCGTATGCACACCGAAACGGTTGCCACCTAACACGTCAGTCATGAGCTGATCACCGACCATCACGACTTCTTCCCTTTTCAGTCCCATGAGCGCAAGCGCTTTTTTAAACGATCTACGTAAAGGTTTACGTGCGTCAAAGATGAATGGTGTTCCTAAAGGATCACAAAACGCCTTCACGCGCAATTCATTATTATTCGAGAGAATTGTCACCTTTAAACCAGCCTGCTCCATCATTCGGACCCATTCAATAATTTCAGGTGTAGCTTCAGCACGGTCCCATTCAACAAGCGTATTATCCAAGTCAGTGATGATTCCTTTAATACCTTTTTCCAGTAATGTATCCGGTGAAATTTGAAAGATGCTTTTTACATATTCATCCGGTAAAAAGTTTTTATACAAAATATCCACTCCGTTAGTTCACTTTTTCAAATTAATTATAGCATAACATACGCCTAAAGTAGGTGTTGCAGTTATTCGAACCCTTCATACATAACGTTTCTTCAACATCGAATTAAAACAAGCCATCTACGCATATGCTGTCATAGAACGACACAGGAGGTGGACTGATGAGCGGGTTTGTCATGGCACTCGTCCAACTGTGGGTCGAAATCCCAGCAATGGTAGGATACATTCGGGGGCAGGCATTCCGTAGACCTCTGTCACAAGCAGAAGAAGCGGATTGTTTGAAACGATTGGCAGAAGGTGATGAAAGTGCACGAGATGAGCTCATTGAAAGAAACATGCGCCTCGTTGCTCACGTCGTAAAAAAATTCCATCCAAAACACGAACAACTTGATGATTACATTTCGATCGGTACAATCGGGCTTATGAAAGCGGTCAACAGTTTTACATTGGACAGAAAGACCAAACTGGCAACATATGCAGCCCGTTGCATCGAAAACGAAATACTAATGTACTTGCGCACACAAAAGAAAGTGCAAAAAGATGTCTCGCTATTTGACCCGATTGGTACTGATAAGGATGGCCAATCTTTACAAATCGCAGACTTATTGCAAACTGACGAAGAAGCGCCAATTGAAACGGTGCAACAAAAGGAACAAAAAGAGAGGCTATATCGACATCTTGGCAAATTGGATAGTCGAGAGTTAGAAATTATCCAACGGCGATACGGTTTGTTAGATGACAAACCAATGACCCAAAAAGAGATTGCAGAGCAACTGAACATTTCAAGAAGTTATGTTTCACGCATTGAAAAGCGGGCGATCGTTCGATTATATCAACTGTTTAAACACGAATACAATGAGTGAACGTTTCTTCAGTCATCCGTTGCTCGCAATAAGTCATTGAAAAGGCGTTTCCAACCACAGGGTACGGCCCTGTGAAAGGAAACGCCTCTTGTTACGTTTATAAACTACCTCTGTTTGTAAAAGAAATCAGTCTGCACTAACCTCGCGCATGATGACTACCGCAATCACAGTCGATGCAAAGAATACACCTGCCATTAGATAAAACATCGATGATCCCCTCCTTTAAACGAAATAATACCTGTTTGTATCATATCATAAAGCCCTTACAATTTCGATAGGACATGCATGACAATTTCCGAAGAATGCTTAGCAGCCAACGGAAGGAATTCATCGAAACTGATGGACGCTTCTTGCCCAGCAATATCAGACAGTGCACGGATGACAACAAACGGTGTTCCGAATTGGTGACAAACTTGAGCCACTGCAGCAGCTTCCATTTCAGCAGCAATCATCGTCGGGAATTGTTTTTTCACAAGTTGTACGCGAGAGGGGTCGCTCATAAACACATCTCCAGATGCAATAAGACCTGTAGCGTGTCGATGTTCACCAATCTCTTCAACCGCTTCCTTTGCAAGTGCAATCAACTTGTCATCCGAACGGAATGCATTTGGCATACCTGGCACTTGTCCAATTTCATAACCAAAAGCTGTGACATCCACATCATGGTGCCGCACTTCATCGGAAATCACAACTGCTCCGACTTCCAGATCCTCTTTAAATCCTCCTGCTGAACCTGTGTTCAAGATAGCCTCAGGAGCGTAGTTTTGAATAAGTAATGTCGTTGCAACCGCTGCATTCACTTTCCCAATACCGCTTTTCACAAGAATTACCTCGTGACTGCCGACACTTCCTTCAATGAATTCACAGCCAGCAATCGTAGTTGTTGTAGCCGCATCAATTTTCCCTCTTAATAATTCCACTTCTTGTTCCATTGCACCAATTATTGCGATTTTCATGTTGTTTACCCTCCGTGTCAGCGGACAATTTCCACTTAATTAATAGTCAAAATCTAAAGTTGTTAGTTTGTCCATCTTTACAGGCTTCCACCCTGCTCCATAGATCCATTCCAAATAGACACGGTACTTTTGTTGCTTGTCTTTCGTTGAAACAATTCCAATCGATTTTTGAAGGCTTCCACCGTTTTTGATTTTCCAATAAATTAACTCATTTTCCGGAATGCCAGTCGCATACGCAATGGCCTTCTTTTTCTCATTCCAGTCAACTGAATTACCATCGTATTTGGAAGTATGCGCACCAGATTGCTCGGTCCCAATTGGTTCCCATGCAGTATTGACAACCGTTTCTTCAATAATTGCATCGTCGTTAGGTACGATCGTTACAGAACCAGCTTCCGTATCCTGCTCTTCTTCTGTACTTCCAGCCGAGTCCTCTTCATCCTCTAGTGCCGAGTCCTCTGACGTTCCATCTGTTTCATCGTCCTCGTCCTGTCTGGATGTCTCATCGTCTGCTTCAGCACCTTCGTCCGTACTTGAATCATTCGTTTGCTTGTCAGTAGTAACTTCTTCAGATGCATGATCGTCTTTTTTCCCTTTATCTTTACCACCTGTAATAAGAGTAGCTCCAACGATGAGTATGAGTACGACCACGATGCCAATCATTATGTTGAGGAAACGATTACTTTTGTTGTGACGTTTTTTTCGGTTAATCCGAGAAAAATCTTCATGTTCATTCATTTTCTATTCCCCCTGTTCATCCTTGCATCTAATGAAGAATGGCCACCATATAGACGGCGGCCACTTTCAATTACTTGATTTCGACAATTACAACCGACATTTCTCCGCCTGGTGTGATGATTTTCACTTCGTCACCTTTGCTTCGGCCTAGTAACCCTTTTGCGATTGGTGAATCGTTAGAAATTAAGCCTTCAATTGGGTTTGCTTCAGCTGATCCGACGATTGTATACGTCTCTTCATCCCCATCTGGGAGTTCCTTAAATGTAACCGTTTTCCCTAGTTGCACTTCATCGTTGTTCAATTCATCTTCTGTAATGATAACAGCATTACGGATCATCGATTCAAGAGAAGAGATTTTCCCTTCAACAAACGCCTGATCTTCTTTCGCAGAATCATACTCTGAGTTCTCAGAAAGGTCACCGTAACTACGTGCGATTTTGATACGCTCTACTACTTCTTTACGTTTAACCGTTTTTAGAAACTCAAGTTCTTCTTCTAATTTCTTTTTCCCTGAAACTGTCATTGGATATTTTTTTTCTGATACCATCATACAACACTCCTCATATTCCTGTTCATAAAAACACTATGCCGCTCCTTCAAGAGGTATGCGACATAGGATTATTTATATTGAATTCTGACTACATCATATTACAATTTCGTTCCATATTCAAGAATTGTTTTTATTTTCGTGACCATTAAATCGATTGCTACTTCATTTTGGCCGCCTTCCGGGATGATGATGTCCGCATATCTTTTCGTCGGTTCGATGAACTGATTATGCATCGGACGGACGACTGATAAATATTGCTCGATGACTGAATCGATTGTTCTTCCACGGTCTTGAATATCCCTCATAAGGCGTCTAATAATGCGTAAATCTGCATCCGTATCGACGAAAAGCTTAATGTCCATCAACTCACGAAGTCGTTCATCCTCAAGGACAAGGATCCCTTCCAGAATAATGACGTCCTTCGGTTCAATTGGTATGATGTCTTCTGCTCTCGTATGCAGCGCATAATCGTACACCGGCTTTTGAATGGGTTGTCGTTGCAATAACATCTCTACATGTTCAATTAATAAATCAGTGTCAAACGCGAGCGGATGATCATAATTCGTCAGCAATCGCTCTTCGAATTCTAAATGCGATTGATCCTTATAATAATAATCTTGTTCGATGACTACGACCGAATGCTCTTTGAACACATTATAAATTCGATTCGTGACGCTCGTTTTACCAGATCCGGAACCACCGGCAATTCCAATGACAAGCGGTTTACTTGAATTCATTCACTATCCCCCTAGCACATAGAGGCACGCCTCAGTTGCTCTTTTTTACTGCAATAAGTATTCCATCACCGACAGGTAACAATGATGTTTCGTAGGCAGGGTGTTTCATAACCCATGCTGTAAATTCTTTCAAATTTCGGATCATCGTTCGATTACGCTTTGGTACATCCTCATCGGGTAATAGAACGGCACCGTGCATGAACATATTATCACAATAAATAATTCCACCCGGCCGCACAAACTCAGAATACTTTTCAAAGAAACGTTTATACTGCCCCTTCGCTGCATCAATAAATAACGCATCAAATGATTCATCAAAAATTCCTTGCGTTTCCAATTCCAACGCGTCGCCTTTAATAATCCGTATGCGATTGCCGAATTCACTTCTCGCAATAAAATCTAACGCCTTCTCGTACCGTTCCTGGTCGCGTTCGATTGTTACAACGGATGCACCATGCAAAGCAGAAACCATACGGATAGCAGAATATCCTATTGCGCTTCCAATTTCAAGTATTTGCTTCGGCTGTTGTATGCGGAGCAAACCAAGAAATGTATTCATTCCACTAGGATCCATGATTGGAATGTAATATTTTTGTGCGTAATTCTCCATTTCTTTAATAAGAGGGTCTACCGTTTCCGTAAAGCTTGCCAAGTAACTTTCATAATCAGTCACTGCATCGCCACGTCCAATCATTCTAAATATAGTTAATCAATGTATTTCGCTCTGTTCTTCAAGTGCTCATCGTACGTCTTGGCAAAGTGGTTATTCCCCTCAGCGTCTGCTAGAAAATAGAAATAGTCAGTGATGGACGGATCCACAACCGCCTCAATAGATGATTTCCCTGCATTGGCAATTGGACCAGGAGGAAGCCCAGTATTTACATACGTATTATAGGGATCTTGTATTTTCAAGTCCTCAAATAGAACTCGATCCTTATGCTCGCCTAACGCATAAAGAACAGTCGGATCTGTCTGAAGTGGCATATTTTCTTTCATCCGATTGTAAAACACACTTGCAATTGTTTCACGATCCGTTTTCGCAGTCGCTTCCCGCTCAAGCAAACTGGCAAATGTCAGCAACCAATGAACGGTTTTCTCATTCTCTTGCAAATAAGCAAAATACGGTGTCAGGTTGGCTGAAGTTGCATCGAGCATCGTTGTGACAACTGTCTCAACAGATGGTTTCTCTTCGTAGAATGGATAAGTCGCTGGATACAAATAGCCCTCCAATGGATATTTCACGTTTTCCGCTAAAATTTCATCGGATAAGATATTTGGATACTTATTCATCAAGTCTGCGATAATATTCTTATCATTGACGTAATCAAGAAAAGCTTGTTCTTTAACACCAGTACGTTTTTCGACAACCTTTGCGATCTGATCCAGTGTTAACCCCTCAGGCACAGTCATTGTAAATACCGGCGTCCGGTACACTTTACCCGTTTTCAAACTTTCAATTAACTCATCTAACGTCATTGCTTTTGTTAAGCCATAAGATCCGGCTTGGAATTGGGATTCGTTATTAAATTTTGCATAGTACTTGAAAATCTTTGCATCTTTAATAATCCCCTTTTTTTCAAGAGTTTGTGCAATTGAAGTGAGACCTGATCCTATCGGTATTTCAACTTCAATGACTTCTTCAGAATTGGGATCTACTGGTTGCAAGGCTTCTGTTATGTATTTATACATGGCGCGGCCACTTAGAAGCCCAACAATCAGTAGTACGATTGCTACAACAAATACAATCCGTCTAACGATTTTCACTTCTTTTTTTTGCTCCAGCATCTTTTCAAACATCTGATCTTTTTTCGTCCCTTTATCCACTTTGCTTCACCTCATTTCAAACAATCTTGCTGTCTAGTAGAAAGAAATCGTTTACTTTTTTGCACCGAAAAAAAACGGAATGGCTTGCACCATTCCGTACGTGCACATTATCAATTACTCTTCGTCTTCATCTTCCTCAGCTAGGAAGGTATTCAACATTTCTTCGATCATATCCCATTCTTCATCCGTTTCAATCGGTAACAATTCACCGTCTTCATTGTCTTCAGAAGGAATAAATGCAGATGCATGGATTTCAACTTCTTCATCGTCGTTCTCATCTTCACCTAAAATATGATAGAGAACATATGACTTCCCGAAATCTTCCGATTCAAATGTGAAAATCACTTCACAAACGTGCTCTTCGCCGTGCTCATCTACTACTGTCATTGTTTCTTGTCCATGTTCCATTTCATTCACCTCATCTATTTTTTGAGTCAAGATACCCTTGTAGTATCATGACAGCCGCCATCTTATCGATGACTGACTTGCGTTTTTTCCTGCTGACATCCGCTTCAATTAACATCCGTTCCGCTGCCATCGTCGTCAGACGCTCGTCCCAAAGAATGACAGGCAAATTAAACGTCTCTTTTAACAGCTCCGCAAATTTTTCAGATGCTTCTCCTCTAGGTCCAACGGTATTGTTCATGTTTTTCGGAAAACCTACTACGAAACATGTAACAACGTGTTCTTTAACGAGTTGTTGAATTCTTTCGATGCCAAATTGGCCGGCACTCTCATCGATTTTTATCGTTTCGATACCTTGGGCTGTCCACCCGAGCGCATCGCTAATTGCAATGCCGACCGTTTTTGAACCTACATCCAATCCCATTGTTCTCAATTCGATTTACCTCTGTTTTCACGAATGTAAAACTTGACCAATTCCTCAAGAATTTCGTCTCTTTCCAGCTTCCTGATTAGATTCCGAGCTTCGTAGTGACGAGGAATGTAAGCCGGGTCGCCGGAAAGAAGATAACCGACGATTTGGTTAATGGGATTATAACCTTTGTCTTCCAGCGCAGTATGCACATGAAGCATGACCTGTTTCACTTCTTGTTCCATCGATTCTTCAGGAAAGTTGAATTTCATCGTCTTGTCGTATGAATTCATAGTCGACACCCCGCTTTCCAATCGTCCGTTTACAAATCGGATACCTTTCCCAATTTCTCTATACCCGACATCCATTTCCGCTTAAACGGATTTGACATAATCATACACGGATTGAAGTGCTTCATCAAGTTTGGAAGCATCTTTTGCTCCAGCCATTGCCATATCGGGACGACCGCCGCCCTTTCCATCACAAATCGTTGCTACATGATTGACGATTTTTCCAGCATGGAAGTTCCCATTTTTCAAGTCTTCTGTTACACCTGCTGCTAACAAAACTTTGTCGTTTGCAGCGGCACCGAGTACAATAATTCCTTTTGCAACTTTCTGTTTCAGCTCATCAATCATTTGGCGCAACGCTTGATTATCTTTGACGTCCACTTTCGCAGAGATGACCGTTACATCGTCCACTTGTTGCGCAGAAGAAAGAATGTCCGTCAACTGGCTATTTCCTAATTTAGCAGAAAGGGATTCATTTTCACGTTGGATCTCTTTCATCTCTGCCAATGTGGAAGAAAGTTTGTTGACGATTTCTTTCGGGTTTGATTTTAACAGAGCTGCCGCTTCTCCTAGGTACGCTTCCTCTTCTTTAAAGGATTTGTAGGCATTTTTACCTGTCAACGCTTCAATTCTTCTCGTCCCAGCGCCAATTCCACTTTCTGATTCAATCTTGAAAAGTCCAATGGAAGAAGTTGCAGGTACGTGACAACCTCCACAAAGCTCCAAAGAGAAGTCTCCCACAGTGACCACACGGACGACATCGCCATACTTTTCACCGAACAATGCCATTGCACCCATTTGCTTTGCCTCTTCAATTGGCTTTTGAGCAATCCCAACAGGTATATCATCCCATATCTTTTCGTTAACAATTGCTTCAATTCTTTCCAACTCTTCCTTCGTCACTTGTCCGAAGTGAGAAAAGTCAAAACGGAGTCGATCTGGACCTACGTATGAACCTGCTTGGTTGACATGGTCCCCAAGTACGATTTTCAATGCTTTATGGAGCAAATGTGTTGCTGTGTGATTTTTAATAATTTGTTGACGTGAAACAGCATCCACTTCAGCCAAGACGTTTGCATCCACGCTCACTTCTCCTGAACGAACAATGGCATTATGCAAATGCTGACCGTTTGGTGCTTTTTTAACATCTTTCACATCGACGATGAACGCTTCTCCCGAAATCGTACCGGTATCTGCAATCTGTCCACCACTTTCAGCATAAAACGGGGTACGATCCAGCATGAATTGGATTTCATCACCTTCAGAAGCATGTGCAACCATTTCACCATTATGCAACAATGCGATGATTTGTGCTTCAGTCGTCAATTGATCATACCCAACAAACTCACTAGCAGCATGAATATTGCCTAGTACTTCTGATTGGACATGCATCGAATCGACGTCAACCCGAGCCGCTCTCGCACGCTTTCGTTGACTGTCCATTTCTTCATCAAAACCTGCTCGATCGACCGTCACGCCTGCTTCTTCAGCAAACTCTTCTGTCAGTTCAAACGGAAAACCGTACGTATCATAAAGTCTAAACGCATCTGCGCCTGAAACGATTGCTTGACCTGATGACTTTGCTTTGTCAATAATGCCGTTTAAAATCGTTAATCCTTCGTTTAGCGTCTCATGGAAGCGTTCTTCCTCATTCTTAATGACTTTCATGATGAACGCTTCTTTCTCGGTCACTTGTGGATAGAAATCTTCCATGATCGCACCGACAACTGGTACTAACTCAAACATGAAAGGCTTGTGAATACCAATCTGTTTTGCAAAACGCATCGCTCGACGTAATAGTCGTCGAAGGACATATCCACGCCCTTCGTTGGATGGTAGCGCTCCATCTCCAATTGCAAATGCTACTGTACGGATATGGTCTGCGATGACTTTAAAAGCAGTGTCTTTGTTTGCATCTTGTCCATAAGTTTCACCTGATACCTTTTCCACTGCATGGATAATCGGCATGAACAGATCTGTGTCGAAATTGGTTGGCACGTTTTGAATAACAGAAGCCATTCGCTCCAATCCCATTCCTGTATCAATGTTCTTCTTAGGGAGCGGCGTGTACGTATGATCTGGGTTATGGTTAAATTCAGAGAAGACTAAGTTCCAGATTTCCAAATACCGTTCGTTCTCCCCGCCTGGATATAATTCAGGATCTGAAAAATCATCTCCATATGCCGGACCACGGTCGTAGAATATTTCTGAGTTTGGACCACTTGGGCCTTCCCCAATATCCCAGAAATTCCCTTCCAATCGTATGATTCGTTGTTCAGGAATACCGATTTCATCTCGCCAAATAGCGTAGGCTTCTTCGTCTTCCGGATGGACTGTTACCGATAACAGTTCAGGATTAAAGCCGATCCATTTTTCGTTTGTGAGAAAATCCCATGCACGATGTATCGCTTCTTTCTTGAAATAATCACCAATCGAAAAGTTTCCTAACATCTCGAAAAACGTATGGTGACGAGCAGTTTTCCCTACATTTTCAATATCATTCGTTCGGATGGATTTTTGTGCATTGACAATTCGAGGGTTCGTCGGCACAACACGTCCATCAAAATACTTTTTAAGCGTTGCCACACCGCTGTTAATCCAAAGGAGTGAAGGGTCATCAATCGGCACAAGTGGAGCTGATGGTTCTACATCGTGACCAAATTCTTTAAAGTAATCAAGGAACATTTTACGAATTTCTGCTGCAGTCAATTGTTTCATGTGTAAGCCTCCTGTTCTATATGCACGAATTCGGTAGAGCGTCATGCCGTTTGGCAATAAAAAAATCCCCGCCCCTGTACAAGGGACGAAGACTTTTCGTGGTACCACCCTAATTTACCGGTTAGACCGGTATCTCAAGAAGCCATAACGCGGCTAACGGCAAGGATTAGTTGCACTCAGGAGTAGCTTTCCGACAATTACCATGAGAATCCTTTCAGCCTGTGGGATTCCTTTCTATTACATGGTTCATTGCGTACTGTCTCCGTCAACGAATTCGTATGTTACTTGTGATTATAGGAAAAACCTAACGGGTTGTCAATCCATCACTTCCATAAAATCATATGGACTGGCTCCTTGCATACCAATCATCGGATCAATTCCAAAGATCGTTTCTTTGGTCAGTCTAAAGTCTTCTGTTTCTTCATCGGCCAAAGAAGGATTGTCCGATTGCTTCTTCACTTCATCTGCTGACTGCATCGGTGGTTCAACTTCTTGCGACTGGGCAGCCACTTCTTTTCGAAGACGTTCTTTCAACGTTGTCTGCCTTTCCAGTTCATCCGTACGCTGTATACCAATTGAAAACTCTTCAGGTTCACCACACAGGATGAGGAAATCTTTTGCTCTTGTAATCCCTGTATATAAGAGATTTCTTCGCAACATCTTACGATAACCACGTACGACAGGCATGACGACTATTGGAAACTCACTGCCTTGCGATTTATGGATGGAACAACAATACGCCAAAGTAATTTGATTCAGGTCATTTCGCTCGTATTCAACTTCGATTCCGTCATAAGAGACGATGAGCATTTCTTTTTTGTCTACGGTTTCGTTCGCCTTAATTATTGATATGACTTCTCCCATATCTCCATTGAAAACATTACTTTCGGGTTGGTTGACAAGTTGCAGTACCTTATCACCGATTCGGTACACGACGTCGCCGAAAGTGACTTCCTTACGGTCCGGACCGGGGGGGTTCACCATCTTCTGGATCATTTTATTTAAGCCATCAATGCCTGCTGGTCCTTTATACATCGGGGCCAATACTTGAATATTTTTAATTGGATGCCCTTTGGAGACCGCATTTTTGACTATTTGTTCAACAGCTTCGAGAATCTGATCGCCCGTTGCGCGTATAAATGAACGATCACCTGTCTTTTTCACTATATCCGTTGTCAATGATCCATTTTTAATCATATGTGCGAGCTCGATAATCGTTGACCCTTCACTTTGACGATAAATTTCCTTCAACTCCACGACGGGAATCTTTTTCGAATCGAGCATGTCTCTTAGCACTTGGCCAGGACCTACAGGAGGCAACTGATCTTGATCCCCACAAAGAGAATTTGGATTTCAGTCGGCAACGCCTTTAACAACTGATGCGCAAGCCATGTGTCGACCATCGACATCTCATCAATAATAATGAGTCTTCCCTCGACTTCTTTTCCAATGGCATCTTCTTTCTCTTGCCCAGTGAATCCTAGAAGGCGATGGATAGTCATGGCTGGAAGGTCTGTTGACTCTGACATCCTTTTCGCCGCACGACCAGTCGGCGCTGCCAAAACAATTGGAAATGTCTCTTCTTTTTGCGCGTACACTTTTGGATCGAGTGACAGTCCATGCAATTCGGCATAAACTTCAACCAAACCTCTAATAACTGTCGTTTTGCCCGTACCTGGTCCGCCTGTCAGGATCATCGCAGGAGAATGGAGCGCCTTCTCAATCGCATCAACTTGTGTAGGCGCGTAGCTCACTTCAAGTCGTTCCTCCGCCTCCCCTATCGCTTTACGAATTTCAGATACCGGGAATTTATCCGAATGGTCATTTTCCATAATCCGATCCAACTTGGAGACAATACCAATTTCTGAATAATAAAGAGTAGGGATATAGAGTCGTCTTCCTTCCCCGCACAACTTTCCTTCCTCAACCAGTTCGATTACTGCTTGAGAAATGTTGTCAAAAGGAACTTCTGCACGTTGACTACTTTCCAAAAGCCGTTTCACTTCTGGCAAGACATTCTCTGCTTCCAAGTAAACATGACCTACTGATTGAACGGCTAAATTCATTGTATGTAATATAGCCGCCTTGACTCGTGAAGGATGATTGCCGGTAATGCCCAATTGCCTTCCTAATTCATCTGCACGTTGAAAACCGATTCCTTCAATATCCTCAATAAGTCGATAAGGATTCTCTCTCAGAAGTTCTAATACTTCTTCACGATATGTTTGGTAGATTCGCATGGAAAGTTGTGGACCAAATCCCCATTCGTTCAGTTGGACCATGCTCCGTTCCAAACCGAGATTTTCTTGTAACACCGTGACGAGCGTCTCTTTTTTATCAGCCGCTAATTTAGGGATTTGATCAAGAACATCGGGATTTTCAAGGATGCGTTTAATCGCATCTTTTCCTAATTGCTTTACAATCGTATCAGCAGTCTTCCTCCCGATACCCGGAAACAAGTCGCCCGAAAGATAATGGACAATTCCAGTTTCCGTTTCAGGCATTTCTTTTGTAAACGTGAACACATCAAACTGTTTACCATAAGTGGCGTGATTGACGAGTCGCCCTGTAAACCGGTAATCATCTTCGTTTGACAATGGAGGAAAACTGCCTTTGATGACAATTTCCTTATCTTCATAACCGCTGTTCGTCTTTGTGATTTTCATTTTCACAATAGAAAAAAGGCTGTCAGGATTGTGAAAAATCGTGACGACCGGTCTTCCGACGATGAATAGTTGCTCAATATTCCCTTGTCCATTTCCTACCGTCATGGTCATCACCACCTAGCCATCTACTTGTTACGATTGTTCCCCTATTTTGATCATGTCAAAAATATAGCGAGCTTGTGTATGTTCAGGTTCAATGGTAAAAGCCTGTTCCAAATGATGGAGTGCATCGTCTTTGCGATCTGTAGATACCGCATACAATACACCTAGATTGTAATGAGCATCTGCATTATCTGCATCATTATCCAGTATGAATGTAAACTCTTCTTGAGCTTGCTTAAACAATTCCATTTCTGCGAGTAAAATGCCGAATGACAATCTGATCTCCAAATCTGAAGGCGCCAGCTCAGCTGCTCGTTGGAAATAAGGGAGTGTGAGTTTACTGTTGTCGGTATTTCGTAAACATTTCCCGAGCATAAAGTAGGCATCCGCTTCATCTAATCCCGCACGGATTGCTTTTTCATATAATTTAGCCGCCTCTTCAAAGCGCTCATTTGTAAAATAAAGATTTCCAAGTCCATACAACGCAGATCCTGCATGTTCATCGAGCGTAATTGCTTTTTGGAAAAAGCGTTCTGCTCTTTCAATATCACCTGCAGAAGCAAATACATTTCCAAGGTTAATGTATCCGACTGGATTATCTGGTTCTGCTTCTGCCGCTTTCATGAACGCCTCAATCGCCTTTTCGTATTCTCCGTCTTGAAGTGCTTTAATACCTAATTCATTAAATTCCATTTGTGATTCCTCTCATCCTACATAATCTAGTTGGACACCGTTTTTAATGACTGTGTCAATCGTCCCTCCACCTAGGCATTCTTCCCCATCATAAAAGACGACTGCTTGACCTGGAGTAATCGCTCTAACCGGTTGTGCAAAAGTGACTGTCGCAGTATTGTTTTCACCTAAAAGGACAGTGACGTCGGTATCCGGTTGTCTGTAACGAAATTTTGCAGTACATGAAAAAGTGTCCGGTAAGTCTCTTGCGGTTGCAAAGCTTATTTGAATGGCTGTTAAGCTATCCGAGTAGAGGGCATCATTATGGAATCCTTGTCCGACGAGCAAAGCGTTGTCCGCTAAATCTTTTCCAAGAACAAACCAAGGATCCCCTGCTCCACCGATTCCGAGACCGTGCCGTTGACCAATTGTATAATACATCAGTCCATCGTGTTTGCCGACAACTTCTCCATCCATTGTTTTCATATCACCAGGTTGAGCGGGCAAGTATTGGGAAAGAAATTCTTTGAAATTACGCTCCCCGATGAAACAGATGCCTGTTGAATCTTTTTTCTTCGCAGTTGCTAGTCCGGCCTTTTCAGCAATCAATCGTACTTCTGATTTGTCAAGGGAGCCAATTGGGAACATCACTTTTTGTAATTGCTCTTGATTTAACTGGTTCAAGAAGTACGTTTGATCTTTGTTTTCATCTTTCCCTCGCAACATTGCAACACCGTTATCTGTTTCCACAACTTGCGCATAATGGCCTGTTGCCAAGAAATCAGCACCTAAACTCATCGCATGATCGAGGAAAGCTTTAAATTTAATTTCTTTATTGCACATCACATCAGGGTTTGGTGTCCGTCCTGCTTTATATTCTTCAAGGAAATAGGTAAACACTTTGTCCCAATATTGTTGTTCAAAATTGACTGCATAATAAGGGATACCAATATCGTTACAAACTTTAATGACATCTTCGTAATCTTCGGTCGCCGTACATACGCCGAATTCATCTGTGTCATCCCAGTTTTTCATGAAAATACCGATGACATCATAGCCTTGCTCTTTTAAAAGTAATGCAGCAACAGAAGAATCGACACCTCCGGACATCCCGACAACTACGCGGGTTTCTGCTTTCGATTTAGTTGTTGTTCTCATTTATATTCATCCTTTATCCGTTCATTTCACTAGACGTTTAACAATCGTTGCTGTTGTAGTAGCTGCACGCCGCACCAGGTCTTCATCCAATCCTAAGCCAAAACTGAATCGTACCGAATTTCTTAGCTTTGAAGACTTGTTCCCGTACATCGCTGACAGAACATGAGACGGTTCAAGTGATCCTGCCGTGCAAGCAGAACCACTTGATACAGCAATTCCTGCCATGTCCATGTTGACGAGTAACGACTCGATATCTGTACCTGGAAAACTGATATTGAAGAGGTGTGGTAATCGGTGCGCTCGTTGGGCATTCAATTCAAATTGGATTCCCTCTTCGGTAAAAACAGCTTGTATGAGCTGTTTGTAGCGTTCATACGTTTTTTGGTTGTTCTCCATATCAACCTGAGCAATATGAACCGCTTTAGCAAATGCGGCAATGGCGGGCACATTTTCAGTCCCCGCTCGTCTCTTCCGTTCCTGCTCTCCGCCAAATAATAAGGGGTGAGTAGTGATCCCCTTTCGTTGATAAAGAAAGCCAACTCCTTTCGGCCCATTCAACTTATGAGCGGATGCACTGAGCAAGTCTACTTGTAATTCTTGTACATCTAAGGGCGCAATACCGTACGCTTGGACAGCGTCGGTGTGGAAAATTGCTTGATGTCCTTTGAGCAGTTCTCCAATTTCTTGAATCGGTTGGATGGAACCAACTTCATTGTTCCCGTACATAATCGTAACGAGAATCGTATTCTCCGTTAATGCATCTTTTACTTGCTCTACAGCAATTACACCGTCTTCATTCACAGGTAAATACGTCACTTGAAAACCTGTTTTCTCCAGTTCCTGGCAGGCGTGTAAGACGGCATGGTGCTCGATGGTTGTTGTAATAATGTGATTACCTTTCTCCTTCATTGCACTCGCAGTTCCAAAAATTGCAATGTTATCAGCTTCCGTACCACCTGAAGTGAAAATAATTTCATTTGGCTCCGCTTGTAAGCTCAGAGCAATTTCCTTACGAGCGTCATCGATCCATTTTCTAGCTAAACGTCCGTATTGATGAATACTCGAAGGGTTGCCGAATACTTTATCCATCGCTTCAATGTATGTTGACCGTACTTCCGGATGTACAGGTGTAGTTGCAGCATGATCCATATAGATTGTTTGCATGAGTAAACTCCTTTATTGAAACCGTTTAAATGTAATACATATATCCGTCATTTGTAGTAGATTCTTCTGCATCGACGAGATCTTGGATCGTTGTCGTGTCAAGAACTTCTCGAATTGCATCCCCAATCCGATTCCATAATGATTGTTGAGGGATATTTCCTTCTTCAATCCCTTCAACAACTTGGATAGGACCTTCTAATAACCGAATGATGTCCCCTGCTGTAATGTCTGTTGGCGGTTTGGAAAGTTTATAGCCGCCATAAGCACCACGAACACTTGTTACGAGACCACTGTTTCGCAATACCGGAATGAGTTGCTCAAGATACGCATCAGACAAATCATGCTCTTCGGCAATTTTCCGTAAAGGCATTGGACCTTCACCATATTTCTTTCCAAGTGCAACAATCATTGTAAGGCCATAGCGGCCTCTCGTTGAAATTCTCATGTATAACCAACGTCCTTTTCAATAAGTACAAAACATTATAGCATAATTGAAGGTTGGCTTCCTGCAAATGACTTCTCGGTTTTCTTTGTGTATAATGGTGGAACGGATGTACGTACGGGGAGTGAATAGTTTGCACAACGAACCATTAGCTTTTAGAATGCGACCACGAACAATTGACGAGATTGCCGGTCAACAACATATTATCGGAAAAGATACAGCCCTTTACCGGTTAGTTCGTAAAGGGCATGTCCCTTCCATGCTACTGTACGGCGAACCGGGTATCGGCAAAACCTCTTTAGCGTATGCAATTGCCGGCACTAGCGACTTACCGTTCATCGCACTGAATGCAACAGTTTCCGGTAAAAAAGATGTCGAGGAAGTTGTTGCAGAAGCTCGGATAACAGGAAAAGTCATTTTGTTTTTGGATGAAATCCACCGTTTTAATAAATTGCAACAAGACACGTTGTTACCACATGTTGAAAAGGGATCAATCGTGCTAATCGGTGCAACAACCGAAAATCCTTTCCACGACGTGAATCCTGCCATTCGTTCACGGTGCGGGGAGATTTTACAGCTCAAACGATTGGAAACCGAAGATGTTGTCAAGTTGTTGAAACGTGCCATCCACGATGTTGAGCGAGGTCTTGGGAAAACGCCTATTGCCATTACGGACGAGCAAGTCGAAAAGATAGCAGGCGGTGTGAACGGAGATGCTCGAAAAGCACTCACATTACTCGAGTCAATCGTATCAGCGAGTGATGAGGAAGACGGAATAATTGTTATTGAAGATTGGCTCATCGAAAACTTAATTGGCAGAATTGGACTCGTTGGCGATAAAAAAGGATCTCATCATTACAACTTGCTCTCTGCATTGCAAAAGTCTGTGCGTGGAAGTGATGTGAATGCAGCGATCTTCTACTTGGCTAATCTGCTTGAAACCGGCGACTTGATTGCTGTTTCAAGACGGCTTCTCGTCATGGCGTACGAAGATATCGGTTTAGCAGCACCCGAAGTTGGTCCACACGTACTTGCAGCGACGGATGCCGCTATTCGATTAGGCATGCCCGAAGCGCGTATCCCACTTGCGAACGCGGTCATCGAAATGTGTCTCGCATCAAAGTCCAATTCAGCATATAAAGCAATGGATGCAGCAATCCGCGCCATCAACGAAGGGAAAACAGGTGACATCCCCCTCCACTTGCGTGATACGCATTACGCTGGAGCTGCTGAACTCGGCCACGGTGGGTATCAATATCCTCATGATACCCCAATTGGATCTTTCGGCGGCTGGGTAAATCAACAATACCTCCCAGACAAATTGAAAGACGTAGAATTTTACGAACCTGTTATCGCGGGTGAGGAGAAGAAACTCGCAGGGATTTATGAACGGTTAAAGGAATTCAGACAAAGAAAATAAAAAAACACATCCTGTCTATTTTGTGTACAGGATGTGTTCTTTTTTTATAAAATATATTGATCCATTTTCAAAACAAGTTCAGCAATTCCCGGTTTACTTACTTGATCATTCGCACCAACGTTTTCACCTTTATGTTTTAATTCATCCGTAATCAATGATGAGAAAATAATGACTGGCAACATGGCAAGCTGTTCGTTTTCACGGATACGTTTTGTGAAATGATGACCATCCATTTGTGGCATTTCAATATCTGTAATAACAAGTTGGACAACTTCTTGTGCCTTCTGACCTGAAGCGACGGCATTTTCCAAATACGCCAAAGCATCTTTTCCGTTCTCAAAGAACTCGATGTTTGCATAACCTGCTTCGGTAAGCGTATCATTTAACAATTTACGCAACAAAGGAGAGTCTTCCGCAACAAGTATACGTTTGTCAGACCGCTCGCGTACACCAAGTTTCTTCACTTCTTCGACACGGATTCCACTCTCAGGATTTATGTCCAGGACAATTTTTTCGAAGTCTAGTAGCAACAGCATATCTTCCGATCGTTTAATTACACCGATCACTTGTGTCGTATCACCTGAATAGAGGTCTGCGGGTTTTTCAATTTGATCCCATGATACCCGATGAATTTGTGATACATCTTGCACATGGAAAACTACTTGTTGTTGATTAAACGCAGCGACGATGTATTTACCTTCATTTTTTCCAATTGTCTTCGGTAAGCCCATAACGGTTTCCATATCAATGACAGGCAATACGTCCCCACGCAATTGGATTATCCCTTCAATTGAAGGATGTGCATGTGGAATGATTGTGATTGGAGTAGGTAAAATGATTTCTTTTACTTTAATCACATTAATGCCATATCGATTATTGCCAATTTCAAATTCAACGATTTCAATTTCGTTCGTACCACTTTCCAATAATATGCCGTCTTGTCTTTGCATCATTTCCAGTCCTCTCATCGTAACTAGCAGTGGATTTATAACTTTCTTCCTTACATATCACAAGAACAATTCTATGTATTATGACCCATATTCATATTGTAGCAGTTCCCTCCCCTTTCAACAAGTGACTTATTTCTAACAAACTATGGTATAGTAAGAGGTAGACACAAATACATATGATCACTGGGGGAGCCTATTGGCTGAGAAGAGGAAACTCTGACCCTTTGAACCTGATTCGGTTAATACCGACGGAGGGAAGTGGCGAGTTCATCTTATCTATGCACATGACCGCTTTTTCCAGTGGTCTTTTTTTGTGCAATTCAAACATTTGAAGGAGAGATGGAGAATGAACATTGCAGAACAAGTGGTAGTCGTTACGGGAGGTAGTCGAGGATTAGGAAAAGCAGTGGTCCAAGCATTTGCCCGCGAAGGTGCAAAAGTGATCGTAAACTATTATAAAAGCGCCGACCAAGCAGAAGAGCTCGTTCGCTCAATTGGCAAAGAAAAAGCGGTCGCAATACAAGCAGATATCCGAAGTGAAGAAGATGTCAAAAGAATGTTTGAGGAAGGTAAAAGATTTTTCGGGAAACCTATCACAACGATTGTTAATAATGCCCTTGTCAATTTTTCGTTCAATGGAGATGCGAGGAAAGATCTCGAAACAATTGGATGGCAAGATTTTCAATGTCAATTTGAAGGAAGTGTCAAAGCGACTCTTAATACGTTACAAGCAGCGAGAAAAGATATGGAATCCCTGCAGTTCGGTCGCATTATTACAATCGGCACAAATTTATTTCAAAACCCTGTCGTCCCATACCATGAATACAATACGAGTAAGGCAGCGTTGCTCGGTTTAACGAGGAACATTGCAAAAGAACTAGGGGCATACGGCATCACTGCTAATATGGTGTCTGGTGGGTTGTTACATAAGACGGACGCAAGTGCAGCAACACCTGATGCTGTCTTTGACATCATTAAAGCAAGCACCCCTTTACAACAAGTGACAACACCAGAAGACGTGGCGGACGCAATCTTATTTTTCGCATCCCCATGGAGCCGCGCAGTGACAGGCCAAAACTTAATTGTGGACGGCGGACTAGTCATGAACTAATTACACATGTGACTACAGGATTTCAAAAGCATAAAAAAACTGCATGAAACCAAGTTTGTGTAACTTCGTTTCGTGCAGTTTTATTTTTTCTTCTCTATATTTTGTGAAACTTACTTACTGTCGTTCACTCTTTCAATCGGCAAGTCCTTAACAATATCGTTAAGCACCCAGCTTGCACAAACCAATCCCGCTACTGATGGCACGAAAGCATTCGATGAGGGCGGCATTTTTGCTTTCCGTATAGCGGCATCCGGATTCCCTACCGTTCCAACAACATCTTCACGTACAACAATCGGACTTTCATCAGAAAAAACAACCGGGACGCCTTTTCGAATGCCCTCTTTTCGTAATCGGAGGCGAATGACTTTGGCAATTGGGTCGGTGTGCGTTTTAGAAATGTCTGCAATTTGAAAACGAGTAGGATCTAATTTATTTGCTGCGCCCATGCTGGAAATAATTTGTATTCCACGTTGTAAACATTCTTTAATAAGGTGAATTTTGTAACTAATTGTATCGGAAGCGTCAATGACATAGTCAGGTTCATAACTGAAAAAGGTTTCGTACGTTTCCTCCGTATAAAACATATGAAGACCAACTACTTCACAGTCTTTATTAATATCCGCTATCCGTTCTTGCATCACTTCCACTTTTGAACGACCAACCGTCGACAACGTCGCAATCAATTGCCGATTTACGTTTGTAATGTCGACAGTATCCTTATCTACGAGAATGATTCTTCCAACTCCACTGCGTGCACAAGCTTCTGCAGCAAACGAACCGACACCACCTACACCTAAAATGGCAACCGTCTTGTTGCGCATACGCTCAAGTCCTTCTTTGCCTATCGCGAGCTCATTACGGGAAAATTGATGGAGCATGACAATTCCGCCTTTCTTCTATGAATCAAGTAAAAACCCCTCCGCAAGATCGCAAGAGGGGAATATGGGTAAATCCGTATAATATCGGTTGAGACGAATCCCAAATGTGCCGTCTTATCGTTATCGTTTTGAACCCGCTCTCAGCAGGTGGGTGCCCAATCCACTCTTTCTGAAGTCCCCCTAAAGGGCAGGTCATCTAGAGTGAAATTAGAGCTCCCTACGACAAAAATGTTGGGTCAAAAATTGATGAACATAAAACGTACACTTCAGGATTCGTATTACTAGTATCCTATCATATCACTCCTGCCGATTCAACAATTACACTTCGGCAATTTGTTCCTTTTTCAACAAACTACTCACTTCGATTGGATAGCGATTCCTAACTCTGCTAGCTGTGCTCCATCAACAGAGCTTGGTGCTTCTGTCAATAAACAACTCGCACTTGCTGTTTTCGGGAATGCAATCGTATCGCGTAAATTCGTCGCGCCCGCCAACAACATGACAAGGCGGTCCAAACCGAATGCAATGCCCCCATGAGGTGGTGTTCCGTATTCAAATGCATCGAGAAGGAAACCGAATTGCTCACGTGCTTGCTCCGCTGTGAAGCCTAATGCCTTGAACATCTTCTCTTGAACATCACGTTGATAAATACGCAGCGATCCTCCACCGAGTTCAAAACCATTTAGCACAAGGTCATACGCTTGCGCTTTTACCGCGCTCGGATTTGTTTCTAGTTCCTCAACATCTGCAGGCATCGTGAATGGATGATGTGCAGCATAGTAGCGACCTTCTTCTTCGTCATATTCAAACAACGGCCAATCTGTCACCCAAAGGAAATTATATTGCGACTCATCAATCAAGCCTAAGTCTTTCCCTAATTTCAAACGTAATGCACCGAGTGCGTCTGCGACAACAGATTTTTTATCTGCAACGAACAACAATAAGTCGCCGTCTTCCGCTTGTACTGTTTGAATAAGCGCTTCAGCTAATTCGCCTTCAAAGAACTTTGCGATCGGACCTTTCAATCCTTCTGCATCGACTTTCAACCAAGCAAGCCCTTTCGCGCCGTATCGAGCCGCAAATTCACCAAGAGCATCAATGTCTTTTCGTGAATAGTTCGCTGCTGCTCCTTTGACTGTGATTGCCTTCACTTGGCCACCAGATTCCACTGCTCCTGCAAACACTTTAAAGGATGAATCTTTCACAAGTTCGGACACATCTTGTAGTTCCATGCCAAAGCGCGTATCTGGTTTATCCGAACCGAAACGACTCATCGCTTCGTCGTAAGGAATGCGTTTGAAAGGTGTTTCTACGTCGATTCCCTTTACATTCTTCATCACTTTTTTCATGAGGCGCTCATTTAACTCAATAATTTCTTCAATGGTCATGAAACTCATTTCCATATCAATTTGCGTGAACTCAGGTTGACGGTCTGCTCGTAAATCTTCATCACGGAAACAACGGGCAATTTGGTAATAACGATCAAAACCGGACACCATCAGCATCTGTTTAAACAACTGAGGGGATTGTGGCAATGCATAAAATTCGCCATCATGTACTCGGCTTGGTACTAAGTAATCACGTGCCCCTTCAGGTGTAGATTTCGTCAAGATTGGTGTCTCAACTTCTAGGAAACCTTCATCATCCAAGAAGTTGCGAACAGTTTTCGTAATATCTGAACGCATTTTAAACACGCGTGCCAATTGAGGTCTACGTAAATCAAGATAACGGTACTTAAGACGTGTCTCTTCATTCACATCTGTATCATCTTCAATCATAAATGGCGGCGTCTTCGCTTCGTTAATGATATGGACATTTTCGATGTGCACTTCGATTGAACCGGTAGGGATTTTATGATTTTTTTGTTTCTCTTCACGTTCCACTACTTTTCCACTAACCTCAACGACAAACTCACTTCGAATTTTTTCAGCAATTGCAAGCGCATCTTGTGAAAAATCCGGATTAAAGACAATTTGTACAATTCCTGTACGGTCGCGTAAATCTACGAAAATGAGTCCACCTAAATCGCGCCTTTTTTGCACCCATCCTTTAAGGGTTACCTTCTGCCCTATTACTTCTTCTGTCATTTGTCCGCAATAATGAGTCCGTTGCATACTGTTCATCAACCTTCCTTATCTCAACTTTTCTAACAATGTGTCAATAACTGTTGCATCTGTAATTTTCTCTTGCGTGCCGTCTGCCATATTCTTTACTTGCACGACGCCATTATTCACTTCATCTTCCCCGATTACAATGACTGCTTTCGCATTGAATCTGTCTGCAGACTTCATCTGCCCTTTCATTTTCCGATCCAAATAATCCATATCTGCACGGATGCCAGCATTGCGAAGTTGCTGTAACAATACAAACCCTTTTTCATGAGCGGCCTTTTCAAGCGTTACGACATAGACATCTAATTGGGCATCTTCCGTAAAGCTCTTGCCCTCTGCTTCCATCGCAAGCAATAAGCGTTCAATACTCATTGCATACCCTACACCAGGTGACGGAGGACCACCAATTTCTTCAGCGACTCCGTTATATCTACCGCCACCGCAAAGTGTCGTAATTGCCCCAAATCCATCAGCAGTACTCATTATTTCAAACGCCGTGTGATTATAGTAGTCAAGGCCTCTTACTAAGTTCGGGTCTAACTCATAATCTATACCAATTGCGTCCAAATAGCGTTTCACTTGTTCAAAATAGGTTGCCGACTCTTCATTCAAATAATCCGTCAAAGATGGTGCGGTTGCCATTAACGGATGTTCACGGTCAACTTTACAATCAAGGATCCGTAACGGATTTTTCGCAAGACGAGACTGGCAATCGGAACAAAGTTCATCGATTTTTGGCGTAAAGTGCGCAACAAGCGCTTCTCGGTGAGCCGTCCTTGATTCTTTATCTCCTAACGAATTGAGCACAAGTTTGACATCCTTCAAGCCGACTCGTTTGTACATTTCCATCGCTAATGAAATGACTTCCGCATCAATGGCTGGATCCGCACTACCGATCGCTTCCACACCGAATTGTACGAATTGACGGTACCTCCCAGCTTGCTGACGTTCATATCTAAACATAGGACCTTGATAGTAAAGCTTTACCGGCTGGTCCGGATAACCGAACATTTTATTTTCCACATATGAACGTACAACGGGTGCCGTTCCTTCTGGACGAAGCGTCATAGACCGGTCTCCACGATCTTTGAATGTATACATTTCTTTTGTTACGATATCCGTCGTATCACCAACCGTCCGTTGAAAGAGTTCAGTTTGTTCGAAAATTGGCGTTCGGATTTCTTTGTAGCGATACATGTCACAAACTTCACGGATAATGGCCTCTACTCTTTGCCATTTCCACGATTCTGCAGGCAAAATGTCTTGCGTTCCTCTTGGTACTTTAAAATTCATTTGACTTCCCCTCCCATATACTGTTAGATGCAGAAATACAAAAAAGCCCCCATCCCTTGTTTGCACAAGGGACGAGAGCTAAGTTAAGCTTCCGCGGTTCCACCCAAATTGGTACAGAAATCGTACCCACTCGTATCCGGATAACGGCCGGTTCCGTCCATACCTACTAGAAATCGTTCAGCATGGAGCTTCAATGGTGTTGTTCACTTTATCCGTCTGTAGGATGAATTTCAGCCACGTTCATCCCTCTCTTGTCAGTCTGCAATACAGTTACTTTCCATATCATTAGCTTTGTTTACGACGTAAACGCAATTCAGTTAAACATTATCTTAATCATTGATTGGCAAAGTGTCAACCTTTTTCATTTCACTATGGTTTTTTCCGACAAAAACTTCTACAATGAAACTAAGGGAGAGTGATAGATTGTCTACATTAATGAAATGGGTGCTCGCATTCATCCTGCTAATTTCAATTTTTCATAACACACCATCTGTTTTAGCAGGTGGAGAAACCGTGACAATCAATACGCAATCGTTGAATGTGCGGTCTGGCCCAGGTCTTACATACCCTGTAGTCGCCTCCTTAAAAAAAGGGGACAAGGCAGAAATAGTATCTTCATCCGGCGACTGGTATAAAATTCAGTTGAACTCCGGTACTGGCTGGGTTGCTTCATGGCTCGTGTTGAAAAACGGTGTTTCTGAATCCGTTCAAGGAACAGCAGTTTCAAAAGTAGATTCCTTAAACATACGAACAGAACCTACGCTGAATGCTGCTGTAATCGGTAAACTATCAGCGGGTGAAACCGTTACGGTCACTGGCAGACAAGGACAATGGGTTTCTATCTCACGAAACGGATCACAAGGATGGGTACATACGGATTACATTTCTTCAGTTACTCAACAAACAAACGGAAAAACAATTGAAACAAAAAATGCTCAACAATTTACTGTGTCTGTCAATGCATTGAACGTCCGTAAAGAAGCGGGTCTCTCTTCTAAGGTAATAGGACAAGTACACGAAGGCGACGCTTACCCTGTTGATGCGATTGACGGAAATTGGGTCCGCATTTCAATGGGGAAAGATGGGTACGGTTGGGTATACACTTTCCATGGCACACTTGGACCAAAGAAAACTAAATCGGAAACGGCTTCAACAACAAAGCAAGTTACGGTATTGACAAATGGGACAAATATCCGGTCCTCTGCAACTACTTCTTCCACCATTGTCACACGTGCAGATGCAGGTGATCGTTTGACGGTTACGGGTGAAGAGGGAGATTGGTATCATGTGACCTTGCCTTCAGGACAGTCTGCTTATATTGCTAAATGGGTTGTTTCTACAGGGAATGTATCGCAAGCAAATATGACAACCGATAAACCAGTAGAAAAAAGAGTACCAGGGACATTAAAAGGGTTAACAATTGCCATCGACGCCGGGCATGGAGGACATGACAGAGGAACAACTGGCGCTCAAGGGACTGACGAAAAGTACTTAACACTTAAAACCGCTGAATTGTTAGCAGGAAAACTCCGTGCAGCGGGTGCGAATGTCGTAATGACACGAGAATCCGATACGTATATCGCCTTAAGGAAACGGACGACCATCAGCAAAACGGCAGATGCAGATGCTTTCATCAGCTTGCATTATGATGCAAATCCAGATACCTCGATCACGGGTTTTACAACTTACTACACGCATTCGAATCAAAAGCAATTGGCTACATTCATTAATGATGGGCTTGCCAATAACATCAATTTACGAAACCGCGGCGCACAACCCGCAAACTTTTTAGTCCTCCGAGAAAATCGGAAAAACTCGATCTTAATTGAACTAGGCTTCCTTTCTAACCCTTCAGAAGAGCGAGTGCTCATCACAGAAAAATTTCGCGAGCAAGCTACTCACGGGATTTATAAAGGATTGCTAGCGTATTTTGATGAGCAATGAAGAACTTTACTATTTTATTTAGCTTTATAAAAGTATTAAAGAATGAAATAATCACTAGAAAAGCGCGTGGAGCCAAGCAATTAAATGCTTGGCTCCATGCGTTTTTAGTAGCTGTTAGGTTTTCTTCGAGGGATAGCTTGTTTTGAGCGCGGCATAACACAAAGGACTTGCACTACCGACGCAATACAAAAAAAATCAAAAAGCGGAATTACACGATGGCAATTCCGCTTTCCGATCCACATCTGCTCATTTCGATTCGACGATAATTGTAACTGGACCATCGTTTACTAGCTCAACATCCATCATAGCTCCGAAAATACCTGTTTCAACATGTAAACCACATTCGCGTAAACACTCATTGAAATAGTCCCATAATGGTTTTGCAGCTTCGGGTCTTGCCGCTTCAATGAAACTCGGGCGGCGGCCTTTCTTCACATCACCATACAATGTAAATTGCGAAACCGATAGAATTGCGCCATCGATTTCGTCAATTGCACGGTTCATCTTCCCTTCTTCATCTTCCCATAATCGCAAGCCTGCGATTTTCTTTGCGACATATGCCGCGTCGTCTTCAGTATCTTCATGTGTGATGCCCACGAGGAGGACATACCCTTTTTCAATCGAGCCGGTCATTTCTCCGTTCACCTTTACGGACGCTTGACCTGAACGTTGTAAAACGACTCTCATCGTAAAACACCTCTCTTGTTGATCAATTACTAAACGTTAATGTATAACGCGCTGCACAGAATAAATATCCCTAATTTGCTTAATGCGCTCAACTATACGATGCAAATGGGCAATATCTGTAATCTTTATCGTCATATTGATTTTAGCCAATTTGTCACGATCCGCTTTGCCACTTACCGCCACCATTGGCGTTTTCGTATCAGCTACCACCATCATCACTTCATTCAGCAAACCTTGACGATCAAACGCAGAAATTTCGATATCTACTTGGAAATCTTTGCTCGTATTATTCGGCTCTACAGCCCATTCAACATCAATGAGACGGTCGCTATCTTCTGCGTCAATATTCGGACAATCCGCTCGATGGACAGAAACACCACGGCCTTTTGTGATAAACCCGACAATATCATCACCCGGAATTGGGTTACAGCATTTCGAAAGTCGAATTAGCAAGTTTTCCAGTCCCCGAACGATAACACCTGATTCGGTTGTGCGCACTGGATGTGTCGCTTTCATATCCGAGACAATTTTATCGATTGTATCTTGCTGTTCACGCTCTTTACGAATTTTCTCCGCTAGTCGATTGACGACTTGCTGAGCAGTAATGCCGTTCGAACCGACTGCCGCATACATGTCCTCTTCAGATGTAAAGCTGAATTTATCAATGACCCGTTGTATATTTTCAGTCGTTAACACTGCTTTACTGTCAAATTCCTGGAGCTTAATCTCTTTTTCGACCATTTCAGAACCTTTGACAATATTCTCTTCACGCAACTGTTTTTTGAAAAACTGACGGATTTTATTTCTTGCTTGAGAAGTATTGGCAAGCTTCAACCAATCACGACTCGGTCCAAATGATTGTTTCGATGTGAGGATTTCGACAATGTCGCCAGTTACCAATTCTGTATCTAGCGGAACCATTTTGCCATTTACTTTGGCGCCAATCGTCCGATTCCCAACTTCCGAATGGACGCGGTATGCAAAGTCGATCGGTACGGATCCTTTCGGTATTTCAATGACATCTCCATCCGGCGTAAAGACATACACCATATCCGAGAATAAATCGAACTTTAAGGATTCCATAAATTCTTCTGCATTTGATGATTCGTTTTGGAATTCGAGTATTTCCCTGAACCATTTCAGTTTAGAATCAATATTATCCGGTTTTTCGGATACAGTTTTTCCTTCTTTGTATGCCCAATGAGCAGCGACCCCGTATTCAGCAATCCGGTGCATCTCTTCCGTACGAATTTGGATTTCTAACGGATCGCCCGCAGGTCCAACGACAGTCGTATGAATGGACTGATACAAATTCTGTTTAGGCATGGCAATATAATCTTTAAATCGTCCAGGCATCGGTTTCCATAACGTATGGATAATGCCAAGTACTGCATAACAGTCTTTAATGCTTTTGACGATAATACGGATGGCAAGCAAGTCATAGATTTCGTTAAATTCTTTTTTCTGTAAAATCATTTTGCGATAGATGGAATACAGATGTTTTGGGCGGCCATTGATTTCGGCTTCGATCTCCATGTCCTTTATTTCATCACGAATTACGTCCATCACATTTAACAAATACTTTTCACGTTCGTCCCGCTTTTTCTTCATCATATTAACGATTCGATAGTACTGCTGAGGATTCAAATACCGAAGTGCAGTGTCTTCAAGCTCCCACTTAATCGTGGAAATTCCTAAACGATGTGCCAACGGAGCGAAAATATCCAAAGTTTCAGCAGCTACCCGCCGTTGCTTTTCTTCTTTGACATGTTTCAATGTCCGCATATTATGCAGGCGGTCAGCAAGCTTAATGAGGATGACTCTGATATCTCTCGCCATCGCTATAAACATCTTTCGGTGATTCTCTGCCTGTTTTTCTTCGTTCGATTTGAATTTTAGCTTTTCGAGTTTTGTCACGCCATCTACAAGCATGGCAACCTCTTCACCAAAATCGTTAATAATATCTTCTCTTGAGACATTTGTATCTTCCACAACGTCATGTAGGAATCCGGCAGCTACAGTTGACGGGTCCATTTGTAGTTCAGCTAAAATGCCCGCTACTTGTATCGGGTGAAGAATATAAGGCTCCCCTGAACTTCTAAATTGTCCTTCATGGGCAATTTTCGCCGATTCATATGCCTTCTTGACGAACGCGACATGCTGTTCATTCATATAGGAGGCAATTAATTCAAATATTTCTTCTGCCGTCATGTCACGGTTCTTCGCCATTTTATGACTCCTTTCGACTATTTCCGCAAAAAAATTAAAGATAATTCTATTGTATGTATAAATGCCATCGAATGTAAAGTACTTATCGGAAAAAAAGCGTCCTAATCAGCTAGACGACCCATTTCCGTCACAATGAAATATGAAAAACGCGTGAAACCAAATGTCTATCTTCTTGGTTTCACGCGTTTATATACAGTATGTGCAGATGACAGCAGATGCACTTAATACGTCATGAGTGCTTGGACATTGTAGCCTTTTAGTTTGTCTCGACCATTTAAATAGGTCAATTCAATCAAGAAAGCACATCCAGCAACGACACCACCTAGCTTTTCCACAAGTTCTACCGTCGCACCGACTGTACCACCAGTTGCAAGCAAGTCGTCGACGATTAGCACGCGTTGTCCAGGTTTGATTGCGTCTTTGTGAATCGTTAAAGAGTCTTTGCCATATTCCAAGTCATACTCGACTGCAATCGTTTCCCTTGGCAATTTACCAGGCTTGCGGACTGGTGCAAAGCCGATTTCCAACGCATAGGCGACTGGACAGCCGATAATGAATCCCCTTGCTTCTGGACCAACAATGATGTCTACGCCAAGTTCTTTTGCATATTCAACAATTTGATCTGTCGCATATTTATACGCTTCACCATTATCCATAATGGTTGTTATATCTTTAAAACTAATTCCTTCTTTCGGATAATCCGGTACAATTGTTACAAAGCTCTTTAAATCCATAATTGTTCCTCCCTATTGGCTGTCTCTTGGAAAATTTCATCAAACCATTTTTTCAATTCCATATAAGATGCATATACAAGCATTTTTTCGAGTTCAATTTGCTGCTCCCGTTGCCGATAGGAAGGAGCTGCAGAAAGACTTTTTTTCTCAGCATTGTCTATGACATTTGCAACACCATTCTCTATCTTAACAAATCCTAGCTCAGAAAACACCTTTGTCATGAAATATAGTATGTCAATTTTCCACCCTCTATGTTTGGATAATTGCTGGCCTTGATTACGCACATCGAAACTCCCACGCTTTTTCAAGAAACTATAATACCAACCGAATTGTTCGCGGTTAGGCATTCCTTCAAAATACTTGGATTCAGGCAAATGGAAATGAGCATAAATACGTTTAGGGTTGGTAGCTAATAAAACCGTCTTCAATTGTTCCAAGTCTGTCGGAACATCCAATACTATTACATGATCGATTTCTTTATATGCTTCTCTACCATATAGATGGATTGGACGATCTGGCATACGCTTTTGGTATTGCTCGATAGTCGATTCCTGAAATGCGATGTAGAGAGCACTCTTTGCCGGAATGATGGAAGCCCAACGAGTCGGTTCGTGAATACCACGCAAATCAAATAATTGTCGGTCATTCGATTGAAGATCTTGTAGTAACAATTGGGGTTTCTTCCGACCATTCCATTCGTTCACTTGCAAATCTCCCGTAACGGATAATTTAGCACCCGGACTAATCTCATCAGCAATCGCCCCATTGCCAAATCCGATAACATCTAGCGTATTTGCTCCATCCGTCAACTCGAGCTTCAAATGATTCTTTGCAGCTCCAATTTTTCGGATGGATGAAGCAGAAAGGTTTTCAATGAGAAAAACGGGCTTTTCAAAAGACATGCCAAAAGGACGCAGGTGTTCTAATTCTTCAAGGACTTCAACGTCTATCTCTTCAATCGTTAACGGTACATCAATCTGTAGAGTTGGCGTGAGTAATGCATCCGTTAACTGCATTTTTCCTTGCTCATTCAGATTCTCTCTCAATTGATCTACATCATCAAGTGACAACGACATACCAGCTGCCATTTCATGCCCGCCGAAGTGCGGAAGAATGGATGCGTTTTTAGACAACTCTTTGAATAAATCAAAACCTGCGATACTGCGTCCAGAACCTTTTGCGGTTCCCGTTTCAACATCTACCGATAGTACAATGGAAGGTCGATAATATTTTTCAGTCAACCTGGAAGAGACGATGCCGACTACTCCTGGATTCCATCCTTCCTCTGCTAGAACAATGACATATGGCAGCATGTCGCCATACATTTCCGTCATTGCTTGTTCCGCCTCTTCTGCAATTTGACTCACGATTGCTTGACGTTCTTTATTCAACGTATCAAGCTTTTCTGCTAACGTCATCGCTTCCATTGCATCTGTAGCTTTCAAGAGATGGACTGCATCGTTTGCACTCCCAAGACGTCCAGGTGCATTTAGCCGTGGGCCTATCATGAAACCGAGCGACTCTTCTGAAAGACTTTGTTGCTCGGTTCCACTCACTTTCACAAGCGCTTGAATCGCCGGGCGCTTCGAAGCTCGCATTCTTCTTAACCCTTCTTTAACAATGAATCTGTTTTCATCTTTCAAAGGCACCAAATCTGCTACGGTGCCAATCGCAGCCATTTCATAAAGATCTTCAGGAATTTCACCTAGTAAAGCACAGGCCATTTTAAAAGCGACACCAACCCCTGCCAATTCTCCAAATGGGTACTCTCCCTCTGGATGACGTGGATGAATGATTGCCAATGCATCAGGCATTGTCGGTCCGATTTCATGGTGATCGGTAACGATGACGTCCATCCCTACCGAATTCGCGTATGCGATTGGATCCAAACCAGCTATCCCATTGTCCACTGTAACGATCAGCGACGTGCCAGATGCATGAAGTTGCTTGAATAACTCCGTGTTCGGGCCGTAACCATGCTCAAACCGATTCGGGATTGCAAAGTCTACATGAGCACCAAGCTGTTCCAATGCAGTCGTCAAGACTGTCACACTCGTTACGCCATCGGCATCATAATCACCATACACCGTTATTTTCTCTTGAACTTCAATCGCTTGTCTAATCCGCTCAACAGCTTTGTCCATTTCATGCAGTAAAAACGGATCGTGCAAGTTGGTTTCATTCATATGTAAAAAGGACTTAGCTTGCTCGACATCAGTAAGTCCTCTGGATACTAGGATTTTCGCATGGACTGAAGGTAAGCTAAGGCCGGTCATTAATGCATTAACAGTTTGTTCATCTGGACGATTAATTGTCCACGTTTTAGCCGATTCTATCAATTTGACTCACATCCTTATCTTTCATTATATCGAATAACCCGAGGGACTTAAAGGTAAACCGATAGGAACGGTCTAATGAAAAATATGCTATCCAATAGAAACGAGGCTGGGACATAACATAAAAAAAACTGCATTAAGTAGGCTAATTCGCCGTCATGCAGTTTTTTTATTTTTCCAATGTTTCTTTTCAAATTCTTGAGTGAGTCGGAGCGGAAAAAGGCCGACTCCTGCGGGATTGTAGCGCGAATGTTGAGACCCCGCAGGAAGCGCAGCGGACGAGGAGGCTCAAGCGCGCCCCGCGGAAAGCGTGCCTTTTGGAGCGCAGAGGAACGGTCTATTTAGAGTTTTGTCCCAGCCTCGCTAGCGTCTAATCGTTTGTTTGAATACGATTACTCGGTTCATCTGTTTGCTGATAAGCAGCCAACTCGTTTTGTTGAGTAGCAATTGTAATTTCTTTTGCGGTCATTTCTTTCTTCAGTTCATTAATTTGTCGATTCATCCGTATCGTTTTAATCATCGCCATGAATCCGCTAATTGCTGCACCGAGTAACGCTGTGAATAGGATGATAAGGATTAGCGGTAATTGTGCAGTGCCAAATAGATAGTTTACACGTACTGGTTCCACATTCAATACAGCAAAAAATGCGATGAGAATTGCAAAAAGAATACTTAAAATAATAGCCCATTGTTGCTTCATTTCTAAACCCTCCCTTTACCTAAAAAAAACAAGGTATACACAAAGTATACCCTGTTCGGTAAAAAGTTGAAACACTTGTATTTACACAACCGGCTCGTCAGAACCCCATTGCTTTTTCTCTTTCTCGACTTTCAAACCGCCCGTTTTCAGCAATTCTTTCTTCTTCAAGTCATACCAAATTTGTGCCGATATGAAGATGGAAGAATACGTACCCGCGATTAAACCGATTAGTAACGCGATGGAGAAAGGACGAATTGCTTCTGCACCGAGGGCAATTAAAGCAACGACGACGAAAACCACTGTCAATACAGTATTGACCGAACGGCCAAGCGTTTGTCGAAGTGATTTATTCACAATGTCAGCCAGTTCATTTGCATTGTCAATCTTACCGACCTTTTTCATATTCTCCCGTATTCTATCAAACGTTACAATTGTGTCGTTGATGGAATAACCGACAATCGTAAGGACGGCCGCAATGAACGTAATATCGACCTCAAGACGAGTAATACTAAATACGGCTACCATGAAGAATGCATCATGCACCAATCCAATAATGGACGATACGCCCATACGCCATTCAAAACGGAAAGCTACGTAAATAATGATGCCCAATGCCGCAATCATTAATGCATACAATGCATTTTTCACCAATTCTTTACCAACTGTGTCAGAAACGGTTGAAACGTTTGGCTCATGACCAAATTGGGCTTTAATATCACGCTTAATAGTATTGACTGTGTCTTTACTAAAATCGTCTTTGTAACGGACGACCCCGATATTATCGGTATCACCTGAAATGACAATATCAGAAGATGGATGACCGATTTTATCAAGTTCTTTCGAAATCTGTTCAGTCGTCAATGACTTATCGGATAAGATTTCAACTCGCGTACCACTTGAGAAATCGATTCCTAAGTTTAATTTGAAAATGCCAAGCGCAATTATGCCTGAAACAATCAACGCGACGGAAAGCACATAAAATCTTTTACGAGAATGAACAAAGTCGAAACGGTCAAACTTAGTGGACAAGTCAAACGTATCTAACTCTTCTGCCGGAGAATGGATCCGTTTTTTCGAAATGCCCAGCAGACCTGTCTTGCCGTCAAGCATCCCACTGTGTACAAGCAATCCAAGTAATAGACGTGAACCCCATACAGCCGTTAAGAAGCTGACAAGAATACTAATGATCAACATTGTCGCAAACCCTTTAACAGAGCTTGTCCCGAAGATAAATAAGACAACCGCCGCAAGCAATGTCGTAATGTTCGCGTCCAAAATCGCTGTAAATGCTGACTTCGCCCCTGTTAAGAACGATGTACGTACGGATCTTCCGACACGTAACTCTTCTTTAATCCGTTCATATGTCAAAATGTTCGCGTCAACCGCCATACCGACTCCGAGCATAAGCGCTGCGATACCCGGTAATGTCAAGACACCATTAATTTTCGTGAAGACGAGTAAAATTAGATAAATGTAGACCGATAATGTAACGACCGCTACAAAACCAGGCACTCGGTAATAGATCAGCATAAATAAGAAGATGAGTGATATCCCTACGATACCTGCTGTTATCGTCTTATCCAACGCTTGTGTACCGAATTGTGCACCGACAGACGTTGAGTAGATTTCTTCAAGGTGAACAGGAAGTGCACCGGCATTCAAAATACCTGCCAAGTTCTTTGTTTCTTCCACCGTGAAACTACCTGAGATCTCAACATTTGATGAATAAATCGCCTTGTCTACTCCAGGAGCTGAAATGAATTTCGGTTTCGCTTTCATTCTTTCCTCTCTGTAGGAGTCCACACCTTCTTCAAAATCCATCCAGATGACCATAACATTTTCAGGGTTTTTGGACACTTGAGCCGTTACTTCCCCGAATTTCTCTGGATCTTTCATTTGTAAAGTGACAATTGGATTTCCTGTGTCGCCAAAGTTCGCTTTCGCTTTTCCTTCCTTCAGGTCATTACCATCTAAAAGTAGGTTATCATCCGCATCACGGAACGTCAGGTTTGCTTGTGTCGATAAAAGCTCACGAGCTGCTTCCTGATCTTCAACGCCTGCTAACTGAACCCGAATACGGTTGTCCGATTCCACTTGGATACTTGGTTCACTGACACCAAGGACGTTCACCCGGTTCTGCAATGCCCCAGCAGTATCTTTGACGATATCTTCCGTAATCTTTTGTCCATCCCGAAGTGGTTGGACTTCATAAAGCACTTCAAATCCGCCTTGTAGGTCAAGGCCTAGTCTAACATCTTTAAGTATCGGATTAGCTGTAGTTCCTACTAGAGAGCCTAGCATGACGAGCAATAATAAAAAGGCTACAATCCGGCTTCTTTTTTTCATCGATTCCGTTCCCCCTCTGTACGTGGAGCGATGGTGCAATACCTATGTACAGTTTATAAAATACAACACTCCAATTATGAGACAGAGTCTAGCATCTGTCAAATAGTTGGTCATCCAAAAAACGTCAAATCACTCTGCTTTCTTTGGTGAAAGAAGCAATTGGAGTTCATCGCTGTTTAAATCCGAAAACCAGTTTGAGTCTCGTTGTTGCTCAATTTGTGTATACGTCATAAATTCCGCAGCCGTTAACCGTAAGATGCCACTGACCACTTCATGAATGGGCATATCTTCCACTTTTTTCTTCCGCCACTTTTTCTGAATGCAGTATTTCCAAATCTCTTCATCGGTTACAGTTGGATAACCATATAGCCGAAGTTCATTCCGCTTACTTTGAACTGCAGGTAGCGCTTGCTTGAATAGTTGCTCGAATTGAATCGTCATCTCCACCATTCCTTTCCCGTTCAGTCGTAAATAGACAAACCTATGCATAGGTTTAGTGTATACGATATGACCGGAATTGAGAAGGAGTTGTTTACGAATGTCCACTTTCATACGTGGCACAGCTATCTTGATGATCGCAGTATTCATGACAAAGCTATTAGGATTCGTCTATCGCATCCAATTCATGCGTGTTGCAGGTGAAGAAGCCGTCGGTATTTATATGACTGCGTACCCTGCTTTCATCTTTTTCTTATCACTCGTCCAATTAGGCGTACCCATTGCTGTCGCAAAAGTGATTGCAGAGTTGAAAGCGAAAGGTGAAACTGCGAGACTACCGGCAGTTATGAAAACTGCAACCGTCATTACAATCTTTACTGGCGCTGTTTTCATTCCACTATCCATCCTCTTCGTACCTTATCTTTCTGAAACGTTACTTGGAAACGCGGCTTCATCCACGACAATCTATGTTGGAATTGCGATCATTCCAATTGCAGCAATTGGTGGATTAATTCGTGGCTATTTCCAAGGGATTGTCAGAATCGAAGAGACGGCTTGGTCTCAGATCATTGAGCAATTATTCCGGATCATTTTAATCACGTTACTGTTGCCAATGGTACTCGTACCGGAAAATACGGGATTAAATGCAGCTTATGCTATGGGCATTACATTACTTGCAGAAATGCTATCTGCAGCTTATTTGTATTTTAAATACGCACAACATAAACGTAGTGAACGTAAACCAAGTGACAAAAAAGAGAAGTTTCCGATGAACCCGATTCTTTCCATCGCGCTCCCTTCATCCGGCAGTCGGTTGTTCGGAACATTTACATGGTTTTTAGAACCGATCATCTTTTTACGTGCACTCTCTCTTGCCGGTGTAGGTGCTGTAGCTGCGACTTCTCTTTACGGCATTATCTCAGGTGTGTTAATCCCTTTGCTTTTATTCCCATCATTCATTCCATATGCATTATCCGTTGTCCTCGTGCCAGCTGTCAGTGGGGCAGCAGCTACGAGCAATCGCAAAAAACTCCAAGAACGGATTCAATTGGCATTAAGGCTTTCTGCTTTGACAGGCGCATTTGCTGCAGCTGTATTTTACATTCATGGACAGGATTTAGCAGAAAAGCTTTTTCATATTTCTGAAGGCGGTTCCTATATGTCCTTGCTCGCACCAGTTTTCTTTTTTTACTACATTCAAAGTCCACTTTATTCCATCTTACAAGCGACTGGTGATGCGAAAGCCGGTATGATGAACTCCGTCTACGGAGGCATCGCAAAATTAGGTGTCATGTTTGTATTAGCTTCCCAAGCAGGACTGCAAGAAACAGGAGCCGTTTTAGCAATCGGCTTTGGTGTGCTCGTCACTTCTTTCCTTCATATTGCAACATTGCGTAAAAATAAGGCTGCTGGCGCTGGATTTACAATGTTTGCTCTACCTTATGTGTCCTTTATCATGACAGCCGTCATGCGACCAATTTTCATACCGATTGGCCAATTTGGATTACTCGTGGAATGCTTAATTACTACGGCTTTCTTACTTGTACTTCTTTTATTGTTCGGTCAAGTGAAGAAAAACGATGTACGCATGTTAAAAAGACTCACAAAGGTTTACTGATACTTATTTTTTAATTGATAATGGAGCTTCCCTTCTTCATAGGAACAATAAAACACTTGTTCAACATGATTGACGCCTACATCTTCCAAGCCTTTGAGCAACCATTCTTCCGTCTTACCAATCAGTTTTACATGTCGACTTTGAATAACACCATCAGATATGAGTGCTAAAACAGGTTGTGTATCTTCATATTTAAAGATTGACAAATTACCAGACGGCTCTAAATAGGCAAAGGAGACTTCACGGACAGAACCAATTTGTTGTTCACGAAGTTGTTGAAATAAGTCGTCTAAATTATACCGTTGCTTCCTCATCTCTTCTTCTTGTATGATGCCGTCCTCAATAATGACGGTCGGATCGCCGTCCACTAAATCTCTGAATTTTTTACTTTTCAAAGAGATAAGTGATGTCAGTAGCTGAATGGCTAACAAGAGGAGCAATGGTACGATTGAATGACTTAGTTTTTTATCTGGCGAATCTAAAGAAAACGCAACAACTTCCGCCATGATGACAAAGATGACGACATCGATGACACTTAACTCACCTACTTCACGTTTTCCCATAACGCGTAAGATGGCGACAATTAAGACATACATTAAGACCGTTCTTAAGCTAATAATGAGCAAGTCACTCATTCAAATCCCTCCCTAGTTGGAAGGATGCCTTTACTTGAATAGGAATATACACAAAAGAGGCGGTCTGCAGGGAGTACCTGTAGACCACCTCTTCTCGTTTTCAGAAAAGCTCTTTAAATTGTTTTAAGAAGCACTAGATTCTACAACACGACCGACAGCTTGTCTATCGAATTGCAAAGTTGTTCCATCAGCAACTTTCAAGAACACGGAACTATCATCGACAGCGTCAACTGTTCCATGGATACCGCCAATTGTAATGACTTTATCGCCACGTTTAAGGCTATCTTGCATTTGCTTTGTCTGCTTTTGTCTCTTTTGCGCTGGTCGAATCAATAAAAACCACATGATTGCGAACATAGCAATAATTGGTAGTAAAGTACCTAACATATCATTCATTTCGTTTCCCCCCTCTTCTCTTGGTTATTATACAAGATTCAAAAGTTTTTTGCATTTGGTTTATTAAATCCGTATTGTTCAAAAAACTCTTCCCGGAAGTCACCGAGACGATCGTTGCGGATCGCGTCCCTTACTTGCTCCATTAAATTCAATAAGAAATGGAGGTTATGATAGGACGTTAAACGGATGCCAAAGGTTTCATTTGCCTTAATTAAATGACGGATATATGCTCGGCTATAGTTTTTGCATGCATAACAATCGCAATTCGGATCTAACGGTCCAAAGTCACGTTCGTATTTTGCATTTTTCACGACAACTCGGCCTTCACTCGTCATCAGCGTTCCGTTTCTTGCAATTCGAGTCGGTAATACACAGTCAAACATGTCCACCCCGCGGATTGCTCCATCAATTAATGAATCTGGTGAACCAACCCCCATTAAATAGCGTGGCTTGTCCTGTGGCAATAAAGGCGTTGTGAACTCCAGTACGCGATTCATAATATCTTTTGGTTCCCCTACCGATAATCCACCAATTGCGTACCCCGGGAAGTCTAAAGAAACGAGATCTTTCGCACTTTGTTTTCTCAGCTCTTCAAATTCGCCTCCTTGCACGATGCCAAACAGTCCTTGATCGTTTGGCCGGGCATGGGCAGTCAAACATCTTTCAGCCCATCTGGACGTCCGTTCAACACTTGCTTTCATGTAGTCGAAGGTAGCCGGAAAAGGAGGGCATTCGTCAAACGCCATCATAATATCGGAGCCGAGAGCATTTTGGATTTCCATCGCTTTTTCAGGGCTTAAAAACAATTTACTGCCGTTAAGATGATGGCGGAAATGCACACCTTCTTCTTCTATCTTACGAAAATCACTCAAAGAAAATACTTGGAATCCTCCAGAATCCGTTAAAATCGGTCGATCCCAGTTCATGAATTTGTGCAGACCACCTGCTTCCTTTACAATTTCGTGGCCAGGACGGAGCCATAAATGATAGGTGTTACTTAAGATGATGCCTGCGCCCATCTGTTTCAATTCTTCAGGAGACATCGTCTTCACGGTCGCTTGTGTGCCAACAGGCATGAATGCTGGTGTCTCAAAGGAACCGTGTGGCGTATGGACAATCCCAAGGCGCGCACCTGTCTGTTTACACGTTTTTATATGTTCGTACGTAATTGCTGGCATGAATAATTTCCTTTCTCAAAGGGCATCTTGCTTTTTCCCTCTTACTTTGTATGTGGTTTAATGAACATGGCATCACCGAAACTGAAGAAACGGTATTTTTCTTGAACCGCTTCACGATATGCTGCTAATACATGTTCACGTGTAGCTAATGCGGATATGAGCATGATCAATGTTGATTTCGGCAAGTGAAAATTTGTCAACATCCCGTCAAGAATGCTGAATGTATAGCCCGGATAGATAAAGATGGAAGTCCAACCGCTTGATTCCACAATTTTCCCATCGTGTAATGTTGCAATTGTTTCGAGCGTTCGGGCAGAAGTCGTACCAATCGCAATCACTTTACCACCATTTGCTTTCGCCTTGTTAATGGCTTCAGCTGTATGCGCACTTACGTTGTAGTATTCCGCATGCATTGTATGTTCTTCAATCGTATCTGCACTAACCGGTCTGAATGTGCCCAAGCCGACATGTAAGGTGATGAATTCAACACCGACGCCCTTCTCTTTGATTGCCTGTAAAATCTCTTCAGTGAAATGTAGACCTGCAGTCGGTGCGGCAGCAGAACCCCGTTCTTTTGCAAATACGGTTTGATAGCGAGATTGGTCGTCCAATGTTTCTGTAATGTAAGGAGGCAATGGCATTTGCCCTAAAGCATCCAAATTTTCATAGAATATCCCATCATAGCGGAATTTGAATACACGCCCACCTTGGTCCATCGTCGCTGTACACTGTGCCGTCAACCGGCCGTCACCAAATGTGATAACTGTTCCAACTTTAACTCGTTTTGCAGGTTTTACGAGCGTTTCCCACTCATCGGACCCTTTCTCTTTCAGAAGAAGTACTTCAATGGAAGCCCCTGTCTCCTCTTTTACACCAATTAATCTCGCTGGGAGGACACGTGTATCATTTAATACGATAACGTCTCCCGCGTTTAATTCATCAATGATGTCACGGAATTGCCGATGCTTCACTGCACCAGTAACTCGATCCAGCACCATTAACCGGCTCGCTGTTCGATCAATGAGTGGCGTTTGGGCAATCAGCTCTTCTGGTAATTCAAAATCAAAATCATTTACATCCATTGTTCCGAAATACTCCCTCTATCATAGTTTCGTTTTTTCTTACGTTCGACCTTCAGGTACAGCATATCCGAAATGGTCATATGCAAGACGTGTCGCAATTCTTCCGCGCGGCGTCCGTTGAATGAAACCGATTTGCAATAAATACGGTTCATACACATCTTCAATTGTTACGGACTCTTCACCGATGCTTGCCGCAATCGTATCAATGCCTACCGGCCCGCCTGTAAACCGTTCAATCATACTTCGGATTAGCTTATGGTCAATATGGTCAAGACCATGCGAATCGACTTGTAACATTTCTAACGCTTCTTTTGAGATGCCCATTGTGATACTTCCATCGCCTCTCACTTGGGCATAATCCCGAACCCTTCGGAGCAAACGGTTCGCTATACGGGGCGTTCCTCTTGACCGTCTTGCAATTTCAACCGCTGCCGCCTCATCAATTTCCACTTCAAAAAGTGTCGCACTGCGTATGACGATTTCTTTTAGAGGCTCCACACCATAATATTCGAGGCGTAGGGGCACACCAAAACGGTCACGCAACGGTGCAGATAGCGAACCCGCCCTTGTCGTTGCACCGATCAATGTGAACGGAGGCAAGTCCAGACGAATGGATTTGGCAGATGGACCTTTTCCAACAACGATATCTAAACAAAAATCCTCCATCGCCGGATAGAGTACTTCCTCGATCGAACGATTCAAACGGTGGATTTCATCGATGAACAACACATCTCCTGGCTCCAATGACGAAACCACGGCCGCTAAATCTCCCGGACGTTCGATGGCAGGCCCACTTGTCATCTTGACGTTGACACCCATTTCATTTGCAATGACCGCAGCTAAAGTCGTTTTTCCTAGTCCTGGCGGGCCATATAACAAGACATGATCCAAACTTTCACTTCGTCCTTTCGCAGCTTCAATGAAAATACTGAGGTTGTCCTTCACTGTCTCTTGACCGATGTATTGCTGCAACCTTTGTGGACGCAATGATTGTTCGAAGTTGTCATCATAATTGGATTGCTCGCTAGATATGACACGCTCCATCTTTTTGCCCTCCTCCTTTCCTAGAAATGACGATTATTTTTGCTTTAATAACAAACCTAAGGCAAGTTTCATATAAGCTTCCGTATCCAGCTCTTCTTCTTTTTGCAATGTCGGTTTTACTTTCGATAGTTCGCGTTGGGAATAGCCAAGTGCCTGCAATGCCAACATCGCTTCTTCCAATGAATCATTTTCCGCCATTGATAGGAGTGTTACGTCTGTATCCGGCATTTCAATTTCCGTGAACAAATCGCCCAACTTGCCTTTTAAGTCTAATATCATCTGTCGGGCAGTCTTTTTTCCGACACCTGGAAACTTCACAAGAAATGTCTCATCTTCGCGCTCAATTGCCCCGATAACTTGAGCTGGCACACCGCTTGCTAAAATCGCCAATGCGCCTTTTGGTCCGATTCCTGAAACCGTAATGAGCTTCTTGAACAATTCGCGTTGTTCCAACGTTTTAAATCCGAGTAGCCATTGCATATCTTCTCGTACATGTAAGTAGGTAAACACTTGTTGCACTTCTTCGGATTGGTGAAAAGCGTATGGATTTGGCGTCATGATCTGCCAGCCGACGCCACTTTGTTCCAGTGTTATGTATTCCGGTGTTACCCGTGTGACATATCCTTTAATATAATCGTACAAATTATTCTCCCCCTACTGTATAGAAAACATTATAGCATACGAACGCGTTTTCTACCTAGAGTTGAGAGCATTTGTCTATGTTTCGAAAGTGAAATTGAATTTCCGAAAACGATTGAAGAAATCGTTGATCCATATAAAAAACGCATGAAACCATAGTGTTGTAAACCTGGCTTCACACGTAGCTATAAATGGTCCGTAAATTACTACACATTCATTTAATAAAGCGCATATCTGTTCACTTTTCGTTAGACAATTGTCTTCCAACATAAATGGTACTAACAATTGTTTCATTTCATCATACGCATAATATCATACCATAACTTCGGCCACGCTGAGACTGCATTTTCAGTAAAAGGAATCAGCTTTCTCGCCAGTCGCTCTTGGCTATCTGGCGGCAAGGAGAAAAGATGCAACCACTCCCTAAACACTTCGTTCGGATAAAGCAACATCGCTTTGGATGCATTGTCCATATCATTCAACGCGACTTGCTCACCGAACAAAAAATCCACATTATATCCGATGTTCGGCATGACACGATGTGTCCATAGCGCTAATTCAGTCCCTGGTGGCCCTGTGCATGCCAAGTCAAAATCAATAAAACGGATCAGGCCATTTTCATCCCGTAATATATTGTGATGAACGACATCACCATGTAGGAGTGTGTGTCCTGCCTGATTCTTAACTTTCTTTTTAAGTACCGACATGGCATTGTTTCCAAAAGCAATCATTTCATTAATTGCATGTTTATCGAGAAACTTCTCACAAGCAGGGCGATATTCTACAAAGCGATCCAATCGATCTTGCCATTTATCAAGCAATTGATACCTATGCAAAAATGGCGATGCATCCCAATCAATTTGTTCGATTGTCTTATGCAATGCATGCAAGGCTAGCAACGAATCCGTCCGGTCAATTCTTTTCCTGAAATTGACCGGCTTTGTTCCTTCGATCCATGGTTGCATGATGAATAACGGATCTTCTGTCGTCATGAGTGGCACGATGTGTGGAAATCGGATTGCGTGCAATTGCCGATGGATGTATTCCACTTTGACGGCAGTGGACCGGGATTTGTATTTCTTTAATGAATAGGCTGTTTCTCCTTCGACCAACTTCCAAACGTTCTCTTTTACCTTTCGGATGTTTTTTTCCAGCGTCATACGCCGGTCAGCACGATCCGCAGCCGTTGTTATCCATTTGGCCGTATGGATTTGTCATTGGCATTTGTTGTTGCATTGGTTGCATATACATGCCTTGCATAGGCATCATTGGATAATAACCATGATGAGGATGGCATCCGTAAGGAACCATCGGTGGACATGGATAACATTGCGAATAAGCACCTTGAGGATACATCATGTTATACGGTTGTTGATAATCTGGTGAAATCATTTGCGGGACATAGCCTGGACCTGGTGGACTGTAAACCATCTGATTGGAAGATTCCATCTGATCCATCATGGTGGACTCCATCATCTCCCAGCCGCTCGTCGGATAGGCTGGCGGTGTTCCCATACCCATCCCTGGGTAAATTGGTGATTCATCCATATCAGATTCGTCCATGCTTTCACTCCTATCAATTGCTGGAGGTTGCATCCACATTTGTGCAGGAGTAGTTGGTTGCGATGGTTTTGCTTGTTCGGCCGGCATGGACATTTCCAGCTTTTGCATAGGTTGTGTAAACTGATGATGTTGCATTGGATAGCAATCGGCATCGTAAATAGGCATCCAGCCACAAGGTACCGGAATAATTGGCTGGTAATAGTGCGGCATCACCATTTGCGGCATCTGAGGAGCAGGTTGTTGTGGTGCGGGTTTTTGTTCCCCAGACGGCATTTGTACAGGTGGTGGCGTCGGTTTTGTTGCAGGTGGTATCGGTGTAGGTTTTGGCGTTGGTGTTGGTTTTACTGATTCAGGCTTTGTCTGTGGCAATGGGATTGGTTCTTTTGGCTTTACAGGCTTTGTCTCCGTCACCGGTTTGCTCATCGGTTTTGTAGGCTTAACCTGATCCGTTTTTTTATCAGGCACCTTCATCCCGGGCATTTGGTCTTTCTTCTTCATCGGCAAAAATATTTTCATCCCCGGTACAATATAATCAGGGTTTGCCAGATGAGCATTCACTCTTTTTAAATCTTCAAAAGAGATACCGTATTGTCGTGCAATCTTCCACAATGTATCTCCCTTTACTACAATATGGACATCCATTTAAAAAATCCCCCTTCCATCAATTCATCGTATGAACGAACGCCCGACTATGTGACGCAAATTCATGAAAGGCGCCCTCTCTCATACTATGTATATTAACGAGGAAGGGGTATTATTCATTAAGAAACTTATTGGACGCGAAAAATGAAAAACCTCCAAGCTAATTTACCATTAGCGTGAAGGTTTCTGTTCAAACGAATAATAGGAACCGAATGAGCGGACGTTGCAATTCAACGCTGCCAGTTCTTCCATGGCACCTTGCATCATCGGATGGTCTTCGTGTTCCAACACATCGATTATGAAAAAGTAGTTTCCTAAGCCAGTTTTCAACGGCCGTGATTCAATTTTACTTAAATTCAATTTCCGCCATGCAAATACAGATAAGATTTGATGAAGCACCCCGGAACGATCATCTTCAGGCAGTTTTACCATGAAGGTCGTTTTAGGTTTTTCCTGATGGCCTTCAACTTCCAAAAACCCTTTCCGTAATGACAACACAACAAAACGTGTGTGGTTAAAATGAAAATCGTGAATGTTTTCTTCCGCAATATGTAAGTTGTATTTTTCTGCCGCTAAACGATTACCGATTGCCGCGATGCGTAAATCTGGATTTTCAGCAACGTATTTAGCAGCCGCTGCCGTCGAAGTCGTTTGCAATAGCGGTGTACGACGGTAATGGTATTGCAAATATTTATGGCATTGTGCAAGTGCATGTGGGTGCGACTGGATGGAATCCAATTTGCTTACTGCATCTTTCTGACAGTTGTTCACCATTAAATGCTGTTCAATCGGCGTGGAAATTTCTGCATTTATGTATAATTCACTTCCATGGAATAAATAATCGATCGTCATTGGCACGGAGCCTTCCAATGCATTTTCGAGTGGGACAATTGCATATGCCACTCGTCCCGCTGTCACCGCTTCAATACAATCTGGTATCGTCGGTTGAGGCACCAATCCGTCTGTTCCAAACAAATATGAGGCTGCCACATGCGTGAAAGATGCCTCAGGCCCTAAGTACGCTACAGTTGGCTTATAATCAATGTTTCGCATCGTCTATCTTCCTCCAAATCCAGAACACCTTATGTAGTAAATTCATTTGATGAAAGTTGTTGTAAATAGAAATTGCTGTACTATTGTTCCACTTGCATGTCCACCCGCTTTTACAAGCAGGTGGGCTGACAAGTGTTTTCCATTCAGCTTTTAAAGGGCACCTGAACTAACTAAATGGACCGAGTCGATAAAACTCGGTGTTTTTAATTTTTGCATGAATTCTTCCAGCTTGATGAGCATTTCAGTAACATCCAATGACAATGTGATATTCGCACGGCCTTGCACAGGAATTGTCTGGTGGATCGTCAAAACATTGCATCTCGTTTCAGCAATTAGTTGAAGCAATGTTGCAAGCGACCCTTTTTGATCTTCCATTTGAATAAAAATTGTCAACACTCGTTCACGTGCAATCGATTCAAACGGAAAGACTGTATCTTTGTATTTATAATAGGCACTACGAGAGAGTCCAACACGTCTTGTTGCTTCCTGAATCGTTTTCTCTTCCCCGCTTGCAAGCAGACGCTTCGCTTCAAGCATTTTTTGCATCGATTCGGTCAGTACATCTTCCCGTACTAAATAAAACTGCCCTTCCCCCAATGGCTTCATGTCATGCCTCCTAGCAGTGTTTCAATAAAACATGAATGCTTATTCTAAGAACTCAAATTCAAAGTCGAGAATCCGTACCGTATCTCCGTCTTTTGCGCCACGTTCGCGAAGTGCATCATCGATTCCCATACCACGCATTTGACGTGCAAATTTCCGAACAGATTGATCGAAATTGAAATCGGTCATCTTGAATAGGCGTTCAAGTGCATAGCCGGATAGAACGAACGCTCCATCATCATCACGTGTAATTTTAAAGTTTGCCGTTTCAGATTCATGTTTATAAAGAACAGAGCGATTTTCATCCTCCTCTTCAATTTCGTGCATCGGAAATTCAGGTGTTGTCTCAAGAAGTTCAACAACTTTGAACAATAACCGATCCAACCCTTCGCGTGTAATCGCAGAAATCGGGAAGATCAATGCTTCTTCATCATTCAATTTTTCTTTAAATTGAACAAGGTTCTCTTCAGCATCCGGCATATCCATTTTGTTTGCAACGATGACTTGTGGACGTTCCATCAAGCGAAGATTATATTTTTCCAGTTCCTCGTTAATGGTGACATAGTCTTCATACGGGTCTCGTCCTTCCAAACCGGACATATCGACAACATGAATAATGACACGTGTTCGTTCAATATGACGTAAAAACTGGTGACCTAGACCAATCCCTTCGTGCGCCCCTTCAATTAAGCCTGGCAAATCCGCAAGAACAAACGTATTGCCATCTTCCAACTCAACCATTCCAAGATTCGGGACAAGTGTTGTAAAATGATAATCAGCAATTTTCGGTTTTGCTGCTGAAACGACAGAGAGCAACGTGGACTTCCCTACACTTGGAAAACCGACTAATCCGGCATCCGCTAACACTTTCAATTCAAGGATGATATCTTTCTCTTCCCCTGGTTCTCCTTTTTCCGAAAGCTCAGGTGCAGGGTTTTGAGGTGTCGCAAAACGGGAGTTCCCTCGCCCACCGCGGCCTCCTTTGGCGATAACAGCAGTTTGACCATGTTCCACTAAATCGGCAATGATATGCCCCGTCTCTGCGTCTTTGACAATCGTCCCAGGTGGTACTTTGACAACAAGATCCTTGCCACCTTTTCCATGCATATTCTTCGTTGCTCCATGTTCCCCTCGTGTCGCTTTAAAATGACGTTGGTAACGAAAGTCCATTAACGTACGCAATCCTTCATCGACGATAAAAACGACATCTGCACCTTTACCTCCGTCGCCACCAGCAGGTCCTCCATAGGCGATGTATTTCTCTCTGCGGAATGCGACCATCCCATCGCCGCCATTTCCACCTTTTACATATACTTTTACGTGATCGACAAACATGTATTTTCCTCCTATCGTCCACTTAGCGTGAACGTCCATTGCTGCTCTTGCTTCGACTCGCGTACAAGAAACCCTCTCTGTTCATGTACGAATTGCGGGATATGTGTAAGTGATCCTGTTACTGTCAGCTGAATCGACCATTCTTCAGATGTAGCTTTGACGAGTACATCGATATGATAGTCACTGAGTGGATCGACGCCTTCTTCAATCGTCTTCAATAACGCTTTCAAATAAGACACAACGGCTTCATCCTCGACAGCCCGTGGCCCCGCTTCAATATGACACGTCAGTGATTTTGAAAAAACCGTATACATCCAATCGAATGTACTTAGCAAAAGTTCCGTTTCAGGCAATTGAAGCTTCTCTAACAAGGAAACGTGCCGCATGCGTTCTGTTGTTTCCAACAACGTCTTTCTTGCTTCAGCTGTTTTTCCAAGATCCAAATAAAGAAGCATGAGCTGTAACTCATTCAAAAAATCGTGCCGTGCAAATTTCAATGCACTTCCTATTGTAAGATTTTCGGACCCCATTTTATCACCGCCAGAGTTTCATACTATACAGTATAGCATTTTGACCTTGTGATTCGTCAAAAAATAAAAAGGACTGCACGGTAAAATGCAGTCCTCAGCCTGTTGACAAACGCTCGCATCCGTTGTTGCTCGTCTCGCTCGTCCGCTCATGAACTTTAGTTCTATTCGCGTCTTCGCTCGCCTTCGCGCCTAGGCTGACAAGCGTTTTCAATCAGGCTGAAGGATTCCTATGTACTATAAATTTCAGTAAAAAAGAGTGTAGACAAAGTCCAAATCAACTTTGTCTACACTCTGAATACTGCACGGTAAAATGCAGTCCTTTCTAAATACGATACCATTAAGCTTCTTGAGCTACAGGGTATACACTAACTTTTTTCTTGTCGCGGCCAAAGCGTTCGAAACGAACAACGCCGTCAACTTTTGCAAAAAGTGTATCGTCACCACCGCGACCAACGTTTTCACCTGGGTGAATTTTTGTTCCGCGTTGACGATAAAGGATAGAGCCGCCTGAAACGAATTGTCCATCAGCACGTTTTGCGCCAAGACGTTTCGATTCGGAGTCACGACCGTTCTTTGTAGAACCTACTCCTTTTTTCGATGCAAAAAACTGGAGATCCAAACGTAACATAAGTGCCACCTCCTATCGGGAAAAAATAAGTTTTATATGTTGCCCGTAATCTTGTTCAATCGTCTGTAATGAAACAATCATCGCCTTCACGATCAATTGGATTTCTTCATCTTTTTCCGTTTCGGGAAACTCCACTTTCAAATACCCTCCGTCCGAGCCTTGTCGGATATCAGGCGTGATGCCAGTGAGTGCAATAATTGCATTGACAGCTCCAAAAGAAACTGCAGATGCACCTGCACAGACGAGATCTTTTCCATGTTCAGCGTAATCGGCATGGCCTTTCATCTCAAAAGAGGCGATCCGGCCAGATGGTTGTTCATTAATCATGATTTTGATCATGCCGGCTTACGCGTTGATGCCTTCGATGACAACTTTAGTGTATGGCTGACGATGACCTTGCTTTTTGTGGTAGTTCTTTTTCGGCTTGTATTTGAAAACCGTGATTTTCTTACCGCGACCATGCTTAACGATTTTAGCCGTTACAGAAGCACCTTCAACGAATGGCGCGCCAACTTTCACGTCATCTCCACCTACGAATAGAACTTTGTCGAATGTTACAGTTTCCTCAGCTTCGCCGACTACTTTCTCAATGTAGACTTCTTGGCCTTTTTCGACTTTGATTTGCTTTCCACCAGTTTCAATAATTGCGTACATACTTGCACCTCCTCTATAGACTCAGACTCGCCTTCAAAGGTGATCCCGAAAGATGCTTGTACCTTATCAGTGCGGTTGTAGCACGGGTGCTACAAACAATAACAGTAAAATATTATCACGTCTACGCTATGGCGTCAACTGTTTTCGTATCAACTTCTCATAAGCTTGTTCATATTTTCGAAATTGAAAAGCGGACACATTTTGGCTCAGTAGAAAAAGAGCTAGTAATAGGAAAAGAATCGTCTCTGGCATTCTAAAAGACATGAAAGCAATGCTGAATAGCAGCGCGAAAATTGAGAAAAGCAAGTACCCCGTTCTCACTTCATATTTTTTGTCTGCCGTTTCAAGAAGCGCACTTATAGCTTGTCCACCGTCAAGTGGTAAAATGGGTAGTAAATTTATGAGTAAAATTGCGAATTGAATATGCACAACTTGCTCATCTCCTGGAAATGAAAACACCATTGCTAGGAGAAGGACCATCATGGTAGCAAGTGGTCCACTGATCGCTACAAAAATCCGTTGCATCTTTCCATGCATAAAGCGATTATGAATTCGTAACTCTCCACCATAAGGCATTATTGTACAAGATTGCACGCTCATTCCACACATTCGTGCTGCAATTAAATGACCTGCTTCATGGAGAAGTAGCGATATGAAAATGAGCGCATAATAGGACAGACCTCCAGTAAAAGCTAAGAAGAGAAAAAATGGGGCAAGTATCGGATGTAAACGAAGCTTCATTCGTTCGTATCCGAGAAATAAGTAGCTAATACACCCGCTTCTAAAATAACCCCTTCTCTTTTCACTTTCAAATAGATGGCTTCTTCATCCATCAAAGCGAGCGTGTCCCCTTTTTTCACAGTTGAATACGGCAACTTTTGAATGGATCCTACAAACCCATATGTCACCTCATCACCATCATCATAGAGCACGGTTACAGTCTTACCGGATTGCCGCGTAGAACCTGTAAACACAACAAGTCCATCACCTTGAGCTGTAATCGGCATCGCGTGCGTATACGAGACAATTACCCCGTCTTTATACGGTTGCATCGATTCGTATGCAGCAAATGGCAGTTCTTCCACCGGCTCCGCGGATACAACAATTGCATCTTCATCGTCATTATCTATCAATGAAGATACCCATTTTTTCATGACGATAAAGTCCTTTCCAGTTGTTATATATTGGGTTATCGGTTTGTTCACGACGCCCATCTCTTCCAACTTAGCAAAGCTGAACACACCAATTGCCAAAAGAATAGCAAGAATCCATTTCGTCTTCCATTTCACCCCGTCACACCACCTTTTTTCTCAGTATATGATGGGACGTTCGGGAATATTATGGGCAAAAGACTTGAAACAATCTTTTTGTCAGAAAATTTATTGGTAAATCAACTTCATAAAGCCTGCCAATTTTTTAGCGCAATAATAAAAACCCCTGACAGGTCATGTCAAGGATTTGTGTTCACTTTACAAATAATGATTTTAATTTCCCGAAAAAGCCTGCTTTCCCTTCATCCAGCGACATTAGCGGCACCGATTCACCTAAAATACGGCGGGCAATATTCCGGTAACCAATTGCAGCAGGATTGGAAGGGTCCATCACGACTGGTTCCCCTTTATTTGATGAAGAAATGACATTTTCATCGTCCAACACGATTCCAAGTAAGTCGATGGATAAATGCGTCGTAATCTCATTGACGTCTAACGCATCTCCACTATTGACGAGGCGGCTTTTAATCCGATTGATGATCAGTTTAGGTGGCTCGATCTCTTCTTGCTCCAATAAACCGATGATCCGATCAGCGTCTCTGACAGCAGAAATTTCAGGTGTCGTGACGACGATTGCACGGTCAGCCCCTGCAACCGCATTTTTGTACCCTTGCTCAATACCGGCTGGACAGTCAATTAAAATGTAATCATAATCTCTCTTCAACTCGGTAATTAATTCCTTCATTTGCTCAGGAGTAACCGCATTTTTATCGGTTGTCTGCGCTGCGGGTAATAAAAACAGCCCTTCTTCAAACCGCTTATCCTTCACAAGTGCTTGGTGAATTTTACACCTACCTGCAATGACATCCACGAGATCATAGATGATCCGATTTTCAAGCCCTAAAATGACATCCAGGTTACGCAGTCCGATATCCGTATCAACGAGACAGACTTTCTTACCTTGCAGAGCCAATGCAGTCCCAAGATTAGCAGAGGTAGTCGTCTTTCCGACTCCTCCCTTTCCAGACGTTATGACAATTGCTTCTCCCACACTAGCTCCCTCCTTTAAATGTTGACAAATTAGGTCGGAGAATCCGAAGCTCCTGCAAACGATCTATGGCGATGAAGCCATTTGGATGAATGTACGCACACTCCATCTCAGGTTGCTCAGACAATACTGTCAGTTCATCCGTCATCGTTTCCATTTTATCTGCTATCATCAAATGCGTTGCTTCTAGCCAAGATGCTGCAATGACAGCCTCCTCATTGCCGTTCGCACCCGCATGAGCGATCCCTTTCAGTCGTCCTAATATATAAATGCTTCCAGCAGCAACGACACGTCCATTCGGATTGACATCACCGATAACGACAAGGTCTCCATCAGCCTTCACCACTTGCCCAGATCGGACAATTCCAATGAACGTTTCGGATTGGTTCTCCAAAATTTTTCGATTGCTTTCTTCAATTGAAATGACTTCACTTTGAATCTTCGAAACCCGTAAATGCGGTGATTCATGGACGACATTCATGATTTCCTTTAGTTCTTCTTCGTTACAGTAGCGATTTCCAATATGGATTTTCACTTCAGCAAGACCGTCCAGACTATTTTCGCTCACTTTATTGCGGAGTTCTGCAAGCATGTCCGAATAAGCGCATTTGTCGTCTAGTCGGAGGACAAGTCCGTCTTTTGTCCCTTTTATCGTTACATAGTGCTGTTTCGTCATTTGCGTCCCTCACAATTTCTTGTTTATAGACCGGTGTTTAGTAGCTCTCTCTTATTAGGAGTCGTTTGAAGAAGTACCCAAACATCCCAACAAAAATTGTATTAGCAATCATTGTAGGAACGAGTCGACTCACTATGAATTCTTCAAACCCTATTGACGTGAGGGCAATGACACTTGCGAATGAATAAGAAAGTAACTCAAGCAATGCAATCATCACTAAAGACAGCACCATCACCGTCAAAATGTGGCGGTGCACTTGTCGGATAATCAAATACGCAAGATAACATAGTACCGGATATAAAAAAGTATATACTCCAATAATATCAATGTGATACATATCATACAAGAGTCCAAATACGATTCCATAGTAGATTGCCCGTTTACGATTGAAGTAAACGGCGATAAAGATTAAATAGACGATGACTAATCGTGGTACAAGGGTATATTCTACATGACCAATCGAAACCGGCGAAAACAGACTGAAAACAGGTTCCAAAAAAAATAACACGACAGCAATAAGAGGGATTATGAACCTAATCACGATCCATCGTCCCCCTTGCCGTCCGAAGAACTCGCTCCGTCAGTGCCTTCTTTTGGTTCTGTTGTGGATACCCGATCTGCCACCATCACATGATCGAGCATCGAAAAATCGGCAGCCGGACGGATATATGCCAATTTTGTCAAACCAAAGTCATCCGTCGATACTTCAGTCACTTCTCCAATGTATAAACCTTTAGGGAAAATCCCACCAAGTCCTGACGATTCAACTTTTTGACCTTCCTTCACTTCAAAGTTGGAATCGATTCTTTTCATAATCAATTCGCCACGCGTCGTGTCATATCCTTCAATCAAGCCAAAAATAGGTGTCTCTCCCGGAATCATCGCTGAAACCCGGAAATTTGGGTTTTCCGTGGATAGTAATTCAACCGTAGACGTGAACGCACTTTCAAGTACGACTTTCCCAACTAAACCGTTTGCTGTAATGACAGCCATATTCAGTCGGACGCCGTGTTCAATTCCCTTATCAATGATAATTTTTTCCTCCCACTGATCAGGGTTTCTCGAAATGACGGTCGCATGAATCGGATTATAATCCCGTAGACTATCTTGCTTACCGACAATTTCACGCAATTTTTCATTATCCGCTTTCACGTCCAATAATTCGGCTTGTGTAGCGGCATATTCTTGTAGTCTTGCTTTTAAACTCTTGTTTTCTTCATATGTATTCAATAGTCCATCAATCTTATCCAAAGTGCCGGTTAAGTAATGTGCCGGTTTCGAGAACAACGATTGACCGAAACCGACAACATCTTTAACAATTTTTTCTGGAAGGGTGGCATTCTGCCTGTCCCGAAGAGAGAAGGAAATCAATGCCACTAGGACGATTACGCCTACAAGCAATAAAATCAACCGTTTATTTGAAAAAAATCGTGGCATTGCATAAATCCTCCCTCAAATTATCGAACTTGCATTTTCTTAATCAACTCAAAATTATCGAGTGCTTTCCCTGTCCCGATTGCCACACAATCCAATGGATCCTCAGCAATGAAAACAGGCATATTCGTTTCATCAGAAATAACCTTGTCCAAATTGTCGAGTAACGCACCGCCACCAGTCAGCACAATTCCACGTTCCATGACATCTGCAGACAATTCCGGTGGTGTCGCTTCTAACGTTTTCTTAACACCTTCGATAATTTGTAGAATTGACTCACGGAGCGCTTCTACAATTTCATCTGAAGAGATTTCCAACGTTTTCGGCAGACCAGTCAATAAATCACGACCACGAATCTCCATCTTCTCAGCTTTGTTTGATACTTTCGCTGAACCGATTTCAATCTTAATGGCTTCAGCAGTGCGTTCACCAATCGTCAAGTTATACACTTTGCGAATGTAGCTAATAATTGCACCATCCATGGAGTCTCCACCAATGCGGATTGATTCGCTAGTGACAATACCGCCAAGCGAAATAACCGCTACTTCAGTCGTACCCCCACCTATATCGACGACCATGCTTCCTGTAGGTTCCCAAACAGGCAAATTAGCGCCGATTGCTGCTGCAAAAGGCTCTTCGATTGTATACGCATCTTTTGCGCCAGCTTGTCTTGCAGCGTCAATAACCGCACGTTGTTCAACAGATGTAATCCCAAATGGTACACAAACCATTACGTTGGGCTTTTTCCAAGAACTGCCCGCAGCTTTTGTCGCTTCACGCATATAATGCTCAATCATCGCTGTCGTAATTTCAAAGTCCGCAATGACACCATCTTTCATTGGACGTGTTGCTACAATGGAGCCTGGTGTCCGGCCAATCATATTTTTAGCAGCCGAACCGACGGCTACGATTTCATTCGTAACAGTATTTTTTGCAACGACAGAAGGTTCACGAAGAACAATCCCTTTTCCTTTAATAAAAACCAATGTATTAGCTGTGCCGAGGTCAATACCGACATCTCTAGATCCTAATCCAAACAAATTTGTTCTTCCTTTCTATTCGACCGCTTAAATATGGTCTTCTTCAAATCATAAACCACATTATAACGGATTGGCGAACAAATTCACAGTGTCAATCGTTTTAGCTGACAGATTAATAAGTGTGTGAACGATTTCCATTACTCTTAGACTAGTTAAAAAACCTTTTATTTATTGGCTTTATGACGTTTTTTGTGATTTTATGTCGAATTGTAATCTACCAAAATAGGCGTTTATTTCTAGTTCATATATCCTTTTTCCTTCAAGCTGATGAATTTATGATCCCCGATGATGACATGATCGAGCAAGTCGATGCCGATGATCGAACCTGCTTCCACTAACCTTTTCGTCACCTCGATATCTTCGGGTGACGGCGCGGGATTCCCGGAAGGATGGTTGTGCGCAGCAATTATTGAAGCTGCTGAACGTTTTACAGCTTCGCGATAAATCTCGCGTGGATGTACAATCGATGAGTTCAAGCTACCGATGAAGATTGTCTGTTTATGCAACACTTCATTTTTCACGTTCAGAAACAAAACGACAAAATGTTCTTGTAAAAGCGAAGACATATCTGTCATCAAATAAGCTGCTGCATCTTCGGGAGACCGGATGACATAACGCCCCTCGGAATGTTTCTGATAAAGTCGCTTTCCGATTTCCACGGCAGCAAGAATTTGGACAGCCTTTGCTTGTCCAATACCTTTAACAGCCATCATCTCTTCGACGGTCGCGTCTCTTAAATCTTGGATTTTATCAAAAGTTTTTAGGATACGGTTTGCAAGCATGAGAACGGATTCCTCTCGTGTACCTGTCCGCAGAAGAATCGCAACAAGCTCTTGATTCGAAAGGCTTGCCGCCCCTTGTCGAATCAGCCTTTCACGCGGTCTGTCAGCGATATGTACATCCCGGATCATCATTCGTTTTTTCACGTCAACTGTCAAGGAAATGTTCACCTTCTTTCAAACGGATGTGCCCTTCTTTCCTTAACAGCTCAACTAGCTTCGACAAAGGCAGACCGACAACATTTAAATAATCGCCATCTATTTTTTCAACGAGCAATGCACCAGCTGTTTGGATGCCATATCCGCCAGCCTTGTCCATCGGGTCCCCCGATTGGACATAAGCATGTAATAATGCTTCGTCAATGGAGCGGAACGTCACTTTCGTTTCTACCGAAAATAATTTCGACTTTCTACCTTCCAGTAAACAAACACCTGTAAAAACTGAATGTGTGTTACCGGAGAATTCCTTCAAAAACGCTACCGCCTGTTCTGCTGATGAAGGCTTCGGATAAATCGCTCCTTCAAAGACGACAATCGTATCTGCAGCAATGACGAGCGCCTCGGGATGATTTTCTGCAACGACGGAAGCTTTCTTTACTGCCAACTGCTCCACATACCTACCAAAATCTTGTTCAATCAATTCGATATCTTCCTCTGCATGACTAACTTGTACGTCAAAAGGAATACCTGCTAACGTCAACAATTCCTGCCTTCTTGGTGAGCCTGATGCTAAAATGATTGGCTTTTGTACAGTGAACTTCACTTTACTCCCTCCTTTTTCTTTATCATATACGAGGAAGTGGCAAATGAAAATTTTCTCTAAACGGCCAAAAATTAATAATAGACTGCAAAACTTATCAAAAACTGATTTTGGCACACCCATCTTTATGTGTATAATGGGCTAATAATTGCAAACGAATCACTTGCAAATCTGACGTGAACGCCGTCACAGCAACCAAATTCTTTCTAAAGTCTGCCACACCTTTTTCGTCAGACTCCCCTTCTCCTGAGGTCGTCAAAATTTTAATTTGCGCTAAATCGGTCTCACTTAACGCTTTCGTCAATTTCCCAGCTCCGATTGCTGAACAAGTCGATGTTTCAGCATAAAACGGTTTTCTGAATATCCCTTCCGCTTCACTGACAATCAACTCATCTTCTGCAAGGCCGATCGCACTCCAAACAAAAAATTGACCGTCCGCCTCAATGACAGCCGCTTTTGCTAATGCAGCGTCTGTTGCAATGAATTCTTTTGCCGCGTCTGCTGATGAGAAAACACCATGTTGTTTCGCAACCATTTTCAACGGATTGCCAGTTGGTACCACCTCACCTGAAACCGGAGTCTTCTCCTCTTCTCCCTTTTTTTCCGGTTGCGTGGCAACTCCCTTCTCCACTGCCTGTTCTTTCCCTTTTCCACTTGTCCCGACAATGATAAAGCCAACGATGGCAACAGCCGCAATGCCAATCACTACTCCATGGATCATTGCTGCCAGAACTGTCATTTTCGAATATTTCTTCTTAAAATTCACGTCTGCTCACCTCGTTTTAAGCAACCATATCAAAACAAACATGAAAAAGAACAAGACGTATGTCGCCTTGTCCAAAGAAATTTATCGACCTAAATGAATAAATGCTGATACCAATCGACAAAGTCTGCTCCCCAAAAGTATGCAACGATGGCCGCAATTGCAATTGAAGGACCAAATGGCACTGGCGTTTTTCGTCCTTTACCGGTCTTTTTAAGGATATAAATTCCGACGACAGAACCGATGAGTGAGGCTAGGAATAGCGTAACGAGTGTATTGATGGTACCTAACACAAGACCAATGACAAAGAACAGTTTAATGTCTCCGCCACCCATGCCACCTTTCGACACAATCGCTATTAGAAACAACACACTAAATCCAACGGCTGCCGCAAGCAAACTGTCCCACCACGGACTCGTCGGAATGATCCAACGGCCGATAAGAAAAGTAATAGCGAACGGAAGAAGCACTTTATCAGGAATAAGCATGTACGCAACATCCGAAACGGTAATGATTACGAGTAATGAAATGAATAAAATCGCAATGATTAACTCTAACCTAAAACCGATTTGCACATACGCAAGTGCATACAATCCCCCCGTCACGAACTCCATAAAGGGATAGATCGGGCTAATCTCCGTCCCACAACGACGACATTTCCCCTTTAATAAGATAAAAGAGAGAACAGGGATCAGATCGATCATTCCGAGCTTCTTCCCGCAATGTGTACATTGTGATGGAGGGGTAATGATTGATTCCTTTTTCGGAACACGTAAGCCAACGACGTTGAAAAAGGAGCCGAAGATGCATCCATAAATGAAAAATACACTTCCCCATAATACATTCATCACTCTTCCTCCATCGACGGAATTGGATTAATAGGCGTAGGATCTTTTTTAGAGGACGGTTCCGGTGCATCGACTTTCGGCGACTCTTCTAGAAGTTCCACAAGGTCTGGTCGATAAAATGCGCGAAACGTGACTGTCAAATCCATTAGCACATCGTCGTCATTACTCGTACGCTCTTCAACAGGCGCAGAGAATTCAATCGATTCCACAACAACAATTCGCTGCAATGCTTCAATTTCCTCAATAAAGCGATCCACTTTGGAATAAGCATCAGCTTGTAAATGCACTTCAGTCAGCAACGCGTGGACTTTTTCGACTTCTTCAGGAGAATTGTCCAACACGGTTTCATCTAAAGTGAAATTTACTTCATGTACGAACGTGTCAGACTTAACTTCTGCTTCATGCACTTGTAGAAGTAGTTGGTCTTCCAAAGGTTTGACAGGAACTCTTTCTTGTAAGGTTCTTGAACTAAACGTTTTCTCTCCAACCTGTTGTGCTTCTTGGCGTTGCAATGCGAAAAGGATATCTCGTTCGTTAGTCAACGATTGAATAGCTTGTTCATTCGCCTGTTTTGCAGGACTGTACAGTTTACCATACGAATATGCTCCGAGTGCTAGTAGAAAGAGGGCAGCTAATCCAATGAGTGCTTTTTCCTTTTGCCGTTTCGTCAAATTACTCATCCGCGTCCACCTCTCCATCCACTTCCTCTATGTCGGTTTCCTCTATCTCCGTTTCCAAATCCGGATTAGCGTCCTCTGTTTCAATAACCATTCCGCGCTCGTCTACAAATTCGACAACGTACGTCGCAAGGAAACGCGGAAGGACGTTTTCATTCTTACCGTCACCTTCCTCCAACTCCTCGGCAACTAAAGATTCAATCATCGATGTGTTCACAAGCGAAGAAGCTTGAATACGCGTCAAATAATGTGCCGCATCCTGTTTATCATCAAATTGAACCGCGAATGTGGCCTGATTCGGAGCAGTAAACTGGAAAGTAACAAAAAAGCCTCTGTCCGGCAATAAGGCAATCATTTCTCGCAGCAATGGTAAAGTTGCAAACTGATAGGATTCTGCCCATGTCACAGTTGCTGCTAACTGATCACGGTCGCTCACTGTATCTGTTGGTTGCAAGCGTTCACGGATAGCTTCTTGTCTAGCATGCAACTCAACAATTTGACCCTCTACTTGTGTGGTAGACTTCGCCAACTGTAGAGAGCTTATAAAAAAAACAGCCCATAAAAGAAGAGCCGCACCAATTAGTATAAGTGCAGCAAGTAGTAGCGTAGAGCGCTCCCTCTCTTTTTCGGGCAATAAATTAATATCAACGAGCATCTTTACACCTCTTTCAATGCCAATCCGATCGCACGATTGAATGTTGCTGGTAGTTCGCGTCCATCTGCCAGTTGAAATGGCTGTTGCAACAAACGATCAGCCTGGATTGAAAACCGTTGCCGAATAGCTTGTAGTAGTGCATCCATTTGGTCATACTCCCCATTAACGAGTAGATGGGTAATGGAGGCAGTCCCATTCTGTAAATTATAGCGATAAAAATTCACTAGTTTTTCTAGTTCCATCACGATGGACGTAGGCGTAATGATAGATGCATCCACTTGTCCGTCTGTCACAACGGAAAGGTCTGCAGATTGATGAAGGTCTACAGGACGCATGAACAGTGGATAATGGTGGTGGAAAGTAGAAACCGTTAACTTGCCCTCACCGAGATCCGCTAGCATGACGTGTTCATCACCCGTGAATGCATGCACTTTATGCGCCAATCGGTACAGCGCGAGCGGTCCGATATCGGCAACGACTGGATGGAGCTTTACTTCTTTTAGTACGTGTTCATACTGGTCAAGAATGCTCTCCTTTGACGCGATTAAAATCGCCTCATGTGCAGCAGGGTTCAAATCGCAAGGGACCACATCAAAAACAGGATCATCAAACGGCAAATAAATCGTTGAACCGATTTCAATGAAAAAATGCCCTTTCAATTCATCGGGCTGGATGTCTTCAGGGTACGGAACTTTACGGATCATTACATATGTATCAGGGGCAAGAAATTGGACATCACGCTTGGCGATGCCCCATTCCTTTACGACCCCTTCTAAAATCATCGTTATGTTTTCGGAGTCGACAATTTTGCCCTCGACGATTGTGTTCGGTGGGAGCTGGATTTCTTCAGCCATGTCGATCACAAGGGGTTCCCGCGACTTCAACCGGACGTAACGGATTGCGTTTTCTTCAATTGTGAGTGTTGCCGGTTGTTTGCGGCGGGAGAAAATGGACATGATGACAACTCCTGAATGATGTAGATTTCCTAACAAACCTAATTTAGCATCCACCTGAGGATTTGAACTCCAGGCGGACGCTTTCCGGGGGGCGGGCGGTGAGCCAATCGAACAACGCAGAGTTCGATTTGCCGTATTTCTGCGTACTTTACTGAAATTAAGGCATCCTTGCTCCTAACGTTACGCTTTTCCTATGGGATTTTAACTGATCCACTAATCCCCCAGGAGTCGCCGCCTTCCGTTTCAATATGAGAAAACTAATTTATCTCTATATCTCGCTTACGTGTTGTCTATTAATTCAATTAAAATAACACATTTTAAATCTATTTAATTTCAATATTCTTTTCAGTGCCTTCCTTTGTCCCTCTATCCGTAATATCTTTACTTGTTGCACTAGTATATACTATAGTAGTACCACCTTTAACTGTTGCAGTTCCACTCAAGGTATTACCCCCTGATTTTTTTGTAACTTTCACAGTGTTCTCTGTTGCCCCATTAGTAAAAGTACCAATAGAATCAATATATTTCTCACCTAAAAGCGTTTTTAAATCAACGCTTTCAGCATCTGGAGATTCAACAAAGTAAATATTGGCAGCAGATAATATGTTTTGAGCATCAGCATGAGCTGCTTTAATTCTAGTATTATCAATTAAACCTCCAATCGACGGTACTGCGATTGCCGCGATGATCCCCAGGATGACGATTACTGCTAAAAGCTCGACAAGTGTTAACCCTTTTTCGTTTTTCAAACGTTTTTGTAACCACTTTTTCATTATGAATTCCTCCCTATAAGTGCGTACTTTTGTGTACCTTTTAAGAATAGCAAACTTTCTACAAAAACGGAACTAAATTCCTAGATTTCTTTGAAACTATTTATTTTTCGACAGCATCCGCTACATACTATCTATTTCAGTGAAAATTGTAAACATCGGTAAGAGAATTGAAAGGACGATTGTGCCTACTAAACCGGCTAGTAAAATAATCATTATCGGTTCAATTAGTGCTTTTAATCGATCGGTTGCCGCTTCTACTTCCTTTTCATAGAAATCTGCCACTTTTGCGAGCATGGCGTCGAGTGAACCTGTTTGCTCGCCGATTGCAATCATGTGAGGTATCAATGGTGGAAATGCCCAATGTTTGGCCATCGGGTCGGTTAATGAGCCGCCCCGCTCTAAAGACAACCTAGATTGCGCTACGACGCGCGATATTACTTCGTTTTCGACGATTTTCTCCGTCATGGATAATGCTTGTAAAATGGGCACCGAACTTGTAAACAATGAACTTAAAGTTCGTGTTAAGGTTGCAAGTGCGGACTTTTTCAATAAATCTCCAAAAATCGGAATACGTAATAAAAATGAATCTAACAGGAATTTGCCTTCTTTATTGCTACGTAACAGTAAGAAACCGACAACGAGTCCAGCGACTAGTAGCACAAATAAGTACCAGTACGCCAACATGAAGTCGCTCGCTTTTAGCACAAATTGTGTGAGCCATGGTAATTCTCCACCGATACTCGCAAACAAGTCGACAAACATCGGTACAACGAACGATAAGAGGAATATGACGACACCGATTGCGACGATTCCAACGACAATTGGATAAGACATCGCTGAAATGACTTTTTGTTTTGTACGGTGAGCCTTTTCGTAGTGCTCTGCCAACCGATCCAATGAATCGTCAACAGATCCTGATAACTCTCCTGCTTTTACCATGTTGATGACCAATGGTTCAAATGCTTTCGGATGCTTCGTAAGTGATTCCGATAATGAACCGCCGCCACGTAAATCGTCGCCAATCGACACTAAGATTTTTTGAAACGGTTTGGATTCCACTTGCATGGACAAGATGCGGATTGATTCAACAATCGTCACACCTGCTCGAAGCAGTGTGGAAAATTGACGAAGGAACATAATGAACTGTGTTCGTTTGATTGGTTTGCCAATATGAATTTCTTTCGTCAATACGGTTTCCGCTTGCTCCGTCAAGTCAGTTACACGGATTCCTTGGCTTTTTAGTTTCATCGCCGCTTCTCTTTTATTCGCAGCCGTAATAACACCTGACTTTTTGGCATGGGCATCTCGGCCTTCATATTTAAAGCGAGCCATCGTTACTCATCACCTTTTAAATAGGGCATGGCGGTTTCATATGAAATTGCTCCTTGTTCAAGCAACTGTTTTACGGAAGATTCCATCATGTGCATACCCATCGCACGATTTGTTTGGATGACGTTTGGAATTTGGTGCACTTTTTCAGAGCGAATTAAGTTGGCAATTGCAGGGTTTGCAATCATTAATTCTGTTGCGACTTTCCGTCCTTTTCGGTCAGCTGTCTGAAACAACCGTTGAGACAATACCGCGGTCAACACGCCGGCCAGTTGCACGCGTATTTGCGCTTGCTGTCCGTGTGGAAACACATCAATAATCCGATCGATTGTCGAAGCTGCACTCCACGTATGAAGTGTCGCTAGTACTAAATGCCCGGTTTCTGCGGCTGTAATTGCGGTAGAAATCGTTTCAAGATCACGCATTTCTCCTACAAGGATGACGTCTGGATCTTGGCGTAACGAAGCACGTAATCCATCTGCAAACGATTGTGTGTCAAAACCGACTTCACGTTGATCAATGATGGACGATTCGTGGGTATGGACATACTCAATCGGATCTTCCAGTGTAATAATATGTTTGCGCATCGTTTCGTTCATGTAACGAATCATTGCTGCTAACGTCGTCGATTTCCCTGAACCAGTCGGACCGGTTACTAAAATGAGTCCTTGAGGCGTTTGTGCCAATTGTTTTAAGACATTCGGTACTTGCAGGTCGTCAATGGATGGTATGATTGTTGGAATCGTTCGGAATGCGAGTGAGATCGCGCCTCTTTGCTGAAAAGCATTTACCCGAAAACGTGCGATTCCTTTTAATTCATACGAATAATCGATTTGGCCTTTTTCTACGAAAGTCTCATACAACTTCGTAGGGATGGTTGCTTTCGCCACTGCTTCTGTATACGTTTCGTCGACCGGTACATCGCCATAACGCTTCAACTCACCATGCATGCGAAAAACAGGTGGCTGGCCGACAGTTAAATGAATATCGGAAACTTTCAATTCTACCGCTTTTGTTAACACTGCGTTAAGTGTTTCAGTCATACTATCGCCTCTATTCGATGAGTGCTACACGAAGCACTTCTTCGGTTGTTGTCATACCTTGTTGTACTTTTTCGAGTCCGTCGTCTATTAAGAAGATAATACCATTACGCATTGCAATTTCACGAAGCTGTGCAGGTGTTCCATGATTATTAATGACTTCCCGCATTTCATCATTGATGACAAGTACTTCGTGAATTGCAATTCGGCCGCGATATCCCGTCATATTGCAAGCTGCGCAACCAGGACCTCGAACAATCGTTTCAATCGACTTCCCACGTTTTGCAAAAATCTCTTTTTCACGATTTGAGGCTGGCATCGGCTTGCCACAATCCCGACAGACGCGCCGGATAAGACGTTGCGCGACAATTGCATTGACAGAAGCTGTTACTAAAAACGGCTCCACACCCATGTCAATTAAACGCGTAATTGACGCAATGGAATCATTCGTATGAATCGTACTTAATACGAGATGCCCAGTGAGGGAAGCGCGGATTGCAATTTCAACAGTTTCCCGGTCGCGGATTTCACCGACCATCACAATATCAGGATCTTGCCGCAAAATAGACCGTAAACCATTTGCAAACGTCAATCCGACCGTAGCATTCACTTGAATTTGATTGACCCCTTCAAGCTGGTATTCAACGGGATCTTCGACGGTGATAACGTTCACTTCTTCTTGATTGAGCCGATTAAGTGCCGCATATAATGTCGATGATTTCCCTGAACCCGTCGGTCCTGAAATTAAGACAATCCCATTTGGCCGTTCGATTTCTTTTAAAAATCGTTTCATGTTCACATCACTGAATCCTAATTTCGTCAAGTCGTTCAATGAACTGCTTAAATCCAAAATCCGCATAACGACCTTTTCTCCGAAAACAGTCGGCAATGTCGACACACGCAAATCAATCGGTCTGAAGTCGATTGTCACTTTAATGCGCCCGTCTTGCGGTACACGGTGTTCCGTTATATCGAGACTCGAAAGGATTTTAATCCGGGCGATGAGCATCGCTTGCATATGTTTCGGCAAGTATCTTTCTGTTTTCAGCATGCCGTCTATGCGAAAACGGATGACAACTTGATGCTCTTGGGGGTCAATATGTATATCGCTCGCCTTTTGTGTAATTGCTGAAGATAGAATTTGATTGACAAGACGAACAATCGGCGAATCCAAATCGGTCAATTCGTCTTGTTGCTCTTTTGCATCATCCGGCTGATCGATGAAAAACTCTTCTAATGAATCGTCGTCATAGTACTTAGAAATTGTCTTTAATATATCGTCTTTCGACGCGATGGCGGTTTCAATATGGAATCCTGTTGATAATCGCAAATCATCTACTGCTAAATAGTCCATCGGGTCAGACATTGCGACAAACAATCGATCTCCTTCCGCTTTAAGGGGTACGAGTAAATTGCGTTTCGCAAAGTCCTTAGGGACAACATTGAACAACTTTGGATCGAAAGGGTATCTGAATAGATTGACGTGGGGAATGCCTAACTGGAATTCCAATACTTCAATCAATTGCTGTTCAGTAATATAGCCTCTTTGTAAAAGCGCGTCCCCTAGCTTCTGATCCCTTGGTTTTTCTGCCAATGCAGTTTGAAGTTGAGCGTCTGTTATCAGCGCGGATTCAACGAGTAAATCTCCTAACCGTTTTCGTGTTGTCGCCATTTGCAACCCCCTCTATTCACTTACTTGTCAGCGGGAGACCGCTTTTATCATATTCCGGCTCGTTGTTGCCGTGTTGATTGTTTTCACCTGTTGCAGGTGGTTTTCCAACGGGTCTATCAACTTGATTACCTACTGAAGAACTATCCTGCATACCTTCATTGCTTCCTTCGCCCATGGTTGCAGACCCTCCACTCGTTTCATTTTGTCCACTTTCCCCTGTAGCTGAAGAATTCTCATTCGTTGTGTTAGTTGTATTCGAAGAGGTTTTCTCACTTTGTAATGGATGTAGTTCAATGCGTGCTTGGGGAGCATAAAAGTCTTTTGCAATTAGCTCTGTTGTTACGACATCGCCATTATGTGAAATTGTGCGATGGACAGTCGCTTCCACACCTTCTTTTCCTTCTTTCGCAAGGATGACTTGTCCACGATTAACGAACGCGCTGTATTGTATGATCGTTCGAAAATCGAATTTCTCTTCCTCCAAAACAAATGGTTCGTACGTGTAATAAAAAGGAAGTCCTTCAATGGACAGATGGTAGCCCCCATTCTGCCATGTTGTTTTTAGAATGAAAGTTGAGCGATTCGGGTTTGTAAATTTCAAATCCAAATTCAACGCTTCATTGATCGTTGCATCAAAACCGATTTTCACATCATTGGATAGACTGGATCTAATCGTTCTTTCATCGATTGTAAAATTTGTTTGAAGGACTGCCGTATACAAGGAAGAGGCAATCATGTGCAATTCATCTTCTGTTAGTGCACCTACACTAGATTGTGTGAGCAGTTCAAGTAATGAAATGGTTTCAAAAGGTTCAATCGTCAGTTCATTTAGCGCTTTTATTGCTCGACTAAAAGATGGACTCACATGACTCATTTCATAAGTAGCTGTAGCGACCTCGGCCATTCTCTTATCTTCTTCTTGAATGTAGTCGACCAAGTCAACTGTTTGAGGGATAATTCCTGTTACCAATTCCCCTTCAATTCCTTTAGCAATTGCCGTGATGGATGCGTCAGATAACGACAAAAATGCAAGTTCATTGCGTAATACCGTCTCTAGTCCTTCCTGATTCACGTGCGTAATGATTGGATTGTCCTTCCCTGATTCAGCGCGATCGATGGATTGTTCTACATCAAAAGAAATGAGCTCTTCAGGAAGTACGAACGAATAGTCCTGGTATATGACATCGACTTGCATTTGTTGTTGTAACAACGCAAAATCTGTGGCAAGCTGCTCCTTTGCCTTCTTTACTTTCACATTGGATACGGAGAACGGACCAACATACGTATGATCAGAAAATTCCTTTGTTGAAAAAATAGAACTAGCAAGCACATTTGTGGCGTTAAGTGCGTATATTGCTGAAGCTATAATGACCACGATGCTTACTCCAATGATTGATTTTCTCATCATACACCTCTATTCAATACTGTTTTAATAGTTTACAGAAACGTTAGGTGGATCCCATGTTGTTTGTTCAGGAGTATTTGAAATCACCTTACACTGACTATTAAATTCACTCTCACTTAACTTAATAATTCTATTATGACTTTTTGGTTGTACAAGATTACCTTTATAATATATTATGGACCCTTTTTCAATATCAATATCGCCACTAATTTTCACATTTTTCTCCACACAAATTTTAGAGTCATCTTCTAATTCCAAGTCATCTGAAACCATCAAATCTTTACCAACATACAAATAAGCATTTTCCATTTCTAATTCACCTTTAACATCGACATCTTGGGATACATAGGTTTCAGAATCCTCGATATCAAATTCGCCTTCATCTTCATCATTTTTTTCCCATGTACTTTTAAAAATCCATTAATTACAACTTTAGAATTCTCTTCAATATCGAAATCCTCAGTTATCATTAAGTTACTTGTAACATAGACTTGTGATTCTTCGATTTCTAGCTCTTTTCTTTGATGCGTTCCATTACTGTTAATCACACACTTCTTTCCTTCTATTTCATCACCTTTTGGGCAAGACGGTAGCCCGGTAGGAATAGTTTCACTAGTACTCGCACCTGTCCAATCCGCTGGAATGTGGAAAGTTAGTAGATAATTTAAAGGGGCTTCTTTACCACTCTCGTATTCACCACGAACGATACCTTGAATAGTAATTCCTTCATCACTACTCTTTATAACGTCTAAATCACTTGTTTTCTTCATGAAGTGAATATCTTTTTGAGGAATTGCTATCACAGTATCCTTTAAGGACTGTTCTATCTTCTTAGTTAATTCCCCCCTTAATTTTCTTCTTAACAATTCTATTTGTCTATTCAACTCTTCCGGTTTGTTTTTATAATCTTTTTCCAACTTTATTTTCTCTGATTGAAATTGACTTCTATACGTTTCCAAATGTTTATGTAAGATTGCATAATAGTGATTTGTATAGGCAGCAGTAAAATAATCCACACCCATCTCAGCCGCCACGACGGATAAATGATTCATATCCACTTTCTTTTCTTGCTTTGCATTGCTAATAGAACCTTTGATGAATACAGCGCTCGCGAGGAGAATAAAAAATATTAAAAATAGAACGAGCAATAATGCGTAACCTTGTTCATTGGTTGCCCTTTTCATCGTCGCTCCTCCTAACTTATTGGTCTTTATATCTAGCAAAGACTGTATCCACTGTGAGACTTCTTTGTTTGCCTTGCGCTTCATTCGTCAAGTCAAAAATCGTGATAGACAAATCTAGATTGACTTCTCTCGGTTGAATGTCTGAGATGCTTTGTGGTTCAAAGCCAAAGCCATTGCTAAACGTCTCTCCATAAAGGAGCTCCCCCTGACAGCTTGACATTTCTACACGTGTCTCTTCTATTTGCAGTTCATAACAATCGTTTTTACGGTGTACTTGTTGAATTTTTGTAATGAGGTAGTTAACTTCCTGTTGCATCCGAATCTTTTTGGACTCCATCACGTTATATTTCATACTCGTCAAAATGGTCGTCCAAATGAGCATGATGACTAAAGACGTTAGAACAAGCGTAACGAGGACTTCAATGAGCGTCATGCCTTGTTGTTTAGCCATCATCGCCCCCCCTTTATTACTCATCTGCAATTTCAATGTAGCCAAATGTTTCACTTTTTACTTTCCCATCCTTTTGAATGGCAATATAGACCTGGTGGAGATTTACTTGTCCAGTTAACCCATCCGAAGCTACATCACGGGACTTTGTAATTCGGTAAGTGGTAGATAAACCATTTCCACTTGGAACGACTTTGGTCCAAGTCCCCTCTTGCTCCACATACTCACTTCCATTATTAAAATCGCTATATGTATGACTGGATTGTTTAAAATCGTCTAACAGAATTCGAGCTTCATTCATCGTTTTCAATTTTGTTTCGGTTTTATTATTAAAGATCGTCATTTGTGGAAAAATGGTCATAAAACCGACGAAGACAATGCCTAACAACACGAGAGCTGCCAACACTTCTACAAGTGTCATTCCTTGTGAATTCATTACATTCCTTCTACTTTTCACAGGAATCCGCCCTTTCTGTAAATCTATTACTTACAGCATACAAAACTTGGTTGAACTTAGCAACTACACAACGAAATTAGTTATTTATTCATAGAATGAACGACACAAGACGGATGAAATTGTATAAGCTTTCATTCAAAAAAAACAGTGTAAAACCATTACAATCTGTAATTGGTCTTACACTGTTTATCGACACACGTTATGTTGCTGCATTGATTTTCGGGTTTTCCTCATACACGCCTACTTTATTTCTTCCTGCTTGTTTACCACCAATATAAAGAGCGCGATCTGCGTTCCGTAAAAGATCTTTGCCGTCCGCAGCATCTTCCGGAAGGGAAGCGACTCCGATACTGCAAGTCATTTGGACAATTGTCGGCTCCCGATCTGGCGATAAGTCCGGAAGTATGGTAAACGTCGTCTCTTCTACTTCTTTTCGTATTGTTTCCGCTAAAGCAATTGCTGCTTCCTTTGACCAATCTGGCAAAATGAAGACAAATTCTTCACCACCATAACGCGCCAATGTCACTCCGTCACGAGTATAATTCTGCAAAATAGAAGCAAAAGCAACTAATAAGTCGTTTCCACTTTGGTGACCATATGAATCATTAATTCCTTTGAATCGATCAATGTCTAAAATAATTGTCGACAGACTTCCGATTTCTCCTGTATGGTATCGTACGAGTTCTTCGTCCATCTTTTCATCTAAATAACGGAAATTATATAAACCCGTTAACCCACATTTCACACTTTTCTCTACTGTCCTCTCGTAATAACGTGCTTTTTCAACGGCTACAGCTAAATAACCTGTTAACAAATCCACAATTTTAGTAGGAACATCGTTAAAAGCATATTCCCGTGTCGACGTTACAAGAAGATAGGCTTCCGTTTTTCCATATCGAACAATGGGTGCAGTCATGGCACTTTCAACAGCAATTGGGAATGTAAATCCTCGTAGTGTTTGTAAATCTTTGCGTGTAGAATATTTCTTCGTGCGTCCGCTACTCAAACCATCCTGCTCTGTCTTCTTTGGAGGGACCAAAACCTTTTGAGGGCCCTCCACGTAGTCCACACACTCAGTCGAAGTGAGAAGGACCAACTGCTCACCGATACGACGGTCAATAATGTACGCACTTTCATAAGGGATGACCGTTTTTATTTTTCCGAGAAACGAATGAAGCACTTCATCCACACGTAACTGTTCTGCAAGCTCATGTCCAATCATGGCCGCAGATGATAATACTTCGTTTTGCTGGTTCGACCTCAAATAACTTCTTGTAACAAGGAGTACAAGGATGAAAGGGATACCAACTAATAACATCGATTTGTTTCCAAACTGCTGAAACAAATAACAACTAATGATGGCAAAGGGCAACAGAAGAATAGACGTTACATAGTCCCAGATGATAATTTTGCCCATTTTCCCCGTCTCTTGTTTGAAGATCCGAAAGAAAGCGGTGAGCAATAAACTATTGAACCATGAATAGACCGAAGCATAGACGAACCCGGCGATCATGAATGTACTAAACGACATATACTCCAAGGAACCGCCAACTGCATAGTAAACGAAACTACTGATTAACGAAGTGACTGCAAAGTTAATAGAGTTAAATGTAAATCGTAATAGTTTAGGGGTTGAAGATTTCAATGTAAAAATCAGCATGATCATTCCAACTTGCATGAAAACCATTTCCGCAATAATTCCATACTGAAAAAACACAGTAAAGAGGACCCAACGTTCCAGCGTCATGGATACATGTTGCCAAGCAATCGGCAAATTCATAATTGCAAGAAGAACGAATGCAAGCATCAGTAAGTTCGAATAGTCAATTTCATTGGCCGGATAAAACTGATAGGCCACGTAAAACGCCGCCGGCACAATACAAAGCCACATGACATGTATGATTCGTCTTTGTGTAATTGTCATCTTCATTCACGAGACCCCCCGACCAATTATTTACTGTACGCCGCAACCCTGTCCCTGCCCGACTGTTTTGCACCAATATATAATGCTCGATCTGCATTTCGAAACAACGAAATGGCTTCGTCTGTGTCGGTTGGCGCATTTGAAACGCCAATACTTGTTGTAATGAATAACTCAATCGTCTGCTTGTTCTCCGCTAGGTCCGGGATTATCGTAAACGGATGCCCCTTTATGCGGTGACGTATCGCATGAGCAAATTCCAATGCATCCTGCTTTGAATAACTTGGTAAAATGAAAACGAATTCTTCTCCTCCGTATCGCCCTACGGTACCATTTGGAGGAATTACCTGTTCTAGAATGCTCGCGAGTTGACAAAGTATATCATTCCCACATTGATGGCCGTATGTATCGTTGACCCCTTTGAACCGATCAATATCCAACATGACAAGTGACAATTGGTCGAGTTCCCCCGTATGGATACGCTGCATTTCTATACGCAATTGTTCTTCCAAGTAGCGATAGTTATAAAGATTTGTTAAAGCACACCGCTCACTTTTTACTTTTGCCTCTTGTACATAACCCGATTTTTCATGCGCTACAATATAATACGATCCTAATAACTCTAATACTTTTAGTTGGTAATCTTTAAATGCATTTCGACGATTAGAACCTAGTGATAACACGCCTATCGTTAGACCGTTATGTGATAGCGGAATACATAGCATACTCTCTAATTCCATCGGTACAAATTCGGTGCCGAAATTTTGCCATTCCTTTCTTTTGGAATAAATGACCGGCTCATTCGTTTCAAGCACTTTCCCGACCACACCCTCACCTACTGGAATCGAACCATAATGCAACTCGACAAATCGATCTTTTGCAAATGCAATCTCCAATTCCAACCATCCTTCATAATACTTAAAAAACAACACACTATCCGCATTGAACAACTTGCACGTTTGTTGAACGAATTGCTCTGTTACACGTTTTCTATCCGTTAACAACGATAGTTCTGTACCGATACTTCCGGCATTCTCAAGTAACCCGTTCACTTTTTCCGATTGACTATACATCCGTATCATACCAATTGTACAAAAAAACGGTAAACCCATTAATAAAAATGTGCCAATCCCGACAATTTGCAACATGAAGTACAAGGATAGAGCTAAAGGTAAGATAAGCACGGTTGTAGCATATTCATCACCAATCTCTTTAGCGGAGAAAGGCAATTTCATTTTTCGCAACCTCATATACAGTTGGATAAACCCTAAGTTTGTTGTTGTGTATGTCAAACGATAAACAATTACACTCAGCAACATTGGCCAAAATTCAAGCGAACCGATTTGTCCACCCACAAGATGAAAAGCAGCCGCACTAGCAAGCGATAACATGAACATCATTGTTGAGTTTACAAAGAAACGTTGAATCGTTTGCTGTTGATTTTTTGAAGAAATAAGTGCGCCAAGTATGGATAGTTGCATAACAATAACTTCGATTACAAGTCCATATAATAAAAACGAAGGGAGCGTAATCCACATTAACAATGTAACCGTATTGCCGTTTTTCTTAATCGGAAACAGAACAGTCAACAAACCAAACAAGACAAACAACGTGACATACAATGGTGAAACCGTTTTAGGCATTTGTGTCGCCAAAAGAAATGTGATTCCAGGTGGCACGATTAGCAACCACACGATGAAATGAAAAAGTGTAACCTTCGTCTCCTTAGACAACTACCAAACACCCCTCACCTTTAAGAATCATTCTACGAAGTAAATTAGTATTTATAGTCCAAAAGACTTGTAAGAAAATAGAGAGAACCTACTACTATCTTCTTTCTTGAACCTTCCCTTACTAGTATTATAGTATTATCGTTGGCGTTTGTCACCTTTTTTCTATTATATTGACAATTCTCCAATAATTCCTCTACACTTGCAGCTTGTGGATGCTGGAATGTAACAAACGTAAAGCTTGCTGCGACCGGTATAAGTTCATCCAACGTTGCTTTTACATCTTTCGTTTTTAGCATCCCCACAACAAAATCCACTTTTTCACCTGGAAATTGACGTTCGATTGTTTCGGTCAATCTTTTTGCAGCGGCTGGATTATGGGCCCCATCAACAAACACACCCGGTTTGATTTCTTGAAAACGAAAAGGTAGAGATGTTTCTGCAATGCCTTTTGCGACTTGTTTTTCATGCAATGAGATACCCGCTTTCCCTAATGCTTCAATTGCAAGTGAAGCATTAATTGCTTGATGCGGACCTTTCATCTCTCTTTTTGGAATAAAGACCTGTAGACACCCATGGAAGTGCTTGTCTTCATCCATATAGAAATCTTCTCCGTATACAACAACTTCACTCTTCGTTTCTAAAGCTTTCAATCGGATGATTTGCTCAGCCTCTACAGGCACTTCTCCTACTACAACAGGAATGCCTTCTTTAATAATGCCTGCCTTCTGTGTAGTAATTGCTTCAATCGTTGTGCCTAAAAAAGCTTCATGATCTTTCGCAATTGACGTAATGACCGACACAAGTGGAGTAACGACATTCGTACTGTCAAGCAGGCCTCCCATCCCACATTCCAGGAGAATATAATCAGGTCGTAACCGTTCAAATGTAACGAATGCAGCTACAGTCAACAACTCAAAGTCTGTCAGCATACCGCTAATACCCGCTCTTCTAATCTTCTCAAAGGTACTGTCCATCTCTTCTGTTGCAATTGGACGACCTGCAATACGAATTTGATCATGTACATCCTGTATCGCGGGTGATGAAAACACGCCTGTCGTATAGCCATGCTCATTTAAAATTGACTCCATGAACGCGACAGTAGACCCCTTTCCGTTCGTGCCTGCGACGTGAATGAACTGTAAATCTCTTTGAGGATTCTCTACTTTCTGTAACGCTGCTTGAATGCTTGCTAAGCCGGGTTTAATTTCATTTGCACTTTGTATGTTAAATCGTTCTTTATACTCATTAAGTTTAGGAATCAATTGTCTCGCTCCTTATGATAGAATCAGCTTAGGTAAAGTATAGCATGTGCGGAGGAATTGATATGAAAAGTTGTTGGATTATTTATAATGGTAGTTTGACGAGCGATAAATTTCGCGATCAAGCGGAACTGATGAAAGAAGCTGCTGAGCGCGCAGGTGTGCAAGCATTTATAAAAAAGAACTATGAAGTCCTAATGAATCTGCATGAAGAGTTGGCCTCCCCCCCTCATTTTGTTGTTTTTTTAGATAAGGATATTTTATTAGCAACCTACTTAAAAAATGCTGGAATTGCGGTGTTTAATGACCCTGTCGTCATTGAAACATGTGACAATAAAGCGAAACAATACATTCAATTGGCAACGCATAACATCCCAATGCCTGAAACAATTATTGCCCCAAAAGTGTATCCGAATTTTACAATTGAAGGTTCAGGTTATTACGAAAAAGTCCTTAAAACATTAGGCTTACCGTTAATCATTAAGGAAGGTCACGGTTCTTTCGGGATGAAAGTGTATTTAATTGAAACAGAAAAAGATTTCTTTGAAAAAGTGGATGCATTGCGTGGCGTCGATTATGTGTTTCAGCAATTCATCGCAACGAGTAGAGGAAGAGATATCCGTGTCAATATTGTTGGTGGCGAAGTTGTTGCGGCTATGCATCGTTCATCTCAAACAGATTTTCGTGCAAACATTACAAACGGCGGGGTCGCAACAGTCATCGAATTGACAAAGGAACAACAGACAATAGCAATTCGGGCAGCAGAAGCAGTCGGTGCTGAATTTGCAGGCGTAGATTTATTGTTTGGAGAGAATGAACAGCCACTCGTTTGTGAAGTGAATGCAGCTGCTCATATTCGCAACATCTACACCGTTACAGGCATTAACGTCGCGGACCGGATGATTGCCTACATCCTTAGGAAGCTTTCATGAAAGGGTATCTCTACTACTCTTCCATTGAAGCAAAACGCAATTACGCCTTCATTGAAGATTTACAACAACACGCCAAGTCTGCAGGAATTTCATTACGACTAATCGTGGATGATGAACGACCATGTGAAGGAGCAGATTTCGTTCTTTTCCGCGATCGCACACCTGCTTTAGCCTACAAATGGGAGTCAATCGGCCATCGGGTTATTAATCGCTCGCAAGTGAATGAAATTGCGAATGACAAGTTAAAGACATATGAATTCGTTTCGTTGCTTGGCATACGTAGTGTACCGACAAAAAAATTACGGACAATTGACGAAATCGATTCGTACCCGGTTGTCCTAAAATCGGTCGATGGCTATGGGGGAAATAACGTTTACCTTTGTCACTCGCGACAAGAAGCATTAGATGTCTCAACACAAAACCCTCAGTTACAATTCATTTATCAACCATTCATTGAAACGAATGCGCAAGACGTACGTGTTTTCATGCTTGGTGATGAAGTGCTTGGTGCGGTAAAACGTACAGGTGTGCAATCTTTTAAATCAAATTTTACGTTAGGCGGAACTGTAGAAAAATATTGTTTGTCGTACGATCAAGTGACAGAAGTACAACAGATTGCTCGTGCATTAAAAAGCGATTATATTGGAATCGATTTTTTGCTACGTCCCGATGGCAGTTGGCTCTTAAATGAAATTGAAGACCCCGTCGGCGCACGTTCTCTGTATGTAACGCATGATTTTTCAGTTGCTGAGAAATTAATAGCATACATCGTGAATACGTTGAAGTAATTGATGATTATTTAGAAAAGGATGATACAATGAGCCCCATGGTTACTGTGTTTGTAACACTTCTCATAGGCGTACCACTTTTCGTTTTTGCAACGATCTTTTTCGTCCGGACAATGAAAAAGTCCAACTCGCCAGTAGGCGCAATGTTGTTTGGACTGCATCTTTCAATCGTCGGTGGCATTCTCTTGTTAGACCCTAGAATTGAGCATATTGTTTTGCCCTATGGACTCCTCTTTTTTGGCGTAATTCTTTCATTCCTTGCATTTCGGAAATTGGACAGTGTGTAATACTAGTTCGTCTTATCTATCGCATGAAGCTAACGGGAAATTAGTTTCATGCGATTTTTGATTTGCAAATTTGTTCGGCGCCAGACAAACGGATGCATGCAGTCCAAGCCAATAAACTTAGAACTCACTCTCTCGCGATAAAAAAAATCGAAGTTGAGCAAATGCACTCAACTTCGATTTCTCATTCCATTTAAATCTCTTGCAGTTCCTCGATACGGCGTTCGACGGCTGCTTTCTTTTCTAGATAATCTTTCTCTTTCGCACGTTCTTCTTCAACGACAGCTTCAGGGGCTTTTGAAACGAACCGTTCATTCGATAACTTGCCTTGAACACGTTTCACTTCGCCTTCCCACTTCGCAAGTTCCTTCTTCAAACGTTCGATTTCTTCATCGATATTGAGAAGACCTTCGAGAGGAAGGAATAGTTCAGCGCCAGTGATAACAGCTGACATTGATTTGCCTGGTGCCGAGATGCCGACGCCAATTTCAAGTGTTTCTGGATTACAGAAGCGCTCGATGTAATTACGGTTCGCTTCCAAAACAGCTACTGCTGCTTCGTCTTTCGCCGCAATATAAAGTGGAACTTTCTTGCTCATCGGTGTATTCACTTCAGCACGGATGTTACGGACCGCATGAATGAGATCGACGAGTAACTTCATATTTGACGCTTTCGCAGTGTCCGTCAACGCTGGATCAGCTACCGGCCATGCCGCAACTGTGATGGACTCGCCTTCATGAGGCAAGTTTTGCCAAATCTCTTCTGTAATGAACGGCATAAGTGGGTGTAGCAAACGCATTGTGTTGTCTAAAACATATGCGAGTACCGAACGAGTCGTTTTCTTCGCCGCTTCGTCTTCACCGTATAATGGCAATTTCGCCATTTCAATGTACCAGTCACAGAAATCATCCCAGATGAAGTTGTACAATGCACGGCCCACTTCCCCAAATTCATAACGCTCTGCAAGTTTTGTTACTTGTTCGATCGTTTCATTGAGACGTGTAAGAATCCAAGCATCCGCAACGGATTTTTCACCTGTCAAATCGATTTCGTCATAGGTCATGCCATCCATATTCATTAACGCAAAACGGGATGCGTTCCAAATTTTATTGGCGAAGTTCCAAATTGCTTCAACCTTCTCTGTTGAATAACGTAGATCTTGACCTGGAGAAGAGCCTGTTGCCAGGAAGTAGCGCAAAGCATCTGCACCGTATTGATCAATCACATCCATCGGATCGACACCATTACCAAGTGATTTAGACATTTTGCGACCATCTTCAGCTCGCACTAAACCGTGTATTAACACATCTTTAAACGGACGTTCATTCGTAAACTCCAGTCCTTGGAAGATCATTCTAGAAACCCAGAAGAAGATAATATCATATCCTGTTACAAGGGCAGCGTTCGGATAATAACGTTGGAATTCTTCGTTGTTTACATCCGGCCAACCCATCGTTGAAAACGGCCACAACGCAGAGGAGAACCAAGTATCAAGTACGTCTTCCTCCTGATGCCAATTTTCGATGTCAGCTGGTGCGTCATGCCCTACATATACTTCACCTGTCTCTTTATGATACCAAGCAGGAATTCGATGGCCCCACCACAATTGACGCGAGATACACCAATCGTGGATATTTTCCATCCAATTCAAATACGTCTTTTCAAAACGCTCTGGAACAAAGTTGACTTTCCCTTCGCTCTGTTGGAGTTTAATCGCTTCTTCTGCAAGAGGCGCCATGCGTACAAACCATTGTGTCGACAAGTACGGTTCGACGACTGCCCCACTTCTTTCCGAGTGTCCAACAGAATGCATATGGTCTTCGATTTTAAATAACACACCCATCTCTTGCAAGTCCTTAACGATTGCTTTTCGGCACTCAAAACGGTCCATTCCGTTATATTTGCCAGCAAGCTCATTCATAGAGCCGTCTTCATTCATGACAAGTACACGAGGAAGGTCATGACGGTTTCCAATTTCAAAGTCGTTCGGGTCGTGAGCAGGTGTGATTTTTACAGCGCCACTTCCAAATTCCATATCGACATAATCATCCGCAACGATTGGAATCTCTCTTCCGACAATCGGCAATTTCACCATTTTGCCAATTAAATGCTTATACCTTTCGTCCTCTGGGTGTACTGCGACTGCCGTGTCCCCTAACATCGTTTCAGGACGTGTCGTAGCAATTTCAATACTACCTGTTCCATCAGCGAGTGGGTAGCGCATATGATAGAATGCACCCTGCACGTCTTTGTGAATCACTTCGATATCGGATAGTGCCGTCTTCGTCGCTGGATCCCAGTTAATAATGTATTCGCCACGGTAAATATAATCTTTCTCATACAGCTTTACGAACACTTCTCGTACAGCTTTAGAAAGACCTTCATCTAACGTGAAACGCTCTCTTGAGTAGTCAAGTGCAAGGCCTAATTTTGCCCATTGTGCCCGGATATGCCCTGCATATTCTTCTTTCCATTTCCATGTCTCTTCAAGGAATTTTTCACGTCCCAAATCATAACGTGTTATTCCATCGGCACGGAGTTTCTCTTCCACTTTCGCTTGTGTAGCAATGCCCGCATGGTCCATACCCGGTAACCATAACGCGTCATAGCCTTGCATACGCTTCATACGGATCAAAATATCTTGAAGCGTCGTATCCCAAGCATGCCCTAAATGTAGTTTACCCGTTACGTTCGGTGGTGGAATGACAATTGTGTACGGCTCTTTTCCGCTCTTTGGTTGTGCTTCAAAATAACTGCCTTGAAGCCACCATTCATAGCGACCTGCTTCAATTGATTGCGGTTCATATTTTGTTGGCATCGAAATGTTTTCTGTTGACATGTAAACTCCTCCTTGTGACTTGTCTGATACGCTTCTGCATAAAAACGGCAACAAAAAAACTCCACTCGTCGAAAAGGACGAAGGAGTTATCCGTGGTACCACCTTTATTCGTGCAAATAGCGATCATTTGCACCTCAATAACAAGTAACGGCTTCAAACCGGCTCCCGCTACGTAATTTCACGGGAACTGCTCCTGGGTGACTTTCTTCAACCCATTCATAGGCCCTCTCAGCGACCAGACCCTCTCTGAAATGAATGATGTTGCGTACTATCCCAATCAACGCATCATTATCTAGTTACGCTTATTGTAGCTGACTGGAGGAGCTTGCGTCAAGTACAATTAGAAAGGATGAAATGATGAGACGAGGTTACAACCCGTATTTACTACCGCCATGGTTACGAAAAACAAGATTTTATTGCAAAGGGATCATTATCCCAATTGCCATTTTTCAATTGATCCGCCTTTTAATCGTACCGACGACAGGTGATTTTTTATTATTATGCATACTCGCAGGATTAGCTTTCCTGCTGTACAAAGACATCATTTGAACGAAAAGTGGTTGACGTCCATTCATCAGGCAATGTGGCGATGTATGACAGTACGTCATCTTTTGTCGTTAGCGAACTGCTGTCATACACTGCCACTTCCCGACTCGCTTGGTGCTTTTGGTCAAAGGCTTCTGTTTGAGTTGCTTCTGCTGAATGCTGCCCTGTCGCCTTGTCCTCCACCGCCTCTTCTTCAATTTCCGCTTCAGCGACTGCATCATCGTACGAGCATGTAACACACCAAGAAACTTTAAATGCACCGTTTTCATCGGTTGCAGTTTGGACATCCGTCGCCTCCACCTTTAAAGGCTGCGTCACTTCAGGTGGTAAATCCACGTATAATGGCACAGCATACTCAAAATACCCTGATTGTCCGTCCAATTCCACATCATCTACATAGACGGTTTCTTCCGGTAAGACGTCCTGTCGTTGACCTTCAGCAAAATCGACATTTGCAGCAATATGATAGATCCTGTCAATCGTACAGCATCGTCCGTTCGATTTTCAGTAAATCCTGCTTTCACTTTGACTGTCCCATTTTCTGAAGGGACGCCAACTTCAGATGGGAAATAAAATACTTCTTCCATATTCCATTGTAATGTTTTCATTCTCCGATTCCCTCCCCAGTATCGTTCCTTTGCCATTATATGCGAAGAAAATGAAAGTAGAAGTTGCGCGGAAAAGAATGGTGAGTTCAACACTGAATGGAACACGCATGGAATCACGAGATTCACCAGGTTGTTTTTTATCAACACAAAAACCGTGTGAAACCAAGTTTTCATGTCTTGGATTCTCACACGGTTTTGTTTAGTATCAGGTCTCAATCGCAACACTCAAATGTGTGCCCTAGCTTATCTTACTTCGCTAATTGTGCAAACACTTTATGGAAAGCTTGAACCGTCTTTTCAATATGCTCTTCTGTATGTGCAGTGGACAAGAACATGCCTTCAAATTGGGATGGTGGTAGGAATATGCCTTCTTCCGCCATCAAACGGAAGTATTCTGCGAACAGTTCCAAGTCCGATGTTCTTGCCTGGTCATAATTGTAAACTTTTTCGTTCGTGAAAAAGAAGCCAATCATAGACCCAGCACGGTTAACAGTATGCGGAATATTGCATTTCGTCGCTGCTTCACGGAAGCCCGCTTCCAATTGATCGCCAAGCTTTTTAAAATGATCGTAGGAGGCAGGCGTCAATTTTTTCAATGTCGCGATACCAGCAGTCATAGCGAGTGGATTTCCTGAAAGTGTTCCTGCTTGATAAACCGTTCCTGCTGGCGCGATGTTTTCCATAATTTCGCGTTTACCACCATATGCGCCGACTGGTAGGCCTCCACCGATAACTTTACCAAGGCAAGTAAGGTCTGGTGTTACGCCAAAATATCCTTGTGCGCAATTGTAATCTACACGGAAGCCAGTCATTACTTCATCAAAAATGAGTAGCGTGCCATTTGCTTCTGTCATTTCACGCAATGCTTCAAGGAAACCAGGTTCTGGTGGAACGACACCCATGTTCCCTGCAACCGGTTCGACAATAACACCCGCAAGGTCATCGCCAAATTGTTCAAACACTTGCTTGACACCGTCTAAGTCGTTGTATGCGACCGTAATTGTATTGTTTGCTACTCCTTCAGGCACCCCTGGACTATCTGGAAGACCGAGTGTTGCAACACCGGAACCCGCTTTAATAAGCAATGAATCGCCGTGCCCATGGTAGCATCCTTCAAACTTCAAGATTTTGTTTCTTCCTGTGTACCCTCTAGCAAGCCGTAATGCACTCATCGTCGCTTCTGTTCCCGATGAAACCATACGAACAACTTCGATGGATGGAACTCGATCGATAACGATTTGTGCCAATTCATTTTCCAATAGCGTCGGTGCACCGAAGCTCGTACCCGTTTCAGCAACCTTTTTAATAGCCTCAACGACATCCTCATCGGTATGACCTAAAATAAGCGGACCCCATGATAACACATAATCGATATATTCATTCCCATCGATATCGGTAATGATTGGTCCTTTTCCGCTTTCCATGAAAATCGGGTCCATATTGACCGATTTAAATGCACGAACTGGAGAATTCACCCCTCCAGGCATAAGCTGAACCGCTTCAGCAAAAGCTTGTTTGGATTGTTCATAGTTTCTACCCATTCAGTTTCCCTCCAACCAACGCGCTGCGTCTTTAGCATGGTATGTCATAATGAGATCTGCACCTGCACGTTTCATACTCGTCAACGTTTCCAGCACAATTTCTTTTTCGTTAATCCAACCGTTTTGTGCAGCTGCTTTCACCATGGAGTATTCTCCACTGACGTTATAAGCGACTACAGGCAACAACACATTGTTTTTCACATCACGCATAATATCCAAGTACGATAATGCAGGTTTGACGATTAAGAAATCTGCACCTTCTACAACATCTGATTCCGCTTCTCGAAGCGCTTCCATACGATTTGCCGGATCCATTTGATACGTTTTCCGGTCACCAAATTGCGGAGCAGAGTCAGCCGCATCACGGAAAGGACCGTAGTATGCAGAAGCATACTTTACTGCATAGGACATAATTGGAATATGTTCAAAGCCTGCAGCGTCCAATCCTTGTCGGATCGCAATGACAAATCCGTCCATCATATTGGATGGTGCAATAATATCGGCACCCGCTTCAGCCTGACTAATTGCCGTCTTTACTAATAAGTCTAACGATGGGTCATTCAATACTTTGTCGCCATGGACAACACCACAATGACCATGATCGGTATATTCACATAAGCAAGTATCTGCAATGACGATAAGATCAGGATACGCTTCTTTAATGAGACGTGTTGCCTGTTGCACAATTCCTTCAGCGGCGTAGGCACCTGTTCCAACTGCATCCTTCTCTGCCGGGATACCGAAAAGAATGACGGAAGGAATGCCTAATGCATGCACTTCTTTCATTTCCTCTAGTAGTCGGTCAAGTGATAATTGATAAATACCGGGCATTGAATTGATTTCGTTTTTAACATTTTCCCCTTCAATTACAAATAAAGGGTAAATGAAGTCTTCTTTACGTAAGTGTGTCTCTCTTACCATCGAACGTAATGTAGAAGAATTACGAAGACGTCGATTGCGTCGAAATTGTAGCTGTGTCATTGAATTACTTCCTTTCGCCTCGCCAAAGCGTTGACGAGTTCCTTTAACGTATAGGTCTCTGGTTTCACGTGAACGGTCGCTCCTGCAGCAAGCAACGCTTTTTCTGTTACATGCCCTATTGCGCCTATCGTGAACCCTTCCCAACCGATTATCGGTGCAGCGCCTTGTTCGTAAACATGCACGGCAGATGGGCTAGCAAATAAAATTGTACAGTTCTTCTCCGTTTTTAACAATTCCACAATGGAAATGATAGAAGCGGGCTTCGCACCTGTTTCATAAACTGTCCATTCCTCCACTTGAAACGGCAATTCCTCACGTATAATACTTCCTGCGAGAGAGCCTCTAAGAAACAGTACTTTTAAGAGGTTTGTTCCTTCTGGTTTAAACTGCTGGACAAACACATCCGCACTGAAAGTTGTAGGGATAAAAGAAACAGTAAACCCGATCTTCTCTAAAGCAGAAGCAGTCTGGCTACCTACCGCAGCAATTTTACATGGAATTTGTGCAGATTTTATAGCATGACGAAGCATTTTTTCATGAAACACCTGAACCGCATTTTGGCTTGTGAAAATAAGCCAATCATAGTGTGCGGCTTCCAACAGTCGCTCATTATCTGTTGTTTGTTCAATTTCGTTCACCTGGATGAGTGGTAAAGAATGAGGATTGCCTCCATATTCCTTCACAAGTTCTAGCGCATCTGGTGATTTTAGTGTCCCGGTAAATATGACCGTTTCACCTTGCAAAGGGTACCGTTTAGGCATCCATTTCAGCCTTCACTTTCTGGATGACTTCGGCAGCACCTTCCGCACGCAAAGTAGATGCAACAGATTTTCCTAACGCAATCGGATCTTTTCCACTGACTGTTTTTTTATAGACTTGTTTCGCATCAGGAGAAGCGATAAAACCTGTAAAAGTTATTTCCTCTCCAACAGTGTGTGCAAACCCTGCAATTGGGACTTGGCAAGATCCATCCATTTCGGATAAGAACGTTCGCTCAGCATCAACTTCATTCCACGTTTTGTCATCTGACATTTTTTTCAATTCCGTTAGCAACTCTGTATCTTCTGTGCGACATTCAATCGCTAAAGCTCCTTGTCCAACTGCAGGTATACAGTCTTCAATCGACATATACTCTGTCACGACATCGTCACTCCAGCCCATACGCTTCAAACCAGCTGCAGCCAATAAAATCGCGTCATACTCGCCATCTTGCATTTTCTTAAGACGCGTATCAATATTGCCGCGGATCCATTTAATGTCCAAGTCAGGTCGTAGCAAGAGTAATTGTGAGCTACGACGTAAACTGGATGTACCGACAACTGCTCCGACCGGCAAGTCCATGAACTTAACATGCCCTCTTGCGATATAAGCATCCCGTGCATCAACACGTGGCGGTATACAACCAATCGTTAATCCTTCCGGAAGAACGGCTGGCATATCTTTCATACTGTGGACTGCAAAATCGATCTCTTTGTTAAACAATGCTTGTTCAATTTCTTTTACGAACAAGCCTTTACCACCGACTTTGGATAGCATAACATCCAGGATTTGGTCACCTTTTGTGACGATTTCCTTCACCTCAAATTCAAAAGGAGCTCCTGCGGCCTTCATCTGATCGATGAACCAATTTGTTTGTGTCAATGCAAGCTTACTTCTTCGTGAACCTACGATGATTTTTCTCAATTGTATCTTCCTTCCGGTGGTAAGTTTATTAATTGCTCATAAAAACGAGTAAGTGTTTCTGTTTGCGTCTTACATCCAAAAATGGAATTGGGACAACTTGCTCCCTAAGAAAAAGTTGACGATAACAAATAGAAAAGCGAAGACGTTCGCCCAAGCAAAATCATTTGCTGTCAGTTTACCTCTTCGTTGTAAGAACAATACTAAACTATAAATGAAAATGATAAAAAATGAGCCAATAATTTTAATATCTGTAAGTGACCAATCATCCAGTGCAACAAATGCCCACTGTGTCCCTAAGATCAAACTAACAAATAAGATTGGTATTCCTACATAAATGGAGGCTTTCATACCTGTCAAAGAAGTTTGAAGTGCAGGTAAGCGTCCAAACTGCTTAGACCATTTTTTCTGTTTCAACAACTTATAAACTAACAAGTAGAGAATTGAGAAAACAAAAGACATGGAAAAAGCTGCATAAGAAAAGATTGCAAAAGTTATATGAATAATTAATAATTCGGATATAAGTGAATCGCCAATTGGCGACTGCTCAAGCTGTAAAGGTGCAAATGTATAGATCGTCATAAATACAAAGCCTATTCCATTCAAAAAGAAAACGGCAAAACCGACTTTCGAAACAAGTTGAAGAACCATTGATAAGCTGATCAGTAGCCATGCATAAAAATAAATCCCTTCGTAAAGGGAAAGGATTGGTAAACGTTGGGTCTCAACAAGTCGCCATAGCAGGTAGCCGCTTTGCATCATATATACGATCGATAAAATGAAAAAACCACTGCGGTGAGCCAATCTGTTTTTATTCAAGTAGTCAACAAAATAAAAAACAAGGCTCACCGCATACAGAATGACGATCACTTCATGAAATCTCGCCATTGTTAATTCAGCCATGATGCACTCTCTGCCTTTCACATGAAGATCGTATTTCATCCCTCATGTTTTTAAAATAGATGGAAATGCAACAAGTTCTTCGCATCATCATTGTGTTCGCTTCCACTAACAGGTAAAGATTTATGCAATTGGATTTGCTTGTACGCTTACATTTTTTTTCGTTTTAACGTGTTCCTCTGCTTGTCGTGCGTTTTGAAAAACCGGCTCATTTTCCAAACCAAATATCTGTTTAAACAACGCCAACTTTTCTGTTGCCTGTCCATCCATTGCCAGTTCTTTCGCTTGTAGAATCGGTTCTTTTAAGAGCTGGTTGACAATTGACTTCGTATGTTTATTCAATACCTTCTTCTCACGCTCTGACAAATTAGGCATTTTATTTAGTATACTATCCATCGTTTCAGATTGGATTGCATTCGCTTTTTCCCGTAAGGCTGTAATAAGTGGTACAACACCTAAAGTTGCAATCCATTCTTTAAATACTACGATTTCCTCTTCAATCATGAGGCCAATTTCTTCCGCAGCCCGTTTACGCTCTGCTAAATTCGCTTCAACAATCCCTTGTAAGTCGTCAATGTCATACAGGAAGACATTTGGCAACTCTCCAATACGTGGGTCCAGATCCCGAGGAACCGCTATGTCAACCATAAAGAATGGTTTTCCTTTGCGCAGTTTCTCCACCATTTGCATCAGTTCAAAGTCAATGACGTAGTCTGTAGCACCTGTAGAACTAATTAATATATCAGCTTCAAGTAATGAGCATTGTAACTCTTGCATCGATTTGGCAACACCACCAAATTGTTCAGCCATTTCTTCAGCTTTAGAAAGTGTTCGGTTTATGACCGTGACCTTTCCTGCACCACTACCATGCAGATTTTTAATAGCAAGCTCGCCCATTTTCCCTGCACCTAAAATGGCGATATGTTTATGTTGTAATGAACCAAAAATTTTCTTTCCAAGTTCAACAGCTGCATAGGAAACGGATACTGCATTATCTCCAATTGCCGTTTCGGAATGCGCGCGTTTAGCCACCGTAATCGCTCTTTTAAATAGTTCATTAAAAACTGTTCCAGTCGTTCCAATTTCTTGTGCTTTCAAGAAACTGTCACGGACTTGTCCTAAAATCTGTGTCTCACCAAGAACCATCGAATCAATTCCAGCAGCTACTCTCATCAAATGTTCGATTGCTGCATCATTTTCATAAATAAGCAAATGAGGGGAAAGATCTTCAAGCTCCATGTTAAACCAATCGGCTAAAAACCGTTTTACGTAGTAACGTCCCGTATGGACTTGATCCGCTACTGCATAAATTTCCGTCCGATTACACGTAGAAATGATGATGTTTTCCAATATGCTTTTCTCTTTTTGCAAAGTTTGCATTGCCCGCGGCAAGTCAGTCTCAACAAAAGATAACTTTTCTCTTATTTCTACTGGAGCCGTCCGGTGATTGACACCGACTACGATTGTATACATTGGGTGTTCACACCTCTCCCGTTCTTTTAAACATATCGATTATACCATATAACGATGTCGAATTCTGTAGTTTTTGTGAACAACTCTTGAACCATCAATGGTTGAATGGCAATATTTATAATGATTATCAATTAGTGTGACCTGATTGGCAGAAAAAAATCCGGACCACAAATGCTAATCCGGATTTTCTGTTATGAAACGTTATCTTTACATCCGACTTTCAATTTCGCTCCAAGCTTGTTCCATACCAATTCCTTTTTCAGATGAGAACAAAACAATCGGATCTCCTGCTCTTACATGTAATGTATCGCGGACAATCTTTTTGTGCTTTTCCCATTTTCCTTTTGGAATTTTATCAGCTTTCGTTGCAATAATGATGGTAGGGATATTGTAATGCCCTAAAAAATCATACATGACGCAATCATCAGCGCTTGGGGGATGACGAAGGTCGACGATTTGAATAACTGCACGTAGCTGTTCTCGTCCCGTCAAATACCGCTCAATCATTTTGCCCCATGCTTCTCGCTCGGATTTTGACACTTTTGCATAGCCATATCCTGGTACATCTACAAAAAACAATTTTTCTTCAATTTTATAAAAGTTTAGCGTTTGTGTCTTTCCTGGTTTGGAAGATGTTCTCGCTAAACTTTTTCGACCGATCATCTTATTGATGAAAGACGATTTTCCAACATTGGAGCGTCCCGCTAATGCAAATTCCGGGAATCCATCATCTGGATATTGCTCAGGTTTTACGGCACTCATAATCATTTCTACTTGATTGACTTTCATTCGGAAGCCTCCTCTAATGCAATTGCTAATACTTCTTCAGCATCCGAAACAAGCTTGAATGACAGCTCACTACGTACACTTTCCGGTATATCTTCAATATCACGCTCATTCGCCATCGGTAAAATAATGGTTGTTAAACCTGCTCGATGGGCACTGAGCGATTTTTCCTTCACTCCACCAATTTGTAAAACTCGTCCTCTTAGCGTAATCTCGCCTGTCATGCCGACTTCACGTCGAACAGGCTTGTTCGTTAACGAAGAGACAAGCGCAGTTGCAATTGTCACACCTGCAGAAGGACCATCTTTTGGTACTGCCCCTTGTGGAACATGGATATGAATATCGTTCGTTTCATAAAATTCCGGGTCGATGTTAAACTGCTCCGCTTTCGATCGGACATACGAAAGCGCTGTTTGGGCAGATTCCTTCATGACGTCCCCTAATTTCCCAGTCAAGATGAGTTTACCTTTCCCGGGCGATAATGAAACTTCAATTTGTAAAGTATCTCCGCCTACGGATGTATACGCTAAACCGGTCGCAACACCGATCTGATTTTTCAGTTCCGCTTGACCATAATCGTGCTTTCTCTTACCAAGTAGTGACTCCAAAGTGTTGGCACTTACGGTCACACTTTTCTTTTCGCCAGTCACGATTTGTTTAGCTGCCCTTCGACATACGCGTGCCACTTCACGTTCAAGTCCACGGACGCCTGCTTCACGTGTATAGTAGCGGACGATATGCATAATCGCTTCATCATTAAAACGAACTTGGGATTTCGTTAAACCGTGTTCCTTCAATTGTTTAGGAATCAAATGATTTTTTGCGATTGCCCGCTTTTCAACCTCTGTATAACCTGGAATTGAAATGACTTCCATTCGATCTCTCAATGGACCCGGGATGGCATTGACATCATTTGATGTTGCAATGAATAAAACACCTGACAAATCATAAGGTTCCTCAATATAATGATCACTGAACGCATGGTTCTGTTCAGGATCTAACACTTCTAACATCGCTGCAGAAGGATCTCCTCTAAAATCATTTGACATTTTATCAATTTCATCTAACAAGAAAACAGGGTTAATCTTTCCTGCCTTTTTCATCCCTTGAATGATTCGACCAGGCATGGCCCCAACGTATGTCCGTCGATGACCCCGAATTTCAGACTCATCTCGAACACCACCAAGGGAAATACGCACAAAATCCCTGCCTAACGATTCTGCAATGGAACGGGCAAGTGAAGTTTTACCAACACCTGGTGGTCCGTCCAGACATAGGATTGGCCCTCTTAGTGAATTTGTCATTTGACGGACAGCTAAGTATTCTAAAATACGTTCTTTAACAGATTCTAGCCCTTCATGATCACGATCTAGAATCTCTTCAGATCGATTAATGTCAAGTTGGTCTGCAGACGCATCTGTCCAAGGCAGTGCCACAAGCCAGTCAAGATAATTACGAATTACACCGCTTTCGGCTGAAGCCGAATGCGCTTTTTCATAACGCTGCAATTCACGATAGGCTACAACTTTTACATGTTCAGGCATCCCTGAAGCTTCAATTTTCTCTGTTATCTCAACAATTTCAATGTTTTTTCCATCTTTATCACCAAGCTCTTTTTGAATGGCTTTCATTTGTTCACGTAAGTAAAACTCTTTCTGAGTCCGTTCCATCGCCAACTTTACGCGATTGTTTATTTTGTTTTCCAATTCTAATATCGCTTGCTCATCATGGAGTTTGTGTACGAGAAATTCCAATCGTTTTTTGACATTACTCATTTCAAGAATTTCTTGCTTAGCTGCCAGCTTTAACGGTAGATGGGAAGCAACTGTGTCTGCGAATCTTCCTGGCTCTTCGATCGATGCAATCGAATCGTACGTCTCTTGGGAGATTTTTGATGAATTTTTGGCGTACTTCTTGAAATACGGGAGCAATGTACGCTTTAGCGCTATCATTTCTGCATCATTCTCTTCCTTTGCAGGAATAACCTTCACATCGACGACAGGATATAGATCTGCTTCTTCATAATTGCTCCATTCCGCTCGTTCCAAGCCTTCAAGTTGGATTCGGTATGTACCATTCGGTAGTTCATTCAACGATTTTACATGGGCCAACAAACCAATTGTGTACAGATCATCCGCTTCAGGTATTTCGACACTTGTATCTTTTTGAGAAGCGAGCATGATGATATTCCCATTTGCAATGGCGTGTTCGACTGCAAACACTGAGCGTTCGCGCCCCACATCAATATGTAAAACCATCTTAGGAAACATTAACATTCCGCGTAATGGTAAAAGGGGAACGTTTACTTTTGTTTCAATATCCATGCAGTAGTCACCTCCGAAAGTTCCTATCTTATGTATGTCCAATATTCGCAATTCATATAAGGTGGAAAAAGCCGACAACCGATGAGCGAATGAATCGCCTCGCCGGAGTCGGCTTTGTCCCTCCTGTTATCATGCCGTGTTCTTTTCTGGATCCAAATCAAATTCAGATCCATCTTCCCGATAAAGAATCGGGCTGGACTTTTTTAGAACAGCGTCTTTCGTAATGATGCATTCTGTTACTTCCTCCAAAGAAGGAAGTTCATACATAATATCTAACATGATATTCTCAATTATAGAACGCAATCCACGAGCACCTGTTTTTCGAACAATCGCCTCTTTAGCGATTTCAAGAAGCGCCTCTTCTTCAAAACGTAATGCAACGCCATCGAGTTCAACCATCTTTTGGTACTGCTTGACAATTGCATTTTTTGGAACCGTTAAAATTTGATACAGCGTATCTTCATTTAATTGCTCCAAAGTAGCGATAACCGGTAGACGACCGATAAATTCCGGAATCAATCCAAAGCGTTGTAAGTCTTCAGGAATCAGTTTAGAAAGTAAGGAAGCTTCTTCATCAGCTTTCTCAATATCCGTTCCGAATCCAATCACTTTTTGACCCGTACGACGCTTAATGATTTCTTCCATCCCGTCAAATGCTCCACCTACGATAAATAAAATATTTGTCGTATCGATTTGCAGGAATTCCTGATGTGGGTGCTTTCTTCCTCCTTGTGGTGGTACACTTGCTACCGTTCCCTCAAGGATTTTCAAAAGCGCTTGCTGTACGCCTTCACCAGAAACGTCCCGTGTAATCGAAGCATTTTCGGATTTACGAGCAACTTTATCGATTTCATCAATATAGATAATTCCTTTTTCAGCTCGTTCAATATCGAAATCTGCAGCTTGGATAAGCTTCAACAAAATATTTTCCACGTCTTCACCGACATAGCCGGCTTCAGTTAGGGAAGTTGCATCTGCAATCGCAAATGGAACGTCCAAAATACGTGCCAACGTTTGAGCTAATAGTGTTTTCCCGCTTCCAGTAGGTCCTATTAAGACAATGTTTGACTTTGCAATTTCCACATCATCTACTTTACTGTTCGTATTAATCCGTTTGTAGTGGTTATATACCGCCACAGCCAATGATTTCTTAGCTCTATCTTGACCGATAATATATTCATCAAGAATACTTTGTATTTCACGTGGTTTCGGTACGTCTTTAAGCTCAAAGTGCTCTTCAAGGCCTACTTCTTCCTCAACGATTTCAGCACAGAGCTCGACACACTCATCACAAATATAAACACCTTGACCAGCAACAAGTTTCCTTACTTGGTCTTGGGTTTTACCACAAAATGAACAACTCAAGTTGTCTTTTTCATCGTTAAATTTGAACATCAAGCTCACCCCTATCAAGTGACAATCTTACAAGATTCCCCCGTTTTTATCAACTAATTAGAACTTATCCTCTTTTCCCACAGGTTCAATTCGTCCTATGAAAAACAAGGTACGGGAAAGCCGCACCTTGTATGATTGTGTCTACTTATTCAGTGATTTTTGCGTTGTCAACGAGGAATTCCACTGTTTTATTCAAACGCAAGTCGTTTTCAAGAACTTTCGTTCCACCTAGTGTTTGTTTAATTTGGTCAACTTCCATTCCAAATTGCTTAGACATCTTTTCAAGTTCTGCGTTCACTTCTTCTTCAGTTACTTGAAGATCTTCAGCTTTGCCAATTGCTTCTAGTGTCAATGATACACGCACACGGTTAAGTGCATCGTCTTTCATTTGGCTACGAAGAGCTGCTTCGTCTTGACCAGAGAATTGGAAGTATAGGTCAAGGTTCATACCTTGCATTTGCAAACGTTGACCGAACTCTTGCATCATGCGATCCACTTCAGAATCTACCATTACTTCAGGTACTTCGAATTCTGCGTTCGCTGCAGCTTTTTCGACAAGCTCGTCACGCAATGCAGCATCAGCAGCATTTTTCTTTTCTTCAGCAGTCTTTTCTTTTAACTTTGTGCGAAGTGCTTCAAGGCTTTCGACTTCTTCGTCAATTTCTTGAGCTAGTTCGTCGTTTAGTTCAGGAATTTCTTTTGTTTTGATTTCATTGATTTTCACTTTGAATACAGCTGGTTTACCTGCTAATTCAGCAGCATGGTATTCTTCAGGGAATGAAAGCTCTACGTCTTTCTCTTCGCCCACTTTAAGGCCGATTAATTGCTCTTCAAAACCTGGAATGAATGAACCAGATCCAATTTGCAAGTCGTATCCTTCAGATTTCCCGCCTTCAAACGCTTCACCATCAACGAACCCTTCAAAGTCAATGTTCGCAGTGTCGCCGTCTTCAATTGCTCCATCTTCTTTTACAACCATCTCTGCAAGCGCTTGTTGACGATCTTTCAATTGCTCCTCAATCTCTTCATCCGTCACAGCCGTTTCTTGGCGAGTTACTTCAAGACCTTTGTAGTCTCCAAGTGAAACTTCCGGCTTTAATGTAACAATCGCTCTGAATACAAGCGCTTTGCCTTGTTCCATTTCGTCGATTTCAATTTCAGGTTGAGCAATCGGCTCCACACCTGACTCGTCTAGTGCATTGCCATAAGCTTCCGGTAGGATGATATCAAGTGCGTCATTATAAAGAGCTTCCACTCCGTACATTCTATCAAACATTTTACGAGGCATTTTCCCTTTACGGAATCCAGGTGCTTGAACTTTCTTTACAACTTTTTTAAACGCTTCATCGATCGCAGCGTTCACTTTTTCTGCTGGCACCTCAACTGTGAGTGTACCTTTATTACCTTCTTGTTTTTCCCAATTAACTGACATTAGTAAATACCTCCGAATCATTTATGACAAGTATAATATCGCATGTTAATACGCCATTTACAACCACTATAGTATATCATAGTCTTTCGATCTTTCAACAGATTTACTGCTACTTATTGTTCAGTTTGTTCATCAATTGATTGGATCAAGTTCATTAATTCCGAATCAATCCACTTTTCCCCAGTAAACAAACCGTCTATGTAATGAATATAGCCTTGCGCAACTTCTTCCGCAGAAAAGCCTTCCCAACTGAATGGGTATGCAATGATGCCATAACGCAAGCTCGCTTCAATCGCCATTTGCATCCTCGATGGATCTTTTTCGTTAAGGTCGCTTATCCGATCAATTACTTCCCGTGTTTTTTCATCTTGGTTCGGCAAATGTAATTCAGTGGGTACGACCGCTTTTTCAAATCCGAATTTCTTCACAGTCAATGTTTTATCGCAAGCAGCGTCACGTAAAAGAACGAGCGCATATGTAACAACTAGAGGATGAATCTCTTCATGTTCGGCTATCTCAGCGAGTAATTTTAAACTTTCCGCCTCAACCTGGCGATTCTCCATTGACGCTACTATTTGTTGTTGCACTTCAGGTGTGTTCGCTAAAAACTCTTCAATTGTCAGTGCTTCTTGTAGTTCTATCATTGGTTCTTCCGAGATAGCGTAGCGGCTCGCTAATCGATTATTTAAATCACGTAAATAGTTGAACTTCTGTATCATGTCTGGTGGTACAATATTTTCCTCGAGCAGTGTAGCGATGGTCATTTCCACTTCTTCATACTCTTGCAATTGAATACTGATTGCTAAATACAATTCCATCGCATCTAAATACTCTGCTGCTCCACTATGTAATAATTTCGTAGCGATTTCTTTCGCTTTTTCAAAGTTTCTCGTTTCATATAAAGAAACAGCATACGGTGCCAACAAACGCATATTGTCCGGGTCAAAATGATAAACCTGGTCAAAGGATTCAACCGCAAGTTCGTAGTCCACATCCTCAACGGCATCCAGTCCTTTTTCAATCAGCCCATCCAATGCGCCTGGAAATACAACGATATTATCTTTTTTCAGCAATTTCCCATACTTATTTCGCACGGCATTCACCTTCTTTCATCCTCTCCACTATACCACATAGCATTTTCCAACTGGAATCGATTTATGCATCGGCGTTCAATGAATATTACGTTACAACAGGACTTTCATTCCTTCCATTAGACAAGAAAAAAGAAGGAAGTGGATTACCCCTTCTTCCTTCTATCGAAAGCTGCTGTTAAGCGACAGCTTTTTTACACGCCTCTGCGCATTTACGGCAAGCTTCTGCACACTGTTTACAATGTTCATGGTCATGTTTGTCACATTCTTCTTCACATTGCTCACAAATTTTCGCACACAACTCCATAATTTCTTTTACAAACGGACTATTACGTGTAATTGCTTGTGCCGTATACGCACATATATCTGCACATTCACGGTCTAGACGAATGCAGTCCGCCATCATCTTCACGTTTTCTTCACCTAGGCAAGCATCGTAACATCTGTTGCACGCTTCCAAGCATTCCAAACAGGCTTGGAGACATTCTTCATAGTTCACGTTCATTTGCTCAGCTCCTTTTATGAAGTTCGTTACTCTCTTCCCCACATAAGAAGGTGTAAAACCTCTTCGATCACTCTACTAAAACTTGTCCCATCATTCCATTATCTTCATGTTCGAGTATATGACAATGGAACATATACAACCCTTTATTTTTAAATTGAATGGCAATCTTCACTGTCTCATCGGGATGTACAGCAATGCTGTCTTTCCATCCTTGTTGATTCTCTGGAGGTGCAGCGCCATCTCTGCTAATAATCTTGAATTGTGCACCATGAACATGGAACGGATGAATCATTCCACCCATCATGTCCGGCTTATTATAAATTTCCCATACTTCAGTAACGCCTTGCTCTTGTGTAAAGTCGATTCGGTCCGGGTCGAATTTCTTCCCGTTAATCGTCACATGATCCATCATCCCGAATAATTCTACCGTCTTATTAACTGGCAAGTTCTTTTCCTCAGCAGTCAGCGTGAAATCATTTAACTGTGTCGATAATTCGCTTGCCACTCCATTTGAATGAGCAATGTCAAAAGGCAACAGCACGGAGCCATCTTCATTCACTAATGCCAAATCAGAAGTTGCATCAATTGCTTGATAGTCAATGACAATCTCCGCTCTTTCAGAAGGTGTCAAAGTGACTTCCTGAACGGTTACAGGCTCGTTCAAAAAACCGCCATCCGTACCAATTTGAACAAACGAATCCCCACTATTTAACTTCAATGTGTAATTTCTCGCATTCGAGCCATTTACGATTCGCAACCGTACTTTCTCTTTCTCCACTGTCAACTTCGGATTGACCGTTCCATTTATGAGTAACGTATCACCGATTGTGCCGTCTTCATTTCGAGCTTCACGATAATTCAATTGATGGTTCTCATCAAACATCTTATCTTGAATGATTAACGGAAAATCATTTTTCCCGTAGTCATCCGGCACATTAAGATGCTTTGAGTTTTCATCCTCAATAAAAATTAAACCAGCCAATCCGTTGTATACTTGATCTGCAGTATTTCCATGAGGATGAGGGTGAAACCACAGTGTTGCCGCTTCTTGTGTCACCTTAAACTCAATTACTCTCTCCTCACCCGGTTGTAGTGCATCATGAGGGCCACCGTCTGCATCAGCAGCCACTTCCAACCCATGCCAATGGAAAGTTGTCTCTTGATCAAGTTCATTAATTGTCCGGATTTTAATCGTTTCTCCTTTTGTAAACTGGAGCATGGGGCCTAAAAACGTTCCATTGTAGCCATACGTTTTCGTTTTACTTCCATTAAATATTTGAGTTTCCCCTTTTTGAGCCCTTACCGTGTAAGTGACATCACCATCTATATTCCGCTCAAGAACCGGTGGGACAATCAATTCATTTTCACCTGTAGAATCTTTTAATTGCATTACTTCATCATGACTCATATGGCCTTCCATTTCACCATGACTCATACCGTCTTCCATTTCATCATGATTCATCATTGTCTGATCCGTACGGACTTCTGCAGGCTCCTCTTTCACACAGCCGCTCAATATTAGGAAGCCCCCTAACATCATCAGTGCGAGTTTGTTGCTATTCATCATCGTTTCCTCCAATACTTCACCATCGTTCGTTACGTAGCGTAGCAAATAAATAAGGAAAATCTATGCATATCGTAATCAATTCATCACAAATAGGAAGGAGTTCTCATTTGTAGGAATTACACTTGAGAGGATGGAACTGTTTACACGAGTCATTTCAAGTAAAATTCAACTCCAGTAAGTCACAGTATCCAATAATCCTATGATGATAAGCATGACACCTGCCACTTTTTGAATAGCAGCACCAATCTTGACACTTGTTCGCATAATCCGTTTGTCTACGTTAAAAAACCAAATAAACACAAACAACAAAATAAGAGGAAATGCAGTAGCTATACCAAAAACAGCTGGAAGAATTAAGCCATAGGACGTGGCAGTGACAACAGGCATAAGCCAACCGAAAAACAAAATGAACATTGTCGGACAAAATGCGACTGAAAAACTTGCACCAAACAGAAAAGAACCAAGCTTCCCGTCAAGTAACCGTTGAGGGACATGTATCGCTAATCGATTTAAAAAGCGCATCTTTACAATCCCGAGAAGTACAAGACCTGTAAGGACAATGAGGGGACCGATAACCTTTCGGAAGATTGGAAAATAGCCTACTAAGGATGATTCAAATTGTTGGCCAAACAACCATGCGAAAAGCCCAAATACGCTAAAAACAACAATTTTACCCAGTATGAAAAACAGGACTTCTTTCCAATCACTCTTTGTTTGTACAGATCGTTGCCCATACAGCGTCATCGCACTTATATTGCCTGTTAGCTGACAAGGAGCAGCCGCACCAATTACACCGAGTAATAGTGCAACAACTAGGGGGTAATCCCAAAATGAATTGATGAGTCGAGTCATTGGCTCGGTAATACTTACACTTATCTCAGATAAGATTCCATACAAATGTAAAACACCTCCTATATTTCTTAGCGACTTGATTTATTTCTTTTACTTTTTCAGTAATCGATTCCACCAAAATCTCTTTATCCCCATTTATAACCAATCCCCCACACAGTATGGAGAAATTCCTCGATTGGAAAACCAGCCGCTTTCAATTTTTCCCGTAGATTTCTAATGTGTGAATCTACTGTACGAATGTCCGTGTAGGTGTTGTAATCCCATGCAGTACGCAGTAACTGCTCTCGCGTATACGTCCTTTTCGGATTGCTAATTAACGTATGAATAATGGAATACTCTTTCAGTGTCAGATAGGCTTCAACATGCCTATATTTCAACGAGTACGTGTCGTGACTTAAGATGAATTCACCATTTACCGTTGTATTTTCGTCTTCCTGTTTATGCACTCTTCGAAGTAACGCATTCACTCTTGCAACGAGTTCACCTTCATCAAACGGTTTTGTAACGTAGTCATCAGCGCCAACATCTAATCCTCGAACAACGTCTAATTTATCTGCCCTTGCAGTCAACATAATAATCGGCACATTTACTTGTTGGCGAATCATTTCACATACTTCCCAGCCATCCATGAAAGGCATCATAATATCCAAAATGACAAGATCTATTTGTTGTGACTGGATCATTTCAATCCCTTTTTCACCACTCTCCGCTTTCAAACAGGCAAATCCATGTGGAGCTAAAAATAATTCAAGTAAATTAAGCATTCTTTGTTCATCATCGATGAGTAGGATCTTTCGCAATGTAATCTCCCCTTTCAACTTATAGTTTCACTATAAAAGTGGAGCCAGTGCCAACGCGGCTTTCTACATAAATGACACCATCGTGCGCTTCAACTAGCTCCTTCACAATCGCTAGTCCTAATCCTGAGCCTCCAGACGTACGTGAACGAGATTTCTCAACTCGATACAACTTGTCAAAAATCCGGTCAATTTCATCATGAGGAATACCAATTCCTTCGTCAGAGACCTGTAGGACTGCATTAGCACCCTCCTCGTATACGGTCATCGTTACGTCCGTATTCGCTTCTGAATATTTCAATGCATTATCCAACAAATTCAATAGAATTTGTTCCAAGCGTAAGGGATCTGCAAACAGTTGAAAGTCTTTTTCACATAAAATGGTTAGGTTGATGTTTTTCAGTTCAAATGAAGGTTGTACGAGACGATATAATTCCTTTGCAAATCGTTGTGCCGAGAAATACGTCTTTTCAACCGTAAAAGACAATTCATCCATTTTCGCTAACTCCATTAAATCTTTCACAAGTTCCTTCATTCGGTTCGATTCTTCCGCAATGATCTTCAAGTATTCCATTCTTTCCTCATCCGTAAGCTCATTTCTCATCGCCACTTTCAAGTAGCCGATCATATACGTCAGGGGCGTGCTAAGTTCATGGGAAATCGACGCTAAAAATTCATTTCGCTCCGTTTTCATAGTTTCCAAGTCCGTCGCCAGTTCCATAATGGCCATAGACAGTTCTCCGAGTTCATCTTTTCCTGCATTCGGCAAACTAACACGAAAATCTCCTTCACGTAATTTTTCAGTTGCTTCTTTCATATGTACGAGCGGACGCGTTAAAAACTTGGATAGGACAAGATAAATGACAAACAAAATGATTATGCTTACACCGCCTGCTAAACCGAAATGCAAGTTGACACGGTCGACTAATCGTTGAATAGGTTCAGTCTTTTGGAACATCACTACATGACCTGACCAATCCGCTATTTGATAAGGATGAACACTCACAATATACTCCGAGTTTTTCCAATCATCTAATAGCAACTGATCATCTTCTCGGCGAGAACCGTCCAATAGCTTCAAATACTTATTCAAAGCAAGAATGTTTTCGGCTGAACTCTGAATAACCTCATCGTTTTCTCCCGTGATAACTACTTCGCTTTCCTTGCCGTATTCCATTAAGACGATATGATTCATCGTCTCTTCAGAATAGTAATCCTCTAACACCTCACGATGGTTAGAGCCATTAGCCATCACTCTCTCAAACTCTTCTTCAATTCGCGCGTGAATTATCGTTTGGTGCAGATAGATCATAAGAATCGATTCAAGCAAAAGAAATGACAAGATAAAGTAGGCAGCTAGTTTTGTGGAAATTCTCTTCAACATCCTCACCTCCCAATACATCTCAATCTATTATAGAAAATGATTATGAAAAAGATATGCAGAAAGGTTTGATGGACATTCAATAACCGGCCACATTTTTGATATTCATTTTAACTAACTACGATTGAACATTATTTGTCTATACACAAGTCTACATCCTGTTTATAAGCACAGAATTAGGAACACTTTCAGTTTAGTTGCCATGTATACTGGATACACTGCTTTCACGACATCTTAAACAACCAGATACACAGACATTTATTTCCTGAGAAATAAACAATATCTTCGACGTCACGATTCCTTATCACTCACGATGGAGGCATTCCACATGACAGAACCACATTACATAAAAGAGTCAAAAATAAAATGTAAATTGGCTGGAATGGACCCAGACAAAGTAGCAAAACCAAAAAAATTTCTATGCGAAGTAGCTTTTGAAGAGAAATTGACTTTCTATCGCGAAATTTTATCAGTGGTCCGCTTCTTTTCTAACAAGCTTCTTGATTCTTTAAAAGGAACACCTATTCTTGTAGTCGTTTCTGATGCAGATGGTTACTTGATTGACGTAACTGGAGACGAAACAATTAAAGCAGCTATTGAACAATTTGGGATTGTTGCAGGCAGTCAATTTTCTCAAGAAGATACAGGTACAAACGTCGTGACACTCTCTTTGGAACAAAAACACCCTGTTAGCATTATCGGCGACCAGCATTACCATTCTGTTCTACACGATGTGGCATGTTATGGAACGGCTTTTCATGTAAAAGGCGAGACGAAACTACTTGGCAGTATTTCTATTATGACACCTCTTCCATTTCAGAACCCATTATTATTAACAATGCTAGCACTAACTGTTGATTCGATTGAAAGAGAGCTTTTGCTTCGAAAACAAAATAAAAAACTCGATATATTAAATCAAATCCTCCTAACACGAACAAAAAACGGAATTATCATTACAGATGAATATGGAGTTGTAACAACATCCAACCTATTCGCAGAACAAATCTTAAACCAAAAGGAATCTTTACTTGGGCTTCCTATACATCAATTTCATTTAGTCGGTCACTATTTTAAAGCAGTACTTGAACAGGAAAAAATTATTACAGATGAAGAGATACCTTTCCTAAACGCAGAAGAAAATACTGTTGTCTGTTTGTTTGATGCCTATCCTATTTTTGAAAACACGCGCTTAATTGGGGCTTATGGACAGTTCAGAGATATTACTGAACGGTACTTACTGGAGGAGAAATATAACTATTTAGCGTTTCATGATGAGTTAACAAATTTACCTAACAGGCGCTTCATCAACAAGGAACTATCTGCTTTTATTGAAGAACATAAAGCATTTAGAAAAGGTAATGAATTAGCTTTATTGTTCATTGATCTTGATCGCTTTAAGATCATAAATGATAATTTTAGTCATTCATATGGAGACGAGCTCTTGATCGAAGTAAGCAAACGCTTAGCTGGGTGCTTAGGAAAAAAAGATATACTTGGCAGAATGGGTGGCGATGAGTTTGTCATGTTACTGCGAGATTTTGAAGACGCAACTGATATAGCTAATAAAGCCGATACGATTATTAAGCTTTTCCAAGAACCCTTTTATGTACATGACGAAAAAATTTACACAACAGCGAGTATAGGAATTGCAATATATCCCGATCACCCTATACCTAAAGAAAAATTTCTTATTTATGCGGATAATGCCATGTATCAAGCGAAGTCTCTTGGGAAAAATCGCTATGCTCTTCATTCCACAGATACGTTAACTGATCTGATGGGTGACTCTATACTTGAGATGGACATGCGAAGAGCACTTGAACAAAACGAATTTATTCTGTATTATCAGCCTCAACTTCATAGTTGTACGCAAGAGATCGTTGGGTTGGAAGCGTTAATTCGTTGGCAGCATCCGACACTCGGCCATCTCGCACCTAATCGTTTCATTTCGTTAGCTGAGGAAAACGGGTACATTACAAAAATTGGTGAGTGGGTTATCGCTGAAGTATGTAAACAGAACAAAAAGTGGCAGGACGACGGTTTGAAACACATCCAAGTCCATGTCAACCTCTCTTCACAACAGTTCAATAAAACGAACCTCGTACAATTCATCGAACAAACATTAGAAGAAACTGGGCTAAAGTCTCAATACTTAGGCGTTGAAATTACAGAATATATAGCTATGGAAGACGAATCCTCCATTAACGTTGTAAGAAAGCTAAAAGAGATCGGTATCGCGATTAGTATTGATGATTTTGGGATAGGACACAATTCGCTTCATTACCTCAAACATCTTCCAATCGATTTCATTAAAATTGACCGGTCATTCATTGCAGATATGATGAAGGATCAACATAACGCCATCATTGTACAAACAATCATAGACTTGTCACACAATTTAGGAATGGAAGTCATCGCTGAAGGTGTGGAAACTTTGGATCAATTAGAGTTTTTAAAAGACCACAACTGTACAATTGTGCAAGGTTTTTTTCTCTACAAACCACTTCCAGCTAAAGAAATTAGGAAATTATTACAGGTAGAGTAAATATATAACCGATAAAAACAGACTGTATACTCGAATAAGAGTATACAATCTGTTCGGCTTTCTGTATGATTTGCCACATAAACAAGTCAACTATTTACGCTAATTGCACAATCACAATGGAAGCACTGATGACTGGAATGTCTGGTGAAATTTCATTGTCTAATACCGTTTGGCCATCTAGATTTCTTACAGTAAGAACATCACCAGCGGTTAACGTCACAATTTGCTGTCCTACATATGGTTGGTTACCCGCAGTTGTCCCATAGGCTGTCCCATCAATTTGCGATACGCCGTTGAATAACGCAAATGCAGATGTCCCAGTACGAGGAGTAACTTCATACGTGATTAAATACGTTCCTGTTTCATTAATTGTGATTTCAGCAGCACCTGGTGTATGTGTGACAAATCCTGGAGGCGTGATATTACCGTTTGTATCATATGTTACAGCGTCACCTTCTTCAAGCGTCTGTAGTGTTGTGTCATAAATATAAGCTGCACCAAGCACACCTCCTGGAGGACCCGCTGGACCTTCTGGGCCTGCTGGACCCGCTGGACCTTGTGGGCCTGCCGGACCCGCTGGACCTTGTGGACCTTCAGGACCTTGTGGGCCTGCTGGACCCGCTGGACCTTGTGGACCTTCAGGACCTTGTGGGCCTGCTGGACCCGCTGGACCTTGTGGACCTTCAGGACCTTGTGGGCCTCGTTGACCTGGCGGGCAAGCTCTACATGGATTAAAACAAGAATCAACTGGAGTAGCTTGCACACATCGAATAGGTTTATAGTGATATCTCATTCAATTCACCTCCTTCTCTACTCTTTCTTACTATATTCAATGAAAGGTGTGTCGCTTGTACAAACGTAATAGGTGATAACGGAAATTGCGAAATTACCTCTCTCACCATGTACTGACTTTTAAATAATTTATTATCAGCAAAAAAATACGACCAAGAACTTAGCAGTTAAGTTCTGGTCGTTTTGTACTTCATTATTGATTCTCTAATGTATTCTCTGCCATGGAAGATAAACTTTGAGCATTCCGGCTGATTTCTTGAACAGTTGCTGAAATTTCTTCGATTGCTGCCGCTTGATTGGAAGATACTTCATTAATCGTTGAGAATGATTTGTTTAACGCATCTACAGCAGAAGTAATTCGTTGGATAACTTGATCAATTTGCGAAACATTCTCTTTTGAATTGGTTGCGAGTTTACGGATTTCGTCAGCTACTACTGAAAATCCTTTACCTTGTTCACCAGCCCTTGCTGCTTCTATCGCAGCATTCAGCCCAAGGAGATTGCTTTGATCAGATATTCCTTTAACAACCGAAGAGATGTTTCCAATTTCATCAGTTCCTGTCATTACTTCTGCGATTATTTCATTTGCATCGACTACTTGATCTGCTAAATTAGTAACAGAATTTGCAATGTCATCGAGAGAAGCAGCGGTTTCCTCAACAATTGCAGATAAGCTATCGGCAACCATGAACAATTCATTAGATTTTTGAAGACTTGTCCCTATTCCTACTCCACCGACAATATTGCCGTGATCATCGTGAAGGGGAATGGCCCGAGCAATCAATGGAAATCCAAAAAGCTCTTTGGGCACCATGGCGACTTTGTCACTATTTTCTCTTAGAGCTTCTGTTATAATATCTCCCGGCGCTAACGGATCACCTACAGACACATCCAATGCAAACGTTTCCCCTGGTATATTTAACAACAATTGTTTTGTATCGTAAATCCCTATTGTAATATCATCTTGTATTAAGCGATTTAAATAAGGTGCTATCTTTATGAAAGCATCTAAAATCTCAACATTCGTCGCTGTATCATGCTTCGTCAATTGTCTGTACCCCCTACTTCAATATGGAAAGGTTCGTTGTCCAAAATTTAATGATATCCATTTCATTGTAGTAAACTCATCCAAACTCCATTGCCCATTTAGCCGTCCAATTCCAGATTGGTTTTCTCCTCCAAACGCAACAATGGGCTCGTCATTTATCGTTACATCATTGATGTGAATCATACCCGTATGAATTTTCTTAGCCATTTCAACACCTTTTTCAAGATTGCTCGTATGGATCGCTCCACTCAATCCGAAACGTGTATTATTCGCAATGTTAACTGCTTCTTGTTCCGTTTCAAATTGCATGACGCACACAACTGGTCCAAATAACTCTTCCTGAGCTACCGTCATATCCGGTGTAACATCTCCTATAATTGTTGGCGCAACCAAGTTACCAGTAATGGAACCATCTAATATAATAGAAGCCCCTTCTTCAATACTTTTATCAATGTACGACTTCAATGTGGATGCCTGTCGCTTATTTACAACTGGTCCAATAATGGTGTCAGCCTCTTTCGGATCACCGACCTTTAGGGATGAAACCTTTTCTTTATATTTCTTGATAAATTCCTCATATACATCTTTATGGACAACAATCCGATTTGCAGACATACAAATTTGTCCCTGATGCGTGAACCTGCTGAAAGTGGCCGCATTTACAGCATAATTAATATCTGCATCCGCCATAATGATGAATGCACTATTTCCACCTAATTCCAACAAAGGTTTTTTGAAATTTTTCATAGCAACTTGACCAATATGTCGTCCAATTTGAGTAGATCCAGTAAACGATATTATTCGAGGTATCGGATGCTCAATGAAAGCATCACCGATTTCTTTAATATCTGTTACGACAACATTTAATAGCCCAGAAGGCAATCCAGCCTCTTCAAAAATCTTAGCTATTAGTGTCCCACCAGTGACAGGTGTTTCTTCATGTGGTTTAAGGACAACGCCATTCCCCGCACCTAAAGCAGGTGCAACAGATTTCATGGATAGGAAAAAAGGAAAATTAAATGGACTTATGACACCCACAACTCCAACCGGTACACGGTACAATCTATTTTCCTTATGATCTTCTGTCGAAGGCAATATCTTCCCTTCCATTCTTAGCGGGAACGTAGCTGCCTCTTTAATCATGTTCTTGACTAGGCCAATCTCAAAAGCCGCTTTAAGTCTAGTTGCGCCTAATTCTTGAATAATTATCTCTGTAATTTCCTCTTCGTGCTGTTCAATATAAGCGACCGCATTTTCTAAAATGGTACGCTTCTTATAGGCATTTACGTGCGCCCATTCTTTCTGACTACGAAATGACGCATTATAAGCTTGGTCGACATCCTCTATTGTCCCGATCTTCATACTTGCAAGTTCTTCACCCGAGTATGGATCAACATTTACAAGCTTATTACGACTTCCTCCATCTCTCCAGGAGCCATTAATGTACTGTTTACTTAATGTTTGTATCGTTAACATGACTTTCCCCCTAAAACACAAATTGGTTATTAGCATACAATATTACTATCGGAAAAATTTACCGTATTCTTTAGTTCTATACTAATGTGTTTTTATTCTAAATAATTAAAACAAAAAGACGCCTTCATTGACGTCTTTTTATCCTTTGTTGCACATATTCAAATTAACGATAGTAGACAATTCATTCACGTTGCTCCAACTCTTCAATTAATACCTTCATTTCTTCAATTTCTTTCTTCTGCGCTTCAATAATTTTGTCCGCTAAATCTTTCACACGTGGATCTGATATCTTTGCGCGTTCGCTCGTTAAAATGGCAATTGAATGATGCGGAATCATCGCTTTCATCCAAGATGTATCTTCAATAGTCGCCTGACTGCGGACTAAATACAATGACAAAGCAAAAATGATTACACTTACGCCTAAAATTCCAACATTCAACTTTTTATTCGCATACATTTTCCACATGAATGCCATCATAATCATTGCCATTGTAGCTCCCATCAGCAAAGCCATATACAGTCGTGTTTCACTGAAGAATACATGGTCGAGTGCATATGTGTTCAAATACATCAATCCAAACATGATAACTGTGGATGTCACAATCATCATCGCAAACCTTCCGTAACTTTTCATACTGTAGATCTCCTTTCATGAAATGATTGAGTTCCTGTCTCCTCTACCCCCTAAATATGCAGAAAGTCTGCACGTACCTAAAATTCATCTCATGACTTAGCTCATCGGTAATTGACTGCACAACCGACTACACAAAACAATAATCATTCATATGTCGGTCGAAGCATTATTTCATTTAAATAATCCTGGTTGAAATAAACGATAACTACTAGCGACGTTAACAATACAAGATGAATACCTATGACAATTAACTGCGCTTTATGCGTGCGGAAACGTCTTGACAGTACATAAATTATAGGGAATGCCAGCAAGACACTACATGCAATCGTCGTGAACTGTAAATGATCAAGATACATATAAACGTAAACAAGTGGAGAAAGATTTTGTACTTGTTGAGCAAGGAACGGAAAAAGAATGCATAAAACGGCAAACACATTCATTACTGTTGTGACAGATACAATCGCTGTATAAAGAAAGCGGCTTTTGCTCATAGTAGACTCCTCCTAGTTTTTAAAATAGTATTATAGTAGTCAGACGCGCAATGACTCTTTTTGTTACAAATTCTTAGCTAGCTTCTCAAATCACAAAAATTTACTCGTACTAATACAACTAATACTTGTTAATGTATAAGGAAATGATTAATATGCAACAAATTTGAAGACCGTTCACATTCCAACCTTTCTTTCTATGAAACCTTGTACATGTAATAAACAAAACAAAGCTGGGACAAAACTCTAAATATCCATTCCTCTGCGCTCCAAAAGACACGCTTTCTGCGGGGCGCGCTCGAGCCAATCGATCAACGAAGAGTTCGATTGGCTCCCACATGCCGTTCTACGTGACGATTTTCCCTGTAGGACTCAACATTCGCGCTAAATCCTTCAGGACAATGAATAGACTTCGTCGAATAAGCATCGAACGAAGGTAATGCATCAGCATTTTCGAGGAGTCGGTCTCTTTCCCCTCCGATCCACTCATGAAAATGAAAAAGAAACATTATAAAAGCATAAAAATGCATGTTGGCGAATTTTGCCTTCATGCATTTTTTTATGTTTTATCCGAGCCTCTTTACTTCAATATTATTATATCGCGCGTTTTTTGCTTGCAAAAGAGATCGAAATTCAGTTGACCATAAGGTGAAATTATTATGACGTTTTGTTCAACTCCTTTATGGAAATATTACTTAATATCTTTCAAATAAACCCCATAGCTTTTCCATATTTTAAAGTCTAGTTTTTCGTAGAACTCCACTAAGATTGTCCAGTCAATGATAATTGTTTCGATATTTCTTTCTTGAATATATGTCATTGCTGCTTGAACAATTGCTAATCCATAGCCTTTTTTTTGTTCATTTGCATCTATTCCTAATGGACCAATCCCAGCAATTTCTCGGGTAAAAAGCGGACTCCAATAAACGTTTTGTGCAATTGATGGCGAGTGGGAATCATTAATTCTACAAAATCCGATAATCTGATCCTTCTTTTTAAGGACGACGAACTCTCGGCCATCCCCGTTCATTTCAAAGTATTTAATGGCTTCATATTCCCATCTTCCCGGGAAACACCTTTCTAAGAATGAAATGAATTCTGCTTCCTCTTCTCTTTTTAGTATTGAAAAGGTAACAGAATCAATCTCTGGGAAAGGATACTTTTTGTCCAAATGGTTTATTAAATCATAGGTGTCTAATTTTTTAACATAACCATTTTTCTCTGCCCATTTTTGTGCATCTTGATATTGTTCTGGAATGCCTGAGAAATAATGAAAAGGATCACCAGCCAATTGCATGGTCACAACTCCTTTTTCCTTTAATCCTGTTTCTGCACGTTCAAGTAACTCTGTTCCAATTCCTTTTCCACGGTGGTCACGATCTACTAAAAGCACTTGAATCCAACCTTTTTTGTCATCCATTTTAACATCGATTTCTTCTTTCCAGTGTTTAGCGATAACGAAGCCGATGACATGGTCTTGTTCATCTACAGCGATATGTGAATCTTCATAGGAAACGTTTTTATCATTAAAACTATTTTGCTCAAATAACTCTTTACGCATTGGAAAGTCTTCGGCCAATTCCTTATTCCACAACTCAACTAGCTCGTCCAAGCGATCATGATTCCAAGATAGTATCTTCATATGAATCCTCCATTAGATAAATAATCTTTCTTTGTGTATTTTATTTACCAAACGTTTCTTCCATTCGTTTTATCGGATCATCAACCATACCTGTCCCCCATCGAACGACTTGATTAGCCTTTAGAAGCTCCTGATTTAGCTCCTCGTAATTGACATCTTGTACAGTTGTTTCATGCTGAATAGCAAGAGCTGCAGCCACACCTGCCGACTGGCCTAGAATCATGAAGATGGGTTCCATTCGAATGGATCCATACGCAATATGAGAGCTTGATAAGCAAACCGGGACAAGTAAATTGGTACATTCCGTAGCTTTTGGACGAATGGATCGATATGAAATTTCATAAGGGCCAATGGGAACTTGAACATCCCCCTCATTCACACATCGGCCATCAATGACGACGCGTCTGCAATTATGAGAATCCATATGGAACGATGCCAAACCGATTGAATCGTCAACAAAAGTTTGTTGCAGGCAATTACGGTCCGTCATGACATAATCAGAAATCATTCGTCTACTTTCACGAATATACAACTGATGTGGCCAGTTTCCCGTTTTTATAAACTCGTCTTTCGGCAATCCCCACTCATTCACTTCCTGACGTATTGCATCTGGAACGCGCGAATCATTCGCTAAAAAGTACAACATTCCCATATCATAATTTACATGATCTTGAAAGATTTCCTCACGTCTTTGGTAACTTCCTTCCGGCCAATCGTAATTCATCCCGATATGATCTGTTGAAATCGCTCCATAGTTATTTAAATCTGACTTGCCATTCGGCAACATCGTATGAAGTTTCATGGCATCCCAAACTCCAGATTGAATATAGCGCAGTAAAAGTCCGTATCGTTTGTCATCATAATGAGCTGGTTTTGGGAAAGGTAACTTATTCTCTGGATCTTTTGTCAAGCAAATGCGGAAATTATACGCTTGAATCCGATGATCTCCTTGCCCTTGATAGCCCAATTGTTCACGATCATCTTCTGTAATCCCTGGCAAAACGCCACTTTTCGGTTGTCCTTCAACAACATAAGGGTCAATCCATTTTTCGAATTTATGATGCGGCGCACCAAACTGAATGCCATTATATATTTCCTGATATGTTGCATTGGATTCGCGTCCAACAAAATAAGAAACACCTGACTTGGCGAGTAAATCACCTTCATAACTACAATCCATAAAGATTTTCCCACTATATCGGGCTCCGTTTTCCATGACAATTTCAGTAATCTGCTTATTTTCTACCGTTACTTCCGCTAAATGTTGGTTCAAATATACTGGAATATCATATATTCTCATCCATTGATTGAACACAAATTGAGCTGCTTTAGGTTCGAATGTCCATTGCTTTTCTTTGTGATAATACTTTGCAATTTCTTGATAAAATTCACGCGAAAGACCACCAACTGCATCTTCCGCACCAAGATCTGTCGCACCCAATCCACTGGCAGTCATCCCACCAATATTTTTGCTAAACTCCACTATTGCAACCGTTATACCCATCCGTTTTGCTTGAACAGCTGCCGTTAACCCTGCTGGTGTACCGCCGTAAATAATAAGCTCTTTTTCAATTAAAGTTTGATTGTCCACCTTTTGGGTGGGTACGTAATAATGTAGATTGCTAATACCCATTTATAGACCTCCGCTTACCTTTCTTGTATTAATGTTCTACCTCTAATGTCCATGCTTCTGCATGAATTCCAGCTACCTCTTTTAGATAATAAAAATAAATTAACATCATTTCTTTCGTTGTAAATGATGTTAAGTTATCTTTTGTTTGAATCGCTAATAATGATTCTGTCTCCGTTAAATCCCACTCAGCTAAACGTTTATAAACTTCACGTAAGTACAATGGAATTTGAGGATAGTTTATCCGGTCTTGTACTTTTTCCGGGTCAACAAGCCGTGCTGGAAATAGGGGAGCATTCCACTTCGTGTGCTGTGAAATAAGTTTTTCCAGTTCGATAAACATTTGTTGAAATGCCTCTTTGTCTTCATTCAGTACGTTAAAGTATTCTTTGACAACGACCTTGTATTCTTCGCCCCAGGCAATTCTAGCGTATAAATAATTATTGAGATGGTGAATCCATTTCCATGGATAGTTTTCCTCTATTTCAGGATGTTTTCGTTTTTGATGCGTCGGTACAATTAAATTTAAAACGCCTTGTATATTCAATTTTTTGTAATCATGTAAATCCTGCTGAATTCTTGTCAGTAATGGAGGGAACAGTTCGGATAACATAAAATGATCACTATAATATTCTAGAACAGTTAATGATCGGCCTTTTTTAATGGCTTCCTTATTCCAATCCTGCAATGTTTCATATGCTCTCTTTTGTTTAGGTTCGTTGGAGTCAATTGAGGTTGAATAATCCCTTCCCCAAAAGGCATACAATACATCGACATGGTACGAGGATTCCATTTGCTCTTTTCTTTCTAACATATTCCAAGACAAACCTGCATTGTAGACAATGTATTCCACACCTACTTGTGATTTGTTCTTCTGGAGAGCTTCTTTCAATTTTTCGGTAAATCGAATATATGTCGGTAAAAACTCGCTTCCATTTTTCTCATCAATTCCGATATCCTCTGGCCATAAAGAGACTCTCGTAATCACTTCATTTTCCATACAGATGTCTACTATTTTTTGAATAACCTTATCTTGAAGCTTCGTATTTTCAGCAAAAAACTTCAATTTATCGTTCTGTTTAAGTTCACTATCACTTGTTTTTTCTTGTATTTCATTTAGTAAAAAGCTTAAGCTATGTCCACCTAAAGTTACATGAACATTCCGTTTTCTCAACGTAGAGGACACGTATGATTTGATGTCATTCCATAAAAAGAATGTGAAAAAGTATTCATTTTGACCATTCTTCACACCCCAATCAATAAGAGCGTTAATATAATTAGGATCATTAATGGTTTCGATAATATTACCTCGCCTAGCAAACATCGGCTCATGAATATACAGTTGTTCATGTGTAGGTATATCTTTATCCACAATGCGTTCTTCATCCAAACGAGTCCACTCATAGCCAAAACGAATTCTACAATACATATAAACGCCATATAGAATCGAACGTGCCTCATTACCGATAATCCACACATCATTGCTAGACTTAAACAACGCAAATCCATCATCGTTAATTGTGATTATTTTTTTATCTTTACAAGTGGCATGATATTCATTTGTTGTGATCAAGTGAATTTTTCTATTACTATTTTCAATATGACTGGACGACCTTCCGGAATCTGTTATCGTACATTCATATCCAGCATTGCGCATCAACCTTCTTAACTCTTCAACAGCAAACAAAGTTGTTTCATGCTGATTCCAATAAATAATTTCGTCCATGATTCTCAGCACCTTTTCCAATAGATGTTTTTTATTTACTATTCGCCCTATCGCAAAGCAAAGAACAGAAAAAAGCACTATCGTTTCCTATCAAAATTGATAATCACTAGTGCCTTATTTATCGGTAATTATAAGTGAATCGTCTTATTCAACTTACTTGATTCGTATCCCGCCAGTGAAACCTCTAATGACTTCAACCCGTCATAACCCGTGATTGACGGTTCTCTTCCCTCTTTCACACAGTTAACAAAATCTTGTATCAATCCAAAGTCCATATCATTTCCCCAAAAAACATTCTCCAATGATTTTTTATCATTGGTAAACATTCTAAAGTGTTCTTGAAATACATCCACTTTCACAGTTTGCTTTGTTCCAATGACTTCAATTGTTGCATCACCCCATGATGGGTATTCTGTAAAACGAGACCAGCTTGCATCATGCGAAGCGACTACTCCATTTGCGAATTCAAAAGTCAAAAGTCCCGCATCATCAATATCTATTCCATGAAAATATGAATCGACAATCGCTTCCACTTCGGAGATTTCTTCATTTAAATACCAGCGCATAATATCTACCATATGCACTGTATGATCTAAGACAGCACCACCACCTGATTGGTCCTCATCGATAAACCAACCACCCGGATTTTGTCCGCGATTTGTCGTCCGAAAGGCAATAATTTCACCTAGCTCATCGTTATCAATCATTTCTTTTAGTTGCTGAATGGGTGAACTGAATCTTACTGGATAAGCAATTTGCAAAATCACATTGTGATCTTTACATGCTTGAATCATTTTTTGTGCATCTGCAAGATTCGTCGCAATTGGTTTTTCACATAAGATGTGCTTTTTAGCTTTCGCTGCATGCAAAACCATTTCTTTGTGACGATTGTTTTCACTACAAACAATGACAGCATCCATGTCTAATGCTAGAAATCCAGCTTGGTCACTATAATGTGTTGTATGATACGTTTCGGCCGCTTCTATTCCTCTATCGATATCGTCATCAAAAATGCCTACTAATTCAACGTTTTGTAATTTAGTTAATGCGTTAGCATAACTATATGCGTGCATATGTGCGAAACTCATTATCCCAATCTTCATGAATAGACACCTCCATCGATAAGCCTGCTAAAATCATTCAATCGGTCAATAAGTTCCTGATCTACTTTCTGTGCACATGCTAAAATAGCGTCAACTGAATAAGCTAATGGTTGGGCCGGCTTTCTTGTTGACTGAATGGATACCATCTGATCACTATCAAACTCGATTATTTTTTTTATCCCACTCCACTCAAGTTCGATGCGCTCCCGATCACTTACCGTGTATTCGATATGGGCCATCGTTCCTCCACCAAAGTTCATCAAAATAATCGTATGGGATGGTGTAACAGATTGGTCTGTTTGTTTTACGCGGATATCTTGTGGCTTGCCAAATAATGATGACAAGGTATATAAATCACCAGTGAGTAACGAGTGATTACGATCATGCTGTACAGTTCGCCTAAAACGGAAAACACCTTTTGGTTGATCTTCTTTACTAATTATTTCTTTCACCTTTTGATAAAACGGATAGCTTTCCAAATCAAAATAAATGTGTAATCCTAACGATTTATGGCTTTCTAATAGGCTAGTTGCCGGAATATAAACGTTTTCTGGATTACGAACTACAGCATTACTATTTTCTTCTGTCAAAGTTGAGAAATATGTAATTTCATCATTGTTTTTCTTCAATAATTGTTCTACTGATTCTACTACTCGGATATTTTCTGCTGTTGCGCTAAAGTCGAGTTTCTCCAAGCCGCCAAGTATAATTTTCATCATTGTTGCAAGCCTCCTAATTCAATAGGTTTCTTAAACGATTAACCGCCTCTGCATTCGCTTTTTTTGCATCGTCATGCCCCTCATACTCTATCGATAACCAACCGTCGTAATGAATGTTTTTTAAACCTTCTACAATATAATTCAGATCGACTTCACCATCACCAGGTATTACACCGATTAGTTCCAAACCATCTGTTGATAAAAACCCACGAACAGATTCGTTTGCCGTTTTTGCACGAAAGTCTTTAAAATGAACATGCACAATATCGTTTTTTAGCTGCTCAAACGCCTTTGTCGGCTTTTCATGAACAAGCAAAAAGTTTCCTGTGTCAAATGTTGATTTTACATACGGACTATTCACTGCATCAATAATCTCTTTTACTTGTCTACTCTTACCAGCCAATAATCCGTGATTTTCAATCGCTAAATATACTTGCTCTTTTTCAGCAGTTCGTGCACATTCTTTTAAACTTTCAATAATCCAAGCGAATCCTTTTTCAAAGGTTAAGTCTTCCTTGGCATCTCCAGAAAATATACGAACAATATTTGTGCCCAGTTTTTTTGCCACTTGAATTGCATTCACAACGGCAGTTACTTCTTCAGCGCGTTCTTCCCTTGTTTCTTTTACAAAGCTATTCATAATGTCATAGGCAGACACGCGTAAGTTATATTTTTTTAAAGCAACTCTTACTCGGTCCAGTTCTTCAGTTATATCTGCTTTGTTTTCCCAGTACACATCGAGTAGCTCTACACCATCAATTGCAATCATACTTGCATAGTCAATAAATTGTTCAACCGACCAGTGTTCTTTTTTTATTGTTGTTGCTAAACTATACATACTCACACTAATTTTCATAATATCCCCCCACTCGTGCTTGATAGAATTTCAATCTTTGTAGAACTCTTTAGGCCACTCAAGTTCAAAGCCCTCTGCTCTTAGCTTCGTTTGAAATTCCATTAACAACTGACTATTTTCACGAACTTCTCTTGGTTTTGCCTTCGCTTTCATACAAAAAGAAACTAATGCCCCACAAGCTTCTCCAATATTCCACTCTGTTGGATGAAGTCGATAGCAGCCATTTGTGATATGTGTTGTCCCTATGTTTTTACAACCTGCCAATAAATTATCTGTATCCTTCGGGATTAGCGCACCTAATGGAATATGGTATGGTAAGGCATCAACATCAAAATACGTTCTCCCTGTCATACTCGGATGTAAATCAATACTATAGGACCCGATTCCAATCCGATCCTCGTATAACTTGCCTGTTTTTCCATCATTAAATTCAGGGGAAACATCTTGTTCCACAATTGTATATTCTGCTTTGATTCGCCTTGACTCTCTTATATAAGCAGCTTTTGCCAAGCCATCTTCCGTTTCGAATAAATCTTTACGCAGTTTTAACCCCGGGTATCCTTTGCCACCATCGGGTCGTGGGGCGTCGGTTTGTAGCCAGTAGAGAAGGGATAAGCTAAGCTGTTTAGCTTGGTAAATATTTCTTTCTTTTTCTTCTTCTGTGACATCATAAATATTTCCTAAAAAGTAGTCACTTTGTGGCCAATTCATTAAACTTACATCACCCGTATAAACAGGAGTTGTAAATTGTTTTCTATCAAAGCTACGTCGGTATTCCCAGAGTGGAAACCCCTGCTCTTCACGAAATAGCGTATACTCTCTTTTCTCTTTCGTGATCGGGTGTGGAGCGAAGAAACTCAAATATTTTTCAGGCCATATGTCCGGATGAAACTCTTTCCAAAATGAGTACATCTCCGGCTCAGGGATTGTGTGATCTTCTCCTTCTCTATATTCCATTCCAAGTACATAAGTAAATGCTTGAATATCATTCGGATCCGAGATTTCTAATGCATGTATCTCTTTTGTAACAGACTTCGCTTCTGCACCCGTTACAAATTCGATATTGGCGAGTGGCAATAGGTCCCCGGCCTCCGTAGCATCGATGAAATACGGAGCAGCCAGCTTACCTAATTTTCCTGTCAGTGTATTTTGATAGGTTACGTTCATCACTGTTCTACAAGTTCTTTCAACCGATGTAACAATTGTATTCAACTGAATCGTTAGCTGATTTGTTAAGACGTACGGCAAAAGCATTTCTTTTAATACATGTAAGCTAACTCTTGGATCATGGCAAATCTTACTCACTAAACCGTTCCCCGGATTAAATGCTGTGTTCTGAACCGTGACATCCATTGCTCGCAAATACGTTTCGCGTACTTTACTACGATATTCCCGGTATCTCCGTGTTGAGCCGAACTCTTCAATCCATTGATGTTCATCTGGTGGTACCCCTTGTGAAGTGACTTGACCACCAATCCAATCAGTTTCTTCCGTCAACACGACATTTAATCCATTAGCACAAGCCGATAATGCTGCTGCGCAACCGCCTAGACCAGCACCTATAATGACAAGATCTTTTTTCAACGTATCCATTTACAAATACACTTCTTTGCCTGTTTTTGCTGATTCATAGACAGCGTTTAGCATTTTCATAATTTGCACGCCGTCAGCAACAGGTGCTATCGTTTCTTTTCCTTCTATACAACAGTCAACGAAATGATTGATTTCATTCGTAAAGGCTTTCTCAAAATCAAAACTAAGATTATCAATTTGCGGCGTAATGTTTAGAATGGTATTATTTTTTTCTGTCACCATCGCTAATTGTGGCTCGATTTCTGCTCCCCCTTTTTCCCCAAATAATTTAGCGTATAATTCGTCTTCTTTAGCATGTAGCGTAAAACTAACATCTACAAATAAAGAAGCGCCATTGTCAAAACGAATGAGGGCATTTGCTAGATCTTCGACATTATTTAATGCCGCGTCATAGTCAGCCGCTTGATAGAATGATAAGTTTTTTATATTGCTTCGGTTGCCCAGCTTTGAGTAAGTATTTCCACTCACTGAGACAGGGCGCGGTTTGCCCATCAAATACCAGCATATGTCAATCATATGAACGCCTAAATCGATAAGCGGCCCTCCGCCTGATTTTGACTGATCACTAAACCAACCTCCAGGATTGCCAAGCCTTCTGATACAGGAAGCCTTAGCATAATACATCTCCCCGAAATCACCTGAATCGATAAATTGTTTTAGTATTTTCGTATTATCTCCATGCCTTCTGACAAATCCAACCTGTAGAATTTTACCCGTTCTCTTGACTGCCTCTTCAACAGCTAAGGCTTGTTCGACAGTCATACTCAATGGCTTTTCAACCAAAACATGTTTTCCTGCTTCCAATGAAGCGATAGCAATCTCTGCATGGGTATTATTCCATGTACAAATACTAACGGCATCGATTTCCGGATTCTCTAATAAGTCTTCATAGTTGCTATACAATCCACTTACACCATACAGTTCGCCTGCTATCGCTAGACGTTCTGCATTTTTATCACATAATGCTACCAACTCTACTCCAACGTTTTCTACGTATGGCTTAATGTGAAACGCTGATATAGAACCTCCCCCTATAACTCCAACCTTTAACATTTGTAAACCCTCCTTTTAATTCACTAATGATACTTTATAAAATTCAGAATGAGCGATTACATGTGTAATCGAATTTATAAGATAGACACCGTGATATTTGTCCGACTTATCGCTGTAGGCACCACACGTGTTATAGTTAGAGTTCTAAACGTCAACATATATAGTTAATAATTTTTGTTAATGATTTTTTATTCATCAAATCATCGTATGCAGTAGGTACATCATTAAAATCGACCTCATCCATAAGGAAGGGTAGTACATGGATACGTTTCTCGCTTACTAGCCGTAAATATTCCGCTACGTTTCTACCTTCCGTCCATCGTACGTAGCCATATGGGTAATCGATAGCTTGCTTTTCATATACCGGATCATAGCGTCCTGGACCACCGGCTCTGGAAATAAGGATTTGTGCTTCCTTTGCAAACATCAATTGGCGAGGGAAATCCGGTTCAATGTCTCCCACAATTACCACTTTCCCCTGCTTACGAATCCATTCTAAGCTTTGGCTTGTTAGCGAGGAGCGCTTGCCACCTGCACATAATAGAACGGCATCTACTCCATTGCTTTGCGTACATTTCTTTATTTCTGCTTCCATCTCCGACATCGTTGAAAATGAACGAATTCCCATTTCTCCATTGACCATTGCGGCTCGTTCTGATTGAACGTCGAAAGCAATTACATCATATGCGGCTGCGGCAGCAATTTTAGCAATCATTTGACCTAGTAATCCTAAACCAACGACTACAACCGTTTCGCCAAAACCAAGCTTTGCAACTCTAAGTGCATGAATCGCAATCGCGCCAATCCCTGCTAATGCGGCTTCCTTTGGCTCTACTTTAGCTGGGACCTTCGCACACAATGTTGTCGGGACTAATAAAAACTCCGAATGACCAACATAGGGTGCTCCGTAACACGCGACAATATCACCTATTTGGAATGTCTCTACATCTTCCCCGCACTCTTCAACAATTCCTACTGCACTATAACCTAATGATATTTCACTATCCTTACTTATTCCGACTAAGCTAAGTTCCGTCCCAGGTGAAATCACAGAATGTAATGTTTTCACCAATACGTAGGAATGTTCGATAGTTGGCTTAGCAATCTCGATAATATGGACTTTTTGATGACTCGTAACAATAGATTTCATTTGATTTGCTCCTTACTCTTTGAACCATTTGGCCAAGTTCTCTTTCACGAATGCATCATCATGTAAATGTGGATATTCGTCATAGACACGGTCTATTTCTTCCAATTGATTTGGACTCAGTTTTTCCTTTTCCAGTAGACACCAACGCCCCTTTAAAAGTCCTTGTCTTGACAGCACCTCGTTGATACCTGCAATGCTACCTGTAAATTGATTGCTTGGGTCGAAAAATGCAGCATTCGCATCTGTTATTTCTTGTCCCAATGTTAAGAGCTCGCTTGGAATCTGCCCTGTTCCTCGAATGTCTTTTATTGTATTAAAAATATCCACTGTTGTTTTCGTCCACACTGACCAATGTCCAAGTAAACCGCCTACAATCTGTTTCTCTACCTGTTCACCGTTTACAGTAATTCGATAGGTTGTTAACAAGTCATTGATGATATTGTCATCATTTCCTGTATAAATTGCGATTTCTTCATTTCTTTCAGAGTGACAAACCGCACGGACGACGTCAAAAGTTTGATAGCGATTAAAAGGTGCTATTTTTATGCCATGAACATTCGGGATATTCGCAAGTTTTCTCCAAAAGTCATACGAAAGTATTCGGCCACCAACTGCCGTTTGTAAATAGAATCCAAAAACCGGGATAATCTCTGCAATTTTTTCAGTCCTATGTAGCAACTCTTCCTCGGTAACGTTTTGTAACCCACCCATACTCAACAATCCAATGTCATAACCAATTGATTTGATAAACTTCGCTTCTTCAATAGCCTGCTCTACTGGTCCACAAATTCCACCGATCTTAATAAATGAATTTGGAACCTGTGCTTTCTTCATCTCTTCAATCGCAATCGTTAAAACCTTTTCGAATAAATTGAACTGTGGATCACGTATTTCAAACTGTGTTGTGTGGACGCCAACAGCAATCCCGCCTACTCCTGCATCAATATAATAACGAGTAAGTGCTCGTTGACCGGCTTCGTCAAGCTGGCGATCTTCTGTTAGCGCTAAAGGGTGAGCCGGTATAACTGCCCCTTTGTGTAAACTTTCTTTAACCGCAGGATTCAACATTTAAAACTCTCCTTTGCGCTCTTGAAAATGAGTTGGCTTATTAAGCGTTTCTCCTTTGTTAACCAACCATTCTGCTGTCATATCAATCATTTGTTGTAGTGGTACCTTTGGATAGCCAAATAATTGATGTGCTTTAGAGGAGTTATTTAATAATGCTGTCGACTGTTCTTCATTGATAAACTCTGCTTCTTTGTCAAATCGTTTTCCAAATTCCTTTGCCAACCAGCGAACTGAGATCGTCTCTGGCCCAGTCACATTCAATATTTTAGGAGGATTCTCGCAATGCAATAAAGATCTTACAGCATATTCGTTGGCATCTCCTTGCCATATAACATTGACACTCCCCATTGTTAGATCAATGGCCGTACCTTCGAACACATGCTTAGCGATTTCAAGTAATACTCCGTACCTCAAGTCTATTGCGTAATTCAAACGTAAGATGAGCATTGGTGTGTCATTCGTTCGTGAAAAGTTTGTCAGAACACGCTCTCTTCCCAAACACGATTGTGCATACTCTCCAATCGGACTTGCCGGTGTATCTTCAGAACAATTACCATTCACAACATTTGTGAGTGGATACACATTCCCAGAAGAAAATGCAACTATTCGAGAGTTCTTAAATTTGTCTGCGATTCTACCAGGTAAATAAGCATTCATTGCCCATGTGAAATGTTCGTTGCCAGCAGTACCAAATTTATTACCCGCCATAAAAATTACGTTTTTAACATCTGGTAGTGATTGCAATTGTTCGTCTTTTAACAAATCGACTGCAATCGTTTCAATGCCAAATTCCTCTAACTCGTTTTTTAAATTCTCTGATGAAAATCGAGAAACACCAATTACCTTTTTGTCCAAGCCAGCTTGATCTATGGCACGTTTCGTCATTTTCGCTAGCGTTGGCCCCATTTTTCCTCCCACACCCAAAATGATAATATCCCCGTCTACTAATTTTAAATCTTCAATCAACTCTAGTGATGGCGCTGTCATAAAATCGTCTAGTTCTGTAAGCGTCTTCATTTTACCACTCCTATTTATTATTTCTGCTTTTAGCTAGCAACCTAAATATTTCAACTTTCACTCTTTTTAATTGTATGTACACGTTCATTAAAAGACAAGTCTTTATGTGGTCTTTTAATAGATTAGAACAATAACAATGTTTCACTTTATATTGCCTTGTTTTTGACAGACTACCTATTAAAAAGTATTATGAACTAAATATTATATTAAAGGACATGATTTCAAAGATTCATATGACTAAAATGGTGAATGGGGATGAATTTATGCAAAAAGATCATTTAATTTCAGATAGATCAGAAATAAATATCGGGATAATAGGTCCAGAAGCGCTTGTCAATCAAACACGTGAAACCTTAAAAAACTTTCCTAATTTCAAACCCGTTTTCCGTGTAATCAATCCCGATAGTCTACTTATTGATATCACAAGGGAACTAATGGATGTTGTTGAAGTTCTAATGTTCACCGAATATCATTCATACAATATCGTCAAACAAGCAGTGGACTTTATAATACCTGTGCACCATATGCCGATTATGGGCACCGGATTATATAGATCGTTATTTATTATTAAAAATGGATATAGCTTAAAATCCTTGTCCATTGATACAGTTGAAGTTAAGTATGTTGAACAAATTTTAATAGAGCTTGAAGAAGATAATTGCGAACTGATTACTTATAAAAACCCTTCGGCAAATACGATAATTGAAGAAGTCGTTCAGTTTCATGTGGACAATCATCAAAAAAACAATTCAATTGCACTTACAGGAATTCAAGAAGTTTCTAAACATCTATCCGCTAGAGGCATCCCCAATGAATGGGTAACTCCGACTCAGCAAGATTTGACTATTTCATTAGAAAGAGCTTTGTTAGCAACGACTACACGAAGAAACAAAGAATCTCAAATTGTTTTCGGCCTCATTAACATTGATAATTTTAAAGGAGTCACAGTAAATTATTCTTCTGAGCATGATGTTCAATTATTTAAATTAAGTATCCAACAAATGCTTCTGGATTATATTAAACAGCTTGATGGGTATCTACTCAATTTAGGTGGCGAAGAATATACATTCATTACAACTCGTGGCATATTTGAACGTGAAACGAGAGGGTATAAATTTATCCCTTTACTGCAGGATGTCAAAAGTGAACTTGGCATTACAATAAGTCTGGGTGTTGGCTTTGGTCGTACTGCTGCCGAGGCAGGCAATCACGCTCGTTTAGCACTTCGACAATCCAAAGAGTTAGGTGGCAACGTTTGTTATATCGTACGTGAAGATCGTAGTGTTTTGGGACCTGTCGATGTAATGACTAACAAACAATACGAAAGATATAATTTAGTAATTACCGATCCACAACTACTAGAAAAAGCTGCAAAAGCAGGTATGTCTGCATCCTACATGACAAAGCTAATGGCACGCGTTTCTAGACATAAAAAAATTGAGTACACAGGTCAAGAATTAGCGTCCACACTCAATATAACGATAAGGAGTGCTAATAGAATCCTACTAAAATGGACGGATGCCGAATTGGTAACGATTATCGGTGAAGAGAAAGTATCGCATAAAGGAAGACCCCGCCGTATTTACCGACTAAGTTTTTTAGATGAAGAGTATAGTTAACTTACAGATGCCGATAGGGGTTGTTACCTTCGGCTTTTTTATATACACTTTATTCTCTTTGTTTGTTATAAGATGACTGTTTTTCCAGATAAGCTGCTTTCGTTGCACGCTTCAACAAAACGGATAATCTCTTTTGTTTCATTTAAAGGAACTTTGGGAATACCATCTTGAAAAAAATCCAATACCTGTTCTAACAAACTGGCATAATATGGTTTTTCGTTTAAACTAATATCTATATACTCGGTACCTAGCTCAAAATGTATTAATACACCAAACTGATTATTCCCTACTCGATTGCCTCTAATGGTCCCAATACGACCGTCTTTCCAGACGCCCGTAATTACGTCATGCTCTGGATTCGTGATGGTCTTTATCGACTTTGAACCGCTACCTAATACAGTGAACAGCATTTCGACCATATGAATGCCATACCAAAAAAATCCTTGCTTACTATCTTGAATCTCCATTGGCCCAAAACAATCTGCACCTATAATTTTTCCCTTATTCGTATTACGAATAGCTTTTGTTAAATTCTCAGCATAGCGTAGCGCTGATGTACTCATAATCGCTGTTTCATATTTTGCAGCTAGTTGTATCATGTCATTTGCCACTTTCGAACTTATACTAAAAGGTTTATCTATAAATATTGGTTTTTTGAACGCAACTACTTTTTGTAATTGCTCATGATGAACTGCGCCATCTACGGATTCTAAAAAAATAGCATCACTTACATGGGCAACTTGTTCAATCGTATCCACAATTTCTACTTCAAACTGGCTCCTAAGCTCTTGTGTAAAGGCCTCCACACGAGAGATGCTCAGTTCAAAATGAGGTGATCCACCAGGAAAAGCAATTACTACTTCTCCCCCCGGCACATGATATCTTTCGTTTGGATTATTTAATAGTCTCGTAAAAGCAACTACATGTGATGTATCGAGCCCTATTATACCGAGCTTCAAACTCTCCCACTCCTTTACTGTGCACCTAAATTATTTCATTCCAGACATTTGAATACCTTCCGTGAAATAGCGCTGGAAGAACAAGAATATGAGGAATGTAGGTATAAATGACACGGCAGAACCAGCCATTTCAATCCCAAAGTTCCCTTCTTTTCCAAGCATAGAGGCTAAACCAAGGGTAATCGGAAACATTTTCTCTTGCGTCAAATAAATTAGTGGTTGGAATAAATCATTCCAGTTGGAAATAAATGAAAATGTACCGACTGTCGCAACAACTGGTACAGCGAGTGGCAAAATAACTTTGAAAAATATCTGGATATCATTAGCGCCATCAATATAAGCCGCCTCTTCCAAATCATTTGGTATACTTTGAAGGAATTGTCTAACTAAAAATACTCCCATAATCCCCCACAATTCCGGAACAATTAACGCCCAATATGTATTGATCCATCCGAAGTCAGAGAACATAATATACTTAGGAATAATTAATAGTTGTTGAGGAATCATAATCACCGCCATGAAAATCCAAAATAGAATTTCTCGGCCTAAAAATTGTTTCTTTGCAAAAATATAACCAAGAACCGCACAAAATAGCATTTGACTAGCTACCGGAATAACGGTAATAATTACAGAGTTGAGAATCCATCGTAAAAACATACCGTCTCTCATTATATAAATATAGTTTTTCATTGTTGGAGGGTCCGGTATCCAAAACAGAGGATCTATCTGTGCAAATTGAACATCTTTTAAGGATCCTAAAATCATAATGGTAAAGGGCAATAGAAAACAGAATCCTAAAACAAATAACGCTATATACGTAATAATCTTTTTAACCATTTTGCAGTCTCCTTTCTACGCACATTAACTCTTTTAGTAATGTTTGGAATCTTGCCCCAAGTATTTTCGTTGAATCAATGAGATGATTAAAATAATCGAGAATAATACATAGGATAATACCGCAGCATAACTTAAATTCAAGCTAGTAAATCCTTGTTCATACAAATAATAAACAATTGTTGTCGTTGCGTAACTTGGGCCTCCGCCTGTTAGTAAATAGGCCGAATCAAAAATTTGAAAGGATCCTATTGTTGTTGTAATCAATACATAAAAGTGAATAGGTTTTAATAACGGAAACGTTATATTCCAAAATATTCTAAAGGATGAAGCACCATCTATCCGTGCCGCTTCATACAATCCACGATCAATTGACTGCAGTCCTGCAAAATAGTAAATCATCGTTGTTCCAGCTACTTTAAAAATACTAAGTCCTGCCAATACTGCGAGTGCTTGGCTAGAGTTCGATAAAAACAACTGTGGTTCAATGCCAACGAAGCTTAGGATGTAGTTAACCATCCCTACTTCTGTACCTCCAAATAACCAGCCCCAAATCCCTGCGATGATGACAAATGACGTCACTACCGGCAAGAAAAATATTCCCTTGAAGAAGCCCGCGAACTTTACACGCGAGTTAATAATGACTGCAAGGAGTAATCCTAAAGCCATGGTTGGTAGAATATAATAGACTGAAAACATGACTGTATTCCAAATAGCCTTCCAAGCCAATTTATCTGTCAGTAAATACTTCCAATGCTTTAGCCCGACAAACTCTGGATCACCAATTATTCTCCAGTCCATAAAAGTTAGGTAAAAACTCAATAAAAATGGATAGACCTGAAAAACAATAAAATGGGCAATGACTGGAATTAAAACGATATAAACAATCGCATTGCGCTTCCACTCACGCTTAAGTTTTTTTCCTAGAGAGATCTTATTCTTTTTAGAGCTTAGTATATTACTCAGTGTACTCACCCTTTCACTTGTTTCAGCGGAAGTTCCCCACTTCTATAATTTAGCTAGTTGAATGTTGAAATTTGAGGGGGGTAGTTGTGTTAAGACAGTTTGATTCGGCCAGGTAGTAACAAAAAGCTTGATCGTTACCTGATCAAGCTCTTTGTTATACGAACTATTTTATGAATGGTACGTTGGTTTCATTGATGTGTAACCAAAAATCGCTTTTTTAATTCATTTTTCCCTTAACGGCTTCGGCAGCTGCATCCGCGGCTTCTTGTGGTGTTTTCTTCCCTTCTAACATTGCTTGAATTTCCGCTTGAATCAATGGCATAATGGTGCGTCCTTGTGGGTGGATCACGCCAGGTAATGCATATTGCGTATAGCCTGCAAGCTGCTCAAGATACTTTTGTTCACCAAAGATATCTTTTGCAGATTCACGCGTAGGAATATATTGAGTAACCGTGTTAAATTTCTTTTGATTTTCTGTGTTTGTCATCACTTTTATGAATTCTGCAGCCGCAGCTGGATTATCTGTATTGACCGGTGCCACAAACATACCCGTTGTTCCATACGTCAATTGTTCTTTATGTTTCATCGGTGGTGCAATTACAAATTCAAAATTATCTTGGCTTAATAAGCGGCTAACTGAAATGCCTGAACCTTGCACAGCTAACATTTTTCCGCTTTCCCATAGCCCATCATGCTCCATTGCAGTAATTGAATCTGCTGGTATCCATCCTTTTTCATACATATTATTAATAAACGTAAATGCTTCTACACCCGCTTCATTGTTGATCAAAACTTCGTTATCCTCAGTTACAACATTACCGCCGGCTTGCCATAGGAATGGATATAACGTTCCATTCATTGATCCTCCACCTTGAAAGCTTGTTGCATAAAATCCTTTGTCTTTTGCCTTTGCAGCCCATTTTTCAAACTCTTCCCAAGTTGCAGGCAAATTTTCTGGATCCTCACCAATTGCTTTTACTACGTCAACATTATAAATATAAGTATAGGCTTCTTGTAGAATGGGAAGTCCATATAATTTATCCTTCCAAGTAGTAGACACTAATGCCGTATCTACAAAATCTTCAATATCGAAGCCTTCTAAATAGGGATCTAACTCTAAAAGCATACCTACATCAGCATACTGTGGCATTTGGTCAGGGATTACATAGAATACATCCGGACCATTGTTCGCCGCTAAAGCTGTCAATACTTTTTGGTCACGATTTGCCCAAGGAATTTGTTCGAAGTTTACTTTCACACCTGTTTCCTGTTCATAAGATGCAATGATTTCTTTCCACATTGCTCCTTCAGTTTCTTGGTCTCCTGTAAATGGATGTGCCCAAACCGTTATTTCTCCAGATAGTTCATCCTTACCTGATGTCTCAATTTTTCCTTCATCTTCTTTATTGGTCTCTTCTCGTTCTTTATCCTTTATGTCTGCCTCGTTTGCGCTACAACCAACAATTAAAGCACCCATTAAAATTAATACTAGTAAAAACAGAAACTTCTTCATCCAAATGACCCCTTTCGAATTTTAGTTCATCCTATAACCTAATAAAATTACGACTATATATTCTACACCTCCTCTAATAGCACAATATATGAAAGCGCTGACAATAAACTGTTTTATTATCTAAGTAATCCAGCAGAGTCTATTCGTAAGACCTTCACTATTCGTACTAGTAAAACAAATAACCTGAAATGACTAAATTGACTGTTAATCTGACTTTAGATTACATGAATAATTAGTAAGAGACAAGTCCCTAAAGCGTCTTTAATTGCAATTGCAAAAACTTTCACTCCAAGGTTTTTCATTACTTACCTATTAAAAAAGGTTGCAATTTAGATAGTTTTCAACATATAGTTACTTCAAGAGGTGAGAAATTTGATTGGTTGGGATAACTTCAATAGAGTCGCTTATAGAATGATTGAATTAGCTTATATCAATATACTCTGGATTGTCTTTACACTTATCGGTTTAGTTGCTTTCGGTATTTTTCCCGCTACATCTTCTATGTTTGTAGTCGTTCGTAAATTGATTAAAGAAGAAGAAAGTTTCAAGATATTCCCAGCATTTTGGAATGCATTTCGGGCAGACTTTTTGAAAGTAAATGGTTTTGGCCTTCTTTTCTTAACTATTAGTTACTTCTTCTTTTTTGATTTTTATTTCTTACAACAAAATAGTGGTAAGTTGCAATTTTTGTATCCAATATTAATCTTTATACTTATTTCCGGAACTGTAACGTTCCTTTTCTTCTTTCCCGTCTATGCACATTTCAATTTGAAGTTCTTTCAATACATTAAACAGTCTTTCTTAATTGCCATTACATCCCCTATTGAAGTCATTTTGATTGGTGCTACTGCGGTAGGAATCTACTTTATTACAACATTCATTCCAGGTATTATCCCCTTATTTCCAGGAAGTGTCTTTGCCTATGTAGCTACATTAATAAGTTTCCGGGCATTTGCACGAATAGAAACACGAAAAAACGTACAAATATGAAAAACTGACAGTCATACTGATTCGTCAGTCTTTTTTCAGTTTGGATTATTAATATAGCCGAAAGTTTAAGAACGCATAAAATTAATCATGATCTTTACATACTTCCTAGGCATGAACCTAAGGACGAAATTATCAATCCAAGCTCAACTCACGAAATTCTGTAGATGCGTCTAACTGTCGTCAGTCTATTAGACATGTTTGGTAGAAGCTTGTCGCCTTTCGCGCGCTTTGTTCTTTTTTGTAAACGTAAAAAAACCTCCTAACGTAGAGTTAGAAGGCAGACGTCCATTATGCGGAGCTTAACCGCTCATAGACTGTTGCTTTAACTACGTAAGAAGGTTGATATACCGCGGTTACACCGCACTACTATACGTCCCAGGAGGGATTCGAACCCCCGACCCACAGCTTAGAAGGCTGTTGCTCTATCCTGCTGAGCTACTGAGACATGTTCAATTTGCGATTACTTTTCGCAAAGGACAAATATTATTATAGGCAGGATTTCGAAAAAAGTCAACGCTTTCTTGCATAATTTTTCATTTCAACGGAATGAATTATTTTAAGCTGAAGATTTTTAATGGTTACGCGCAACGTTTCCTCGTTTTCTAAAGTGTTAACGTCATTTGAAACTCCCTCGTAAGCAAGATCCTCGACTTCGTGGTCCCATTCTATTTCCACGAACGATGGTTCATTGCCACCTCTCGGCAACAAAGTGCTCCCTGGATTGACAAATAAGATTCCCTCTTTCATTTCAGCACCGTACAAGTGAGAATGCCCGAATAAAACAATGTCTGCCTGTCGTTCCAGTGCCTCGTAATACAAGGGGAGCATCGAGCGTTTACAATCATGTTCATGTCCGTGTAGGACGAAAATTCGTTTGTCGCCTACTTCGACGAGGAGTGATTCAGGAAACCGGCCGTCTCGGTCACAATTCCCTCTTACCACATGTATGTTATGCAAAAGCGGATCGTCAAGTGACAGTTCACTGTCGCCACAATGAAAAATTGTATCCGCCGGCAGAGCGGAAACGGTTTTCACCGTCTCCACATCACCGTGAGAATCACTCATTACGATAATCTTCATTGTTCTTTACCGAATGATGCCATGAGTGTAGGGAGTTGTTCTTTCAGTTGAGCGAGCGCTGCACCACGATGAGAAATTTCCCCTTTTTCAGCAGGAGTCAATTCAGCCATTGCACGTTGCTTCGCAGGTGTATAAAAGATCGGATCATATCCGAAACCGTTTGTTCCTCGTCTTTCATTTAAAATGAAACCTTCACAACTGCCGGAAAATGTCTTCGTTTCCTGCTGTGGTCCTGCTATGGCGAGTACACAACGGAACCGTGCTGTCCGTTCGTCTTCAGGCACCTCTTGAAGCTCTTCTAGCACTTTGTCGATATTCGCATCATCGTTCTTTGCCGGACCGGCATAACGAGCAGAATAGACGCCAGGGGCACCATTTAGTGCATCGATTTCCAAGCCACTATCATCGGAAATGACCATGATGCCTAATTGCTTCGCTACTTCTTCTGCTTTCAACACCGCATTTTCCTCAAATGTCGTGCCAGTTTCTTCAACGTCTATGTCTTGTTCTAAGTCATTCAAAGTCATTACTTGGATGCCATACGGCTCAAATAACACCTCAAAGTCTTTTGCTTTGCCTTTATTGTTCGTGGCAATCAATACTTTTTTCATGCTTCATCACTTTCCTTTTGTTTAATCTGCTCATGAATGGAACCTAAAGCGTCTTGTTGAATTTCGATTAGACGTTGAATGCCTACTTCAGCCAATTCAACGAGCGCGTTCATTTCTTGCCTAGTAAACGTCGCTTCCTCACCAGTCCCTTGCAATTCAACAAATTCACCCGCACCTGTCATAACGACATTCATATCGACTGCAGCTGCAGAATCCTCCACATAATCAAGGTCTAGGATAAGCATGCCTTCCTCTGTCTTCCCAACACTGACGGCAGCTAAGTAATCACGGATTGGGAACTTTTTCAGTTCCTTTTCACTCACTAACTTAGCGACTGCCATGCTCATTGCCACAAAGGCACCTGTAATCGAAGCCGTTCTCGTTCCGCCATCTGCTTGTATGACATCACAGTCAATCCAAACTGTTCGCTCTCCGAGTGCTTCCAAGTCAACGACTGCACGCATCGCACGGCCAATTAGACGTTGAATCTCCATTGTCCTTCCGCCTACTTTCCCTCGGGAAGATTCACGTTGCGTACGCTGCCCTGTCGCCCGTGGAAGCATTGAGTATTCCGCCGTCACCCATCCTTGTCCACTTCCTCTAAGAAAAGGAGGCACTCGCTCTTCAATGGACGCCGTACAAATCACCTTCGTATTTCCAACAGAAATGAGCACTGAGCCTTCGGGATGAAGCAAATAATCCGTTTCAATTGTTACATCTCTTCCTCTATCAGCAGTTCTTCCATCATGTCTCATGTCGGCTACCTCCACATTTCAAGTTCAGCATTCATCTTATCATAACCATTTTCATCAAAGCAAAAAACCGGACACCTGAATTGGTATCCGGTCTAGAGAATAATATGTCGAACATCTGGATTTTGCAATTCTAGCCAATCCATCGCAATGGATGAAAAGCCTTCCAATGAGCCTGTTGTATAAAATAAGGGTGCAATCCCTGTATTTTGTTCATTCAACAACCCGAAATGATCCAATGTGTTACGTACATCCTGAACCGTTTCGTTCGCAGATGAGACAATGGCGACTCCTTCGGGCAATTGTGCTTGGATGTGGTCATGCAAAAGGGGATAGTGCGTGCAGCCTAAAATCGCCGTATCAAAATCGATATGAACGAGTGGATTTAACGATTTCTCCATAATCGGACGAATATCCAAGCTTTTATACTGTCCACTTTCTACGAGAGGTACGAAATCCGGACAGGCAAGCTGGTATGTTTGGGTAGCATTTGAAATTGCCGTAATGGCATGTTCATACGCTCCACTTTTCACCGTTCCTACCGTTCCCAACACTACGATTCTCCCTGTAGTCGAGACGCGTACCGCAGCTCTTGCACCGGGTTCAATGACTCCTACTACAGGAAACGCAAATTGGTTGCGCAAATCATCCAGTGCTACTGCGGTCGCTGTATTGCAAGCAACTACCAACATTTTTATACCCATTTCTGACAATGCATACGCCATTTCTAACGTGAATTGTTTCACTTCTTCGACTGAACGTGGCCCATAAGGACATCTTGCATCATCGCCGATGTAGATGATTCGTTCTGCCGGTAATTGGTTAAGCATTTCTTTTACGACGGTCAACCCGCCCACACCTGAATCGATGACGCCGATCGGTGCTTGTTTTGTGGCCTTCAATCCTTGCTCATCTCTTCATGCAATCTCGTCATCAACTGCAGGAACTGTGTAATTTCCTCTTCCGAAAAATCATCGAGGACAGAGCCTAAGTATTTACGACGCTTATCAATTACTTCTTCAATGATTCTTTCGCCTTCATCCAATAGATGTATACGCACAACCCGACGGTCTTGTTCATCACGCACACGTTTTACGAGCTTGTTGTTTTCCATACGGTCTACAAGATCAGTAGTTGTACTGAAAGCTAAATACATTTTATTGGATAAATCACCAATCGTCATATCACCATGCTCGAATAACCATTGCAATGCGACGAATTGTGGAGGAGTAATTGAATAATTGCTTAATATTTTACGACCTTGTTGCTTAATAATTCCGGATATATACCGCAGTTCTTTTTCCATCTGTGCAATGTTATCCAAACTATCTCGATTATGCTCATTGTTAGTTGTCACGAATACCAGCTCCCTGAAAACGAATACTGTCTACTTATTGTCACCTTTTTCGACACATAACGCAACTTTTTTTACATGATTGTCACGTATATATTTTTTCCAGGGATGATAAGCGTGTTTACTTATCACTTCTTCGTGCGTTTGCGAATGCTACTATCCATGTAATCTAGTTTAATTTCAACTCCCCTAATCGCAGTAATTCGACAATTGCTTGAGCCCTTCCAGAAACCCCTAATTTCTGAATTGTATTCGAAATATGGTTCCTGACGGTTTTTTCGCTAATGCCGAGCCGCCCTGCGATTTCTTTCGTCGTATGATCGTTTACTAATAGATCGAAGATTTCCCGTTCTCTAGCTGTAAGCAAAGAACGATTTTTCATTTCTCCTGTCAAGACGCGCCCCCTCCTATCCACGTTCACTTTACAATATGTGAGGACGGTCTAGGCTGTGCCGGCTCGTTCATCATTTTAGAGAGAAAACGCAGATTTTTGATATTCTTTCCAAGGCAATGCTTTTCCCGTGAATTTATCGATTTGGACGATTGAGCCTCTCCCTGTAAAAACAACCTCATTTTTTGCGTTCTTCGCCATATAATGGAGATCGACAGAGCTGTTTCCGATAGCAGCAGCTTTCACAAAAATCGACAATTGTTCATCAAAAAATACTTGTTTCATATAGTCACATTGTAGATCTGCCACAACAGGAATAGCTGCACCTTTTGGATCAAGCCACTCTTCCATATGACCAATCGTTTTTAAAAATTCGATCCTAGCGTACTCGAAATAAGTGAAAGTGACTGTGTTGTTCAGATGACCATACATATCCGTTTCAGAAAAACGTACTGAAACAGGTACTGAAAACGTAAATGATTGAATCCATTTCTCCATATCCTCAATATATGCAATCCTCATGTACTGCTCCCCCTTGATTATCGAAGTAAATAATACATAGTAATTTTTTCAGCCTGATTGAAAACGCTTGTCAGCCTAGGCGCGAAGTCGAGCGAAGACGCGAATAGAACAAAAGTTCATGAGCGGACGAGCAAGACGAGCAACAACGGATGCGAGCGTTTGTCAACAGGCTGAAATGAATGAACATTCATTCTTTTATTATACTCGAACAAAGAAGAACAGCAAACAAAAACAACCCTTCGCGTATCAGTGATACGTAAAGGGTTGTTGGAAGTTGAATTAATCAACCATATGATCGCTTCCGAAGAAGTTCTTGAACATTTGTACAGTTGTATCACGGTTTAATGCCGCAATGGATGTTGTCAATGGAATTCCTTTCGGACATGCCACTACACAGTTTTGAGAGTTACCGCACTCTCCGATTCCACCGTCTGCCATTATTGTCGCTAGACGTTCGTCTTTGTTCATCGCACCTGTTGGGTGTGCGTTGAAGAGACGTACTTGTGAAAGCAATGCTGGACCAATGAAATTCGTTTTGTCGTTCACGTTCGGACATGCTTCCAAGCAAACGCCGCACGTCATACATTTCGATAATTCATATGTCCATTGGCGTTTCCGCTCAGGCATACGTGGACCTTCACCAAGATCATACGTACCGTCAATCGGAATCCATGCTTTTACACGCTTCAAGGAATCGAACATGAAGTCACGGTCTACGACTAAGTCCCGTACAACCGGGAACGTTCTCATCGGTTCAAGACGGATTGGTTGTGTCAAATGATCGACCAATGCTGTACATGATTGACGAGGGCGTCCATTGATGACCATCGAGCACGCACCACAAACTTCTTCTAGACAGTTCATGTCCCAGTTAACAGGCGTCGTTTTTTCACCTTTTGCATTAACCGGATTACGACGAATTTCCATAAGCGCTGAAATCACGTTCATATTCGGACGATACGGGATCTCAAAGCTTTCCATATAAGGTGTAGATTCCGGCGTATCTTGACGTTGTATTTCAAATGTCACAGTCTTCGTTGCAGTCGGTTGTTCTTGCACAGCTGTTGTTTGCTCACTCACTTCTGTCAATCTCCTTTCTTCGCAGAATAGTCACGTTTACGTGGCGGAATTAAGGATACATCCACTTCTTCATAAGAAAGGATCGGTGCAGATTTACCATCGAACTCTGCAATTGTCGTTTTCAAGAAGTTTTCGTCATCACGGTTCGGGAAGTCTGGCTTGTAATGTGCTCCACGGCTTTCATTACGGTTAAGCGCACCTAACGTGATTACGCGTGCCAAGTAAAGCATGTTCTTTAATTGGCGTGTGAATGTAGCACCTTGGTTCGACCATTGTTGCGTATCAGTAATGTTGATGTTTTCATAACGTTCCAAGAGCTCTTGAATTTTATCATCAGTCGCTTGTAATTTATCGTTGTAACGAACAACCGTTACATTGTCTGTCATGATTTCACCGAGTTCTCTATGAAGCATGTACGCATTTTCTGTTCCATCCATCTTCAATGTTGCATCCCACTTCTGTTGCTCATCTTTGATGGCTGCATCGAAAATCGAAGAAGGTAATTCATCCGCAGTGCGTTTCACGCCGCGCATATACTTAACTGCTTCCGGACCTGCAATCATACCACCATAGATAGCGGATAGAAGTGAGTTCGCTCCAAGACGGTTTGCACCATGTTGTGAGTAATCACATTCACCAGCAGCAAATAGACCAGGAATATTCGTTTGTTGTTCATAGTCCACCCATAGTCCGCCCATTGAATAGTGAACAGCTGGGAAGATTTTCATTGGCAATTTACGTGGATCGTCTCCAGTAAACTTCTCGTAAATCTCAATGATTCCACCAAGTTTAATATCAAGTTCTTTTGGATCTTTATGAGAAAGGTCCAAATACACCATGTTTTCACCGTTTACACCGAGTTTTTGATTGACACACACATCAAAAATCTCACGTGTTGCGATGTCACGTGGAACGAGGTTACCGTAATCCGGATATTTTTCCTCTAGGAAATACCATGGTTTACCGTCTTTGTATGTCCAGATTCGTCCACCTTCACCACGTGCTGATTCACTCATGAGACGAAGTTTGTCATCTCCTGGAATAGCAGTCGGATGGATTTGGATGAACTCACCGTTTGCATATTTTGCACCTTGCTGATACACGATTGAGGCAGCAGAACCCGTGTTGATAACTGAGTTTGTTGACTTACCAAAGATTATTCCCGGGCCACCAGTTGCCATAATGACTGCATCCGCTGGGAAAGCTTTGATTTCCATCGTTTTCATATCTTGCGCTTTAATACCACGGCAAATTCCTTCATCATCCATAATGATACCTAGGAATTCCCAGTTTTCGTATTTCTGAACGAGCCCGGCAACTTCATGACGACGAACTTGCTCGTCCAATGCATAAAGAAGTTGTTGACCTGTCGTTGCACCCGCAAACGCTGTACGGTGATGCAATGTTCCACCAAATCGGCGGAAATCGAGAAGACCTTCTGGTGTACGGTTGAACGTTACACCCATACGGTCCATGAGTCGGATAATTCCAGGTGCCGCTTCTGCCATTGCTTTTACAGGAGGCTGGTTCGCAAGGAAGTCTCCTCCATATACAGTGTCATCAAAGTGGATGGCTGGTGAATCGCCTTCACCTTTCGTATTCACTGCACCGTTAATGCCACCTTGTGCACAAACGGAGTGGGAGCGTTTAACCGGAACGAGCGAGAACAGGTCAACTGCGACCCCTTCTTCCGCAGCTTTGATAGTTGCCATTAAGCCGGCGAGTCCGCCACCTACGACAATCAATCTGCCTTTTGCCATTATTGTTTCACTCCTCAATTTTTACATGTTCTGTAATTTATCTACGATTAATTAGACAAATGCAAATAGCGCTTGAATGCCTATTACTGATAGTACTAAGAAAGCTAGTATTGTAATGTATGAAACAATTTTTTGTGAGTTTGGTGATTGTGCAATCCCCCAAGTAACTGCAAATGACCAAAGGCCGTTTGCCAAGTGGAAAGTTGCTGCAATAACACCTGCAATGTAAAACACGAGCATGAATGGACTAGATAAAATTTCAGCCATCATGTCAAAGTTCACTTCAGCACCCAAAGCTTTTTGGATTCTTGTTTCCCAAATATGCCAAGCGATGAAGATCACAAGAAAAACACCTGTGATACGTTGTAGCAGGAACATCCAGTTGCGGAAAGTTCCGTAGCGCTGAACATTGTTTTTCGCAGTGAAAGCTATGTACACACCATAAAACGCATGAAACATGAGTGGAATATAGATGACAAACCATTCCAAGAAAAGCACGAATGGCAAGTTGCCCATAAAGTTGGATGCGTTATTGAATGCCTCTTCACCGCGAGTTGCAAAATGGTTAATGACCAAGTGTTGAGTCAGGAACAACCCAACCGGAATAATTCCGAGCAATGAATGCAGTCGGCGCAAGTAAAAATCTGATTCTCTCGACAAGTCTTTACCCTCCCTTATTAATGGGATACGCCAATCGAACGTTACCTAATTATCTACTTTTGAGAACGTTGACGGCATGCCCCTTCATGGTACAATATTATAACATGTTCATTGTACTCCTCACATTTAAGGAGGTCAAGGACATGTGAACTTTTCTTGTCGACAACGAAAAGTTCCTTTACGATTCAGAATCCGCTTGAAAGGACTGCATATCCCTTGAACAATGACACGACTGAACAACCGACTCGTCTCGGTTATGAAATAATTAGAGATCATGTACTTCCAACAATATTAGGTAAACACGAGAATGAAATCCTTTATTGGGCAGGAAAAGATATTGCACGGAAATTCCCCATGTTCTCAACCGATGAACTCCCTGCATTTTTTTCGGAAGCAGGTTGGGGGCAACTAACCTTTTCTTCGAATAAACAGCCTAAAGATGAAGCCTGGCTAATTTTACATCAACCCGATCTCACGGTCCTGGAAAAAAGGTCGTACCAGCTAGAGGCAGGATTCCTCGCCGAGCAATTCCAAAAGCTTAACGGCTATTTAGCAGAGTGCTACGCTGAAAAACAAGTGAATAAAAAACAAATCCATTTTATTGTAAAGTGGGACACGAAAACAACCGTGTAAAAAATAGACAATGAATGGGTTCTAGCTACTTATTGAACCCATCATTTCTCTTTTGTAAAGTACAAATGAACGGATTCCGCTACTTTTATTGGCAAACCTGCTTCCTTCAGCTGTTCCGTGGATGCCTCTTTTATCTTTTTCATTGACCCAAAATGTTGCAACAATTGTTTTTTCCGTTTTGGTCCAACTCCCGGCAATCCATCCAACGCCGACATCATTGACTGACTATCCCTTCTTTGACGGTGGAACGTTATAACAAATCGGTGCACTTCGTCCTGAATTCGTTGAAGCAAATAAAACGCTTCACTCGTCCGTTTTAACGGCACTACCTCAACCGGACTTCCATACAGTAATTGAGCCGTTTGGTGTTTATCGTCTTTTGCCAAACCTGCTATCGGGATTGATAATCCTAACTCATCTTCAATGACTTCACGTGCAATCTCCATCTGTCCTTTCCCCCCGTCAATAATGATGAGATCAGGCAGTGGCAAGTCTTCTTTCAAGACACGTGTATAGCGTCTTCGAATTACTTCTCGCATTGCTCCATAATCGTCGTGCGCAGCAGCTGTCTTTGTTTTATATTTTCGATAGTCTTTCCGATTTGGTTTTCCGTCAACGAACGAAACCATAGCAGAAACCGGATCAACTCCACCTGTATGCGAATTATCGAACGCCTCAATGCGCAAGGGTGTTGCAATATTCATTGCAATTCCTAAGTCTTCGCAAGCTCCAATCGTTCGCTGTTCCTGCTTTTCGATAAGTTGAAACTTTTCTCGCAAGGAAATTTCAGCATTTTTCATCGAAAGCTTCAGTAAATCTTTTTTCTTTCCTCGTTGCGGGATTAATACATTCACTTTTAACAACTGTTGGACCAATTCGTGATTAACTCCTTCAGGAAGTAAAATCTCTTTTGGCAAAAGGTGCCCGGACTTTCCGTAAAATTGTCCGATGAATGTTAACATCTCTTCCTCTGGATCTTGGTATAAAGGAAAAAGGGATACATCCCGTTCAATTAGTTTCCCTTGACGCACAAAAAATACTTGGACACACATCCAACCTTTGTCAACTGCATAACCAAAAACGTCCCGATCCGTGAAGTCGTTCATCATCATCGTCTGCTTCTCCATAACCGCCTCGATATTCGCTATTTGATCACGGTATTCCTTTGCGCGTTCAAATTCCAGGTTTTCAGCTGCCGCAGACATTTTCTCCGTCAGTTCCTTTTTAACGGTCTTGTACCCACCGTTTAAAAACCTGCTAATATCATCAACCATTTCTTTATAGGTTTCGTGTGGTATATCTTTTACACACGGCGCAAGACATTGTCCGAGGTGAAAGTATAGGCAAACGCGATCAGGAAGTTTATGGCATTTACGATAAGGATAAAGCCGATCTAATAATTTCTTCGTTTCATGTGCAGCAGTAGCGTTCGGATATGGACCAAAATACTTCCCTTTGTCTTTTTTTAATTGCCGCGTGACAATCAATTTGGGATGACGTTCCGCTGTAATTTTCAAGTACGGATACGTTTTATCATCTTTCAGCATGATGTTATATTTCGGGTCGTATTGTTTAATTAAATTCAATTCCAATATGAGTGCTTCAATATCAGAACCTGTAACGATATATTCGAAATTCTCAATTTCACCAACAAGACGTTGCGTTTTCGCATCGTGGGAACCTGTGAAATAGCTTCTCACCCGATTTTTCAGGATTTTTGCCTTACCGACATAGATAATTGTTCCTTGTCGGTCTTTCATTAAGTAACATCCTGGAAGGTCTGGCAATAAGCTTAGTTTGTGCTCAATTATTTCATTCATCTGCTTCACCTACCAAAAAACCGGGTCCTCCTGAAGGCCCGGTTTTACGTAATGCTTACGCGTGTTTTTCAATCAATTCAGCAAGTTGCTCTTTCGGTTGGAAACCGACAACTTTGTCAACAATCTCGCCATCCTTGAAAAGCACAAGTGTAGGGATTGACATAATGCCATACTCACCAGCAGTTGCTTGGTTTTCATCCACGTCCACTTTTACAATTTTCGCTTTGCCTGCTAAGATCCGCGTCAAGTTCTTCAAGAACCGGAGCGATCATTTTACAAGGTCCACACCAAGTTGCCCAAAAGTCAACGAGCACAAGGCCCTCTTTAGTTTGCTCTTTAAAATCTTGATCTGTCGCATGAAGTACTGCCATGTAATTTCTTCCTCCTTTTAGTAAATCCAACTATGGTTGAATTATAGCATGCCGGTTTAAGGCGGGCGAAGTTTATGCTTACATTCTTGGTTTGCCCGTTTTACGGTTTTTAAAACCACTACTTATGTCTATTGGTTCATATAAAAACTGCAGACACCACACTTTTGGTGTCTACAGTTTATTTCAATTTTACAAGTCACACAATCAGTTCGTCTTGATTTTCTTGATTTCTTCTATCATCATCGGAATGACTTCAAAAAGATCTCCAACGATTCCGTAATCCGCGACTTTAAAAATGTTTGCTTCAGAATCTTTATTAATCGCAACAATCACTTTGGAGTTTGACATACCTGCCATATGTTGGATTGCGCCTGAAATACCTGCAGCAATATAGAGATCCGGCGTGACAACTTTACCTGTTTGGCCAATTTGCAAAGAATAGTCACAATAGTCAGCGTCACAAGCGCCACGAGAAGCACCTACCGCTCCACCTAATAGTTTCGCTAACTCTTCTAAAGTTGCAAATCCGTCTGCACTTTTCACGCCACGTCCACCTGCCACGACCACTTTCGCTTCAGATAAATCTACACCTTCTGTCGATTTACGGACAACTTCACTAATAATGGAGCGTAGGTTTGTAATGTCGACAGCTAATGATGCCACTTCACCGGTGCGGCTGTCATCCTTTTCAAGCGGCGCAATATTGTTCGGTCGCACGGAAATGAATAACAATCCTTCTTTGTTTTTCACTTTTTCAAATGCTTTTCCGGAATAAATCGGACGGACGAATACTGCGTCATCCCCATCGCCTTCAATCGCGGTTACATCTGACACTAATCCTACTGCTAGTTTACTAGCAATTTTCGGAGACAAGTCTTTCCCTAAGGCAGTATGACCAAAGACAATTGCATCAGGCTGCTCCTGTTCATACGCTGCCATGAACGCTTGGCCGAAGCCGTCAGACGTATAATGTTTTAAATGTGGGTGTTCAACCGTAATGACGCGGTCTGCACCAAACTTAATCATTTCTTCCCCTAATGATTGAACCGAATCACCAAAAAGCAAGCCGACGATTTCGCCTCCACCAGCAACTGTCTTAGCTGCTGCGATTGCTTCAAACGAAACGTTACGCAATGCTCCTTCACGAGCTTCACCGAGTACAAATACTTTTTTAGACATATTATGTTCCTCCCATTACAATTTGAATTCCATCAAAGCACTTTTGCTTCTTTATGTAGAAGCTCAACAAGTTCCTTCACTTGGTCGGACAGATCGCCTTCAAGTACACGACCCGCAGCTTTTTGAGGTGGCAAGAAGATTTCAACCGTCTCCGTTTTTGCTTCAACGTCCTCTTCGTCCAAGTCCAAGTCATCTAATTCCAGTTCTTCAAGCGGCTTTTTCTTCGCTTTCATAATTCCTGGTAAAGATGGATAGCGCGGTTCGTTCAAGCCTTGTTGTGCAGTGACGAGTAACGGTAACGATGTTTCAATCGTTTCTGAGTCCCCTTCAACATCACGAACAATCTTGACGGATGTTCCGTCGACTTCAATATTTGTAATTGTTGTCACATAATTAATTCCTAACAGTTCTGCTACACGAGGACCTACTTGACCAGAACCACCATCAATTGCAACGTTCCCTGCAAGGATTAGGTCAGCGTCTTTATCTTTCAAGTATTCAGCAAGTATGGTAGCAGCCGAAAACTCGTCCATTTCGTCAAGATCATCTTCCGTATTAATAAGAACTGCTTTGTCAGCACCCATAGCAAGTGCTGTACGCAATTGTTTCTCGGCTTCTTCGTTGCCGATTGTTACGACAGTTACTTCCCCACCGTTTGCATCACGCAATTGAATTGCTTCTTCAATTGCATACTCATCGTACGGGTTAATGATAAATTCTGCACCATCTTCCACAATCTTTCCGTTTGAAACCGCGATTTTCTCCTCCGTGTCAAATGTACGTTTTACTAATGCATAAATGTTCATCGTACAATCCTCCTCAACGTTTTTAATTCCCTTTGAAATGTGGTTCCCTTTTTTCAATAAAAGCTTGGATGCCTTCTTTTGCATCAGCTGTCACAAACACTTCCCCGAATGAATCGGCTTCAGCTTTTACACCCTCATAATAACTGTCTGTTTTCATATATTGAAGCATGCGTAATGCTGCTTTCATCGCAACAGGGCTCTTTTTAGCAATTTTTCGCGCGAGCTCCATAGTTTTAGAAAGCAATTCCTCTTCTGGATATGCATGATTTGCAAGACCGAGACGCACTGCTTCCGTCCCAGTGATCGGTTCACTCGTGAGGAGCATCTCAGCAGCTTTCGCCGTACCGACATATCGGGGCAAACGTTGTGATCCAGCAAACCCAGGTATTAAGCCGAGTTGCAATTCAGGTAAACCAAGTTTTGCTTTCTCAGTCACCAGACGGATATGACAGCCCATTGCCAGTTCAAGGCCCCCACCTAACGCGGCTCCGTGAATAGCGGCAATGATCGGTTTTGAAAAATTCTCCAACCGCTCAAATACATGTTGACCCGCTGATGATAGTTTTGAAAATTCCTCACCCGTAGAAATGGTTGTAAATTCTTTAATGTCTGCACCTGCCGAGAAAAATTTCCCTTCCCCGTGCAAGACGATGACTCTTACAGCATCATCTTGTTCAACTGCATCGAGCATTTGGTCAATCCCACGAATAAGGCCGCTCGATAATGCATTTGCCGGCGGACGATTTATGGATACAATAGCAACATGTTCCTCAATGGTCATTGATAAGAATTCCATTTTACCCCATCCTTTCGTATGAATAGTGATACTGTTACGATTTCCCCAAGCGTTTACTACGTCTACGACTTCATACCTTTTAATAGCAATTTATGCACTGCCGGAGCCAATTTGATAAGATCATATTTTTGATCGTTCATCACCCAAGAAGTGATTGTTTCATCAATTGTGCCAAAAACCATTTGCCGAGCTAACCGAATATCGATTTTTTCGTCAAATTCACCGCTATCAATCCCTTCTCGCAAGATCGAATCGAGCAATACGAGATATTCTTTTAGTACTTCGTTAATTCGAAATCGTAGGTCCTTGTTGGATTGTCGAAGCTCTAATTGTGTCACAATAGCAAGGTGGCGGTCGTGATAAAGTAATGAGAAATGATTATCAATCAATTTATACAATTTTTCTGTTGCGGAAATCTCTTTTTTCACAATCTCCTTCACATTTTCTACGAAGATGCCCATTTTCTCTCTAAAGACCGAAATAAGGATGTCCTCTTTATTCTTGAAATAGAGATATATGGTGCCATCTGCCACGCCAGCTTCCTTCGCAATCTTGGATACTTGCGCTTGATGGTAACCGTTTTCTGCTATGACGATGACAGCAGCATCAATAATCTGTTTGTATTTCGGTTTATCACGCTTCATTTTATTTCACCACCAAAAAGAAGAAAATATGAATGATTGTTCATTCATATTTTCATAGTAATCTTTTATTGAACTGTCGTCAAGCATTTCATGATATCGTTTTCAATTGTTCAACCTTTTTCTTTTCTTCATCGATTAGCGACCTACGGAGAATCTTTCCGACTGCCGTTTTCGGTAGCTCTTTACGGAACTCATAGAGTCTTGGAACTTTATAAGATGCCAACTGTTTTCGGCAATACGTATCTAATTCTTCTTCTGTAATCGATTTTCCTTCTTTAAGAACGATATAAGCTTTCACCGTTTCACCGCGGTATGGATCCGGTACACCTGCAACAACACATTCCAAAATGGCAGGATGTTCATAAAGGATTTCTTCTATTTCTCGTGGATAAATGTTAAAACCACTTGCGATGATCATATCTTTTTTACGATCGACGATATAGAAGTGACCTTCATCATCCATATACCCGAGATCTCCTGTTAAAAACCATCCATCTCTAAAGGTTTGCGCGGTATCTTCAGGTCTATTCCAATACCCTTTCATTACTTGAGGACCTTTAATGGCAATTTCTCCTACCTCACCATTCGGTAAAGGCTCAGTCGTTTCCGGACCAACGATGCGTGCATCCGTATCTGGCCATGGCACACCAATAGAACCACTCACCCTACGTTTTTCCCATACAAAGTTCGCGATAGCAACTGGCGAAGTTTCTGTAAGGCCATACCCTTCCACAAGTTTACCGCCCGTTACTTTTTCAAACTCTTCTTGTAATTCAACTGGTAAAGCGGCAGATCCACTAATACAAGCTTTGATGGATGACAAATCGTATTTCGCCAATTGTGGATGGTTGAGCAAGCCGATGTAAATTGTTGGTGCACCCGGAAACAACGTCGGTTTTTGTTTATCAATCGTTTTTAAAGCTGTTTCAAAATCGAATTTAGGCACTAACACCATTTTATTCCCTTGCATTACCGATAAAATAAGGACTGTTGTCATACCATAGACATGGAAGAACGGAAGGATCCCCATAACGGTTTCTTCGCCTTCTTTACATTGATATAACCACGCATTGCACATCTGGACATTACTGATCAAGTTCGCATGGGTTAACATGACGCCTTTTGGAGGTCCTGTTGTTCCACCTGTGTATTGGAGCAACGCGAGGTCATCATCAAAATTAAATTCATATGAAACTGGCTCTGCTTTTGCGATTTTCATAATTTCTGTAAAAAGATGATTCATGCCTCGATGTTCCACTTTGACGACAATTCCATATTCCCTCTTTTGAATGAACGGATAGACAAGGTTTTTCGGGAATGGTAAATAATCTTTGATGCCGGTAATGATGATATGTTCCAAGTCTGTTTCTTTAACAATCTTTGAAATTCTTCCGTACAAAATATCAAGGGAGATAATCGCCTTCGCACCGGAATCTTTCATTTGATAAGCAAGTTCTCTTTCCGTGTACAAAGGATTAGTTTGAACAACAACAGCACCGACGTAAAGGATTCCATAGTAAGCAATTGCACTTTGCGGGCAGTTCGGAAGCATAATCGCCACCCGGTCTCCTTTTTCCACACCGAGAGAGCGTAAATAATTGGCAAACTTCAAGGCCGAATCATGAAACTCTTTAAATGAAATGTCCTTCCCTAGAAAATGAATGGCCGTCTTATCGGGAAACTTGTTACTCGAGTCTGTTAAGAATTGTTGGATGGGAATCCGGTCATATGCAATCGTCTTCGGAATCTCTGGTGGATACATGCTGAGCCATGGTTTTTCCGTCATTTGCAAAACCTCCTTCTTTTTAATAGTTTATAGAAAATTCATTCTTAATATAGTATATCGATAAATGAATCCGCTTTCAAATAGAATATTAAAAACTCCACAAAAAAATGCCTTGACCGGCAAATTTTAGTCAAGGCGTGTTCGTCATCATCCAGTAGATGCCGATGATAACAAAGAGGATACAAACAACAATCAATATTTTAGATAATTTCTCCATTAGAAGTCTCCTATGAAATACTTGCTCCGATAACAAAGGACAGGCCGACTGAAATGGTCAGCGAGATAAAGCCGACAGAGCGGTTATCTTCTTCAATCTCCTTGTCAATTTGGAACTTTGGTGTTAAAAATTCGAAAAGCAAATACGCAAACACAAGCAAAATAAACCCGTATAACCCCCACCCAATCATTTGGGGCAACGTATTATGTTGTTCGATCGAATAACGGAAAATATTCGCGACACCAAAAATTTTTCCACCGGTCGCCATTGCTACAGCCATGTTCCCTTTTCGGATTTCTTCCCAGTTTTTATATTTCGTAACAAGTTCAAATAAGACCATCGATACGATGAGGCAAAGGACTACAACACTGAAGTAGCCTGCTGTTTCTACTAGTGGATGGCTCCAAAACCCTGTTTTTGTCATTTGTTTGGCTCCTTTATGAATCGTTCATTCCTTCCTCTACGTATAGCGGTCGAAAAAGATTCATTTCTCAAGATCTTTTTTAATTCATGTTGACTTTTGACGGGTCAGTTACGGTTAAAGAAAGACACGAGACGCCTCTTTTTTAACCGACTGACTCTTAACGGGTTGGATCGTTACGAATGATTTACCTATAAGCGGTTACTTCACTTTAACTCAACAACTGTCACACCGTGGCCACCCTCACCCGCTTCGCCATAGCGATAACTTTTTACCCGTGGATGATTTTTCAAGTAGGATTGGACACCTTGTCGTAACGCGCCAGTCCCTTTCCCATGAATGATGGACACTTGGTGGTAATTCGATAACAGTGCATCATCCAAATATTTTTCTGTTCGATGCAAGGCATCCTCATACCGTTCACCACGCAAATCGAGTTCCAACTTCACATAGGAATCTCTACCGCGCACCGAAGCGGACACGACAGGTTCTTTCAACTTCTCTGGCTTCGTATATTCCAATACGGATTCATCGAGCTTCATCTTCAATATACCAATTTGTACGACCCATTCTTTTGCTGAAGCTTTTTCTATTAACGTTCCTTTTTGTCCGTATGTGACGACTTTCACTTCATCACCGACTTGTAGTGGTCTTGCAGCAGCTTTTGCTACAATCTTCCTCTTCTTTTCTTGCGGTGCAGCTTCATCCAATTTTTTGCGTGCTTCAATCAATTCATGCTCTTTCACTTGTGCACCCGCATTCATTCGAAGGGCGCGCAGTTCTGCGATAACAGCTTCAGATTCTGTTCTTGCTGTATCCACAATCGTCTTTGCTTTTTCTTTCGCTTTTTCAACAAGCTTCTCTTTCATGTCGTCAAATTCAGCGAGTTTCGTTTCCAGTTCACGCTTTAATTTTTCTGTTTCAATGAGTAACGCATGTGTTTGTTCTGCATCTTTTTCTGATTGCACCCGACTTGTTTCCAATGAAGCGATCATTGAATCGACTTCTCCCCGGTCAGTTCCCGTGAATTTTTTAGCGCGGCCGATAATGTGCTCGTGCATACCAAGACGTTTGGAAATTTCAAATGCATTACTACGTCCCGGGACGCCGATGAGTAACCGATACGTCGGGCTTAACGTATCAATATCAAATTCAACACTCGCATTTGCAACACCGGGCCGATTGTAGCCGTACGCTTTCAGTTCTGGATAATGCGTCGTCGCCATCACCCTAGCCCCCGTACCATGCACTTCATCCAATATGGCAATTGCCAACGCAGCGCCTTCCTGCGGATCGGTGCCTGACCCTAATTCGTCAAAGATGAGTAATGAGCGGGAATCGAACTTTTTCAAGATGTCTACAATATTCACCATATGGGAGGAGAACGTACTTAAGCTTTGCTCAATGGATTGCTCGTCCCCAATATCCGCATAAACCGATTCAAACACAGCAACCTCAGAACCATCCAATGCAGGAATGGGTAGACCAGCTTGCGCCATTAACGTACATAAGCCGACTGTTTTGAGTGTAACGGTTTTTCCGCCCGTGTTCGGACCTGTAATGACAATGGACGTAATCTCTTTACCAAATTCAATTGTATTTGCTACGGCTTCTTCAATCGGCAACAGTGGATGACGCGCTTTCGCTAATCGAATATACCCCTCTTCATTGACAGTCGGTTTCGTACATTTGTGCGCAGTTCCATATTTCGCCTTCGCTAAAATTACGTCAATTTCCGCTAAAACACCTACAAGCACAAACAATTCATGTGCGATTTCTTGCACTTTCATCGACAGTTCTTGAAGGATTTTTTCGATTTCTTCCCGTTCTTTGATTTTCAAATTCCTAATTTCGTTGTTCGCTTGAACGACCGCATCTGGTTCAATGAACAGCGTCTGTCCTGAAGAGGACATATCATGAATGACACCGCCGAAGTGTGACCGGTATTCAGCTTTTACAGGGATGACAAAGCGATCGTTTCGGATTGTTACAATTGAATCGGACAACATTTTCGCTGCATTACGGCCTCTAGTGTATCCTTCCAACTTTTCACGCACACGACCTTCCTGCATACGAAGGTTTTGTCGAATGGAACGGAGAGTTCCTGATGCGCTATCAACAACGTGACCGTTATCGTCGATTGCAGCGTTAATTTCATGCTCAAGCCCTGTCAGTATAGGCAACGCTTCTTTTTTGGCTAAAAACTTCGGTAACTCGATATCTTCCTCTTCATTCACTGCTTCGATGAATTGCCGAAGAATACGACTCGCTCGAATCGTATTGGCAATTTCCATGAGCTCGTAAGCACTCAGTACACCACCAATTTGTGCTCTTTTTGCATGAGGTCTGACGTCAGCAATGCCGCCCATCGGTACATTGCCCCTCAGACGTAATATCGCAAGCCCTTCATCTGTCTCATCGAGCAACTCAACAACTGTATTGAAGTCACTGACTGGTTCTAACTTTTGCAAGAGGTCACGACCAATCGTTGACGTACAATAGGTCGCTACAATCTCTCTAATTTTGTCAAATTCAAGTGTTTTTAAGACACGTGTCTCCAATGTCTTACACTCCCCTTCACTTCCGAATAATTTCACGGATAAATTGTTCGAGCGGCCATGTGTTGACGACCGTCTCTTTTTTCAACCAAGCTTTTTGTGCATAATTTACTGCAATGTCCATATAATTCAATTGGTCAATTGCATGTGCATCCGTATTGATTGCAATTTTCACGCCAGCTTCTTGGGCTGCAACCAAATATTCCGTACACAAATCGAAACGATGGGGATTTCCATTCAATTCAAGGATTTTATGATGCTCTTTTGCCCACTCGATGAGTTGCATAACGTCCGGGTTATAACCTTCACGTTGGCCAATTATTCTACCTGTTGGGTGCGCAATCATATGAACATATGGATTTTTCATCGCAGCATATAGTCTTTCCATAATCTGCTCTTGTGATTGATTGAAATTCGAATGGATTGATGCAATGACAAAATCCAATTCTTGTAATAAATCATCTTCAAAATCAAGCGTTCCATCCGGCAGTATATCCATCTCAGTGCCACAAAAAATCTCAATATCATCAAATTCTGCATTCACTTTTCGAATTTCCGCAATTTGTTCACGGACGCGCTCAGGCGTTAGACCATTTGCTACTTTTAAATAGTGCGTGTGATCTGTAATAACCATGTGGGTGTACCCCTTCGCTCGACACGCTTCCGCCATTTCACGTATGGAGTAGCCACCGTCCGACCACGTTGTATGCATATGGAAATCGCCTCGAATATCTTGTACCGTTACAAGTTCTGCAATTTCATCCGCTCGGTCAATTTCAGTACCATTTGTCCGAACGGAAGGAGGTATATAAGGCAGATCAAAGAACTTGAAAAACGCTTTCTCAGAGCTAAATGTTTTCGTTGTCCCGTCTTCCTGCTCTACACCGTATTCACTAATTTTCATCCCTTTAGATTTCGCCAACTGCCGCATTTTTACATTGTGGTCTTTGGAGCCTGTAAAGTGATGAAGTGCGGTAGCAAACTGTTCATCCGTCACGAAGCGAAAATCGACGTCGACCGCATCTGTCATGTCCAGCACAATCGATAGCTTTGCATCTCCCGCCGCTACCGTCTCTTCAACAGGTAAAGCAGAAACGACCTTTTCCGTTACAACGGCCGGATTGTCTGTAACGATGATGAAATCCACGTCACTGCTCATTTCTTCAGCACGCCTGAAACTTCCAGCAACCGAAAAGCGAGTAATTTCGGGAATTCTTCTTAACTCTTCTTCAATAGCGTGAACAATTGACTCAATTTGCCAAACTGGCAACTTCTCTTTACGTGTACCGAGTTGTTGTAGTTCATGCAGCAACTTTTCTTCTGTCTTCTTACCAAACCCCGGCAATTCACTTACTTTATTTGACTCACAAGCTTGGCGTAGTGATTCAACTGAATCGATGCCAAGCGTTTCACGAAGTTTTGCAATGCGCTTGCCACCTAGGCCAGGAACTTTTAATAAGGGGAGCAAGCCTTTTGGTACTTCATGCTCCAGCTCTTTCAATAGATCCGATTCACCCTTTTCAAGCAAATCAATGATTACAGCGCCTGTCCCTTTCCCAATCCCTTTTAATTTTAAAATATCATCCATTTCGGATAAGCTACGAGGATCGAGTTCGAGAACATTCGCCGCTTTACGAAAAGCACCTACTTTAAATGGATTCTCGCCTAGTAATTCCATATACAATGCAATTTTTTCGAACGTGCGAATGATCGTCTTTTTATTCATCATCCATACCTCCATTGGGTTGTTAGTTGCTGTGAAAAAGGCTTCCCTCCAGCGAAGGGGGGAAGCCGTGAACAGTTCGATTTTCAACAAAGATCACTTCGTATAAATGTACCACCAATTTTTCACAGTCTCCGAAAAAATCGGTGTATGCTCGAACATCGCTTCTGCTAAGATTGAATGTTCAATCCAATTTTGTATGAAATCTAGCGGGAGCATTGCAACTAAATAGAGGACAAGGAAAATTAGTATATAAAACTCCACAAATCCTAATGCAGCCCCTCCAAATCGAGCAACAAAACCTAGTACTGGTAAGTATTTCAAGAAATCAAACATTGAGGCAATCAATTGCAGAACAAATTTCACCACAATAAAAATAATTACAAATGCTAATAACCGATAAAAAGTTTGGTCAAGATCAAGTTGCTCTACTGTCCAGCTCAATTTCGATCCAGCTGTCACCCCTGGATAAGGAATCCATAATACGAATTTATCAGCTAACGGTTTATAATATATGTACGCTACGATAAGTGCAATGATGAAACCTGTCATATGGATGAGTTGCACGATGAGCCCTCGACGGAACCCAGTAATCAATCCTCCTACTAATAGGAACACAATGAGTAAATCTAGCATATACGTCAGTCAACCTCTCAACTTATTCAATTCTTCTTCCAACTCTTCGACACGTTCTTTTAACAGTAAATAGTCATGAACGCTGTTGACAGCGGTGAGCACAGCAATTTTGGAACTGTCCAAGTAAGGATTACGGGCACTAATTTCCTTCATCTTTGCGTCAACCATCGAAGCGACATGGCGAACGTGACTACTTGTTTCACTGCCGACAATTGTATAAGTTTGCCCATATATGTCAACCGCAACGCGCGTCTTCTGTTCGTCTGCCAATGTTGAAACCTCCCAAATAACGACTCTGTACCCAATCATACCATGAAACTCTTTTACTTGAAAAGAGAAGGGATAGTTTTGGGATCTGTAACGACTTTATAGACAGACCTACACGTTCTGTTCCTGTACAATATAGACAAGTGAATCGAGAGGATGAAAACAATGGGACAAAGCGTACTTCTATTAGATGAGTCAACCATTTCAGCACTAACACAACATTATCTGTCATTTAAAGTGACGAGAAATGCTCCAGGGATTTTATTTGCAGCAAAACTTCCAGATACCGCCATTACAGTTTACAAATCCGGAAAAGTGCTCTTTCAAGGGAATGGAGCTGAACGTGAAGCTGCACAATGGGGAAAGTCAAAGGCAACACAACAGGCAAGTTCGACGTCGACAGCAAAAAAGGTAGCATCTCCTAAAGGTGAATTATTGCCAGATAATTTTGCCGGGTTATCAGTACTAGGATCAGACGAAACAGGAACAGGCGATTTTTTCGGTCCAGTTACTGTAGCAGCTTGTTATGTGCGTACTGAACAGATCAATCTTGTCCGAGAACTCGGTGTAAAAGACTCAAAACAACTGACAGATGATCTGATGAGACAAATAGCTCCCGACTTACAAGCGACTTTGACGCATAGTGTATTGACTTTATCCAACCCGAAATACAATGAAGTGCAAGCAAAAGGCTGGTCACAAGGAAAAATCAAAGCACTCTTGCATAACCAAGCACTGAAACACGTTTTACGCAAATTGGATGGACAAAAACCGGAATATATTTTGATTGATCAATTCGCAGAACGTGGAATCTATTATAACCACATTAAAAACGAACCTGAGATTATCCGTGAAAATGTATTATTTTCCACCAAAGCAGAAGGATTGCACGTCTCGGTAGCAGCCGCATCAATCATCGCGCGTGTCGCTTTTTTAGAAGAGATGGATCGTCTCAGTCAACTCGCCGGCATGACCCTTCCAAAAGGGGCGGGTCCCCGAGTGGATGAAGTTGCTGCTAAAATTCTTCTCAAGGACGGAGAAGCAGCATTGCGTTCCATGACCAAATGGCATTTTGCAAATGCACAAAAAGCGAAAAAACTTGCAGCAAAGAAGAAAATGTAACTTATTTGATGCGCTACCGTCTACTAAACAAGGAGTGATTCTACTTGAAAAAGGGATTAGTAAGTTTAGCAATCATTGGTTTATTAGCCGGATGTAGTGTGTCTAGTAACGGGAATACCCCTAGTAAAAACGTTTCCTACCCTCAAGAGGCGGAAATGCAAGCGGATGATTTCGTATACAAATTATATACGGAAAAAGAAACGTATGATGAATTCGAAGAGACTGCAATATACGCAGAGTTGACGTACGTAGGTGATCAAGAATCCATCGTCATTTCACACGCCGCCTCCCCTTTTTATTTCCCAATTAAAGAGCTAACTCGCAATTACGAGATCGATTATGCGATGAACGAGCCATTGATTCACACAACGTTGAAAAAGGGTGTCCCTTTCAAGGTGAAATATGAATTTGCCGGTGGGTATAGTGACGAGGATGAAGCTGCAAAACGCGAGTTCATTCAAACGATTGTGGACAAAGGGTTTCCGACTGGAAAATACGTTGTGAGTGGTTCAGCTCAGTTTTATGTGGAAAGCAGCATTGAAGGAGAGAATCCTAATAGCTATGACATGCGAGTAAATATTGGTTTTGATATTCGTTAGGTGGAATTTTAACGAATTAGCACCCAATGTGACGCAGCATACAATCTTAACTTGGTACTTTGATAATTCAATTAAAACAGTGATTCTTTCCTTTTAAAAAGATCACTGTATTTTTTTCACTTTAAATATAGGCGATTTACGTTGATTGGAGTGTAGAGCGGCGACTCCTGGGAAATCAGCGCAGCGTGAAGACCCCGCAGACGCGAAGCGGCGAGGAGGCTGAGGGCAAGCCCCCGGAAAGCGTCCGCACGGAATGCAAATCAACAGTTCTAGGATAAGCCCTCTTTTGGGAACTCTTCCAGTGACCTTAAGACAAAATGTTATATTTTTTGAAGTGTTGCTGCTAGAAACTTTGATTGATAAAATCGCTACTCACGTAGAGAATTTAAAAATGGAATTGCACGAATGCAATTCCATTTCTCTTTTCTATCACAGATTCAGCAGGATATTCCTTACCCTTGTGAGTTATCCTCTAAGTTGAGCATTCGCTTCTGTTAAAGCGTTCAGCACTTTATCGTGCGCTTTAACGACTTCTTCGTCCGTCAATGTCCGTTCAGGATCGAAGTATGTCAATGAAAACGCGAGTGACTTTTTGCCCTCTTCAACGTTCTCACCTTCATATAAATCGAATAACTTGACGTCTTTCAGTAATTTTCCACCTGCTTGACGAATAACCGATTCGAGAGCACCTGCAGATGTTACGGTTGAAACAACTAGCGCGATATCTCTTGAAATCGATGGGAAACGTGGGACTGGAACATAGATCAAGTCTTCCGTCGCTACTGTCAACACTTGCTTGAGATTCATTTCCATCACGTACGTCTCTTTCAAGTCACGTTTCTTTTGCTCTGTCGGATGAATCTGTCCAATTAGACCGATACGCTCACCATTCAACAAAATCGTCGCCGTACGGCCAGGATGCATACCGTCTACAACCGATTGTTCAAATGAAAGGCGATCTGCTAGTCCGAGACGGTTCATCATCCCTTCCACAATGCCCTTCAGCACGAAGAGGTCGACTTTTTTCGTTTCGCCTTGCCAAGCATGATCGACCCATTTTCCTGTCATCACTGCAGCTACATGCTCCACTTCACGTGGGAGGCCGTCTTCTTCCATCCCAAGGAATACAGAACCCGTTTCATACAATGCAACAGAATCAATCCGACGTGCGACGTTATACGTTGCCACTTCTAGTAAATGAGGAACCAAACTTTGGCGCAATACGCTTCGTTCTTCACTCATCGGCATGAGCAATTCCGTTACAGGCGCAGTTTCTAACGCATACGCTTGAGCCTGCTCTTTGGAAGTTAATGAATACGTAATGGCTTGATATAAGCCCGCACCTTCAAGATATTGGCGCACAATACGGCGTTTCGCCTGATAAGGAGTAAGTCCACCTGGTGTTGATTCCGTTATTGGTAGTGTTTTAGGAATTTCATCATAGCCATGCATTCTGGCGATTTCTTCGATAATGTCTTCCTTAATACGCAAGTCTTGTCTACGAGTTGGCGCGTCAATGACAAGTTGACCATTGATTGCTTGTGTCGGTATACGCAAACGCTCCAAAATTGTGAGCATTTCATCCATCGAAATTTTCATTCCTAGACGGCTATTAATATAGTCTGGTGAAATGGTAATGCGCTCAGCTGTTTTGTCGAGTTCATCAAACAGGACCGAGTTTGCCAATACTTCTCCACCAGCAATGTCCGCCATTAATTGCGCAGCGCGTTCAGCTGCTTCAAGGACACGGTTCGGATCGACTCCTTTTTCAAATCGTGTACTTGCATCACTTCGCAAACCGACGTCTTTAGAAGTTTGTCGGACAGAAGACCCTGCAAAATAAGCAGATTCAATGACAACTGTTGTTGTACCATCATGCACTTCGGAATTGGCTCCGCCCATTACACCAGCAAGTGCTACTGGTTGTTGACCATTCGTAATGACGAGGTGATGTGGTTGTAACGTACGTTCCACTTCATCTAACGTCGTAATTTTCTCCCCTTCATGCGCATGGCGGACGACAATTTCACCCGTTTCCAATCGATCATAGTCAAAAGCATGGAGCGGTTGACCGTATTCCATGAGCACATAGTTCGTAATATCAACGACATTATTGTGTGGTCGCACGCCTGCAGCCATTAAGTAATTTTGTAACCAAAGTGGCGATTCAGCAATTTTCACGTTTTTCACGACTTTAGCAACGTACATCGGGTTGACGTCAGGTGCATCGACACGCAGCTTCAACATGTCTTCGGCCTTTACTTCTGATGTTTTGTAATCAATTTTCGGAAGATGGATCTCTTCAGATAAAATTGCCGCCACTTCATAAGCTACACCTAACATGCTTAATGCATCTGACCGATTTGGTGTCAAATCAAACTCGAGGACAGTATCATCCAAACCGAGTAAAGGCAATGCACTTTCACCAGGTACCGCTCCCTCAGGTAACACATAAATCCCTTCAGCGTATGCTTTGGCAACAAGTTTCCCTTCAATCCCGAGTTCTTGTAATGAACAAATCATGCCGTTCGATTCCTCGCCACGAAGTTTCGCTTTCTTTATCTTCATACCACCAGGCAGAACTGCGCCTGGACGTGCAACAATCACTTTTTGGCCTTCAGCGACGTTAGGAGCTCCACAAATGATTTGTGTTACTTCTTCGCCGACGTCCACTTGGCATATATTCAACTTATCCGCTTCAGGGTGTTTGACACATTCTTTTACGTATCCGACAACGACGTTTGTCATACCGTGAGAACGATCGATAATGGAATCGACTTCGATACCTGAACGTGTGATTTTTTCCGCTAACTCTGCAGGTGTAATCCCGCCTGTATTTACATATTCATTTAGCCATTTCGTTGAAACTAACATGTTTTCTCCTCCTTACGCTTCCGTCCGATGGAATTGTGATATGAACCGGCTGTCATTCGTGTAGAAATGACGGATATCTTCAATGCCATATTTCAACATTGCAATACGCTCAGGTCCCATACCAAATGCAAATCCAGTAACAGCAGACGGATCATAACCCGCCATTTCCAATACATTCGGATGCACCATTCCGGCACCTAAAATCTCAATCCAGCCTGTTTTTTTACACACATTGCATCCCTTACCACCACATTTAAAGCAAGAAATATCCATCTCGACGGACGGTTCAGTGAACGGGAAGAAGCTAGGACGTAGGCGGATTTCACGCTCTGCACCAAACATCTCTTTCGCGAATAAATCAAGTGTACCTTTCAAGTCACTCATGCGGATATCTTCACCAACGACAAGACCTTCAATTTGTGTAAATTGGTGTGAATGTGTTGCATCATCATTATCACGTCGGTACACTTTCCCCGGGCAAATGATTTTAATCGCCTCGCCACCTTTTGCCTCCATCGTACGAGCTTGCACAGGAGATGTATGTGTACGAAGCAAAATGTCATCAGAAATATAGAAGGAATCCTGCATATCACGCGCTGGATGTCCTTTTGGCAAGTTGAGTGCTTCGAAATTGTAGTAATCCTTTTCCACTTCCGGTCCTTCTGCAATTTCGTATCCCATACTAATGAAAAAGTCTTCGATTTCTTCTACGACACGCGTTAGTGGATGGTGATTGCCTGCTTGTACTGGACGACCCGGAAGCGTAACATCGATTGCTTCCTTCGCTAATTGCGCATTAATTGCTTCCGCTTCCAGCAACGCCATTCTTTCTTCTAAAGATGCCGTTACGGTTTCACGCACGACATTGACGAGTGCACCCATTTTCGGACGCTCCTCAGCAGGGAGCTTACCCATTCCTTTTAATAAGTCGGTAATCGGTCCTTTTTTCCCAAGATAAGCGACACGAACGTCATTTAACTCTTTTACGGACTGAGCATCTTGAATTTTTCCTAACGCTTCATCTTTTAATTGCTGCAACTGTTGTTCCATCGTCATTCTCCTTTCAAAATAAAAAAACCTCGCCCCCAAAAAGGGACGAGGACGAGTTCGCGGTACCACCCTGATTATTATGCAAAGAAACGCATAATCACTTCATTTGGAGTAACGGCCCTCTACCGGCACACCTTTACAGCTCTCGCTGGTCCAAGCGGCAGCTCGCGGGGTGAACTTCAACAGCTCTCTTCCTATTAGCACTCACAGTCAAGGCGCTAACTTCCTGCAGGAGAAATACCGTCTACTTTTCCCGGTCACAGCTTTTACAATGTATAATAAGTATTAGTATAGCCTATTCCGTTTCATTCATCAAGATTGGGTTAAGGTTTATCTTCTTCCGAATGAATAGACGAGAATGCCCGTTGCGATCGCTACATTTAAAGATTCCGCTTTGCCATACAACGGAATTTTCACGACTTCGTCTGCTTGTCGCAAGTAGTCTTCAGATACACCACTTCCTTCATTCCCAACAATGAGTGCGAATGCTTGCATCGGTTCAATTGCGTAATGTTCGGATGCCTGTTGCAAGCCCGTTCCGATAATGCGTATACCTGCTTGTTTCAGTTGCGCTAACCATTCATTCAAATCACCCTTGATGACCGGTATATGAAAATGTGAACCTTGAGCAGATCGGACGGTTTTGGGATTATACGGATCAGCGGAGCCTTTTCCAAGAATAACCGCATCAATTCCTGCAGCATCCGCCGTTCGAATCATCGTCCCGATATTGCCTGGATCTTGCACCGCATCAATTAATAAATATTTTTTCCAATGCTTGACCTCTTCAGGCGAATAATGAGGCTGTTTACAGTGAGCAAATACGCCTTGTGATTGCTCCGTTTCAATGAGCTCTTTAGCAACAGCTTTTGTCATTTCAATCAATTGCACGTTTTCCGTATTCCAATTAGCAGGGAGTTCTATTCCTTCAGTCACCATTAAATGGACAACAGTACCATTGGTGTTTAGCGCTTCTTCCACCAAATGAAAGCCTTCAACGATAAATTCTTCCGATTTGTCCCGATCTTTCTTTGACAAGACAAGTTTTTTCCAATGTTTCACAAGCCCATTTTGAGTGGATTCAATTCTTTTCATGTATTGTTGACATCCTTTTTATCTTTTTTCTCAGTGTAACAAATGTCTGTATAGTTGGCGATCATTGTGTCCAAAATGATTGCAGGAGGATTGATAATATGAACTTTCAAATTCGTGACGCGATTACAGCAAACATGACAAATAATTCCGCGGACGATATTCGAAATGTAGTAGAAGATGCATTGAACCGTGGCGAAGAGCACCTTTTGCCAGGATTAGGCGTGTTCTTTGAAAAGTTGTGGGTCAATGCGGACGAGCAGGAAAAAGCAAAAATCACCGGCGAACTCGCTCAAGCATTTACAGCTGGTTAAGTAGACAATCATTGAAAGCTCCAATAGGATGAACGGCACGATGAGAAGCAACTTCTTATCGTGCTTTTTAGGTGGAGATGAACCGCCTGGATCTAGAGGTGTTTATGCAATTGTAATATAACCTGTGCGTATCACAACACAAACCGCGCGCATCACAACGTAAACGGCTCGTATCACAACACTCAGCCCTCGCATCACAATGCTCCAACCGTATCGCAACATAAACCCCGCGCATCACAACGTAAACGGCTCGTATCACAACACTCAGCCCTCGCATCACAATGCTCAAACCGCATCGCAACATAAACCCCGCGTATCACAACGCTCAGCCTTCGCATCACAATGCTCCAACCGCATCACAACACAAACCGCGCGCATCACAACGTAAGCGGTTCGTATCACAATGCTCAGCCCTCGCATCACAATGTAAACCTTTCGCATCGCAACACTCACGCCTCTTATCGAAAAGCAATCAACCTCTGAGAGAAGCCCACAAAAAAAACGAGTACAGGAATCCCCCCTACTCGCTTCTCAACTTCGTTTCATCATCTGGAATTTCTCGAACGATCAATTAAAGTTCCGCACAAAAATATCAAAACCGGCTGCTGTGGCAAGCCCGAAAACGAGCGTCCATAGTGTGATACTAATCGTCATCCAGACCGTTGTATTTACTTTCGTCGCACCAAATAGTAACCCGATAAATGCAGCGATATGGGTTCCGATGAGAATCGGACCGAGTAAGGCGAGGCCAGGCATGCCGTATTTATTCCAAATCCGTTTTCCGCGTTCTGTTCGTTTGGATTCAGGTTTGCCGGTTTTTTCACGTCGTTTCTCCATCCACTCTTTGACGCGCTGAAAGGCAATAATTAACAATAATACTGTAAGCATATTCCCGATAAACGCGAGAATCATCACCCAAACTGGCGATAATCCCCTTATGATGCCTAATGGGATGACGAGTGCAATTTCGAACCAAGGTATGGCAGCTCCTAAAAACACTAAAAAGTATTCAAACATTCTGTACCCCCACGATATGAGTAAATTCAATTCATATACTACAGGAAATTCAGATTGTTTTCCACATGTTTCCACGACTACAGCTACTCATTCATTCGAAACTAGCACTTTATAACAGCGTTGCGAGTACAGCTTTTTGAGCGTGTAGACGGTTACCCGCTTGTTGGAATACATAGGAATTTGGCCCATCGATCACGGACGTAGCAACTTCTTCTTCACGATGCGCAGGCAGACAGTGCAAAAACATATAGTCTTTTTTTGCGTGAGCGACGAGTTGATCATTCACTTGAAAATCATTAAACACTTGTAATCGAGTAGCTGTTTCTTCTTCCTGGCCCATACTCGTCCAGACATCTGTATAGACAACGTCCGCATTTTCGACGGCTTCGATCGCGTTGTTCGTTTGAATGAGTGAACCGCCATTTGCATTGGCAATTTTTTGTGCCTTCATGAATAGGTTTTGATTACACGCATAGCCTTCTGGAGAAGCAAAAGCGACATGCATCCCCATATTGGCCGCTCCAATGATGAGAGAATGGGCTACATTGTTCCCATCTCCCACATAAGCGAGTTTCTTTCCTCGAATCGTCCCTTTCACTTCGATCATCGTGAGCAAATCCGCAAGTGCTTGGCACGGATGAAAAATGTCGGTTAAGCCATTTATGATGGGAATTGTTGCATGCTTTGCTAACTCTTTCACCATTTCATGTGAGTTTGCACGAATCATAACCCCATCAACGTATTCAGATAAGACTTTTCCGGTATCGGAAATCGGCTCACCTCGTCCGATTTGCAAGTCTTTTGCATGCATGAACATTGCATGCCCCCCTAGATGATTCATACCTACTTCAAATGAAATCCGAGTTCGCGTAGAATGTTTTTCAAAAATCATACCGAGCGTCTTCCCTTGTAATACGGCAGGCATTTTCCCCGCCACCATCTCTTGTTTCATGATAAGTGCTTTTTGTAATAAATAGTCAATCTCTTCGCTTGTATAGTCTAACAGCGTCAATAAATCTCTACCTTTTATTTGATCTTCTATGGTCTTACCAATCGTTGTGATTGCGCTATGCATTTGAACCAAACTGATCATCTCCATCCACGGTTATGTTTGTTTAAATCAGTATACAATTGCATAAATATAAAGTCAAATGTATTTTTATTAAAAATAATTACTTCTAATCCAACACGGCGTTTCTCATTCAAGATAACTAAAACCATGCGATCGCTACACTTTCAATTGAATTCAAACAACAAGAAAACCGCATAGCAACAACTTTGACAGTTGTCACCATGCGGATTTCATTCATTTCAAAAATGGCGTTCAATTAAAGATAATATTATTCACCGTTTCACGGTCAAGCTTTTTAATAACTTCCACAATCAATTTCACGGCATTTTCATAGTCATCTCTATGCAACATTGCTGCATGCGAGTGAATATAGCGAGTGGCGATACAAATTGCGATGGATGGTACACCATTTCCACTTACATGAATAGATCCCGCGTCCGTTCCGCCGCCAGGAATCGCTTCGAATTGGTATGGAATGTTGTGCGCTTCCGCTGTATCGACGACAAGATCGCGCAATCCTTTATGAGAAACCATTGATGCGTCATAAAGAAGGATTTGAGGGCCATCCCCCATTTTGCTTGCAGCTTCTTTGGACGTTACACCCGGCGTATCGCCAGCAATTCCTACATCAACAGCAAAGCCAATATCCGGTTGCACTTTCGCAGCAGCTGTTTTGGCTCCACGTAAACCGACTTCTTCTTGGACCGCCCCTACACCGAAAACAATATTCGGGTGGTTTTCATCTTTCAACGCTTTCATGACATCGATTGCAATCGCGCATCCGATACGATTATCCCAAGCTTTCGCTAGCAAATATTTTTCGTTGTTCATCACAGTAAACTCAAAGTGCGGGACAATCATATCACCTGGCAAAACGCCCCATTGCATCGCTTCCTCTTTGGAAGTTGCACCGATATCGATGAACATATCTTTAATGTCAACCGGCTTTTTGCGTGCTTCCGGGGACAAGATGTGTGGAGGCTTGGAACCGATAACGCCTGTCACGATATCCCCTTTGCGTGTAACAATGTCGACGCGTTGCGCAAGCATCACTTGGTTCCACCAGCCACCGACCGGTTGGAAGGAAATGAATCCTTTGTCGTCAATTTTCGTTACCATGAAGCCGACTTCATCCAAGTGACCTGCTACCATGATCTTCGGGCCATCTGCTTGACCAGATTTTTTGGCAATCAATGAACCAAGGCCATCATAGTCGATTTCATCTGCGAACGGCTCGATGTATTTCTTCATGACTTCACGAGGTTCCCGTTCGTTCCCTGGAATTCCTTTCGCGTCCGTCAATTCTTTCAGCATTTGCAATGTGTCATCTAATTTCGCCAATTATTTCGACCTCCCAAATAAAAACTACTTATTCAGTATAATGGAATGTTAGCTACATTGAAAGTGCTTTCATTGTTATAATAACTCCTTGCGTAAATCATGTGCACTTTTAGATGAAAGTAGACCTGGCGCAACATCAAAAACGGTTTTCGCGCCTGTTTCTCCTTTTTGATTCATACGAAAAGCAGCGCGTGCATAAGCGACGAGGACGCTCGATGTGAATTCCGGATTGCTATCAAGCGTCAAAGAGAATTCCATTACTTGATTACTGGAAGTTCCTGTTTTGCCACTTCTAATGACAAATCCACCATGCGGCATTGTGCTATGTTCTTCCGCCAACTGCTGTTCATTAATGAAATGGACCGTTGTGTCATAATCTGAGAAGTAGTCAGGCATAGAGACAATTGTTTGTTCAACAACAGATGCATCTGCACCTTCTTCCAATACGACATAGCACTCACGTGTATGCTTTTCCCTTGTCGTCAGTGTCGGTTGGTTTCCACTTCTCACTTTGTCAACAGCCTCTTCAACCGGTATCGTATATTGGACTGCACCTTTGACACCAGCGATTCTACGGATTGCATCAGAGTGACCTTGGCTTAACCCTTTGCCCCAGAATGTATACGTCGCTCCTTCAGGAAGGATTGCTTCCCCATAAAGCCGGTTAATGGAGAATAGGCCAGGATCCCATCCGACAGAAATGATTGCAGTTTTTCCATTCGGTTTTGCCGTAGCGTCTACTGTTTCGAAGTAGTCCGGAATTTTTGCATGCGTGTCAAAGCTGTCAACCGTATTAAAATGTTTAGCAAGTGCAGGACCTTGTTCCGGAAGATCATCTTTAGACCCACCACATAAAATCATGACGTCGATCTCATTTACGAACTTTTCGACATCGCCTAATGCATAGACAGGTACACCGCTATTCACCTTTAGTGTAGAGGGATTCCTTCTTGTAAAAACAGCATGAAGTGTTAAATCTTCATTTTGAGCGATTGCTGATTCTACACCTTTCCCTAAATTTCCATAACCGACAATACCGATGTTGATTTTTGAACTCATTTCCATCATCCCTCTCTCGTAAAGTATTGTATTATTTTATCGTTACCTTGTTCAGAATGCTATGATTATTTTTGTTCACAATCTGTCCTTTGGTCTATTGAACGATCAATGGTACAGTAGACTATGATGGACTTTATTTGAAATGAGGATTTAAAATGCGCGCATTTGTCTATGTAATCGTCTTTTTTTCTTTCTTTGATTTATTTTCACAGTTGCCTATTATGAGTCCGTTCGCTCTATCGTTAGGCGCTTCTTCTTTTTTGACCGGTTTAGCTGTCGGTATGTATTCTTTTTCAAATACAATTGGAAATATCATTTCTGGTTTCATGACAGATCGCCGTGGCCCTTTTATGATTTTACTCATTGGCTTATTCGCCTCAGGAGCGTCGCTTTTATTGTATACAGTCGTTGAGGGACCATATTCTTTGCTTGGTATCCGATTCATCCACGGATTTATGGAAGGGCTTATTGTTCCAGCCGCTTTCACATTTCTTGCAAATCGTACAGAAGAATCAAAACGTGGCCGTAGTGTCGCAATTTCCGGAGCGTTCGTTGGAATGGCGGCGATCATCGGTCCTGCCTATAGTGGGATTGTCGCTTCCAAAACAAGTACCCCTTTTATAATGGGAATGAATGGCCTCATCATGTTTATTTTAGCATTCGCAGCCTTCTTTCTGTTGCGTTCCTATACGTATGTCAGAAAAAATCGCTTAAAAATGTCATCACAATTTCGGGTCAAATACTTATTTAAACACCCCGGCATGGTCCGTGCATTTTCAGGTGCATTTTTTCTCATGTTTTCACAAGGGGTACTGGCATTCATCCTCCCTTTAAAAGTGGAAGCGCTTGGCTTTGATACAAAAACAACCGGAATGCTGCTCAGTACATTCGGGGTTGTCGCAATACTAATTTTCCTTCTACCGATTAATCGTGTATTTGATCGGGTACGTCCTATGATTACGTTAGCTTTCGGGATTTCACTAATGGGTATTTGCATGATTTTGTTAAGCCAAGTATCAGCGCTTACTCACCTGTTTTTAGCGATGGGGTTATATGGCATCGGCTTCGCTTTTCTATTCCCGTCTATCAATTCATTGCTAATTGACTCATCAGCCCCTGAGTACCGCGGAAAAGCATACGGCTATTTTTATGCCTTTTTTTCCATCGGTGTCGTAGCGGGATCGAGCTTGATTGGCTATTTGGATTTATCGTTCACTGGTGGGTTCATGGTGACAGGAATCATCCTTTTGTTCATTGCACTTTATACAATTTTAGGTTTGAAACGAAGTTTGCTATTGACAGAATAGGTAAAACCAGTTAAAGTCATAGACGAAAAGAATAACCCTGTTCGGGAGAGGTTCATAGCGACCCTCTATAAAAAACTATGGATGCCGGAAACTACGCCATGTCCATTTGACATGGCTTTTATTTTTCCATTTCTATGGCCCCTCCCTGACAACATAACTTCAGGGAGGTTTTTGTATTGACTGGAAGAGATGAAAACACACTACAAGACTTAACACTATTAGGTAACCAACGAACGACCTATGCTTATGAATACAATCCATCCATTTTAGAAGCCGTTGACAACATGCATACAACGCGTGATTACTTCGTGAAATTCAATTGCCCTGAATTCACTTCCCTTTGTCCGATGACGGGACAGCCCGACTTTGCAACGATGTACATCAGTTACATTCCAGATGAGAAATTGGTCGAAAGTAAAGCTTTGAAACTGTATTTGTTCAGTTTCCGGAATCACGGGGATTTCCATGAAGACTGTGTCAACATCATCATGAATGATTTAATTCATTTATTGGCGCCGCGCTATATTGAAGTTTGGGGGAAATTTACGCCTCGGGGTGGTCTTTCAATCGACCCTTACTGCAATTATGGTAAACCGGGAACGAAATACGAACAGATGGCGGAGCATCGTTTGATGAACCATGATCTGTACCCTGAGAAAATCGATAATCGATGAGGAGTAATGAAAGATGCGCTATTATTTAAGTGGAATATTTGTAGGTTTATTAATTTTATCGAACATTGTAGCAGTGAAATTGATCAGCGTTGGCAGTTGGATCGTTATTCCTGCAGCAGCCGTCATTTATGTCTGTACGTATCCAATTTTGGATGTACTAACTGAAGCTTATGGGAAAGAGGCTGCCCGAAAAACTGTTCAAACCGGGTTTATTGCACAACTTTTGGCAATAGGATTCATTTGGATTGCCATCCACTTGCCTGCTGCTCCTTTTTATGAAAACCAAGCTGCTTTTGAAACGATCTTTAACGCAGGTTTCCGTGTGACTATTGCCAGTTTAGTTGCCTATCTCGTGAGCCAAAACTTAGATGTAACAATCTTTGATAAGCTGAAACAAAAACACGGCTCTAAACAATTATGGGTACGTAACAATGCCTCTACGATGGTGAGTCAATTCGTCGATACGACGTTATTCATTACAATCGCATTTGCAGGAACAATGCCTACCTCTATATTACTTGGCATGATTGCGAGCCAATATATCTTTAAGTTTTCAATCGCAATTATCGACACACCCATTGTGTATGTATTGGTTGCACTCTGCAGAAAGAAAGAGCGAAACGTCCAACCAATTGTTTCACCTCAACAATAATTCGAACGTAAAAAACCGCGTACCGGCGACTCATTTGAGACGCGCACGCGGTTTTCCTTTTGTCTAAAATTCTTACACCATCTGCTTTGAAAAAGCTTTGATTTCTTCCATAAACGCTTCTCCATACCGCTCAAGCTTTGCATCACCTACACCATTGACTTCCAAAAACGCTTCGTCGGTCATTGGCATTTTAGCAGCCATATCCCGTAATGATTTATCAGAGAAGACGACGAAAGGCGGAACACTTGCTTCTTGCGCAATTTTCAATCGAAGTGCGCGTAATTGGTCAAATAACGGGTCGTCTTGCGTAATCTGTTTTGTTTCAACTGTCGCTTTCCGATAGACTTTAGTTTTCCCAGTCAGCACATCTTTGCCTAATTCCGTCACATAAATAATCGGGAATTGACCATTTTCAACACCTAGATAATTTTCCGAGATAATAAACTCAATAAAATCGGACACTTCCTTCGCGTTGCGGCCTTTCATAATGCCATATGTCGTCAGTTTATCAAATCCGAATTCGACAACTTTCTTATTTCTTGAACCGGTCAACACTTGGGCGATCATCGTCTTACCAAAACGTTGCCCCATCCGAATAACGCAAGATAACACTTTTTGAACGTCAACAGTTACATCAGCCCGTTCCCGCGTATCCGTGCAATTTGCACAACGGTTGCAATCTTGTAGGTCACTTTCACCAAAATAGGAGATGATGAATTTTTGTAGACAAGATTCGGTATGACAATAGTCGATCATCGATTGTAATTTTTCCAACTCACCAGGTATCCGATTGACATCTTGTGATTGATCAATAAGGAACCGTTGCGTAATGACATCTTGCGACGAAAATAATAAGGTACAGTGACTATCAAGTCCATCCCTTCCCGCACGACCCGCTTCTTGATAATAGCTCTCCATATTTTTCGGCATCTGGTAATGAATTACATAACGTATATTACTTTTATCGATGCCCATGCCAAATGCATTTGTCGCTACCATGACAGTCGCTTCATCCATAAGAAAACGATCTTGTTCAGATTGACGAACAACATCCGATAAACCAGCATGATACCTAGCAACTGCAATTCCGGTCCGCTCGAGCATCGTATATACTTGGTCAACCGCTTTGCGCGTAGCCGCATAAATAATGCCTGCTTCGCCTTCATTTTTCTTTACATACGCCTTCACAAACTTGTCCCGGTCTTGTCCCTTCACGACGGAAAACGTCAAATTACTTCTTTCAAAACCTGTCATCACAGTAAATTCGGGATCGATGTTCAATTGGTGACAGATATCATCCCGCACTGCAGGTGTTGCAGTTGCAGTCAAAGCGAGGACTACTGGTTTCTTCACAAACGAATTGATGACCGTATGCATCATTCGGTAGCTCGGTCTGAAATCATGCCCCCATTGTGAAATACAGTGCGCTTCATCAATGGCAATCATCGGAATATCCATCTTGTTGATTTGTTGAATAAACGATTGGGACTCGAACCGTTCTGGAGCAACGTATAATAGTTTATATGCGCCAGCTAAGGCGTTTTCCATAACGCCAAAATATTCTTCAGTCGTTAATGAACTGTTTATGTACGCGGCTTGTACACCTATCTGTAGAAGTGCATCCACTTGGTCCTTCATCAGAGAAATTAATGGTGACACAACTAGAACCGTACCTTCCATGACCATAGCTGGTACTTGGTAACAGATTGATTTTCCTCCACCTGTTGGCATCACACATAACGTATCTCGTCCATGCAAGACATTTTGAATCGCCTGCTCTTGTCCAGTTCGAAACGATGAATATCCAAAGTAAGTGGAGAGCACGGATTGTAATTGTTCGATTGATGTCACCTCCAAATTCTTCATCATGCACATTACTCCATTCTAAATAAGTCGCTTCTTCTAGAATAGCAGACATTTGATAGCGTCTCCAAGAAAATAGAAAAAATGCGTTCAACGAATCTGATGATCGTTGAGCGCAAAAGAAAGTAAAACAACATATTATTATACTTTTGCAATCCTAATATTGCTTACCATTAGAATTCCGAGTATGATCATAACGATTACAAAAAAGGCAGGACCGACATAATGGCTTAAGAAGTAAGATAATGTTAACAGAACGCCAGCTGCAGTAATAGGCACACCGTAAAATGTCCCATCAAATTCTCTTACGTTATATCGAGCAAGGCGAACTGCCCCCGCAAGAATGTAAAAGATTGTAGCCACAATCCCAACCCATAACATATTAGACAAATTTGTCGTGTAAATTAATAAAGCAGGTGCGACACCGAAAGATATTAAATCACTTAACGAGTCCAATTCCTTACCAAACAACGATTCTGATTGGAAATGTCTTGCAACCATACCGTCAAAACGGTCAAATAGGGCTGCTAAAAAGATGAATACAAGACTCATATGGCTAAGGTCGCGTGAGATTAAGAGGATGGCGATGATTCCGAAGCTAAGGTTCGTCAATGTAATTGCATTCGCCAACTGCCCTTTTATTTTAGTATAATCAAAGTATCTGGATAAAAACATGAGAATTCCTCCGTCTATTTTTTCTACTACATACTATTTGCATGGGAGACTACCGTAATGAAAAAAACACTCTTTAAACAATTCGTCGAATTGACAGGACACCCAGTGTCCTCATCGATTTTAAAAACATTTACCCGCTCTTCAATGAGTAAGAGACTACTAAAGCCTTTTGCTTCCGCATACCGTATCAATGAAGAGGAAGCGGAATATCCGCTAGAGCATTATAAAAGTCTTCAAGATTTTTTCACGAGAAATTTAAAGCACGGCGTACGCCCGATCGATCAAAGAGCAAATGTGATGACTTCACCGGTAGATGGCTATTTGACAGCATCCGGCAAAATCAATGAACAACAGTCTTTTTACATTAAAGATCATCTATATAGTATAAAACAAATTTTGGGAGATGAAAAGAGCGCAAATACGTACAAAGATGGTTTTTTCTATATTTTTTACTTATCACCCAGTCATTATCATCATTTTCACTACCCATTTAATGGACAATTGGTCAATCGATATGCATTAGGAACAACATCTTTTCCTGTCAACGATTTAGGATTACGACTTGGCAATCAACCTTTTGCAACGAACTATCGGTTGATTTCCGAAATGGAAACGACCCATAGCAAACTTGCAATTATCAAAGTTGGTGCACTGAATGTCAACAGCATCCACCTGACAAGCACGTCAAAAAACTGTACAAAAGGCGATGAGTTCGGCTACTTTTCTTTCGGTTCCACAGTCATTCTCTTCATTGAAGACGATGCGCACTTTAAGACAGTACTTTCATCAGGAACTGAAGTAAAAGTAGGGCAGCCTATTGGCGAATGGATAGAACCTCAACCATCACAGAACAACGAAATTTAACTAAATGAGGGATAAGGAATGTTACAGTTTGAAGACTTTGTCATGCATTACGGTTATTTTGCCGTATATATATTTTTAGCGCTCGGAATTTTCGGGCTACCGTTACCCGATGAAGTGGTCGTTGCTTTCATCGGACATTTATCAGCAGTCGGTACGCTGAATTATTTCAGCGCGTTCGTCATTACAATTCTCGGTGTGTTGACAGGAACCCTATTCACTTACACGATTGGTCGCAAAGTCGGAAAACCGTTACTCATGAAATATGGAAAATGGATCAGCCTTTCACCAAAACGGATCCAAAAAGTGGACAGTTGGTTTAATAAGTATGGTTCATGGGCAATTACAATCGGCTATTTTGTGCCAGGTATGCGACATATTATTTGTTACATGTCAGGAAGTTCAGGTGTAGACATTCGAAGATACCTTGTTTTCGCTAGTATCGGAACTTTTATATCCTCTATCACTTTTTTAACAATTGGATACTTCGTACACTTTCCATTCTAGTACGTTGTTGTCTCTCCAAATCTGAAAAGTTACAGTCTGTCGATTTTCGGATATCTGTCGGTTGAATACTGTCATAACAATCGTTGTTACGAGCAACTCCATCAAGATACATAGTTAATTGGGATCACTGATTTGTATTGTTTAAATACGATAAAAAAAAGCAGTTGGAAGGACTTTATCCGTCCTTCCAACTGCTTAGAAAAAAATTATACGCTAACTAATACTAAGATCAGCAGCCTCTTTCATCATCAACTCTTTGAGTTCACTATAATTGTTCCTGCATTTGGTCACAACAAGATTCTTTAATAATCGCTATTAATCGATATTAATTTCTTAACAATAATTATTATAAATAACACTGGTTTTACATGAACGCCTATGGTATATTGATAATTGAAGTTAGCACACTACTATTCCAAGGAGGAATTATCAATGACTATCAATGATAATCATTCTCAAACGAAATTAACAACTGCTGCGGGTGCACCTGTTGGTGATAACCATAATTCCATGACGGCTGGACCAAGAGGACCGATTCTTTTACAAGACGTTTGGCTAATTGAAAAACTCGCTCATTTCGATCGCGAAGTTATTCCTGAAAGACGAATGCATGCAAAAGGTTCAGCAGCTTATGGGACTTTTACTGTTACGAATGATATTACACAGTACACGAGGGCTAAACTATTTTCTGAAGTAGGGAAACAGACTCCGATGTTTGCTCGGTTTTCGACTGTAGCTGGTGAACGAGGGGCTGCCGATGCTGAACGTGATATTCGTGGTTTCGCACTAAAATTTTATACGGAAGAAGGAAACTGGGACCTTGTTGGAAATAATACACCAGTTTTCTTCTTTAGAGATCCGCTTCACTTCCCTGATTTAAATCACGCAGTGAAACGTGATCCTCGTACAAACATGAGAAGCGCAACAAACAACTGGGATTTTTGGACTTCCCTCCCTGAAGCCTTACATCAAATTACGATTGTCATGAGTGATCGCGGGATTCCAAAAACATATCGACATATGCACGGTTTCGGAAGTCACACATACAGTATGATCAATGCAAATAATGAACGCGTTTGGGTGAAATTCCACTTCCGTTCCGAGCAAGGCATTGAGAATTTGACAGATGAACAAGCAACTGAATTAGTTGGTATAGATCGAGAATCGCATCAAAGAGATTTATTGGACAGCATCGATAATGGCAACTTCCCGAAATGGAAAATGTATATTCAAGTGATGACGGAAGAACAAGCCCTAAACATGCCTTACAACCCATTCGATTTGACAAAAGTATGGTACAAAGATGAATTCCCACTCATTGAAGTAGGTGAATTCGAGTTGAATCGAAATCCCGACAATTATTTTGCAGAAGTAGAACAAGCTGCATTTACACCTGCAGCAATTGTCCCAGGTATCGGTTTTTCACCTGACAAAATGTTACAAGCACGATTATTTTCATATGGCGATGCACAACGCTACCGCTTAGGCGTGAACCATCACCAAATTCCTGTTAACGCTCCTAAATGCCCATTCCACAGCTTCCATCGTGACGGCGCAATGCGCGTAGATGGAAATCACGGAAGCCGAACTTCTTATGAACCAAACAGCTTCGGACAGTGGAACCACCAACCTGATTTCAAAGAACCACCTTTAAAAGTTTACGGTGATGCTGCACATTGGGATTTTAGAGAAGATGATGATGATTACTTCACACAACCTGGAAAACTATTTAGACTGATGTCACCTGAGCAACAAGCCGTCTTGTTCGGTAATACAGCTCGTAATTTAGGAGATGCACCAAACGAAATTAAGTACAGACATATCCTTCACTGCTACAAAGCAGACCCTGCATATGGAGAAGGTGTAGCGAACGCACTCGCCATTCCAATGAGCGACGTTCTTGAAACAGCGAAGTAAACAACGAAACAAATATGAAAGCCAATGGTCTCCTTGCTTGGGACCATTGGCTTTTTTGTGACCTTACATATCTAAATTGAATAAAACACATATAAACTCCATATCCTATTTGACATAAGCCCTACTATGTCTGGAGTGAAATTGAATGGAAACTGTCGATATGATTCATTCTTCTAAAAATAGAATTGTACATACAAGTTTTCTACTTGCTTGTCTTTGTATCATCGATGCGGTTTTTACCGATATCGGGATACGCCAAGGCCATATAGAAGAGTTGAACCCGCTTATGCGCTTTGTGCACGACAAAAGTATACTACTGTTTTATGGAATGAAAATCCTTTTACCGGCAATCCTTCTAACGTTAATTCAATTTGCAAAAACATCAACAATTTTAAAATACACCGTTTTATTCGCACTGATCATCTATGTCGTTATTGTTAGCATGCACATTTACTGGATAATTATTGTGATGGCTTTTTTATAAATGTCGTTCATCCAAACATCGCTGAAAAATGCAACAAGCCCTCTTCGGTTACAGTAAACCAAAGAGGGCTTGTTCTACTTATAAATGCTTACTTTTCACTCGGGTCAGCTGCATTAAACATATTTGCTACTATTAACCCTGTAATCAGGGCAACAACACTCATCACAAATGGTGTACCGCTATCAGGAATACCTGGATAGATAACGAATACAGAACCTAAGATTAAACCGATAATGATGGCAAACATTGCATATGTGTACGTATTCAATAAGTAATGGATAATTTTACTGCTGGCAATAAAACCGACAATGACCCCTGCTCCAATAACTACAATAATTGGAAGGTTTAATGTAGAGAGAGCATTAATGGCAGTAGCATATACACCAAGCAACAATAAGATGAATGAGCCACTCACACCTGGTAATAACATCGCCATACTACCTGCCCATCCAGCAAAAAATAGACCTAATGCATTTTGCATCGATAGGGATGTAATAATTACTGCATCAGCCGGTTTAATGAATACCGTACTAGCCAATGCTACACCCACGACGATTAACAACACATAATGACCAATTGTAAAGTTCTTTTTCACACCAGCTTGTTTGGAGATAAATGGAACCACACCAATAATCAGTCCTAAAAAGAAAAATTGTGTCGGTTGTTCATAATTCTCCAACAAGAAGTTTATCAGTTTGCTAAAAAGGACTAACGTTAACCCAACTCCAATTCCAAGCGGAAGTAGAAAACCGATATGCTTTTTCCACTCTCGACTAAAAAAGCCGCTAATTGCAATAAGTAATCGATCATATATACCGAGGATGAATGCTATTGTACCGCCACTCACTCCTGGAATTAAGTCGCTGATTCCCATTAAGAACCCTCGATAAATATTTTTCCATTCCATAAATCTGTTCCTCCAATATCATTCAATGATAGTAGTATACCATTTCACAATTACCATAAGCCATATAAAGTACACTTCCACTATTATCACTTTTCAATTAATGAAAACACACTTCATCTTCTTACTATAAGACGTCCTTTCTTCAATTTAGGTTCATAGACTGTTACCGTGAAATCTCCTATGTATGTTGATTTCCTTTCTCTAAAGATAAATGTAGTCAATTGATAGTTGTAGATGGAAAATAATAAGGTAACAATATCATCCGTAAAAAAATTCGAGAAGCCGCATTTTCATGCGACCTCTCATTACGTTTAGAAAACCTTCGTACATACTAACTAAATCATCATTATGAAAATACAGTAATGATGAAGGCGTCAAATCCAGCAGCTTTTAAATCTGCTACTTGCTTGTCCGCATTTGACTTATCCGCAAATGAACCTGCAATGACGCGATAATAAGTGACGCCCCCTTGCGTGTAAATGTCAATGAAACTATCAAAGCCTTTTGCTTGTAATTCTGCTACACGTTGATCTGCATTGGCTCGTGATGTGAATGAACCGGCAACGACCCGGTATAAAATGGATCCAGAAGGTGGTGGAGAACTCGTTTTTTGTAACCCAAGCGCTTTTTCCAATCCGTTTACATGTCCTCTAGCAGCTTTATCCAACCATGCAGACGTTTTCATTAACGAAGCGTTCGATGCATAGTCAATAAATCCATTTTCCGTTAGCATTGCATGCATACGCGTTTCTCGTAGCACATGGAAATCCGCTTTCTTTTTCCCACGGTTCGGCATATCAATCAATTTCACGATTTCTGAATGAATCGTATTTCTTAGTTGTGCTGTCGTTGAGCTATCCGAAAGGTTGCTATGAATATAATCTTCGTACCCATTACCTCCACCCGCATTAATATGAATGCTCAAGTAGAATGCTGCTCCCCAAGCATTTGCATCATTCGTACGTTGGGATAGACTGACCGTCTGATCCCCTGTCCGACTCATACGCACCGTAGCATTAGAATACTCGTTGACAAGAATATTTCTAACCCTCGTCGCAATAGCAAGCGTTACATCTTTCTCCTTTAATCCATTCCCAATTGCTCCAGGATCCGTTCCACCGTGTCCCGGATCGATATAAATTTTAACCATTTTCATTTCCTCCCTATTAGTTTTTTGTTTTTAATTTCAAATTTCAGTTTTCTACTTTCTTTACACCACTTATTCTTTCAGTTTTAGTATTTCACCTCCTTTTTTGTTCTTAATTTCTCAGGCATCACCTCCTTTCGGATAATAAAAAGAGCGATATCTACCTAGGCGGCAATCGCTCCTTCACTTCTTGAATTTCTTTTATAATGTCGTCATATTTATCCGCCATCGTCGTCAATAACTGCTGATACCGTTGTTCCCTTGCTTCACTGCTCTTTACTTGGTACATGAATAACCAAACAAACAGTACAGCAAATGGCCCTTGTGTCAAAAAGTAACCGAGGACTTCTCTTGCATCCATTCTCTCTCTCCCTTCTTGATTGCCACCAATTTTGGACATGTGCATCCTCACCACATACTCTTTTCACTATAAAATCCAATCCTTTTCTCTTGCTCCTCTCACCTTTTTTCACGTTCTTCTTTTTAATGTATTCCTTTATTTTCATTCATGCTTGTACCTCTTCATCACTTCCGAATGGAATTTTCAAATGTCCCTTCTATAAAATTTTTAAATTCAAAAAGAGCGATGTCCAAAACGCAGACAACCGCTCTATTCATGTTGCTTGTACACCGAACAATTCAAGATCTAGACATTCTTCTCATCACATCATTCGTAAAGTATCTCGAACCATTCCTTATATAGAACACATGTTCTTTTTTGCTTAAACATAGTGTAACGCACCCAATATGTTCAAGTCATTTATTCGACCTACGCGACATTTGCGACATCAATTTCTAATCAAAACATGATGATGGCGCGATTTGACTCGATACATGTCTTTCTCTATTCTTCATCACACATTTTTCTAATGATTAAATCTTTTAATCTTCCAATATGCCGATCAGAAATTTTCATATGCCGACCAATCCAACGCAAACTTTTCCCCTCCAATAACCAATGAAGGATTTCAGCCTCTCGATCATCCGTTATCGCGGTGAGTCTTCGTTGCACAATCATTATTTTTTTCTCATATTCAATGATCTTATTCATTCTGCGTTCCCTCCTTGTCACCTCTCTGAAAACAGGATCATTTTGGACACCGCTTTTTTTCGGCATTGCTGCGTCATTTCCATACTTAGCAGTCAATCCACCGACATGTTCCATCGACTCTCTAATCACCGCCACACTATTTACCATCCAGTGATAATCTCTCACTAATTGCTCCATTTCTTCTGCCCTCATGTCCACGCCTCCTCAATTGAGTCACATTTGAAACAATGAAAACCTTAGTTTCACATATGAAACTTTTAAATGAAGATAACATATGTTCGGTTTCACTTTCAACAATAAATACACGAAATGTTGTCACAAAAGAAACTTTACAGTATACTTATTCATACAGATCAGGGAGGTTAATGCATGGAAACTTTAGGTTCTGAAATTAAGAAAGTCCGTCTGGAAAATAAGTTGTCACAAGAAGAATTTGCTGAACGTATCAATCGTCAACATCATCTTGCCATTACGAAAGGGATGGTCTCAAAATGGGAGTCAGGATCTATTGAACCAAAAACCCGTATGGTGAAAGCAATTGCAGAAACATTTAATGTTTCTGTTGATGGCATTCTTGGATTGACACAAGAGAAAGCTAACAAAGTTGAAACTATAGCTATGCATATGGATGAAGACCTTACAGAAGAAGAAGTGAAAGAGATTCAAAAGTATATCCAATTTCTCAAATCGCAGCGAAAGTGAGGCGGTACGATGATGTATGAGTTGCTTCTCGCCCAATATTCACATTTAGCAATTAAAGAAGTCAAAACATTACCGGTAGGATTAGGTGGAGTTTATATGGATAATATGATTCTCATCGACCAACATCGTTCATCCTATGAAAAACATTGTATTCTTGCGGAAGAGATTGGCCATTATGAAACGACTTATGGGGACATTACGGATGCATCTTCTCTCACCAATTGGAAACTTGAACTGATTGCAAGAAGGTGGGGGTACGAAAAAATTGTCTCGCTCGACAAACTGATTGATTGCTATGAGTTAAATTATCTTTCAATCGAAGAAGTGTGTAGTCATTTGGAAGTAACAGAAGACTATTTACTAGCATCCATTCAACATTATCATGCTCGATTCGGTGTTTCGGTTCAATACAAAGCGTATGAAATCTTCTTTGAACCGTTATCTGTTGTTAAGCAGCGGTAAATGTTTTCCCTTCGTTACGTATCATTCTTCTGACAACTACGTCTTAAGACCGAGAACAAATCATACGTCCGTCTAGTGGCTATATCACCACTATACGCTATGATAGTGTTAAAGGGTTAGCGTTCATCCGAAAAGCAAAGGAGAATGGGCATGAAAAAAGTGTTGTGGGCTGGATTAATAGGGGGATTTTTAGTCGTCATCGGTATTTTTTTATACGAAAAACTGCTAAACATTCCAGTGAACGAGGAAGCTATCATACAAAGAGACGATGCAAAATCATTGGATATGACAATTCACTTTGGCGTCGGTACATTAAAAATGGTCGGCGGCGCTTCAGACTGGGTAAACGGGACTTTCGACTATACCGATAAGAAGTGGAAACCATCGCTAACGTATAAAAACAAAAACAAAATCGGTTCTGCACACCTGAAACAAAAATCTTCAATGAATATTGGTTTTTCCAATAAAAAGTTCCAGAACGATTGGTCGCTGCAGCTCACAAATGAGATTCCAGTAAAATTAGCTGTCAGCTTAGGTGTTTCTACAGCAAATTTGGATTTAAAAGGCATCCAACTGAGCAGTCTTGCAATCGATAGTGGGGTTGGAGAATCGACAATCGACTTAAGTGGAAACTGGGACCACAGTTTTCCTGTTGACTTACGATTGGGCGTTGGAGACACGACGATTTATCTACCGAAAGATACAGGCATAAAACTTGTCGTTTCAAAAGGGGTCGGTCGGTTCAACACGAATGATTTCATTCCACAAGGGAAAGGTGTATACGTAAACGAAGCATATGGAACCGCTAAGCATACGATCGACTTGTCCATTGATATGGGTGTAGGAAATGTTACTTTCAAAATAGTTGATTAGGTGAAATTCCATGTACGATCTTCGCCACAAACTGAAAAGGGACATTTCGCTACATTTTAAGCGAATGCCCCTTTACTATTTAAATAGTCGGTCAGTGCAGCCTTATGTTTTACCCGTCATACCCGTTTAACAAACGACTTCGTCGCATCGCTACATTTTTTGCTTCAGTTTCTCTTGCAATTTGATCCTTCCTTAACTGACCGTTAATACGAGGATCTTGCAATCTCATCGTACTCCATCCAGAAGGACCGACTTTTTTACTCACTTTCTTAATTTCATCTTCAAAAAATAACATGTCCACTCCTCCTCCCTGCACAGTAGTTGAAAGAGAGAAGCAACCTTACTTCCCACTCTCTATACAATACGCAACAAAAGAGGACATACGGAGGGTATGCGCACAGCGTGGCGGCAATTAGTTATCTACTAACGTTAATTAGTCAAAACCATCTATGCAATCATAAAAATAAGCCATTGCAAATAATCGTTAACTTACAATGGCTTATCAGGAATACAGCGCTATAGATAAAAATTTAGTTGCAACTTCACCAGATATTTTCATCAACCGCTTTTTCGAATAGACTTCTTCAAACGTGGGCAAACTGCGTATCTTAGTATGGTAAATTTTGATTTTTATCCAATTTCGTAATAGCTTACTTTGCATTTTGTTTTTTCAATTCTTTCATTCTCGCTTGATAGTCATCAATTTTTTTAACAATCCTGTCGACTTCATCTTCAACTAGCTTGCGTTTCTCTTCTTCCAAATCGTCAATTAGTTTTTGGTAAGCATCTTTTTGGTCGTTAATGAAAGTGATAAGTTCTTCTTCCTGGCTATCACTTACTAACGCTTCATCTTTAAGTAGTTTTGCCGCACCGATCAATCGATTGTTTTCTACTTTAATCGCCTTTTTCGCTTTATTAGCATAGTCCGACACCGTTGTGAGAGCCGTTGTTTTTGGCCAACCAATCGGCTTTGCATAGACGAGACCGACAAGATCCAAATCAGATGGTAACCAAATTTTCGACATACCTGCTGTCATTTCTTCAAGGGAATTTGCAGCCATGTACGTACCATTCCCAGCTTCTGCTACTGCTTTCAACTGACTTTCTGCATCTTTATCAACTTGAAAACCAATTACATTGACATGTCGACCGGTCTTTCCTTGTGCAAATGCCTTCGCCTCTGCAATCGGATCTCCCCCACAAGTTTCTGCTCCATCACTAACAATGTACACTGTTAGGTCTTCTGTCGTGTCTTTGTGATCGATACCGGCCTGTTTAATCGCTTCTGCTAACGGCGTCCAACCGCTTGCCTTTACATTATCCAATACGCTATTAAATTCTTTTTCTTTGAATTCTCCTAAAGGATACACTTCCACAATCGTCCCACAAGAAAGTGTTTTATCAGATGCACTTTGCGTCCCTTTATGTCCATATGCATATAAGGATACTTCACTCTTTTGTCCAATTGCCGTCGCAAAGCTCTTTACTGCACTTTTCGCTGTATCCATTTTCAAGCGTCCATCCGCATAGAGCAACATACTGGAACTGGCATCGAGGAGAATAAGCGCTTTTGCAGGGTGTTTCGTTCGCTCGCCTTCTTCGTTCATCTCATAAGGTTCAGGCATCAAAGGTTCAGTGAATGAAGGATGATAGGTTATAAGCGGGTCGACCAATTCTTTGTATTGAGCACCACCAAGGTAATAGTTTAGAGCTTTTACAATCATTGCAGGGTCCTCTGTGCGCTTCAGAACCTCTTTCATTTCGGATAAAAACACAGGACGCAGCTCACTAGGAACTTCGGTTTTTGCCCACATTGACGTCTCTTCTTCTACAGTGAACTCACTTGTCAACGAGCCCGGTGACAATTCTGACAAATCTTCTACAGATTGAACGCTCTTTACTGAAGAGATGTTTTGGAGAAGTGATTTATCTAACGACTCTTCCATTTGATTATTTTGTTCTTCCTCATCTTGTTTCACTTCATTTTCAGGGGACTGTTCTACTGGCAATTCGGAGTCCACATTCTCATTTCCTTTAGAACAGCCTGCGAGGAAGGTACAAACAATTAATAGAGCTACTAATAAATAGTTTTTCATAATCGCTACCACCTTTCTGACTTTACCGTTTATACGGTATACAACTCGCTAAGTTCCATTTTCTACACATTACAATCCGAATGAACTATAAAATGAAAATTACATACAATTTCCATATTCGAAAGAACTATTCAATTGATTTACTTCCCTTACTTACTCGGTGACACATAACAAAAAACACATAGATACAAAGTAATCAAACTTCGTTCCATGTGCCTTTTTCATTAACGTCTTTCATCTATTCAGTTCGCAGTAGCTACTTCGTTACGTTTTGCCTCAATCGCCGCGAGTCTTTCATTAAATTCATCTACCGTCATGTTTTGTTCTGTGAAATAACGGTTTCGTGGATGTGTACGGCATTCATCCGAACAGCTTCGCATATAGAAATGCTCATTTTCTTCTGAGCATAAGATTTTATCGTTACATTCTGGGTTTGCACAATTCACATAACGTTCGCAAGGCGTTCCGTCAAAATGGTCACGACCGACAACTACGTGTTCAACTTGGTTAATCGGAACAGCAATTCTTTCGTCAAATACGTAACATTGTCCGTCCCATAATTGTCCTTTTGCGACAGGGTCTTTTCCGTATGTGACAATTCCACCTTCAAGGTGAGCAACGTTATCGAATCCTTCGCGTTTCATCCACCCAGTGAATTTTTCACATCGAATGCCGCCTGTGCAATACGCAAGGACTTTTTTGCCTTCAAACAGCTCTCTATTTTCACGGACCCATTCAGGTAGATCACGGAAATTTTCAATATCCGGACGAATGGCTCCTCTGAAATGACCTAGATCATATTCATAGTCGTTTCTTGTGTCAAAAACAACTGTATTTTCATCTTGCATTTGCTTGAAGAATTCTTCAGGCTTTAAGTACTCTCCTGTCAATTCCAATGGATTGATGTCCTCTTCAAGACTTAAGTTAACAATTTCCTCGCGATGACGCACATGCATCTTTTTAAATGCGTGTCCATCCGCTTCATCGATCTTAAACCAAAGATCTTTAAAGCGCTCATCGCTATGCATTTTTTCCATGTAGGCATCTGTTTGCTCAATCGTACCTGAACAAGTTCCGTTGATTCCTTCTGTACCTACAAGAATACGACCTTTCAGTCCAAGTTCCTTACAAAATGCCAAATGTTCGGCAGCAAATGTTTCTGGGTCTTCAATGTGTACGTATTTATAGTACAACAATACCCGGTATGCTCCTTTTTCCATTTCTTCGACCACCTTCTGTTTGTTTTCTTTGCAATAGAAATAACAGCTTGATCGGTTTAACAATATTCGATTGTAAACACATAAAAGCTCACCCGAATTTGCAAGATGCGGGCATTTGACAGTATATCATAAATGCACCTTTTGAAAAACCCCATTGCACTGTTTTTATCCAATTAATACGTGATTCGTTTCGTACATTTCACATTCATTTCCAGCACTCAAACTACTAGGTATTGTTGTATACTTTCAACTAGTAAACATTCGACATTTTTTTACTTTCACAGAAACTATTTCAGAAGTCTATCCGTCTAACATACTAAGAAGACAATATTCATTTTTGTTAGTTGACGCGACATAAATCGTGTTAGTAAGACACGAAAATGGAAAAAGGAGATGATTTGAATTCAAATGGACTTTTATAGCACGAAAGACTTTTTAAAGTGGAGCGCTCGCGTCATTAAACGGACTTTATTGACACGATAGACTTGTATACCGGGGTTCGCGCGTCATTAAACAGACTTTATTGACACGATAAGTTTGTAAAACGGTTCGCTCGCGTCATTAAACGGAATTTATTGACGCGTTAGACTTGTATACCGGTGTTCGCGCGTCATTAAACGGACTTTATTGACACGATACACTTGTAAAACGGGACGCTCGCGTCATTAAACAGACTTTATTGACACGATACGCTTATATTCCAAAACTTTCGCGTTATTAATCAGCTAACAAGACTACTAATCCGCTTCTCCAAGTTTTTGACTAAGCACCAAAAAACAGCAACATGCACCTTACACGGGCTTCAAAAGCTCGAGAACCAATGAATACAAAATAAGGGAGTTTAGCAACATGAAAAAGCTGCACCATAAATACCGTTCCACTTGGATTGATATCATTTTTTCAGTCGCAATCATTCTATTGACAATTTCCGCCTTTTTATTGGTTTTTCCGACGAAAGGTCTTCTATCTAAAAAAGAAAGTCCTTCTACAAACGCAACCTCTCCAATACAGATGGAAGAAATCGAGTCGAGCTATCCAGGCGTTAAAATTGTTACGAAAACATCAAATGATCCCTATTCACCATTTGCGATTCAATATCCACAAACAAACTACACTTCCTTTAACGACCAAATACTTACATATATTACTGAAGCACAAAACCATTACATACAAAAGTTGAAATCAAAAAGGCAAAAGAACACTAAAACTTCAGGTGAATTGAACATCTCTTTTGAGACCATTACCCATCATTCTGGAAACTATTCTTTTGTCCTTGTAACAAATACGAACTTTAGTGATGTAGAAGCCGGTACATTGGAAATTCGCTCGTTCCACTTGAATCCAGAAAATGGGAATCATTATTCAATAGAAGATCTGTTGCACAATGACCCTACTAAACTCGAAAAGATTGCTTCATTCGTGCGTGCAGCAATACACGAGGATCCATCGTTAGTAGGTCATGTACAAGAAAAAAGTATGGAAATGCATACACAACCATTTTGGAACAACTATCGCAACTATGCGATTTCTGATGAATCGCTTCTGTTCTATTTTGACGAGCAGACAATTGCAGACCAAACAGTTGGCCCTCCAATCGTTACGCTTCCAATCGATATTGTTGCGCCTTTTCTAATCGATGTGTTTCAACCGACAAAACCAACGGATCCGAATGAAGACTACCCTTCAACAGAAACACCTACTAAGGAGGAAGATGACTCTACACATGACCAGTCAACAACTCACACGGATAATGAACATAAAGTAGAACCATCAAAAAAATTAGTCGCTCTTACTTTTGACGACGGACCAGACCCAAAAATAACGCGGCAAATTCTTGACACACTTAAAAAGTATGAAGCAAGAGCAACATTTTTCATGCTAGGAAGCCGCGTCGAATATTACCCTGATGTTGTAAATGAAGTAATAGAAGCTGGTCACGAAATTGGTAACCATACATGGAACCATGCAGATCTTACAAAACTCTCAGCTGATCGAGTTCAAAAAGAAATTGAATCTACGAGTGAGATGATTGAAAAAATATCTGGCCATAAACCCGAAGCTTTCAGGCCACCTTATGGAGCGGTTAACAAAATGGTACGTTTTCAAACTGAACTCCCTGTTGTTTTGTGGGACGTGGATACATTAGATTGGAAACACCGTAATCCTGACACACTTCTCCAACTCATAAAAGAACAGACCAAAGACGGAAGTATCATTTTAATGCACGACATCCACCAAGCCACAGCAGACGGGCTCGATGCTGTTCTTTCGTATTTGGAAACAGAAGGATATGAATTTGTTACAGTTGCCGAATTAAATCAAACAACCTACTAAGGTAAACTAAAAACCGCGCGTCACCATCATTTTTCAGAGATGGTGTCACGCGGTTTTTGTTTATTCACAGCATTGATTCTAGGCATATTTCTGTTATAATTCAATTAGAACAGATTGGAGGGTTAACATGTTCATCGAAATTGAACCGTCTTCAGAAATCCCCATATATACGCAATTGGTCAATCAGCTTATTGAATTGATTGCCAAAGGAGAGCTCCAACCTAACGATACGTTACCTTCCGTTCGTTCATTGGCCGCTGATCTCGGTGTCAATATGCATACCGTGAATAAAGCATACCACGAGCTGGAACGAAAACGTATCATTCGAATCATTCCTAAATCGGGAGCAGTCGTAAGCGAGATAACAACACCAACTGACGAACAACTCGCTACAATAACACATGCTTTAAAAACTGTACTTGCTGAATCAACAGTTTACGGAATGAACAAAGATGAAGTACTATCGATTGCTTTAACAATTATGTCAGATTATAAGGAGGGCTAAGGAAATGACCGTCATCATCATGACAGTTATCATTTTATTTTTGACAGGCATGCAAGCAGGTACACCTTATTTCGTCAAAAGGACCGTTGTCTTTGGCGTTACAATTCCAGAAGGACATACCGAAGATAGCAAATTGGCACAGTACAAAAAATATTATATGACCGGGACACTCCTTACAGGATTTATAAGTGCAATCACTTTCATTGTACGAAGTCTAAATGATTCTACAGAAGCGACAATTGTCGGAAGTGGTTTGGCGCTACAATTTATCACCCTTTTGGTAAGCATGATTCTATATGTTGTCTTTCATAGTAAAACAGCAAAACGAAAACAGGACAATGAATGGGGAGCGACTTTAAAACAAATTCGCGTTGTAGATTTATCGAGCCGCTCCGCTGACGAAATGTTGCCGACAATTTATTTTACACTTCCAATGACGATTACAATTGGACTGATCATTTATACAACATTAAATTATGAGCACTTGCCTCATTTGATCCCTACACACTGGGGTCCGACTGGCGCACCTGATGCATTCAGTGAAAAGAATCCCTTTACCGCAGTTGCCCTTCTCCTCATTCTTCTTGTGATGCAAGGCATGATGAGTGCTATAAATTATTTTACAAAGAAGTCAGGCATTAAACTGAACGCTACGAATAAAAATAAATCAAAAATACAACAACTAACATTCAGGAAATACACAAGTTGGTTTCTATTTCTAACAACGTTATTGACAACCTTACTACTTGCTTTTTTCCAACTAACAATTATTCACGAAGAAATAGGCGGTACATTGCTACTTATTACCGCACCATTAGGTTTTCTTGTTATCAGTTTAGTCGGAACTGCTATTTACGCCTATAAGATAGGGCAAGGTGGGGCACGTATCCAAATTGACTTAGAAGAACAAACCCCTCAAGGCATTACGGATGTAGATGAAGACCGGTACTGGAAAGCTGGCGTATTCTATGTCAACAAAAACGATCCATCCATATTCGTTGAGAAACGTTTCGGAGTAGGCTGGACCATTAATCTCGGCAATCCGATTGGCTATTTCATTTTATTCGGTCCAATTGCGGTCATACTCGCTATTGCATTTTTCCTTTGAACATCGAACAATAAAAAACCGCGGTAAATCCTAAGTTTTAACACTTAGGTTCCGCGCGGTTTTTCGATGCACAATTCGTCACTTTATTGTTGAAAATTAATTAAACACACTCGTACTGTGTAAAGGTTGCAACCTTGCTTTCGGATCAATATGCGCTTTTGCATGGTTGACAGCAATTGGAGCTTCTCCAAGGCCGACAGCAATAAGCTTCACTTTTCCATCGTAATTTGTTACATCACCAGCTGCATAGATTCCTTCAATATTCGTTTCCATGCGAGAGTTGACCAAAATGGAATTGCGATCCATTTCAAGTCCCCATTCTTTAATCGCACCGAGTGAAGAGATATTACCGTAGTTGACGATTACATGATCGATCGCCAACGTTTCTTCTGCACCGTCTTTTTGGACAACAACCACTTCTTTCACAGTACCTCCTTCACCTATAATGGACTTGACATTACGAGATGTTAACACATTCACTTTAGATGCCATCAATTGATTGACACTCGTTTCATGAGCGGTAAAGCGTTCTCTTCTATGAACAAGTGTAACGGATGAAGCAATATCCTCGAGCATTAATGCCCAGTCCACAGCTGAATCTCCACCACCACAAACAAGTACTTCTTGATCTTTGAAGAGTGAAAGATCTTTTATTCCATAATGCAAGGTCTTTCCTTCAAAATCAGTTTCCTCTGTCAAACCAATCTTACGTGGTTGGAAAGCACCGATTCCTGCTGTCAAAAGGATTGTACGTGTCAAATGCGTCCCTTTGTCAGTCGTAAGCACAAAGTGATCATCTTCTTTTGTGTAAGAGAGTGCAGTCTCTCCAAGCAAGATTTCCGGTTTTGCGTAATGAGCTTGGGTTACAAGATTTGCTACAAGGTCTTTTGCAAGGATTTTAGGAAATCCACCTACATCGTAAATATATTTGTCAGGATAGAGCTCGACTAACTGACCTCCTAGTTGTGGAAGGCTGTCAATAATCTTGACAGACATCTCGCGCATTCCTGCATAAAAGGAAGCAAACAAACCTGTTGGCCCCCCACCGATAATTGTAATGTCGACGATTTCATTGTTCATCTATAAACACTCCAGTTTTCTTAGAATTTTCGATGAATAAAAAAACACCCTCATCAGTATTTCCTACTTTCTACTCTACACATTATCTACTATTTTTCAATAAAAATCACAAAAAACGAACGGATCAGTGCGAAATTTTTTAAAGAATTCTACGTACTTTTCCGCACAAAAATTGAAAGCGCTTAAATTTTATAATTTTTATATAGTATTATATTATCAAACAAGTATAATAGGTATATGGACTGTACTACTAGAGTGAAATTCAGGGGGAATGTAGTGTGAAATTATCAGTATCAAAAAAGATTTGGATGGGGTTCTCAATTCTTCTTGTCATCATGCTTATAATGGGGGGTTCCTCGTTTTTTGCAACGTATAAGATGAACGAGGAGTTCGATTTGTTCATTGAAGATCGTGCGCATAAAGTGAACCTTGCAGATGAATTGATTAGTGCACAAAAAGAACGGTATATCGCCATTAGTAGTTATGTATTATTTAAAACGAAAGAATTTGTCGACCAAAGAGATGAGTCAACTGCCCATGCAGAAAAGTTAATGGTTGAACTAAACGAGTCGTTTAGAAATTCCTCAGACGCTGAACTTGTCGGAGAGCTTACTACACTGCAATTACAATTTGGGGAACTAGTAGATGAACTCAGTTATAGCTTAATGAGAGCTTCCGAGACGCAAAATCGAACATTACTACGTGATGCAAACACATTGAACGAACAAATTATGGAGAGAGCAACTGCTTTAAAAGAACATCAACAACAAGCAATGCAACAATCAAGACAAGAATTGGCAAGTTTAACGAAGACTGTACATATGATAACGTTTGTATTCATTGGTATTGCCATTATACTTTCACTCATTATCGCTACCTTCATTAGTCGGAGCATTGGCAATCCTGTTAGAAAAATGACGGCTGCTATTGAACGCGTTGCGTCTGGTGATCTGACCATTGAATCATTACACATTCAAAATAAAGATGAAATTGGCGTCATGGCTACAGCGTTCAATAAAATGGCAACTGATCTGAAAGGTTTATTGGAACAAATCCGGCATTCTTCCCATCAATTAGCTGCACAGGCTGAACAGCTTTCTGCAAGTTCTGAAGAGAGTCTAGCATCATCCGAACTCGTTGCAACAGCTTCAGAGAAAAATATGAAAGATAGTGAAGAACAAGCTGAATTAGTAGGTGATACTGTCACATCCGTTTCCAAACTGACAGCTGACGTCAACATGATTGCTGCAAGCAATGCACAAATGCTCGATGCAATGCGTGCAGTGATTTCCCACGTTACAGATGGCTCATCGACTGTCAAACGACTATCTGGACAAATGAACGAGGCGGATTCCGTTATTCAAGAAGCTGCAACCATTATTCAAGCAATGGCAAAACAATCTGCGGAAATTCAAAAAGTCACGTCTCTCATTACTGCTATATCCGAACAAACAAATCTGTTAGCGTTAAATGCAGCAATTGAAGCAGCACGAGCTGGAGAACACGGAAAAGGCTTTGCAGTAGTCGCGGAGGAAGTCCGTCATTTAGCTGAACAATCTAAAACATCGGCAACAGAAATTGGACAGATGATTACTTCCATCCAACAGGCTACGAGTCAAGCAGTTTCAGCTATCCATACAGGTAGAGACAGTGTGAAGGACGGTCTAGACGCTACACATCAATCCCAAGAAACGTTCAATACAATTGAACACTCTATCAATGACGTTAACGACAATGTTGTCACTGTAGCGGAAGCTATTGAACAAATCCGCTCAATGACAGAAGCGATTTCACATTCATCTATTCAAGTAAGAAAACTAGCAGAGTCAACTGCATTCACAGCACAGGAAACGAGCGCTGCAACTGAAGAACAACTTGCTGTGAACGAAGAGATTTCCTCGAGTTCACAATCGTTGGCACGGTTAGCAGAAAATCTTCAAAAGGAAGTCAACAGGTTTTCCTTGTAATGAACAACGCAAAAAGGCAGCGCACTCAAAATTGGTGCGCCGCCTTTTTAAGTTTTGCTACAGAAACAGTATCTGTTCAGTCGCCTAGATGCTCTTTGCAAAATTCAGCAATAACCAGTTGTTCCTCTTCATCTAATTCAAAATCCAACACTTCATCCGTCGCACGATCAAAAAGATGATAAGATGCCACCTTCTCGGTTTCTTCATCTACAACATAAAGTACACGGACTCCAGTCCCCTGCTCTGTATAAAGTTCATCCTCTTCTTCAAATTTCACATAAATGCGAAACTCATATCGCTGACCAGATAAAATACCAGTCGGATCCACCATTTCGATCATGCTATATTCCATAATTTCCATCATCATCATCCTATCGGTAGTTACTTTCTTTCATTTTACAACACTTTTAGCGAAAGCGTTCAACATTTGTCCACTTCTAACCGATTTCTGTTCCAAAGATTTGATTCTTACCGATACAATACGATTCTATTCATGAAGCATACAACGCAAAACATATTTACTGGTAAATGTATCCTCTCGGCATTATTTGCCATAGCTGCTTATCGAAGAAATCGCAACGGTCATTCAATCGCTACAGCATCCTTCCCTAATCGCAGCATATTTCTTCGTGAACAGTGCATTCTTCGTAAGCGTAAAAGGATCTGCACCTGTTTTTCCGGGTGCAGATCCTTTATTTTAGTAATGAATCCTTTAATTTGTAGATAGGTAACATTGCTCCGGCAGCTTTTTCGACCAAGGGAACAATTTTGCAAGCTCATTCACATTGTTCTTATCAATGTTAGGAAGCGTTTCATAGAGGTGAACTAGATAGGCTAAGACATTTAACTTATTCTCTTTCGCCGACTCCACGATACTATAAAGGATGGCAGTAGATTGAGCCCCTTTTGGAGTAATCGAGAATAGTGAGTTTTTCCGTCCTAATACAAATGGTCTGATTGATCTCTCTGCTCTATTGTTATCAATGTCGAGTATTCCATCTAAAAAAGGACGCAGTAACTTCTCTTTTTGATTGATTCCATATTTAATTGCTTTACCTAGTTGGCTTTTCGGTGTGACTATTGGTTGAATGGATTGAAGCCATGCGAAAAAAGCCTCTGCGAGTGGTAAACTTTCCTTGCGGCGCACCTTACGGCGCTTTGCGAAAGATTGAGAGGTGATTTTTCTTTCAATTTTATAAATCTCTCCAATTTTCATAAGTGCTAATTCTGAAAGAGTGGGCGCTTCTTTCTTGTTCTTTGGGGCAGCTTTTACAGCTTTATCAAAATAACGCCTTAAGTGTGCCCAACACCCTGAGAGACTAACGTTTTCCAACCCCTCATAGCCTGAATAGCCATCTGTATGAAGCGTTCCCTTAAAATTTTCCAAAAAGAGTTTTGGATTAGTAGCGCTTCGAGTTGATGAATATACATATATGGCACATGGAGGCCCAATCCTCCCAGTCCTGTATAACCAAATATATGACTTCGAAGAAGGCTGCTTACCCTCTTCGTACAAAACTTGTTGTGTTGACTCGTCTGCATGAAGTACTGGAAGCGATAAAATAAATTGATGCATCGCAGAGTAGAGCGGACGAAGTAGTTCCTCTGTAGAAAGGACTAACCAATTGGACATCGTCTGCCTAGATAGATGAACACCCAATTGGCGAAACTGTGCCTCCAACCTATGTAGTGGCGTGGCATACATATACCTTTGCGTCACCACATAAGCAATCGCTGAAGGTGATGCCATGCTTTTAGGAATGACAGCTTCTGGCATTGAAGCTCTTACAATTGGTGTATGAGTATTCTCTTTCTCGCATGTTCGACAAGAGAAAACGTCACGTTCGTGTTGGACAATCTCTGCGCGAGCAGGGATGATCTTGATTTCACGGCGGATTCTTTTTTCATCACATGCATAGAATGACCGCAATCTGAACAGGCCTGCTCCTTTAAGGGCAGGCTGTGGTGAACGACTGTTACAGGTAGCTCATTGTTTAGGCTTTCCCGAACTTTTCGTTTCTTTTTTTTTGATTGTAAGCTTTTGAAGTTCCTTGCACTGTCGTATTTTCCAGGGTAGAAGAATGTGATGTTTCCTCACCAAAAAGTGTCAATTGACCACTCGGAAACTTCTCACTTGAAGCTCCGAATTGGCGTTGCTTTTGTAATCGAAACATCTCTTCGTACCTAGCTATGATTGCTTTTAGACAGAGTAGTTCCTCTTCAAGAGCCGCAATCTTTGTATCCTGTTCAGTTAATTGGGGTGAGTGATCATTTAGGTTTCTCATATTATAAATATCGACATATTTACCATAATCTTTATGCGGTTAGACAACTTTTTTTACATTCATTTTCGGAAATACTCTTCCGTCTTCCAATGTTAACCCTTCAAGTAACCAAATTAATTGCCTAGGTGTAATTTGCATGGTCTCATCTTCTGGACCTTGCGGCCAGTTAAATGTACCGTTTTCGAGTCTTCGATAGTAGAGCCAAAAGCCATTATGATCCCAGTGAAGGATTTTTATTCGGTCCTGTTGGCGATTACAGAAAATAAAAAGGTTCGAAGAAAAAGGATCTAATTCAAAAGTTTCTTGTACACGAGCTGCTAGACCGTCCATTGAAAGACGCATGTCAGTTGAGCCGTGTGCGAGGAAAACACCTTTCACCCCCTCGAGATTAATTCGCATCTTTTAACACCTCCACAATCTCCAATAGAAGTGTTCGATCGAATCCCGGAGGGACCTCTATATATAAACCATTTACATGAACATTCATAGAAGAGGACGGCAACTCCATTGTAATAGCTGACCAAGTATTGGGTTTTCCAGTTCCATAAACTTCTTCTGGATAAAGTCTTCTTCTAGCGTTCACTAGTTGATAATAGGTGACTTCATCTTGCCCCCTGATCCATTCTGACATGGTCATACCGCTATCCTTCCACTGTTCAATAATCTCAATCCAGCGAGCATCTTTTTCATCATGTATCGCGGATGGATTCGCTAATTCTGACAATCTCAAACACCTCTCTGTTTCTAAAAGTTACTACCAGTATTGCATGGACAAACAAATAGAATAAGGTGTATTTCGATTAACGCTTACCATTCTTCCGAAAATCGCAAGCATATTTCTCGTAAACAAAGCACACTTCCGAAAATCACCGCATACTACTCACCAACAGCGCAATCTTCCGAAAATACCTCCATCCATTTCCAAATCGCAGCCTTCTTTTCCGAACCAGTTGCAAATTTAAAAATACTTTCTCCTACTAGTAAATTTCTTTTGCATTTTCCCAACAATTCATGAACAATGAAGATAGTGAATACAATTCACAGTATACAAATGGAGGAATGGGAATGTTGAAATTCGAAGACTATGAATATAAGAGACCTGATTTGCCACGTATTAAGGAGCAATTTCTTGATCTACTCGAGCAATTTAAAGGTGCAACCTCTTTTGAATCTCAAAATGAAATTATCGAAAGCATTAATCGCATCAACTCTAATTACTCTACACAATCCAATATTATGCTTATCCGTTCATCAATCGACACGAACGATGAGTTTTATCAACAGGAACGTGAATATTTTGATGAAATCGATCCTGAATTCCAAGAACTCGGAACGGCTTTTTACAAAGAACTTGTTGCAACACCGTTTCGCAAACAACTTGAAGAAAAATGGGGACCACAACTGTTCGCATTAGCAGATAATGCGATTAAATCATTTTCACCAGAAATCTTACCGTTATTGCAAAAAGAAAATAAACTCGTATCCGAATACTCAAAGCTTGTCGCATCTGCACAAATTGAATTTGACGGTAAAACGTTAACACTTGCCCAACTAGGTCCATACGCAGAATCTACGGACAGATCCGTTCGCAAAGCTGCAATGGAAGCGTCATTTTCATTTTATGAAGCAAATGGTGACTCGTTCGACAGAATATACGATGAACTCGTGAAAGTTAGGCATGAAATCGCGACAACATTAGGATTTAACAATTTTGTAGAATTAGGTTATGTCCGAATGAATCGAATTGGCTATGACGCAGCAATGGTGAAAAATTTCCGTGACCAAGTCCGTGATTTTATCGTTCCAATTGCAAACAAGCTTTATAAACGACAAGCAGAACGCATCGGAATCGAATCGATGAAGTATTACGATCAAACGCTCAATTTCTTAAGTGGGAATGCCACGCCAAAAGGATCACCCGAGTGGATTATTGAGAATGGAAAGAAAATGTACGCAGAACTGTCTCCTGAAACGGACACATTTTTCCGTTATATGACTGAAAAGAATTTACTTGACCTTGTTGCAAAAAAAGGAAAAGAATCAGGTGGCTATTGCACATTTATTGACGACTATGATTCTCCTTTCATCTTCTCCAACTTTAATGGTACTTCTGGAGATATCGACGTTTTGACACATGAAGCCGGGCATGCTTTCCAAGTGTATTCCAGCAGGAACATCGGCATCCCTGAATACGTTTGGCCAACATACGAAGGTGCGGAAATCCATTCGATGAGTATGGAATTTTTCACATGGCCTTGGATGGAACTTTTCTTTCAAGAGGAAACTGAAAAGTACAAGTTTGCACATTTAAGCAGCGGCCTACTATTTTTACCATACGGTGTTGCAGTCGATGAATTCCAACACGTTATTTACGAAAATCCAGAAATGTCACCGACAGAACGAAAAGAAGCTTGGAAAAAAATAGAAAAAACCTATTTGCCAATGAGAGATTATGACGGCATTCCTTTCTTAGAAGCCGGAGGCATTTGGCAACGTCAATCTCACATTTATCAATCTCCATTTTATTATATTGATTATACGCTAGCTCAAATTTGTGCGTTCCAATTTTGGAAACGATCTTTTGAAAATCGTGAGGAAGCTTGGAACGATTACTTACACCTTTGTAAATTAGGTGGTTCGAAGCCTTTTACTGAACTTGTAAAAGAAGCAAATTTACTATCGCCATTCGAAGATGGTTCTGTGGAATCGGTTATTGGTTCAATAGAAAATTGGTTGAACCAAGTAGACGATAAAGCGTTATAATTTCAACATAACTAAAAAAATGCATGAAGGCTCATTCCCTCATGCATTTTTTATTTCTGCTTTTATTCACCGTCTAATCCTTTACATTAAGCCGACAGCATTGCCTTTTTCATCGACATCCATTTGAAGTGCTGCAGGTTGTTTAGGCAAACCAGGCATTGTCATAATGTCGCCCGTGAGACAGACGAGGAATCCAGCCCCAAGCTTCGGCAAAATTTCGCGGATTGTAATCGTAAAATCCTTTGGTCTCCCTAGTTTTTTCGGATCATCCGAGAATGAATATTGTGTTTTTGCCATGCAAATCGGTAAAATGTCCCATCCGTTTTGCTCAATTTGTAGCAGATCTTTTTTAGCTTTATCTGTAAGCACGATACCATTTCCGCCATAGACCGTCTGTACGATTGTTGTGATTTTATCAATAACGGATTGTTCCACATCATAAAGGGGTGCAAAATGATTCGGTTCATCCAGCAGTTCAAGCACTTGTTCAGCTAATGCTCTACCGCCTTCACCACCATTCCCCCAAACATCTGTTAACGCAGCTCTTACATTGTTCTTCTCACACCAAGTTAACACATAATCGAGTTCCGCTTTTGTGTCTGCTACAAACTGATTCAATGCAATTACGGGTTGAACTCCGAACGCCCGCACCGTTTCCACATGCTTTTCAAGATTCACGATGCCAGCCGCAACCGCTTGAACATTTTCAGTTCTCAACTCAGCTTTCGCCACACCACCATGCATTTTTAAAGCGCGTATTGTCGTAACTATAACAACAGCATCCGGTGAAAAACCACCTTTTCGCGCTTTTATATCCATGAATTTCTCAGCACCTAAATCAGATCCGAAACCCGCTTCTGTGACAACAATATCTGCAAGTTGCCTAGCTGTATTTGTCGCCATTAATGAATTGCAACCATGCGCAATATTGGCAAAAGGCCCTCCATGAATAAGTGCTGGCGTCCCTTCAATTGTTTGCACAAGATTAGGCTTAAACGCTTCTTTTAACAATAACGTTAAAGCACCTTCGACACCTAGGTCTCTTACGGTCACCGCTTCTTTGTCATACGTATAGCCGATGACCATTTGGGACAAACGCTCTTTTAAATCATCCAAGCTTGTTGCTAAACAGAAAACTGCCATAATTTCCGAAGCGACCGTGATGTCAAACCCGTCTTCTCTTGGAATTCCCTGACCTGGTCCGCCAAGTCCAATCGTCACATGACGTAGTGCCCGATCATTCATGTCCAGTACACGCTTCCATGTAATCCGTCTTGGGTCAATTTGAAGCGCATTCCCTTGATGTAAGTGATTATCTATCATGGCACTTAACGCATTATTAGCTGTCGTAATTGCATGGATATCACCATTAAAATGCAGATTAATCTCTTCCATCGGCAGCACTTGTGCATATCCACCACCTGCTGCTCCACCTTTTACTCCCATCACAGGTCCTAAAGAAGGTTCACGCAAAGCAATCATAGATTTCTTCCCTAATTTTGCCAATGCATCTGCCAAACCAACTGTGACGGTGGATTTCCCTTCTCCTGCCGGTGTTGGACTCGTGGCCGTCACTAATACAACTTTACCGTTTGATTTAGCAACTGGTAATTTTGCTACATCAATTTTCGCTTTGTATCGGCCATAGGGCTCAACTGCTTCCTCTGGTATACCCGCTTGTTGTGCAATAACCCCAATTGGCTTCATCACCGCTGCATTAGCGATTGCTAAGTCTGTTAATGGTTTTGCTTCTTTTGTCAATCTAGCCGCCACCCTTCTCCTAAAAGACGTACCTCGTGCTCGTCATTTTTTACTTAATCTTAAGTACAAGTTTTCCGAACTGTTCACTATTCGTTAAAGCTCGAAACGCGTCCATTCCATCATCTAAATTATACACACGGTCAATAACCGGTTTTGTCTTAAACTTGTCCATATGCTTAAGCATTGCTCGTAGCTCATCTCGACTACCCATTGTTGAGCCGAACAACTGATATTGCCCGTAGAAAAACTTTCGTAAATCTAATTCCACAAGATCTTCTGTTGTTGCGCCAAATACGACGATTCGTCCACCACGTTTTAACACTTCCAAAGACCGGTTGAAAGTTGCCTTTCCTACACTATCGATGACAATATCGATCGTTTCGTTTGCTAATGCTTCAACCCAGTTGCTAGAAGTGTCAATGGCTACATCAGCTCCAAGTTCAATTGCTTTCTGTCTCTTTTCTTCCGAACGGGAAGTTACGATAACACGTGCACCGACATCTTTAGCAAACTGGATAAGGAAAGTTGCCACACCACTTCCCGCACCTGGTATAAAAACCGTGTCGCCTTTTTTCACGTCAGCTTGAGTGAATACCGCTCGATAACCCGTTAACGCTGATAACGAGACTACAGCAGCTTCTTCCATCGACAAATGAGTAGGTTTTCTTTCAATTTGTTCAGCAGATATAACAATCTTTTCAGCGAATGTACCGTTATCCGGCATGCCTAAAATCTCAAACTCTTCTGGTGGACACGTGTGATTCTCATACCACCGTAACGAGGGATTAATGATTACTTCATCTCCAACAGCCCAATCCATAACCCCTTCACCAAGCGACTCGATGACACCAGCACCGTCGGACCCTAGTACGAGCGGCTCCGCTGCATCACCTCTGCGACGAGGAATCATCAAATCCCTTCGGTTTAATCCAGCAGCATGAATGGAGACAACAACCTCGCCCTTTTTAGCTTTCGGCTCTTCCACTCTACCAACTTTCAATTCTCCTTTTTCATGAAAAATTGCCTTCATAAGCGCCCCCCAGTTAATAATAATTATACTAATTCTTCTCCACTTTCTATCATACAACACATACGGAATATTTTCACATTGATAATTTTGCAAATAAAAAACGCAAAGATTAATCCTTTGCGCCTTTTCCTATTTGTATAAGAAGCCAATTTTCAATATATCACATTTCGTAAAAAGGCTCTGCAATGTATCATTTATAACCAGCGTTTCTTCACTTTCGCAAGTTCAAGCAATTCCAACACATCTTTTTTCGGCAACTCCGTCAAGATGGACAGTAACTCACGTTCAGCAAGTCTTCGTCCACGACCACTTCGATAACGTTCTTTATTTTCAGCATCAATCGAAATATATAAGTCTGTAATTTTTTCGCCTTGCTCATCATTTTCTTTTCCGATGATTAAGTTCTCGCGTAAACGTTCATACAACATATCTACATTTGAGGAACCACTCGGTGTAAAAGCTCGAGATGTTTTTGGATCACCTAAAATTAATTCATCCGTGGATACATTAAATCGCTCAGAAATTTTTGCAATCCATGCTGCCGAAGGGGCATTCTTACCTTTTTCCCAATCTTTTATTCTACTTGCTGACGTTCCTATCGCGGCGCCAAAAGCCATCATTGATAAGCCTCTCTGCTCTCTCAAGGTCTTTAGTCTTATCCCAAAGTCTTCTTTACTCCAATCGTTCACCGTTATGCCCCCTCCAATATACTTATCTCTATCATATTTTTCCTAGTTCAATATGTCAATCCTAATTATTTTTATATAAAGGATTAATACCCGGTTTGTTGTCGCTTATAATTTTCTTCATTTTTATGGATATATGCATGTATAATATCTTTTGTTCCAAAATCCAATGCTTTTGCAATCGCAGCATAGTGAACCCATACGTTTATGTAATGTTCCATAGAGCTATGTAAGATGAATTGTTGAATGGCAGAAATTGTTTGGAGAAATATTGAGGTTAAGTCTCCAGAAACTTCACCGTCCGGCCAATAATCAAGCGTATCCAAGTTTTTTTCAATACCTAGTGAAAGTAGAAAATGTATGGAGTCCACATACTCTTCTAGTATGATTTCTTTTTCTGAAGGACCTTTTGTACTCCAAAATTTAAAACATCTAGTTTCATTTGCTAATTCAGCAAGTTCAATAATAAGCGCTAGTCCTTTTTCTTGAAATACATCTCGACGTACTTCCTGATTCGTTTGTATATATGCATCCAATTCCTTCTGCATATCAAATAGTGTTGTTAAATTCATTAAACAATCCCTCCGAAATAAAAATATCTTGAAACCAAACTAGCTATGTTAATTATAACGCATAGGCATATGAAAGCGAACGTTTTATTTCTTAATAAACTTATTTTATTTCATTAATTCATTTACACTATTTACTTTTATGTAAGTTCGAGTTGTTATTTCGAAAAAAAGGGTTAAAATTAGATAATAAGAACTACTATATGTATAAATTAAAAATGTGCAAAGTATAGTAATAAACACCTATTATCTCCGCACTTCTTTTTGTTAATTAGAGAATGTTTTGACAGCAAGTAATTTCGGAGAGATAATTGATTTTTTTTTTGAATATCTTGAAACCAAACTGTTTGTCATCCGTATACGTAGATGACTAAATTTATTTTTCTTTAAGGGGATGGCAAGTATGATCTTCGTAATCCGTATTTTCATTATCGCTTTCATCATCTACTTATTTTATCGAGGTATACGTTATGTAATCGATCCTATGCGGAAATTGGATGATGCGTATGAACGAGAACAGTATTACTTTTATGATGATGTAAAAAATGTACGGAAAAACTTCTTTATTACGTATAAAGGAGCGCTGTTCGAAGGAGAGAAGTATTTAGGTACGACAGATAACGCATTCGAAGTAGTCTCTATTTTCGTTTGGGTAAAGGACGAAACAAAACTTCAAGGATTTACGAAAGATGATTTTCATTTCCTCTCTTCGGAAATTCAATCGAACTATCCTCAAGCAGAAGTTAGTTGGAAGAATCCAATTGAGCAGTTGATGAAGAAAACAAGCGAGTAAGAATAATGCTAGATACCGCATTCGATTAAGTTACAGGATACTTAATTGCATGCGGTATATTTATTCTAAACGACTCTCTTATCTAGAAGTAATTTTCAATATATCGATTCCCAGTAAATAAAGGATGAGCAGTATGTACACAACCGCTAATAGTAGAAAGCCAATCCTAAATGTTGTTCGCCGTGTTTTATGATTAAAGATCAACATTCCTGCATAAGAGCCAATTGCACCACCCACAAATGCAAGAAACCAAAGATTCTTCTCCGGCACCCGTCTCGCTTTGCGTTTTGCCTGTCTTTTATCATAGCCCATCGCTGCAAAAGCCCATATCGTTGCAAACAGTATCCAACTCATGAAAATTTCATTCATACGATTCAACTCCCCCCTATTATTTTACACGGTAGCGAGTTGCAATTGGAAGGATAATGAATTGCTTTCATATGTATAAAACCCCCACAGTCGTTCCTGGCATGGTTTTGTTGGCATTGACGGTAGACAATTGCAACACTCGCGGCGTATCACAACGTAAACCCTTCGTATCGCAACGTAAACCCGCCGTATCACAACACTCTTCCCTCGCATCACAACACACCCCTCTCCTCAAAAACACATACAAAAAGCCCTTCAACCAATTAAATCGGTTGAAGGGCTTTTTTATCATCAATCAATTATTTTGCGACTGATTTTTTTGCTGTTTCTGCAAGTTGTGCAAATGCTTGTGCATCTGTTACTGCAAGGTCAGCTAGCATTTTGCGGTTTACTTCGATACCAGCAACTTTTAAACCGTGCATAAGTGTGCTGTAAGAAAGACCGTTCATGCGTGCAGCTGCGTTGATACGTGTAATCCATAGTTTACGGAAATCACGTTTCTTTTGACGGCGGTCACGGTATGCATAGTTGAATGATTTCATGACCTGTTGGTTTGCTACTTTGTAAAGTCTATGTTTTGAACCAAAGTAACCTTTGGCTAATTTCAATACTCGATTACGGCGCTTGCGCGTCACTGTTCCACCTTTTACGCGTGGCATAGTTCATTACCTCCTGCTATTCCTAAAGAATGTTGTAATAGTTGTTCAAAGAGAAGTTAGGCTGGCGTCGTTTGACATACCTTGATGCCTTCCCCTATGAACGGGTTTGAAAGTCTTACTTCATGTATGTGATCATTTCACGGATACGTTTGTAGTCGCCAGAAGAAACAAGTGAAGCTTTGCGCAAGTGGCGTTTAGCTTTCGTAGACTTGTTAGCAAAAAGGTGACTTGTGTAAGCACGGCCGCGTTTCACTTTACCAGTTGCTGTTTTTTTGAAACGTTTTGCGGATCCGCGGTGAGTTTTCATTTTTGGCATGATCTGTTCCTCCTAAATCGTTCGTGTTACTTTTTTTCGGCAGTCGGTGCAAGTATTAGGAACATGCTCCGGCCTTCCATTTTCGGTTTCACTTCAACCGTTGAGAATTCTTTGCATTCTTCTGCAAAGCGGTCCAATACACGTTGACCGATTTCCTTGTGCGTAATTGCACGACCACGGAAACGGATAGACGCTTTTACTTTGTCCCCTGCTTGCAAGAATTTGATACCGTTACGAAGCTTTGTTTGGAAATCATGTTCGTCAATTGTTGGGCTTAAGCGCACTTCTTTGACGTTAATGATTTTTTGGTTCTTTCTCACTTCGCGTTCTTTCTTCTGTTGTTCGAACTTGAATTTTCCGTAGTCCATAACGCGGGCTACAGGGGGTTTTGCTGTTGGAGCGACAAGGACAAGATCCAAATTCGCGCGGGCTGCAATATCAAGTGCCTCGTTGCGTGATTTGATTCCAAGCTGGTCGCCATTGTGGTCAATTAGGCGCAGCTCGCGGGCACGGATGCCCTCGTTTACGTACATGTCTTTGCTAATAGTAATCCACCTCCGAATGTTGTCTCGCGAATACACGGTTTGGGTATACCGCCCACCATTCCGGCAGGGGCCCCATAGTCCATTCGATTAAGAAGAGCACAGGGCACCGGAACGTTCAGAAAAAGAGCTAAATAACCCGTAAAAAAACAGCTATCATGCAATTTCCTTTAGGAACGTAGCAATTCCGAGGGACTGGTGCCCGTAATCCGGACAATAAAAAAGGTAGACAAACAGTACATTTGTCTACCCGCTTATGTGTACGTACACCTACGTGTACGGCACGTTCACTCATGTGCTGACCTGTCAACAACGTAAAGCGTCGATCAGGTGAGAAGCGGGCAGCTCCTTCTTATACCACAAACTGTATTCATTAACCTTAATAAGTCTATCATTCAATAAAAGGAATGTCAACCGTTTAATTTAAAGCGCTACTTTCACATACCGCAATGCTGTTAAAAAGTTCAGCCAGGAAAACTCGATTACCTGGCTGAACTTAAACAACTCAAGAAATTATTCCTCGTGTGAAACATCCGCTTTTATCAAGTTCAAAAAGTCAGCAAACGGCATGCTTTCTGATTTTTGCTCACCATATTTACGTACATTCACTTCTCCAGACTCGACTTCTTTATCGCCTAGTACTAGCATATAAGGAATTTTTTGTACTTGCGCTTCACGAATCTTATAACCAATCTTCTCATCACGGCTATCAAGATCTACTCGGTAGCCTGCAGCAACCAACTGTTCTTTCACTTTATTGGCATACTCAAAATGCGCATCAGGTGAAACTGGAATCACTTCGACTTGGACAGGTGCAAGCCATGTCGGGAACGCGCCTTTGTACTCTTCGATTAAGAAAGCCACAAAACGTTCCATTGTTGAAACGACACCACGGTGGATGACTACAGGACGGTGTTGCTTTCCGTCTTCCCCGATATATGTCAATTCAAAGCGTTCCGGCTGTAAGAAATCAAGCTGTGCAGTCGAAAGTGTTTCTTCCATACCAATCGCTGTTTTAACTTGAACGTCCAGCTTAGGACCATAGAATGCTGCTTCTCCAATTGCTTCTACATAGTCCAAGCCCATTTCATCCATTGTTTCTTTCAATAGACGTTGTGCATGTTCCCACATTTGATCATCATCATAATATTTTTCAGTATCTGCCGGATCACGGTACGACAGACGGAATGAGTAATCATTAATATTGAAATCTTTATACACATCAATGATTAATTGAACAACTCGACGGAATTCGTCTTTGATTTGATCCGGACGAACAAAGATATGCGCATCATTCAAAGTCATTCCACGGACACGTTGTAACCCTGACAATGCGCCAGACATTTCATAACGATGCATTGTGCCAAGTTCCGCAATACGGACAGGCAAATTCCGATAAGAATGGATGCCATTTTTATAAATCATCATATGGTGTGGGCAGTTCATCGGACGGAGCACTAGGTCTTCATTATCCATACTCATGACCGGGAACATGCCGTCCTGGTAGTGTCCCCAGTGGCCTGAAGTTTCATATAATGCTTTACTTCCAAGTACAGGCGTATACACGTGATCGTAACCAAGCTTCACTTCTTTATCGACAATATATCTTTCAATGATTCGACGAATTGTTGCACCTTTTGGTAGCCATAAAGGAAGGCCTTGACCGACTTTTTGGGAGTTTGTAAATAAATTTAACTCTTTTCCGATTTTACGGTGATCCCGTTCCTTCGCCTCTTCCAACAAGCGTAAATGTTCTTGTAAATCTTCTTTTTTGAAGAATGCTGTTCCATAAATACGTTGTAGCATCTTGTTCTTGGAATCGCCTCGCCAGTATGCACCCGCAATACTTAACAGTTTGAATTCCTTCAGCTTGCCTGTGGATGGAACGTGTACTCCGCGGCAAAGGTCGAAAAATTCTCCTTGCTCGTAAATGGATACTTGCTCGCCGGCTGGAATCGCTTCAAGCAATTCAATCTTATAGGGATCGTCAATTTCTTTGAAACGTTTTTCTGCTTCATCACGCGAAACATCATGGCGGATAATCGGTAAATTTTCACCGATAATGCGTTTCATTTCCTTCTCAAGTTCAGGCAAATCTTCCGCTGTAATCGGTGTAGGTGAATCGATGTCATAATAGAAGCCATTGTCAATGACTGGTCCAATCCCTAATTTTGCATCTGGAAACTTGCGTTTTACCGCTTGTGCCAGTAAATGCGCAGTACTGTGGCGTAAGATTTCAAGCGCCTCATCTGATTGGGGAGTAATGATGGCAATGTCACCATCTTCAAGGATTGGTGTTTTCAAATCCACAAGTTTCTCTCCAACCTTACCTGCCAACGCACTTTTTCTTAGACCAGGGCTGATAGATCCAGCAACCTCTTCTGTTGTTGTGCCCGCGGGAAATTCCTTTATCGCACCATCTGGAAATTTTAATTGAATCTGTTCTGCCATTGTAAACACTCCTCACTCGATTTTTTTGAACAAAAAAAGCCCCATCCCAATAAAGGGACGAAGCTATTGCTCGCGGTTCCACCCTTCTTCCTTCCACATCCTCGATACGTACTCGCGGACATGGAGCTCTGAAACGGCTAACGGGCCGGGGCCGTCATCAGCTACTAAAGAAGTTCACTGATGCTGTTCAGAGGTGGTAAATCGATGTTCGCAACTACAGGGCTTGCAGCCTAAAGACCCTGTTCTCTGTAAGTGGAGCTATCGATTCATGTCCTCTTCAATACATTTCGAATATAATACTCATTAGTATAAGGAATGTCTCAGAAAATTGCAAGTGACGATTTGTCCTTCATGTCAATTCCGATTTCTAAGGTTGGAACCTTTCAATTCAATCGGTTTACTTACCGTTTTAATGCGTTCCATAATTCTCGCTGCTTTAACCTCTTCCTTTTCACCTCGTTGCGTATACGCTAAGTGATGCTCCAACTCTTTAAAATTATAGTTCGAGGTAAAGAAAGTAGGCAATTTCTCTGCCATTCGGTATTGTAAAATCGTACCTAGCACTTCATCTCGCGCCCAGGCAGAGATGGATTCAGCACCAAAATCATCTAACATAAGGACTTCCGCTTTCTTCACAAAGTCAATCTTGTCATTGAACGTTTGGTCTTGAATCGATTGTTTAATTTCCCGCAGAAACTCGGGAATATAAACAATGACTGTCCTCACTCGACGATTAGCAAGTTCATTCGCAAGTGCTCCAAGAATATAAGATTTGCCCGTTCCAAATGGCCCGTAAATGTAGAATCCGCGCTCCGGCAGTTTTCCTGTCTCACTGTATTCACTAAGAAATTGTGCGGCTGCTTCAATTGCAATAATGCGACTGTCATCATGCTCTAAATTGACATGGTGAAGACGCGCTTCCATCACATCTTTTGGCATGTGCATACTATCAATCATATTCGTAATGTTTCGTCTTTCATCGTCAACCAATTTATTCGGACATTTAACATAATCAATGTCAATGAACCCTTGCGACAAAACAAGTTTTGGTTCAAAGCCTTTCATTACGTTTATGCACCCATCCAGATGTGGACACTTTTCACATTGATGTGAAGCAGACACAAACTCATATAACTTCATTAAACTCTTCTCAACAACCGCTTTGTCAATGGAAGCCGCATGCTCTTCAATAAACTGTTGAACAGCGGGAGATTCCATCACTTCATTTCGCACCGCTTCATATCTAGCCGCCAACTCTGACGGATTGACAACCCTTCTTAATGTACTTCCGATTCGCTCCATCTATTATTTCCCCTCCGTTCTCATCGCATCTAACTTGGCGATTAGTTGACGACGTTTTTCATCCATGGATGGGTCAACATCCTTTTTGTTAGCTTGTTTACGATCATCTGTTTCATCGTTTTTACGGAACCACTCCGGCAGCTTCTCTTCTCTTCCTTGCCTTTGTTTTCGAGAGTTTGTCTGCTTACTTCCTTCTTTTTGCCATTGCATATACTGGTCGTGCTCTTTTCTAGACATGTCCATTGCTTGCTTTGCAGTTGTAATTTTTTTATTAGCCCAGTGAGACGCAATCCGTTCTGCATAGTTTTTCGTTATTTTCCCGTCATTTCGGATAATGACATAATGTAACAGGACATTGACAACGCCAACTGTGAAACCGTGTACCGTTACTAAACGTTCAGCAAGCTGCACATCGACAGGAAGTGGTTCTTTCCCTGTATAATCCCTTAACATTTCTCGCGGCGAGACCGTTTCCATGTACTGTAAAAGTTCATCTTCACGAGTGACAGGTTCTTTTTTAAGAGGAGGTGCTTCCTTATGAAAAACTTTTTCAAGTTTAGGGGCATTACGAGAAATATTCAGCTTGTAGAAATCTGTAGCAGCTTTTCGTAAGCGTTCTTCTGGTAGATTCAAATCTTCATCCAACGCCATCATAATTACTTTTTGCATATCCATTGGCGTTAATGAATAAAGAAATGCCAGTTTCCCAATAAATTCTTTTGAAACGGAAGCAAGAGCAGATTGAGGTACCATTTGTTCTGATAACCCTGCCCGAAGAAGTTGGAAATCAAAATCAAAGTTGGCAAATGGTAAGCCTTCTGACACCGATTTCCCTGATAGTTTCGTTGGTTCCTGTTCAATTTCCGATCCACTTGAACGGATCGGCTTGTACACGTCGAGAAATGTACGCGAAACTTCATTATAGCCATCCATTTTTTGATCAGAGAGGGTAAACCGAGCTTTTAATCCACGGTACGCATTTTCACCAATCTTACTGAATAAAAATGTGGACAATAAGGATCTTCAAAGAAAGATTTCGCATCCATCGGCGGCAAAAGTTCATAGATGAACGAGCGGTCTTCACTCTCTTCCTTACAAAATGTCCGCAATAGGCCAATCGCTTCAAGAGAGATTCTAGCTTCAAAAACTTGACCAAGTGGCATAGTTAGTAAGTTCATGAGGTGGTAGTGATTGTATTCACTTTCAAGATTTCGCTCTGCATCCGCCCATAACGACAAAAACAGACTCATCGATTGCGGTCCGATAAGTGGTTGGTAAAACAAAGTGAGGAGTTGTCGATCATAATCCGAAAATGGATGCGCCATCATGATTTTATAAGTGTCAATCGGTTGTAATTCTTGATATAGCATATTGTCGGAACTCCTCTCTTTCAGGCTTCAAAGCTTAATTTCTCTCTTTTTTCGTTTGTAAATTTTGGAGTTCTTCAATGAAAACCGTAATGTCTTTGTATTGACGATAGACAGATGCAAAACGGACATAGGCCACTTCATCGACATCCGCCAATTTTTCCATCACCATTTCCCCTACGTTTTCTGAGCGAATCTCCACTGTCCCTGAACTTCTTAACTCTTTTTCAATATGATAAACAATGTTTTTAAGAGCTTCCAGATCAACCGGTCTCTTTTCACAAGCCCTTATCAATCCTCGTAATAATTTCTCGTTGCTGAATTCTTCCCGTGTACCGTCTTTTTTGACGACAATGAGCGGCATTTCTTCGACCTTTTCAAAAGTCGTAAAACGAAATGCGCATTTCTCACATTCTCTTCGTCGCCGAATAGATCGATTCTCTTCAGCTGGTCTGGAATCGATGACTCGGGTGCCATTGTAATGACAAGCTGGACATATCATTTTAGCTTCCTCCGTATTTCCGTATAGTCCTTTGATTATAACAGATGTTCAAGGGAAAAATCGAAAAGGATGTAAGAAAGATTTAGGGAATCACGACGAAAAAGAGGTTGTCTGCTTACTGTCAAGAACAGCCACCAGGCATTGTTCAACGCCTGATTCCCATTCTTAACGAAGCGACAACCTCTATGAATTATTGACCTTACGCTTTCAATTTCTCATTCAATGCATTTGCAACTTTCTTCGTCAATTCTACAACACGTGCAGAATAACCCCACTCGTTATCGTACCAAGCAAGCACTTTTACTTTGCGATCACCCATGACAATTGTCGAAAGACCATCAATTGTTGCAGATTCTTTCGTTGTATTAAAGTCGATGGAAACAAGTGGCTCAGTTGTGAAACGAAGAATGCCTGATAACGCACCATTTGCAGCTTTGATAAATGCTTCATTTACTTCTTCGACTGTAACATCCTTTTTCACATCCACTACGAGGTCGACGAGAGAGACATTCGGAGTTGGTACACGTAAAGCCATACCATGAATTTTCCCTTCAAGCTCTGGTAATACAAGTGACAATGCCTTAGCCGCTCCAGTCGAAGTCGGTATGATTGATTGTGCACAAGCACGAGCACGACGAAGATCCTTATGTGGATTATCCAAGTTCTTTTGATCATTCGTATACGCATGAACAGTCGTCATCAAGCCGTTCTCAATTCCAAAAGTATCGTTCAACACTTTTGCAACAGGAGCAAGACAGTTTGTTGTACAGCTAGCATTTGAAATGACATCATGCTTTTCAATGTCTAATTTTTCATCGTTTACACCTAAAACAATTGTTACGTCTTCGTTTTTACCAGGTGCAGTCAAAATCACTTTTTGTGCCCCCGCTTCAAGATGAAGAGCGGCTTTTTCACGGGCATTGAATACGCCTGTCGCTTCTATTACAATGTCCACACCAAGTTGTTTCCATGGTAATTTCAATGGATCACGCTCAGCTATTAATTCTACACGCTTTCCATTTACTACAAGAGCATTTTCCTCTACAACGACCTCACCATCAAACACTCCATGATTTGTGTCATACTTAATCAAATGTGCTAACGTTTCAGCCGGATACGATGCGTTCACTGCTACTACTTTCACATCGTCCTCCATAATAATTTGGCGGAAAACCATGCGTCCGATGCGCCCAAACCCATTAATCGCTATAGAAGTAGTCATGAAATAAATCCTCCTGCATAATGTTATACTTTTTATCGTTTATCCGTTAATTAGTATAGCATAATTTAAGTAGGAGCAAAGAGTTTGTGAACAAAATAACAATGTTCCACTTTTCAGAGAATACTTTTACGCCAGTGCACCCCATTGTTGCAATATAGAAGTCAATTGCACTTCAGTCTCTTCTCTCGTACCGTTATTGAAAATTACAGCATCTGCAAGCTCTTCTTTTTCTGCTATCGGCATTTGTGAGCGAATCCTAGCATCCGCCTCTTCTTCTGTTAAGTGGTTACGTTCCATTAAACGTGCACGTTGGATAGAAGGCGAAACTGACACAACAAGCACTTTTTCCACGAAAGATTGCAACTTACTCTCAAACAAAAGGGGGATATCCATAATGACTGTCCGTGCACCATTCAGCAACCACTCATCTTTTTGACGAAGCATTTCTTTCCGTACAGCAGGATGCATAATTGCATTTAACTTCTTACGTTCTTCTTCGTTCGTAAATATTCGATGCCCCAGTCGTTCCCTATCCAATGAGCCGTCCGCCTTCAGTACTTCTTGGCCAAATACTTCCGTAATTTCAGACAGAACAGGCCTACCTGGTTCAACAACTTGTCTTGCAATTTCATCCGCATCAACAATTGCATATCCTTTGTTTTTAAGCATTGTTGCCACTGTACTCTTCCCGGTTGCGATACTACCGGTTAACCCGATAATCATGCACACACCTCCTTACCTCTGGCATTTTGGACAATAAACCGAAGTTCGTCCCGCAATTTGCATGCTTTTTGTTTCTCGACCACACGTGTTGCATTGTTTTTTACCGTACATCTGAAGACGAGTCTGCATCGTACCGGCTTCACCATTAATATTGCGATAATCGGAAATCGAACTTCCACCCGCCTCGATACTTTCTAGCAGGACCGAGACGATTTCCTGAAACAACGCCCGCTTTCTTTTTTCACTAATGCGTTCTGCCGTTCTCGCAGGATGGATATTCATCCGAAAAAGTGCTTCTGTTGCATAGATGTTTCCACAACCTGAAATGATTTGCCCATCCATAATTACTTCTTTAATCGGTTTACGGCCATACTTCGGCAATTTTGTCATCTCGATGAAATGGTCAATGGCAATCTGCTCGAATGGTTCTGGAGCCATTTTCAAAAGCGGTATATAGTCATCTTCCTTACTTAAAAGACGTAATTCACCAAATCTGCGAATGTCCGAGTAAATGAGGAGACCGCCGTCTTGCATTTTTAATACGACATGAATATGATCTCTGAACCGTTTCTCTTTCACTTCCTCTGGGCTATTTACGACGAACCACGCACCCGTCATCCCTAAATGACTGACGAGCAAACGGGGTTGTCCTTCTTTCTCTAAATGGAAGTAAATATATTTACTTCTCCGTGTCACATTCTTAATGGTCATAGCAGGTAGTTCGTTTATAAAATCGTCTATTGTCTTACCTTTTACAATCGCTTCTTTTCCTAACTGTTTTGATTGCTTGATAACAGAAGATACTTCGACCTCTACAATTGTCCGACCTGTAGAGGCGGGGGCCAATTCACGGACGACCCCTTCCACTTCTGGTAGTTCTGGCATTTCTAACTCCTCATTTCGTTTCGTACCAAGACAAGCCAAATGCAGATTCCACTAGTAACGGGACATCCAGTTGCAAAGCAGATTCCATTACTTCTGGTACGATTTCTTTCAATTTCTCTATCTCGTGTTCAGGAGCCTCAAAGATCAATTCATCATGTACTTGGAGAAGCATGCGCGCTTCCATCTTTTCAGCTTCTAACCGTGCATCCATGTCAATCATCGCTTTTTTTATAATATCTGCTGCTGTTCCTTGAATTGGCGTATTCATCGCAGTTCTTTCTGCAAAGCTCCTCAAGTTAAAATTCGAACTTGTTATATCTGGCAAATACCGTCTGCGGTTCATCATCGTGACGACATATCCTTTTAATTTTGCATCCGCCACAATATCTTCCATATATTGCTTCACACCTGGGAATGTTTCTAAATACGTATCAATGAATTTTCCAGCTTCTTTTCGGGTAATATTTAAACTTTGAGACAATCCATAATCGCTAATTCCGTAGACAATACCGAAATTGACCGCTTTCGCAGTTCTTCTCATATCAGATGAGACGCCGTCTTTATCCACTCCGAAAACATCCATTGCCGTTTTTGTATGAATGTCTTCACCTTCACGGAACGCAGCAATCATTTTTTCATCTTGCGAGATATGTGCAAGGACACGCAACTCAATTTGCGAATAATCCGCTGCAAACATCATCCAGCCAGGTTCAGAAGGCACAAAGGCAGCCCGTATTTTACGCCCTTCTTCTAAACGGATCGGGATATTTTGCAAGTTCGGGTTAATGGAACTTAGTCGTCCCGTCTGCGTTAACGCTTGTTGGAAGCGCGTATGAATTTTCCCATCCTCATGGATTTCTTTGGATAATCCTTCTATATAAGTCGAATTCAATTTACCGAGTTGTCGATACGTTAGGATGAATCCAATTATTTCATGTTCACTTTCCAGCTTTTCCAATACATCCGCTGCTGTTGAATAGCCGGTTTTCGTCTTCTTGATTGGCGTCAATCCAATTTTCTCAAAGAGGATTTCACCTAGCTGCTTAGGTGAATTAATATTGAATGGTTGGCCAGCCATCTCGTAAATAATGGACTCCAGCTCAGACAACCTTGTCGATAATTCGACACCTATTTGTTGAAGGATACGTAAATCAGTCTTCACTCCTGTAGATTCCATTTTGCCAAGTATTTTGGCCAACGGCATCTCGAGTTCATGGTACAAGTCAAATTGCTCATTTTGACGTAATTGTTCTTCCAACTTCGGTTTTAATGACCAAACGGCCTTCACTTTCCGACCTGCATGTTCTGCAATAACTTGTTCTTCAGGTACAGCTTTCTTAGCACCTTTCCCATAGATCACTTCATCTGATTCAACTTCATGATAATTGAATTCCTTGGCAACGGAAGCGACATCCGTATAAGACGAGGAAGGGTTTGCAATGTACGTAGCTAAAAGCAAATCGAATTCAAATCCGTTCGTTTCAATCCCATAACGCAATAAAGACGCATAGGTCGCTTTCGTATCCGTCGCATACTTTTTCTTTGATTCATCCTGGAACCATGCGGTTAACGTTTTTGAAGCTTGAAGGACTTCTATTGGGATATAAGAAATTGTGTGTCCATCCGTCATGCTGACACCTAACACATTTGTCGAAAGATATTTCTCATCTTTCATCTCAACATGTACAGCCATTTCGTCAGCTAATTCAACAGTATCTCCATCCGAAATGATGTCAACTTCGATTGTTTCATGCATTTCAATGCTTTCTGACTGTGGCGTCATTTTTTCTAAAAGCGTTTTAAATTTCAATTCCTCGTAAATCGCTTTAACTTTCTCTTCATGAGGTCCTTTATATGACAAATCATCTAACGCAATTGTAATCGGTGCTTGCACTTCAATCGTCGCTAGCTTTTTACTCATAATTGCCTGGTCTTCATTTGCGGTCAAATTTTCTTTTAACTTTTTACCTGAGACGGCATCCAGTGACTCATAGACCCCTTCCACAGTCTCGAATTGTTTTAATAATTTTATGGCTGTTTTCTCTCCGACACCAGGCACACCAGGTATATTGTCTGAAGCATCCCCCATGAGTCCTTTCATATCGATGATCTGCTCAGGTGTCAGCCCATATTTCTCCTCAATATGTGCTGGTGTATATTTTTCCAGGTCCGTTATCCCTTTTCGTGTAATGCAAACGGTAGTTGTATCACTAGCGAGCTGCGTCAAATCTTTATCTCCAGAGATAACGACAACTTCAACACCTTTCTCTTCGCCCACTTTGCTCAAGGTTCCAATGATATCATCTGCTTCATATTGATCAAGTTCATATTGAGGAATTTCATATGCATCAAGCAATTTTCGCAAATAAGGGAATTGCTCAGAAAGCTCGGGCGGCGTTTTTTGTCTGCCACCTTTGTATTCACCAAAGGTCGCATGTCTGAATGTAGTTTTTCCTGCATCCCACGCAACAAGTATATGTGTCGGCTTTTCCTCGGCTAAAATGTTTTGTAACATCATTGTAAATCCATAAACGGCGTTCGTATGAATTCCACTATCATTCGTTAACAGCGGCAATGCAAAAAATGCACGATACGCTAAACTATTTCCATCTAAAAGGACCACTTTCTCTTTTGACAAATCCGATTCACTCCTTAATAAAAAACGTCATCTCCATTCATCTTACCACGATGGGCAGAATAAATGAAAATGACGCTACCGGTTACTCTAAGTATCCAGTTAGTATTTTTGCGTATGGTGAATCTGCTGGCATAATGATCATCGTGTCATCGCCAATTGTCCTCGAATACGATTGCAACGTTCTGTAAAGATTGTAAAACTCAGGGTCTTTCGAGAAAGCATCATTGTAAATTTTCGCTGCTTCCGCTTCCCCTTCAGCATGGATGATTGCTGCATCTTTCTTCGCTGTCGCCAGCATCTCTTGCACTTCACGATCCGTTTCTGCTTCAATCTTCTTCTTAGCTGCATCTCCTTCAGACAAATAAGTTTGTGCTGTCGAGTCTCGTTCAGAAATCATTCTGGTGTAAATAGAATGCTCGTTTTCCTCCGGTAAATCGATACGCTTCATTCGTACGTCAATGACTTCTATACCGAAGTTACCTTCTTCCAAAAATGCATTTACTTTCTCTGTCACACGATCATTCAAACTACCACGTGAGGAATTTTCATCGTTAACAACGTCAACATAATCTAATTTCCCCATCTCATTGCGGATAACGGAATAAATGAATTCCTCCATTCTAGATTCGGCATTAATAATATTTCGTGCATTCGTAATCATTTTTGTCGGATTATTAATCCTCCAGACCGCATAATTGTCAATAATAATCCGTTTCTTATCTCTCGTATTAATCTCCGTTTCCGATACATTATACGTCATTTGGTTTTTAGGTAACACCGTCACTGTTTGAATGAATGGAACCTTCATATTCAATCCTGGTTCTTGAATTGTCCTTTTTATTTCACCAAACTGCCTAACAACTCGATATTCATCTTCTTTAACTACAAAGACATTTGCCAGGAGGATAACCGCGATCGCAAAAAACAGCGTTAACAAAATGGCAGTTCTCATATATTTTTTGACGTTCAAAGGGCGTTTAGGTGTAATGACTTTATTCGAATTCGGTGAACTCTTTTGTTTCGCACGTTGCTTTTCCATAAATTTCTCTTCTATACTTTTGAATGGATTATTTTCGTTCGCCATTAATTGTTACCTCCTTCTGCTCTTGATTCAGTCGGTGGAGGTGTCTGGTTCTCCATTTGTTGAAGCGGTAAATATTTTAACGTTTCTCCCTCATCGTTCATAATGTAGATTTTCGCTTTTGGCAACACTTGCTCTAGCGTTTCGATAATTAACCGTTGCCTTGTAATTGTTTTATTTTTTTCATATTCGGCATGTAAGTCATTGAATAATGCCACATCTCCTCGCGCCTGTTCAATACGTGCAGTTTTCTGTCCGATTGCTTGAGACTTTATTGCGTCTCTTTCTCCAACCGCTTCACTTGTACGTTGGTTTCGATACTTGTTCGCTTCATTTATTTTAGTGTTTTTCGTTTCTCTTGCATCCGTAACAGCTGTAAAGGCAGCACGTACTTCAGCATTTGGCAGTTCTACGTCTTGCAATTTTACACCTTGTATCGAAATACCGATATCATACGTAGTCACAAGTGTTGTTAATAACTCACGAGTTTTCGCCTCTATTTCCGCCTTACCATCTGTCAATGCTGCATCTATTTTTGAACTACCTATGATGGATCGAATAGAGGCTGAAGTTGCATCATGCAAGATTTCCTGTGGATCTTGCGCATTGAACAAGTACTTTTCAGGATCCGTAATTTTCCATTGTACAATCAAATCTGCAAGTACAATATATTCGTCTCCTGTAATCATTTTTGTTTCTTTGTCAAACGACACTAAATCTCCACTAGCGTCTTGTTTGTAACCAAACTGTAGACTGTACGTCTCTTTTGACAGCTTTTCAATCTGTTGAATCGGCCAAGGTAGCTTAAAATGCAACCCTGATTCAGTGACCGGTGTATCGGCCTTACCAAATGTAATGACAACAGCCTGTTCTGATTCATCAATTGTGTACCAAGTCGTAAATGCAAGTACGAGTAGTATGGCTCCAGCAATTACAAGTCCAGCTGCTACTGATGCACGGCGTGTACTCATCGTTGAAGTTCCCCCTTTTTCTATGTATCTACTACATGTACGGACTTATTGCAAATAAGTTTCAGAATCGAGTCAAAAACATTTCAATTCGTTACATCCATTAGCAGTAACATTCAACTTTTTGATTAGCACTCAATAACTTGTGTTCCAGAAAATAAGTAAGTGAGCAACCTACTATTATAGTGAAAGAAAAAAACGAACAGCACTAAGCCATTCGTCTTTTTAACGCCATTTACTAACTCTTATACTTGAATTTCATTGTTCTTTTGTACGTTTAGGGATGTAAATCGTAAACGTCGTGCCTTTCCCAAGTTCACTTTCAACAGCCACTTTTCCGCCGTGCGCTTCGATTAAATGCTTGACTATCGCCAAACCTAATCCAGTACCACCCGATTCCCTACTTCGTGCTCGATCCACTCGATAAAATCTTTCAAAAAGACGCGGAAGTTCTTTGGTCGCAATGCCCATCCCTTCATCCTTAACTGAAAGAGTCACTTCATGCTTGGAGTCAAAAGCACTGATTGTAATCGTTGTACCTTCTTTCGAATAATTAATGGCGTTCGTCAGCAAGTTGACCATCACCTGAATTAATCGGTCAGCATCTGCCATTACTGTAATTGCAGCTGTCTCATCGATAATACGCATGTTTTTGCGCTCTGCCAAACCCGATGTGATTTTTTTAGCGTCCTTTACAATCTCCTGCAAACTTACTTGTCGCTTGTTCAACTGGAAACCTTCACGCTCAATGCCTGACAATTCGAGGAGATCATTTACGAGCACATGAAGGCGTTCACTTTCCTTCTGGATAATTTCCAAAAAGTCCTTTAATAGTACCGGTTCCTTCATCGCACCATCCAACAGCGTTTCAATAAAACCTTTTATGGAAGTGATGGGTGTTCTTAATTCATGGGAAACGTTTGCCACAAAATCTTTCCGTATTTCCTCCAATCGGATGATTTCCGTAATGTCGTGTAAGACGACGATGATACCCAGCCAGTTCCCATGACGGCCAATGACAGGCGCACCATAAACACTCAAAAAGGATTGGCGATGACGGATTTGACGCTCTTGTACTTGTTCGGTCAAAAAGACATCTTCTATGATTCGCTCAAAATCTGTTGGCAAACCAATTTCCATATACGTTTTGCCAATCAGTTGCTCACGCGTGACACCAAATGTTTCTTCAAAGGCACCGTTTAGCAAATTGACGGAGCCCTCTCGCCCGAACATTAACAGACCGCTCCCCATGCTTTCAACTAATGTTTTTAAGCGTTCTTTCTCCATCGCTCGTAAAATGGACGTTTCTTGTAAATTTCTTGCGATTTGATTCACAGCGAGTGCAAGTTCGTCTTGACCACCATTCTTATCGATCGGCGCTCTTGCCAAATAGTCTCCTTTGGCAATGAGTTGCGCTGTCCTTTTTACATGATCAATCGGTTTAGTATATTGTCGAATGACACGTATACCAATAAACAACGTAATCAAGTAAGCAATCAAAAGAAAAAACAATAGAAAGTACCAATACTTAATCTCTATTTCTTTTGTTATTTCATGGTCAATCAGTTGAAAAAACTGGCCGAGGACGATGCCTAGACCAGCCAATAAAATAAAAAGCATCACTGCAAATGCAACTGATAGTCGTGAATGGAGGCTGCTCATTGCGTCTTTTGCTCCTCAAATTTATAACCGATGCCTCTTACCGTTTTTATGAATAACGGTTTTCTTGTGTTTTCCTCAATCTTTTCACGCAAATGACTCACATGAACATCAACAATTCTTGTGTCTCCCGCAAAGTCGTAATTCCACACAGCACTTAGCAATTGGTCACGCGTTAACACACGATTTTTATGTTGAATGAAATAGACCAGCAACTCAAATTCTTTTGGTGTGAATTCTAATGCTTTCCCATCTAAATAAGCTTCGTACTGCTCAGGATGTACTGTCAGTGAACCGGATGCCAGGATTTCATCACCATCTGTTTCGATGTCAGAACGATCCCCACTTCTACGCAATACAGCTTTTACACGCGCAATCACTTCACGGGGACTAAAGGGCTTTGTCATATAATCGTCCGCACCGATTTCCAATCCAAGCACTTTATCTGGCTCTTCGCCTTTTGCAGTCAGCATGATAATTGGAATATTACTTTTCCTTTGCCTCAACACTTTGCATACTTCTATTCCATCCATTTTCGGTAACATCAAATCAAGGAGTATTAAGTCCGGTTTTTCAGTCTCCACTTTACGAACAGCTTCTTCTCCATCGGCCGCCATTACCGTTTCAAAATTGGATTGTTTTAAGTTATAGTCGAGCAATGTGCGAATCGGTTGTTCGTCATCGACGATTAATATTTTGCTAACGATGTTCTTCATCCCCCTTAGCTGTCTACTCTACATTCGATTTATATTGATTTATCAGGTCTGTTGATTAACAACTTATTTATTAGTGGACTCCTCAAGCTCGTTGGCTTGCGTTCCGGCGCACGCTTTCCGCGGGGCACGGGTGAGCCAATCGAACAACGAAGAGTTCGATTTGCCGTATTTCTGCGTACTTTGCGGAAATTAAGGCATCCTTGCTCCCAACGCTACGCTTTTGCTCGCAAAAGCCGTTCTACGTAACGGCTTTCCCTGCGGGGTCTCACCATTCGTGCTATTTCCCCGCTGGAGTCGGCGCCTGCACTCCAGCCAACTAGTATGTGACCGAGAACTTATTTGTCTCTCAACTAAAAAAAGCTCATCAGGCTTGGAATAAAAGCGTAGCGCTAGAGCAACGATTCATCGAGGCTGCCTTAATTTCTGTAAAATGCACAGAAATACGGCAAAGCTCACCCTCACAGTTCGCTTGGCTGAAGCCGCGCCCGCGGAACGTGTATACCAGGAGCGAAAATCCGGTATTTATGGAGAATTACAAGAAAAATTGGGTATCTTTTTATCCTGCAAATCGGTAATTCAACACGCCTGTTATATATATCATATTCAAATCTTAAAAATTCTCCATTGCTTGTGTTGTCAAGTGGTCCTTCATGACAGGTGGAATGACGGTCATCGAGCCAGTTATGACTACACTTCCATCCTCTTTTGTCGCTTCTACTTGAATGACAATGAAGTTATTTTCTTTATCAACCTGCTTAACTTCCAATTGAATATCGATTGTTTCGTAATGGTAAACGTGTTCTGGAAATTGCAAATGTTGTTCTGTGACATGTGACCCCGGACCAGGCATGTATTTGGAGATTGCAGCAGTAATAATTCCGGTTAACATGATTGTTGGCACAATTGGTCGTTCATACGCAGTTTGAGAAGCATAATCATGCTGAATATAGAGTGGATTCGCATCGTTCGTTAACCCAAGATAAACGAGTAGATCTTTATCCTCTATCTTCTCTGTCAATTTCAACTTTTCCCCTGTATCGATTTTATCAATACTACGACCTAAACGTCTTTTCTTGCCCAGTATCATTGTTTTCCCCCTCATCATTCCGTCATAAAAATTGTATCAATATTTCATCAGAAAGAGCAAGCTTCTTCCGTGCTAAATACAAGGTTTCGTTCATATTTAAGTAAATTTAACATTGTGTTTACAATTGTAAAATCCGAGTTGCACAATGCCACTCGGATTAGTTATTTCTATCATACCAATACTTCCATGACCGCTTTGACAGCAGATGCGGATTTCAAGAGGGCTTTGTTTTCATCATCTGACAGTTCTAACTCAATAATCTGTTCAATCCCATTTGCTCCAAGAATCGTTGGCACGCCTAAATAAATACCTTCCATTCCATATTCACCTTCCAAATAGGCGATGGACGGGAGAATTCGTTTTTGGTCTTTCAGTATCGCTTCAGCCATTTCAACAAGTGATGCTGCTGGCGCGTAATATGCAGAGCCATTGCCAAGGAGATTGACAATTTCAGCTCCTCCTTTTCGAGTCCGTTCCACAATTCCCTCTATTTGTTCGGGCGTTAACAATGATCTGATGGGAACCCCTCCTGCTGCTGAATAGCGGATGAGTGGCACCATATCATCCCCATGTCCTCCGAGTACAAATCCGGTGACATCTTTCACGGACACATTCAATTCCTGTGCAACAAACGTACGGAAGCGAGCGGTATCCAAAACGCCTGACTGCCCGATGACCCGTTCTTTAGGGAATCCTGATGTACGGAAGACGGTATACGTCATAGCATCTACAGGATTTGTCAAAACAAGTATGATTGCATTCGGAGAATAGTTCACAATTTCAGTTGTTACATCTTTCATGATTTGTTGATTTGTTTGCACGAGATCATCTCTGCTCATACCTGGCTTTCGTGCAATGCCGGCTGTTATGATGACAATATCGGATTCCTTTGTATCAGCGTATGATGCTGTACCAGTAATTTGCGCATCAAAACCTAGTACAGGTCCTGCTTCGAGCATATCGAGTGCTTTTCCTTTTGTCGGATTTTCCATGTGTGGAATATCGACAAGTACTACATCGCATAATTCTTTTTGCGCAAGCAGAAATGCTGTTGTTGCACCTGTGAAACCTGAACCGATAACTGAGACTTTCTTCCGTTTCAATGTCATTAGAAAACTCTCCTTTTTCTGTTGCAAGTATTCGAAGGGTATGCCCTCTACCATAGTCTACCACAAAACCGTAAACTCCTAACGGCTTTAGGCAACGTCCCATTGGAAAGTCCTATGAAGCATAGAAAAATCCCCCTTCATTGTCCAAAGACAATAAAGGAGGATGGATTCATGAATTATAAGTTTTTGATCAATTCATCAGCAAACTCAGAAGTCTTCACTTCAGTCGCACCGTCCATTAGACGCGCGAAGTCATATGTTACTACTTTAGAAGCAATTGTTTTCTCGATGGAAGCCATGATCATTTTAGCCGCTTCGTTCCAACCCATATGCTCGAGCATCATAACACCAGAAAGCAATACAGATGAAGGGTTTACTTTGTCAAGACCTGCATATTTAGGTGCAGTTCCGTGAGTTGCTTCAAAGATCGCATGTCCTGTTACGTAGTTGATGTTCGCTCCTGGAGCAATACCGATTCCACCAACTTGTGCAGCAAGTGCGTCAGAAATATAGTCACCATTCAAGTTCATTGTTGCAACAACATCAAACTCTTTTGGACGTGTAAGAATTTGTTGTAAGAAGATGTCAGCGATTGAATCTTTTACGATGATTTTACCAGCCGCTTCAGCATCTGCTTGTGCCTTGTTTGCAGCTTCCGTACCTTCTGCTTCTTTGATTTTATCGTATTGGTTCCAAGTGAATACTTTGTCACCGAATTCTTCTTCAGCCACTTCGTAGCCCCAGTTTTTGAAAGCTCCTTCAGTGAACTTCATAATGTTCCCTTTGTGAACAAGTGTCAATGATTTACGACCTTCGTTAATTGCATAGTTCAATGCGCCACGAACAAGACGTTTTGTTCCTTCTTTAGAAATTGGTTTAATACCAATACCAGAAGTTTCAGGGAAACGGATTTTATTGACACCCATTTCTGTTTGAAGGAATGAAATCAGCTTGTTTACTTCTTCTGAACCTTCTTTGTATTCAATACCCGCATAAATATCTTCCGTATTTTCACGGAAAATAACCATATCACAATCTTCAGGACGTTTCACTGGAGAAGGAACACCTTCAAAATAACGTACCGGACGTAGGCAAGTGTAGAGATCCAACTCTTGACGAAGTGCTACGTTCAATGAACGGAAACCTCCACCGATTGGAGTTGTTAAAGGACCTTTAATTGCAATCAAATATTCCTCGATTGTATCAAGCGTTTCTTGTGGCAACCATTCACCTGTTTCGTTGAATGCCTTTTCACCTGCAAGAACTTCTTTCCACTCAATTTTCTTTTTTCCCTCATAAGCTTTTTCTACAGCCGCTTCAATTACGCGGGAAGCTGCATGCCAAATATCAGGACCAGTACCGTCACCGATAATGAATGGAATTGTTGCTTCATCTGGAACATTTAAAACACCGTTAGTTACTGTAATTTTCGCCATTGATAATTCCTCCAATTCATGATGAGAGGGCAAGTATACCGGATACTGCCCCAAAAAGCTTGTCTATTCAGTTAAACAACTGTTATCGCTCATTGATTGGTACATATTTTTGCATATCCGGACCGATATACTCTGCACGTGGACGGATCAATCTGTTGTTCGAATACTGCTCTAAAATGTGTGCCGTCCATCCAGAGAAACGTGAAACTGCAAAAATAGGCGTGAACAAGTCATGATCGATACCAAGTGAATGATAAACCGAAGCTGAATAGAAATCAACATTTGGCGGTAAATTCTTTTCACCTGTAACAATTGACTCAATCTTTTGTGACATGTTGTACCATTTCTCTTCTCCGCGAAGAGTTGTTAGCTTTTTAGACATTTCACGTAGATGTTTCGCGCGTGGATCACCTTTACGATAGACGCGGTGACCGAAGCCCATAATTTTTTCTTTGTTATCAAGTTTTTCTCTGATGAAAGATTCAACTTTGTCTTCAGAACCGATTTCCATTAACATCTTCATCACTTGCTCATTCGCTCCACCATGAAGTGGACCTTTAAGAGCGCCGATCGCTGCGGTAACACCTGAATACATATCAGATAAAGTAGCTACACAAACACGTGCAGTGAATGTGGATGCATTTAACTCATGATCCGCATGCAGTACGAGTGCCTTATTGAATGCTTCAATTGCAATCTCTTGCGGCTGTTCTCCTGTCATCATGTATAAGAAGTTTGCTGCGTAACCGAGATCCTTCTTAGGTGCAACAGGTTCTTGTCCCTTACGGATACGTGAAAAAGCAGTAACAATTGTTGCGATTTTCGCTTGGAGCTTAATCGCCTTCTCGTAGTTCGCCTCGTCAGACATATCTTCTGCATTCTCATCGTATAATCCAAGAAGAGATACAGCTGTTCTTACCGCAGCCATAGGATGCACTTTGTCGATTGGGTACGTCTTGAAATGATCAAGTACAGGCTGTGGAATCGACATGTTATCCGCTAGTTGTTGTTTGAATTCAGCAAGTTCATCTGCTTTTGGCAGACGTTGATGCCAAAGTAGATACACAACTTCCTCGAAGCTTGCATTTTCAGCAAGATCATCAATATCGTAACCGACATATGTAAGGGTGTCATCAATAATAGAACTGATGGCAGATTGTGTCGCTACGATTCCTTCTAATCCTTTTGTTGCTGTCATTTGAATCGCTCCTTCACTCAATTTTGTCTATATATCTACAAAAACCTTGTAAACATAGACAAATCTACTTATTTACTTCAGTGTGTAACGCTTACATTCACCATTATAAGCAAATATTACAGTTTTGTGAATGAAAACGCTTGTTTTCATTGTAAAAAAGTGAAAAAGGGTGGAAATTTGATCAAAAAACACGTACAACATGAGTCGATTAAACAGTTGTCACTAAGTTGGTTTCCTGCAATCTTCGCAATCCTTTTCATTTACTTTGTCCCGCCAGTTGGCATTGCAATCATTATTGCCTATTTCACAGCTCCAATATTGACTGCACTACGCACCGTCACTAAGCTACCGCTAACAATTGCCACTTTGTTTGTTATGTTATCTATCATATTTATTGTAAGCACGTTTTCGTTCATTGCCATTCACGGGCTCATTGATACCGTCCCGATTGTAGAAAAGCACCTTGCTCCGTACACTGCCAACTCCGATGTTTCAGGAAAAGTATTTACGTTCCTAGAAGAAAAAGTTGTCGAATACGGACACGCACTACTCGAACATGCCATTGCATTTACGACTACATTATTCCAACGATTATTTAGCCTTTTCATTTTTCTTGTCGCCTATTTTTTTGCGTTGCGTGAATCAGGAAAGAATCGATTTTGGTTTCTAGTCTATTTCCCTATCAGCATGAAGAAACCAGCCAAAAAGATTTTTACAAAAGCCGGGGAACTGATCGGAACTTTTGTTTTTGTGGAAGCTCGACTATTTTTGTTGACCTTTATCATTTTGGGGATTGGTTTTACACTTCTGGATTTCAGCTCTCCAATCGGAAGCGCTTTCCTTGTATCACTCGTTGACAGTTTGCCATTACTTGGAATCGGTCTCTTCCTCATTCCAATGGCTGCTTTCTTCTTTTATTCAAATAAAATGATTGTCGCGATCGCATTATTGCTCTTATACATCTTTGTCATCATCGCAAGACAGATGGCCGAGTCGCTCATGTGGGCATCTGCTTTTCGTGTACAACCGATTCATGCGTTTTTCATAACCGTTTGCTCTTTCTATTTGTTCGGACTTCCCGGAATCCTACTGACACCTTTTCTTTTGTTCGCTGCGTTAAAGTTAAAGAAGCATCCTTATTTCATCGAATAATAATCTGGCCTTTTTTCATTTTATTGTATATCCATTTCACGATGAATGGTCGAATGAGATTTCTTGGTCCATTGAACAATAGCAACAGGCCGGCGAAGTCTGTCAAAAAGCCAGGCATCATGAGAAGAATTCCTCCAATGAAAATACATAGGCCATCAATCATTGCATTTCCTGGTGTTTCCATGGACGACATTCTTATTTGCAGTTCCTTCCACGCTTTTAACCCTTGTCGTTTTGCAAGATAAGCGCCACCTAAACCAGTTAGCAAAATAAGGAGGACAGTCGGCATTACGCCCAATTGATTTCCGGAATATAACAAAAGCGCAATTTCTGCAGTTGGTACGAGGATAAACGCTGCAATTAGCCATTTCAATTCTGCATTTCCTCCAATCCTGAAAAGGCTGCTTCCGATTGAACGAAAGACAGCCTTTTGAAATGTGACGACTACATTTTCCTGTAATCGTTTCGTAAATACTTATAGGACACTTGCATGTCCATTATAAATGACTCCAGACTCCGCATCCATTGTAATGTCTTTTCCGTGGATAATCAATTCGGTCGCTTTCTCCACTCCAACAATGACCGGAATGCCTAAACTTAAACCGACAACCGCTGCGTGGCTCGTCAATCCACCTTCTTCGGTAATTAATCCAGCGCACTTCTCAATTGCCGGCATCATGTCACGGTCAGAAGAGTTTGTGACGATGATCTTACCGTCGACATCGTGTGCCAATGCTTCTTGTGCATTATGCGCAATGACTGCCTGACCGAAAGCAACTGATTTTCCGATTCCTTGACCTTTGGCAAGCATATCACCAATGACATGGATTTTCATCAGATTCGTCGTGCCCGCTTCACCAACAGGAACACCTGCAGTGATAATGACGACATCACCGTGCGTCACATATTGGTGTTTCACACTTTCTTCTACAGATTCTTGTAAAATTTCATCAATCGAATGCACTCGTTCACCAATGATCGGATAAATTCCCCAAACAAGTGAAAGTTTACGTGAACAAATTTCTGATGAAGTCATTGCAATAATTGGACAACCTGGACGGTATTTCGCAATCATTTTGGCAGTATGACCACTTTCAGTAGGTGCTAAAACAGCTTTTACATTCAAATTAATGGCTGTATATGCTGCGGCTTGACCAATTGCTTCTGTCATATTGCCTTGTTTTTCTTTCCGACGTGTAGAAACGACAGCTCGATAGTCAACAGCACTTTCTGCAGTTTGTGCAATTCGATCCATCGTGCGTACTGACTCTACCGGGTATAGTCCAGCAGCTGTCTCACCAGATAGCATAATGGCATCAGAACCATCTAGAATTGCATTCGCTACGTCACTCGCCTCCGCTCTCGTTGGACGAGGATTGCGTTGCATGGAATCTAACATTTGAGTTGCTGTAATAACGGGTTTTCCGACTTGGTTACATTTCTCAATCATGTTCTTTTGAACGAGAGGAACTTTTTCTGCCGGAATCTCCACACCGAGATCTCCACGAGCGACCATCAAACCGTCTGAAACGTTTAAGATATCATCGAGATTGTCGACGCCTTCCTGATTCTCTATTTTCGGGATGATATGGATATGGCCACCGCTGTTTTTCTCCAACAATTCACGAATCTCCATCACGTCAGATGCTCTTCTGACAAAAGAAGCCGCAATGAAGTCAACACCTTGGTCGATACCAAATAAAATATCTTCCTTATCCTTTTCGGTAATACCAGGCAATTGAACAGAAACACCTGGTACGTTTACACCCTTTTTATTTTTCAAAGGACCTGAATTGATAACAAGTGTATGAATCAGTCCATTTGCCACATCTTTCTCGATGACTTCCAGTTGAATGAGGCCATCGTCCAATAAAATGACAGAGCCTTTATCCACATCATCAATCAGCTTGTCGTAGGTAACAGAGAACATCTCCTCTGTCCCTTCAACTTCAGACATGGAAATCGCAATTTTTTGTCCTGTCACGAGTTCAACAAGCCCGTTCTTCATGGAGTGCGTTCGAATCTCGGGTCCTTTCGTATCGAGCAAGATCCCTACTACTTTACCTGTCTTTTTAGACGCTTCCCTGATGGCTAGAATTCTCGCTTTATGCTCTTCATGTGAACCATGTGAAAAGTTAAGCCTCGCTACATTCATACCTGCTTCCATCAATTGTTCCAGAGTTTCTGGTGATTCACTAGCAGGTCCGATTGTACATACAATTTTTGTCTTCCTCATCATTTCAACGCCCTTTCGTCTACTCTTCTTTAAATTGATAACTCTTTCGACAACTTATACAATTGTTTGTCAAATGTATGGTCAGAAGGGTTAAAAACTACATCCAAGTCATAGTCTACCACCATATTGTTCTGCATTCCAATCGCGATGCCACTTCGTCCTTCACAAAGCACTTCCACAGCTCTCGCACCATACTGACTCGCAATGACACGATCTCTCGCTGAAGGAGAGCCGCCTCTTTGAATATGTCCCAGTACAGATACACGTGTTTCAATCCCTGCTTTTTCCTTTAAGATTTCAGCGAGGGCTGATCCAGTCATCACGCCTTCAGCAACAATGATGATACTATGTTTCTTTCCACGACCAGAACCGCTTTGTAATCTTGTAATGATTTCATCAATTGCAAAGCCTTCTTCAGGAATCAGAATGGTTTCTGCTCCCCCTGCAAGACCTGACCAAAGCGCTAAATCACCCGCATCCCTACCCATCACTTCAATGATGAAAGTACGTTCGTGTGAAGTCGCCGTATCCCGTATTTTGTCAATTGCATCAATGACTGTATTCAATGCCGAGTCGAAACCAATTGTAAACTGCGTTCCATTGATGTCATTATCGATTGTCGCAGGCACACATACACAAGGAATACCCAACTTGACTAATTCATACGCCCCACGGAAAGATCCATCACCACCGATTACAACAAGTCCATCAATCCCATTTGCATGAAGTTGTTTGACAGCCTCTGCTCGACCTTCCTCTGTCATAAATTCAGGCGAGCGCGCTGACCGGAGCATTGTTCCTCCACGTTGAATGATATCTCCTACCGAACCAAGTTCCAACTGTTCAATTTTCCCTTGGATCAATCCTTGATAGCCATTATACACTCCTGCTATTTGAAGACCTTCATAAATTCCTTTACGAACAACAGCACGGACTGCAGCATTCATTCCAGGCGCGTCACCGCCACTTGTCAAAACAGCTATTTTCTTCAACGCGAGCACATCCTTTACAAGTAGTTGTGGAAAACACGAAAAGATGCGGGGACTTGCCCGCACCTCGACTTATTCAGTAAATACCCCTATATTCCGGAACTTCTTATACCGGTTTTCAATGATTTCATTTTCATCCATCTTTCCAAGCACTTCTAACGAATTACGTAAAACATTTCTCATATTCTCAGCTTGCGCTTTTGCATCACGATGCGCGCCTCCTAATACTTCAGGAATGATTTCGTCTATAATCTCCATTTGTTTCAAATGCTGAGCAGTTATCTTCATAGCTTCAGCCGCTTGCTTCGACAAACTTGAATCCTTCCAGAGAATTGAAGCTGCACCTTCAGGCGAAATAACCGAGTAAGTGGAATGTTCTAGCATGTGGACATGATTGGCAACCCCTAGTGCAAGCGCTCCACCACTTCCACCTTCACCGATCACAATTGAAATGACAGGGACTTTCAAGCCAGCCATTTCGACCAAATTACGTGCAATCGCCTCACTTTGACCACGTTCTTCAGCTGCTTTACCGGGATACGCACCTTTTGTGTCAATGAAGCAAATAATTGGTCGACCGAATTTTTCAGCTTGTTTCATCAAACGAAGAGCTTTCCGATAGCCTTCAGGATGAGGCATTCCAAAATTCCGTTTCACATTTTCTTTTGTATCTTTTCCACGTTGGTGACCAATAATTGTAACTGGCTTAGATTCAAATGATCCAATTCCTGCCACAATCGCAGCATCATCACCGAAGCAGCGGTCCCCGTGTAGTTCAAAGAAATCCTCAAACAACTCTTCTATGTACTCTTTTGTAGTCGGGCGTTGAGGATGTCTTGCTACTTGAACACGATCCCAAGGTTCCATGTTTGTATAAATTTCAGTTTCCAAATTGCTTAAACGTGTTTTCAAATTGGTAATTTCTGCTGTGAGGTCGACATCATTGGATGAAGTGAATTCTTCCAACTCTGCAATCTTCTCGCGCAATTTAACAATTGGTTCTTCAAAGGCTAATGTCTTACTCATTTCAATTACCCTCTCTTTCATGCAACTTGAGCAATTTTGCAAGTTCTTCAGCCATATCACAACGATGGATGACTGCATCTACTTGGCCATGCTCCAGAAGGAACTCCGCGGTTTGGAAATCTTCAGGTAATTTCTCTCTTACAGTCTGTTCAATAACTCTTCTTCCCGCAAATCCAATCAGTGCTTTTGGTTCTGCAAGGTTAATATCCCCAACAGATGCAAAGCTCGCAGACACGCCACCAGTTGTTGGATACGTCATAATGGAGATAAATAGCAAGCCTTTATCCGAATGTCTTTTTAATGCAACACTCGTTTTGGCCATTTGCATTAAGGATAGGACTCCTTCTTGCATGCGTGCGCCACCACTCGCTGAGAAGATAAGAACAGGGATATTCTTCTCTGTTGCTTTCTCCACCGCTCTCGTTATTTTTTCACCGACTACCGAACCCATAGAACCCATTCTGAAATGCGAATCCATAATGGCAACTGCAACTTCGCAACCGCCAATTTTTCCGACACCCGTAAGAACAGCTTCATTTAGGCCTGTTTTCGCTGCATCCGATTTCACCTTTTCTGTATAAGATGGGAAACGTAATGGGTTTTCCGTTTGTAAATGGCTATCCATTGGCTCAAAAGTATCTTTATCAAATAAACAATCAACACGCTCCCAAGCTGTCATCTTGAAGTGATGATCGCATTTTGGACATACTTTTGCAGTTTTCATCAAATCTTTCGTCAAGATGATTTCTTTACACGCTGGACATTTTGTCATTAACCCTTCAGGCACATCGTTTTTAGCCTCTTCAGAAGGTATGGTCACAGCTTTATGGCTATTTTTCTTAAACAAATCACGAATCATATCATACTTCCCCCTCAATTATTTCAATCCAATTGTCATAGGCAGTAATTGCTTTTTCCTCAAGACCGCTTACTATATTTTCCAACAACGCTTTTACAGTTTCTTTTTCTGCAGCAGTTGTCAATTCTTCATAGGGAACTCTACTATATCGCTTCAACAAAAACCAAATTTTTAATGACAACCGGTTATCAGTCACTACAATCATCTCACGGATGATGTCCTCTCTCAAAACCGCTCCGTCTTCCTCAAGCCTTACTAAAAGGCTTTGCCAAACAGGTAATTGTCGCTTCTCTTCCTGTTTGCATATTGAACGAATTGCCGCTTTTTCATGGATAATCCTCGTCTGCTTTACATCCATCGCCGAATTCGGTTGCTGCATAATGAAAGTAGAGAGCACTTCGACAAGTTGATGCTTTTTAAAATCCGATAAAAATGTCCCTTCTCCACGCCTCGTTTCAATTAAACCTAATAACTCCAAACTTCTAAGCGCTTCGCGAATCGTGGATTCTCCCAACTTGAAGCCGTTCAGCTAACACGCGTTCAGACGGGAGTTTATCACCAACAGCAATGCCTTCCGCCTTGATCATCAGACGTAGTTCTCCAACAATATCAAGAAACATTTTAGATGATGGTTTTATAGTTTCCATTTTGGTGCCCCTTTGGACGTCTTTTGTTGAAAAGTGGTCAGACCACTATTGTTTATAAGCATACAGAAAAGAAACCAAGCCGTAAAGTATAACGTGAAAAATTTCACAAAAAAACTGCCACCCAGCACTTTGAGGATGAACCCACTACGCTTCATCATCCTTACAAATGTGCTGTCGACAGTTTCATATTGGTGAAATGTCTTGAATGATCAACTGATGTTGTCCATTTCTCTTCTCTACCGTTCCTTTCGCCTGGACGATAATCAATTCTTGCAAATGGACATTCAAGGAAGCATATTGCTTTGGAAAGAGCGTACAAGATACTTCGCCAGTCTCATCTTGTAATGTAAAGAATGCCATTGCTTCGCCTTTTTTTGTCCGGATTCTTTTCACTTCCATAATCATTCCAAGCATATTCACAACCGAACGTTTCCCCGAAGTCTGAGCGTCCACTATGTCCAATACATGATGCTTCAACCGCTTTTTCATCTCGGTAGCAGGATGTTCTGATAAGTAGAAACCTAGCACTTCCCGCTCATATTCGAGCAATGCCAATCTCGGCATCTTTCCAGCTGGTGAATATTTCGGCTTTGCAACAGCGTTCATGACTTCATGAAGCAAGTCATCTTCTGCCCCGATAAACATTGCATGGTTTTTTGCTGCCTCCACGGAAGCGAGTAAAACTGCCCGATTCTCATGGAATTCGTCCAATGCTCCTGCTTTAATCAGTGGTTGGATTGTTTTATCTGTAAAGTGTTGTCCTCCAATTGCCGCAGCAAAGTCAAACATCGAATCCCATTTTTGAGCGGTTCTAGCAGTTTTCAACTGTTGATAAAATGCAAAGGAAATGCCTTTAATAGCTCCTAATCCAATTCGAATGGATTGCCCTTCAACAATATGTAAGTATTTACTTCTTGTTACGGAAGGAGGAAGTACATGGATACCTTTTTTTCTGATTTCTTGCATGATTTCCGTCGTCTTTTCTGGACTTCCTGCTACCATTGATAAGAGTGCAGCATAAAAATAAATCGGTTCATTTGCCTTTAGAAAAGCCAATTGATAGGAAATTAACGAATAAGCAACGGCATGACTTTTTGGAAAACCGTAATCAGCAAATTTTACAATCAGTTCATAAATTATTGTTGCAGGTTGCTCAGGGAACCCGTTAGCAACCGCACTTTCTACAAAGTGAGCTTTTTCCTTTTCTAATACATCCCTATTTTTTTTACTGACAGCACGTCGAAGTAAATCTGCTTCTGCGAAAGTGAAACCAGCAACATGTACAGCAATTTGCATAATCTGTTCTTGATAGACGATTATTCCTTTTGTCTCCTCTAAAATCGGCTTCAATTGAGGGTGCACATACTCAATAGGCTGACCCTCATTTTTCCTTTTGCTATATAACGGAATATTATCCATAGGGCCCGGACGATACAAGGCGCTGATTGCATACAAATCACTGAATGTTTCAGGTCGTATGAGTCGGAGGGCATCACGCATACCAGCTGATTCAAATTGAAACACGCCTGTCGTATCGCCAGCTTTGAATAAATCGAACGTAGGTCGATCCGTTAAAGGAATCTTTTGAAAATCCATGGTTATGCTTTTGTCATGCTCAATCATGGACTTAATACGGTCCATTAATGTTAAATTCCGCAGACCTAGGAAGTCCATTTTCAACAAGCCGGCTTCTTCCACATCTCCCATAGCCCACTGTGTTAAATAGAGCTCATCTCCTCCATTTTGGACAGGGACCGTTTCAACTAACGCCACCGGAGACAATATGACACCTGCAGCGTGTGTCGATGCATTCCTTGGCAATCCTTCCAATTTCACCGCCGCTTCATACCACTTATTTCTTATCTCATCCATTGCAATCCAGTCTTGTAGCGGCTTTGATTGTTGCACGGCTTCTTCCAAAGATTTCGTCTGTCCTTCTTGAATTTGTTTAGAGATGAAAGACATTTCCTCTGATGAAAAATCAAATACCCTTGCAACATTTCTAGCTACCGCTTTTGTTGACAATGTACCAAAAGTAATAATTTGGGCGACATGTGCTTTACCGTATTTCTTTGCAACATACGCAATGACTTCCGAACGTCTGTTATCTGCAAAATCAATATCAATATCCGGCATTGTAATACGTCCAGGATTCAAAAACCGTTCAAAGATTAATCCATATTGCAACGGGTCAACATCTGTAATTCCTAATGAGAACGCGACAAGTGAACCAGCTGAGGACCCCCTTCCTGGTCCAGTTAAAATTCCATGTTCTCGCGCAAAGCGCATAAAATCTTCAACAATGAGAAAGTAGTCTGCATACCCCATTGAATCGATGACATCTAATTCTTTTTGCAACCGAACTACATACTGTTCACGTAAATGCCCGATCCTCTTTTCAGTCCTCTTTCACAATTCCTTTTTAACAAGTCGACCGTAGACATACCGGTCTCAATCGGAAAAGTGGGCATGAGTGTTTCGCCAGGCGGTAATTCAGCATTACAAGCTAGCAAAAGGTCTTGCATGTTCTCCAGCCATTGAGGGCAATCAGCAAACCATTGGGCAAACGTTTGTGCATCAGGCAAATAGGCATGCGTAAAGTCCATCTTCGGTCGCGTGGGATCGTTCAATTTGTACCCTAGGCGAATGGCAGTCGCTATCTCATATGTGAACGCTTCCTCGCGATGAATATACCTTGCTTCTTGCACCGCACAGATTGGGGCAGCTATTTCTTGGGCAATCGCTGTCATTACTTGTTCTTCTGAATGCACCTGTCCACCCGGGCGAGAAATTCCGATGAAAATCGTTTGACAAGCATCCTGTAAAAGTTTTACTGTTTCACTATTTCGTAATCCATCCCATGAAGCATCTGTCATTGGACAAACAAAAACGCAGCCTGCACTGTACGCCTGCAACCACTTTAATGGGAATGTCTCTTGATTTCGAATCGAGCTCGCACTACTGATTTTCAACAAATTCTTATACCCGCTGTCATCTTTTGCATAAACGTAAAGAAGTACTTCACGCTCATCTGGAAGCTCAAGTGTTATCGATAGACCGATGACTGCATGAATGTCATATTTTTTCATCACCTTCGTAAACGATCGGACACCGTACATTTTAGAATTGACGATACCAACAGCTCGAGCCCCTCTTCTTTTTAGAAGCGGGGCCAATTCATCAAGCTTAATAATTCCGCGCAGCAGATCAGCGCCGGTTACAATTTGCGGATAGACAAGTGTCACAGCGCATCCCTCCGACTTGTTAATGTGTCACACATAAGTCCCTCAATTTCCGAATGATTTCATCCGCCTCTTCCCATTTATAGATCGATGCACCGGACGCTAACGGATGGCCACCACCATTATATTGTGCTGCAAGCTGATTAATGATTGGCCCTTTTGAGCGTAAACGAACACGGATCTGATCTTCTTCTTCAACGAAAATGACCCATGCACAAATGCCTTTTACATCCCCAAGGACGCCAACAAGCTGCGACGTCTCTTTCGCTGTCACACCATACTCTTGTAAAAGCGATTTGTTAATCTTAATATACGCTGTTCCGTGTTCATCCATCGTAAAGTTTTGGTAAATATACCCTTTTAGATGCAACAATCGTCGATCTTCCTCATACATATCTGCATACAATTTAGTTCGATCAAACGCATACCTACTTAACGCACTAGCAATTTCAAAAGTCCTCACCGTCGCGCTAGGGAAAATAAATCGACCCGTATCGCCGACAATTCCTGCAAAGAGCAACCGTGCACATGCGTCTGACATCTTCCAGTCATAATGATCCCGTCCTGCTTCAAACAACAGATAAATCATTTCAGAAGTAGAACTCGCTTCTGTATCGACCCACCTAATATCACCATATGGGTCAACATTCGGATGATGATCAATTTTACATAGACAAGCAGCCTCTTGGTAGCATGAAGCAGCATCGATTCGTTCAGTGTTACCCGTGTCTGTCACAATAACGAGTGCACCTTCATAATCGGACGGGTCAATTTGATCTTGACTTGCCAAGTAAGTTAGTTGCTCATCATGTACTCCAGCGGCAAAAACTTGCTTTTCAGGGTAATTCGCTAAAATAAGTTCTTTTAAGCCTACTTGTGAACCGTACGCATCAGGATCTGGTCTGACATGACGATGAATAATGATTTTGTCATATTTTTCAATTGTGTCGATGATTTGTCTTTTCAAATTTTGAATCCTCCATTATTCGATGATTTCTGTTCGCATTCCGATCAAAAAGCCGCTACAATGGAAGAAGTTCTTTGATGGAGGCTCACACATATGAAAACTCTAAATTTCTTTCTTGTCTTTTTCATTGTCGCTTCGGGCGTCTTTTATTTTTATTTCAAAACAAGACAATTCAGAACGAGTCAAGTATTCCCTATTCGCAAAAAAATGTTTGCTAGCCAGGCCGGTATTTTTTTAGGGACTTTGCTTTTCTTCTTCGGTTTGAATCAAGTCTTACTCTTTGGAGGAACCGCTACATATGTAATCGCTGGCCTCTTTATCATTTTTGGTGCATACATTATAACGTTTAACTACAAAGCATCAAAGCATTATAAACAATTCGTTGATGAAGAGACGAGTCTAAACAAAAACTGATGTGTTTGCATCAGTTTTTTTATTTATCGCTCAAACAATTGGTACATGACCATTGCTTTGGCAACAAGCTCGGAATCCGTAAATAAATCGAAATCCACTTTGACAAACCTTCTGCTCATTTGTAAAATCCGAGGTTCGACAACAACCGTACTGCCAAGTTGTACGTGTTTAATGAAGTAAATCGTCATGTTCTCTGGAACAGATTCCCCGCGTTTCCTCATTTTAATCGCTCGGTTACCGACATCCGTCAACAAAGTTGTCAATGCACCATACGATAACGACCCGAATTGGTTCGTCATTTGGGGAGCAACCGTAAACTCAATGTTTTGCGGGTGTTCCGGAACGGTTTTCATTTGGTTTTTGACGATGTCGTCAATTTTCTCCCCTTGTTGAGGTTGACGTTGCGTCATCTGGAAGGCCTTCAATACATCTTGCCGACTAATGATCCCTTCCAACAAGCCGCTTTCACTTACAACCGGCATTAAATCTATGCCTTCCCAAATCATACTATGACCAGCTGACGCTACGCTTGTCTTACCGCTTACCGTAATTGGATGGGGGGTCATCACTTTCTCTATTAGTTCAGACTCATGCTTACCAACAGCATCACGAGACGTGACAATACCAACTAATTTACCGTTTTTTTCGATAACCGGGTAGCCTGAATGGACGGTTTGGCGATTCACTTCGTTAAAATGCGCGACACTGTCCTTCGGGAAAAAAGTAATCGTCTCTGCCAGTGGTGTTACAATGTCTTCTACTAAAAGTATCTCTTTTTCAATAAGCTGATCATAAATCGCTCGGTTTAGCATCGTTGCAACGGTAAAAGAATCATAACTTGAAGAGATGATTGGGAGATTTAATTCGTTTGCGAGCTGCTTTACTTCATCAGCAGCATCAAAACCGCCTGTCACGAGTACAGCTGCACCTTCCCGTAATGCAAGCTCATGAGCTTTCAAGCGGTTTCCGACGATTAGAAGACTTCCTGCATCAATATAGCGTCTCATGTCTTCTAACTGCATCGCACCAATAACAAATTTTGTCAACGTCTTATGCAAACCATCTCGTCCACCGAGAACGACACCATCCACGATATTGACAACTTCGGCAAATGTCAGTCGCTCAATATTTTCTTTTTTCTTCTTCTCGATCCGAATGGTGCCCACGCGTTCAATCGTATTGACCAATTTTTGATTTTCAGCTTCTTTGATTGCTCGATAAGCTGTTCCTTCACTGACCGAGAGCGCTCGAGCAACTTGCCGGACAGAAATTTTTTCGCCGACTGCCAACCCTTCGATATAGCGTAATATCAATTCATGTTTTGTCGACATGTTTTCACCTTTTTCCTTATTTCACCTACAACCATTTTAGCATAGTTCCTTGAAAATAGCGTAAGAAGAAGTTATTGTCGTGTAGTTTGTTAACCGATAAAACTTCTCCAACTGCATCCTTCAAAAAACCGAATCCCTCACGACTTGGAGGGACTCGGTTTCTGCACTTACATTTCTAATACGTCGCCTGCTTTCATGATTTTCACTTCATGGGCAGTGACAAGTTTTTTGAAGTCCTCGGGATCTTGCTTAATAGGTGGGAACGTATCATAATGGACCGGAACAACAAGTTTCGGTTGAAGTAATTCTACAGCCATTGCTGCATCTTCTGGTCCCATTGTAAAATTGTCTCCGATTGGAAGAAAGGCAACATCGATCTCATTCCTTTTGCCGATCAGTGCCATGTCCCCGAATAATGAGGTATCCCCTGCATGATAGATTGTTTTCCCTTCAGCTTGAAAAATGATTCCAGCCGGCATACCTGTATAGATGATTTCATTCGCTTCCGTCGTATAAGACGAACTATGAAATGCTTGTGTATAACGGACAGTTCCAAACTCAAACTCACAAGCACCACCAATATTCATGCCATGCGTATTCAATCCTTGCCAACCAAGATAAACCGCTAGTTCATTCGGGGCGATGATTAGTGGATTGCACCGTTTTGCAATGTCGATCGTATCACCTACATGGTCATTGTGACCATGTGTTAGTAAAATAACATCCGGTGATTGGTCAGCAGCTTGCAAATCCGTCAACTCATTGCCAGTAATGAACGGATCAATTAAAATTGTCTTCCCACCTGTTTTAATTTTGACAATCGAATGTCCGTGGTACGATACTTTCATGTGAAAATCCCTCCATATGTTTTCTCTAGTATCTAGTTCTTCACGCAACCACAATACCCTTTTTTTTGATATGATAACAATACCCAATTTAGGAGGGATATTTGTGACCAAAGTTAAAGCGATTCAAGAATACTTACAAAAAAACGATGTGGATGCTGCATTTATTACTACACCGGACAACGTGTTCTACGTGTCAGGTTTCGCCAGCGAACCACATGAACGGTTATTAGGCGTAATGATTTTCAAGGAAGCTGAACCTTTCTTAATCTGCCCGCTTATGGAAGTGCCTGATGTTAAAGCATCTGGTTGGGCTTTTGAAGCTGTCGGTCATGCTGACACAGATGACGCTTGGGATATTCTATCTTCTGCAGTTGCCAAAAGAGGGGTAGAGTTGGAAAAAATCGCGATTGAAAAATCACATTTAACCGTTGAAAGACTGGAACGTATGGAGCAAATTTTCCAAAGTGCCCAGTTCCCTCGTTTAGATGAACAATTAAACAATATGCGGAATATTAAAAGCGAAGATGAGCTAAACAAACTACGGAAGGCTGCGGAATTAGCGGATTATGCAATTGAAGTTGGCTGTAAAGAAATTGCAGAAGGCAAGACTGAACTTGAGATATTAATGGCAATTGAATTTGAAATGAAGAAAAAAGGCGCCGAAAAAATGGCATTTGATACGATGGTGTTATCTGGCCCTAAAACAGCCTCTCCACACGGAACACCAGGTGATCGAAAAATTCAAAAAGGCGATTTCGTTTTATTTGACCTTGGTGTCGTTTATGAAGGATATTGCTCCGACATTACACGAACGGTCGCATTTGGCGAGCCTTCAGAAAAACAACGTGAGATTTATGAAACTGTCAAAAAAGCAGAACAGACAGCGATCGACCTTGTCCGTCCAGGAGTAAAAGCGAAAGAATTGGACAAGGCTGCTAGAGACGTCATTACGGAAGCAGGCTACGGTGAATACTTCACTCATCGCCTCGGCCACGGTTTAGGCATTTCCGTGCATGAATTCCCGTCCATTACGGGAACGAATGAGATGGAATTAGTCGAAGGAATGGTCTTCACAATCGAGCCAGGTATTTACAACCCCGACATCACTGGTGTCCGAATCGAAGACGATGTTGTCGTGACGGCTAATGGAGTAGAAGTACTAACGAAATTCCCGAAAGAGTTAAAAATCATCGAAGCAAAATAATAAAACCGAATTATCGACAAAAGGGTTGGAAATCGTAGATTTCCAACCCTTTTGCTTAAACAGGTAAACTTTATCGGTTAGTGGACTAATATAGCGTTAATTTCCGTTTCTGGCGGATTTCAACACTGTTAAACTTATCTCTATTTTTTTAAAAAAGACTGTAGGCCAACACCAAAATTCAAGGTGTATGTCTACAGTCTGAAACGCTGTCCGCTATTGACGGACAGCGTTATTATTATTTATTCAAAAGTGTTTCTGCTGCAACGTATTCGAGCCCTTGTGCATCAGCAACCGCTTGATACGTTACATGGCCTTCAAGGGTATTCAGACCTTTTTGCAAAGCTAGGTTGTCCAAGCAAGCTTGCTTGTAGCCTTTGTTTGCAATCTGTAAAGCGTAAGGTACGGTTACATTCGTCAATGCCATTGTCGACGTACGTGGAACAGCTCCTGGCATATTCGCAACTGCGTAATGAACTACGCCGTGTTTTTCATAAGTAGGATTGTCATGTGTTGTAATTCGATCAGACGTTTCAAAAATTCCGCCTTGGTCAATTGCAATATCGACAAGAACAGAACCTGGCTTCATGGATTTCACCATTTCTTCAGAGACCAGTTTCGGCGCTTTTGCACCTGGAATCAATACACATCCGATGACAAGATCCGATTCTTTTACCGACTCAGCAATGTTGAATGGATTTGAAACGAGCGTCTGCACATCGTTTCCAAACATTTCATCCAACTGACGAAGACGATCAACCGAAAGATCAAGCACAGTTACTTTTGCTCCCATACCAATCGCAATCTTCGCAGCATTTGTTCCTGCTTGTCCGCCACCGATAATTGTAACTTTCCCACGAGATACCCCTGGAACGCCTGAAAGAAGAATTCCTTTACCACCATGGATTTTCTCAAGGTACTGTGCACCAATTTGTGTTGCCATACGGCCAGCAACTTCACTCATTGGAGCTAACAATGGAAGTGTGTTGTTCACTTGGACAGTTTCATAAGCAATTCCCACAACTTTGTTATCAAGCATCGCTTTTGTCAATTCCAACTCTGGCGCTAGATGTAAGTATGTGAAAAGAATTAGCCCTTCTCTGAAGTATCCAAACTCAGACGCAAGTGGTTCTTTCACTTTCATGACCATGTCGGCATCCCATGCTTCTTTCGCTGTTCCGACAATTTTCGCACCTGCTGCAACATAATCCTCATCTGTGAAACTTGACCCTAATCCTGCGCCTGTTTCGATAAGGACTTCATGACCAGCTGACTTCAAGTTAAAAGCACCTGCTGGTGTCATCGCCACTCGATTTTCATTATTCTTCACTTCTTTTGGAACCCCAATACGCATAACTGATCCTCCTAAATAAATGAAAATTGGTTGATTGCTTCGAATAGTATTCGATTTGACCAACGTACAGTCCAATTCTATCAGATATATGAGAGATTTGCTTCAATTATTTACATTATGTAACTTTAATTTTTACTATATTGAAATTTTCTACTTACTCACTCGACAATTTCCGTGGCGTTGTAACATTTTCGTCAAATTCAATAAGTTTTTTTGAAGGTTTTTTATTTGATAGCAGGAGATTTGAACATTAACTAGAAGATAGTATATAGAAAGACCAATCTCACTGAAATGGAGTGGTAATCTTGGTATTAAAATATGAACAAATTATTGTAGCCGTCGACGGGTCTAAAGAATCCAAATGGGCATTTAAAAAAGCAGTAGGAATTGCTAAGCGAAACAATGCAGTGTTGAATCTTGTCAACATCATTGATACACGCTCATACGCTGCTGTCGAAGCTTATGATCGATCAATTGCAGAACGCGCGCACAAATATGCGGAAGAGTTACTGACAGAATATAAGCAAGAAGCAGAAGCAACAGGTTTAGAGAAAGTGAATATTCTCGTTGAATATGGTTCCCCGAAAACAATGATTTCTCGTGACCTCTCCAAAAGACTTGTAGCGGATCTTATTATTTGTGGAGCTACTGGTTTAAATACTGTTGAACGCTTCCTCATCGGCAGTGTATCTGAAAATATTGTACGATCAGCAACTTGCGATGTATTAGTCGTTCGTACTCCTGAAGATGAAGTATAATTCATCAATTATAAAAGGCAACTCCAGAATGCTGGGGTTGCCTTTTTTCATACATCTTTACATGTCATTTGCCCATTCATCAACTTTTTGTAAGAAAGACGACATAGCTTGCTTGTTAGACATATTTGGTACTTTTGAAAGCAATACATCAGGTGTCACTTTCATATTTTCGGTTGGCTTTTGTAGAATAAGAATACTCTTCTCATGAGCACGATTTTTAAACAACGACTCTGGCAACTGTAGGACTGCACGGATCCGTACATTTTTCTTCACATATTGATGGAAGATTGATGCTTGGTCTGATTCAAATAGTGTTGCAGGTGCAAGAAAAATCCCATAACCGCCTTCTTTTAAGTGTTTCATTGATTGTTCGATAAAAAGATGATGTGCATAGGCATGACCTTCAGCCGGCATCATTTCAAAGTTCAATCCGTTGTCATCGTCTGGATAATAGCCTACCGGCAAGTCGCAAATGACAAGGTCCACTGGATCGATCAATAATGGGCGTAATGCATCTTGTACGAAGAACTGTACAGGTTGTTCAATCAAATCTGCAGAAACGGCAGCTAATCGGACAAGCAAGTCATCAATCTCAACAGATGAAGCAGATGCCTTTTGTCCAAACGCGTTCATGACAGTGAATAAGAGATTCCCTGTCCCAGCTGCAGGATCCAAAACTTGCACTTCATCTTTTGCTTGCATAAGTTTTGTAGCCAGATGGCCAATAAGCATCCCAATTGCATCCGGTGTCATTTGATGATTCGGTTGCACTTGCTGTTTCATACCTTTTAAGACAGCAAGTTGGATACCTCTTCGAATATCTTCTTTTGTTACACTTTCCGAAATATCCGGCTTTGCTTCGCCGGACAACCATTCATTACAAGCTTGAATGACAGCCTCTAAATAGATTCCATCTTGATCGTTTGCAGCATATGCATCAATAAATGTGAAAATTTGTTCTGTGTTTGTCGACATGGTTACTCCTCTACCTTACTCAACATTTTTTCCCTGCACCTTCAATTCTTAGCAAGGTTAGAAAAGCCCACCCGTTTTCCGAGTGGGCTACTGACAGCATATTATGCTATTAGATTTCTTACCGCTTCTAATGCTTTGTCGTAGTCCGGGTGATTGGTAACTTCACTTACATACTCGACATACGCAATCGTGTCATCTTTATCAATGACAAAAATCGACCGAGCTAATAGGCGTAATTCTTTCATCACTACTCCATAAGCTTCTCCGAAAGACAAATCTCTATGATCAGATAAAGTTTGCACATTCTTAATGCATTCTGTCGCTCCCCATCTCGCTTGCGCAAAAGGAAGGTCTACAGAAATAGTTAAGACTTCTACGTCCTCACCAAGTGAAGTCGCTTGTTCACTAAAAGTGCGTGTTTGTTGAGAACAAACTCCTGTATCAATGGAAGGTACAACACTGATTAAGCGCACTTTCCCTTTTGAATCGTTTAACGTAGCAGGTTTCATATTCGTTGTTAGCACAGTAAAATCAGGAGCTTTGTCCCCTGCTTTTAACGCTGTGCCTAGCAATGTAACAGGCTCCTGGTTGAATGTAACATTTGCCATTACGACGCCTCCTTTTCATTTCTGTTCATTTTACTAGACAATCGTTCCGCCTTGCAACTGTTCACCCTCACGTAATTGTCTCACTTCAATCACTTCTTTTTCATAGGATTGCTCGTGAATGACAATTGTATCAGCGAACAGATCATGCAGTGCTTCTTTTTTCGGCATGAAGATGACAAGCAAATAAGGGAGCAAAAGCAACTTAGAGATAAACCGTCCGATTCCTTCTCTAAATAAAACCGTACCCCACGTCAACTTCTCACCATCTTTTCGAACTACTTTAATGCCAATGATCATCTTTCCAATTGTTTGACTGAATATTTTCGTCATTACTGTAAAATAAGCAAGGAACAAAACGAGCACAATGATTTTATATGGGCTAAATAACAAAAATGGTGGATTTGAAATTGTTGCATCAACAACTCTAAAAATGGGCTTAATGATTATCCCACTAATAGCCGACACAATGAGCAAATCAATGACATATGCCCAAAAGCGCGTCCAAAAACCTGCATATTGTTTCCGAAAGCGTTCCGTTTGAACAATTTCATACACAGGGGAATGGCTAGCTGCTTCCACATTCATCCGTTCATGATTCTCTTCAAATGAATCTGCCAATGCGATCCCCCCTTATCTTTCACCGTATAAATACATCATTCGCGGCGCTTGATAATCTGTTAGGATTTTTCCGATGAGCTCCGCTTCAACATTTCTACCGAAAAGACTTTGCACTTTCATACTAAATAGCGAACTGAAATTGTCGAGTGTGGCATATTCAAACACCGTTGCATTTTCCAGTTCATAATCTGCTTTCAATGCATCAATGACATCTCCGGCTTTACCAAACTCATCAGCCAAACCGGCTTCAATTGCTTGCCTGCCGTTCATAATCCGGCCATCTGCAACCTTTTTCACTTCTTCGACAGACATTTGTCTGCCTTCCGCTACGATATCGACAAATCGATTATATGAGTCATCAATCATTTCTTGGAGCATTGCTCGTTCTTCTTTCGTCATTTCACGAGAGCCGCTCATCATGTCTTTATAAGGTCCTGACTTAATTGTGTTAAAATCAATACCGATTTCTTCAGCCAGTTTGGAAAAATTGACACTTTCCATGATTACGCCAATTGAACCTGTGATGGTTTCAGGATGAACGAAAATCTTTTCCGCAGGTGCTGCAATGTAATAACCGCCTGACGCTGCCATCCCTCCCATTGATACGTAAATCGGGATTTCCTTTTCCAGTTGAATTGCTCGAATGGCATCATAAATGTCAGCAGACTCCAGCACACCACCACCTGGTGTATTTACAGCTAATACAACACCTTTGACAGTTGGATCGACCAAAACATCTTGTAATTGTGACATAAAGGCTTGGTGATTATACCCGACTGTTCCTAAAAACGGACTTGCTTGGACATCTTGGATGACACCGTCCAACGACAAGACAGCAATACGATCCATGCCTGTACCCGGTTCAACAACAACTTCATTGTACCCTACACCACTTGCTGTCATTTCTTCAAATATCAAATTAAAATCTCTCGTAAATATGTACGAAAGTGAATTAATGCCTATCGATATAAAGATAAGCACGGTTGCTACGATGATTGCGATCCATCGTTTCATTGCCATTTTGTATACCTCCTTCTCTCTTTGCAACACTGTATACGAATTAACAAGATAAAATGTTTCATTATTTCTAAAAAGAAACCATGCTTTTTTACTGGAAACAACGGTTATTGCACACTTCTTTTCGTAACAACCGATTCATACACTTTGGAAACAGTAAACAAAATCAAGCCTGCCCAAATGATTGAGAAAGATAACAATTCCATTTTCCCAAACGACTCGTTATAAATTACCACACCAATAAACAACATCATAGTCGGTGCAATGTATTGAATGAAACCCGCCATGTATAACGGGATTTTTTGAATCCCTTTCGCATACAGAAGAAGTGGTAGTGCAGTTGCAATTCCTGTACCGATAAGTAACAGATCCGTCTTAAAATCGCCATGCAAAAAAGCAACTTGCCCTTTTGCAAAAATGAAGAAATAATAGCCAGCAGCAACCGGCACAATGAAAGCCGTCTCAATCGCTAAACCTCTCAACGCATCCAACTGAATGTTTTTCTTAATGAAACCATAAAACGCAAAAGTTAACGCTAAACTTAAAGCGATCCAAGGAATTGATCCATAAGAAATCGTCAAAAGCACGACACCGATAACGGCTAACAAAAATGCAATCATTTGGGCAGTAGATAATTTTTCTTTCAAGAAAAACAGACCGAGCAATACCGAAACGAGAGGGTTTATGTAATATCCTAGACTTGTTTGGACAATAAAATCATGATTAACTGCCCATATGTAAATGAACCAATTGCCTGTCACTAAAACAGCTGCCAAAAATAAACTCCAAAATTGCTTTTGCTTCGACCATAACTCTTTCACATCCGACCACAATTGCTTACCATTCTTCATCAACAAGACCGCAAGAAAAGTGGAAACGAATGCCCAAACAACTCTACCTGACAATATTTCTTCGCTCGCAACGTGCTCCAGATGTTTCCAATAAATCGGCATGAATCCCCACAATAAAAAAGAACCCACGACAAACAAAACTCCACCTTTATCCGTCTGCATCAAAAAACCCCCTTTACACCAAAAAAGAATAGTCCAATTATAGACCTTCCATTTCATTCCGTAAAGGAGTTCTAAGAGGTTTTCCACATACCTATGTATTCTAGGTGAACACCACGATCCTCTTGAACAAAGCATATTTCCTCCAAACGCGGCATATTTGAGTGAAACGCGGCATATTCGTTCCAAACCCAGCATATTCGCGTCAAACGCCGCATATCCGCACCAAACGCAGCATAACCGCTACCAAACACCGCATAACCGCCACCCAACAAAACCGTCAATTTGTCAAACCCCATAATGCGCGATACAAAGCATCTTCCACCAAAAATTGTCGCGAGAATGAGTATAGAAAGAGAACTTATCTTTTCATTCATTACAACTTCGATGCGAATCCCTTTACCAAACAGCAAACTCTTTACCACACTTATTTTACTCTGTTTGATTCTCTTGCCTCTAACAAAAAAAGAAAAGCGAAAGTGATTGGAATCAACTTCGCTTCTCTTTAATTTACTTCAAACAGAACTATTTTGCCGTTTCTTTCGCTTGTTCAAGTTTGCGAAGTTCAACACGCATAATCTTTCCAGACGCAGTCTTCGGTAACTCTTCTACAAACTCAATTTTTCGCGGATACTTATAAGGTGCGGTCAATTGTTTCACATGTTCTTGTAACTCTTTAATGAGGTGATCGTCTTGCTGAATTGATGGATCACGCAACACAACGAACGCTTTAACGATAGTCCCTCGCACTTCATCAGGGCTTCCGACAACTGCACATTCGCGTATCGCTGGATGTTTAGTTAACGCATCTTCCACTTCAAACGGTCCAATTGTGTAACCTGAACTAATGATGATATCATCACCACGTCCCTCAAACCAGAAGTAGCCATCTTCATCCAATTTCGCTCGATCGCCCGTTATATAATACTCTCCTCTAAATTGCATCTTCGTCCGCTCAGGATCATGTAAATATTCTTTAAACAAAGCGGGTGTAGAAACGTGTACTGCAATGTCACCCACTTCACCAGGTCGGACTGGAGTTCCTTCATCATCCACAATATCAACTTTGTTTCCTGGTGTCGGTTTCCCCATGGACCCTGGTCTTGCTTCCATACCAAGCATTGTACCGACGAGCAACGTATTTTCAGTTTGCCCATATCCATCGCGGACGCTGAAGTTAAATGTTTTCTCAAAGATATCAATGACTTCACGATTTAGCGGCTCTCCTGCCGATACCGCACTTCTAATGGAAGAAAGATCATAATTCTGAAGGTCTTCAGCTTTTGCCATGAATCGATATTCAGTCGGTGTGCAACATAACACATTAACTGCATACTTCTTTATCAACTGCAAATATGTCTGCACATTAAACTTTCCATTATAGACAAGTCCTGTCGCTCCACTGCCGAGCACAGATAGGAAAGGGGACCAAATCCATTTTTGCCACCCCGGTGCTGCTGTCGCCCAGACAATATCATCACTTTGAATGCCGAGCCAGTTTGGTGCAGCAGTCCGCAAATGTGCATACGCCCATGCATGTGTATGGACTACACCTTTCGGCTTACCCGTTGTTCCGGATGTGTACGATAAAAACGCCATATCGGAACTTTTTGTTTCAACGGCATTGAAGTCGGCCGAAGCCGTTTCCATTAACTGCGTTAGTGATTGTTGGCCAGCTTTTGCTTGACCGATGACAAACAATTGAACATCTTCAATTGAATCCACTGCCTCCAGCTGTTCCATATATGACTCATATGCCACAATCGCTTTTGCACCACTGTGCGCTAGTCGATATTCAATATCTGAAGCGCGAAGCATCTCAGAACTCGGAATGACAACAATCCCCGCTTTAATGGCACCGATATATGTGCTGTAGGCTTCAAGGAGGCGTGGGACCATGATGAGTATGACATCCCCTTTTTGCAAGCCGCTATCCGTTAGAACATTTGCCACTTTGTTTGCAGAAGCTAACAATTCCTCGTATGTAATCGTTCTTTCTTGCTCCTTTTCATCCACATAAATTAATGCATTTTTCTTTGTATCTTTGTACTGTTCAAATTCCGATACTAAATTATAGTTAGCTGGTGCAAGTAGTTGTTCACGCTTCAAAACGATCGCCCCTTTTCAACTTTTCATTCATTATACAAAGCTAAAGCGGAAATTTCAAAACATATTCATTTTTCTAACGTAATAGTAGTATAAGTGACATGATTGTTGGACATACTAGAAAGAATTTATGTCGCTTAAACAGAAAAACTGCCCCGAATAAATTCGGGACAGCTCCTCTTTACATTTTTGTTATTTTTGGTAACCGTTCATTTGTTGTTGAGCTTGACGCACTAATCGCTTAGTGATTTCTCCGCCGACGGATCCGTTGGCACGCGATGATGCATCAGGTCCAAGTTGTACACCAAATTCCTGTGCGATTTCGTACTTCATTTGGTCAAGAGCTTGTTGTACTCCTGGAACGAGGAGTTGGTTTGAGCTGTTGTTGTTGTTGTTAGCCATGTCGTTGTCACCTCCTTGTGACTATAGAATGGACTGTATCCGAAAAATCATACAGGAGGTTTAAACGGTAATTGTTACCAACTTACAACAAGTTCATAAATCCTTCTTCTTTTACGCGCAACTCGGCTGCTTCAATTACTGTACGTTCATTTACAGCTTGTTGAATAAGCGGCTCAAAGTCAAAGTAGCTCTCAAAACGATTGACCTTCTCAATTTTCGGTTTCGTTTTAGGGTTAGAAGGTGTAAAAATCGTACAGCAGTCCTCATAAGGTCTAATCGAAATATCATACGTATCAATTCGTTGAGCGATGTCAATGATTTCGAGCTTATCCATTGCGATTAACGGTCGTAGAATCGGTGTTGACGTTACTTCATTTATTGCTGTCAAGCTTTCTAATGTTTGGCTCGCAACTTGTCCAAGACTCTCCCCCGTAATAATGGCCATTGCACCAATCTCTGCTCGCACACGATCTGCGACTTGCATCATCATACGTCGAGTTGTCGTCATTGATAAGTTGTCTGGAACTTGTTGGACAACAGCTTGCTGCAATTCAGTAAAAGGAATGACATGTAACCTCACGGATGCACCAAAAGAACATAATTTTTCGGCGAGATCCATCACTTTTCGCTGCGCTAACTCACTTGTGTACGGCGGACTCGCAAAATGGATGGCATCAATCGATACGCCACGCTTCATCATTAAATAGCCTGCAACCGGGCTGTCAATTCCACCTGATAACATGAGCAATGAATGACCATTCGAACCTACAGGCATACCACCAGCACCTTTATATACTTTAGCTGTCAGAAATGCGCCTTCCTCACGGATGTCAACAAGTAAAAGAATATCGGGCTTTTTCATTTGAACGACCAACTCAGGAAAATGGCGAAGGACATGTCCGCCGATTTCTTGTTGCAATTCACTTGTTACATAAGGAAAACTTTTGTCTGCGCGTTTTATTTCCACTTTAAACGTACATCCTACAGTTTCACCAGACCCGATAACTTCAATTGCTTTTTGCTTAATACTTTCTAAGGTAGCTTCACATTGGGCAACTGGACTGAAAGATTGAATACCAAAGATAGACGGAAGACGCTCGATTACTTCTTTCATTTCTTCTTGCTTTTCCGTTTGCAAAAACATTCGATCACGTTCAGCTCGAATTTGGATTGAGCCTATATCTCGTAATGCATTTTTTATATTGGATCTCAACTTCCGGACAAATTGATTACGGTTCCTTCCTTTTAATGAAATCTCACCATAACGTATTAATATTTCGTTCCAATCCATTTATTACATCCCTTTCTCAATAACGTCAATAAAGCGCTCAATGACACTAACTAATTGTTCGATATGCTCATCAGTCGTAGTGTTCCCAAAACTGATTCGCACTACCCCGTTTTTAAAGCGGTTGTGTAGACCAATCGCTTCAATTACATGACCAGCTTGACCATTTTTCGAAGAACATGCGCTAGATGTAGAGACAATTAATCCATTTTCTTGAAAATAGTTTACAGCAACTTCACCTTTAATACCGCGGAAAGCCAAGGATACGATATGCGGTGCACTATTCTCTGGACAGAGCACTTGAATATTTTCGTACTTCGTGCATGTTTCTAACACTCGATTCCGCCACGTTCGATAATCCGCTCTCTCTTTTTCAACTACACTGAGCCTTAACGCTTTCGCCAATGCGACAGCATTCGGAACCGAAACTGTCCCGCTCCTCAAACCATTTTCTTGACCACCACCATGCATGATGGCTTGAGGTTTAATCCCTTTTTTCAAAAATAACGCACCCGTATTTTTCAACCCATTGAATTTATGTGCGGAGACGGTAATTGCATCTACCCCAAGATGTTGCATGTTAACTGGCAGTTTACCTATACTTTGCACACAATCAGAATGAAAAACAGCTCTACTCTTTTTATGAATGAGTTCAGCACAAGCAGCAAGTGGCTGAATGGAGCCAAGTTCATTGTTGACATGCATAATGCTGACAAGAATTGTATCTTTGCGAAGTTTTTCATCTAACTCTTCTATTGAAATGATACCTTGCTCATCTACCGATAAATAATCGACTTCAAAGCCAAGTGTTTCCAATTTCTTACAAGCGAGTAAAACAGACGGATGTTCAATCTTCGTCGTAATTACATGATTTCCTCTGGAGCGATAAGCCATAGCAAATCCGATAAGCGCCAAATTATTAGATTCGGTTCCACCTGAAGTAATCACTACTTCCCCTTCTCGATTATCGACAAGTTGCAACATTTGTTCTTTCGCTCTTCGTAGTAGCACGTCAGTCTCTCTTCCCATTCTATGTAAGGAAGCAGGATTCGCATAATACTCCAAGTTTGCAGCAATAAAAGACTCCAGTACAGCATTATCCGGTTGCGTGGTCGAGCTATTATCTAAATAAATCATTCGTATTTTCCTTTCCACTTCTCTTGGTGCAGTGTTTGAGTAACTCTATTTCATTTAAATTAATGAATTTGCTTGACAATTTGTAAATTTACACGATAAAGCCACCTGCACTCATTATGCCGGTGGCTATATCTATTCATTCGTTATGCATGCTCTTTTAACATTTCCTCAATTCGCTTCATTGCACCTGGTTCAACCGCTTCTACTGCAGTCGCGGCTTCTTCCAACGCTTTCGCATATCGGAATTGTCGGAACGATTCTTCTGCCATTAGTAAACGTTCATTCATTTCAGGATTGGACACACGGTATCGATTACCGTATTGAATAATCCTTTCAATCAGCATGACGTTTTCTAACAACTCTTCCACTTTTCCTTTCACTTCATGGACAACACGTTCAGCGTTTGTAAGATAATTTTCTGCTACCGCCATATTTAACGGAACTTCCTGCAAACTTTGACTGACTAAATACAACTGCTCTTCAGCTTCTTCTAATCGTGCATCCATATCATCCGGAATGCCAGGAATGTTTCCTCGATGCAGCTTGCGATCAACACTTTGCAATTCCCTCGTGAGTGTCTCAAGTCTTTTCCGCACATTGTTTTCATCAATGCGAAGATTTTTCATACGACTTGCTAAACTTTCCTGTTCCATAGCAATGAGTTCAAGCTCCTCGGTAATTTGTGCAAGTTCCAGTTGCAAAGCGGAGTAAGCAGATTCCTCTTCTGCAACGAGTATTTTTAATGTGTCATATTTCTTTTGCAAAGACTCGAGTTTTTTACTGCTAGTTTCAGGTAATTTCGCTTCTTTTTCATCCAAGCGATAACTTTGTTGGACATAAGCTGCTTCATCTGAAGTTTCTCTCGTCAACTTTGTAATTTGTTCAAGGGACGTTTCCAGCGTATCGAAATTCAATTCCACATAATGTCTTGCGTTCACTTCGTTTTCTAAAGCATCGTAACATGACTCGATGATATCAAGCATTTCCGTTACTTGTTGTTGAACAGTGTCAATTTCAAGTTCTACAAGTCGGTTCATCTGTGCTTCAATTGACACTTCAATCTCCTGAAGTTTCCTAGTAATTTCAAGGTGATGCAGATTATACCCTTGTTCTTCCATTTCCCTACTTCCGTTTCGCAATTCACGAATAGACGCAGGGATTTTGTTTTGAAGATCCGTTAATAAAGAAGGAATTTCTTGAATCAGTTTAGACAATTGATCACCTTTTGCAGCGAGTGTAATGACTATTTCACGCGCAAGCAAGTAATTTCCATTCGCAGTCAATTCATCATACTCTTCAAACTTCGGCATAAATGCTTCTAATTCTTTCTCCAACGGCTTGACCGTCATGCCAAAAGCATGTTGGTGAGCTAAAACTGTCTTTCTTGCCAAACGGTATTGTTCCCGTAACTTTTCAATTTCAATTCGGTTCTTCTCTTCGCTACCAATCAGCTCATTTAATTCATCTAAGATAGCATTTTTACGTTTATCACAGTGACGGATTTTTTCTTGAATAACTTTCTCAGCAGCAGTCGCTTTTTTGAATCTAAAACGATCAATCATATCTTCTGCGTCAAATAGCATAGAATCGATTTCAGGCATAAAGACGTCAATAACTTCCGTCCATTCATTGCGCCACCGCTCAAATTTCTCCTCGGTTTCTCCAGTCATATTCAATTGTTTAACTTTCATCATCTCTTCAAAAATCGGCTTGTTTTGAATTTGGAGCTTCTCGTGTTCTAATCTACCAATTTCTCGAATATGTTTACGCCTAAACAAAAAGGCGATGGTTACAAGTATAAGTACTATAATAATTGGAATGATGAAATATTTCATCATTGTGATCCCCCTATTCCGAAGTCACTAATCTATTCTCTGTTAAAATAATATTATCTTATATAATAACATGTTTAAAGTATTTTCATACTGAAAACGACGGATTTATAGAGAAAACGTTATATTTTGTAGAAAGCATGCTCGAAATTTGTAGAATATTTGTCCACACCTTATAATGAACGTACTAATTTTTGGAGGTGCAACATGTTCACTTCGACAAGCTATTCAGCTGATCCGAAAGAAAAATATGAACAACTGACTTTTCAACTTGATGCATTGCTAACTGGAGAAACTAATCGTTATGCTAACTTAAGCAATGCGTCTGCGCTGCTCAATCAATTTTTCGACCGCATCAATTGGGTCGGATTCTATTTGAATGATCATAATAAAGAATTAGTCCTTGGCCCCTTTCAAGGACTGCCAGCATGTATTCGCATTCCATTCGGGAAAGGCGTTTGTGGCACTTCTGCACTGAAGCAAGAAACGATCATTGTGGCGGATGTCCACCAGTTCCCTGGCCATATTGCCTGTGACGCTGCCTCCAGGTCAGAAATTGTCGTGCCGATTGTGAAAGAAGGGCAGTTAATTGGCGTTCTTGATATTGATAGTCCTGAAGTCAACCGATTTACTGAGGAAGACCGAGTTGGATTGGAAAAGTTTACAGACGTGTTAGTTAAATTCCTTTAAGCGCTAAAGGATAGTCAAAAAGAACGTGAGAGCGTTGACAAAATTCGTCAATGCTCTCACGCTTTTTTTATGCAGCAAGTAAATCACTTACTGTTTAATGTGCGACTAATTTCTGATGCAGCGTAGTGAACGCAGCATCCAGGTCTGCAATAAGATCATCTGCATGCTCTAACCCTACCGATAAACGCAACAAAGAATCTGTAATCCCCATTTCTAAACGTTCCTGTTCTGGTACTGCAGAATGGGTCATCGTTGCAGGGTGTTGAATGAGTGTCTCTGCATCTCCTAAGCTGACTGCGATTTTAATTAACTCTAAAGCATCCATGATCGTTTGTGCACCTTGTTTCCCACCTTGTACTGTAAATGAAATGAGACCACCACCAGCACGCATTTGACGCTGTGCGATTGAAAATTGTGGGTTATTCATATCATATGGATAATAAATGGACTCTACAAGTTTTTGCGATTGTAAATAGGCCAACAGTTTCTCTGCATTCGCCGTGTGCCTCTCCATCCGAATTGGCAATGTCTTAAGCCCGCGCAGTAAGAGCCATGCATCAAATGGTGACATGATTGCACCAAAATCTTTTTGGACCGTCAAACGGATTTTCTCCATTTCTTCCCGATCTTTCCCTACCAGAATTCCAGCAATGACATCCCCATGGCCGTTTATATATTTCGTGGCACTGTGCAATACAAAATCTGCTCCGATGGTTAGTGGGTTTTGCAAGTAAGGCGAAGTAAATGTGTTATCGACGACAACACGTAAACCATGCCTGTTCGCAACCTTCACAACTGCGTGCAAATCTACTAGCTCCATTGTTGGGTTAATAGGGGTTTCCACGTAGATACAAACCGTTTTTGGTGTAATGGCTTGTTCAATCGCTTCCTCCGAATTCATTGCAATTAGGTTATGTGTAATACCATATTTTTCTTTCATGATACCGAGTAGACCAAACGTGCAGCCGTAGATTCCTCTAGAGCAAAGAATATGATCTCCCGCTTTTGTTAAATGTACAAGTATGGAGCTAACAGCCGCCATGCCAGATCCAAATGCGAGTGCGCCTTCGCCATTTTCTAAAGCAGTCATTCTATCTTCTAGCACACTTACCGTTGGATTCCCAAGTCTTGAGTAAATGTTTCCCGGTTCTTCACCTGCAAATCTTCGTTCACCTTGTAATGCATTGTCAAATGAAAAAGTCGAAGTTTGGTATAATGGGACAGCTAAACTTCCATGATGTTGCGCATCCTCATACCCTTCATGAATGACAATCGTATCTTGATGAAGATTATTCCTTTTCATTTCACGACCACCTCTCCCGTTTTGTAAGCACTTACATTTCCTGTTTATATTTTACCTTGTTTCTTCTAAAAGAAAAAGAGCAACTTCAGCAACATTACTTTGCTGAAGCCACTCCTTCCATGACAAATTGGTTTTTTCCATTATTTTTGGCATAATAAAGTGCTTTGTCACTCGATTGAAACAGTTCGTTATACGATTTTCCCTCTTTACTTGACCAGGTGGACATCCCAATCGATACAGTCACTTGAGGAGTTGTGACTGTCGGTATATAGCTCACTAGCATTTGCGCAAATTGGACTCCATCGTGCACACTTGCCGACGGAAGGAAGATGGCAATTTCCTCTCCACCCCACCGACATGCGATTCCTAATCCATCTATCGCTGTAAGTATATAGGTTGAAATCTGTTGAAGGACATCGTCACCGGTCGTATGGCCGTACGTATCGTTCACTTGTTTAAAATCATCGACATCCATTAATAAAAACACACAGTCTTCTCCTTTATTATTAATGGTAGTCGCTACTTCATTGTCCAAATATCTTCGGGTATAGAGCTTTGTAAGATTATCTTTATTCACTAATTCTTGCAATTGGTCTCGCAATAAGATATTCGAAATGGCTAACGAGGAATGGCTAATCAACGAACGCATTAATTTGAAACTATCAAATGAGAAAAAGTATTCCTCTTCATGCAGCAGGATGACAAAGCCGATCATCTCATCACGGTCGATGATAGGAAGTGCCACTTGTGATTTAAATACAATATTTGTTGTAGACGATTGTGGCGCATTTGGATCAAATATTGCTTCTTCACCACTCGATAACCGTTGCACTACCATCTCAATGTATTGTTTCGCTACTTCTTTTGTAAAAAAATCCGTACTGCTAGCTGATATATTCCAATTTCCACTCTCATCCCGTAGGACAAACGCAATCTCAGTTGGCTGAAAAGCAGTAATAAATTGGCCTTTTAGATAGGCAATCATCTCTACAAGATCCAAATTACTATTTAATTTCCTAGACGCTTCATTCACCAATTGCAAATCATTGACCAGTCGATGCGATTGCTCATATAAACTTGCGTTTTCAAGGGCAGTCCCTGCTGCGTTCGTAATCATCCGAACAAAACCTTTTTCTGTCTCTGTGAATTCTGCATCATTGGGTGCTGAAATTTGTACAACGCCATAGATCCCTTGTCTACCACGAATCGGAGCATTCACTAGACTGACACTTTGATCCTTCACATTCTCAATCGTCAAATCTCCCGATAAAAACGCATCGACAGCGGATGCTCGTTCGTTTAGATAGTCAAACAATCGATAGGTTTTCATTGTCCCCTTTTGTTCTTGCGACAGTAAAAGTTGCACATCAAAGAGTGGGAAAGAGTCCTGAATCGCTTCCATCATACCATTCAAAATGACAGCACTTTCCATTGTAGAGTTGAATAACTCAGCAATTTCAAAAAGTCGTCTATACGTCATCTCTTTTTCAGTAATTTGATACATCCAGATGCTTTGATCTAGATATGTCCCAAAAACAGTTTTCAAGTCCTTCAAATAGGGCGTCGACGCAAAATCATGCCATTTTTCTGACGCTTTAAAAAGCAGGGCGCCAAGCGGAGATTGGTGATCATCCCGTATAATTAAGGAATCGTCTGCAAATTCGTATCCATTGCTCTCGACAGTAGAGATGAACGATGCAAGCAAAAGCGGGTGCTCAATTTTCACTTGAGGTTCGCCACTTTTCCAAGAACGTTCTAGCGTTTTGCCTTCCTTGACAATCGGTATATATCGGTTATTGTCGTATAACAATATATCCGCAAATTCTATATCAAACAAATTCATGAAAATTAATTTGAAATTTGTTAAGTTTTCTTCCAACGGGCGTTTACTATTCCTTTTGGAAAATAAATTAAAAATAGCCGATTTCATTTCAAAAACTAGTAATTCTTGATTATCCATCCTGTCACCCCATTTGTCCCGTTCCACTACTAAATATCTTTCTTACTATTCTAATGCATAAAACCTATTTTTAACAGTGTTTTGTATAGGACTATTCATTTATCTTCTTTAGCCCTAAAACGATTAGTGCTTGACTCCATACATGTGAATTGTTATGATAAAGCTTGTGTAAAATAGTTGCAGCAGTTGTATGATTCATGTTGACCAGTTCATTCCTTTATAAAAAGGTGCATCGCGTAACCTTGAGGCTGCTGAGGCGAAGGTGCAAGATAATGGAATGGCGCAAGAATTGAATACATCTGGTTCTTATTTTACAACAAAATAAAACCAATACAGAGGAGGAGTCTTTCATGGCTCGTTATACAGGTCCATCTTGGAAACTTTCCCGTCGTCTTGGCGTTTCGCTAAGCGGTACAGGAAAAGAAATCGAAAAACGCCCTTACGCACCAGGACAACACGGTCCTACACAACGTAAAAAACTTTCCGAATACGGAATCCAATTACAAGAAAAACAAAAACTTCGTTTCATGTTCGGTGTAAACGAACGTCAATTCAAAACTGTGTTCAACAAAGCTGGTAAAATGCCAGGTAAACACGGTGAAAACTTCATGATCCTTCTTGAAACTCGCCTTGACAACCTAGTATACCGTATGGGTCTTGCTCGCACACGTCGTGCAGCTCGCCAACTTGTTAACCACGGTCACATCTTAGTTGATGGAAAACGCGTTGACATTCCTTCTTACAGCGTAAAACCAGGTCAAGAGATCTCTCTTCGTGAAAAATCTCAAAACCTTACAGCTGTTAACGAAGCAATCGAAGTGAACAACTACGTACCTGAATACGTTACTTTCAATGCAGACACAAAAGTCGGCACATTCGTACGTATGCCTGAGCGTAGCGAACTAGCTGCTGAAATCAACGAAGCTCTTATCGTTGAGTTCTACTCTCGTTAATAAATTCACTTTGCAAAGTGAACAAGAAAAAGCCTTTGAATCCCTTATTACTAGGGTTTCAAAGGCTTTTTTGTTTTATTTCCACAAGACGATTTCAATAGTGAAGTGTTTCTTAATAGAGCGAATCGCTATTCAGGTGAATGTCTTTCGCCATCATCTATTGCTATTGAACCTTGTCATAATAAACTTCGGCGTAATTTGAAATGCGCTAACTAAAGACCGAGCTACTCGATCACAAAACAACTCTCACCACAGGAGAAAGTATATTTTATTAGTAAATATATCCAAAATATAACTAGTTTCCTGTATAATTCTAGTAGTGACTGAATTCAAAATACACAAACGGTCACAATATACTATTTTTCCTACTAGATACAGGAGGGGTACTGTTGAAAGAGAGCGAGACAAATAAATATCCGCAAAACGTTGTAGAAGCGGTCGCAAAAGTTTTAGAACTAGAAGTGCATGAGCAGCAAGGGGCAATCGGGACAATCACCAAGATAGACGACATGTCAAAGGTGAATATTATGGACATATACGTCAGCACTTTTGATTTACCAATTGATGGCAAACAAATTTGTCAATGTGTCAAAGAGGTTTTCGGAATTCAAATCGACTCAAAATATGTACTGCCTAAAAAGAGAGATTTACGAATAGACTATGTGTGTGGATTTAATGCACGACTAATCGACAACTACTTAAAAGAATTACAAAATCAGCTTACTGGCCAGGAGATCCGACTACTCATTAACGACATTTTCGGTATCAATTTGGATGCAATTGATTCACTTGAAAAAACACAGATCTCACTGTACTCAAAAGGACAGTGGATTGTGCAACAAGCAAGCGATTTATATGTCGTACATACGGGTATTGGCGACATCGATGCTTGGGTATTGCCAACTGACTATTATATTGAACAAACCGGACTAAAAGAGTTACCAGAACAACTGCAACACAATTTATCCTTAATCGGCTACGAATACAATTCGGATATTCAAGGTATGTACTACTGCAATCCTACTGGAGAGGCGGTTGAAGACGCATTTAAAGGAAGAACGATGCGTGCAATTCTTTCTTGTATTGATTAATAGTAGACATTCATCGCCTAAAAGGGAATTCCTTCATTTACCTAAATCTATTAAACTACTATTTTTTAATAGAATAAAACTAGCAACATAATTAGTGATTTAGTTTTCGATGCCCCAGGCAATTAGAATACTTCTATTTGAGCGGTAGGCAGAGTTTTGCGATCCCGCGGGCATTTAGAACGCTTCTATTTGACCGGCAGACAGAGTTTTTCACTCCCGCGGGCATTTAGAACACTTCTATTTGACCGGCAGGCAGAGTTTTTCACTCCCGCGGGCATTTAGAACACTTCTATTTGACCGGCGGACAGAGTTTTTCACTCCCGCGGGCATTTAGAACACTTCTATTTGACCGGCAGACAGAGTTTTTCGATCCCACGGGCATTTAGAACACTTCTATTTGACCGGCAGACAGAGTTTTTCACTTCCCCAGGCATTTAGAATACTTCTATTTGACCGGCAGGCAGAGTTTTTCACTCCCGCGGGCATTTAGAACACTTCTATTTGACCGGCAGGCAGAGTTTTTCACTCCCCCAGGCAATTAGAATACTTCTATTTGACCGGTAGGCAGAGTTTTTCACTCCCGCGGGCATTTAGAACACTTCTATTTGACCGGCAGGCAGAGTTTTTCACTCCCGCGGGCATTTAGAACACTTCTATTTGACCGGCAGGCAGAGTTTTGCTCTCCCGCGGGCATTTAGAACGCTTCTATTTGACCGGCAGACAGAGTTTTTCGATCCCACGGGCATTTAGAACACTTCTATTTGACCAGTAGACAGAGTTTTTCACTCCCGCGGGCATTTAGAACGCTTCTATTTGACCGGCAGACAGAGTTTTTCACTCCCGCGGGCATTTAGAACACTTCTATTTGACCGGTAGACAGAGTTTTTCGATCCCACGGTTATTTAGAAAGCTTCTATTTGACCGGTAGACTTAGTTTTTCACTCCCGCGGGCATTCAGAACTTCCTATTCGACCGGAAGACTTTGTTTCTCACGAATAAACACTCCATCATCAAGAAGCATAAAGAAAAGCATGAAGACGAATTGTCCTCATGCTTTTCAATATCTTGCACTTCTTATTTTCCAAAAGACGATAAAAATTTCACGCGATCGCCCATCGGAGGAATGTTCGGATCAACTAACGCCACTTCCAATAGTGCCGGGCCGTTGTTATTCATCAAGTCCTGTAACACCTCTTCGGTGAGATCCTCAAGTTTCTCCACGCGGACACTCGGAATGTTCATTGCTGCTGCCATTGCTGAAATGTCTACAGCTTCCTGTTCAAAAGTTGGATGTGTACGCTTGAATTGCAATGAATGACCATGGTACACCATGCCGAGTCTTGCATTATTCATGACGACAAACAAGATTGGTAGATTGTATTCTTTAGCCGTTAGTATTTCCATGCCGTGCATAAAGAAACAACCGTCACCCGTAATACAAACGACAGGTCTTTCAGGATCCGCTAACTTTGAGCCGATTGCGGAACCAATTCCTGTCCCCATAGCCCCGAAATGCACATTGATGTTATACGTATCAGTATCGTACACTTTCATAGTATGAATGACATAAGACATGAATTCGCCAATATCAATGGTATATCTTGTTGAAGCTGGAACAGCAGCTTGAATTTTGGCAAATACGTTCCTAGTATTAAATTCATCCGGGTTTTCTAACAGATTGTCTACTTCAATTAGCTCGTGTGCTTTTCTAGTAAACCCTAAATCTTTTAATTTTTCTACTAGCATCGGAAGGCACACATCGATGTCGCCAAGCATAGGCTCGTCAACAGGGTACTTTCGGTTAAAGACTGTTTCATCATAATCAAATTGAATGACATACCTGTCTTTTGCTAAGTTGCCATTGTAATTATTCGTCGCTGTCTCGCCTAAGCTCGAACCTAAAACAAGCAACACATCGCCTTCACCTTCAGCGATGAGTTCCGAAGCTTTTGCATGACCGGCAAATCCAAAAACACCTTTTACAAGTGAGTGATTTTGCGGGATATAGCCTTTCGCTTGAGGAGTTGTTACAATCGGCCAATTCAGCATTTCAGCCAACTCCATCACAGCATTCACTGAATTTCTTGCACCTTGTCCAACGAATATGATTCCCGAATTCCGCTCAGCCAGTTGTTTTGCAACACGTTCGATCCCTTCAGAATCGGGCACATGTTGCTGTTTCGCTACAATATAGGAATGACTTTTCACGTCAATCGTTTCATGTTGTACGTCGATTGGTATTGCGATATGCACAGGTCCTGGTACGCCAGACAGTGCAATTTCCATCGCTTTCATCAACTCATCTTGCAATTCATTGGCATCATTCACCAATACACTATATTTTGTAACCGGCGCAAAGATTGGCGCAACATCCAATTCTTGAGATGCATTCAAACCTTGCGTGTTCACAGGAACCGCTCCCGTTATGAAAAGAACCGGTAAATGTTCGCGCATCGCATTCGCTGCACCGGTTACTAGATTCGTTGCTCCCGGTCCACTACAACCGATTGCTACACTCAAACCGTTTGTATACTTGGCATAAGCTGCAGCCATATAGGACGCAGCCCCTTCATGTTTTGAAACAATTGGTGTAATTTCGGGCATATCGTACAGTTCATTGAAAATCGCGTTAACCGATCCTGCTGGAATGCCAAATACATACTGGACCCCATTTGCTTGTAAACATTCTAATAACATACGTGCCGCTTTCACACGAACTCCCCCTTGCAACTTATTTGTGTAAATACTTTGTTTCGATTTCTTCCGCACAAAGTGGCTTGCTGAAATAATACCCTTGCATTAAATGACAACTTTGCGCATATAAAAACTCTGCTTGTTCTTGCGTTTCTACCCCTTCAGCAATCACATCCAACTTAAGATTATGGGCAAGCATAATAATTGTTTTGGTAATGGCTGCTTCATCGACTGTCATATCTTGGATGAACGACTTATCAATTTTCAACATATTAATGGGCAAATTCTTTAAATAACCGAGCGATGAATACCCCGTACCAAAATCATCAATTGCAATTTGAATACCTAATTCTTTCAATTGCTTCATTGTTTGCAAAGTCAAATCCGTATTTTTGATAATATGATTCTCTGTCAACTCTAGGTGTAAACACTGCGGGGATAACTGAACCTCTTCAAGCGTTTGTTTAATAATGGAGAACAAATTATCCTGCTCATATTGTCTGACGGATAAATTTACGGCCATATTTAAATGTGCATAGCCTTTTTCATGCCATTTTTTCAACTGCTGACACGCTTCTTTTAAAACCCACTCCCCAATTGGAACGATTAACCCTGTCTCTTCTGCCAATGGGATGAATTTATCCGGTGGTACTAAACCATCTGTTGGATGATGCCAACGTAACAATGCCTCTAGGCCGACTACCTGTTTCGTATGATAGTTAATTTGAGGTTGATAATAAAGCACTAATTCTTCATTGTCCAGAGCTTTGTAAAGGGCATTTTCATACTTCACGTTTTCAAAAGAGCGTGTATCCATTTCTGCACTAAAGAAATGATAACTGTTCCCTGAAATCTCTTTCGCTTTGTACATTGCGGTATCTGCATTTTTGATAAGAACATCAGGTGTTTCGCCATGTTCCGGATACAAGCTGATGCCGACACTTGTCTTAATGTACACATCATGCTCGTTCAATAAAAAGGGTTTTGAGAAACTATCGATGACAAGATTGATGACACTCATGACATCTTCTTCTCGTTTCACAGTTGGAAGAAAGACGGTGAATTCATCCCCACCTTGTCGCGATAATGTTGCACCTCTTGGCATACACGCCTTAATACGATTGGCCACTTCACGAAGTAATAAATCTCCATAACTATGTCCAAGTGTATCATTAATGTATTTGAATCGGTCTAAATCCAAATACAAAAGCGCTGCCCTCTCACCATTCAATTGGGCGTAAGTCAATCCTTGATGAAGTCTATCTTGCAATAGAATCCTATTCGGCAGGTCCGTTAAGCTATCGTAGTATGCATGGTATTTTATTTCCTCTTCCATTCGTTTTCTTTCAGTAATGTCTCGGAACGTAACGACATGCCCAACCGTCTGCTCCCCTTCTTGAATTAATGAAATGACATACTCAACAGGAATGCTTGTCTCATCTTTTCTGCAAAAATATTCATCTGTGTAGTAATGATTCAACTTACGATCACTTAACGTCAATAAGTCCCGTTTATCTTCTCCATTAAAGATTATGGTTGATGACTTACCGATGAGCTCACCTTTATTAGTATACCCTAACATTCTTTCACCTGCAGGATTAATAAAGGTTATATTTCCCTTTAAATCCAATCCAAAAATCCCTTCACCCGCAGAGTTAAGGATCAACTCTTTCTCTCTGCTAAGTAATTGTATTTCCGTAACAACTTTTTCAAGTTCATCGTTTTTCACTTGAATTTCTGCAGTTCGTTCATTAATGATACATTCCTGTTTTTCCATATACAATAAATTGGATAACGTAGATGCAGTAGCATCTGCGATGGATTGGGCCAGCTGCAAATCGACTTCTTCATATTTGTGCCCTGCTTTTTCAAGATTCACGACAGCGATTACACCTAATACTTCACCCATGGAGACAAGTGGAATCATGAGTATGCCTTTAATGCCGAAATGGTCGCAAATTTGATGGTTAGGTCTTTTATCCAACGAAACGTCCGGTATGATCACCAGCTTCTTGGTTTCGACGACTTCTTTGAATACAAGGTCATTTATTTGGTTTATGGCGATTTCATCGTGTGTTTTTAACCAGTCCTCTTCAGACCAGTCACTACTCGCACTGAGCTTTGCAGGCTTAAACTTTTTTTCATCGAGCGGATCGATAATATGAATACCGACGTTCGTATTTTTAATTGTTTTTGAAATATATGAGAAGCATTTTTCGACGACTTCTTGCAGAGAAGAGCACATCGACAGGTCTCTAATAGCATCCAAGAGCATCTGTTTCTCTGCAATTAAATTCTCTTTATATGTCATATTGTTTGCGTTTTGTATCGCGACTGCTGCCATATTGACATACGCTTCCACACTTTGTATTTCAAGTTCCGTGAGATTCATCGGAATTCCGTAGTCAAACAGGAAAACAACCCCATACAACTCTTCTTCGTATGATATTGGTAATACCAATAAAGATTTTATTTGAAAACTGGATACCGCACGGGGATCTGGCCTGTTATCTTTTGACGTATCCGGTATGTAAATTGTCTTTTGTGTTTCAATGACTTCTTTAGCGAGCAAATCCATTTCCAAATCAATAACATGCATATCCAATGTCATCCCATTGATTATTTCCGGCTTACCAACAAAACCTCTAAATGTACCATCTTTTTGTGGCAAATAAATACCGACTGAATCACATTGGACGATTTCTTCTGAAATTGCGGATACGACGTACTCCAACACTTCCCGAAGTTCAAGCTTTGTATTTATCAATTTGGTTAAATTAGCAAGTCTGGAATAGCGGGTTTGTTCCTTCATTGTTCATACCTCCACTCATCAAGTCGTCTCTATGCTCACTAAAATGACAATCGAAAGCTTAATTGCCTCTTTCTTTCTTTTATCATCGGGTGTTAAGCTCATATCTAAAGTATCTACTGAATTTTACGCAAAAAAAGGGTATATGGCAAGGTACGTAGCAGAGATGAGAATATTTATCTAAAACGTTTAAGTTCTTTTAGCCTATCCACAATGGGTGCCAAGTTCTGGGGCTTTTTATTAATTGAGCACTCTCTGAATAAATCCCCTTTTTGTTCGAGTCGTGTAGGGACCGATTCAATTGTAAACTGTTCAGGATGTAAGGTGTTGTTCAACTCCTCCCATTCCAAAGGGGTTGCGACAGTTGCGTTAAGCGTTCCCCGAGGAGAATAAGGAGCAACAATTGTCTTTCCCTCTTGATGTTGAATGTAATCCAAATACAATTTACCGCCGCGATTCTTCTTTAATCGTTCTGTCGTAAACCACTTCGGCTCCTGCTCACATAAAAATTCACATGCAAATTGTGTGAAAACGCGCGTATCTTCATAGGAACATCTTTCTCCAAAAAGCGGGATATACAGTTGTAACCCTTTCCCACCTGACGTTTTAATGTAAGAACGTAATTGAAATTTGTCAAAAATGTCTTTTAAGCGTAACGCACCTTCTACCGCAAGAGTAAACTCTGTAACTGAGGGTGGATCTAAATCAAACACGATTTCCGTTGGGTACTTCGTCTTAACTGTTTGAAATGGAATATGGAATTCCAAAGCGAGTTGATTGCCAAGCCACAATAAAGTGTTCACGTCATTGCAAACGATATATTCAATTCCCTCTTCCTTGTGTGTCGCAATAAAATCCGGAGCGTAATCAGGGCGATTCTTTTGATAAAAACTCTCACTTCCAACACCGTGAGGATAGCGAATGGCCGTCAACAAACGATCTTGCAGCCATGGCAGTATATAAGGGGCAACCGTCTGTAGATATAGTAAATAATCATCTTTTACCAATCCCCTATTCGGCCAGATCGGTTTATCACTATGCGTAATAAGTACTTTTTGAGGTATCGGATACAATTGGCGCATCATGGAACGCCACGTACACAAAATCGGTTCATGATGGAGAGTAAAAGCAGCGAATCGTGGTTCCCGTAATTGTTGCCCAAAAATACCGATACAATGGACACTCACGCAGATAGAAGGAGGCAGCTCCCACTTTTGATCTTTTGTTTGTGCACCTTTTGTCAGAAACAATGTTCGCAATGTCCTCATCTCATCTTCAGTTAACCCATGACGAAATGACACAATCTCAACTATTTCATCTCCTTTAAAAACAGCACCTGTGAAATAGCCGTTTACCGGGTCGTATGTTCTTATAAAGACCGATACAGTTCGCCAGTTCTTCACTTTTTGCCAATAGGGGACCCTCTTCCCAGGAATCCATGCGCCATTCTTTTTCTTAGCTACTATCCCTTCACCATTGTGATCGCAAATCAGTTTCCAAAGTTTTTGGCCATCTTTGTAACTGTTAACAAGTTGAATGGGGTTCAAATGTTGCTTTTCACTACTGTTAGGAAGCTTTGTTCTTTTAAAGAAATCAATAAGCATTTGCTTCCTTACAACATAGTCACTTGTCATAACATCTTTTCCTTTGATGATTAGGATATCGAATAGGAGTAATTGACAAGGAAAAGATTGCGCATGCTTATGAATACTGTTTCCGTTCTTCATTCTTCCTCTCGTTTGCACTTTGGAGAAATCACTCACGAATTGATTGGTAAGATGAACAATTTCTCCATCAAATCTTAATGGCGTATAAGGCGCGACTACTGGGTGGACGCTTTTACAAAACGTTAGGATTTCCGGAAACTGCTCGTTTAACAATTTGTTATTTCGACTCCAAAGTTGTACCCCTTCTTCGGTCCATTCCACAATGCACCGGAAACCGTCAAATTTCGCTTCATATAGCCAATCTTCACCGACAGGAATTTCATTTGCATCAGCTAACAACATAGGTTTCATCTTGTCTCTCCGTTTTTTTCTTTAGTGTTCATCGGATTCACTTTCATATACATAATAAGCATCAAATTTTCCATACTAGCATAAAAAGCAGGTGTCCTATGCATACAATTTGGAAAGGTAGCATAAGTTTTGGGCTTGTCAATATCCCAATAAAACTACACGCAGCTACTGAAAATAACGATATTAAACTACGCCAACTGCACAAGGAGTGCCATTCACCAATCAGTTACCAAAAAGTTTGCCCAATATGTGATAAAGAAGTACAAAGTGAAGACATCGTGAAAGCATATGAGTATACCAAAAACAAATTTGTCGTATTGGATGAAGAAGAACTTGAAAAATTAAAAAAGGAACAAGAAGATAAAGCGGTTGAGATTATTGATTTTGTAAAGTTAGAGGAAATCGATCCGATTTATTTTGAAAGAAGTTATTTCATTGCACCTGATGCTAATGGCGGAAAGGCGTATGCACTTTTACGGAAAGCTTTGCAGGAATCCGGAAAAATCGGAGTCGCGAAAATAATGATCCGATCAAAAGAACAACTTGCTGTCGTTAGGGTTTACAAGGAAGCTTTGCTGATGGAGATCATTCACTTTCCTGATGAAGTACGTCATGTGCAAGACGTACCCAACTTACCGAAAGAAGACACAGTCGTTAAAAAAGAACTTGATACCGCTTTAATGCTCGTTGATCAATTGACAACTGTTTTTGATCCTGAAAAATATACAGACGAATATCGAACCGCTCTCATGGAACTCATTGAGGAGAAAAAGACAGCGAATGCCGGAATATCTCCAACTGAAAAGCAACCCATTTCACCGTCAAATGCAAGTGATTTGATGGCCGCTTTGCAAGCGTCTTTGGATAAAACAACTAAAAAGAAGCCAACAACACGAAAAAAAGCGGCTGCGAAGAAAAATGCGTAAATGCTACTGGTTTGGCTAAAAAAACACCGCGTGAAACGATGATGGCAATGCATCCGTTTCACGCGGTTTTATGTTCTTTACTAGTTGAAAAGGACTTATGAAAACTTCACCATTTTATAGTTTTTCTTACCACGACGAACGATTGTAAACGCATCTTCCAATCGATCTGCAGCAGTCACTTCGTATCCAGTATCTGTAACTTTTTCTCCATTAAGAGAAATTGCACCGTTCGTCACATCTTCACGAGCTTGGCGTTTTGATGGAGAAACACCTGCTTCTACGATGAAATCAACAATGTTTTTATCTTCTTTTGTCGTTTCGAATGTTGGTACATCTTTGAAAGCATCTTTCATTTCTTCAACAGTCAACGCCTTTAAGTCACCACTGAACAAAGCTTTAGAGATACGGATTGCTTGGTCAAGTGCTTCTTGTCCGTGAATGAGTCGAGTCATCTCTTCTGCTAGCGCTTGTTGCGCTTTGCGAAGATGTGGTTCTTCTTGAACGGACACTTCCAACGCTTCAATCGCTTCTCGCTCCATAAATGTGAAGATTTTCAAGTATTTAATAACGTCAGCATCCGTGGAATTGATCCAGAACTGATAGAATTCATACGGCGATGTCTTTTGCGCATCTAACCAAACTGATCCACCTGCCGTTTTTCCGAATTTCGTCCCGTCAGCTTTTGTTACAAGTGGAATCGTAATGCCAAACGCCTTCGCATTTTCATCGTGTGTTTTTCGAATGACTTCAAGGCCAGTTGTAATATTCCCCCACTGATCGGACCCACCGATTTGTACACGGCAACCGTATTCATTGTACAGATGATTGAAATCCGCCCCTTGAATGAGCATATAGGAAAACTCAGTAAAGGAAATGCCTGTCTCTAATCGTGAAGAAACGTTTTCTTTTGCCAGCATGTAGTTGACACTTAGCAACTTCCCGTAGTCACGGAGAAACTCAATTGCAGACATCTTTCCAATCCAGTCTTTATTATTTACAAGAAGTGCGCCATTTTCATCATTAAAATCAAACAATCTTTCCAATTGCTTACGAAGACCTGCTACGTTATTCGCTACTTGTTCTTCTGTTTGCAATTGTCGCTCATCCGCTCTGAATGAAGGATCACCGATCATACCTGTTGCCCCACCGAGCAACAAAATCGGACGGTGCCCATGCATGGCAAAGCGGCGTAATGTCAATAACGGGACGATGTGTCCAATATGCATACTATCTGCAGTCGGGTCGACACCACAATACAATGAAATCTTTTCTTCATTTAATACGTTTGCAAGACCTTCCTCGTCTGTTTGTTGGTACAACAGACCTCTCCATTTTAAATCATCCAATAATGCATTCGTCATAACAAAATCCCCTCCAGTAAAATTAAAAAAGTCCCTACACGATTCAAAAAGAATCATGCAGGGACGTCATATACAGTTACATAACGCGGTACCACCCGGCTTGAGAATAAAAATCCTCCGCTCAAAGCGCTCTATCGCTGCGCACGCGTCACACTCCAAAGTTGTAATTCGTAAACGATGTACCGGACAGCTTCCACCAACCGCTGCCTCTCTATACGGATTCACCGTCACTACTGCGACTTTTTCGACATGTGATGCTATATACCCTATATTGTAATGTAAATTAAGTAATTGTCAAACATATTATTTTGATTACCAGGATATGTGTTATAATAAAATTGATTTTTAGGAGGGATAGCAAATTGAGCGATAAACGTAAAAATCGGATTGATCTAATAGAAGAGAAGTTTGAAGAACTGAAAAAGAAACGATGGGCAAAAGGTGTGCGTATCACTTCTGGGGTGATGTGGAACCTATTTCTACTATTTCTAGTAGTAGGATTGACATTCGGTGTGTTCGCAACATCTGTTGGCGCAGGATATTTCGCTTCACTCGTTGCAAAAGAGCCACTTCGCTCATCAAAAGAAATGCGCGATGAAATATTCAACTTTGAAGAAACATCTGAAATCTATTTTGCAAATGACATTTATCTTGGACGAGTGAGTGCAGATATTGAACGGAAAGAAACGACATTAAAAGATGTATCCCCTTTCGTCATAGATGCAGTCTACGCAACGGAAGATGAATATTTTGAAACTCATAAAGGAATTGTCCCAAAAGCTATTTTTAGAGGCCTTTTTCAAGATGTTTCAAATTCATCCAACCAAACGGGCGGTTCTACACTTACCCAACAACTTATAAAAAACCAGATTTTAACGAACGAAGTTTCATATGAACGAAAAGCAAAAGAAATCCTCCTGGCAATGCGACTTGAACATTTCATGGAGAAAGATGAAATTCTTGAAGCCTATTTAAACATTATTCCTTATGGTAGAAATGCAATTGGCCAAAACATTGCAGGGATTGAAACAGCAGCAGAAGGAATTTTTGGTGTAAAAGCGAAAGACTTGAACTTGCCTCAAGCAGCTTATATAGCTGGGATTCCTCAAGCTCCATTCGCCTACACACCCTTCCAAAGTAGTTATTATGGCGGTGGTTTGAAAAAAGACGAAAATATTAAACCTGGTATTGATCGCATGAAAACCGTACTTTTCCGAATGAAGGAAACGGGTTACATTACGGAGGAGCAGTATGCAGAAGCGATTGCGTATGACATCAAGAAAGATTTTCGTGAAAAAACAAAACGTGCGCAAGAGCGCTATCCCTATTTGACGCAGGAAATTCAAAATAGCACAATTGAAATCTTAGCGAAAATGTTAGCAGAGAAAGATGGCATTGATGCAGAACGTTTGGAAGATGAGAAAAAAATAAGAGAGAAATATTCTATTCTAGCAGAACGTGAAATGCGGACAGGCGGCTATCGAATTTATTCGACGATTGAAAAAGACTTATATGATCGGATGAATAAAGTCGCTGAAGAGTTTGAGCATTATGGCTTTACGTACACCCGTGAAGAGAAAGACTATAGTACAGGAGAGATGATATTAAAAGACGATCCTGTCCAAGTCGGCGGCTTCATGATGGAAAATAGTACAGGTAGAATCCTTTCTTTCATCGGTGGACGTGATCATGATCTGATTGCACTCAATCACGCTACGCAAGCGTACAGACAAAACGGCTCTTCCATGAAGCCACTACTTGTGTACGGTCCTGCAATAGAATATGGCATGATTGGTGCAGGTAGTCCCGTCGTCGATGTTAAATTTGAAGTGCCAGATAACGGAAAGATATGGAGTCCTACAAACTATATCGCTTCAGTTGAAAATGGCATCATTCCTGCACGACAAGCACTAGCAGAGTCATTGAACTTACCGACTGCCCGATTGTATCGGGATATTATCGATAGACGCCCAGCAGAGTTCTTGGAAAAAATGAAGTTCTCTCAACTGACTCCTGGTGATTACGTCAATTTGTCTGCGTCTTACGGCGGTATGTCAATCGGTGTAAGCGTTCAAGAGAATACAAATGCTTTTGCGACATTTGCCAACGGAGGTAAATTTGTAGAATCGTATATTATCGAACGGATTGAAGACATGTCCGGCAATGTCGTGTATCAACATGAAGTCGAACCAGTGGAAGTCTTTAGTCCAGAAACGTCTTATATCGTAACAGATATGCTAAGAGATGTTCTTAAAGCTGGGGGTACAGGACAACAAGTACCTACCTATATGAATTTCAAAACAGATTTAGCAGTAAAAACCGGTACAACGCAAGGTTACGGCGATGCTTGGCTCGTAGGTTACAATCCGAATATCTCAATGGGATTATGGCTGGGCTACTATGACAATTCACGTAAACTTTATAAACGTGGAACCGGACAAATGCATCCAACAACAAGGACGAGTATGTTATTTGGTCGAATTATGAATGCTGCCAACGATGTACGACCAGATATTGTTGGTGCTTCTTCAACCTTTAAGAAGCCGGACGGTGTCGTAACGAGATCGTTCTGTGGGATTTCAGGCCTTGCGCCTTCAGCTGCATGTTCAGCGGCAGGACTTGTCCGATCTGATTTATTCAACTCAAAAGTGATGCTCCCAACTAAGGCTGACGATAGCATTATCAATGCTTCCTATGTCTCTGTTAAAGGCAGTCGTTATATGGCGCTCCCTTCTACGCCAAGCGAATTTATCGTTGGAGGCGGAACAGGTGTAAATCAAGCATTCATCGATCGGATGCTCGGACCATGGGGCGGGGACCCGTCAAAACTATTCCCGTCAGGTTCGATTTTCTCATCAAATGTTGTCTCCGGTGCGGAATTCCCAGCGGACAATGTTGCACCTGCAGGGGTGTCAGCATCCCTGAACGGTTCAACGCTGACATGGACAGAATCACCTTCCAATGACGTAATTGGTTACTATGTCTATAAAGGTAACGAGCGCGTTGCAACGATTAAGGACGGTTCCCCTCTGTCCATGCAAATTGGACCTGGAGATTATACTGTACGAGCGGTGGACATTACAGGTCTCCAATCAAACAGTTCAAATGTCATTACGATTGAAAAGCCGGAACCCACTCCTGAACCACCTGGTGAAGACGATGACGATGCGAAACCAAAACCAAAACCACCAGGCAATGGCGGCGGTGACAACGGCAGTGGAGACGGAAACGGCAGTGGCGATGGAAATGGCAACGGCGGTGGAAACGGCAACGGCGGTGGAAACGGCGGCGATGGAAACGGCAGCGGCGATGGAAACGGCAGCGGCGGTGGAAACGGCAGTGGCGGCGGAAACGGCAGTGGCGGCGGAAACGGCAGTGGCGGTGGAAGCGGCAGTGGCGGCGGAAAGCCGAACCCACCGGATGACGATGATGAAGATTAATTAACCAAGTACATCTGGTATAAACAATCATTAATAAAGGTAAAACGCATGAACTGAGAGCTACACTCGGTTCGTGCGTTTTTTCTATGTTTAAAACTATTACACTTTTTTTACCTATTCATCGAAGAAATGTTACTGCTAGGCAAGATTTAAGAAGGATCTGGCTGGATACCTTTTTTATTCACAGCAAATAAAAGTTTTCAAAAGGTGGCTGCTTTCTTTAATGGGTTATGAGGCGTTTCGGGCAAGTATGCGGCGATTGGGAAGGATATGCTGCGAATGATGGATTTATGAGCCGTTTGTACGGAGTATGCCGCGTTTGAGCAGTTTATGCGGCTTTCTATATAAGTAAGAGGTGTTTAGAGGCTTTTGATAGTTCTTCTAGGTTCTATTTGACCGATACATACGCTTATTTACTCTAACGGGCAATTAGAACACTTCTATTGAACCGCCAGCACTGGTTTTCAGCTCCATCGGGCAATTAGACTGTTTCTATTTGACCGCTACCTACGTTTATTTACTCCAATGGGCAATTAGAACACTTCTATTGAACCGCCAGCTGTGGATTTCAGCTCCATCGGGCAATTAGACTGTTTCTATTTGACCGCTACCTACTTTTATTTACTCTAACGGGCAATTAGAACATTTCTAATGAACCGCCAGCACTAGTTTTCAGCTCCATCGGGCAATTAGACTGTTTCTATTTGACCGCTACCTACTTTTATTTACTCTAACGGGCAATTAGATTCATCTCAGTTAAAAATTCCCTACATTTCCTGCACACCAAAGAAGCGGAACCAAACGAGTGGCTCCGCTTCTTTCTATTACTCTAAATTTAGTCCATCAATCTTCCATCGTTGATAAGTCGCCTGTTGGCAAGTTCAACTCCCATGCTTTCAATACTCTACGCATGATTTTACCACTTCTTGTTTTTGGTAATTTGTCTTTGAATTCAATTTCTCTTGGTGCTGCATGTGCTGCAAGCTCTTTTTTAACGAACTGTTTAATCTCTTCTTCCAACTCCACCGAAGGCTCGTATCCTTCTTGTAGTGCAACAAATGCTTTGATGATTTCTCCACGAACAGGATCCGGTTTACCAATGACTCCCGCTTCGACAATCGCAGGGTGCTCCAGTAATTTACTTTCCACTTCGAATGGTCCAACTCGCTCGCCACTTGTCATGATGACATCATCGACGCGCCCTTGGAAAAAGAAATAGCCGTCCTCATCCATGTATGCAGAATCACCGGAAACATACCATTCATCGTTTAAGAAGTACGAATCGTATTTCTCGGGATTATTCCATATTGCACGCATCATTGCTGGCCAACCTTTTTTAATGGCCAAGTTCCCCATCCGGTTTGGCGGCAAAACATTTCCTTGATGATCAACAATTGCTGCTTCAATGCCTGGTACCGGTTTACCCATCGATCCTAATTTAATTGGCATAGAGCCGAAATTACAAATTGTTTGTGCTCCCGTCTCTGTCATCCACCATGTATCGTGAATTCTTAGTTTAAAGACTTCCATTCCCCACCGAATGACTTCAGGATTCAAGGGCTCTCCGACGGACAGAATATGGCGTAAAGTAGACAAATCATGTTTTTCAATTGGTCCCACGCCTGCTCCCATTAACATCCGGAATGCTGTAGGTGCACTGTACCATACCGTAACGCCATAATTTTGTATCGCTTCATACCAGCTATCTGTTGAGAATCGCCCACCGACAATCAAGGAAGTTGCACCGGCTAACATCGGTCCGAAGACACCATATGCAGTTCCTGTTACCCATCCTGGATCAGCCGTACACCAAAACACATCTTCATCTTTCAAGTCTAAAACCCAACGAGTCGTCTGTAACTGTTGCACCATCGCTTCTTGTACATGTAAGACTCCCTTTGGTTTCCCTGTGGAACCGGACGTGTAGTGCAATAAGGTTGGCGATTCACGTTCCAACCATTCCACTTCATAGTGAAAAGATGCTTCTTTAAGATGCTTTAAAAAGTCAACATACTTATCAGTTTCTTGAATGTTTTCGCCAACTAAAAAGACTGTCTCCAAATGCGGTAACTTGTCAACTGGAACCCGTTCAAGCAATTCTGGTGTAGTCACGATCGCTTTTGCTTCACTGTCTGCTAATCGATCATACACAGCCCCTTCCATAAATGCTTCAAACAATGGTCCGACAATTGCACCCATTTTTAAAGCGCCCAATAGAGCAAAGTACAATTCAGGAGAGCGCGGCATGAAGATAAAAATACGATTCCCTTTTTCAACTGTAGAACGATTTGACAATACATTCGCCGCTTTATTGGTCATTCTCTTCATATCATTATACGTGTATGCTTCTTTTCGATTGGCATCTTGATAAAACAACGCCACTTTGTTTTTCCGATAGGAATTCGCATGACGATCGACCGCTTCGTGTGCGATGTTAATGAGTCCTGTTTCATGCCAACTGAATTCCTTCTCAACATCCGACCAGTTGAAATTCTTTGCCGTCTGCTCATAATCTTGTAATTGGTAATCCCCTTGAATTACAGATAACGTTTTCGTCTCCATTCCTATCATCCTTTCATCTAGCAATTAACCCTTACTATTTTACATGATTTTTTCAGTGTTTGCTAACAAATTACTATCTTTCGTATTATCATTCAACTTAATTCGACATGTTTTACTCATTGATTTTGCTTAAGATACCATAAGCCGTAATCACAATAAAAATCTTTCGTCACATGTTGATCAAAGGATTGTCAAACCTCATACTTACATCCATTCTTACAACAACCATAAAATGCAACTGTAAATTGTCGCTAATATTTTCGCAACTTGAAGATGAATTGATGTATACTTAGAGGAAGTTGACTTACTTGTAGGCGGTGATAAAAGTGGAACATAAGAAAACGTATAATGCAATGGAGATCAAGCATAAGAACGGCAATCTATTTATCGAAGGACCGGTTTCGAGCACAGATTTAGCCACATTTGATTTTCATGAAGATCTCACATCATTTAGACCACCAAATCAACAACACAAAGCCCTAATTGAGATCGCAAATCTTCCAGAAGGCAGAATTCTCATTGTCCGTCATCTTAATGAAATCGTAGGCTATGTCACGTATCTATATCCTGATCCTCTTGAGAGATGGTCACAAGGCAATATGGAGAATCTCATTGAGCTCGGAGCAATTGAAGTGATTCCAAAGTTTCGTGGCGGAGGAGTCGGTAAAGCGTTGCTCGAAGTTTCCATGATGGACGATGCGATGGAAGACTATATTATTCTCACAACAGAATACTATTGGCATTGGGATTTAAAAGGAACAAAACTGAATGTTTGGGAATACCGAAAAGTGATGGAGAAAATGATGAACGCTGGCGGCTTGGAATATTACGCAACCGATGAACCGGAAATTAGTTCACATCCAGCAAACTGCCTAATGGCGAGAATCGGTAAAAGGGTCGACCAAGAATCCATTCAACAGTTCGACCAGTTACGTTTCATGAACCGATTCATGTATTAACAGGGGGGATTCATGTATGCTAATTGAAGAAATTATGAAGAGAAAAGTTATTACACTCACTGAAGAACACACTATTTCCGATGCAATCACGCGCATGAAAGAAGAGAAAATCAGGCATTTGCCAATCTTATCCGTGGCGGGTGAGCTCGTTGGGATTGTTTCCGATAGGATCTTAAAGAAGTCATCCCATCCCTTTTTAACGACGCATCTAATGAAAACGTTTACAATCAACCGCTATCCGCAATTATGACAAAAAATCCAATCCATGCACACCCTATGGACTTTGTAGAGGAAGCTGCTGTCATCTTTTATGACAATCAAATTGGATGTCTACCCATTGTTTCGAATAAACAATTGGTTGGCATCATTACGGAAACGGATTTACTTTATAAATATATTGAACTGACAGGAGCACACCAACCTGGCTCTCAAATTGAAGTACGTGTGCCTAATATCCCCGGTATTTTATTTGAAGTGTCCAAAGTGTTCCATGAACACAAAATGAATATATTAAGTGTACTTGTCTACCCCGACAAGGAACATGAAGACAATAAAATACTTGTCATTCGCGTTAAAACGATGAACCCGCTAAATGTGATCAAAGGATTGCGGACATCCGGATTTGAAGTCTTATGGCCGAATGTCCCAGGAATTGACCAATGAAACAAGAAGCAGTATTCATTTATTCCGATAAACAACTTGGTTATTCGTTTTCAGATACGCATCCTTTTAACCAAAAAAGGATTGTTTTGACGATGGACCTTCTTAAGAAATATGGGGCATTACGCAACGAGGACATCATTGCACCAAGGTCTGCCACGGATGAAGAGCTATTACTTGTCCACGATTCCACATTCATTGACATCGTCAAACGGGCAGGTAAAGGACTGGTGACTGAAGAAGCAGGAGCGGTGTTTGGAATCGGCACAGAAGATACACCAATTTTCCCAAATATGCATGAGGCGAGTGCAATGTTGGTTGGTGGTACACTCACAGCAGTAGATGAAGTGATGGAAGGACGAGCAAAATACGCGTTGAATTTAGGCGGTGGCCTTCATCATGGCTTCCAAGGAAAGGCGTCTGGCTTTTGTGTGTATAACGATAGTTCTGTTGCGATTAAATATATGCAAAAGAAATACAATGCAAGAGTGTTATACGTTGATACGGATGCACATCATGGCGATGGCGTGCAATGGACATTTTACGACGATCCAAATGTTTGCACATTTTCAATTCACGAAACAGGACGATATTTATTCCCCGGAACAGGAAATGTTACGGAGAGAGGCAACGGAAAAGGATATGGCACTTCTTTTAATTTTCCGATCGACGCTTACACAGAAGACGAATCATTTTTAGAAGTTTACGAGACAGCTCTACATGAAGTTGCCGCGTTCTTTAAACCTGATGTCATTTTGACTCAAAATGGTGCCGATGCGCACTATTTCGATCCACTCACGCATTTGTACGGAACGATGAAAATTTACGAGCACATTCCTCGTCTTGCACGAGACATTGCTGAACAATATTGTGAGGGTCGTTGGATTGCCGTAGGAGGCGGCGGCTATGATATATGGAGGGTTGTGCCTCGAGCTTGGGCTCATATCTGGCTTGCAATGAAACAACTTCCCGCTCCGACTGGGCAACTGCCTATTGAATGGCTTCAAGCATGGCAATTAGAAGCACCTGTGCCATTCATTGAAACGTGGTCGGACCCAAATCCCTTATATGAGCCTATTCCGCGTAAGGAAGAAATTACGGAAAAGAATGCACACATGTTAGAACGTGCTTTGCATTTCATCCGAAACCAACAGTAGTTTGTACTCATCCTGTTACGCTCATTCGAAAGTTACATGAACGAAAAAAGACGAAGGATACACGCTCTCCCTTCGTCTTTACTCTGTTCAGTCAATACGACGCAACGCCATTTTCCCTTTGAAAAAGTCAGCAATGACAATTTATCTTTTGAGGCAAGTATTCTAATCGCCAGAATGCAAAGGATTACTTCGTAGACTGACGTTCTTCCATTCGATAAGGAAGGACGACATTCGTATCGTCGACTTCTTCACCGTTCATTAATTTTGTTAACAGGCGCATGGAAACTGCACCTAAGTCATATAGCGGTACGACAATCGTTGTCAATTGTGGACGAACGACGCGTGACAGTAATGTATGCTGGAAGCAAATTACTTCAAAATCGTCCGGAATTGAGTAGCCATCATCTCGAATTCCATTCATAATGCCGACAGCGATCTCATCGTTGCCAGCGAAAATACTCGTCGGCATTTCATCTAAGCTCGCTAATTTTTTCCACTTATCATACGCATCATCGTACGTATTGTCCGTTTCGATGAAGTATTCCTCTCGAAGTGGAATGCCAGCCTCTTGGAGTGCTCGCTCATAACCTACTTTTTTGCAAAACTTATTAATATCTCTGGACATTGGACCAGCTACATGTGCAATCCGTTTATGTCCGTTATCAATCAACTTTTTCACAGCTTCATATGCTGCTTGTTCATGGTCGATGTTGACGGTCGGTAAATTTGTATTAGCGTCCAACGTTCCAGCTAATACAATTGGTACATTGGCCGTTCCCATTTCTTTTTTTATTTCGTCCGTTAGGGAATCACTCATAAAAATAATTCCATCTACTTGTTTCCCTAAATGATCTTCCAGTAGCTCGACTTCACGGATTGGTCGTTTATCGGAATTCGATAAGATGATATTGTACTCATACATGGTAGCAATATCTGCTATCCCTCTAGACAGTTCCGCATAATAGCTTTTTGAAATATCAGGAACGATGACACCGACAGTAGTCGTTTTTTTACTTGCAAGTCCTCTAGCGACGGCATTTGGTCGATAGCCTAATCGCTCAATGCATTCCAATACTTTTTTCCGTGTTGCAGGTTTGACATTTTGATTGCCATTGACGACACGTGAAACAGTAGCCATTGAAACATTCGCTTCTCTAGCAACATCATAAATTGTTACTGACATTGTCGAATCTCCTTCCCTACGTATGTAATCGTTTACTCTTAGTATAAACAAAACACCGGAACCTTAAAAGGTCCGGCGTTATTTACAGAACAATTTAATTACGCCTATGTCAATTTACGAGAAGGTAACGAAAGAGCTACCCCCTTTAAACCATTGTAATGGGACAAGTGGCTTCATACAAATGTCCTGTATCTTTTCATGCAGACAAACGTTCATTCAATAAATCGAATGAATATTGTATAACCTATTCATCAAACGGTTTGATGTGTTTTCATGAAACGTTGAATTTCTTTATAGAACTCATCAAATTGCTGAATATCCATTTGTTGAGCAGAGTCTGATAATGCCACTGCTGGATCAGGATGTACTTCAGCCATCACGCCGTCCGCTCCTACTGCGATCGCAGCTTTTGCTGTCGGAAGTAACAGATCTTTTCGGCCAGTAGAATGTGTTACATCGACAAATACCGGTAAATGTGTTTCTTGTTTTAAAATCGGAACAGCAGAAATGTCTAATGTATTACGTGTCGCACGCTCGTATGTACGGATACCACGTTCACATAGCATGATCTGGCTATTCCCTTTAGAAATGATGTACTCTGCAGCATTGATGAACTCATCAATCGTTGCAGCTAAACCACGTTTTAAGAGGACAGGTTTGTTTACCATACCAGCTTCTTTTAATAATTCGAAGTTTTGCATGTTCCGAGCACCAATCTGGATGACGTCAATGTAATCCAATGCTTCTTCCAAATGCGAAGGGGTAATGATTTCAGTAACAATCGACAGGCCCGTTTCTTCTGAAACACGCTTCAAAATTTTCAAACCTTCAAGACCTAGTCCTTGGAAATCGTATGGCGATGTACGAGGTTTGTATGCCCCGCCTCTCATCATCGTCAACCCTTTTGCTTTAATGGATTGCGCAACAGCCAAAACTTGTTCATAAGATTCTACCGCACATGGACCGAACACAAATGTTGGCGTTCCATCCCCGATTTTTTCGCCGTTCACATCTACAATTGTATCTTCAGGCTTCCGTGTACGGGAAACGAGTAAAGCATTCCGTTGTTCATCTTCTTGAATTTCAAGGGCAGACATGAAAATACCTTTAAAGATTTGTTCCAAAATTTTATTTGGAATTGGACCGTTATTGGATTCCACTAACGCATTTAGCATTTCCCGCTCGCGGATCGGATCATATCTATTTACACCTTGCTTTTCTTTTACTTTCCCGATTTCTTGTACAACCGCAGTACGTTCATTAATCAAGTCCAAGATTTTCGTATTTAACGCATCCACTTGAACTCTTAGATCATCTAGCTCATTTTGTCTCATCAATATGACTCCTTCCCCGCACATGTCATTCCCTTTTCGAAGTGGGAAATCTATGATACATTTTTATATAATAGTCCAAGTATAATGAATACCATTTAAAAAGTCACGTCATTTCTGCAAATTGTCAAAGATTCGCATTATTTGACGATGAAAGGGTGTATGATTCTGTCTAACAAACTTTTTGCACTGGACATCGGTACGCGCTCAGTTGTCGGAATTATCCTCACGGAAATGGAAGATTGTTTTCATGTGGAAGACCTCCTCATAATTGAACATAAAGAACGCTCGATGATTGACGGTCAAATACATAATATTGTAAGCGTTGCAAAAGTGATCACGGACATTAAAGAGCAACTCGAAGAACGCCATGGCAAACTAGAGCGAGTGAGTGTCGCTGCCGCAGGCCGTGCATTGAAGACCGAAAACGGTTCAATGGCGATAGATATTTCCAATCAAGCGCTGTTTTCCATTGAAGATATTAACCGATTAGAATTGGCGGCTGTACAACAAGCTCAACAAAAATTGTTAAGTTCTGCATCAACAACTGACGATTATTATTACTGTGTCGGCTATTCTGTATTACATTATGAACTTGACGGCGAGAGAATCGGAAGCTTAATTGATCAGTCTGGACGAACTGCCTCAGCACATGTTATCGCCACATTTCTACCGCGCGTCGTAGTCGAGTCCCTCTTATCGGCATTAAAACGGGCTGATTTGGAAATGGAAGCCTTAACATTGGAACCAATTGCTGCCATTAATGTGCTCATCCCCCCTTCCATGCGAAGACTGAATGTCGCTCTTGTGGACATAGGGGCAGGTACATCGGATATTGCCCTAACAGATAATAATACTGTGGTAGCTTACGGGATGGTACCAATCGCTGGTGACGAAATAACTGAAGCGCTTAGCAATGAGTACTTACTCGACTTCCCTGTCGCTGAACTTGCAAAACGTGCATTAACTACGGAAGAATTCGTCACTTTCAACGACATATTAGGGTTTGAACAACAAATTGCTGCCTCAGAAGTAATCTCAAAGATTAAGCCTTCTATTGAAAAATTGGCGGATTCGATTGGAACAGAAATTAAAAAACTGAACAATGGTAAACCTCCTCAAGCAATCATGTTAGTAGGTGGTGGAAGTTTAACTCCGCAACTCACAAAAGAACTTAGCATGCACTTGGACTTACCGGAAAATCGAGTCGGCATAAGAGGTTTGGATGCTCTTGCTTCTGTCAGTTTAGGAGAAGCGATCCCTTCCTCACCTGCACTCGTTACGCCAATCGGAATTGCAATCGCTGCGAAACGTGCGCCGATTCACTATATGACTGTCATAGTGAACGAAAGGACAATTCGGCTTTTTGAGCTGAAAGAAATGACTGTCGGGGATGCCTTACTAGCAGCAAATATTAAAGCTAAACAATTGTATGGTAAACCTGGATTGGGGATATCCATCACTGTAAACGGCAATCGACTCATCATTCCAGGGGAACACGGAAAGCCATCCGTCATTTTACAGAACGGTCAACCTGCTAGTACGAAAGATCCTATATCCAATGGAGATGTACTTTCACTACAACCTGGGAAAGACGGTGAAGATGCTTCAGTAACGCTTGAAAAGATTATTGGCGATCTGTCATCCTTGGAAGTGCAACTGAATGGGCGCCTACATACGATAACTCCTCACGTTCTTGTGAATGGTGAACAAGCTTCCCTTTCACAACAGATTCATGATAGCGATGAAATCATTTATCACCCACTGACAACCGTTAAGGACTTCTTATCACAACAGGAAGAAGTTCTATATGAACCTTTTGAGGTCTTTATCAATGACCAAAAAGTAGTCGTAGATGACTATACACCAAAGATTTTCATTGGTGAACAGCAAATTGGCGGCAACTACAAACTCAATCATGGTGATTGTATTCATACAGTTTGCCCGCAACCGCCAACTGTCAATGATTTACTTCAGACAATAGGTGAAAAACATCAATCGATCACAAAAGTCACATTTAATGGAGACCCAGTCACAATCATTCACACAAACGCTTCAGTCTTAGTAAATGGACAAAAAGTCTCTCTTGCAACTAAGATCCGTCGTCACGATGAGCTCACTATTACGCAACTACCACAACATGCGCCTGTATTCAGTGATGTGTTTAAGTTCATTGAGTATACATTGCCGAGTAGTGCAAGTTCTTATCAGCTGCTATGTAATGGCCAGATGATAGGGTTCAACGATGCAATTACTGACGGTGACGAATTAGCAATCATTTATACCCCTTAAAAGGAAAAGCCAGGCATCCATTACGGATTGCCTGGCTCTTTGGTCATTTCTTTTGTTCGTCAGAGACGTAATTTTGGTTCATGTTTTTTTCTTCTCCTACATTGTCACTGTTATCGTAGGATACTTCACTGTTTTTCGTCGTCTGGTCGTCTGCAGCCTTTTTATCTTGGACAGTTGAATTGTCTACATAATCTGTAGCTTCTTCTCCTTCAGATGAGACTGTACCATCATCCATTGGAACGGTCGTTTTATTTTTCATTGACTTCACTTTATCGACAAGCTGCCCTGATTGTTCTTGTATGGACTTTGTAAGGCCATCTGTCTTTTCTTTTGCGACAGATGAAAATTCAGTTGCCTTGTCCTTTGCAACTGCACTCAATTCAATACTTTTGTTTTTCAAATGAACGGCTTGCTCGGAGAAGTCATCACGCATTTCTCGACCAGATTTTGGTGCGAGGAACAGTGCAGCTGCTGCACCAATGACACCACCTACTAGTGCACCTAGCAAGAAGCTACCAGTTCCAGAATTATGCTCATCATAAAAATCATCGGTATTATAGCTATATGGATAGTTCACGGGTAGATGAGAAGGCTCGCCAAATGTGTTTTCGTACTCGTTTTTCCCATAGTATGCGTGATCATATTGTACATCTTGTACATCCTTATAATTCGGTTTCTTGTTTTCTGACATCGTAATTCCTCCTATAGGTTTAGTTTTGAGGCGTTAGTGTCTGTTCGGATTCGGTAATCTCTTCTGGTTCGGATCAGGTTGATAAACTGTCCATCCTGTAGACTTTTCAGCTTTCATATCCTTCACTTTCCCGATAATACCGAAAGCGACATTGCTCCATTGCACAACTTGGGCTATTTTGTCACTGTTTCGTTCTGCTTCCACAGTGATGGAATTAGATACTCTACGCACAGAGCTGTTTAGATTGCTAACAGAGTCTCCAACCCCTTTCACAGCGTCCACGACAGTGTTCAGTTTTTCTGATTTCTGCTGAATGTCAACTGCAAGGGCATTCGTCTTATGAAGAAGTTCAGTCGTTTCAGTCGTAATCCCTTCAAGTTGATTTGAAACATTGTCCATCGTTTCAGAAACACTCCGCAAAGTAGTTTTCAATGAACCTAATGTCATCGCTAGGCTAATACATAAAATCAAAAATGCAATAGCTGCAATAATCGCTGCAATATACAATAATACTTCCATGGCGTTTCCTCCTTCCTTGCTACATCTATACATCATTTGTACCCTGTCGACGAACGAACTAAACGCCTGCCTCTATTACCTTTTTCGACATCTTTCTTCAATCCCCTTTATTTTTCCGAAATAAAATAGGAAATTTCCTTTTTTATCGTATCGTTAGGGGATTAGATGTGTTTTTTGAATGTCAGAAGAAAAAACAGCAGACCCTTATGGATCAAGCTGTTTCTTCCTTTTCAGTATGGTCTGTAAAGACATTCATATACTTTTGGATATCACCAGCACCCATGAATAGGTATACTGCATTCCCGTGAGCATCTAAAACGTCAATATGATCAAGTTCAAGATGTTTTGCCTGTTGGATTTTAGCGATTAAATCTTTAATCGTCAAATTACCTGCCACTTCTCGAGCTGAACTGAATATATCGCACAAGTACACATGGTCAGCTGCTTCCAAGCTTTCCGCAAATTGAGAAAGCAGAGCTGCTGTCCGCGTAAACGTATGCGGTTGGAAGATCGCAATGACTTCCTTGTCAGGATATTTTTGACGGGCTGACTGGATCGTTGCTTTAATTTCAGTCGGATGATGAGCGTAATCATCTACAATGACTTTGCCTTGAGCCTCTTTAATTGAAAACCGCCTTTTTACTCCAGCAAATGATGCTAATCGCATTTCGATCGTCGATACTGGAATTCCTTCGTAATGGCAAAGTGAAATGACACCTAGTGCATTTAAAATGGCATGATCACCTGGCAAAGGAATTGTGAAATTGTGGTAAAATTCATTTCTCACATACACGTCGAAATTCGATCCGTTTGCCGATTTCGTAATGTTTTTAGCGGCAAAATCATTTCCTTCATCAAAGCCATAATATACCACGGGTACATTCGCTTGGATTTGTTGAAGATGCAAATCATCCCCGCATGCAATGATTGCTTTCTTCACCTGTACAGCCATTTGACCGAACGCTTCCATGACATCCTCCAAATCCTTGAAGTAATCAGGGTGATCAAAGTCAATATTGGTCATGATGGCATAATCGGGATCATACGCAAGGAAATGACGTTTGTATTCACAAGCTTCAAAAACGAAATATTTACTATCTTGCACACCACTCCCTGTGCCATCTCCAATTAAATAGGATGTAGGAGAATCGCCCGAAAGCACGTGTGCCAACAAACCTGTAGTAGAGGTCTTGCCATGGCTGCCTGTAATGGCAACAGAGACGAATGCTTTCATATATTGCCCTAAAAACTCATGGTAGCGGACTACATCCACGCCTAATTCTTTTGCTTTTGCTATTTCTGGATGACTATCGGGAAATGCATTTCCAGCGATTACCGTCATCCCTTCCGTAATATTCTTTTCATCAAATGGATAAATCGTAATGTTTCTTTCATGCAACGGATCTTCTGTAAAGAAGTACTTTTCAACGTCAGAACCTTGTACGTTAAAATTGGAATCGTGTAGGATCTGTGCGAGCGAACTCATCCCTGAACCTTTAATGCCTGTAAAATGAAACAATGTCATATTGCAACCTCCCGGGATCATTTCTGCTCCCACATTCTGAAAACCGGTCATATCTTGAAGGACATCTGTAGGAACCTCTCCTTCATTATACGCCAATATTCATTCCTTATAAGCTCTATTCCCATTCTCTAATGGATTCTAGTAATCATTTAAATTATGTTCTTTCAGTTCCATTCAAGTAGTTATCAAAACTGCTTTCAGTTACGAAAACTTCTCTAGCTTTACTACCCCGTTGTTCGGATATAAAACCTAACTTTTCCATCCGATCCATTAATTTCGCAGCTCGATTGTAACCAATGCTGAAATTCCGCTGCAACAACGAAGTAGAAGCACTTTGCTGTTCAATAATGAACAGACAAGCATCCGCAAACAACGGATCGGACTCTTCTTCTTCAACTGCGTTTGCCAATAAATCTTCTTGACCAAATAAATAATCAGGTTCCGCTTCGTTTTGAACGTGTTCTATTATACGTTCAATTTCGCCATCCGTGACAAATGTACCTTGTAGCCTAACAGCAGATGATTGACCGTTCCCCAAGTATAGCATATCTCCTTTACCAAGAAGTCTTTCCGCACCTGGTGTATCAATAATTGTTCTCGAATCGATTTGAGAAGAGACCGAAAATGCAATTCGCGTCGGTACGTTCGCTTTAATCGTTCCTGTAATGACATCTACTGAAGGTCTTTGGGTTGCGATAATTAAATGAATACCGCATGCCCTTGCTTTTTGCGTAATGCGGCTAATCGACACTTCTACATCTGCAGGAGCCATCATCATCAAGTCAGCTAGCTCATCAATGACAATGAGTAAATAAGGTAATTTCAACGAAAACTTACGATCTTTCTCCGCCATTTCGTTGTAACGTTCAATATTCCTTGCACCCGCATGAGCAAATAACTCATAGCGACGTTCCATTTCACCGACTGCCCATTTCAATGCTGCAGTTGCCGCCTTAACATCCGTGATGACCGGACTTAACAAATGTGGAATGCCATTATAAGGTGCCAACTCAACCATTTTAGGGTCTATGAGCAACATTTTTAAATCTGTTGGCGAAGATTTATACAAAAGACTAATAAGAATCGAGTTAATGCAAACCGATTTCCCTGATCCGGTAGCTCCGGCGATCATTCCATGTGGCATTTTGCGCAAATCAAGTGTTACCGGTTCTCCCGTCAGGCTTAAGCCAAGTACTGCTTCCAATGGAGAATCGGATTCTTGGAATCGTTTCGTTTCAATGACTTCAGATATTCTTACTGCACGCGGTTTGCGATTCGGAATTTCAATACCGATTGAACTTGTTCCAGGTATCGGCGCTTGAATTCGAATATCTTCTGCAGCGAGTGCCAGTTTTAAATCATCCGTCAAGTTCCTCACTTTACTCACTTTTGTACCATGTCCGACTGTCAATTCAAACCTCGTTACCGTCGGACCTTGTACAGCCTCAATGACAGTTGCTTGAATCGCAAAATAGGAAAGCGCTTCTTCCAATTTCACAGATTGCGTCTGTAACCATTCCGTATCCTCAATATGCGCTTCAGGATGGACAAGGAAATCTTTCGGTGGAAACGCGTAAAAAGGTTGTTCTTCCTCTGCGTGCATTGAACTTGGTTGTTCATCAATCCCGTTTAGGCTTTCTACTTCCAAACCCTCGTCTTGTTCGCTTGAAACTTGCCATCCATTTAGATTCTTACTAACTGTTTGTTTCATTTGCTGTTGACTTTCGTATTTCATTTTGTCATTCTTCAACATCAAAACATTAAACGGAACAGTCTTCTCTTTTTTCCGCTCTGTTGAAGTATGCATATGTGATGAATCGTTTGAAGTCCTTATTTCGATAGAACTTTCGATTGTTGGAGCCTCTTCATCAGTTGCGATAAACTCTTTTCCTACTACTGAACTCGTACTTTCCAAGTCCTCGCGTTCCACCTCATACGACGTTTGTCCGTCTTCATAATTAGTTTCAGAAAGCGCGTCAAATGGTTCAGGTTCAACAAGCTCTTCTTCCGGAATTGTCGATTCATGAACAAGAGCGGTTTGTTCGTGCTCTACACTCGATGCTGTTTCACTTATTTGTTCTTCATGACCATCTACAATGGAATCATCATAAGCTGGCTGAAGCTCGTTTTCAACATCCATGTTAGCTGGCACTTCGTCTATTCGTTCTTGATTCAACTCATCATGGCGGATTGCGTCATACCGAACGTCCTTTTCCGACTCCCACGTTACAGGCGAGTTATGTGCATTTGAATCATTTTTTGGCAAATCACCTTGATAAGAGGTATCCGTCTTTGCAACCCTGTCAGAAGGTTTCATGTAGCCATACACTGGAGAGGGCACCTCAGTTGGCGTGAAAGGACGATTACTCCGTTTTTGGATGATGGATGTCCGCACCGCCTCTTCTCCAGAGGAAGGCTTAGGTTTAGGGTGTTCAACAGTTTGCGGTTGCTTTTTTTCAGTCTTGTATTTAGCAGGTGCATTTGCTCGGTGGATGACCCCTTGTTTCCGTTCTCCTGGCCATCTTTCATTTTTATACAACGGTACGGGCTCGAAATCATCGTCATCCAACTGGGTTACGAGCTGTTCCTTGGATTTTTTCTCTCGTTCTTCATTTTGATCATCAGGTCCCCAACCATAAATTTCTGCATCCGTAATGATTGGAAAGCGGAAGGCAGGACGTTCATTGCTTGTTTGTTCTGTTGTCTCTAGTTCTCTCTCATTCTGATTCTCATGATCTTCCATACGATATTCTTGCTCATTTTCCGTTTCAAACACACGGTTCATCAATTTTTTAATCCATATCAATACTATCACTCTTTTCACGACGATCAGTTTATTTTAACAGGTTTTTGCTCGTTAAATCAATTAGATGCCTAAAATAAGAAAAACGTACTGCGTGAGGCAGTACGCACGGAACAATTAAAATGTAAAAGCATTCCCTGTTTCTGAGTCTGCTGGAAGGACTAATATCCCTTTTTCTTCAGGTGCATTTGGTAAATTAAGTTCTTTAGCTGAACAAATCATACCAGAGGATGGAACTCCTCTTAACTCCGCATCTTTAATAATCATACCCGATGGCATAACAGCACCCACTTTTGCAACAACAACTTTTTGACCAGCATCTACATTTGGGGCTCCACAAACAATTTGCAGTTTTTCTGATCCGACGTCTACAGTACAGACACTTAATTTATCTGCATTCGGGTGTTTTTCTTTCTGTTCGACATACCCAATTACGAATTTTGGTGAGAGATCCACTTCTAGCTCCAAACTTACTCTGTTCTTGTCCAACGCATCTTGGACTTGCTTAACAACTTCCTCTGTCAATTCAACTTGCCCGTCCACTTCAACTTTCAGGAATTCGGAAGCATTGAACACGTTAAGAGCAACTACTTCTTTCGTTTCAGCATCTTTTATGAGTGCTACGTCATTTACTTTTTCAGTTTCAACTTCTGCCGGCCGATTTGTTGTCAATTGAATCATGAGGACATCGCCGACACCTGTTTGATTGTAAAATATATTCATTTGTTTTCTTCCTTTCGTGTTACCCTGTTTTTCGCCATTATAAAGATCGGTTCCATTTTGCCATTTTCATATATAAATGACAAGGATGTAATCGGGACCGTCCCGACTGTGAAAAATTGCATCGTCATTTGAGCAAGGATATCATAACCCGTGTCGTTTCGAATATCTCCGATAATTAGGACGTCTTGATGAGGTACGGAAACGGTCATGTGACCATCGATTTTTTGTTCCATCTCTCTCAAAAAAGCAACATTCAAAATCCGACTTGCATCATACCCATCTTTGTTGTTAACAAAATAAAATACATTTCCTGCGACTTCATCTCGTTTCACCTCTGTCGGTAGTGAGCGCACTTTAAAAAGTGCAGATTCTATAATTTCTTGCTCACTCACACCTAATGAAGCAATCATCGTTTCATCGATTAATCGATAAGTCGTCCCAAGATCGAGTGCATAGAAAATTCTTGTTTCAGCTGTGTGATTTTTATAAATAAATGGATCGCCCGCTTTTGATGTTAACGGAAAAGAAGTCGATCGAATAACTGGATAAATGACTGTGTTTTGTAGGAATCCTTCTGCTAACTCCTTTTCCATTGCCGTAAATGTTTCTTTGATTGTATAAACTACTTCACGGATAGATGCCTCACCATCCGTTTCATATTTAGCCAGAATTTCAGGAAGCGAAATATCCATTCCTTTATTTAACACAGTATGCTCTAAGCGGACTTTGTCGTTTTTCCGATCAAAGTTCCATTTAAATTCGTGTGATGGCAATTTTCCTTTTAAGATTTCAACCAGTTGAGCAGATTTCATTCACCTCATCCTTTCTGTCAAAAATAAACGGCCGCTCGTCGAATGTATCAACGGTGACCGCTTTAATTATGCGTCTTGTTCAATAGACCGGACAATTTCCATCATGCGCGCCATGTTCGTTTCGATATCTTTCAACTTAGAAATGGTCGTCATTTTAACACCACCGACACTTGCAATCAGCTCGACTTGGTCTTCTGCTAATTGGACGATCGATGCGAAACCAAAGTACCCTTCATCCGTAAAAATCGCTTCAAAACGCTCATTCACTTCTGATGTGTCGAGAAGGTCATAAAATAGACGACTTTGTCTCGTTTCATTGGGATTAATGAACAGTATGAACGTTTCATCCCCTTTTTTCATGACGATGTTTTGCGCATCAGATGACTCTTCAATTGTAAATCCTGTAGGTTTATATAGAGAGACGCCTTGAATTTCATCATTTCTTTGTTTATCATGCAACTGGAAGGCCTCTTTGGCAGCAAGTAATCCATCATCCGCCATTTCGTCGACATTTTTCCCGCATGCAGCTAATACACCAATTGCTATACTTAGTAGGAATAATAATTTCCAAAAGCGGAACATTCAAGATCCTCCCATCATTACATGTTAATTTTACTAAATATCATTACCATTTTAAAGTTTCTAAGCAACATATGCAAATATCGAGTTTTAGTGAGATGCTCTTCCATATTTATATTGCCCAATGATCAAGCGCATGACATGTTCAAACATTGTGTCCCTTGTGACGACATTTGCGGTAAACATGCCAACTGCCCCTTCACTGTGGGAAATTCCTTTTGCATGAAAATACGCATCTACGACTTCGCCCAATTCTTTGCCTGCCAAAATCTCTGATGCAATCTCTCTTGGCAAAAGGATTTGCGCGCCACCCGCTGTAAACGTTTGACCTGTAGGCAAAACGAGTGCTCCCCAATTACAAAGATAAAGTTCATCCTCCAACGTACGAACGCCACCTTCAAGTCCAATTCCGATTGCCCCTTGTTTTGTAGCTGCGGCATTTTTTGCTCTGTTCACTGCGCCTCTTCTCGTCTCCTCATCTCCAATTGGTTGATTGCTGACTTGTGAGGGTACATCTGCAGTAACGAAATTGCTTGACGGAAAATGTTCAGAGATGATAGCTTTTACCGCCTTCACTTTTGCTGGATTCATTGACCCAATGACAAACTCCATTTGACCACTCCTCGTAGATGAATAAAGACCATCCTTCATCACACAGAAAGGATGGTCCCATTCGTTACACGTTCTTTTTGATTGTTTCCACAGTTGACTTATCACATGCTTTGACCAATTTCACAAGCAGTTCTTTTGCCGCTGCATAATCGTCTGTATGGATAATGGATGCAGCCGTATGGATATAGCGAGAGCATATTCCGATAACTGCGCTTGGCACACCTTCATTGGAAACATGAACTTGTCCTGCATCTGTACCACCTTGCGAGATGAAGTATTGATAAGGGATATTATGCGTTTCAGCCATATCGAGGATGAACTCTCTCATCCCCCGATGTGTTACCATTGTGCGGTCTAAAATCCGGAGCAATGTACCTTTACCTAGTTGCCCAAATTCGGATTTATTGCCAGATGCGTCATTAGCAGGACTTGCATCTAACGCGAAGAACAGATCTGGATTGATCATCCGTGCTGCAGTTTGCGCTCCTCGTAGTCCAACTTCTTCCATTACATTCGCTCCGGAATAAAGTGTGTTTGGCAACTCTGCTCCATGCACTTCTTTCAATAGTTCAATGGCTAATCCGCAGCCGTATCGGTTATCCCATGCTTTCGCCATAATCTTTTTGTCATTTGCCATTGGTGTGAATGGGCAAATCGGAACAATTTGTTGACCAGGGCGGATACCGATTTTCTTTGCATCTTCTTTATCATCAGCACCAATATCAATTAACATGTTTTTAATGTCCATTGGTTTATTGCGGACTTCATCGCTTAACAGATGTGGAGGGATTGAGCCGATAACACCGACGACTGGACCTGCATCCGTAATTACTTGTACGCGTTGTGCAAGTAATACTTGATTCCACCATCCTCCTAATGGTTGAAAACGAAGCATTCCGTTGTCCGTTATGGCCGTTACCATGAATCCGACTTCATCCATATGACCTGCAACCATAATTCTCGGACTGTCCTCTGCTCCTTTGCATACACCAAAGATGCCACCTAAATTGTCCTGGATAATTTCATCTGAATACTTCCCAAGTTCCTCTCGCATATAGGCACGGAGCATATGCTCATTTCCAGGTGCTGCTGGTAACTCCGTCAAAGTTTTAAACATTGTCAGCGTTTCGTTGTTCATAGTAATAAGCCCCCAATTTGATATGTACTATGTCTAGTATAGAGCAGTAGTCAGAAACTTTCCATTAAGAATATTTAGGTTGGCGAATTAATTTTTCTACGGGTTCTCCCATTCAGATTTCACGAAAGTTAAAAATAAAAAGGAATTATGGTACACTTGAAGAAGATTAGTTGAGGGGGTTTCACACATGAAAATAAAAGATTTCGCGGCAGGCATATTAACAGGTGTTGCAGCTGGAATAATTGTCAATCAAGCGTTTCAGAAGATGAACCCGAACACACCGGCAGAGGATGTCTTACATGCTGTAAAAGAGGCTTTTAAAAAGGAAGGTCCTATTGATGGCTCGTGGATTGTTATGAAGCCTGAACCTTTCACGAACAATGTCTTAACGATGGACGTCTACCGTGGCGGCATTTCACGTATAAAGAATGGAGAGCTTGAACAATACGAATTCGCCGCAAACGCGCAAACAGGCACAGTCGTCGAGTTAATTCAAAAGTGAATGGTTGTATGAAAAAAGTAGAGAGGAGCGTTCGCCCTCTCTACTTTTTATGTTTACTTCGTTCGTTCAAGTGACGCAACGATTTCTTTACCGCTTTCATCCCACTGAACAAGCCGATACACAGCGTCATGATAAAAGATAAATTTATAGCCGTTTACTAATGCTTCTTTCATGATTTTTTCTTTTGCAAAAATCGATGTCATTGGGTAATCATCGTAAGCTAATACCCACAACGGATTGCTGTGCGCATGTGTAGGCATGATATCAGCCATATGGACAATCGTTTCTCCGTTTTGCGTTAGTTTGATAATACTATGGCCGTCACTATGACCACCCGTATGAATCATCTCAACACCTGGTAAAACCGTCACTTGTCCTTCAAATGTTTTCAATTGTTGTTGAATCGGCTCCCAATTCTCTTTCCAGTACGTGTTTCGTGAGCGAATGTTTGGATTCCGCATTTCATCCCACTCCACTTGTGAGACAAAGATATCAGCATTCGGAAAGATGGACACAAGTTCACCATTTTCCCAACCTGTTAAACCGGCTGCATGGTCATTATGTAAATGAGACATGAGAATGATGTCGATATCATTCGGCTTCAAACCAAGCTCGGCTAAACTTTCTTCTACTTTGGTCTCCGCACGAACACCTAGATTGCGTTTCATTTTATCGGATAGTTTCCCTTTTCCAATGCCTGTATCTATTAAGATATGCTTACCTTCATAGGCAATGTAAATTGGATCGGTCCGTAATTCAATTAAGTTTTGTTCATCGACTGCATATTTTCGTGACCACAACGCTTTCGGTACAACACCAAACATTGTGCCTCCATCGAGATAGTTGACTCCCCCATCGAGCCAAACAAGTTTCATATCATGAAATACATACGAATCCATCATCATACGCCCCTTTCTCATTCCCTATTTCAGTTGTTATAGACCGCCTCTAAACGATAGATCGGTTGCCCTTTCGCTGAGAACTTCTCCTCGTATTCGGTCATAATATTATCCTCCGGCATTTCAGCATGCAAATCAAGTGATACATCAAGCAGTTGCATCCCGTATGTTGACATTGAAACAAGAGAATACTCAAACAGCTTACGGTTGTCGGTCTTAAAGTGGATTTCCCCTTTGGCTTTCAACACGTTTTCATAGCGTGCCAAAAACGACTCGTGCGTCAACCTTCTTTTGGCATGTCGAGTTTTTGGCCATGGATCAGAGAAATTCAAATAGACCCTGTCCAATTCACCCGCTCCAAATAATTGTTCGAGGTTTGCACCATTTCCTCTAATAAGTCGTAAGTTCGACGGCTTGTCAGCCTCTATCACTTTCTCTAACGCTGATACAATGACGTTATCAAAGTGCTCAACCCCAATATAGTTAATATCCGGGTTAGCAAGCGCCATGCCGATAACAAACTGGCCTTTACCCGTTCCTACTTCAACATGAATCGGTTGTTCATTGCCGAAGATTTCTTTCCAATTAATGTTCTTTCCTTCTTCTTCAAGGATCAAGACATCCGGGTGTTCACCCATAAAATCTTTCGCCCATGGTTTATTTCTAAGTCGCATAGTTGTTAGCACTCATTTCTATTCATTAATATCCATCTGTTCTTCTTGCTCGTCAAACAATCTACTTGAAGCAGTTGTTTGTGTTGTATCCAATAATACTTGTGCCGCTTTGAATTGATTAAACTTCATCGGAATCGTTGACCTCTGTAATGCACCGAACCAGTCTGCAAACGAGCGTCTATCGACAATTTTTGTGTCAAAAGGAACTGCTGGGTAATCAATATAGCCATTCTTCGAAACGATGAATTTCTTCACAGGAAATTGTATGTTCTGCTCTGCGAAAATGCTCGAGACAATTTTCTCCATACGATTTAATCCGATTAAGGGGTTAACGAGTTTTGTTTCTCGATCACCTATTTTTTTCGTCCAAAAACGGTCTCCAGTCCCGATGAATGCAGATGCATCTTCACCTTCTAGTACAGTTATGCATAAACATTCAAGCGGAGTGATCAATAAAATATCCAGTTCGACAGGTGCTTTTTTCACTTTCAAGACTGGGTAGTAAAACAGCAAATAACTATCAGGGAGTTGTTGTGTGAAACTCTTTAATAGAGAGTCACGCAGGAACTTTGCATCTAATCGTGAGTGCTCTAACATCGTAGAGCTCGCCCATTTTAATTGGAAATGGAACAATTGGTCCATATAGAGTTTTTTTAATTGTTCAAGGTTCTCAGGTTTATAAATGATGGAAGGATTAAAGTCAAACAACTCTTTTTCATCTTGTACTTCTGTTTCAATGTCGACTTCAATTTCCTCCTCCTGTTGATCTTTCTTTTTCAGGAGCCGGAAGAAGGGGGAAAACCATTTCCCTTCTTCCGGTTGTTGTTCAGGCTCCATTACTGCTTCTTGTTGCCACATCGTTAAATCCTCTTCATTCAACCAACGCATTTTCATGCGCTCCCAATGGGAAGTTTTCAAACGAATATACTGCGTCGGATAACGAGATAGATCATTTTCATAGCGAGAAACATAATCAAGCAGTTTAACGAGCTGCGCCAAATTCAATCACTCCGATCAGCCGGTAATCTTCATTAGTTTCCTGTTACAAAAGCAGGAATGCGTAATGCAAATGCAGCTTGCAATTTTTTCGTAATTGGACCTGGCATCCCGGTTCCTATTTCCTTATCATCCAACTGAATAACAGGTGTCACTTCCGCAGTTGTAGACGTAATGATTAATTCATCCATCTCAAATGCTTCTTGTGGAGTAAACGGCTTTTCAACTACAGGTATTCCGTTTTCTTCACATAACTGTAAAACAACTTGTCGGGTAATGCCATTTAAAATAAGGTTCGTCGCAGGGTGTGTATAGACAATACCATCTTTCATACCGAATAGGTTTGATGACGATCCTTCTGTAATAATTCCATCACGAACAAAAATTGCTTCTGCACAACCTTCTTCGTACGCTTCTTGTTTCGCCAATACATTTCCAAGTAAATTTAAACTTTTAATATCACAACGTAACCATCGAACATCTTCAACTAATTTGGCCGCAACCCCCTTTTCCAAGTTCGTCGTCGGTCTTGGATTCACAAGACCATAACCTGTTACGACAACAGGCACACTAAAATCAGAGAACTGGTGAACACGTGGGGCTGCTCCACGGGTCACTTGTAAATAGATATGGCCAGTGCTAATTTCATTCGCCTTTACTAACTCTTTCGCCACATCAATCAACTGTTGCTCTGAATAAGGGATTGTCATTTTTATTTTTTGTGCACTTTGGAACAGACGTGCAATATGTTCAGCTGCTGTAAACAACGATCCATTATACACTTTTATCACTTCATAGACGCCATCACCAAAGTAATACCCTCGGTCATCTATAGAAATGTTCACGTCTTCCTTGCTCAAGAACTGCCCATCAATAAAATACGTCGTCATGCTATTCCCCATCCTCTTCTTTTGATGCTAGACGGCTGATCGCCGCTGCGTAAATGGCTGTCGCTTTGATTAAGTCCTCAATATATACATATTCATCTGCTTGATGTGCGACATCCTCTCTTCCAGGGAAAAGCATTCCGAATGCGACACCTTTTTCAAGCACACGTGCATACGTACCTCCACCAATTGCTAACAGCTCGGCTTCTTTACCGGTATGTTCGGTATAGATCGCTTGTAGTGTTTGGATAAATGGATCATTTGCATCTACATGATGTGGTGTTGAATTTGATTGCACGTCTAAACGGAATGTAGAGTCCTTTAAGCGATCGATGCAAGTCTTAATTTTCTCATCGAAAGGATAGGTCACTGAATAGCGCATACTCACTTCAATCTTAGCGCCTTCTTCAGGTGTAAACGATACAATTCCTGCGTTCAACGTTGTATCGCCTGAAATTTCATCATTGAAAGCCAATCCTAAATAACGACCTCTTGTTTCATTGCCAAACGCATCCACCATGAATTGGGTAAAGTCTTTGGACGGACCTTCTGTAAAGATTTTATTCAAAAACGCAGCTAACAACACTGCTGCATTCACGCCGTTGTCAGGTTCCATTGCATGAGCAGATTTCCCATGGACGGTTATATCAATGATTCCGTTATGTTCAACTAGTGAAAAAGCGAAATCCTGAAGATTCATGTAGCTTTCAATTTTACCCTCAATGGCAGACAAATCCGCTTTAAACTTCGCATGTGCAAGATCAGGTACCATATTTGTCCGATCACCAGATGTAAATGCCAGAAGTTGTCCATCTGCGTTTTCCACGTTTTGTGTAAACTCGAGGCTCGCAATTCCTTTTTCTGCGTGAATAATAGGGAAATCAGCATCAGGTGCAAAACCAATTGTCGGCATTTCCTCTTTCTCAAAGTACCGGTCAACACATCTAAAACCACTTTCTTCATCGGTTCCGATAATAAGCCTCACCCGTTTACCGAGTGGTATGCCTGCTTCTTTCACGAGTTTCATCGCATGCCAAGCTGCCATCGTCGGTCCTTTGTCATCGATTGCCCCTCGACCGAACAACTTACCATCTGCAACGGTTCCTGCAAACGGTTCATAGGTCCAATTCTCACCTGCTGGGACGACATCTACGTGACAGAGGATACCGAGTAACTCTTCCCCTTCTCCCATTTCAATATGACCTGCCATGTTATCAATATTTTTTACGGTAAAGCCTGCTCGCCGACCTTCTTCCAACAGCCACTCTAAAGCACGCTTCGGTTCTGGTCCGAACGGCGCATCACTCGTTGCTTGTTCTTCATCCAAAACCGATGGAATGGCGAGTAAGGTTTTCAAATCATGTATCAGATAATCTTGGTGATTCAATGCTTTTTCGTCCCACTTCGTCAATGCAAGCACCTTCTTTCTTAATAACCTATTTTTACACGTTCCGCTTAGAAAATAAAGGACAAAACTTTTCATACAAAGTATTCACAAAAAATTCATGTACGATTAACAAAAATGATGTATACTTATATTGTCAGAACATTGCATCTGACGCAACGTTCTGATGAAGGGAGTGCATTGTCGGAGGCGATTTCAACTCATAAAGGTAACATTCAACAGTCTCATGCCCATTGTTTTGGAAAATGAAGATGAAGGAGTGGTTTCCCAGTTGAATCCAGCTACTGATCGTATGCTCACTCGCATCAAGGACGTTTATTTATATATCCTTGATCGAGGAGTCGTCACTACAGAAAACGTTGTCGAGGAATTCGGCATCACCAACCGCACAGCACAAAGGGACCTGAATGTCCTCGAATATAACGATCTCATCACAAGCCCCGCTCGCGGTAAATGGACTACAACAAAGAAAAAAGTGAAATTAACCTCCTGACAACCCTAAAAAGCGAAGGGCGCTCGCATAGGCTCGACAAGCGCTGGAAGGCCGATCGGAAAGGCGCTCTTTGCCTTTTTGATCGGCCTGAAGCGACTCGAGAGCCTAGCGCCCGCAGCTGGATTATCTAAAAAGCGGAGGGCGCTTGCACAGAGGCGACAGGCATAAGGCGAAGATGCGGCGTGGCGCCCTTTGCCACAAAGCAGCTTTGACTTATGACCCCGAGCCTCTAGCGCCCGCAGCTGGATTATTAAAAAGCGGAGGGCGCTTGCTCAGGCTCGACAAGCGATGGAAGGCCGAGCGGAAAGGCGCCCTTTGCCTTTTTGCTCGGCTTGAAGCGACTCGAGAGCCTAGCGCCCGCAGCTGGATTATCTAAAAAGCGGAGGGCGCTTGCTCAGGCTCGACAAGCATTAGAACGCCGATCACGCACTACTTCTATAGTAGTGATAAAACAGTTTTTTATACTAAATAAATCCGACAGGAGGATATAAATGACCCCTGACTTCACTACGGATATGGTGAATTTTTTCAGTATAAATCTACTCATTATTTTTGCAAGGATTATCTTATCTGGAATACTTGAAAACAAAAAAGAAATCGTGACTACAGTTTGCGACCTGCTATTAACAATAGTTGTTTACTTTTTCACGTTTAGACAGCGGGAATTTATAGCAGACAATTTTGGCAAATCTATTTTGTTTGGTTGCTTTTAGTAGGGTTGCTCGTACTTAATGTTAAGGATATTTATGTGCTCATTAAAGCCAATAAGACGAAAGCAAAAAAGCAAGAGTTCTAATACCCTTGCTTTTTTGCCGTTTAGCGAATCAATAGTTTCACAAACACTACTAGTACTACACCTGTCATTTTTATAGCAACAAGTTTATTTCCTCATCCGTTAGTTCACGACACTCTCCTAATGCAAGTGATTCATCCAACGTCAACTCACCCATTGTCATTCGCTTGAGATAAATCACTTTCTTTCCGACCGCCTCAAACATTCGCTTCACTTGATGGAATTTCCCTTCAGTAATCGTCAATTCGATTTCTGAGATAGGAGCCGACTTTAGGATTTTCAGCATTCCAGGCTTCGTGAAATAACCATCTTCCAATGTAACGCCTTCTGCGAAACGTTCAACATCCTCTTGGTCGACAACCCCCTCAATATGAGCGTAATACATCTTCGGCACTTCCTTTTTAGGGGATAACAACTCATGTGCCAACTTGCCGTTGTTCGTCAGCAACAATAACCCTTCCGTATCTTTGTCAAGCCGCCCAACTGGGAACGGTTCAAAATGTCGGTATTCATCATCCAATAAATCGATAACTGTCCGGTCCCGATTGTCTTCCGTGGCAGAAATGACACCTTGTGGTTTGTGCATCATCAAGTAAATGAATTCCCGGTAAATGATACGCTCACCTAATATGGATACCTCATCTTGTTCAGGATGAACATGTAGCGCCGGATCTTTAACAGGGACACCATTCACTTGGATGGCACCTTTCTTCAGTAAACCTTTCACTTCTTTACGAGATCCAAATCCCATATTTGATACTAATTTATCTAAACGCATTTATTATCCTCCTAAACCAAGCTTTCTTGTGATTCTCGTCAAACGATCGCCAAATAACTTTTGTGCAAGTCCCGACTTCAGCGACAATGCACCATAGATGACAACACCAACGAAAGCACAAATTAATACATAAAGTAAGGCCTGCATTTTACCATCTACGGGACTGAATGCAAGTAGTCCCTTCAACGTAAAGTGAACAGCTATAAACATGATTACATTGAAAATCCCGATCAGTATTAGCCTTCTAAACACCATTTTGAATTGATAGTGCAGAACTCTCGAGATCACATAAATATTAATCCCCACTGCAACTGTGTACCCAATTGCTGTTGCAGCGATTGCACCGTTCACTTCGAAAAGCTTGATGAGCGGGATATTCAAAATCATTTTTACGAGCAATCCAGCGAGCGAAGTGAATACTATCCACTTATGCTTATCAATCCCCTGTAGGATGGCTGCGGTAACAGTGAATAGTCCGAATAGAATCGCAACCGGAGCATATGTTGCAAGGACATCTGCGCCAACCGGGTTATCACTATAGAAAAATGTATAAACTTGATTTGAAAGAACGATGAGCCCAAGAACCATGGGAGCAGTGAGAAACAGCATAATTTGATAAGTTTGATCGAGCGATCGCGTAATACCTTTTTGGTCATTTTTTGTGTAAAATCTTGTAATAACCGGAATCAATGCCATCGAGAACCCAGTCGCGACCATAACAGGAATCATAACAATTTTATGTGTTAAAAAGTTGAGCATCGTAAAATACGTCTTCGCAACTTCTTCTCGGCCAATCGACTCCATTGTCGAGTTGAATGTAATCATATCGACAAATTGGTAGAGTGGATTGACGACACCGACAAGAACAAATGGGATTGTATAACCAATGACTTCTTTATACATATCAATGAACGTAACATCGCTTGCTGGTGGACTACTTTCATATAGCTGGTTAAATTCCGGCTTGTATTTTAACCAGTATTTGTATAAAACTACTAGACCAGCCAAAGCACCAATGAAGGCTGCAAAAACTGCAAATTTAACAGCTATCCGTGGGGAAAGATCTAAAACATTTACGACGATAAACGCACCAAGAAGTACGACAATGATTCTGACGATTTGTTCAATAAGCTGCGAAACGGATGTCGGTTCAAACTTTTGATTTCCTTGTAAATACCCTCGGACAATACTCATCAGCGGCACGACAAGCAACGCGTAACTCACCCAACGAATGACAGATGTAACTTCGGCAATTGAAAAGTCTTTTTCATCATTTGTGATAACTAGATGTGCAATCGGTTCTGCCAAAAAGAACAATACTAAAAACGACAAAATGCCAGTCATCACCATGACAAGCATCCCTGATTTCATTAACTTCCGTCCGGTCGCATAATCTCCGACTGCATTATATTTCGAAACAAACTTCGAGATGGCCAGCGGTGCACCTGAGATAGCAACTGCTAACGCCAAATTATAGGGTATGTAAGCATATTGGTATAAGCCGATATTTTCTTCTCCAACAATTGCATAAAACGGGATGACGTATAATAAGCCCAACGCTTTTGATAAAAAAAGACCAATTGTTAAAATGGCCGTACCTTTGACAAGATTTGATGACATGTAAGATCCTTCCAATCTATAGAACTTTTCCATTGAAGCTACTTAACAGTTTACCTCCAGCTCGCTCATTACACAATGATTAACTAGGACTAACAGAATACAAGTGTTTACCCTAATTTTATATAAGAAAAACGATTCATTACGAAAGACATTGCTCACAGACACTTATACTGTACGTATGTACGTGTTGAATTGACACATCATGTATAATGAAGAAAAAACCGAAAGTGTGGTTCCAACTATGTATGACGTCATTATCGTCGGCGGGGGTCCATCAGGCTTGATGGCGTCCATCGCTGCGGCAGAGCATGGCAATAAAGTGCTGTTGCTCGACAAAGGAAAAAAACTCGGCAATAAATTATCAATTTCAGGTGGTGGGCGTTGCAACGTGACGAACCGTCTTCCACTCGAAGAAATTGTGAAAAATATACCTGGAAATGGCCGCTTTCTATACGGTCCGTTCTCTGTTTTTAACAATGAAGACATCATTGCATTTTTCGAAGGACTTGGCGTACCGTTAAAGGAAGAAGATCACGGACGGATGTTTCCTGTTTCGAATAAAGCAAAAGATGTTGTAAATGCCCTCTTACAAGAAATGGAACGCCTTCACGTTGACGTGCAACTGTCCACACGCGTGAAAAAACTCTTAATGGATGATGAGCGGATATTGGGCGTCCGTCTTGAAACCGGTGAAGAAATCCGAGCAAACGCAGTCGTTGTGGCTGTAGGCGGAAAAGCAGTGCCCCAAACCGGCAGTACAGGAGATGGCTATCCATGGGCTGAAAAAGCAGGACATACCGTAACGACACTTTACCCGACGGAAGTTCCATTACTTTCCAATGAACCATTCATTGAAACGAACGAGTTACAAGGACTCGCACTCCGTGACGTCGCGGTTTCCGTGTTAAATGCAAAAGGCAAAACACTTGTTACCCACCAGATGGACATGCTTTTCACCCACTTCGGATTAAGCGGTCCAGCCATTTTACGTTGCAGCCAGTTTGTCGTGAAAGAACAGATGAAAAACGGCAAACAACCCGTTGACATGCGAATCGACTCTCTTCCTTCTTTGAATAAAGAAGAGACGTTCCAGACGATTCATGCGATGTTAAAGGAAGATCCGAAAAAAGCAATCAAAAACAGTTTGAAAGGCATAGTACCCGAACGTTGGCTCCTCTTCCTTTTCGATCAAGCCGGCATTGATCATTCAGACGTTGGAGCAGGACTTTCCAATGAAAAAATACGGAAACTTGCTAGCTTACTTAAAGAATTCCCAATGACCGTGAACGGCACACAACCCATCGAAAAAGCGTTTGTAACCGGTGGAGGAGTTTCCACAAAAGAGATTGAACCAAAAACGATGGCGTCCCGTAAAAAAGCCGGGCTTTACTTCTGTGGAGAAATTTTAGATATTCACGGCTACACGGGCGGCTATAATATTACATCAGCACTTGTCACAGGAAGAATTGCCGGAATGAATGCAGGCGCATTTGCCGAAAAACAGTAAGTGCACATACGTTAACACCAGGGAAAAAGCGCCCTGGTGTTTTTTGTTGTTATGTATTGAACGGCTTTCTAGCATGAAAGTTGCCTTCTCTTGTATGCGACTTATGGTTAATTGATAAATGAGTTTTTATGAGATGCTTAGACGTATAAACCGGCATTCTATTATTCGCGGAAATCGTTATCACCGTTTCGAAGGTGGTTATCACCGATTCTCGGACCGTTATCACCGGTTCTCGAGCGTTTATCACCGATTCTCAGGCAGTTATCACCGATTTGGACCAGTTTATCACCGATTCGCCATTTTTCAGTGGAAGAAGCAATCTAAGGAGCGGGCATTTCACGTTACCACCGATTCAGGCGAGTTTACCACCGGTTCTCGGCTCGTTACCACCGGTTCTCACCCATTTACCACCGATTCAAGCAACTTTACCACCGATACTCCTTTTCCAAGTGAAATCAAACGCTCATCCTCGATCTTAATTTGCGTTATCACCGCTTACACGTGTTTTATCACCGCTTGTCTGACCGTTATCACCGCTCAGCGACAATTTATCACCGCTTGTCGGCCATTTATCACCGCTCATCACCGTTTTATCACCACTTTTCCAATTAATGTAACACTATTACTTATAAAAATTGACAATCCAACACATTCAGTAGCTAGTAAGCAATTTCACAACACATCAACACCTACCCCTTCTCCTAAACTTCGCGATCACACACTCTCTAACACCACTCCAACAAATTCCACATGCAAAAAAATCCGCGGAAAAGGCATATACCCTTTCCACGGACTCAATTCATCCTACCGCAACAATGTTTACTAATCTTCCAGGAATCGCAATGACTTTCTTCAGCTCTTTCCCTTCAATCCATTGTTTCACTTGCTCATCTTGCAATGCTACTTTTTCAAGGTCTTCTTTTGAAATATCTTTCGCAACCTCAATTTTCGCACGGACTTTCCCATTGATTTGAACGGCAATTTCCACAGTATCGTCTGTCAGTTTTGACTCATCGTAAGTCGGCCAAGCGACATACGCAATTGATTCCGTATGGCCTAACTTCTCCCAAAGTTCTTCTGCAAGATGCGGAGTGATTGGCGAAATCATAATGAGGAAGCCTTCAACAAATTCTTTCGGAATTGAATCAGCTTTATAGCCTTCATTAATAAACACCATCATTTGAGAAATCGCTGTGTTATTGCGCATTCCTTCAAAGTCTTCCGTTACTTTCTTGACGGTTTGGTGATAGATTTTTTCAAGTGATCCACCTGGTTCGCCACCAATTTTCGAGCTAAGTGTGCCATCTTCATTCACGAACAAACGCCAGATCCGATCAAGGAATCTGCGTGAACCTTCAAGACCATTTGTCGACCATTCTTTGGATGCATCAAGTGGTCCCATGAACATTTCGTATAAACGTAGTGTGTCCGCGCCGTGTGAATGAACGATATCATCAGGGTTAATGACATTGCCGAGTGATTTGGACATTTTCACATGCCCTTCTCCTAAAATCATTCCTTGGTTGAATAGTTTTTGGAATGGCTCTTTCGTTGGCACAACACCGATATCGTAAAGCACTTTATGCCAAAAACGTGCATACAACAAATGAAGTACCGCGTGTTCTGCACCGCCGACGTAAATATCAACCGGTAGCCAACGTTCAGCAAGCTTCGGATCGATTAGCATTTCCTCGTTATCCGGATCGATATAACGTAAGTAGTACCAGCAGCTTCCTGCCCATTGCGGCATCGTATTTGTTTCACGACGACCCTTCATTCCTGTCTTCGGATCAACGACATTTACCCACTCTTCGATATTAGCAAGTGGTGATTCACCTGTTCCGCTCGGCTTGATATTGTCCGTTTTCGGCAACATCAATGGCAATTCGGACTCATCTACTGCTGTCATCGTACCATCTTCCCAATGGATGATTGGAATTGGTTCACCCCAATAACGTTGTCTCGAGAACAACCAATCACGTAGACGATACGTAATTTTCTTTTCGCCTTTGCCTTGCTCTTCAAACCATGCAATCGCTTTTGCAATTGCTTCTTCTTTATCCAGACCGTCAAGGAATTCAGAGTTAATATGCTTCCCATCGCCTGTATACGGTTCTTTGGATACGTCGCCACCTGCAACAACTTCAACAATCGGTAAGTTGAACTCAGTCGCGAATTCGTAGTCCCTCTCGTCATGCGCAGGAACCGCCATGATTGCACCTGTGCCGTATGAAGCAAGGACATAATCTGCAATCCAGATTGGCATTTTTTCACCGCTCGCAGGATTAACTGCATACGCGCCCGTGAATACACCCGTCTTCTCTTTTGCTAAATCTGTTCGTTCTAAATCACTTTTCGTCTTCACTTTATCCAAATACGCTGCGACCGCTTCCTTCTGTTCAGCCGTCGTAATTTTATCAACAAGCTTATGCTCTGGTGCTAACACTGCATACGTCGCACCGAAAATCGTATCCGGACGCGTCGTAAATGCTTCAAATGACAAATCTGTTCCGTCAATTGCAAACGTCAATTGCGCGCCTTCCGAACGGCCAATCCAATTGCGTTGCATGTCTTTCAAGCTTTCTGACCAATCTAGGTCATCCAAATCTTCTAGCAACCGATCAGCATATTCCGTTATACGCAATACCCATTGGCGCATCGGACGACGTTCAACCGGGTGGCCGCCACGTTCAGAAACACCGTCAATCACTTCTTCGTTTGCTAGGACTGTTCCTAACGCTGGACACCAGTTAACAGGCACTTCGTCGATGTACGCCAATCCTTTTTTGTACAATTGGATGAAGATCCACTGTGTCCATTTGTAATATTTTGGATCCGTCGTGTTCACTTCACGGTCCCAATCATAGGAAAAGCCAAGATCATTCATTTGGCGTTTGAATGTTGCAATGTTTTTCGCTGTAAATTCAGCAGGATCATTCCCTGTATCAATTGCATACTGCTCAGCTGGCAAACCAAACGCATCCCAACCCATTGGATGCAACACATTGTAGCCTTGCTTTCGCTTAAATGAACTTAAAATATCCGTTGCAATATACCCGAGTGGATGACCGACGTGCAATCCCGCACCGGAAGGATAAGGGAACATATCAAGTGCATAAAACTTCGGTTTTGTTTCATCATCGACCAATTTATACGTTTTATGGTCTTTCCAATAGTCCTGCCACTTCTTTTCAATCTGTACATGTTTATAACTCATTCAATTCATTCCTTCCCATTGACACGATTTGCGCACGGCATTTTGGGAATAAAAAAACTCCCGTCCCTTAACAAAATAAGGGACGAGAGGTATTGTTACTCCCGCGGTGCCACCCAAATTGACGACGAGGTCGCCCAACTTGATTCCTTAACGCGGAAAACGGCACCAGCTACTGATCTTTCACCGATACAGGCTCATAGGCGAGTTCATCGATCCGTCATACAGGCTTGCACCTTCCGCCTGCTCTCTTGAATGACTAAAGCGATTACTATTCCTCTTCAACGCCAACGCTATTTCATATCATTTTATTGTAGTGTACCCGATAAAGTTCCGAATTACAACTAATCATTTCAAGGGATTACGCTAATTCTTTGACAATCAATTCCGCTTCGGTAGAATCAATAACATCTTGAACCGTAAAGCCTTCAAATACTTCTTTCAATTCCAAGCCGTCCGGTGTCACTTCTATTAACGCGCGCTCGGTAATAATCTTATGCACGACACCCTTACCCGTTAATGGAAGTGTGCATTGTTTCTTAATCTTCGGGGATCCATCCTTTGCGGTATGATCCATGATGACAATGATCTTCTTTGCGCCATGCACGAGATCCATCGCACCGCCCATGCCTTTAATCATCTTGCCTGGAATCATCCAATTCGCCAAGTCACCTTGTTCAGAAACTTCCATACCTCCGAGAATTGCCACGTCTACATGGCCTCCGCGAATCATTGCAAATGACTCAGCACTATTGAAAAAGGAGGAACCCGGAATCGTTGTCACGGTTTCTTTCCCCGCATTAATTAAATCTGGATCGACTTCTTCTTCCGTCGGATACGGCCCAATCCCAAGTAACCCGTTCTCTGATTGCAGAACAACCGTCTTGTTGTCTGAAATGTAATTAGCAACGAGTGTCGGCATCCCAATTCCAAGATTGACATAATCGCCATCTTTAATTTCCTTTTCTGCCCGTCTTGCAATCCGTTCCCTGAAATTGATTTTCGTCATCGTGAACATTCCCCTTCCTTATCGAGTTGTCAGTCTCTCAATCCGCTTTTCTTGTTTAGCCTGCAACAGACCTTGTACATAAATGCTTGGTGTATGGATCATTGCAGGATCAAGTTCTCCGATTTCTACAAGTTCTTCCACTTCTGCTATGGTCACACGACCTGCCGCTGCCATCATCGGATTAAAGTTTTGAGCCGTTTTGTTATAAATGAGATTTCCGATTTTATCCGCTTTAGCCGCTCGAACGAGAGAGAAGTCTGCTACTAACGCTTCTTCGAGAACATATTCCTTGCCGTTGAATGTACGAATCTCTTTGCCTTCAGCTACAGTCGTTCCAACCCCTGCTGGCGTGTAAAATGCTGGAATTCCTGCACCACCTGCTCGGATTTTCTCCGCTAACGTTCCTTGTGGCGTCAGCTCTACTTCAATTTCTCCAGCTAACACTTGGCGTTCAAATTCTTTATTCTCACCAACATAAGACCCTATCATTTTCTTAATCTGTTTTTCTTTTAATAAAAGACCTAATCCCCAGTCATCTACGCCACAGTTATTCGAAATGATTGTTAAATCCTTTACTCCTTTTTCAACAAGCGCCAAGATGAGCTGTTCAGGGATTCCGACGAGACCAAATCCCCCCACCATTAATGTTGCCCCGTCTTCAATTTGTGAAATCGCTTCCATCGCTGTCGAATAGATCGGTTTCATTTCGCGTTCCCCCTTCAATTCAGTAAATGGTTCTCTCTTCATTTAATCAAACTATTTCGTAAGACGCAATCTTCTAAACTGAAAACCGGGAAATCAATATCGATTTCCCGGTTTGATAACTCCTATTCTAGCTACTCTTTCTGCTCGAAATTTCGCAATGGACGATCATACAACACGGTTGTCAGCAAGGTAAACGCCATGAAGCTCGTCAGTATGAGTAGCATAATTTTCATGTCATACATTACAACAAGCACTCCACCTGCCCACGGACCAATCATCCGACCAATTGTGGCTGCCGAGTTAACAATTCCTTGATAAAAACCGTCTCTGCCTTTCGGGGCAAATTGGCTAGCAAGCGTCGGAATCGTTGGCCATACAATCATTTCACCAAATGTCAGAATAACCATTGACACGATGAACATTTCAAACGTCTCCGCAAAACTGACAACAATAAAAGAGAGGGTAAAAATGCTTGTGCCAATGAACATTTGCATTTTCAACTGGTGCTCCAACCGCTTAATAAGGGGTTTAATCAGCGGCTGCCCTAAAACAATCAGCAACCCGTTTATCGTCCAAATGAAACTATATTCCCTTAGTGAAATGCCAAGAGACAAAGCATGTGTTGAAATCGTTGTGGCCCATTGAGAATACACAAGCCATGTAATCAAATACCCTGACACAAGGATGAGCAAAGCATAAAAGGGCGCTTTATGTTTGATTCGTCCGGCTTCCCGAATGACATCCGTATGACGGTCCGGTGCGATATCAAGGTTTTTATAACCGAAATACGCAATCCCTAAAAACACGATATAAAATACCAGATTCGCAAAAAATATATAATCGATATGAACAGATGCTACTAATCCCGCTAGTGCCGGTCCAATGGCGACACCTACATTTTGAGCAAGGTAAATGGCATTAAATGCTTTTCTTCCACCTTCCGGCCAAACAGAACCGACCATGGCAAACATACTTGGAAAAATAATGCCGCCACTAAATCCTAAAATCGTCAAAAAGATGATATATGGATACCAACTATGATCATAGACAAGATAAACAAGAGCTATGATGGACAGTACAATTCCTGCCATAATGGATTTAAATCCGCCTATTTTGTCAAATAAAAAACCACCGAGCAGATTTCCGACAACGCCTGCCCCGGCATTCGCCATGAGGACAAGACCGGCAACCGCCAATGACTTATCAAGGTATTCATGCATATAAATTGTATTTAACGGCCATAGAAATGAGTTACCAATAACATTCACTAACATCCCTATGACGAGCAGCCAAACTTTTTTAGGCAATGGCAATCGCCTCCATTCCGATCATCTTCGTTATGACTTCGGGATTCTTCAATATGTCTCAGAATAGACAGTGAGGAAAATCCATTTACAGTCAATATTTTGAGTGTATGTCTTTTTTCCCGCATTCACAAGATAATCAGAATAAGTTTCACAATTCAGATGATGCCATTTCATTGCCACATGTTACAATGAAGGTGCTCATTTGATCAATAAAAAACAGGAAGAGGTTCATATACATGCGTCAAATCCGATTACATAGAGTTTTACCATTCGCGAAAAGGTTGCTAGCCGAAACCGTAGTTGCAGGAGAAACCGTGGTCGATGCAACGGCCGGTAATGGAAACGATACCGTTTTCTTAGCGGAGTTAATTGGTGAAGAAGGAAAGGTATTTGCATTCGACATCCAACAAGCCGCTCTACGCGCAACGAAAGAAAGATTGGCTGGCTTGGCTAATCGAGTCGATTTGGTGTTAGATAGCCATGCACATGTGGACCGATACGTGCAAAAGCCTATCGGTGGAGCGATGTTCAACTTAGGGTACCTTCCTTACAGTGACGATCCAACCATCATTACAAAACCCGAATCCACTATTGAAGCGATTCATAAACTCCTTGCACTGTTAAAAAAAGGTGGAATCATCACTGTATCTGTCTATGACGGACACGAAGGCGGACCACAAGAGCGAGATGCCTTACTCCAGTACGTAAAAACGTTACGGCAGGCGGACGTCCATGTTATTCGATACGAATTGTTGAATCAACGAAACAACCCACCATTCTTGATTGCCCTAGAAAAAGTCCGAGAGTTTGATGAAGTAATTCTAACGGAAAATTAAGTAACCGCGTAGGGACAATGTAGATTTTGTCTCCACGCGGTTTTAATACATACTGATTCGGTTACGTTAGATTTCTCGAATATCCGCAATCGGACAGAAAGAACGGAAGTCCTTGCGATCTAGCAAAGCAATCAATTTACCCGCGACCTCTCCTGCACTACTCAACTTACCTTGTTCCTTATAATCAACAAAGCGGTCAAGCAATGGAAAATCCGAGGCATCACTCGAACGAATTGTTTCTTGCATCCCGGTGTCTATAATACCTGGAGCAATGGACATCACATCGACAGGATAGGTTGCAGATTGCTGTTCGATTGCAGCGACTCTTGTGAAATGGTCTAATCCTGCTTTAGTCGTACAATAAACACCCCAACCTTCATACGCATTCCTTCCCGCTCCAGACGAGATAGAAACAATACGCTTTTGACCACGGAAGCTCTTCAACTTTGAAATGAAAGCATTTGACAATACCATCGGAGCTGTCAAATTCAACGCGATAGCTTGCTCCATCTGCCTAGCAGTTACCGTTCCAATTAGACCAATCGGCTCTACAGTTCCAGCGTTATTAATCAAGGTAAATGAGGTCGCTTTCTGTTCATATTCTTCAATAATTTGATGAATCGTGTCTTCTAAGTTGTCGGTTCGGGTTAAATCAGCCTCAATGAATTTCACAATCCCCGGTGTTTTCGTACGAGCAACGCCAATTACTTCATGTCCTCGTTCTGTTAACTGCTGGCACAATTCAAACCCAAGCCCTTTTGAAGCACCCGTTACAATATAAATATCCATTGTCATTCTCCTTCCGTATAAGCGGCTAGCCACTCATTCAGCGATGAATCATCTAATCGTTGTTGCACCTTCTCTTTGAAGTTCGACGGTTCGCTCAACGTTGTAAAATCGTCTCCAAACCACTTCTCCACTCGATCCCGAGTCACCTTAAATGATTGATCTTGGAATTTCAATTCTATTTCTTGAAGGTTACCAATTAACACAAATGCAGCAGTTGTATTATAAATTACCGCCTGTTCAGCAATACCATCCAGATCGGAAGTAGCTATCGGATAATGAACGAGGAGATAAAAGCGATTCAAATCCATTTCAACCGTCCCTTTATGTTCGTTCAACGGCAAAGCTTCAAAGAATGCATTCGTATTTGATGCATCTCCCATATAGGTAGTTCGAAAAGACAGCATTTTTTCGTAATCATGCGTTAAAGGATCTTGCTGAAGCTTCTCCTCACCGACTTTAGCCTTGTCTGGAATTTCAAAGTAAGCAATCCATATGTATATTGGTACAACAAGCAATATAAGTAGACCGATAATCATTCTGCGTTTATCCATTGCCATTCCCCCACTTACCCGTTTCCTACTAGTTTACCACGAATATTTGATAAGTTAAAAAAATAGTAAAAGCCAACCCCTTTATCATTTAAGGGATTGGCTAAACAGTTCTTATTTTAGAATCTTTATTTTCACGTCTTTACGTCCCCACTTGAACGCTTCGCTTTTTGTTGGGAAAAAGACGTCAATTTTATTTCCTTTAATCGCGCCGCCGATATCTCCTGCTACCGCATACCCATATCCTTCCACGTAAACTTTTGTCCCTAATGGAATTACTGATGGATCGACCGCGATGACTTTCGCATCTGGATTGCGTTTTAGATTAATGCCAGTTGCAGTAATTCCAGAACAACCGTTACAATTGGCAGTATATGCACTTGCTGATACCGTTAATTCTTTTACCTCATTACTTTCATTGGATCTCGATGGTGTTTTACTTGCAGCTTGTGTTCCACCATTTGTAAGTTTTAGAGCTTGCTTTGGAAAAATCGTGTTTGATGTTAATCCGTTCCACGCTTTTAGGTCTGTTATCGAAATGTTGTAAGCTTTGGCGATGCTGTAAAGGGTGTCACCTTTTTTGACTGTGTACGATGAAGAAGCGGCAAAACTTTCGGTCGTTCCACCGATCAATAAAACTACTGTAAAAATGAACGTCACAATATGTTTTTTCAAGTTTTCTACTCCTTACTTTTTAGTCTATCCATAGATTATCAGCCTTATATTACAGCGACGTTACAAAATATATCCATTCGCATTACAAATCCTAGCCAATTATTACAAGAGGAGGCGCATTAATTTGACGGAACTTTCAATAAGAAAGGCAGAAATACATGAAGCAAAACACTTATCCCACTTGCTTTCAATGTGTCAATGGTTTACTTATGAGGATCTTTATTCAAGCGCTTATATTGAACGTCTCATATTGAAATATTACAATGTCGAACGGATTAAACAGGAAATTACAACAACCGACAGAAGCTGGCATGGCTACGTCATTGCTGAAAGTCGTGGGAAAATCGTTGGTGCAATTGGTGGAGGAATGATTGATGAAACTACAGGAGAAATATACGTCTTCTATGTAGATCCTAAGGAGAGAGGCTTAGGTGTGGGGACAAGGCTGTTGAATTTCTATACAAAACTTCAAAAGCATCTGTATGGTGCAAGTGAACAGAAAGTTGCAGTGGCCAAAGGGAACAAGTATGGCATCCCTTTTTATGAATCAAGAGGATTTACATTTTCACACGAAGATCTTGCTTATGGTACCTCCGAAGAAGAGCATGACATATCGTTAATTTATAAACGAAAGATCTAAATGCAATATATTGCATATCTCCACTTTCCATAAACAGTTATTTCCTGTATACTTAAACTACAAATTGCAGCAGGAAGGTGACTGTATATGCCGATACCTTCGGAACATCAAAAAACCGCACGTAAAACAGCAAAAGAAAGCGCATTCAATCAACTTCAACAATGGATTATTGATGGGACCTTACAACCTGGTGAAAAGCTGAATGATGTAGAATTGGCAGACGCACTCGGTGTAAGTAGGACACCCATCCGCGAATCGCTTCAATTATTGGAAGTACAAGGTTTCGTTAAAATGTATCCCGGGAAAGCAACACAAGTTACGGAAGTGAATAAAGACTCCATTAATGATCTTCTGCCTCCATTAGCTGTATTACAGGCTCTAGCAGCAGAATTAGCAATTCCCCAGTTACAGGAAGAATCGTTACGAGAACTTGTCCAAACAAATGAACGATTTGCGCAAGCTGTTCGATCAAAAGACTATTATTCTGCCTTAAAAATTGACGAGGAGTTTCATCAGATAATTGTCGACATTGCATGCAATCCATATATACATCAAATCATCTCTTCGTTGCAGACACATGTGCGACGGCTCTTCTTCTTGAACTCCATCATCTTAACGGAAAAATCGATTGATGAGCATTCAAAGATCATTGAGCTCTTGAAAGAAGGAAAGGCGGATTTGGTTTCATCAGTCATGCGCGAGAATTGGCTCAGAGCGATTGATGAATTTCGCTCATTGGAAACAGAGTAATTGAAGATTTTAGGGAGTATGCCACAATACAAAATCAATCGAGCACTTCCTGAATTCGAAGCTGTAAAGATAAAAAAATAAAAAAATGCATGAAGGCTCATTGTCCTTCATGCATTTTTTATTTCAAACTGTATACTTTTCCTTACGTTAACTTCATGACTCTTGCGATAACGCCTGTTACAACCATGACAGCGAGTACGGGCAATAACCAACCTAGCCCTTCGCTATAATAAGGTAAAACATTTGTATAAAACGATACAATTGACGTTAACCAGTTCGGCCATTGCTCCACTGTATAGCCAAGCGTTCCATATAATGTCTTTACACCATCAATTGTACTAATTGCAAGAGCAACAACTGTTGCACTAATATACACAAGTCGAGCATGCTTAAATAACGGTGACGTGAACGTCAATAGCATAAGAACGACTGCTAGTGGATAAAGGAACATTAATACTGGAATCGAATACGTAATGATGTTTGACAATCCGAAATTCGCAACGATGAAACAGAATGTCGTGAAAATCGTGACAAACATTTTATAACTGATTGAAGGAATGATCGTTGTGAAATACTCTCCACAAGCTGTCATTAAACCAATACTTGTCGTTAAACAAGCCAAGATAATGATAATTGCCAACATGATTGAACCAAACGTACCGAAGTAATGGGCAGCTGCGCCACTTAATACAGGACCACCCGTATCAAACAATCCAAACTTCTCAGTCGTTGTCGCGCCTAAATAAGCGATACCAACATACAACAAGCCAAGGAACCCAGCAGCAATAACACCCGTTTTAGCTGTTGCTGATAAAATCTGTACTTTGTCCGTCACGCCCAGCGCTCGGATTGCATTTATGACGATGATTCCAAATACAAGTGAAGCCAGGGCATCCATTGTATTATAGCCTTCTGTAAAACCTTTCATGAATGCTCCGGAAGCATACGCATCTTCTGGAGATTGGAATGAACCAATCGGATTCACAAATGCCATCACTAATAAAACAAGCAGTAATACTATGATTGCAGGAGACATCACTTTCCCGACCCGATCAACAATTTTAGCCGGATTTAATGAAAGCCACAAGGTGACACCAAAAAATACAAGTGTAAAAATGAAAAGAGCCGTTCCTTGTGCACTTTCAGGAATGAATGTTGCAATTCCAATTTCAAACGCGACCGCTCCTGTACGAGGTGCCGCAAAAAACGGTCCAATCGTCAAGTAGAGCAACGATGTGAATAACACAGCGTATACAGGATGCACCCTGCTCGCCAAATCCTGCAAGTTGCGGCTACCTGAAAAGCCCATAGCTAGAATACCTAAGAACGGTAAACCCACACCGGTAATAAGAAACCCAATAACCGCCGGCCAAAGGTTCGTTCCTGCGTATTGTCCTAATTGTGCCGGAAAGATTAAGTTACCTGCTCCAAAGAACAGAGCAAATAACATGACACCAATTAAAAGAAAAGATGAAAAAGACAGTTTATTTTGCATAGAATGATAGAATCCTTTCTTCTTGTAAGTTTATCTTGATGCATATGCAATATATCGCTGGCATTTATCATACGTGGACAAACCACTAATTGCAACAGCAAATTATTATTTAAATATATTATCAATTCATAAAATACAAGTTTATAAAAAATCCAAATGAACGATGACTAACAAATGGACTTTTGGATGCCTTTTCCGTTCATTCCTATACACTATACCGTGTATTTATTCATCTATTTAATTTTAACCAAAATAAACCATTAAGAGACATACCGTATAAAAAACAGACGCGTAAGACGGAGTAAACTACGATTCGTCTTACGCGACTGATTTATAACTAAAAAAACTTATCAACTGACTATCAGCGCATCATTTTAATATAAATTTTGTTTCACTATGTCCTTCGTTCGATTTACGAACCTCTAGTATTGCCGGCAACGCCTTCTTCAATTCTTCAACATGGGAGATGACACCGATCATCCGACCTGATTTTTGTAAATCAATCAACGTATCCACTGCCTTGTGAAGCGATTCTTCGTCTAACGTTCCAAATCCCTCGTCGATGAACATCGTTTCGATTGATACTCCACCTTGGAAACTTTGTATAACATCCGCCATTCCTAACGCAAGACTAAGCGAGGCATTGAATTTTTCTCCCCCTGACATTGTCTTTACGTCTCGATTTTGCCCTGTATATGCGTCATATACATCCAACCCTAGGCCACTTTGTTTCCCTCGTATTTCTTGTCTTTCGCTACGCATCAACTCAAATTGACCATTTGACAGGTTATGCAATCTACTATTTGCGGACTGGATGATTCGCTCCAAATAATCGATTTGAATAAACCGTTCAAAGGAGAGTTTCAAGTGATTTTGCCCCCTGATCACATCATGAAGACTCGTCAGTTTACTCACTTTACGCTCTAATTCTTCAATCCCTTCAGACGCGTTATGCAAGTTGCTTCTTAATTGATTGAGCGCTTTTCCATGTTCTATTGAACCCTTCCACTCTGTCAATGCTTGTTCGTAAGCATCTTTTAAGCGGTCTACTTGTTCGGCCAGTATGGACGTGTCCATTTTCTCTTTGCCTTTGAGACTCGTTTCCAGCTCCACAATTGCAGTTTTTGTTGCATGAAGGTCCTCATTAAACCGTTTTACTTCCTCTTTGTACATGCGCTTTTCCGCTTCCGTCAACTTTGCGTTTCGGTATGCCTCTTCAGAATTAAAATCCGATTGGTGTAAAGCGTCTTTATAACGTGCTTCAGCTTGTTGCTTCTTTTGCACACACTCATGGACCGCTCTTTCAACGTACTGTTGAGCGTTTTTTGACGTCGCAAGTTTTTCTTTCGCTTCTTCCTTTTTCTTCTGAATAGCTATCCACGAAGCTTCCAATTTTTCTTTATGCATGGCTGCTTTTTGAATTTCCGCTTCCAATGCAGGCAAGCTTCTGACCTCTTCAGGTATAGACGTTATTTCATGTTGCAACAAAGCGGATTCTCGTTCATACTCCAACTTCCGTTCAGCTAATTGCTTTTCGATAGCATGTAATTTTGTTGTCCAATCTGCCACTTCCTTCTCAAAGGAAGACAACTGTACTTTCATGAGCGTACAGGCACTTTTTTTCTTTTTTAACACTTGTACTTTTGTAGCTATTTCCTCTTGCTTCCTTTTCACTACTTCTGCAGAGTCAGTAATTTTTTCTTCCGCCATTTCCTGTTCCAGTGCGGTGGATTGTTCTTTTATTGTTTCCAGTTTAGCCTCTGCCACACGTAATGATCGTTCTACTTCTGTTAAGTGTGCCCGCTTGTTCTCGAGCTGTTCTCGCGAAACTGCTTCTCCTTCTCTCTGTGCATGTTTTTCAGGATGGTCCACACTGCCACATACAGGACAAGGTTGCCCCTCTTGCAAAGCATGAGCTAGATGCGCAGCTTGATTGCTCAACCAATTGTTTTGTAACCCTTCAAACTCTTCTTTCGCTTTACGAAAAGCACTTGAAGCATTCATTGCTTTCTGTGTACAACTTGCTAATTCCGCTTGTAATTGTTCATGCTTTTCAACAATTTTGACGTCTGTTACATACTTGTTCAGTTGCTCGACAAGCATATCGAAAGGCACAATCGCTTCTTCAACATCGGCAATTTGCTTTTTCAAAAGTGTTTGCTGTTCTTGATAAGTAGAGGCCTTTTCTGCAATATAATGATGATCTGAATGAAGCTCACGTAAATGTCCAAGCAATTGGTGGACATGTGCTTGTTTTGCCGCTAATTGCGTGACGGCTGGCAAGTGATGACGCAGTCGAATAAGCTTTTCAGAAGCCTTAGTTCGTTCAGGTTCTTGACGCTCAACCTCACTGTACACTCTTTCGGTTTCCGCTAATTGTGCCATTGCAACGTCTACTTGTTCAGTAGTTTTTTCAAATTCTTGCCGCTTAGCCAAAACTTCTTGCTCTTGTTGTATATAATAGGATTCGATTTCGTGAATGATTGCCGCACGGTCTGCATCGGCAAGTTGTTTCTCTTTCAGTTGAATGTGTGGTTGTTGTTGTTCTAATGTTTCAAGCGTCGTCTTTCGTTGTTCGAGCAAAGCAAACTGTTCATTCGTGTTTTTTGCTGAATGATCCGTTTCGAGCAAAGCTCCATGCTTATTGTGTGCCTCTGTGTATAGCTTTTCATCCTCCACAGCTTTTTCTGTATAATACAAGATCTCTTCGTCCAGCCCTGCAAGCACTTGAGACGTTAGCATATATTCATTCCGTAGCACTTCAAATAGCAATGATTCTCTCGTTGGTACGATTGCAGTGATTTGTTGAATAAAGTGATCAGCTTTCGATTTTTCATTTGTCAACTGCAACGTAGCCGCATCTTTCCTTTTTTTCAACACTTCCACTATGCCTCGATAATCGTCAGTCTTAAAGATTTTCCGTAAAATCGCTTCTTTGTTTTCTGTATCGGACGTTAGAAACTTACGAAATTCCCCTTGAGGCAGCATGACAATTTGACTAAATTGGATTTGTGTTAATCCAAGTAGTTCTTCAACTTTCCGATTAATTTCTGAAACGATTTGGCGATCCACAATCGGTGTTTCACCTTCTGCTGTCAGTTCAAACAATTCACATTTGGCGGATGTCTCGGATTTGTTTCCTTTTTTGATGTAAGGGATTTGACGCATGATTCGATAGGTGCGTCGATGAATCGTAAATACTAATTCGACTGCCGTTTGAATGGCATCATCCGCAAAGTCACTACGCAAGGACCGGATATCTGTCCGGTCTTCCCCACTTGCTTGTCCATAAAGTGCAAAACAAATCCCGTCAAAAATCGTTGTTTTACCTGCCCCTGTCGCCCCAGACACGACAAACAATCGATGGTCTTCTAGTTGTCTAAAATCGATTGTTTCTGTCCCCTTGTATGGTCCAAAAGCAGTCATTGTCAATCGAATTGGCTTCATACGTCATTCCCACCTTTCACTTCTTGGAGTACTTCGGCGAAAATCCGTTCAGTTTCTTCATCAGGTTCTACATCGTTCATTTGTGTATAAAAATAACGGAATAACGTCTGGTCATTCGGCTTTTCTTGTATCCCACGTTCGTGTTGTTGCAAAGTCGCAGCCGTTGTGCGCACCATTTTTCGTTCGATATGCATCGCATTAGGAAATATCGACTTCACTTTTTCCATTGGAAACAGAACGGGTGATTCATCTTGCAATTTCACAAAAACAAAGTCATCACAAGGAGGAAGCGTTAAGATTTCGTCCATATGTCCTTCCACTGTCCGCATGTCGTGCAATGGATAAAGCTCTCGTTTCTCCACTGAAACTTTACCATCCGCATCCATTTCAACGATGTAAAATCCTTTTTTATGATGTTCTTCCGAAATCGAATATTTCATGGGTGAACCAGCATACCGTATTTGTTCATTCAACACATAATGCGCTTGGTGTAAATGCCCTAAAGCTGTGTAATGGAACGGCTTAAAAAGATGTGCAGATACATACTCCGCACCCCCGATTGCCAACGGACGTTCTGAATCACTCGTGTTCTCTTCCTCTTCACCATGTGGCGTCACAAACGCATGTCCAACAAATACATGGCGGGCATCCTGATCGAACGTCATTTCACCAATCACTCGTTGCATGGCAGTCGTAAAATCTACAATCGTGTCATCTTCATAGATTTGCCTGCAGATTGAAGGGTCAGCATAAGGAACGAGATGGAAATGTACTTCGCCATGCGCATCTCTTAACACGATTGGCTTTATCGGACGTTTAATGCGCCCTTCAATGTAATAACCATTTTGTCGCATCAATTCACTACCAAAATCCAACCGACTTGGACTATCATGATTTCCAGCAACCGCTATAACAGGTGTCTCTAAATCTACGACAATTTCCTTCAATACATCATCCAGTAAGTTCACTGCATCCGTTGGCGGCACCGCCCGATCATACAAATCCCCTGCAATGACGACGACATCAGGTTTCTCCTCTTTTACTGCTTGAATAAACTGCTGCAACACATGTCGCTGTTCTTCAGTCATATAAATACCTTGTACGAGCTTTCCTAAATGCCAATCAGCCGTATGGAAAAATTTCAACTACCTCTCCCCCTGTTACTGTTCTACCTTTTATTTTACAGCAATTGTGTAGAATTGATAGCGCTTGATTCGCGCGTATGGATATGTAGTTTTTGGGAGATGGCGCTTGTGATACGGCGCGAGTATTGTGATGCGAACGTGGTACGTTGCGATACGACGCCTTTACGTTGTGATGCGGGCGCTTTATGTTGTGATACGGCGCGAGTGTTGTGATACGAACGCGGTACGTTGCGATGCGACGGCTTTACGTTGTGATGCGGGCGCTTTATGTTGTGATACGGCGCGAGTGTTGTGATGCGAACGCGGTACGTTGCGATGCGACGGCTTTACGTTGTGATGCGGGCGCTTTATGTTGTGATACGGCGCGAGTGTTGCGATGCGACGGCTTTACGTTGTGTTGCGACGTATTTATGTTGTGATACACCTCACACAAACCGAACACAAAAAGGACACCTGTATCAGATGTCCTTTTCGCTGTAGGATATACTCAATCCTCTATTGAGGAGAGGCATTAGGTTCATGGGGTTTTACTTTTCATTTCTATATCGAGTATAACACAATAAGTTGCACGAAGGAAACTTTTATATACTTAAACTGCGAATTACGTAAAAACAACTACTTGCCTTCATATGCTTTTTGTACAACACGTGTTAAGAATCACGAACAACTCACGCAACAACAAAAACCGCCTTTTGCCAATATGAAAGCTGGCGAAAGGCGGTTTAACGTTTAAGTTCAATTGTTTTCAAAAAATACTTTTTCCGTATTGTACTTTGCGCGCATCGTATTGATAATATACGTTTCGTAAATTTCTCTTTCCATTGCATCTTCTACAATGATCACTGAGATTTTCACAACTTCATCACGATGGTTTTTTAATGGTGAAACGTTATCTTCTAGGTGTTTCTTAACACGCTGGCGTAATTTACGAGCCTTCCCAGCAAGTAAAAGTTCATCCCGTTTATTATAAAATAAAATAAGACCGCCTTTATCACGTGGAATTTCATGAAGATCTACAAAACCGTTAATTGGTTTAATAGGAACTTCCACATTACTTTTTTGTTGTCGTTGTTCAATTGTAACATCCGGTTGCGGAATTGTAATTGAGATCATTATATCTTCACGTCCTCTTCTTTTGTGAACTTACATCCTACCATAGATTGCTCAAATTTGCGAAATCCAAGACATATGTATAAGCCCTTTATGTCCGTTCAGCGTTATGATTTTCTTATCCACCATTCATGTCGCCAGTACTACTTCTAAACGCCCTCTCATAAAGTGTAAAACTGACTTTGGAAGGAGTGTGTATATTGCGCGAGTTTCCAGTTTGCATTCATACAAAAAAACTGCCTCATACCTCATCAAATATACGTGTCAACTATCCTGTCGTTACCCAAATGAACAATCATACAGTTCAACAAAAAATCAACCATACGATCATTCATACACTAAATAAGATGCTTGTGGATCAATATTTTTATGAAGATTACTTAGTGGAATTGATTGCTTACTATGAAATTAAGACGAATGAGCGAGGGGTTCTAAGCTTAAATTTAATTGTTTACTCGGACACCGGCGGAGCGCATGGGCTGACAGTAATCCGTTCGCTGACATTTGATACGAAAACCGGCAAGAACTATGAGTTGAGCGAACTGTTTAAACCAAATAGCGGCTATGAGAAGGCAATCAATACGATTATTCAACAACGTATTAAAGATTGGGACATTCAATTATTAGATCCTCCTGCCACTGAAATACGCAGTAACCAAGATTTCTATATTGCAGATGTAACGCTAGTGATTTACTTCCAATTATACGAGATTTCTCCTTATGCATCCGGTTTTCCTTTCTTCCCAATCCCTATCTTAGATCTTGCACCTTACATTCAACCAGGTAGCCCGCTGGAAACGATGATGTCTTTCACGTAAAAAGCGCGCAGTTCTTAACTGCGCGCGTTCTTCTTTATTCTCCAAACAACATACAATGCTCCAGCAAGAACGAGCATACCGGCGAGAATAATCTTCGTTGTACTCCCATTAAGTAGTCCATCGTTGTGTTCGTCTTTTTTAGCATTGCTTCCTTCAATTTTTTGACCTTTACCCAGTTCATTCAGATCTTCTGTCGCATTTGAAAGATTTGTCGTCCGTTGGCAAATACTCGTCGAAAGTGTACTCTTATTATTCATATCTCCTAACGAAGCGTAAACGAGGTACGATTGACCAACTTCAAAAGGAAAACCGCAATCCCCATCATGATAGCCTGTCGTTACACTAACTTCTGACTGCTCTACGCCTTTCCAGCTTTCATCCACTGCAAAGTACACGGTAAACCCATACCCATTCAGCAGATTTTTGTTATCAACAATTTTAATCACTTCGCCACTAAATACAGCCTCTGCGTCAAGTAATGCTTCTTCAGGAGGTGGCGGCATAACACATGAACAAGCGGACACTTCCAATGAATTTCCACCTACAATGAAGACAACTACCAAACAGAACGCAATACATAATCGCTTCCAACCACCCATTTTAAAACCTCCCCATTTACAGAGTAGACGAAGTAGACTGTTATTTCGTTTCAAAATAAAAACTGAAATTTACGCCTTGAAAGTGGAGTGTCTATAGCCGTTAACAAACAGGTTTGATTAGGGATGGGTCATTGTATTTGGGTGAATTGACAGCAGGTGATATTTCATACGCCTCCATTTGGTCTTCATCAAACGATTGCAACATATTCCCCAGGAAATGAATATCCGTAATAGATGGATCCAACCATTTCGCTTCTTCTTCCTTCTTTAGAATAACAGGCATCCGATTATGAATCGGTTTCACAAGGTTATTTGGTTCAGTAGTAATCGCGGTACACGTGTAAATCGTTTTCCCTTCCGGAGATTGCCAAGACTCCCAAAGACCTGCGATGCCAAACATGCTATTGGACTTCAGTTTTATGCGCATCGGAATTTTTTCTCCATCTTTTCGTTGCCATTCGTAAAATGAATCTGCGGGGATGATACAACGACGCTTTGTAAATGCTTGTTTAAAACTCGGTTTCTCTGCAATCGTTTCTGCCCGCGCGTTGATCATCTTATACCCGATCTTTTCATCTTTCGCCCATGGAGGAATTAACCCCCACCGTAAATATCCTAGCCGATTTTTAGAGCCGTCGTTAATAATCGCAGCGACTTGTTGAGAAGGGGCAATATTATAACTAGGCATGTACTCACTTTCCTCGAAAGCCGATTCAATTGAAAAACGCTCAATAATGTCGTGATAAGGAGCAAATAATGTAAAACGACCGCACATAGACATCCTCCTTTATTTTGTAAGACAATTTAGTTAATGGTATCATGAATGTACGAAAGAATCATGGTAGATGAACAGAGAGGATGAAATTGTTGAAAAGAACATTGGTCATTAGTGACATTCATGGAGAGTTAGATTTATTAGAAGAATTGTTAATAGAAGTAGGTTATGATCCAAAAGTAGACCAACTCATCTTATTGGGCGACTATATTGACAGAGGACCTGATTCTAAAGGAGTCCTTGAGAAAGTAATAGCTCTAAAAAAGGAAGGTGCGATTGTTTTACGCGGCAATCATGAAGAAATGATGATTAAAGCGTTAACGACAGACGAAGAGAAAGCTTGGAAACATTGGACAGATCGGAATGGCGGTAAACAAACACTAGAGAGTTATGGATTTTCTGAAGATGTATTCATCGTGAAAGATGATGACTTTGTCAAACCGATACTTCAATCGTCTACATTGAATGCACACCTTCAATTCATTCAGTCATTGGATTATTATTTCGAGTGGGATGATACCATTTTTGTCCACGCAGGCGTTCATCCATCTAAGCCGATAGACGAAACTGATCCACATGAACTCGTCTGGATCCGCGATGTTTTTCACAATGGATATTGTGGAGAAAAGACAGTCATTTTTGGCCACACGCCTACAAAGAATTTACATAATGATAAATGCAATAATGGTGTCTATTATGGTGAAAATCGGATTATTGGCATTGACGGGGCTGCAGTGTATGATGGCCAGCTGAATTGTCTTCAATACCCTGAAAACCGTACGTTCTCTATTAAAGCAAAGAATAAAGCTGAGGAATTAATTACAACTCGATAACGAGTAGGTATAAAAACAATAAAAACCGCATGTCGCTGAAAGTCTTATAGACTCCGGCTCCATGCGGTATTTCACATTCTCTAACGACATTGATCAATTTAGACAACAAGACAGATTACAAGTCTTTCTTCTTTCTACTCGCTTTCTTTTTGACTGCTTTCTCGATATTCTCAAACCTTCGAATATCTCTTGGCCGTACGGTAATCGGTTCCTTGCTTAATAATTTCCCGAGAGAAAACATGATTAGAATAATGAATAGTGTAAACGGCAATGCCGATACGAGCGAGGCTGATTGTAAAGCTTCCAATCCACCGGCGTACAAAAGGACCGCCGCTATTGCTGACATGAGGAATCCCCAAGTCATTTTAACAATTAGTGGTGGGAATAAACTTCCCCGCGTTGTCATACTTGCTAAAATATACGTTGCAGAGTCTGCAGATGTGATTAAGAATGTAAAGATTAAAATAATCGCTAAAACAGACATCAGTCCTGTTAACGGCAAATGCTTGAACGTCTCAAAAATTGCTGACGTTACATCCGCATCCACCGCTTCTGCAATCTTTGTTCCGTTGTTCATATCGCTATACAATGCTGTTCCACCGAGTGTAGCAATCCACATACACGAAAATACGGGTGGAATGACCATAACTCCCGCAATGAACTCCCGCATTGTACGGCCTTTGGACACCCGAGCAACGAACGCTCCGACAAAAGGAGACCAGGCAATCGTCCATGCCCAATAGAAAATTGTCCAATCTTGCACCCAGTTTCCACCTTTGTACGGTTGCAAACGTAAGCTGTATTTAATGAAATTATTAATATAATCGCCAATTGCAAGTGTAAAACTTTCTAAAATAAATACTTTAGGGCCCACGATAAAAAAGAATACAAGCAACACAATCGCCATGCCTAAATTGAAATTTCCTAAATACGCAATTCCCTTCTTCAAGCCGGTAGATGCAGATAGCATATAAGAAAAGAAAAGGACTACGATGATCATCATTTGGATGAAGAACGTGCTTTTCATATTAAATACTTGTTCAAGTCCTCCACTCATCTGCAACACACCCATTCCGAGTGACGTTGCAATTCCCATTACAGTCGCAATGACAGCAAAAGAATCAATCCCATTTTTCACAATTCGGTTTGATCCAACGAGTGGCTCCAAAGCGGTTGACACAAGGCCATCCCTCTTCTTTCTGAACTGAAGAAAAGCGATCACAAGACCAACAATGCCAAAGATGGCCCATTGGGATACCCCCCAATGGAAGAAAGAATACCCCATTGCTACACGGGCCGCATCTTCGGACTGTGCTTCCACTCCGTTAATGGGTGAAGCGAAATAATGACTCATCGGTTCGGCTACACCCCAGAAGACAAGACCTACGCCAAACCCTGCAGAAAACAACATACCGATCCACGTGAAGAAGGGATATTCCGGTCGCTCCGAATCTCCACCTAAACGGATCGCTCCATATTTACTGATCGCAAGTGCAACAAGGAATGCAATAATGACAAATACCGTGAGCAAATAGAACCAACCAAAGTTGGTCGTTGTAAATGCGTATAAACGATCTGCAACGTTGCCAAACGGCCCGGGTATGGATGCTCCTAGCACAACTAATAGCAAGATGACAATTGATGAAATTAAAAATACCGGATTCCTTAAAAATGTCCTATCCAAAACGTAATCGACTCCTAATTAGTAAGTTACCACCCTTATACCCTATTTTTTTCTTGAATAACATATAAACAATAGAAACTACTACGGAGTTTATAATTTCTACAATAAAGAATCGCTCTTTTTATTGACTGCTCGATAAAAAATAAGCACAACAAAAATAAGCAGTGAGGATAGTAAATACATCTTCTGGTAGCCCAAGTGGATCGCCAAAACGCCTAACACATAGGAACCAATCGCCAAACCAGTATCAAAGAAAGTAAAAAACGTAGCCGTTGCATACCCGCTTCTTCGTTCCGATGTCGATTGAATCGCAAGTGTTTGTAAACTTGGCACCAATGCTCCATATCCAAAACCGACAAATGCTCCAGCCAGTAAAAACACCCCTGGCGAGTTGACAAATGCAAGGATGAATAGTCCAATACCGAACGATAGAAACCCGGGTATTATAATCGAATTAGGTCCTTTTTCATCAAATAATTTACCGGTAAACGGTCTTGTACCTAGCATAACAGCAGCATACACAGCAAAAAATGTGCTTGCAAGGTGCAACAAGTCTTTGCCTTGTGCATAGATCGATAAATAGGACAACACACTTGCATAGGCGAATGAAACGATACTGCCCACAGTTGCAATCGGCAGTGCCTTTCTTTCAAACAAATCACTCCATGTCAAACGTTTAAATGCCGCACCCGTTGAGTTTTTTTCTGTCTGAGGTGTAAATAAAGACAGAATACTTCCAATTACCATAAGCACACTCATTGTGACAAAGAGGATATGAAAAGAATACGCTTGAATAATGTATAGCGCGATAAAAGGACCAACAACAACTGCTAAGTTCGAAGACATAACAAAATACCCAAGCCCAGCCCCTCGTCTTGATGGCGGAACGATAGACGACGTAATCGATACAGCTGCCGTTGTAATAATACTGAACCAAATGCCTTGGAAAAACCGCAAGAAGAGTAATCCTTCAAATGGAGTTATAAAAACATAGAGGATCGTACTAACTAAATAGAAGAACAAACCCCACAACAACAATTTCTTTTTTCCGACCATATCAAGTAATTTTCCGGTAAATGGACGGACAATAATTGCGGACAGCAGGAAAATTGTCATGAGCAACCCGGCTTCTTCATCTGTGCGTTGAAGGGCACCTGTTGCATATAACGGTAGCGCCGATACGAGGCCATAGAATACGATGAACACTGAAAGATTTGTTAAAAACAGACTAAGAAATGCTTTCGTCCAAATTGGTGGTTTACTTGTCACGAACGAGGACCTCTTTCCCGTCTATTTTACGCAACAGCAAGATGAGCTGATTTTCCTCTTCCAGAGTCAATCGATTTAAGCAAGCACTTTCGAATTGGATAATTGTCTCCTTTATATGAGGAAGCTTATGAATCGCTTCTTCGGAAAGACGTACAATTTTCTCACGACGGTCCTTCCCTTCTCGAGTTACTAACCATCCCATCTCTTCCAATCGATTCACAGTTCGTGTAATCGTTGGGGCTTCGACATTTAAATACTTCCAAATTTGCGTCAACGTCATTTCAGTATGTAAATCAATGCAATAAATGACACTCCACTGTGCTGCGAACAAGTCATGTTTCTTCAGTACACTATTTACTTCTTTCGTTAACAGGCGATATTTTTGAAATAGCTCATGAATGATTGGATTCAACATTTTCCACTCCTTTATTTACTTAAGTAACTAAATGAGTGTACACCGTTTGGATTTTGTTGTAAAGGTGCATAAGCCAATCTATCTAAAAAAACCGTGTGAACAAGGCTATACGCGCCTTAATTTCACACGATTTGTTGAATTGACAACTTATGATTGAGATAAAAACGGAGCTAGATTCATTTATTTCATTCTACCAACTAACCATTTTATGATGTTGGCTTGGTGACCGTTATTTTTTGGTCTTTCGGCAACATGAGTCCGACGAGACCAATGAAAGGAAGGAATGAAGCAATCACCATTGTCGGGAAGATCCCGATGACGTCCATCAGTCTACCTATAACAACAGCACCTATCGCACCCATACCGAAAGCTAATCCGACAGTGAGTCCCGCCATCGTTCCAATTTTACTTGGAACAAGTTCTTGTGCGTAGATAACCGTCACGGAGAAACTGAGCATAATAAAAAATCCAATTGCAGCTAACAGAGGACCGACTGCCCATAGGGATACATACGGCAAGAGGAGGCATAGGGGTAATGGAACGAGTAGCGATAGAACGATTACATTCTTCCTTCCAATCCGATCCGCCATTGGCCCACCGAAAAAAGTCCCTGCAGCTCCTAGTGCCATAAATAAAAAGATTAATAATTGACCTTGTGCAATTTTCAATCCGTATTCATCCAACAAATAAAATATGTAAAAGCTCGTTACGTTTGTAACGTAAAATGAACGCGCAAAGATGATGGTCAAGATCAGTGTCAAAGCGATTGTAATCTGTCTTTTAGTCAATTCTCCAATGCTAGAGAGTAATACTTTTTTTCGATTGTTTTGCCTCTCCAGTTCAAGTTGTTGTTTATACCAGGCAGATATTCGAGATAACAGTACAATTCCGACTGCAGCAACGATAATGAAGACAGCAGCCCCTTTCTGCCCTAGTGGAACAAGCACAAATGCGCTGATTAACGGAGCTAATGCTTGTCCGGTATTACCGCCTACTTGGTAGATCGACTGAGATAGTCCTCTTTTATTGCCAGCAGCTAAAAATGAAACCCGGGATCCTCTGGATGGAAGACGGCTGACCCGAACCCTAAAATGATGACGGAAAGTAAGATAAGCCAATAACTTGGCGCAATTGCCAAACCTGCCATACCGACAAGTGAAAAAGTCATTCCGATCGGCAACGCATAGGGCATCGGACGCTTATCACTGAAGTAACCAACGACTGGCTGGAGAACGGAAGCAACCATATTTAAGGCAAAAAAGATGAACCCAAGCTGCGTAAACGTTAGCCCTCTTTCCGCCTCCAAAACAGGAAACATCGCAGGAATAACGGCTTGGAGTGTATCATTTAGCAAATGACAACCACCGATAGCAAACATGATTGGATAGACTGGATTGGTAAAGCCTTGTTTTTCTTTCGTTAACGCCAATTGAATCCCCACGCTTTTCAATAAAATTTCACAATATGTATAGTATAGCGTAATTAGTAGGCACAATGGGGATATCTCAGAAATTTTGCTTTCTTATCGTTTTCGTTTTATGACGCAAAATTTCCGGGTAAAACAATTGTACAGATTACGAAAGGGTGGACATTGCTATGATGCTCTTTGACTCAATTCCTGTAATGACTCTGTTCCCCATCACACTTTTTTTATTGACATTGGAAATTGTCCTTTCCTCTTACAAAGCTTCATCCATCCATTGGACCCGAAAGCTTGCATTCGGCAATCTAGTCATTAATGTCTTCTGGATTGCACTAATCATCATTTTACTATTAAATCCATTGGTCATTCATCCGTTTTTAGCAGACATGTTGTCGCAAATTTTTGGCCGATCGCCTGAAGATATATCAAATCAGGTGTATCTGATTATTTTCGGCATTGGATTTCTATCCATCATTTCAACCGTAATCGATTCTTTTACTGGTTTTAAACAGTCCAAAACCGAAAAAACTAAGCTCCAGTAAAAGAACTTAGTTTTTTCATGCGTCGCACTAATTGGTCTAGGATGTTCCAATTAGTGGGTGAGCTGTCAGTTTAATTCGAAGTTATCGATCGAGTTCACAATTTATTCGATTGGATACGGACAGTTATCGATCGAATTCACAAAGTTATGACCAAATCAGGACTATTTGACTAGCAAGAGTGCATTGTTTCATTACACAAATACGATATCATTTTAGAATCCTTCGCTGATCAGGTTCCTGCTTCAGCAGTACTTTAGCTAAAAGATTAAAATTTTTTAACGCGAACTTTCCTTGATGCAATAAAGCTTGCTGCTAAACCGACACAAAGTACCGTAACGATTGAATGGAGTAAGGAAATACCGCTCAATAAATAACTTCCTGTCACAACAATAAAACTGTCGAAGAAAAAAATCATGAACGCTGGATTGATGGAAATCTTATTCGCAATCATTTGCGCAAGTAAATCAGTGCCACCAATGCTCACATCCATTGATAACATCAGACCGACACCCGTCCCTATAATGAAGCCACCAATAGCCGCTTCAATAATCGGGTCAACAAATATCGAACCTCCAAGTACTGTCAACGGATGAAACAAATCGATGAATAAGGAAGAACAAAGCATTCCATGTAATCCATTGTAGAAAAAAGGGCGATACAAAAACCAAGCGACGAGGAAGATCGGTACGCTAATTGCCAAGAAAGTCTTTCCCACTTCTACTTCTTGTAAATAATGAAGTAATAAGCTAATGCCAAGTGCTCCGCCTTCCATCAAACTGTTCGGGAGCAGGAATACATTTACACCAATTGCAATGAATGAACTGCCGATTAGAATCATCGTTGCCCTTTTCAGCATCTCATTCTTTCGGCTATTTGTAGATGCGACCATAAGTTGTATAGGACAACCCCCGTTTATATGGAATGAACACGTTTTTCATTATGTACAGTTCCTTCTTTAGCGGATGAAGTAATCTTCTTCCAGTCAACGTGTAGACAAAGTCGATTTATGGCTTTGTCTACACTCTTTTGAATGAAATTACTAATCCATAGGAAATTCTAAACAAAATATTACCGTTATGACGTTACACTTTGCTCTTCTTCCACAGTTTCAGTACCTGCTACAACAACAGCTGCTGATGCATCTCCTACAACATTTACAGACGTTCTCATCATATCCAGCACCCGGTCAATACCTGCTATAAGCGCAATGCCTTCAAGTGGCATATTGACAGAAGTGAGCACCATCGCGAGCATAATCATCCCTGCGCCAGGAACACCTGCAGTGCCAATGGAAGCTAAAATGGTAATGAGGACAACCGTCAACAATTGCAGAAATGATAATTCTAAGTTATAAAACTGTGCAATGAATATGACTGCAACCCCTTGATAGATGGCTGTTCCATCCATATTTATTGTTGCACCTAACGGCAAGACGAAGCTCGAAATCTTTTTCGGTACACCAAGGTTTTCATTTGTGTTCTTAATCGTAACAGGTAGGGTACCTGCGCTGCTTGCCGTACTAAATGCAACTAATGCAGCAGGTGAAATGCCTTTAAAGAACTTTTTAGGACTCATCTTGCCAAATGTTTTCACAGCAGTCGAATACACAATGACAGCATGCAACAAACAAGCTACATACACTGCAACAATTACTTTTAGAAGCGGCAATAACACAGATGGGCCATATTGACCGACAACCGGAGCAAGTAAGCCTAAAATGCCAATCGGCGCAACTTTCATGACAATCGCAGTAATTTTATACATCACTTCTGCAAACCCTTCAAAAAACTTGAACACGGGCTGCGCTTTTTCACCAACTAACGTAATCCCAATTCCGAGAAATAAAGCAAAGAAAATAATCTGCAGGATACTCCCATTTGCCAATGAAGTGAATGGATTATCAGGGACAATATGCAACAGTGTCGTTATTGGGCTCTGTGGTTCTTTCGTTGCCGCTTCAGGTGCAACAAGACCGTCAGAAGAAACTGATACCCCTTCTCCTGGTGAAATTGCAAATGCAACTGCAAGTCCGATGACAATTGCCACAGCAGTCGTCGCAAAATAGTAAACGACTGTTTTAAACCCGATTCTTCCCAATTGTTTCGGGTCTGTCGTACTTGCCACTCCAACGACTAACGTCGATAAAATAAGCGGTGCAATGATGAATTTAATTAATCGTAAAAACAGCTCGCCAAAAGGCTTTAAGAAATTGATGGAACTGCCAAAAAATGTACCTAAAATAATCGCTAAAACAAATGCCATAAAAATCTGCGTCACAAGACTGAATTTAACTTTCATCGTTCTCCCCTTTCACAGTGTAGTCAGTACGTAAAATTCTCTTATACCAACATATACAAGTTCGAGGACAAACATGAGTAAATTCGTGGTCTCAGAAGAAAAAGGATGCTCTCATCGTGTAAAGCTCACAAAGAAAGGAGCTAGTATTTTTTGAAATGAAAGAAGACAGTATTGTAAATTTTCGAGTGAAGTAGTTTAGTAAAGGTCAAATACAAAAGCCGTGTGAAACCAAGGTAAGATTCTTGGCTTCACACGGCACTATACATGACGAGTAGAACGATTCTTGCGATAAACATAATAGACCATACCAATCATTAAGAGAGCAGCAACAGTGATGATCAAAAACACATTAGATAGGATATTTTTAATATGAAATGGAGCTTTATGTGCATAAACAGCCTCCACCCATTGCTCATTATTCTCAACAGCAATTGCTGTGGATGTAGATATTCCTTTTATTTCATAATAGTTCGTTCCAATTGGAAAATAGTTTGAAGCATTCCCGTAATGATCACCAGTCATCTCATGTGGTTTCGTCTCCACTTCTCCTAACCTTTTGCCGATCTCACTTTCTTCAATCATCTCTTCCAATTTGACCTCGTACACATCCCCATTCCAAACGACAAAGGGATATGCCCATTGTAATGCATGCGCTGAAGAAGCAAGGAAAAACATCAATAATAAGACGATCGGAAATTTTCGCATGAATATCCCCTTTGCTACACTGCTTTAAAACCATCTTCCGACAATTGGGTATTGATACGGTTCATCTTGTACTGCTTTCACAATGCCGATAATCGGAACAATAATGGTCATCAAACTAAATACGATGAGCATCGGAATCCCAATCAGAAAAATGACTAAAATAGCGGAAATAAAAATCAATGCCCCCATTACTAATTGAAACAATAACGCTTGAATCGATAATCTCTTAACTTCTACATCATCAATGACAAGATACAATATAAACGGCACGAGGCATGGTGCAAAAAATGCACTTGCATGAACCAATATCTTAAGACCTGTTTTTTCCATGAACTGAACCCCCTCTATCTACCTTTATATACGGAAGGTGATAGCAAAAGTTTCATTCAACGTAGCGCTTTTTTCGCTTGTTTGTTCAAAGCATTTACGTCAATCTGCCCCACAATGTCGTCTGCTAAATTGTAACGATGCTTCAGCTCTAAGATCCTTCTTACACTTTCGTCAATGCGTTCTTCAGAAATAGTCCGTGTAAATACGGCATCTTTTAAAGTTTCAATTGTTTTGACTTGATTGGCATAGTCCCCAGCAATAAGTAAAAGATCACTTCCAGCAATGAACGCTTGCAAGCCCGCTTCAGGAACGGTGTACGCATTCGTTATTGCGCCCATCGTTAAATCATCAGTTATCACAACGCCGTCGTACCCTAGTTCTTCACGGAGAAAATCGGTTATGACATTCTTAGATAACGAGGACGGATTTGTGGCATCTAGTGCAGGAAACAAGATGTGTGCAATCATGATGCCATCAACTTCTTGAGCAATAGCTTGCTGGAATGGTACAAGTTCCGTTGCAATTAATTCGTCGATATTTTTATCGATGACGGGCAATGATTTATGTGAATCAATGTGTGTATCCCCATGTCCGGGAAAATGTTTCACAATCGAAATAACGCCATTATCAACCATGCCCTTTCGAACGGAAAGTGCATGTTGTGTTACTATTTGCGGGTTTGACGAATAGGAACGATCGCCGATGACTGGATTTTTCGGATTACTATTCACATCCAGGACAGGTGCAAAATTTATATTGTATCCAAATGCATGGAGCAGCTCGGCAAGGTATACCCCACTTTTGTAAGCGAGTGCTTCATCCTCTTTTTGTCCAATTGAAGCAGCTGCAGGTAGTTTTTTCATACCTGCTGGCAATCGCGATACACGTCCACCTTCTTCATCAACCGAAAGGAATAAAGGAATGGAATAGTCTTTGTTAGCAACTTTCGCTTCATTTAGTAACTGGACAATGCCAGTAGGTGTAGATACGTTCTTCCCTAAGACAATGATGCCACCTACACGATAGTGGCGGATGAGGTGATCGAGTTCATCATCATATGTCTTTCCTTTCATACCTACGATGATCAATTGACCGATTTTCTCATCAAGAGACATCTTTTCCAATTGTTCATCAATGTAGGATACCGGCATATCGGCTATTGGTGCCACTTGTTCTCTTTCCGAAAACGTAGGAATCGTCTGTTCATCTTGCATCGTTGACGGTTGTGAGCAAGCCGTTAAAAGTAGAAAAAGGCATGCAAGGACGTAACCTAGACGTATGCACATATTTGGATTCCATTGCCTTTCTGTCACTTCCAAAATTCTTTCGCTCTTTCAATGGATTCAACTGTCACACGACCTTTCAGCATAGGTGGTGGACAATGTTTGTTATGCTCGTCAATCTTTTGGTTTAGTCCTATGACACGATTTTGTAAATCTACCTCAATGTTCTCGGCTTGTAACTTTGAAATCGCATGTAATTCATCTCTTATTTCATGTTGAAGCTTCAGCCAATGCGGTTTATACCCTGCATCTTTTGCTATTCGTTGAAAATGTTGATACGTATCACCCGAAAAGTATTCTTTTGGCAATGGCTTTCCTTGTCCTTTCAGGTTTTCCATTTCCCCTTCTTTTGCATGGCTCTTTAAAATATCTCCAATCAAGTCATTGTATGGCGGCATCGAATTCCCATCAGACATCTCCATCACACCTTCGTTTAAAGTTTTATAAGATCATTCTTACCACTTGAATAATCCAGCTTCATCTGCTCAAGTTCAAGCTTCAACTTTTCTGTTTCCATAATGAAATTCTGCTGCTTCAATCGCTCCAGTTCCAACTCTTCTTTCAGCATATCAGCTTTAATCTTCAACATTTTTCGTTGATGCTCTGTAATGATTGCTGTAATTGGTACACACATGACGACCGCGACAATTGCAAACCCTATCATTCCTTTTCCCGTCCTTCCACCAAATTCTTCATACAATGGATTGCATGAGTATCTTTCACATGATTTGTCCAACATAGTCTCGCTAACATGATAATATGACAATTGGCAAGAAAGACTACTTTCATTTGTACTGATTCAGTTATCATTTCGCAGTAAACGTTTTGGGCATTACAACGCCGACGACTTCACCTTTTGCACAAACGACATCTTCTGCAAACACTTCTACTGTAACTTTCCATTTTTTCGGATGAATCTCTTCCACCGTGCCGACCGCTTTTAATGGAACCCCTTGTGGCGTAGGTTTTAAGTAATCAACATGTAAAGAAGCTGTCACAAACCGCGGTACATCAGCTTCATCGCCTGGTTCATGACCATTCTTCCGATAAAGTGCTAACGCACAGGACCCTGTTCCATGACAGTCCACTAGAGATGCAATTAGACCACCATATACAAATCCAGGAATCGCAGTATGTTTGTCTGATGGCTCATAATATGTAACCGTTTTCACGCCATCCCATCCTGTTCGAAAATGATGCCCCTCGTCATTTAATCGTCCACACCCATAACACCAAGCAAAATCATCCGCATACCCATCTTGAATCGCATGCTCAACATTCTTTTTCATCCTCTTCACCCCTCCATATTTTCATTCCTTTGAAAAATAGTATAACATTAATCTTCTAAAATCTCTGCAGATGCAGTATTGAAAAAATCCATTACATACTAAAACTACTACTAAACATCCCTCCGCACGCATTAAACATTATCGACACGCATATATACCATGAGTACTAATCCGCAATATTTTCTCTGCGTATACTATACAAACGACAGACGAGGAGGGATTGATTGGATGAAAATGCGAGCCCTATTGCTGACCGCCCTTCTAATTGGAGGAGCATATGCAATGCTCCAATCATTTAATGAGTACCAACAGAAAAAGTTTAGTGAACTCGTGGAGACAACACACTCAGAATTTCATACACTCGTCTTCTCAAAACCTCCCATGTTCGGCGCACCAGCAGAAACATGGGTCGTAGATGATGAAAAAGAAGTGAATGAACTCCTTGTTTTTTTGCAAAACTATACGATTCAGAAACTCAAACCCGAGGAAATTGACCCTGACGACAATATCGACGAACTTCGTATTACGCTCCAAGATCGAGATGGGAACAGCCTCACAATTGTCATTGCGGAAAACATGATTATTCAAAACTCCGAGCTTTACTATGAAATCGTAGACGGACCACTCGATGTCGATTGGATCGTGCGATTTATTGTCAGCAACAAATCATGAATGTGGATAGCGTGTAGTGAGCAAACCTTCCCTCTTGTTTGGAGAGAAGGTTTTTGTGATGTTATCGCGTGGGAGTGTTGCGTTGCGAGCGGGTTATGTTGTGATACGGGCAGCTTACGTTGTGATGCGAGCTCATTACGTTGTGTTACGAACGGAGCGTTGTGATACGAGCAGGTTACGTTGTGATACGAGCACGTTACGTTGCGATGCGAGCTCATTACGTTGTGTTACGAACGGAGCGTTGTGATACGAGCAGGTTACGTTGTGATACGAGCACGTTACGTTGCGATGCGAGCTCATTACGTTGTGTTACGAACGGAGCGTTGCGACGCGAGCGGGTTATGTTGTGTTACGGGCTGGTTACGTTGTGATGCGAGCCAGTTATGTTGTGACGCGACGGGAGTATTGTGATGCGCCGCGAGCCTCGCTAAGGTTTCAGTATGTTTGAAGTGGAAAAATTGCTGGAAATCGACAAAATACAAAAAACACATGGTACCAAGGTTTTGTACTCGGTTCCATGTATGCTCCATTCTTTCGCTTATACGCTCTTCAATCTTTAATTTACTATCGCATCGCATATTGGAGAATCATCTCCCGTACTCTAGGATTTAGCGTTTCAGGCATATTAGTCAGTGGAAAATATCCGACTTCTGTTGTTTCGATCCCATCTGCGCGCAATTCTCCGCCACGAATGTCTGTAGTTGCATAAATGATGGTGACTGAATAATACTCGTGTCCATTTTTTAAGACTGTATGTGTTTTTGATCCCGATACGACGGTTACTAGTTTCAACTCACCAATGTGGATTCCTGTCTCTTCAAAAACTTCCCGTCTACCTGTTTCTTCAGCTGATTCACCTAGTTCCATGAACCCCCCAGGAATTCCCCAACGTCCATCCGCATTTTTCTGTAAAAGAATTTCACCTTTCAAGTTAAACACACCTACGCCTACGCCAGTTAAGAGAAGCGGGCGATTACCTACTATTGCTCGTAAATCTTTAATATAATCCAACTCATTCCCCCTTCCGATAAACTGTGGTATCTCCGATGATATAAATTTTAGTCTTACATCAATCTATATGCACAACTTCCATACTGCGCCATTCATTCGGTGGAATTTCACAGGTTACTGCACCCCTTGATAACAATAAGGAATTGATGACTTCAAAAGTTCTTCAATTCCCCCTTCGTAATAAGGTAATTCTCTATTCGCAATATCGAACTCCATCCATGCAGCTTCCAAAATGCCATTCTGGTCTTGAACTGCAACTTCGCCTTCAGTCGCTTCACCTATAAAAGTGAAAAACAGCACATGATTATTTTCTTGTCGTCTGAATGTTTCATTGACAGCAAGAAGCTTTCCGAGCGTTACGGTTAATCCCGTTTCCTCCCATACTTCTCGAATGGCAGCTTGCTCCAACGTTTCACCTTTTTCAACACCACCACCTGGTAACGTCCAATTCGTATACTTCTTATTCTTCACCATTAGCACTTTTCCTTCTTTTACAATCAATACGTAAACAACATCGACACGATTCACGAAATTCATCCCCCTTTTCATATATACTAAGAATCATAGCTTATCCTTGGAGGCGAAAACAATGAAGTTTGAAAATATTGACGAACGTGTTATTCAAAAATATCAAGAAGATGAGACACTGATGATTCGTTTGTTTGTACAATGGTGCAACAATCACAAGTTAGATGCACAAACGCTTTACAAAACAGCTTATCCTCATCAACAACAAAACGAGCGTTTGAAGGAAATTGTGGAAGCAGACGCTTCTGTTGACGAGTTGTTCATTGACAATGAAACAATGCTTGACGTTCTTCAGCTATTTGGAAATGAAGACTTGGCATTTGTCGTTGCGGATGAAATTGCCCGGTTGTCTACACGAAAAAATTGAGTGCCTGAATGTTCACATTCATTTCCCTTTTCTAGCATACTACTATATACTGTAATTAGTTCGAATACCGTAATAAGGGAGAGATGAGAATGGTTAAAAGCTTACCACCACGTTCAGCAGTAGCAGTTGAAGAAACATGGAATCTAGAGGATTTATTTAAAACAGAAGATGCTTATAACGAAGCGATTAAAGATGTACAAGCTACAGTCGCTGCTTTTGCTGAACGCTTCAAAGGCAACATGACGGATGACTCTTCCGTTATCGAAGCGATTGACGGATACGCTGCGATTATGGGTAAATTGGTGCCAATCGGAGCTTATACGAACTTGGCACTCAGCGTCGATCAAACGAACGATGAAGCACAAATGCGTGCAAGCAAATTCGGTTCAATTGCTTCAAAATTGGGTAGTCAACTGGCTTTCTTCTCAAGTGAGATTTCAGAATTACCGATTGAGTTATTGGAAAAAGCGATGGAACAATCCGCCGAATACAAAAATTACTTGGAAGAATTGATTCGCCAAAAACCTTATAAACTACATCCGGAAGTTGAGCGTACGTTAGCGGCCCTATCATCGGTATTAAACGCACCTTACGGATTATACGATACGACAAAATTAGTCGATATGAAATTTGATGATTTTGAAGTGCATGGAGAGAAGTTCCCACTCAGCTATATCTCTTTTGAAGGTGGCTGGGAACAAGAACCTGATACTGAAAAGCGAAGAGCCGCATATGATGCGTTCCATGCGAAGCTGAAAGAGTACCAACATACACAAGCGAAGACGTATGATATGCAATTGCAAAAAGAAAAGACCATTTCAGATCTACGTGGTTATGATACAGTGTTTGACTCCCTTTTGTTCAATCAAGAAGTCGACCGATCCATGTATGACCGCCAAATTGATTTGATCATGAATGAGCTCGCACCACATATGCGTAAATACGCGAAGCTCCTTCAAAAAGTCCATCGTCTGGATGAAATGACTTTTTCAGATTTAAAAGTGCCGTTAGATCCGAATTACGAGCCTAAAATTACAATTGAAGAATCAAAGAAATACATTAAAGAATCCCTTGCCATCATGGGTGACGACTATATGGACATGGTGAACCGCTCGTATGATGAACGTTGGACGGATTTTGCACAAAACGTTGGGAAATCAACGGGTGCTTTCTGTTCAAGCCCATATGGAACCCATCCGTATATATTAATCTCTTGGACAGGTAGTATGGAAGATGTATTTGTACTTGCTCATGAACTTGGACATGCTGGACATTTTTACAATGCGCATCAACACCAAAACTATTTTAATTCACGACCGTCCACTTACTTCATAGAAGCACCATCTACGATGAATGAAATGCTTGTTGCCAACCATTTGTTATCAAATTCAGACGATCCGAAATTCAAGCGTTGGGTCATTTCATCAATTGTAGCACGTACGTATTACCACAACTTTGTAACGCATTTATTGGAAGCGGCGTACCAAAGAAAAGTATACGAGCGTATTGATGCAGGCGGTAGCGTGAATGCAAACGTCTTGAACAATTTGAAACGTGGCGTATTAGAAGAGTTCTGGGGCGATGATGTCAAAATCAATGAAGGTGCAGAGTTAACTTGGATGCGCCAACCTCATTACTATATGGGCTTGTATCCGTATACGTATAGTGCAGGCTTAACCATTTCAACACAAGTTTCCAAGCGAATCCTATCTGAAGGACAACCTGCTGTTGAAGATTGGTTAAAAGTGTTACAAGCTGGTGGGACGAAACCGCCTGCTGAACTGTCAAAAATGGCTGGTGTCGATATTACGACTGAACAACCATTGAAAGATACAATCGCGTATATCGGTGATTTGATTGACCAACTCGTAGAATTGACAGAAGAAATTGATGGAGTCACAATTTAACAACGGTCTTTCATTGCTTAGCTGCCAACTATCGTAACTTCGGTAAATTGGCAGCTTTCTCAATGTTGTCACGGATTAAATAGTTCGATATGATAGCTAGTGTACACAAACCATTTTTGAAAAGAGGGATTCTTCTTGCCTTCCGCGCAATCCAATTGGTATATACGATTTGGGTGTCTTGCACCAATAATAGGAATTGGCTTGTTAGTCTACTTGTTAAATACGGATGCCATCATTCCTGGCTTCACTTTCTTTGCGCTGTTCTTTGGGTTCGGTGTATTGTTCTTGAATTTGTCAATTAGAGCAGAACAAAAAGTGAAGCAGAAACAGCTCGATTATTTGAATTCATTTAAACCTACTTCACCCAATTACAACGAATCACACGCATTTGTCTCCTATGATTTATTGTCCAAAATAGCTGTGGATGAAAAAAATCGCCGCATTTACTTTTGGGAACCCGAAACAAGTGATGGAAAACCGCTTACAAAAGCGTATTTACATATGCCTTATACGGTTAAATCGTATACATACCAACAACTATTAGCTGTTGAATTGTTTGAAAACGGGACAAGGCAACAAACTGTCGTGAATGAAGCACCAAAAACGATCGAAAGAATTGAGGAACTTGGTCAATCCGTCGAGCAAATCATTACGAACAAGTCCACCTTAATCCGAAAGGTCATTTATCGTAAAGTGGCAACGTTGGAAATGAAAGTACTGCTTGATGATGAGAAAAAGCCTTATCGCATTGTCCGGTTTTACTCCAATCTTGATAAACGGTTAAAACGCAAATCAGCAAGCTATACATTAGTAAAACAAGACGCCGAACATTGGATTTCATTATTGACTTTTGTCATGAATCAAAAATAATCATAAGCTGCTATCCTTGACTGTTAAAGGATTAGCAGCTTTTTTGTCGAGCTCATGTTCATGTTGAGTTTACTATGAAGCATATAGTAGAATGAAAGCAACACCTAGTCAGACAAGTTCAAAAAATACGAAAAAGAGGTTATTACATGTTGATTTCGAACCGTGTGAAGAACATGCCACCCCATTTCTTTTCTACATTAGTAAAGAAAGTAGAGGCTGCCAAAGCAGCAGGAATGGACATTATTAATCTTGGCAGAGGTAATCCAGACCAACCGACACCCCCGCATATCATTACAGCACTACAACAAGCAGCCGAGCGCCCAGATACCCATGGCTATTCACCGTTTAAAGGGATTCCACAATTTAGACAAGCTGTGGCAGATTTCTACAAACGGGAATATAACGTCGAAGTAGATCCTGATACAGAAGTTGCCATCATCGGTGGTTCCAAAATCGGGCTCGTGGAATTGCCACTCGCAATGATGAATGAAGGGGAGCTGCTCTTATTACCAGATCCCGGATATCCGGATTATTTATCAGGCGTCAGCTTGGCGAATATCCGCTATGAGACGATGCCCCTTCTTGAACAGAATGGTTTCTTACCGAATTTCAACTCCTTGTCAGATGAAACTCGAAGACAGGCAAAAATGATGTATCTGAATTACCCGAACAACCCGACGAGCGCGGTGGCAACCATACCGTTTTTTAACGAAACAGTCTCTTTTGCCAAAGAAAATGCGATTTTCGTCCTCCATGATATGGCGTACGGTGGTATTGGATTTGACGGTCAAAAACCGGTTAGTTTCTTACAAGCTGAAGGAGCAAAAGAAGTTGGCATTGAAATGTATACATTGTCCAAAACGTATAACATGGCCGGCTGGCGTGTTGCATTCGCAGTGGGCAATGCGGAAATGATCGAAGCGATTAATCAAATCCAAAATTATTTATTCATCAGTATCTTCCCTGCTATTCAACATGCGGCCATTGCAGCGTTAGCCGAAGACCAGACATGCGTGAAAGAGTTGACCGCATTATATGAAGGACGACGGAATATGTTAATTGATGAATGCAGACGGATCGGATGGGCAGTCGATGCACCGAAAGCTTCCTTCTTCGCTTGGCTTCCCGTTCCAGAAGGCTATACAAGTGAGACGTTTGCCGATATTTTACTTGAAAAAGCAGGTGTCGTCGTTGCACCAGGTCATGGTTTCGGGAAACACGGTGAAGGATACGTTCGCGTTGGTTTGTTGGCGAGCGAAGAGCGGATAAAAGAAGCGGTTGGACGGATTGAGAAGTTAGGGATATTTTCGAATAGTTGTGTTTGAGCTTTTGTAGAAAACGGAAGGACGGGTTGCGACGTCCTTCTTTTTTTGAGTGCATTGTGAGAGTAAAGTCCTAAAATGATCGATAGAATTGTGAAAGTGATTGATAGAAACTCATAAGTGATCGATAGAACGATAAAAATGTTGAATAGGCTGGATTTTTAGAGGAGTTTCTCCTATTTCAACGCAAAAACCCAGATTTTTATTCACATAAAAAACCTCTCCCTCAGGAAAGGCTTCAGTTTGAAACTTTAGCACTCTGTAAACCCAATATGAACCGAATCAGCAATTCGTTTATAGCCAATTTCTTGATAAATTTTGTTTGAAGTCGGATTTAACATGTCTGTATACAAAACACAGAATTGATAGTCCTTTAACAATTCCTTGGAACCTTCCAGGACCATTGTTCTTGCATACCCTTTTTTTCGTTCTGCTTTCGGTGTAAACACTAAGGAAACTGTGACACTATTTTCTGTTGGTCTTGCTTTCTTCATCATGGAAACAACTTTTCCATTGTTGACCCAAAGAAATATTTCCTTTGCTGCAATGAAAGTAGCGGCACGTTCTTTAACTGTAGATTGTGGACTTTTAGGTAGATGTGTATCCTCTTCAAAAAGTGTAATCCACTCTTCAATTAACGGACTATCCTCTTCAGTGGCAAACCGCCATTCCCCTGGACTCAATTGTAACGAGTCATCGACTTCATCTAATCGATAAAGTCCTTGATCCATCAGCATCTTCTGCTGCTGACCAGTTGTTGTACACCATTCACTCGCAAAGAGGGACGCCCACGGTTTCAAACTAATGACACCCGGAACCTCCACATTGCTGGCGACCAAGTTATGAATCAGGAAGGAAATCACTTCTTCCATTCGACTTTCATTCACGATGACTACGTTCAAAGGGTGCGGCGGTGTCATTTGGACAATAGCTAAAATGTCATTGCCTTCTTCTACAGTAGCAAGAAAAGGGTTTTCATATTTTCCTTGTTTAATTGCCTGAAGAACTCCTAAAAATAGGCTGAACACGTCTTCTTGTTTCATGACAATCGGTTCAGCAATGCTAGCAAACTTCTCTGCATCATGATAGCGCGTCCATTGCATAATCGTTTCCCCATTTCTTTTCTATGCATTATAGCTTGAAAGGTTTGAATTGTCACCTTTGCACATAAAAAGGATGTGCACCATTTATGCACATCCTTCCAGTACATGATGCATATAAAATCACCATAATACCGGTTTTTGAACCATTAGCCACAGCATGACTAACATTAGCACGATATAGATCCAACATGTCCGTTGTAGCCTTGTCAAAATGACTTCCTTGTTGTTTGAGGATAAATAATAGTTTTTTAATACTTTCGAAAAGCCAGTCGCTAGGAAAAATCCGGAAATGAGCAAGACGATAAGCGTTGCAATGACCCAGGATGTATACCATGGCCAAGGCCCAAGAAGTACAAGTAAAACGCCAGTGCCCACAAGAACGTGACCAGCGTGCATGACCAAACGAACCGTTACATAAATTATGGACAAATAGGCACTTTCGTATGGAAGTTCACTTCTCCGTAACCGCTTAATGATTGGCAACAGCAGAAATAATGGTCCGATTGCGAGGACGGCGGATACGACATGGGCATAGACGAGTGCGCCATAAAAATAGTTCATCGGTTAACTTACTTTTCAACTGGGCTGAACTCGTGGACCCACACCTTCATTGTCGGCAGCCAAGGCATCTTTGGGTGCAAGGCAAGAATGGATTGTTTATAGTCTTCCAACGAAGGATACCCTTCTTGCTTTGCGTGTTCATCCGTCATTTCGCCAAGTTGTTGACGGTATAATTTATCGACTTTGAATTGTTTCCCATCCAATTCCATAATCTCATCTGGATAAGCATAGACACCATTTCTTCGGGTAGCTGTTTTCTCTCCCTTTAACACTCTTTCAACATCTGCTGGCACGGTTACAAGCCGCTCCACTGAACACGTTTTTTCTGGATATTCCATCATAAACAATCACCGCTCCTTTTCTAGTAGTTCTATTTTATATGGAAGACGTAATTATATCCATTTTTTTATTCCCATTCATTATGCCACTAAAAAACAAGAGCCGTTGAGACTCTTGTCAGTTGCTACATCATTCAATTGAAATTCAGCTGAAGAAATCGTTACTTTACTTCACTTCAACTGTGTACTCTTCATGCTCATGCAATCCATCATCGTTTTTCACATGTATTTTCACAACGTAAGAGCCCGCTTTTTCAAAAGTGTGAGTTGCTGTATATTCACCAGCTACCGTTTCCGATGCATCTACCCATAAATGCTTATCGCCAAGTACTTCACTAGAAATTTCATACCGTACATCTGCTTGTTCAAGTGGTTTACCGTCAATTTGTAAGTGTGTCATCAGTTCAGTTCCAGCAGTCGTCGTTGGGTTTTCGGGATTTACAAAATGAAGGGCAAAACCATCCGTATGCCCATGTTCATGCGCGCCGTGTCCTTCTTCATGTCCCTCACCGTGGTCATCACCGTGCCCTTCCTCATGCGTCTCTTCTGCAGAAGCCCCATGGCCGATTGTCACTTTTTTCACAGGCATCGAATGCAATTGTTTCGCATCAACATGGGATTGGATATGAAACAAGCCATCATGGTCAAACGTCGTTTCTGCTGTGTATGAACCATCCTTTTCATTTACAGCATCGATCATAATAGAATCTTCTTTTTTCCCTTCTTCCCACACTTCAAATACAACTTTGTCGGCATCTTCTACTTTTTCATCCCCATAAGTGACAACCGCTTCCATCGTAACCGTTTCGCCAATTTCAGCTTGTTCCGTAACAGTGAGTTCCACGTCTAATGGGAGCACTTCTGTAGAAGACCCCTGATCTGCCTCTTCGGCTTTTCCGCATGCTGCCAATACGAGCAATCCTACCAGTAGTCCGATTGCACTCAATTTTTTCTTCATTCAAAAGACCTCCACATTCATTTATTTACACAAACATTTTTTGTTCAGTATGATAGTATCAAGTAAATAAGAAATTACTATGAAGTCACTCACTTCACAAGTATTTCATATATTCCAGCTACTATTTACCATAATCATGAAGCTGAAAAGAGGGTCGTGTATGAAACCTTATTCAATATTAATCATAGATGATGAACCACAAATGAGGAAACTTATTCGCACGTTTTTAGAACGAGACGGTTATACAGTCGAGGAAGCGACAGACGGTGTAGATGCCTTGGCGAAGGTGTATAAAATGCAACCGCATTTATGTATTGTTGATGTGATGATGCCTTATATGGATGGGTTTGCTTTTGCAAAAGAGATGAAACGGACAACAAACATCCCTCTACTATTTTTGTCGGCTAAAGGGGAAGAATGGGATAAAATCGAGGGACTGAAACTTGGTGGTGACGATTATGTCGTCAAACCGTTCATGCCGGGTGAATTACTTGCACGCATCGAATCGGTCTTGCGAAGAACGTATCAGCAAAACACCACCTCACATATTTTGAGGATTGGTCCACTCGTCATTGATCATATGGCGCATACGGTTCAATTAAACAATCAACCTTTATCGTTGACGTTAAAGGAATTCGGCATCCTGGAAACGTTAGCAAAAAACGCTGGCCGTGTCTATACGAGAGAGCAATTATTGGAACTTGTATGGGGAGACCAACACCAAAGTACCGATCGTACAGTTGATACACATATAAAAACACTCCGACTCAAAATGGGTGAATCGGGTGGTTTGATCGAAACAGTATGGGGCATCGGCTATAAATTTGAGGTGAAATGATGAAAAGGCTCACCTTGAGCAAAAAAATATTAGCCATACTTCTTGCGAGTATTGCTTTTACGATCCTTTTTTCTTTTTTCTTTCTCCACTTCCTTTATTCCAACTTGTATTTGTCGAGCATTGAGGAATCCATTATCTATCAAGGGAAGCGGACCACTTCGCACTATCATTATGGCGAATTAAGTGAAGAGATTATTGAAAAGATTCAATGGTACAACATTGTTTCTGAATATGAAATCATTGTAGTGGATGAATTGGAAGAGTTAACTTCATACTTCCCGTATAAAATCAACACAAAGGATTTAGTGAATGCTTCTGACTATGCCAAGCTTGAAAAAGGTTCTTACGTCTTAAAAGAAGGCTATGTGGAGGAATTGGATCGTGAAATACTTGGTGCCATCTTTCCAATTAAAGGCGAGGACGGTCTAATCGGCTTCATTTATATTTATGTACCGCTCGCTGCCATTCAAGATGTTTTTCGAGAAAGCATTCCCTTGTTGCTCATTGTCGGATCGCTGTTCTTTTTCATTCTTTTTCTAATCATTAATCGCGCTTGGCGATCGTTGTTCAATCCGTTACGTCAGTTGCAGCAATTTTCAACGGAAGTGTCAAAAGGCAACTATCAGAATCGAATTGCCGTAGAACGTGAAGATGAGATCGGACAACTGGCGAACGCTTTTAACTCGATGAGTGAATCCTTGAAGCAACAAGAGGAACGTAAGAAAGAATTCACGTCAAACATTGTCCATGAATTACGGACGCCGTTGACGTATATCGGTGGGTATACACAAGCGTTAAAAGACAAAATCTACTCTTCACCTGAAGAAGCAGAAAGCTATTTAAGCACGATTGAAAAAGAGACGGGTCGTTTAAACAAACTCATCAATGATTTAGTGGAGCTCAATCATTTGCAAGGTGACTTATACGTTTTAAAGCGCGAACCGATAGCATTAGCACAAATCGTATTGGATACACTTCATTTATTCCACGTGCGAATCGCTGAAAAAGGGTTACATTTAGAAACAATAATTGAAGAAGACATTGTCATCATCGGTGATGCACAACGGATTCAACAAGTTTTCTACAACGTTCTTGATAATGCCGTAAAGTATTCAACGAAGAGTGGAAAGCTACTTGTTCACTTGAAAGAAGATGGACAATTTGTTGAATTCATAGTGACGAATGAAGGAATATCCATTGCAACGGAGGATTTACAACGACTCGGAGAACGTTTTTTCAGAACCGATAAAGCACGGAATCGAACAACAGGCGGCTCGGGTCTCGGACTATCTATTGTTAAAGAAATCGTTCGATTACATGGTGGCACATTCACAATTACAAGCGATCCTGTTACAGGAACGACTGTGAATATACGCATCAATCGTACACCGACTGAACAGAAAGATGGGATGTCTAATGAATAATCGCAAATTCATTCACTTGCTCCTTCTGACGCTGGTACTGTTAGCAGCTTGTAGTTCGCCTCAACAGTCTGGTAGGCAAATCGCATCCTTTTCATTTACGGATCAAGATGGAGAATCTTTTGGTACAGATGATTTAAAAGGTGAGGTTTGGGTTGCCAATTTTATTTTCACTGAATGTGAAACAGTCTGTCCTCCAATGACGTTTGAAATGGCAGAACTTCAACAAATGGCTAGCGAGCAAGAGTTGGACGTTCAATTCGTTTCTTTTACGGTTGATCCGATGGTTGATACACCTGAAAAACTCAAAGCATATGTGACACAATTTACGGAAGATGATTCGAATTGGCATCTTTTGACGGGCTACTCTCAAGAAGCCATCAAAAACCTAGCGTTAGAACAGTTTCAAACTATCGTTCAAAAACCTAAAACGTCCGACCAAGTCATTCATGGGACAAACTTTTATTTGATCAATCCAGAAGGTTTTATTGTAAATGAATTTAACTATGCAGAAGATGATTTTGAAGAAAAGTTGCTAAAAGAAGTGAAGCGTTATCTACAATGATGGTGATTCTTTGGAACGGGAGTAAAAATCTGATAGCATAAGAACAAGACTTGCCCGGGAGGAATCCACTTGACTGAACCGAACAATGCCCCAATTTCAACATTGACCTACTTCACAATCGAGCGGTCGATTGAATGGTTTCAACAGAAACAGGAACAACAAGCAAACAGCATGACGTTGCATGTAGAGATGGTAACAACGTCAGAGCGTACCTTTTCGTTGGAAACTGTTCTGGATATGTCCTATCGCCCTTTTTCCAACGGCACTGGCCTCTTTTATCTCCATACAAACCAAGGTGTGTTCACATACGGCGTCCAAACGGATCCGAAAGAATTCATGAGCGCCTATCGTAGATTAAAAGGCAATTCGATCGAATACTAACTGGACTTTGTAAACGTTCCTTGTTTAAAAATAGCGTATTGAGGTATATATACAACAAATACGATATGGAGGTAATGTTGACATGACAGTTAAGAGAATTGTAGAAAATGCCGTACAAGCAAAAAGTGAGATTGAAGAATTGACGCGCCAAGGTTTTACACATGACGACATCTATATCTTCGCGCATGATAAAAAACGATCTGATGATATTACAGACGCACTTGATACAGAATCTGTCGGGATGCAGGAACAAGGCTTCCTCGATAGTATGAAAAACATGTTTTCTTCACGCGGTGACGAGTTACGTAACAAGATGGAAGCAGCTGGTTTGACAGCTGAAGATGCTGCTGATGCGGAACGTGAACTTGATCACGGTAAACTTGTATTGATTGCACGTAAATAATAATGATTGTTCGACAGCTCGCACTAGTCTACTAAGTGCGAGCTGTTTTCCATTTCCCTACCCTCCTCCCCCGTTTTCTTGTATGATATGTACGGAGAGAGGGTGCGAAGTTATGGACAGTAAATTATGGAAAATCGGCTTTTTTACAGGGCTGACTTCCTTCGTTCTACTCATTTTGGGTATACGGACGATTTTAGGAACAGAATTGACATTTAAAAATTATTTAGCATTCGGCGTATTTAGCTTGACCGTTGGCATCATTGCGGCTGTCATGCTCTTTTACAACATGAAAATCGCTTACAGGGTTTTCATGGTAGCGCTTGTACTTGCCTTTGCAGAGTTTTTTAGAAGCTTCCTTATGAATACAGACGGATTTGGCGACGTCATTGGTGTTTTATCGTTATATATGATCACTTCATTCGGTTTTGGTGTAGCGATTATTGTTCAATTTATTGTGATTGCGATTCGTAAGATGAAGGGGAAAGAATCTTAATTGTCTAAGCAACCTACTTACTCTTTTAAGTGGGTTGTTTTTTTGTCGTGAGTAAAAGCCGTGACGAAGAACGGCTTTTGCGAGTAAAGCGTAGCGTTAGGAGCAAAGATTCACCAAGGCTGCCTTAATTTTAATCAGCAATTTTACAGCATATTCATAGAGGATTAGTCATTCAAAATTTGTCGTATTCACACTACTATTGTCGAACTACTTTTAATAGATTGAACATTAAAGCGGTACTCGCTATAGTATGAAGGGGGAGAAAATAAAAAAGGGGTTGATGAATATCAAACGTAGGACAGCAGAACCGTACAAGATTAAAAGCGTGGAAACGTTATCGATGTTGTCGCGTACGGAACGTGAAGAATCATTGAAGCGTGCTGGATTTAATACGTTTCTCATTGATTCGCAAGATGTGTATATTGATTTACTAACCGATAGTGGAACAACAGCCATGAGTGATGCGCAATGGGGAGCGCTCATGACGGGAGACGAAGCGTACGCTGGCAGCAAGAGCTGGAAACAGTTAGAGCAGGCAGTGCGCGATGTATATGGCTATGAATATGTGTTACCGACACATCAAGGGCGTGGAGCAGAGAATATTTTATCGCAGTTAAAAATCAAAGAAGGCGATTTTGTTCCTGGCAATATGTATTTCACGACGACTCGTGCTCACCAAGAAATGAATGGCGCTACATTTGTCGATATTATCATTGACGAAGCACACGATCCTTCGATCAACCTTCCTTTTAAAGGTAATGTTGATCTAACAAAACTACAAGCGTTAATTGATAGAGTTGGGGCTGACAAAATTCCTTATGTTTGTCTTGCAGTCACTGTGAATCTAGCTGGCGGACAGCCAGTTAGTATGCAAAATATGAAGGATGTCTATGAACTGTGCCAATCCTATTCGATTGACGTCATGCTCGATGCGACGCGTTGTGTTGAAAACGCTTACTTCATTAAAGAGCGAGAAGATGGGTATGGGGATCGTACGATTGCGAGCATTTTGAAGGAGATGCTTTCCTATTCGGACGGGTGTACGATGAGTGGAAAGAAAGATTGTCTTGTCAATATCGGCGGATTCCTAGCGATGAATGATGAGGATCTCTATATTCGGTCACGTGAACTTGTCGTCGTCTATGAAGGGATGCCTTCTTATGGTGGGATGGCAGGACGTGATATGGAAGCAATGGCGATCGGGATTCGTGAAGCTGTCGATGATCATTACATTGAACACCGGATCGGCCAAGTGCGCCATTTAGGGCAACAATTGTTGGATGCAGGCATTCCAATTGTTCAACCGATTGGTGGTCATGCGGTATTCCTGGACGCTAAAGCTTTCCTCCCTCACCTTGCCCAAGAAGAATTTCCTGCTCAGGCGCTTGCGGCGGCATTGTATGTAGATTCGGGTGTACGGAGCATGGAGCGTGGCATTGTGTCTGCTGGTCGAGATATTCAAACTGGGGAGCATATAAAGCCGAACTTGGAATTAGTGAGGTTGACGATTCCACGACGTGTGTATACGAATAATCATATGGATGTCGTCGTGGATTCGATTTTGTCATTGTACGAAAAGCGGGATTGGATTTGCGGATTGAAGATGGTGTATGAGCCACCGACATTACGGTTCTTCAATGCACGCTTTGCACCGTTGGCAGAAAGCGGGAAACTAATCGATGAAGAGAATAAAGTAAAGCAAATTTCTTGAGTGGATTTTTGGGAGGAATGCGGCGTTTTGGGGAGATATGCGGCGTTCTGAGCGGGTTATGCGGCGTTTTGGGGAGATATGCTGTTTTCGGGATAAATATGAGCCGTTTCGGAGCGATATGCGGCGTTCCGGGAGATTATGAGCCGTTATAGGATAATTTCTCTTTCTAAGGATTGGAATGAAGAACAATCTGACACGCGCGGAGTTCTTTGACATGAAAGTTCACTATCGCGCCAAATGCTTTTAACAAACTAGTGTTTCATTTAATGTGAAGCGTTTATGACAGACAGAATAACGGTTTTCCAGACGGCTTCATTGACAATCAAGATGATTCAACATGAACTAAGCGACATTGCTGCCATCTACCGAATGAAAACGTGTGTTAAAACGAAAGATATTTTTTAAACAAATCCATAAATGTAAAAAACCAGTAATTTTTATTGTAAGCAAAAAAAGTAGAGTAGGAATTATTCATTCCTTCCTCTACTTTTTTATCATTTTGCTTTTTCTTTGTCTTTTTTAATTTGCTTACTGCGGAGCTGACCGCATGCTGCATCGATGTCTGTTCCGTGTTCAAGACGGACGCCGCAGTTAATGCCGCGTTTCTTTAATGTTTCATAAAACGCTTTAATCGCTTCAGGTGTACTGCGTTGGTATTGTCCGTGTTCGTCGACTGGATTGTATGGAATCAAGTTGACATAGGACAAGTGGCGTTTTTTATAAAGTAGTTTCGCCAATTGTTCAGCTTCTGCTACGTGATCATTTACATCATTTAGCAAAATGTATTCAAATGTAATTCGACGATTTGTCGTCTCCAAATAGTAGTCAATTGCATCCATCAGTTTTTCGATTGGATATGCTTTGTTGATTTTCATTATGCTTGTTCGCAAATCATTATTCGGCGCGTGCAAAGAGACGGCCAAGTTGATTTGAATGTTTTCATCCGCAAAGTCACGGATTTTAGGTGTTAATCCACTTGTTGAAACCGTAATGTGACGTGCACCGATTGAAAGACCTTGTTGGTCATTGACAACTCGAAGGAAGCTCATCAAGTTCGTATAGTTATCGAACGGTTCTCCGATTCCCATAACGACAATATGACTGACGCGTTCATCTTCGCCAAGTTCATCCAAATGCGCTTGCACCATCATAATTTGACCAACGATTTCGCCTGCATCCAAATCGCGGTTCTTTTTCAATAATCCACTTGCACAAAAACTACATCCAATGTTGCAACCGACTTGAGTTGTTACGCAGACCGATTGACCATATGGGAATTTCATCAGTACCGTTTCGATTAGATTCCCGTCTTGCATTTTGAAAAGGAATTTAATCGTTCCGTCATCGGATACTTGTTTGACCGCTTGCTCCAATGTCTGAATCGCAAAGTTCTCCTCTAACAATTGAAGACAGTCTTTATTTATATTTTTCATGTCTGCAAAACTGCTGACCCGCTTTTTGTAAAGCCAGTCCCATACTTGTGCAGCACGGAATTTCTTTTGTCCATTGTCCACTAACCAAGTTGTTAGCTGTTCCAACGTTAACCCGTAAATTGATTTTTTCATGTCAATTCCTCACTTCTAAAGTTCGCATTCAGTAAGTATAACATATTTAGCATGAAAACCGAAGAAAAAAAGCTGGATTTCTTGAATCACAGCTTTTGTTTCTTCTCTTATTTTGGTTCATTCGCTTGTTTTTTATCCTGCTTAATTTTCACTGTGAGGACGAACACATTCAACAATGCAAGCACTGAAAACATAATACCGATACCTGTTTGTCCAGTTGTGAAACGATCAAAGGCAAAATAACTCAAAAAAATGATTAGTGCAACGTCAATATATTTAGGCATATTCATGATAGACACCTACCTTCTCCAGGATAATTTCCCTTTACTAGTAGTATAACAGTCTATCACAATTCTTCGACAACAAATTTTTTATCTACAGTATTTTCCGTAAAGTTGTAAGGAGCATTTCCATTTGTTCATCGGTACCAATTGAAATGCGTAAATAGTTGTCAATGAAAGGTGCATTGAAATGACGGACGAGGATGTTATTTTCCTTTAACTGCTTATACAACGTCTCCGCTTGAACAGATGCATGTGTTGCAAAAACAAAGTTTGTCTTCGATGGCAAAACGGTGAATCCAACTTGTTGAAGCGCGGATATTGCTAACTCTCGCGTCTGTACAATTTTTTCAGTTGTCCTTTTGAAATATGCATCGTCATCAATTGCAGCAGTAGCCGCCACCATTGCTAGTCGATCTATCGTGTAGGAATTAAATGAGTCTTTAATACGCATTAATGCGTTAATTAATACCGGATTACCGATTGCATAGCCAACGCGCATTCCTGCTAAGGATCTGGATTTTGAAGTCGTCTGGACGACGAGAAGATTGTCGTAACGGCTAATTAGTTCAATCGCGGAATTTCCCCCGAAGTCGATGTAAGCCTCGTCAACGACTACGACTGTGTCAGGATTCTTTTGAAGAATCTTTTCGATGGACGATATGTCCTCATAGAGACTAGTCGGTGCATTTGGATTCGGAAGGATGACACCGCCTTCGGAATGAAAAAACGCATCTACATCCAATGTAAAGTCGTCATTCAATGGTACCGTTTCATACGGAATTGCAAACAACTTTGCATAGACCGGATAAAAACTATACGTTACTTCTGGAAATCTAATCTTCTTCTGTTGGTGAAAAAAAGCCATGAATGAAAACGCGAGCACCTCATCCGAACCGTTACCGACAAACACTTCTTGTTCTGTAACACCGAAGTGGCTTGCAATGACGGAACGCAGTGGGGTTGCACTTGGAGAAGGATACTTCTGTAACTGTCCATCCATTTCACGTAAGATTGCTTCTTTCACACGCGGGCTAGGAGGATACGGGTTTTCATTTGTATTCAATTTAATAATGTCCGGTCGATTCAGTTGCTCGCCGGGCACATACGGCTCTGTCCGTTTCACCATGTCACTCCAATAGTTACTCAACACGCAACACTTCTTTCTTCGGCCTTCGATCCCGAAGCACTTTTTTCACGTCCTCCACTGACACTTCTAACAACTCCATCAAAACAAGTGTATGATACGTTAAGTCTGCCAACTCATTCGCCAGTTCATCTTTGTCACGATTTTTCGCTGCGATGACCACTTCAGTCGTTTCTTCACCAATTTTTTTCAAGATTTTATCGACGCCTTCTTGGAATAAATACGACGTATAAGAACCCTTTAAAGGATTGTCTCGTCGTTCTTTAATTTCACGGACAACTTCACCGACAACGCTGTTAACCGAAGGCTGTTCTTCTTGAATTGTCTGAAAGAAACAGGATTGTTCCCCTGTATGGCAGGCCGGACCATTGGGCTCCACTTGTAAAAGTAGAGTATCGTTATCGCAATCCAATGAAATGCGTTTGACGAGTTGGCGATTGCCGGATGTCGCGCCTTTATGCCACAATTGTTGTCTGGAACGACTATAAAACCAAGCCTCTCCTGTTTCAAGCGTCCGTTCAATCGCTTCTTTGTTCATGTATGCGAGCATAAGCACTTCTCCTGTTTGCTCGTCTTGCACAATCGCAGGAAGTAACCCGTTTTCGTTAAATGAAAGTGTATTGATATCCATAATCGCTCATCCTTTTTGTCCGACAAGGAGATTTTGTTGTTGTAAATAGGCTTTTAATTCACCAATATTGACTTCTTCAAAGTGGAAGACGGATGCAGCAAGTGCAGCGTCTGCTTTACCTTCAGTAAGCACTTCAGCAAAGTGTTCAAGCTTCCCTGCACCGCCACTTGCAACAATTGGAATGTTTACTGCCTCAGCCATCGCTTTGTTCAACTCGATGTCATAACCGTCTTTTACACCATCTTCATCAATGCTGTTGACAACGAGCTCTCCTGCACCGAGTTGTTCGCCTTTTATCGCCCACTCAATTGCATCGATTGCGGTCTCTTCCATGCCGCCTTTAGCAAACACTGTCCATTTGCCTGGCCCCGTTTTCCGCACGTCCATCGATAGCATGACCTTCTCCGAGCCGAACCGCTCAGCCACTTGTTGAATTAAAGACGGATTTGTTAGTGCGGCACTGTTTATGGATACTTTATTGCCACCTAGTGAGAAGATTTTCTCTACATCTTCAATGGTACGAATACCTCCGCCGACGATGAAAGGAATGGGTACTTCTTTCGCAATCTCTTCGATTAGGTCCAGAAACATCCCACGATTTTTCGTAGAAGCAGAAATATCATAGAATACGAGTTCATCTGCACCATCCGCGACATATTTTTTCGCTAATGTAAGAGGATCTGCCACTTCTTGTACATCTAGAAATTTCTTCCCTTTGACGACTTTTCGATTGTCGACATCCATACACGGAATAATACGCTTTGTCATCTGCTATTCGCCTCCATTACGGTTTCTAATGATATGTTTCCTTCATACAATGCTTTTCCGATAATCGCTCCGTACAGCTGCATGTCTTTTAACTTTGCAATATCCTGTTCCGTCGATACGCCACCCGATGCAATAATGTCGATATGTGATGCTTCATGCATCAACTGCAGTTCCTGAAAGTTCGGTCCTTGCAACATCCCATCTTTTAAAATATCCGTATAGACAACGGTTTTAATGCCAATCAGCGCAAGTTCTTTTAGAAGGTCAACAGCTTTTACAGCGCTCGTTTCAGTCCAGCCATTTGTCGCCACAAATCCATTCCTTGCATCGATTGACACTGCAATTTTCTCTCCAAACGTTAGAACTGCCTCTTTGACGAATGCCGGATTCTCGATGGCCGCTGTACCAATGATGATGCGGCTGACGCCTAGATCACAATACGCCTCGACCTGCTCCATCGTTCTAATTCCGCCACCAACTTGTATGGGAACTGATACAGATTGCACGATTTCTGCGATCGCTTTTTCATTCAATGAATTCCCTGTTTTCGCACCGTCCAGATCGACGACATGTATATAGGTAGCACCTTGTCGTTCCCATTGCTTGGCCATTTCAGATGGGGAATCATGATAGATCATCTCCTTACCGTAATCCCCTTGGACTAGACGGACACATTTGCCGTCCCGAATATCAATCGCTGGAAATAAAATCATTCATTACGCCCCCTTATAATGTCCCTTTTGTGGAAGGTATCCCTTTAATGTCCGGATTAATTGCACTCGCTAAACGCAACGCTCTGCCAAAACTTTTAAAGACCGACTCGATGATATGATGGCTGTTTCTTCCATATGCCAAATTAATATGCAACGTAACACCTGCGTGCCGAGTGAACGCCAAGAAAAATTCCTCGACGAGTTCCGTATCAAATTCGCCCACTTTTTCTTTTAAGCCTTCCACGTTATAAACAAGGAATGAGCGCCCACTAATATCGAGAGAAACGGTCGCTAACGCTTCATCCATCGGAGTCGATACCGTTGCATAACGTTCAATGCCTTCTTTTGAACCGATACTCGCTTGGAAAGCTTGCCCTAGTACAATTCCGACATCTTCTACTGAATGGTGTTGATCGACAATAAGGTCCCCTTTGCATTTCACAGTCAAGTCGAATCTGCCGTGACTTGCGAACAAAGTCAGCATATGATCAAAAAAACCAACGCCCGTCTCCAAATTGGTTTTGCCTGTACCATCAATTGCAAAGTCCAAGTCAATCGTCGTTTCTGCCGTTCGACGTGTAAGCTTTTTACTTCTCAATTCCGCTCCCCCTTCCGCACGCGTATCGATTGTGCATGACCGCTTAACCTTTCCGTTTCTGCCAATACGATGATATCGTCGGCAACTTCCTCAAACGCCTCTTTTGTATAATGAATGATGCTAGATTTTTTCATGAAATCATAAACGCCTAACGGTGAAGCAAAAACTGCCGTACCACTTGTCGGCAACGTATGATTCGGTCCTGCGACGTAATCACCTAACGCTTCAGGAGAATAGTCACCTAGAAAAATTGCCCCTGCATTTCGAATGAACGGAAGTATTTCCATCGGGTTTTGCACCATGATTTGCAAATGTTCAGAAGCGATTTCATTCACAACATCGATCGCTTCTTGTACTGATTCGACGACGACAATACGACCTGCATCTTCTATCGATTTAGTTGCGATTTGTACGCGATCCATCTGCTTTACTTGTTTTTGCACTTCAACCGCTAACTTGTCAGCAAACACTTTATCTGTCGTGACACAAATAGCCGCAGCTTGCTCGTCATGTTCCGCTTGAGATAATAAATCCGCAGCGACATATACCGGATTTGCCGTTTCATCTGCCAAAATACAAATTTCACTTGGACCTGCGATCATATCAATCCCGACATCCCCGAATACCCATTTCTTCGCGCGCGCCACATACGCATTTCCGGGCCCAGTAATTTTATGTACTTTCTCAATGGTCTCCGTGCCGTACGCTAGCGCCGCAATTGCTTGCGCTCCACCGACTTTGTACACAATATCCGCTCCAGCTTCACGTGCTGCCACTAATACAGCAGGGTTGACAGAGCCGTCTGCTTGAGGTGGCGTCGTAATGGCAATATGCTGAACACCAGCAATTTTCGCCGGAATCACATTCATCAGTACGGTAGATGGATAAGCCGCTTTCCCCCCTGGTACATAGACACCAACTCGTTCAATCGGCGTCACCTGTTGGCCAAGCATCACACCTTTTGGTTGTTGAATGAACCAAGAGCGTTCTTTCTGTTCTGCATGGTAGGTAGCTATCCGCTGTTTCGCTTGAACGAGAGATGATAGAAACGCATCTGACACATTTGCATAGGCCTCATCAATTTCTTCATCGGTAACGATGAAAGATCCGATATCGACCCCATCAAACTGTTTTGTATATGCTTTTATCGTAGCGTCCCCATTTTTACGGACTTCTTGAAGGATTGCTAGTACCTGTTGATCAATTGCAAGATCCACAGATTGTAGATTGCGAATCCGCCACTCTGTCAAAAATTCCGAAGCACGTAGTATCTTCACGTGCTCACCCCCATTCCTTCTTTCACACTCCCAATTAGTTGTTGAATTACAGCCGTTTTAATCGCAAAGCTTGCTTTATTCACAATGAGTCTTGCGCTGCTATCGGCAATTTCTTCAAGAACAACTAATCCATTCTCTTTTAACGTCTTTCCAGTTTCTACAATATCAACGATGACATCTGCCATTCCAATCAATGGTGCCAGTTCGACAGATCCATTCAACGTTATGACATCTGTGCGAATCCCTTTATTCGTAAAAAACGTCTTAGCTACATGTGGATATTTTGAAGCGACTGTCAGTTGTGTGTTTGGATACGGTCCTGGAAAACCTGCAACGACAAGTTTACAAGCAGATATCCGCAAATCTACCATCTCATACACGTCTTTTGGATCTTCGAGCAGGACATCTTTCCCGATAATCCCGATGTCAGCTGCACCCTTCTCCACGTAAGTCGGAACGTCTACAGCCTTCACAAAAATCAATTTCACTTGACCAGAATCATCGGTCAACACTAATTTCCGACTATCATCCTGTAAACTCGAAAAGTAGATGCCTGCTTGTTCAAAAAGCTTCATCGCCTTCGTTGCAGTGCGTCCTTTTGCCATAGCAACCGTTAACTGTTCCACAGAAACACTCCTTTTTGCACAAAATCCTCGATGCTTGTAAATTGTTCCACGCTCCCATTTTTGTGAATCGTCTTCTTCCCTTCCCGGATATGAATGGTGAACGTACTGTTTTCTGCTTGTAACCGTTCTTTCGTATAAGGAACCGAAACGACTTTGAATTGTCGATTGCGCAAAGCAGTTGCCAGTTCAATCGCTTGTGCTAACTCATCGTGTTCATAAAAGATCGTTACGTCAACTAAAGATTGTGGTGCATGATTTGCATACAGTGCGTTCACAATGGATTCGATATCACATGCGAAACCGATAGCAGGTAGTTCAGCCCCGAATGCTTTGCCAAGATCATCGTAGCGTCCGCCCATTAAGACCGGTTTACCAACCCGTTCAACATAACCTTGAAAGAGAACCCCAGAATAATAGTCCATATCATTAATTAATCCAAAGTCTATGACGAGGTAGTCTTCTAAGCCATAGAGTACTAATATTCTGTAAACCTCTTCGATATATGCGATCGTCTGTTGCATGTCAGGTGCAGTTAAAATCTGCTTTGCACGTTGCAACACGTCGTGTGGTTTGCCATAGAAAGTCGGAATTTGTTCTACAGCATGTATCATTGTCTTGTCTACCGAAAGAGAAGCCAGAAACGGTCGTAGTTCTACTATATTTTTCGCTTGAATCAACGACTTTAAGGAATTCTGATTGTGCTCGTCAAACCCAAGCCCTGCAATCAAACTGTTCAAAATGGCTGCATGGCCAAGTTCAATTGTGATGTTCTGCCATCCTAAGTCCTGCATCGTTTGAATCGCCAATGCAATTACTTCGGCATCAGCTTCTGGAGAGCATTGGCTAAAATACTCAACTCCGGCTTGTGTACGCTCCGTTTTCATCGATTGCCCAACTTGTTGTCTAAATACTTCCTGAATATAAAAGAAACGGTATTCTCTTGTGAGTTCGTTTCGGTCATGAGACAATTCCTGAGTAAGCGGAATTGTCACTTCAGGTCGAAGAACGAGTACTTCCCCATTCGTGTCAATGACTTTCACCATTTCTTGCCGTTTCACCGAGCTCGTCACATGTGAATACAAATCGTATTTTTCAAATGCAGCTGTTTTCATACGTGCATAACCGTATGTCGCAAATCGTTTGCTTAACAGATCGATGACTTGTGTATATTGCTGATTTCGTTGTAAAAAAGTGTTCAATTCCGGCACCCCACTTTGTCACTTCATCACTTTACTTAACTAAAGTTATAAAGTACTATAAGACTATTATGATTGTTTGTCAACTGATAGGAGGAATTTTTTATGTTTGATTACCATATGCATAGCTCTTTTTCTGCAGATTGTACTGTGGAGATGGAAGAAATGGTGAAAGGGGCAATTGCAAAAGGGCTTTCGGAGATTTGTTTTACGGAGCATATCGATTACGATTACCCTGATGAAAATTTTGTGTTTGACTTTGATAAGAAAAAATATGCTGAACGCATTGATACGCTACAACATAAATATGCAAATCAAATTCGACTTAAAAAAGGCGTGGAATTCGGTGTCCAACCTCATATTTTAGATCAATACAATGAGTTGGTAAAAAAGGAAACATTTGATTTCATTATCTGTTCATTACATACTGTCCAAAGAAAAGGATTACATTTCGGAGAGATTTTTGAAGGGCGTTCCGTTGAGGAAGCATCGCAACTGTATTATGACGAGTTGCTACATTGTGTGAAGCACTTTGAGAAGTACTCTATTTTAGGGCATATTGATTTAATTAAACGGTATGCGCCTCAACTCGTGCAGAATAATTTCCATGATGTATTACGAGAAATCTTTCAACTAATCATTCCTGCGGGCAAAGGGATTGAATTAAATACGTCAGGTGTCCGGTATGGCTTGCCAAACGGATTACCAAGTGATGACATACTAAAGCTCTATAAAGAATGCGGCGGTGAAATTATCACACTTGGATCAGATGCTCATAGGCAAGATGACATCGCGTTTCAATTCGAAGAATCACGCGAATTGTTGAAGTCGATTGGTTTTCGCTATGTTACAACTTTTGATAAGTTACAGCCGACTTTCCACGCAATCTGAAGATGATACTAAACAAACGAAGAGGCTGGGGCAAAAACTTTAAATAGACCGTTTCTCTACGCTCCAAATGGCACGCTTTCCGCGGGGCGCGCTTGAGCCTCCTCGTCCGCGTCGCTTCGCTTTGCTCCCTGCGGGGTCTCAACATTCGCGCTAAATCCCGCAGGAGTCGGCCATTTTCCGCTCCGATCCACTCATTAATATATAAAAGAAAAATAGTAAAAGAAAAAAAATACATGGCTATTTAGCCAAGGCCACTGAAAAACCTACGTTTTTTATTTGATATTTCTTACTCTGCTTCCCTCATTAAGGTTAGTATTCGCTTCAGATTCACTGCAAATATCATCATGGCCACTTGCATCTGCATGCCAAATAGACCCGTGGATGTGACTACATCATACCTGTGTCATTGTTTTAATTCACTATTCTTCGCTTCAATCTTATAGCGGGATTTGGCTTTCACCTTAAATTCAGTGCTATTTTGAAACGCTTCCTGTTCCTTGTGTTCTGTTGATTTAATGGTGACTGAATATGTTTTACTTTTTGCTCCTTCCTTGTAACAACCCTCGCAGAGTGGGCAAACTTTACATTTCTCAACGTCAAAATAGTAAGTGTACGCTTGGTTGCTTCCCCGTTTTTTCTTTCCTATACGCGCTTTGCGAATGGTCACATGCCCAACCTTACATACTTGCCTGCCTCTTTATTGAATTCAAATTCATCTTCTTTCGCTCGGGTGCCTTCAACAAGTTTGTTTATTTGACGTAACATATTTTCTTTTGGGACGACGATATCGTTAAATTGCCATATATGGGCTGAAATTTAGGGTTTCTTGATTAGAGACCATCAGGAACACCACCTGGATTTTATATATTAATTATACAATATAAACAGTGACCCTTTCCTGTGAAAATGGAAATAGATCACTGTTTTATTATCACTTTAAATACAGGTGAGTTCCGTTGAATGGAGTGGAGAGCGCCAACTCCTGTGGGATTAGCGGGACGGGTGATACCCCACAGGAAAAGCCGTTACGTAGAACGGCTTTTGCGAGCAACAGCGCAGCGTTGGGAGCAAATCGAACTCTTCGTTGTTCAATTGCCTCACCGCCCGCCCTACGGAAAGCGTCCGCTTGGAACGCAAATCAACAGTTCCAGCAAAAAAATCTTAGCGGACTTTTTCAGTGGCCTCAAATTGCCTACATGCATTTTTTATTATTTTGTCCCAGGCTCTTCTCCTTATTTCCCAACTATTTTTGTTTTAATTAACGCCAATCGTTCACGGAACTGCTGTTGTGCTTTTACGGATGCCGGCGTTTTTGCTGCAACGACGTCTGTTTCTAGGTCTAGTTTTTTAGCAATCATTCGAGCGCGGGCTATATGATAATCACTCGTAATGATTGTTACTTCATGAACACCTTCCGGCAACAACTTCTTGGTATTCACTAGATTCTCATACGTGGAAGTCGATGTGGATTCGAGTACTAATCTATCCTCGTCTATTCCATGCTCCACCATGTAATTCCACATTGCTTCTGCTTCACTGATGTCTTCATCAGGCCCTTGTCCACCTGACAGGATGAATGTCACGTGAGGATGCGCATGAGCATACGCAACCGCAGATTCTAATCGATACCGTAAAGAAAGTGAAGGTGTCTTCCCATTCACTTTTGCCCCTAGTATGATGGCGTAAGGTTTTGAACCGTCCGCTTCTGGTTTCAACGCATCTACCATTAACTTCCCTGGCCATAACCAAAAGACAAGCCCCGAAATCGTAACGACCATACCGATGAATATCCCCAACTTTTTCTTATTTTTCAACGCGTCACCTGCTCCATGTAGATGAGTATATGTCGGAGATTCGCTAAATAGAAAAATCCCCTCATCAAACTAACTTGCAAGTTAGACGTTTTAGAAATGAGTAAGGTTTCCTTTGGATAGAAGAAGACGTAGACAATTTTGAAAGAGAATAGAAACATGAAAAAATGCATGGAGGCGAGTTGACCTTCATGCATTTTTGTTTTATAAGCTGCTTTTAACCGTTTGTTGTTTATTCACCGTACTATGCACTTCTGTCGGCAAGCCCCATAGCTGGATGAATCCGATAGCCGCTGACTGGTCGAATTGATCATCTGACGTATAGGTTGCCAGCTTTTCATCATAAAGCGAATTAGTCGACTTTCTTCCTTCCACAATTGCATGGCCTTTGAAAAGTTTAACACGGACAACTCCATTGACATATTGTTGAGTGTCTTTAATAAATGCCTCCAATGCGTTGCGTAACGGAGAAAACCATAACCCATTATAGATGAGCTCGCTTAACTTCTGAGAAACAAGTGGCTTGAAATGGGCGACATCTTTCACAAGCGTAATGTCTTCCAGTTCTTTATGCGCCTTTAACAAAGTAATAGCACCCGGGCATTCATACACTTCACGTGATTTAATGCCGACAAGACGGTTTTCCACATGATCAATTCTGCCGACACCATGTTTCCCTGCGATTTCATTCAAAGTTAAAATGAGCTCGCTTAATGGATAGTGCTTACCATCGATACTGACTGGTACTCCTTTTTCAAAAGCAATCTCGATGATATCTGGTTGGTCAGGTGCATTTTCAATGGATGAAGTAAGGCCATATGCCTCTTCAGGTGGAGCTGCCCATGGATCTTCCAAAATTCCACATTCATTACTGCGCCCCCACAAGTTTTGGTCGATCGAATACGGACTGTCAAGATTGATAGGAATCGGAATGTTTTTTTCTTTAGCATACGCAATCTCTTCCTCACGCGACCAACTCCACTCACGAACAGGCGCAATGACCTCTAGTGAAGGATCGAGCGCTTTAATTGCCACTTCAAAACGAACTTGGTCATTCCCTTTTCCAGTGCAACCATGGGCAACAGCCGTCGCATTTTCCTGGTGAGCGACTTCTACAAGTTTCTTAGAAATCAAAGGACGAGACAGAGCCGAAACAAGTGGATATTTATCTTCATAATACGTTCGCGCTTGTAAAGCGAGCAACGCATACTCCTGCGCGAACTCTTCTTTCGCATCAATGACATAACTATTGACCGCCCCAACTTGCAACGCTTTTTGTTGAATAAAGTTTAAGTCCTTGCCCTCACCAACATCCAAACAACAAGCAACAACATCGTACCCTTTATCGGTTAACCATTGCACCGCTACCGACGTATCTAGTCCACCTGAGTAAGCTAAAACCACTTTCTTCTTGTTCATATCTATCGTCCTCCTTATACATGTTTATGTATTTTTATTCATCATTACGTATTTTTATAATAACATAGATGTTCGGATTTTCAATAGATTTGACTAAAAACTTTTCAAGGGATTTTAAATTGGGTGTACTTTGAGCGTGGGATGCTCCATTTTGTGTATAGGACGGTCAGTTTTGTGTGCGGAGCGCTTCACTGTAGACGAGGCCAAAACATTGCACTGACGGCCTATCAAAAGTGACGCGATTCAACACGATACCAAAACAAAAACTATCTCAATGGCTGAGATAGTTTCAAGTTATCGGATGCCGTGCGCTACCATGGCGTCGGCTACTTTCAAGAAGCCAGCGATGTTTGCACCCATTGCAAGGTTGCCAGGTTTGCCGAAACGCTCAGCGGCATCTTTACAACTGTTGTAAATGCTGATCATGACAGTTTTTAACCGTTCATCGACTTCTTCTGCTGTCCAACCGAGACGCATGCTGTTTTGGGACATTTCCATTGCTGAGACGGCTACACCACCAGCATTTGCAGCTTTGGCAGGTGCGAAAAGGACCCCATTTTCGATGAAGATGTTAATCGCTTCATTATTGCAGGGCATGTTTGCTCCTTCTCCAATCGCTTTTAGACCGTTGGCAATTAAGATGTGCGCAGCAATTTCATCAATCTCATTTTGTGTCGCACACGGCAATGCGATGTCACATGGAATCGACCAAATGCGAGAGCAATCTTCGTGGTATTCGGCTTCAGGATGCTCTTTTGTGTATTCCCAAATCCGTTTGTTTTCAACTTCTTTTAATCGTTTAATGGTCTCTACATTGATGCCTTTCTTGTCATAAATGAAACCACCTGAATCACTGCACGCAATGACAATTGCACCTAGTTGCTGCGCTTTTTCGATTGCATAAGTAGAGACGTTACCTGATCCAGAAACAACTACTTTACGCCCTTGAAAAGACAAGCCGTTTTCTTTTAGCATTTCGTCGACAAAATAAACCGTACCATATCCTGTCGCTTCTTTTCGACCAAGTGAACCACCGTGATTCGGATCTTTCCCGGTAAGTACGCCTGCTTCATAACCACCTTTAAGGCGATTATACTGACCGAACATATAGCCAATTTCCCGTTTTCCGACACCGATATCACCAGCAGGCACATCAACATCAGGGCCAATATGTTTACTCAACTCCGTCATGAAGCTTTGCGTAAAACGCATGATTTCACGTTCCGACTTCCCTTTTGGATCAAAATCGGAACCTCCTTTTCCCGCTCCAATCGGTTGACCGGTCAATGCATTTTTGAAAATTTGTTCGAACGCGAGGAATTTCATAATGCTGTTGTTAACAGATGGATGAAATCGAATGCCCCCTTTATAGGGGCCGAGGTCGCTGTTGAATTGTACGCGGAATCCACGGTTTACATGTACTTTTCCTTTGTCGTCTTCCCAAGCAACTCTGAACGAGATGATGCGCTCCGGCTCTGTAATTCGCTCAAGGATCCCGTTCCGTATGTACTCCGGGTGTTTGGCAAAGACCGGACGAAGCGAATCAAATATTTCCCTAGTCGCTTGCAAAAACTCTTTTTCGTCCGGATTTCTCTTTTTTACAAGCTCATATACTTCGTGCACGTAATCATTCGCTCGATTACGATGTTCTTGAATCGTTTCCATATTTGTCAATCGCCTCATCCCTTTCTCAATCATCATAAAAGCCTAGACATTCATTTTACCATAGTTTGAAAATTAGTATTTCAAAATCTATTCTTCGTTTTTACTAGTATTACCGAAAACGTGAATTAGTACAACATTTTTTTCATGTTTATTCATTTTGTGTAGCGGGAAAAACTTCATTACAAACTAGAATTAACGATCTCTTAAAACACCGCATGAATTGCTAAAACGCGGCATACTTATCCAAAACGGCTCATAAAAACGGCATTTGCGGCATAACTTTCTCAAACGCCGCATTTCCCGCCAGAACGCCGCATACTTGCCCAAAACGACGCATTCTTACCCAACATGCCAAATTGCCCGCGAATATTGACGACAATATTAACAGGCAAATAAAAACATTTACAACACTCTAAACATAGACTATTATTAGTACATCCAAATCTCGAAAATGAGTAAATTGGAAAACTACTAAGAAGAGAAAGAGGAGATGCTATATGAAATTCACCAAGATTGTACGTACTGTTATCGGAGCCAACCTAGCGATACTGATGGCATTTGCATTCCTACCTGCTCTGCTCATCAACCCTGATGTTGAAATTTTCCAAAGCGTACTCAATTACATTTCGAAAGACTGATCGATGAAGAAAAGGAACCGTATGGCGTATTTTCGCCATGGGTTCCTTTTTACTTCTACTTTTTGTCACACTATCATTCACAGCTCGTATACAAATGCAGCAGAACATTTTTTACCGTTTAATGATTGTAAAGTTATCATTGAGTAGTAACCAATTTTGCGGGAATGCTAATCCTATCTTCCAATACATCATGCCGCGCAAGTTAAATTCTTTCAGCAAATTGAATTTCGCTTGAATACTGCGTGCATCTTCAAACCATACGTCGTGTCTGACACCGTCATTATCCCAATAGAGGAAGAAGGGCGCTTGTGCAACCGGATCATATTGGATATTTGCATTTTGGCGAATCGCTAAGTTTACCGCTTGTTGTGGGCTTAATGCCCTCGCTGCAACACCCGTTTCAGGCGGATACGGATACTTCCAATCATATCCATACAAGTTTTGTCCTAGAAAAATTTTCTCTCTTGGAATTTGGCTCACTGCAAACTCCACTACTCGCCGAACTTGGTTGATAGGGCTAACAGCTTGGGGCGCACTGTACGAATAGCCCCACTCGTACGTCATTAACGTAACGAAGTCACAAATTTCACCGTGTGCTTTGTAATCAATTGCCCCGTAAATACCAGTAACATTTGCGCTTGTTTTCGGAGCTAGCGCGGTCGAAATCGTCAAGCCTGCTGGTTTAAAACGCGCTTTCGCATTTCGTAAAAACGAATTGTATAATTCTCGATCCGCCGGTCTTAGAAACTCAAAATCAAAATGAATGTCCTTGTACCCGACCCTTTTAGCTGTCCGTACAATATTTTCAAACAAACGGTTTTGTACGGTCATGTCTGTGAATAAAACATGAGCCAATTCTGAACTAAATGCAAAGTTCTCTAAGTTACTGATGACCATAGCATTCAGCACGCCCGCATCCGTCGCGATTTGAGGTATCTCTCCGATTGGTGGCGATTTTAATGAGCCATCTCGTTGTGCCTCATAACTGAACATTGCCAAATACGTCAAATCGTCAACGCGTTCTTTTACTTCAGCAGTAATTTCTGTCAAATTCTGCTCCCGAGGTTCAACATACAACAACACTTCAATTGCCCTCTTTGTCCTTTGAGGAATCGACAAGCGTTGACCGACAAGCAAAATGGCGTTTTGAGCTATTCCGTTGATCCGCGCAAGTTCTGCTACTGTCGTTCCATATAACCTTGAAATGATGTAAAGGGATTGTCCCGGTTGTACCCAATGATAACTTCCTGTTACAGGAATGACTAGCGCTTGCCCGACAACAATTTTTGATGGTTCCATCAATTCATTCGCTTTTGCTATCTCTTCCCATGCAATCCCATAAGCTTGTCCAATCCCATACAAGCTTTGACCTGCCTGTACAACATGAATTTGCATAATGCTCCTCTGCCTTTCATTGACAAATTGTCCACTACTCCATGCTATTGTCAAAATGAGCAGAATATGCGTGATTTCCACTTCTTTATACATATCCTTTTTGATTGAAGCCATACTACAAATGATTTTTAAAACCTTACAAGGAGGATATGTAATGACACACAATGAATTCCATGAAATGCACGAAAATATGCAAACCGGTCCAGTCTCAACAAAAATGAATCACGGCGCGAATGGTATGATTGGGATAAAAGATGTACTAGGGAGCGTCCTAGCTACACTAAACCAAGCGACACTTTTTCGACCACACGTAAAAGATCCCGAGTTGCTGGATATTATGGATCGTCAGTATCGTTTTATGCTTGATGAATACAACATAACGGTGGAATGCTTCAAATCAGGTACGGATCCTTCCCATCCGACAGGCAGCTACAACATGAAGCAAGAGAACGACTTCGTCTATGGCACGAAACCCTCTCAACCGAAAAAGCCGATGCAAAGTGCCAACGAATTAAATGATGAAATGATTTCTGGATTCATGTTAGGAGCAATGAAGAACATCGCTTCCCTCAAAACGACTTCCGCAATAGAAGTGACACATCCAGTTGTCAGGAGAGTGCTCGCTGATTCCATTGCGAATTGCATTGAAATGGCGTATGAACTTTCCATTTACCAAAACAAACACCATTACTACCAAATCCCTCAACTTTCAGATCACGACATGCAAGAAATGATGAACTCGTTTGCAGGCGCACAAGGTCAACCCGGCATGCCTATGCAATAAGAAAAAGCGGTCCCGCTATGGGGCCGCTTTTCTTATTGGACTTTACGAAGGAAACTCGTCGGTAGATCCGTTTCAAACTTCATCACCTTTTTAGTGACTGGATGGACAACCGTTAATGACGTAGCATGCAAACCTAGTCTCTTCAGTGGATTCACAGTGGATCCGTATTTTTTATCTCCTACAACCGGATAGCCAAGTTCCTCCATGTGTACACGGATCTGATTTTTCCTACCTGTATCCAAACGCACTTCCAATAGGGAATACTGGCGATTTGATTTTATTTTTTTATAATGCGTAATGGCGAGCTGTCCACCGTTATCAGTAGGATTCGAGTACACTTTGTAGGTGCGTGTTTCTTTTAACCACGATTTAATCGTACCCTGTTCCTTTTTAACGTTGCCTTCTACAAGCGCAGTATAAACACGTTCTTTCGCCATCTCGTCCCAATTCGTTTGCAACGTCATTTTTACTTCTTCGCTTTTTGCGAATAAAAGAACCCCAGATGTATCTCGATCTAAACGATGGACGATGAAAACCCGTTGACGAGGGTTTTGTTTCTTTACATAATAAGAAACTTCACTGAAAGCTGTTTTTTCATTTTTATCTTTTGCAGCCATTGATAATAGGCCTTCCTCTTTGTCGATGACAATGATCGATTCATCTTCATAAATAATTGTCAATCCCGTCAGCATACTTTCGCTTTTCGCTGCCTTATTTTTTTGGATTTCTACTTTTTGTCCAATCGATAATGGATGATTGTGTTTCGTCACCGGTTGTCCATCTACTTCCACTTGCCCTCTTGTCAACATCGATTTCACCGAATTTCGGCTATTTTGTTTCATGTTCTCTAATAAAAAAGGTAATAGTTCAGCCTTTTCCGTTACGGTAAATAAGGTTGAATGTTCTCTTCTCTTTTGATGATTTTTTTGCATAACTCGTCTCCTCACTCTCTCTCTTTATTATGCGGAAATTGCCCTTGGATTACAAACACTGTATCATCATAAGTAAAAGCTCCTGTGTGTGCATAAAGAAAAGGGGAATGTTCTTGAGAATTGCAATTTTCGACTTCGACGGCACTGTTTATGCGAATGAAACTTTTAAATTATTAATGGAACACTTAAAACACCATCCCACCTATCATTCAAACTATCGGACTTTTTACAGACAAATCCTCCCTTTGTACATCGGTTACAAAACAAAAATTGTATCTGAGGCGACGATGAAAGAACGATCAATGCAGTTATATGTAAATGCACTTGGCTCGTTAAACCAAAACGAGCTACAACATTATTTCGCTGAATTAAAAGCCAGTATGCAAAACGATTTCAATCATGAAGTTGTTTCCCGTATCCACCAACACCATACGGAAGGGATTTTCACAATGCTCGTGTCAGGTGCATATACGCCTTTACTGCACGCTGTGACAGAAGGACTTCCTTTTGATGCAATCATCGGCACCGAAGTCCCTTACACGATAGACCAGCAATTAGACCGACAAAAGAGCATATACCACATTCAAGGGAAACGCAAAAATGAAAAAATCATGGAAGCCCTCCAATCCAAGGACATCGATTGGACAAACAGCTATGCGTATGGAGACAGTTATTCTGATTTATCCGTACTTGAATTAGTCGGTTCACCAGTCGCAGTAAAACCGAAAAAAAGGCTTGCACAAATTGCAAACGAACGAGATTGGGAAATCATCTAAACTTATGACAATGCCTTTAATCCAACAACACCGATAACAATTAATAACACACTCATCACTCGACCGATACTTTTAGATTCTCCAAAGAAAATCATATTAATGAGTACGGCTCCTGCTGTTCCAATGCCAATCCATACAGCATAGGCCGTGCTCACTTGTAAGTAGTTGAATGACATGTAAAGAAACGCAAATGCTGGCCAAATCCTCCTCCAAATAACAACACATTTTGAAAGCTTTTTTGCTCGTTATATTTATTTAAACCGACAACACCAGCAAATTCACACGCTGCCGCTAATAAAACAAAAAACCAACCCATTACTGAACAATCCCTTTCTTCGCTTTCTTATCTTCCAAGTCATCCGCAAGTTTCAACCCGACAACCCCGACAACTAAAATAAACATGAAAAATATTTTACCGGCACTTAAACTTTCTCCAAAGAAGAAAACATCCATTAGCGCCGTCCCGACAGTTCCAACGGCAGCAAAGATGGCATACACCGTACCCGTCGGTAAATTTTCACAAGCCTTCGCCAAATAATGAAAATCAACAAAAATAAAAAACACAATCGGTAGCCAATGCCACCATTCACTTGCTACGTTAAATCCAAAAATCCAGACCAATTCAAAGAAACTGGTCAATGCTACATAAAGCCATGATTTGTTCATTTCTGTTTCCTCCGTTACGTTATGACTGACTGTCATTCATTTAATAACAAATGATAAATTTTGCCCTGCTGGAGAACGGAAGAAATCGCTCTCCAGCTGTGCAATTAGTCATGAATGGACAAAGCAAAACGTAAAAACTGCTTGACCTCTCTTTTTTGTACGGCAGCCTCGTCCTCTTTGTTTGCATCATACAAGTAAATCTGTTCCGCAGCTGATTCAACAAGACCTATCACTAATTTTGCAGTGCGTGCAGGATCAACAGAATCTCTAATGACTTCATCTTCAATTGCTTGTTCCAAACTCTCGCTGATCCATTCGTAAAACGGTGCATAGACCGTCTCCCATTTTTTTAAATGCTCGGTAGATGCGAGACCGGAATAGATGAGCGCTTGCATTTCGTGATACTCTTCACTCACTTCAAAAATTGCATCGACTAATTGATCGAGTCTGACTGGAAAAGGAGCTGATTTTGAAACTTTAGCCTGAACAATCTCCATTGTTTTCTCGACCATCACTTCTGCAATTGCAGGCATCAGCGACAACTTGGAAGGAAAGTATAAATAAAACGTTCCTTGGGCGATTCCTGCTCTTTTCACAATATCCGAAATTTTAGTCTTCTCGATCCCCTGTTCACTAAAGACCTCAATAGCTGCAGACACGATTCGCTCACGTTTGTCCATTTATTCAACCTCCTTTACGAATGATATGAATGACTGTCATTCATTTTATCATATAAATAGTTTGCATTTCCAGTGCTACTAATAAAATATTTTTTTCACATACTAAATATATATCGAATCATCGTGTAAGCGGTATCATTCACATAATCATTGGATTAAACAGATTTTCACCACTTGCATTTACTGTTTGATGCTGTTAATAATTTTAATTACCCATAAAACAAATAGAACGGAGCGAACTAGATGACGAAAGAATATCATTCCGCATTAGCGATGCATGGACTTCACAAAGGGAAGATGGAAGTTGTTTCAAAAGTCTCCCTAGACAATACGAAGGATTTGAGCTTAGCCTATTCCCCTGGCGTTGCTGAGCCTTGTTTGGAAATCGCAAAAGAACCAACAACTGTGTACGATTATACGATTAAAGGGAATCTCGTTGCAGTCATTACAGATGGAACAGCCGTATTAGGTCTCGGAGATATCGGACCAGAAGCTGCATTGCCTGTAATGGAAGGCAAAGCGCTTCTACTTAAACGTTTTGCCGATGTGGATGCGTTTCCGATTTGCCTCGCAACAAAAGATGTAGAAGAAATTATTCAAACCGTCAAACTGATGAGCCCAACATTCGGTGGCATCAATTTAGAAGACATTTCTGCACCCCGTTGTTTTGAAATTGAACAACGTTTACGTCAAGAATGTGAAATCCCTGTCTTTCATGATGATCAGCATGGAACCGCAATTGTCGTTGCAGCGGGACTGATTAATGCATTCAAACTGACAGGTAAAGACTTAAAAACTGCCAAAATCGTCGTGAACGGTGCAGGCGCAGCAGGAATTGCAATCGTCAAACATCTTTTGACAATCGGGTGCAAGGACATCATTTTATGTGATTCAAAAGGAACAATTTACGAAGGTCGGACAAACGGCATGAATCCGATAAAGAATGAGATGGCAGCACTGACAAACCCAACTGCTGTTAAAGGCAGTTTGGCGGATGCTCTTGCTGGTTCTGATGTCTTCATCGGTGTCTCTGTTGCAGACTTGCTAACAGAAGAAATGATTGCTTCCATGAATGAAGGGCCAGTCCTTTTCGCACTTGCGAATCCAAATCCTGAAATCATGCCAGCACGCGCTAAACAATACGGTGCACGGATTATTGCAACAGGCAGATCCGATTTCCCTAACCAAGTAAATAACGTTCTTGCATTTCCTGGAATTTTCCGTGGAGCGTTGGACGTACGTGCTACGGATATTAATGAGCAGATGAAAATGGCAGCGACCGTTGCAATTGCATCTTTAATTGACGAGAAAGACTTGCACGAAGACTATATTATTCCAGATCCTTTTGATGATCGTGTCGCAAGTGCCGTTGCACAAGCTGTTAGTGAAGCTGCAATTACTACTGGAGTTGCCACGTTACAAGTCACGCCGACTGCGTAATTTATTGACCGGTTCGCTCATCGACATGGAGTGTGCCATCGCCCAGTATTTCAGCATAGAAGACTTGTTCAACTGTCGATATGCCATGATGCTGCAACTCAGCATACAACCATTCTTCTGTCAAATGAAGTTCGGTTAAGTTTTCTTTCATTAACTTTCCGTCAGAAATAATCTCAGTCGGAAGATATTTTGGTTCAGGGCTAGGAGCATTCACATCTTTTCGTGTGGCTGGCTCCTGGCTCGCTTTTTTTAATACACTCAGTTCCCCATTCGTTTCAAGTATCGCATAGTTAACATCGGTCACAGTAAAAATGCCTTGTTCTCGAAGCATCATATTCAGGTCATTCAACGTAAAACGTGCTTTCTTCATGCCTTGTTCACTAATTTTCCCCTTTAAAATAAGGATTGTTGGCTGATCATCTAACAACTTTCGTAAATTCTTTGATTTGATTGTTAAGAAGTTCACAAAAACCGTCAATAAAGCCCACCAAATTAAGGATATACTTCCATTATAAAAATGCGTTTCTGAATTAACGGATATCTCGGCAGCAATCGATCCAATCGTAATACCCGTCACATAATGGAAAAACGTCAATTGTGAGATTTGTTTCTTCCCCATAATCCTTGCAAGAATGAGCAAGATGATAAATGCAGTTGTCGTCCGCAAAAGCATTTCCCAAAACTTCAATTCCAGTAACCCTTCTAATTCCATGTTCTCTTACCTCCTCTGTACACTAGTTTGCAGCAGAAAGAGGGACTTATTCAGAAGAGAAATACGTAATCGAATAGGAATGCAAGTTGTAGAGAAATTTGAAAGCTTTTTATCTTAATTTAATTGCTGTTTTTATTGACTCGAAAAACTCATTGAAGCCAAAAAAGCCAGCATCAGCAACATGTGCCAATGCTAGCTTTACTTTTATTTCCATTCAAATGGTGTCTCTTGATACACATAATAGTTCAGCCAGTTGGAGAACAACAAATGCGTATGCGAACGCCATGTATTCAACGGTTGCTTCGTTGGATCATCGTGCGGGAAATAATTTTCCGGAACATCAATTGCAATGCCTTTTGCAATATCACGCGCATACTCTTCACCAAGCGTACATGCATCATACTCCAAATGCCCTGTCACCATAATATGTTTGCCATCTTTTGAAAGTATGATGAAAGCTCCCGCTTCTTCAGATATAGCCAACAATTGAAGGCGATTGTCCTGTTCAATTTCTTCAATGGATACGGATGTGTAACGAGAATGAGGAGCGGTGAACAAATCGTTGAAGCCACGCGCAAGCTCTACCGTCGGATCCGTCAATGTATGTTCATATACACCCGACAACTTCTTTGGGAGTTCAAATTTATTAATGCCATAATGGTGATAAAGAGCTGCTTGAGCGCCCCAACATATGTGCAAAACGGATGTGACATTCGTGTTGGACCAATCCATGATTTGTTGCAGTTCATCCCAATACGTTACGTCTTCGAATGCAAGATGCTCAATTGGTGCACCCGTAATAATTAGACCGTCATAGCGGCGATTTTTCACATGCTCAAACGTTGTATAAAATGCATCTAAATGCGTTTTACTGACGTTTTTCGATTCATATGTAGCGGTGTTCAAAAAAGATACATTTACTTGTAAGGGTGTGTTTCCTAATAACCGCAATAGTTGCAGTTCAGTTTTCTCTTTTTCAGGCATTAAATTGAGAATGATGATGTTTAATGGACGGATATCTTGAGAAGTAGCTCTCCCTTCATCCATCACAAATATTTTTTCTTCTTTCAACATTTCTCTTGCCGGCAATTGTTCAGGTATATTAATCGGCACGTAAATTCCCCCTATTCATGTAAAAAATCCTCATTCCTAAGATAGGAACGAGGATTTTTAACGGTCTCCGCTCTTATCTCTCAAGATTAACATCTTGTTGGAGGTAGCACCTTCCTGCCGGAGCAGAGGTTGCTGAAGCTTCTCAGGGCCAAATCCCTCAGCTTCTCTTGATAAGAAATATTCATTTGTTGTCCATTATATCATTTTATACAGAATTGTATACTTATTTCTTACAGTCTTACTTTCGCTCTCGAAAAGCCTGTCCCCAAAATTTCAGAAGCATTCAGGAATATGACAAAAGCGCTCGGTTCAGCAGTTTGTAACAACTTTTTCAAATAAACGGCTTCTGATTGTTCCACTACACAGAAAATCATCGTCTTGTCATTGTTTGAAAACCCACCTGTTGATTTTACTTTCGTCAAACCACGGTCGATCTCATTTTGAATGACCGCTTGGATTTTATCTTCATGTTCGGTAATAATGAGCACTAACTTCGTCGGGGAAGTTTGCAATTGCACGAAGTCAATCACCTTGCTTGTAACATAAATAGCCATGAGTGCGTATAAAGCGAGTTCAAAATTAAATACAAATGCTGAAGTGACAACGACAATTCCATCGACAATCAATTGTGAGAAACCGCTTGAAATGCCTGTATACTTTTTCAACAATTGTGCAATTAAAGCGGTGCCGCCAGTCGAGCCATTCCCACGGTACACAATTCCTAACCCAATACCAAGCATGATCCCACCATAAATAGAACTGAGTAGAGGGTTGTCAACGGACAAGTTAATATCATGCGTTAAAAAGATGACAAACGGGACAAAAAACGTACCAACAATCGTTTTCACACTAAATTCTTTTCCTGCAAGCACAAGTCCAAGTACAATTAGTGGGATATTAATGATCCATTGGACAACAGCCGGATTATAGTTGAATAGCTCGTACAATATCGTACTTACCCCAGAAATCCCACCCGCTGCAATACGAGATGGCAACAAAAATATATTAAATGCAAGGCCGACAAAAGTCGCCCCAATAATAATTTGAACATAATCAAAAAACACCGATTTCTTCAATAAAACAGACATACAATCGTTCTCCTTTCTTTACAACGTTTCCTATTTTAACAGAAATCGATGTATAGAATAGTTTTAAAGTTTCCAGATGTGGAATAGTAGAAGTAAGTAAAGATAAGAAAGTATATTCATATTTTTGTATTTTTTCTATTTTACTGGTATACTCATCCATACTGGTATAATAACTATCACGAAGTCAGGGAGGATATTATGCGTAGTTTAGGTATCGTACGGAAAGTTGATCATCTCGGAAGAATTGTGATTCCAAAAGAACTTAGAAGCACCTTACAATTGGAGAAAGGTGCACCGATGGAAATTTTTGTAGACGACGATATGATTATTCTACGAAAATATGTTGTCGATGAGGCGTGTATTGTAACTGGTGATATCACTTCTGAGAATAAACGTTTGTCTAATGGCATGTTCATCAGCCCTAGAGGTGCGGAACTTCTCAAGAAGGAAATTGAAAACAACAATAATTGGAACTGATTCAACACAGAATACATGCATACTAAGCGGGCTGCGGGCTAACCGCCGCCCTTTCTTAATTGCATAAACGAACAACCATTTAGATGCTTTGAAATCTTTATCTATATTACACTTGCTACTCGACTGTAGCGTCGGAGGAAAATACAATGGACATTTTTGCCCACAGAGGAGCTTCCGGGACATTTCCCGAAAATACAATTCCCGCATTTAAAGAAGCAGCTTCCCTGCCGATTCATGGAGTGGAATTTGACGTTCATATGACAGCAGATCATGAATTGGTTGTCATCCATGATGAAAAGATTAATCGAACATCAAATGGTAAGGGCTATGTAAAAGACCTCACTTTAGAAGAATTGCGCACCTTCGATTTCGGAAGCTGGTTCGCTCCCGAATTTACAGGAACGACCATTCCTACATTACGAGAAGTGCTTGAAGTCTTTCAATCAACAGAACACGTGATAAATATTGAATTGAAGTCGGACATCTTTCCCTATGATGGAATGGTTCAAAAAGTAATTGAACTAATTGAAGAATACCAGTTGACAGCTCGCGTCATCCTTTCGTCGTTTGACCATGGTGCTATTCAATTAAGCAAACAACTTGCACCAGCCATTAGAACCGCAACGTTGTTCATGGAAGTACTCGTGAACCCTGTCAACTATATACGAAGCGTCCCAGCAGATGACTTACATATCCTTTTTCCAGCTGCTATTCGCCCTTCCATGCGTGAAGTTTTCGAAAGTGGAATTCCAGTAAGGACGTTTACGGTGAATGATGAACAGTATGCAAAGTACATGCAACAAGTAGGTGTGCAAGCAATTTTCACAGATTATCCTGAAAAAATGTATACATTATTTGCGGAGCAATAATCTGAACGAAATGAACCGCAACAAGTCCCGTTATCGGTTGGCTTGTTGCGGTTTATTCATTCGAGCGGGAGTTAAGACTTGGCTTCGGGCTTGGGGTTGTCTTTATTGTAAACTGGAGAGCAGCTTTAGGAACGAGAGATGATACGTGAGGTACCGGAGTCTGACAAATTGAGAATGTAGGTGCTGAAAACGATCTGATGCAAGTAGACATATTCTACTTACGCGATTCTTATAGTAAAGAAAAGATGGAAATGAATAGCCACATTTCCACCTTTTCATTAGTTAACACATCAAAAATTGGCGTTAGTTTCCTAATTCGTTTAAAAATGCTTCAATTTCTTCTCTCGATTTGCGGTCTTTGCTGACAAAACGACCTGCCTCTTCCCCACTATGGAAAGCAACGAAGCTTGGTATGCCAAAAATGTCGAGTTGCTGGCAAATATCTATGAATTCATCGCGATCGACATAGATGAATTGGTATTCAGGATAATCTGCTTCAATTCCAGGGAGAAGCGGTTCGATGATTCGGCAATCAGGGCACCAATCTGCTGAAAACATGAAAACTGTGCGTTCCTCATTTTTTAATTGTTCAAACTGCTCAACTGACGTTAATTTTTCCATCCTATCCATCTCCTTCTGTAGGTACATTCTCTTATTGAGTATAGCACAACTACATAATCTACCGTAATGCTTCCTTTGAGAAGAACATTCACATTCCTCCACCATCTAACAATCCAAAATCCTCATGAAAAACGTCACTTCGGGAAAGCTATAAAGTGAATAAAGGAGGAATCCCATTTGCGTATTCACTTAATGAGCATTCCGTTTTGCTTTTTGTTACTCACTGCATTTCCTTTTGTGAAAACGATGGCTGCAAACATACAAACCGAGGAAGCAACAAATGAAGAACGGATGAAGTATTATTATGAGTTCTCAAGCGAGCTTGTCCCTTGGTATTATTTAGCCGCGATTGATCAATATGAACGAAATATCCAACAAGTTCGGCCGGACCTGGAAAAAATGGAAGGTCCGATTTCCATTCAATATCCTACTCCGTACTGGGTTGGTATGTTAAATCCTGAAGCTTCAGATACTGTTCTGGATTCCATCGCTTTCTTCGGTGGAAACGGAGATGATGGAGATGAAGACGGCCTTGCCGATTTGCAAAACCCAGCTGATATTCTTGTGACGATGGCTAATCATCTCGCTTTGTATGGTCCACGTGAAGAGGATTACAAAGCAGCGTTATGGCATTATTACAAAAAAGAAGCAACTGTTAACCAAGTACTGACGATTGCCAAGTTGTACAAGCATTTTGGAACAGTCGAACTGGATGAACACACCTTTCCTATCCCAAAAGCTCATCATTACAGTTATCGAAGTACATGGGGGTCAAGCCGCGGTTGGGGAGGAAGGCGAATTCATGAAGGTACAGACATTTTTGCAAGTTATGGTGTCCCTGTCGTGGCAACATCATACGGTGTCATCGAAGTGATGGGATGGAACCAGTTCGGTGGTTGGCGCATTGGCATCCGTGATAACCATAACACATACCATTACTTTGCCCATTTAGCGTATTTTGATAAGGGCATTCAAGAAGGTGATATCGTCGAGCCTGGCACATTGCTCGGATTTGTTGGTAGTTCGGGTTACGGCAAAGAAGGTACTTCAGGCAAGTTCCCCCCGCACCTGCACTATGGTGTATACAAATATAACGGAAAGACAGAATGGGCTTTTGATCCATTCCCAGCGTTACGAAATTGGGAACGACAAAAATAAAAATCAGGGCCCGTCAGTACAAATGACAAATGGGCGCCTGATTTTATTTATTTCAAGACCAATTTTAAAAATGAATAAATATCGGTTTGTTCTTCAATAATTTTTGCTGTTGGTTTACCTAATCCATGTCCTGCATTTTTTTCTACGCGTAATAAAATTGGATTAGGACCGGATTGAGCTGCTTGTAACGTAGCAGCAAATTTCTTCGCATGTAGAGGTACGACCCGATCATCCGTATCCGCTGTAGTAATTAAGGTCGCTGGATATTCAACTCCAAAACGCACATTATGAAGTGGAGAATACTTGATCATAAAAGTAAAGTCGTCAGCACTCTCTTCCGCATTGCCGTAGTCTGTCACCCAATAGCGACCGACTGTGAACTTATGGTACCTTAGCATATCAATAACCGGAACTTGACAAACTGCTGCGCCAAATAGATCTGGCCGTTGCGTAATACATGCTCCGACGAGTAACCCACCGTTACTACCGCCCATGATTGCCAACTTTTCCGACTTTGTATAGCCTTTTTCAATTAGCCACTCGCCTGCTGTGATAAAATCGTCAAAGACATTTTGCTTGTGTTCTAATGTTCCTGCCTTGTACCACTCTTCCCCGAATTCTCCGCCACCACGTAAGTTCGCAACGGCATACACACCGCCTTCTTCCAACAAAACTTGCACTGCTGGTGAAAAACCCGGCGTGAGACTTACATTAAAACCTCCATATCCATACAACAGCACCTGATGACTCCCATCTAACGCAATTCCTTTGCGATGTGTGATGAACATCGGAATTTGGGTGCCATCTTTTGACGGATAAAAAACTTGTGTTGTTACAAAATCATTCATTTTTTCATCATGTGAACGACGAAAGATCTCTCTAGATGTAGCAGCTGAAAAATCATATTCAACAATTGTGCCAGAGGATAAGTAAGACGTATAACCAATGAACATGCTCGTATCTTTCTTCTCACCTGTCATTCCTGTTAACGATATGAAATCCGGAAGAGGGACAACACTTACAAACTTTCCATGCATGTCATAAATCTTCACTTTGTAATGTGCATTATGTAACGTACATGCAACGATTTGGTGGTTGACGATTTTCGCAAATGACAATACATCCTCTTGCTCAGGTATAATTTCCGTCCAATTTTCCTTACTTGGACTTTCCACGTTAACAGCAATTACACGCTCTTTCGGTGCATCCGAATTGGTCACAAAGTAAAATAACTTGCCTTCATTTCCAATGAATGTATAGCGAGCATCACCCTCTGCGAATAGTTTCACAAATCCAGAATCATTGGCAACGTCTTTCATATAAATCCGGCTTTTATTTTCTGTCCCTTTCCACACATTCAACAACAAATAGTTGTAGTCATCCGAAAAAACGGGGTCAAAGGAGAACTCTTTATTGTCCAAATCCTCATAGATGAGCACATCATCTTCTTGCGCTGTACCGATTTTATGCCAATACACTTTGTTATAATAGCTTTCATCCTCAGCTTGAATCGTTGAAGGATCTGGGAAACGGTTATAATAAAATCCGGTGCCTCCTTCATCCCATGCGATGCTACAAAACTTGCACCACTGCAACAAATCCCCCTCATCTTGAAGCGTTTCCAAGTTCCGTACCCGGATTTCCTGCCAGTCACTGCCGTTTAACGATACCCCATACGCTAGTCGCTTTCCATCTTTCGTGAAAGAAAGGTTGGTAATTGCAGCAGTCCCTTGTTCATTCATCGTATTCGGATCTAAGACCACTTCCAATTTATCCGAATCAAGATTTGTTGTCCGATAGAAGACTGCTTGGTTTTGTAGGCCGTCATTTTTATGAAAATAATAATAGTCCCCTTCTTTTCGAGGAACTGAATACTTTTCATAATCCATCGCTTTCGTCAATTTCGTTTTTAACAATTCACGATCTTCAAATGTACTGACAAAATCATGTGTTTGTTTATTTTGTTCATCTACCCAATGCTGAACTTCTGGATCTTTCGGATTCTCCAACCATCTGTAGGGATCTTCAATTTTTGTTCCATGATAATGGTCTACAACTACTTCCCTTTTCGTTTGAATCGCCACGTAATTTCCCCCTTTAAAAATCATCTCCATCATTTTACCATATTTTTCTGAAATAAAGCACAAAAGAAGCAGCTGACGTTTGCCAGCTGCTCCTTTTGTTAATGAGGAACGTGAATTGGTGGTGGAATAATCCAACCTTTTTCTTTATTCATCTTTAATAATTTCATGCCGAATAGTAAACGCTCAGCATGGAATTTACTGAACATCATCGCGACGTCTTCCCGTAAGCATTGCCCAATCACTTGGCTGCACGATACGAGGGCTTGCCCAACGTTTATCGAGATTGCGCCACTAATTTCAGGATCCATGAAGCGTGCGCCAGCAGGAATTTCTTCTTGGTTGGCAATTGGACGATCAGGTAATGTAGGAGGAGGCGTGACTCCATGTTCTTTCAATAGTGTTTCCACTTGCTCATTTTCTTTTTTCATCATTTGCACAGCTTCGTCCAACAGTTTTTTAAGACCGTCATCTCCCGCATGGTTAATGAAGCCTTGATATCCGCTAATGAGTCCTTTATTTGCCCCTACATATGCCCAACATCCTAATACTTCACCATAATGCATCGGTTCTTCTTTTGAATTTCCGCTTAAAATACCCAATTGTTTTCCCTCTTTTCTTGAACTTTTCCATTGAATTCATGGATTTGGTATTATGATGTGATAAGAATGCGATTTTATACACTCGTTAAAAGGCATTTTATTGTTCATTCAAAAAAAGGTTGACATTTTTTTAGATACTGATATGATATTCAGTAATTAAATTTTTCGATAATATTGCGATGGAGATACGCGATAGATGATGGCATCTAAAGAGAGCTGATGATTTGCTGAAAATCAGCGTTGACATGTCTGTTGTAGCACTCCTGAATAGATGTACCGAACAACTTTTTAGTAGGTACGTACGTTTCATGCTCGTTACCGCATGCAATGAAGACTGTCTTTGACAGTGAACAAGGGTGGTACCGCGTAAATTGTAAGCTTTTCGCCCCTTTACATGTAGGTGTAAAGGAGAGTGGAAAGCTTTTTATTCACAATGATAAAACACGAACAATAATTGATTTAAATTTATTTTAGTACGCGTTTAACTGATTATTTTAATCCAAATTACGAAAATCATATAAAATATAGATCTAAACACGAACTAATTGGTTGACATTCTTTTTTCACGTGATATGATGTTCAATAATTAAATACCTAAACGAACAATGTCGATGGAGATATGTTTTACGTACTCGAATCTTAAGAGAGCTGATGGTTGGTGAGAATCAGTGGTTCAGTCGTAAAGTAGCACTCTGGAATTGGTGATCTGAAACTTATGTCGTAGGATCATCCGTATGATGCACGTTACGCAAACAATGAAGGCTGTCTATTTTGGACAGCGAAAAAGGGTGGTACCGCGTAGCGTAAAAGCTTTTCGCCCCTTGCAGTACATGCAAGGGATGAAAGGCTTTTTTATATTTTTTATTAATTGGAGGAGATCTACATGTTAGCAGACCAATACTTTTTACGAATTCCAGGACCAACACCGATTCCGCCGAGCGTACAACGGACAATGAGCCAACCGATGATCGGACATCGAGGAAGTGAAACTTCTGAATTGCTACGTACCATTCAACCAAGACTACGAAAAGTATTTGGCACAACACAGGATGTTGTCATTGTAACCGGCAGTGGCACGTCAGGACTTGAAGCAGCTGTTGTGAATATAGTAAATCCTGCGGATGAAGTACTTGTGATTGTAACAGGTACGTTTGGAGCACGCTTTGTAAAAATTTGTGAAGCATATGGAATTGTCGTTCATCAGCTTACGGTCGAATGGGGCAAAGCATTTGACGTAAAAGATGTGCAAGCAGTGGTGCAAAATAATCCAGCAATTAAAGCTGTATTTGCAACGTATTGCGAAACTTCAACAGGTGTCATGAATCCTGTTCATTTGCTTGCACAGACAGTCAAAGAAGTGTCCGATGCACTTATCATCGTCGACGGAGTCTCTTGCGTTGGCGGTGTGGTAACGAAAATGGACGATTGGGGGATTGATGTGATCGTAACGGGTACACAAAAAGCATTCATGCTACCAGCTGGACTCACTTTTATTGCCGTAAGCGAGAAAGCTTGGAACCGAATTGAAAACAATTCAAATCGTGGTTTCTACTTGGATTTAGTGAAATATAAATCGAATTTAGCTAAAGATACGACACCTTTTACACCTGCCCTTTCGTTGCTTTTCGGACTACATGAAGCACTAAAGATGATGGAAGCTGAAGGGCTCGAGGAAGTATATGCTCGTCATAAACTCATGAAAGAAATGACGCGCGCTGCTTTTAAAGCATTGGCGATTCCTTTACTGACAACTGATGAGGATGCTGCAGACACTGTCACAGCTGTTTCCCCTGAAGACTTTGACGCCGAATTATTTAGAAAGACGATTAAAAGCGAATTCGGTTTAACAGTAGCGGGTGGACAGGAACATCTAAAAGGCAAGATTTTCAGAGTTGGGCATATGGGATATTGTTCACCTGCCGATGTCCTTCAAACCATCGCCATGATTGAAATCGGATTAGTAAAATCCGGTAAGCAAATAGAAATCGGAAAAGGCGTGGCTGCAGCTCAAAAAATTTATGTAGCAAAAGGAGCGACAAACTGATGACATTCCATATTCTAATTACTGATCCGCTTAGCGAAGAAGGCATTTATCCATTACGACAAGCTGAAAACTTAGCCATAACCATTACAACCGATTTATCCAAGGAAGCTCTGCTTGAGACAATAAAAGATGTTGACGCGTTGCTCGTCCGAAGCCAAACACAAGTGACACGCGAAGTGATTGAAGCAGGTAAAAACTTAAAAATTATCGGTCGAGCTGGTGTCGGTGTGGATAACATTGACCTGGATGCCGCGACGGAAAATGGCATTATCGTCGTCAATGCACCCGACGGCAACACGAATTCTGCCGCTGAGCATACAATTGCGATGATGACTGCGTTGGCTCGAAAAATCCCACAAGCATTCAATGCATTAAAAAATGGCGTTTGGGATCGCAAAACATATATTGGCGTCGAGTTGAAAAATAAGACACTCGGCGTAATCGGTCTCGGTCGAATTGGTACAGAAGTTGCAGCACGTGCGAAAGGACAGCGCATGAATGTCATTGCGTACGATCCGTTCTTGACGGAAGAGAAAGCGAAAAAGATGGGGATTGACTTTGGTACGGTTGATGATGTCATTCAAGCAGCAGATTTCATTACCGTTCATACACCATTATTAAAAGAAACGCGTCATTTATTAAACGAAGAAGCATTCTACAAAATGAAAGATGGCGTACAGATCATCAACTGTGCAAGGGGCGGAATCATCGATGAAGATGCACTCTACAATGCGATTGTTTCTGGAAAAGTTGCCGGTGCTGCCCTAGATGTTTTTGAAACCGAACCATTTATCGATCACCCGTTGCTCACGTTACCTGAAGTGATTGCAACACCTCACCTAGGTGCGAGTACAGTAGAAGCGCAAGAAAGTGTCGCAGTAGATGTAAGTAATGACGTTTTTAGCTTTTTCAAAGGCGAAGCTGTACGCAATCCCGTCAACTTACCTTCCGTTTCTAAGGAAGTACTTGCAAAAATTGCTCCTTTCTTCGATTTGGCAGAGAAATTAGGCACATTCCTCTCTCGCAAAACGGATGAAACAATCGTAGAAGTGAACATCAAGTATGCAGGCGAACTTGCGAATTATGATGTCAGGGCGTTAACGCGCAATACGGTAAAAGGAATTTTAAAACGGAATTTCGGTAGTCACGTCAACGATGTCAATGCAAAATACCTCGCAGAGCGTTTTGACATAAAGGTCAATGAACATAAAACAACGACGAGCAAAGGTTTCCTCCACTTAATCACGGTAGAAGTGCACACTGCCGGTTCTGTTCATCGCGTAGCGGGTACGTTATTAAATGGACTCGGCCCGCGTATTGTAAAAGTCGATGATTACGTAGTAGACGTCGTGCCTGAAGGGCATTTATTGTTCATTAAACATAAAGACCAACCGGGCGCAATCGGCCGTGTCGGTACATTGTTGGCAGAAAAGAATATTAATATCGCCACGATGCAAGTCGGCCGAACAACTATTGGCGGTGAAGCAATCATGATGCTGACGATTGACAATCATGTGGAGCAAGAAGAAATGGAAGATCTGACTGAACTGGCTGATATTTACGAAGTTCGTGCGATTGATCTGTAAAACACTTTCTTAGCTATTAATGGACTGATAAAATGTTGATTTCCGTTCCGAGCGGACGCTTTCCAGGGGGCTTGCCCTCAGCCAAGCGAACAGCATAGGGTTCGCTTTGCCGTATTTCTGCGTTCTTTGCGGAAATTAAGGCATCCGTGCTCCCAACACTACGCTAATGCTGTCTAAAGCGGACGGCTTTTCCTGCGGGGTCTTCACGCTGCGCTGATCCCCCAGGAGTCGCCGCTCTGCACTCCAATCAACTGCATCCCCCTTTACAAAGATGCATCATTTCAATAATTACGGCAGCTTTCTTCATGTTTAATCGGCCAGTTACTTTAGATTCTTGGTAGAAAAAGTAAGTTTCCTCCATGGACATTTTAAAGCCCCTAAGTGTTATCCTTCGTATACCAGTTTTCTTTACACCAGTAAAGACACGCTAAATCGTCCCTTCGCACTTTCCATATATCTTTCAAAAAACATGGCTTTGTCGCACAGAACTTCGTGGATTGCGGCACGTGTTTCTATTTAAGCACTGTTTTTACTCCAATGCATACTACTCATTCAGATCCGATAACTCTCCTAATATTGTAAATAACTCATCTAAATGACTTATTTCAAAGTCAGGTCGGATTTCATCATGTTTCGGCTTGTTTTCTCGATTAATCCAAACGGAACGCATGCCGACTCGAGAGGAACCTAATATGTCTGTCATCAAGTTATCACCAATCATTAGAGCTTGTTCTACAGGGGTAGATGTTTTTTCTAGTACGTACGTAAAGATTGACGGGTCCGGTTTTCCTTTTCCAAATGCACCAGAAATGACAATTTCATCAAAGTATGGTGCAATTTCAGGCGTTATCGCAAGCTTTGTTTGTTGCAATGAAGGTGCTCCATTCGTTAACAAGACAAGTTTGTAGTTCCCTTTCAACTGATTCAATACGGAAAATGTCTCTTCATAAACAAACGGTGCTTTCTTTCGCTCTTCGATGAATCTTGCAGCTAATGTTTTTCCGTATTCCTCATTATGTATTCCGCATACTTGCAATCCTCTTGTCCATGCATCTTTTTGATAGGATGGTATGAGACTTTTCATTCGTTGAAACGCTTCTCCTTCATCATCAAAAGTACCCCATAGCCCCTCAAATGGATTAATGCCAATGAGCTGAGTATGTGCATATGTTTCATAAGTAGCATAGAGAGTGCGAGCTGCTTCACGAACAGTTGCCTCCAATTCCTTCGGGTTTACGTCATATTGTTTTGCAGCAAATTGACACGTTTTTGCAAATGCCGTGGCGATACTTTTTTCATCCCATAAGAGCGTATCATCTAAGTCAAATATGATTGTGCGGATCATCTGCTGTCACTCCTTTTTGTTTGATTATACACAAAAACCGCTCCAAAAAACGCATGGAGCGGTAAATTTCAGATGATGTATATATTGCGATCCCAAAAACGTTGTTGCGTGATTGCTTGAATATAATCCTCGGCGAAATCATTTTCTGTTGCAAAGACGATACCTGGCCCTGGCTTTGCATCAGATTTACTGAAAATCGGCATACCAGTTGAAGCGACGCCAATCGGTTTATATTGGCTGTATGCAACATTAATGTAATTTATGAGCTGACTCTCAAATTTCTTCTGATTATCCGCTTTGCCTCCCACAATATATAATGAATCAAACAGGGAAGGTGCTGTGGATACCAAAGATTGGTTCACTACTACTTGAATACCATCTGCTCCTGTTAATGTCCCTAACTTTTCGCCGACAATATCGACAGTAACACCTGCATCCAGTAAAGAATTGACGACTGATTTCACTTCACTGCCGTTGAATCCTTCACCGATTAACACACCTACTTTCAGCGTATATGGATACTTAGGTGTGTTTTCTTGACTGAGCGCAGGTGAAGAAGCAGTAACATTCACTTGCTCTCCCGTTGGTCGATTCACTCCAACAGCATCTGCAAGTGTCGTTGCCAATTCCTTATCCACATGTACGAACATATCGACGACTTGTTGCCTAACACTCTTAGACTGCACTTTACTCACTTCGAAAATGAAAGCGTTCATGATATGTTGCTTTTCAACCGGCGTCATACTGTTCCAAAACAGACGAGCTTGCGAGAAATGATCTTTGAAAGATTCACTTCTTGCTTGGATAACACGTCCTTCGACTTTTTCAGCATAATGGACAAATCCTCCCTCTTTCCAAGTGGAGGTGGATGGTGTAATGTTCGCCAAACTATTCTTATGATAACTGACTTGCCCTTTGTCGATTCGTTGACGGCTGAATCCGTCACGTTGGTTGTTATGAAACGGACAAATCGGACGATTGATCGGTATTTCAGTAAAGTTCGGTCCGCCCAAACGAAGGAGTTGTGTATCCAAGTAGGAAAATAATCTTCCTTGCAATAACGGATCATTTGTAAAGTCAATTCCTGGGACAACATTTCCTGGGTGGTAAGCTACTTGCTCCGTTTCCGCAAACACATTTTCCACGTTTTGATTCAGCGTAATTTTCCCGAAGAGGCGCACAGGTACGATTTCTTCTGGCCATAATTTTGTCGCATCCAGAATATCAAAATCGAACATGAACTCATCTTTTTCATCAATCATTTGTACACCTAAATCATATTCGACGACATTGCCATGCTCGATTGTTTCCCACAAATCCCTTCGGTGAAAATCAGGATCTTCTCCCGCAATCATTTGAGCCTCTTCCCAAATAAGTGAATGAACTCCTAATCGAGGTTTAATATGAAACTTAATGAATTTCGCTTGGCCCGCTTCATTGACGAATCTGAACGTGTGGACGCCAAACCCTTCCATCATACGGAAACTCCTTGGAATTGCTCGGTCTGACATTAACCACATCATCATATGGGCTGTTTCTTGATTCGTAGCGACGAAATCCCATAGCGTATCATGCGCTGATGAGGCTTGCGGTATTTCATTATGAGGTTCTGGTTTGACGGCATGCACAAAGTCGGGAAATTTAATGGCATCTTGGATGAAGAAAACAGGAATGTTGTTACCGACTAAGTCAAAATTCCCTTCCTCTGTGTAAAACTTTACAGCAAAACCTCGTACATCACGAACAGTTTCAGCAGATCCTTTGCTTCCTGCCACAGTTGAAAAACGGATGAAAACTGGTGTTTTTGTTCCTGGTTCTTGAAGAAATGCTGCTCTTGTAAACTCTTTCATCGAATGATACAACTCAAACTCTCCATGAGCCGCAAAGCCTCTTGCATGAACAACTCGTTCTGGAATACGCTCATGATCAAAATGCGTCATTTTTTCACGGAAATGGAAGTCTTCGATTAACGTCGGTCCACGTACTCCGGCTTTTAATGAATTTTCATCATCCGAAACCTTTACCCCTTGATTGGTCGTCATTTTCTTTCCATAGTTATTCACTGTATACGGTTTCAGTTGCTGAATTTTTCGATTTGTCGTTTCGTCCACGTAATCCCCTTTCGCCTTCTGGTTGTTCCCCACATTACTATATGCTTAGGTTTGTGTATTGGGTACTTGACACGACGTTTTATCCTGTACAATATAGGCTACAATACCATTAAAAGAGCACATAAGGAGTTAAAGAATGAATACACATTACTTCATTGGCATTCCAGCACAACAAACGATACATGAACAGGTACATCACTACTGGGACAAATTACAACTCGCAAATCATTATAAAGTTTTACCAGGATTAGCTGATTTGCATATTACGTTGCTGTTCATCGGATCGATACCTGAACATAGACTTCACACATTACAACAACAGCTAACGCAAATCGCTAAGCATCACAAACCCTTCACATTGCTTATCAACGGAATATCCTATTTCGGTTCACCATCTGGTCCGCGAGTTGTCTATTTAGCAACATCACCTAACGAAGAACTGGATCATTTACAAAATGCAATTGCTGAAAGCGGATTAGATGTAGGAATTCAAAGTTCAAATCATTTCACGCCACACATGACAATCGCAAAGAAAAGGAAGTCAACAGATCCCATCATCATACCTAAAGAAACGTTTGATTCGATTCCTTTACAGGTCAAACATTTTTCACTGTTTTCAATTCATCCATCACAAACCCCAAAGTATACTGAGGTTCAACAGTATTGGTTATAAAATTTATTTAACTCTTATTAATTCGGAACCAACCTTTATATGTAAACCACCCAACCATTGCAATTCCAATGACAAACATTACCGCGAGAACGACCGGATAGGCATACGTCAAATGGAGTTCTGGCATATGCTCGAAATTCATGCCATATACGCCCGCAATGAATGTGAGTGGTATGAAAATCGATGAAATAATCGTGAGTGTCATCATTATACTGTTCATGCGATTCGAATTGATGGATAATGACTATCATGTATATCCGCAGTCAACTCTCAATTAGAATCAATCATTTCTCCTAATCGAAGGAGATGATCGTATATATCCGAAAAATACGCATGTTCATGGGTTAACAAATCAATTCTTTTGGAATCAAGCATCCGATATAGCAGCTCTCTCATCGGAGAGATTGTCCGTCTTTATCGTAAGAGATCACTCCGCACTTCAAGAACGTATTACATTGACAGATGGACCGTTGGACCGTTGTAAGGGAAAGTTGTTCTTCAATTTAGCCCAATGGTTTTACCTCGATCTGCACCTCTACTTCCTCCTGGATTCGTTCTTGCCGAACAGCCGAAACCGGTTGTCCATCGTTCTCTCCACCGCGCACAAAACGCCCATCATGCTCAATCTGTATAGGTCGATTACTGCTCAACCATCGCTCTATCATTAGATGTATCACCTACTTTTACATAGTATGCAATGGTAATTCTATAAAAAAGTCGAATGTTGTCAAAATATTATATACATTTAATATAAAGTGTGTTTTGGTTATAATTGCAATAAATTTGTAATTGTAGTTTATAGGTTGTTTAATATTGGGTTAGGAAAATGACATAGCAAAAAGGTCAATTTCTCAAATCATTGTTGAGAAATTGACCTTTGAGTGTGCCACAATTACGCCCATATCTGGAATAGTGTTAAGCTTGTTGATTTGCGTTCCAGCCGTACGCTTTCCGGAGGGCGTGGCTTGAGCCGCTTCCTTCGCTTCGCTACGTCCAGGGTCTCAAGCTCACGCTAATCCTCTCGGAGTCGACGGCTTTCACTCCAATCAACTAAGAGTGTATTACCAATGAATCGCGCCCGGTAGTAGCAAATTATTTGCTGAAAACAGTCTCTTATATTAACAGTAATTACCTACCATGCTGACTAATTTCATATCTATAGTCTTTTATAATCCAATCTTTAATCTCCTCATATAAACCATAAAGTCTATTTATATATATATAATCTGGACCCATAACCTCTGCCTCTTCCGATATAATATCTATTTGTAAGACACTCCAAACTATCTCACTATGAAGTAAATGTAAATTATCATACAAAACTTTTCTTGTACCTTCGGCATAAACTTCCCATAAAAAATCTCTCTCACTATCACTATGTACACCATGTACCAAAGGACTATTCATACCTTCAAGCAAAAGAAATTTATTATAAGCAATATGCTTTTGGCGTTTATCATTTCTTCTCTCAATTCTCTTATCATTTCTTGTTTGGGTCAAATAAGAAACAAAACCACCTACTAAAACACCAATCAAACCAATTACTGGTGAAATTATTTCATCCATCATAACAACCCTCTTTCGCAAAAATCAGATCCAACAATATGGCCCGTTTACGGTATACCCATTATTTCTTACTTTACTCAATGATACCATTTTAACTTCCCAATAACGTCCCCTGAAAATGTTAACACGGACTTATGACTTCCTCCTTTGATCCATCCCCTTCTGTTGCTTCATTAGTTTCTGCTGCAACTTCAATTTTTCAAATTCCTCATAATCCAAATCTTCCAATATCCGATCAATTGCTTTACCTTAAAGAACTGTTTAAATAACGTTTGGGAACTGTAGATGTTCATTTGTTTGCGCCCGAACGTATCATTGAAAAAAATAGTTCCTTGCTCTGTTGCTACTTCTACAGCTGCTAAAAAAGCATTCGCTTTCTTTTCGGACAAGATATCTTCTGCAAAACAATCACTCAGTACAAAAGCCTGATAACGAGGGTGCGCCAAATCCTTCAATAATTCTGGATCCATTCCTTTTTGTACTCGCAGCAACTCCTGTGCGGACACCTGCTCTCCTCGTAAAACGGCTACATCATATGCTCGTTTCGCTCGTACATAATCGGACACAACTACAAATTGCTCTTTCGTTTATTTCTTCGGTGGCTCACTTGGAAAATTGGCCAATCTTTCTTTTGTGAAAGCTTCTCCGTAATAATCCATTGCCGTCATCAGCCACTCATGCTCAACTAGGGATTTATCCGATAGATCTAAACTTGGCATACGTAAATGTATACGCTCGTTATAATAAGACCCAAATAAACGCAATGCCAGTTGCAGTCTTTTGATTTCCTTCAGCATACTTTCAAAGTTATTTTTTTTAGTAGGAGATAGACGATCCATAGATGCCTTCTGTTGAAGCGATACTCCCTGCTGTTGCATAAAGGTTGCCGCTCGCGTTTGCACAGCTTGTAAGCGCTCCTGTGCTTCGATAACAGTTGTAATGGGTTGTTTTAAAATCGACTGGACTTGTTCCACTACTTCATCCTCACGTGCCTGCATCAATGTATCCTTAATTTCCAACTCATTTAAAGTGCGATCCAGACGAGCCGTTTCATTGATTAGCGCTCGCTTCTCATAAGACATCCACTGACTCGTTTCAATCGACTGTAGAAAGTAACACTTCATTTCTTACTTCCAATATTAGTTCTGTAAGTACAAATTCCCTTCCACCGTTTTGTTCATACCACTCAACAACACGTTGAACGTGCTCCTTGTCTGCCCGCACGTTCTTTTCAATTTCAACATAATCCTCATAACTATCGTATTCCCAAATCGCAAAAATTTCGGTTGTACCATCTCCGTTATCTTTCATCCATCGGCCGATGAAACGCGCGCCGTGTTTTAGTTGGTTAGGTAAGTTCGTTTTGTTAAAATGATTATTAAATGTTTCCACAAACTCATTTTTCACATTGTAGTATTTACGTCTATAGAACATCTGCACACCCCTTTGTTTTACATTTCGTCCTCCTTAAATCTTCAAGTTCCCTCAACGACTATTATCAAAAATAATTTGTAGGATCAAGAGAACTGTTACAATTCGTAATAAAGGTTTCACATACTTTGGATTTAGTTTTTCAGCGAAGCGGACGCCTAGTTGAGCTCCTGAAATTGAACCTGCCATTAAGACAATTGTGAGTGGCCAAACGATTGTCCCTGCAGCAATATAGGTGATTGCTGCTCCAAAGCAACTTGAAAACGTAGCGAGACGGACATATCCGACTGCTCGGATATAAGCCACATCCAAATAATTGAACAAATAAAAGAGTAGCGTCCCTTGACCGGGTCCGAAAACACCATCGTAAATGCCAATGCTATATAGTCCCGGAACACTCACTTTATTCAATGCTAATGTTTCTTCACCTGAAAAACTCCCCTTGCCGAAAAACGATGATACGAACGCAAAACTTAAAAGAATAATTGCAACAACATACAAGTTTTCAGCTGAAAGTTTTGTAGCGATAAAACCACCTGTCACCCCACCAAGTAAACTAATCGGTATGACCCACACTGATTCTCGCATCGAGATCTTTTTGTGTTTCAAAAGAATATAGAAACTAGAGAACGAACTTACCGTATTTGATACTTTGTTTGCTCCAATGGCAGAGTGAATCGGAATACCTAACAAAAGCATTGCAGGCAAACTGATGAGACCGCCACCGCCAGCCAACGTTCCAACTGTCGTCGCAAGTAAACCGATGAAAAAAAGCGCTACATAATCCAACAAAACCACCCCCTTAGTCACTACTAGTATACTTTCAATTCAAACATAATGAAATTCAATGTTTATTATGAAAGTATATAAGTATATCTTAAGGGGGGGTAAGCCTAGAAGATTCTCATCATTTACAACAGTTTCCCTCAGGATTACTGTATATCCTCGTGAACGAGTCGCTTTTCCATTGTAATTCGATGAATCCCTTCATCATCTTGAAAAGTGGCCACAATATCGAAGCCATGTTTAATGTTTGCAATTAACATGTTACGCCATTTGTTTCTTGTTTTAGTTTCCAAAATCGTATAGCCAGCTTCCGCTATGAGTTGATGTTGCTTCTTCATTAGTTCAGAAGCAATCCCTCGTCCACGATATTCTTCAGATACTGCACCATACCAACTATAATAACGGTCTTTAGTCAATTCATAACCTATTTTATAACCGACTACCTCTTCATTTTGACTAGCTACAAGTACTAGTGCGTTTGGAACGATCGAAAGCTTTGCACGTAAATGGTCAGCGTTCATAAAAACCTCATGATGTAAAGCCAATATGCCCTCGAAGATTTGTTGTTCCGGCATTCCCCAATAATGTCGATACTGTACCATAGTTAGTCTCCCTTCAAAAAGCGTATAGCGTTCCTGGAAATTGTATTTCAGATTAGACTTGGAATTTCCCGACTTCACTTTCCAAACGATCAGCAAGTAACGCTAAACTTTGTGCATTTGTCGATATTTCTTCATTTACAGCAAGTTGCTCTTCGGTCGCCGCACTTACCGAATGGGCTTGGTCCGACGTTTCGTTAGCAAGAAGTTGCACTTTCTGTGAACGCTCTAGTACTTCATCCGTCATTGAACGCACGTGTGTAATTTTGTGACTGACGGCAGTAAGTGTACGATCCATCTCCTCAGTTGCAGTCTCAATCGCATGAAATACTTGCTCTGTTTCACTGGAAGTAATTTGACTTTTACCGATATGATTTGATACGTCTTGTACACTAACTACCGCCTCATCCATTCTACGGGTAATTTCTTCAATCATCTGGCCAATCTCGCTCGCTGACTGCTTGGATTGTTCAGCTAGACGGCGTACTTCTTCTGCTACAACTGCAAATCCCTTACCATGCTCACCAGCCCTTGCTGCTTCAATAGCGGCATTCAATGCAAGTAAGTTTGTTTGCTCCGCAATAGTTGTCAGTACTGTCGTCACATGTCTGATCTGTTCGGAATAGGAAGACATTGCACTCATTGTCTTCGTTGAATGCGTAATGCTCCTGTTCATCTTCTCCATCTGCTCTGCAAAATCCTTCATTTGAAGATTCCCGGTCGACACAAGTTCAGAAACATGCACTGACGCGATTTGGAGCTGATGATTCGATCCGTTCATCTGAATCATTTCATCCATCATTTTCTCTATGTATGTAGTTGTTTCGTCTACAGTTCGGACTTGCGATTGGCTTCCTACCCGATTCTTTTCCGTAATTTCACTTACCGTTTCAGCTGTAGCGAGACTTTCTTCCGAACTCGCAGATAATTCTTCTGCTTGTTTTGCTAGTTGAGATGCTGAGACGCGTACTACGCTGAGGATTCCTTTTAAATCTTCTTTCATGTGATTAAATGCAGTCGCCATTTCACCTATCTCATCTTTGTTGTGAATAACAACGGTTTCTGCTGTAAAATCACCTGTCGCTAATTGCTCTAAAGATGCGGTCATCTTGCCTACAGGCTGTGCAATACTTCTACTCACCTTTTGTGCTACTAAAAAGCTAGCCAAGACGGCAAAAGCTATAAAACCAACGATGACGAGCTTAATCTGTTGCAAGACAGTACGTAATGATTGTTCGGTCTGCTCTTGTCGCGTATTTTGTTGTTCAATCAATTTCTCCAATAAAACCGTTACAGCATCTTGATAATAGACACCTTCTTTTGCTAGACCCATCGCTTGTTCAATATTGCCGTCTTTGACCCCTTGGATGACTAATTCACTAATTTGATCATAACTTTTCGAAGTCTCCGTCACTTCTTTTAGGATTGCCCGGTCTTCATCATTCCGGACAAGCTTATTCATCTCTTTCAACTTCATCTTTAATGCTTGCATGTTATCATTACGATCATTTACGTACGTTTCTTCTTGATAGATGATATACCCTCTTAAGTTTTTTGCATCTTCATTTTGTAACGACAAGACTTGCTCTAGCAAAACGACTTTTTTTATTTGTTCATCAATTAAATAGCGGTATTCAGCATTTAATTTTGATAGTGCCCAAATTCCTGACAGTCCAACAACTAGTAAAATCGCTAATAAGAATAGAAATCCGAACCATATCTTTTTTCCAACTGTCAACCTCATCCTAATTCCCCCTCAATCGATGTAGTCAATTCAGATTATATACGATAGTAGGAAAGTAATATGTAAAGTTATTGTTAAGTTGAAAAATAAATTTATTGACTAATTTCAATTTTAGTAATTGTGCAATCTATCAATTCATAAGATAATGTACTTATCTTGGACGAGCTTAATTAAGGAGGGAACATTGATGGATCAAATACTAGAAACGATTGTAGGATGGCTTTGGGGACTTCCCCTTATCTTCACTGTATTGTTTGTCGGAATCTATTTCACGATCGGCAGTAAGTTCTTTCAATTCAGTTATTTACCTCATATTTTTAATGCTACTTTCGGAAGACTTTTTTCAAAGAAAGAGCAGACAGACGATGCGAAAGGAATTTTGACACCGTTTCAGGCAGTCAGTACTGCAATCGGAGGCAGTATCGGTGTCGGAAATATCGGTGGTGTCGCAACTGCAATTGCAGTCGGTGGACCAGGTGCTGTGTTTTGGATGTGGATAACTGCACTTTTAAGTATGATGACCAAAACGGTTGAAGTAACTTTAGCAGTCCATTACCGAAGTACCGATGAGAAAGGCAATCCATACGGCGGTCCTACATATTACATGGAAAAAGGGTTAGGCGAAGAAAAGCGATTTAAATACTGGAAAATCCCAGCGATTCTTTTCGGGTTTGGGATTTTCACAACATTTTTTATCACTCTTCAAAATTACACCGTTTCAGAAGCGGTCAGTTCAACATTCAACATCGGCATGATTCCTTCTTCACTTATATACGTAGCACTCATCTATTTACTCATTTACGGTGGGATTAAACGGATTGGCATGATCGCGTCAAGACTCATTCCGATTATGAGCATTTTTTTCGTAGCATCTTCTCTATTCATCATACTTAAGAATTTCACTGAAATCGGTTCTGTGTTTGGTTTAATCTTTGATAGCGCTTTTAACGGAATGGCTGCTGTTGGAGGATTTACAGGTGCGGTCATTGCGCAAGTGATTCGGATGGGGGTCGCACGTGCAGTTTATAGTAATGAGGCTGGATGGGGGACATCTCCGATGATACACTCGACTGCTAAAACGAATCACCCCGTTAAGCAAGGGATGTGGGGAGCTGTAGAAGTATTCATTGACACGATTATTATTTGTTCCATGACGGCATTTACAATTATTATTACCGGTGCATGGTCATCTGGCTTAGATGGTGCCGCCTTAACATTGTCTGCTTTTGAAATCGGTATCGGTGAAGCAGGTCGAACCATTATTACACTTTCGATATTCTTGTTCGGTTTAACGACGACGAGCGGATGGTATACGTATTACGAAATTATTTTACGGCACCTGTTTCATGGAGAGAAAAAGGTTAAAACGAAGAATAAAACAATTGCTTTTTACAAGTGGCTCTATCCAATTCCAGGTCTGCTCATGGTCATTTACGCAGTCTATTATGATTTGCCAGGAAAAGCCGTTTGGTATTTTGCAGATATCACAACTGCCATTCCGACGTTTGTGAATTTAATTGTCCTATTAGTGTTAAGCAAGAAATTCTTCGAGCTGCTACGCGACTATAAGGCAAGGCATTTAAACATTGGTACCATTGATCCGAATTTCAACATTTTCTATGAAGATCGGCACAATAAGAAAAAATAATGATAAACGAGAGCCTCCAGCGTGGAAGGCTCTCGTTTACTTATGATACTTCCGTTATTTCCTGTTCTGGCGATACAAATCTTTTGATTTATAGCCTTCCGCTAAAATCATCTCCATTTCAGCAAGTCTCTTTTCTTGTGTTTCTTGCCTTTTTGCACTGTACACGTACCTTGCCCAATCTTTTTGGTAACCGAAAGTCAGCGCATCATAGATTGGTAATATTTCTTCGTTTGTTTGAAGGTGTCGTCTAATATCTTCAATGCGATCGATGTAATCATCTACACATTGACTTGCTTTAGCCGATTTAGTTTTCGTTTTTTTCTGTTCACACTTCAGTCCGACAACTGTAAATACATCATTCAAGCTGACCATTCTAGAAAATTTCAAATCACTGCCATCTACATAACCATCTTCATCAACTTGTAGTTCGTTATAAAACACGTCTCTGTCAATGAACGAATCGTATTGCTTGTTCCCTTTTTTAGGATAGGCGAAAAACAAATACCCTTTGTTTTCAAGCAAACCCTTTTCGATGACAACACGAATTTCTCTCTTAAATTCTTCCAAATTGTAAATGAAAACGAACAGACAATTGTACTTATCCTTTAAGACCCGATCATCATAGGTAATGGCAGCAAACTCTTCAACCAAGTCTTCTGGGCTGTGAATTACCGCTATTTGTTCATATTTATCCAACTTCAATTTTTCAATAATTGTTTTCGTCGAGTTCATCTATTTTGCCTCCTATATAGTCATCACGAGAGACTTTAATCCACTCGTCAATAAATGTAATTCGTGCATCGGTCTTGTCATTGCGACATACAACAATTTCCGATCAATCTCATTATCGTTGAATGGCGCATGAAAAGCACCTATCATGACTGCGTCAAACTCTAATCCTTTTGATAAATGACTTGGGACAATTAGAAGACAATCCGCTGTTAAATCGGAATCTTCTCCAATCAATTGAACCGGCATTCCGTGCTCAGATAACACTTTGTAAAACGTTGACGCTTCTGCTTTCGTTTTACAAATCAGTGCTATCGACCGATGCTTCCTTTCTTTTATCTCGTTATAAAGCGCATGAATTTTATGAGGATCCAAACTTTCCATTTCATAAAAATCCGGTTCTTGTCCATGTCGCACAACAGGTTCAACTAAAGGGAGATCTTCCTCCATTTGCGCCAGCACCTTGTTCGCTAACTGCATAATTTCAATTGTTGTCCGATAACTCTTTTGCAATGTCGTATATGTCGCACGGGGGAACAACTCCTTGACAGGATCCCAAGAAGTCAAAGCACGATAACTATGAATTCCTTGCGCCAAATCGCCGACCATTGTGAACATATCCGTTTCCAATCCATCTTGTAATGCCGCTAACTGAAATTCACTATAGTCCTGCACTTCATCAATGAATACGACACGCATCTTCCACTTGTCGGACACTCCTTTCAATTTGGCATGCAAATAATAGAGCGCCGCCAAATCTTCCAGCTCCCACATTTCCTTTGGATGAGCATTCAAAAAAGCATCCCTTTCTGATTCAGACCAGTGGCATGCCAACTCTGTATGTAGTTCAGGATCTGTCAGCCAATCCCTGTATAGTTGTTTGATCGAAAATTTCTTGAACCGGCGCATGTAGGAAGCGACTGTCTTCTTGCCTTCCTTTTCAATGAAAGGAAGACGTTCATCTCGCTCATCCATAATTCTTGTAATTCTAGCTCTTCGCTTTTCGTCATCTCGAATACCATAAAGTGCTTTATCCAGCGCCTCTTCATACTTATCAGATAAAAGCTTATAAAGCTGTTTACGCTTACGATTCACTTCCGTTTGCATGATAAGCTTGATGCGCTCTATGCGCTTCTCAAGCGGCATATACTTGAAGTCCTCCAAAAACAATTTACGTAGACGAGATGCACGCATAATCCGATATTTTTCAATATACACATCCTCGAATAGCGATGCTGTTGCTCGTTCAATTTTTTGAACATATCTATTCATCATTTGGCGATAGTCAAGGGAACCTTTCACTTTTGTGATAAACAACTTCTCTTCATCAATCGTACCGTCCGCTGTCAAACTCTCCAACTTCTTATTCGAGTCTCCAAGCTTCAATTTCAGCCCAGTAGCATTTAATACGTATTCTGTATAAGTTGTTTGGCAAATACGGCCTACCCCTAGTTCAGGCAGCACATCCCCGATATACTCCATGAACAACTTGCTCGGTGCAAGGATCATTAGTTTATCTGAAGGGAAGTCCGTTCCCATCGTATACAAGAAATAAGAAATCCGATGAAGCGCAATCGTTGTCTTCCCACTTCCTGCTGCCCCTTGCACGATAATCGGCTGCTTTAAATTTGCTCGTATGATTTCATTCTGCTCCGCTTGAATGGTCGATACTATTTCCGTCAAGCGCGTATCAGCTTTCCCAGAAAGGGCTTCTTGTAGCAATTCATCATTCGTTGTCAAGTCAATATCGAGTATATCCAGCAGTTCGCCTTCCTCGATTTTGTACTGTCTTTTCGAGTATAGATGTCCAGTAATCTCTTCGTCTCTCACTGGATAAGAGATGTCGCCTAATCGCCCGTCATAATAGACATTTGCAACAGGTGATCGCCAATCGACAATGATTGGTTCTTGTGTTTCTTGATGAAAGACGGAGGTTTTCCCAATGTACAGGAATTCATCCTTCTCTCCGTGTGTCTGAAAATGGATGCGTGCAAAATAGGGTTTTTGACGAATCGCTTCTAACCCTTCTTTTTGGGAACGGGCCATTTCAAAAAAGCGGGTGTTCGTCAAAATATTAATATAACTTAAACTTGAATCTAAGTAATCCAAATCCGCCATTGCATGGCGAATTTCATCTTGCGAGGATTTTACATCACGTTGAGATTCTTCCAGTAGCTTCTTCATGTACTGTTTGGTGTAATCAAGGCGCTGCAATTCAAACTCAAAATCAGGATGTTTCTGCATTGGACAGTCCTCCATTTTGTGTATTGGCGTCTTACGATTGTTGATGGGAGATGTTGGGGATTTAAGTCAGAGATTGATTGTATCATTCTACAGACATGAGAGCAATGTTTATTTTCAGATAACAGAAAAAGCTGACTGGACATGCAGTCAGCTTCTGTCTTTATACCGTAAATCGCCCTAAATCCGTTTGAAGTTTTTCGGCGACTTCTGATAAAGTTTGGGCACTTGAACTGATTTCTTCATTGGATGCAAGTTGTTCTTCCGTAGCAGCACTTGTTGATTGTGCTTCTGCCGAAGTTTGGACTGCTAGTTCTTGAACCTTTTTAGCACTAGCTGACACACGTTCAGACATCGAACGAATCTGATCAATCGCAACGGCTACCGTTTGCACTTTTCCGCTTACATCATTGGAAGCAAACTCAATCTGCTCAAACACACGGCTCGTCTGCTGCGTGATACCAAGTCCCTCGTTCACTTTCTCTTTTCCATTATCTGCACTATCGACCGCCAACGAAACATTTTGAATAACCGTTTCAATCATCCGTTCAATCTCTTCCGCAGAATTTTTGGATTGCTCCGCAAGATTTCGTACTTCATTTGCAACGACCGCAAAGCCTTTTCCTTGCTCTCCTGCCCGTGCTGCTTCAATTGCCGCATTCAAAGCTAACAAATTGGTTTGTTCGGCAATACCGGTAATCATCCCAGTTACATTCCGAATATTTTTCGAGTGTTCCGCGAGTTCATTTATAATCGTGGAAGAATGCTCAATCGTCGTTGAGATTTCTGACATTTGAACGGTCACCTCATTCATGAGTTGAGACCCCTCTCCGACAAGTCTTGAAACTGTTGTCGATGAAGTGAGCATTGCTTCGTTGTCTTCTGTAATTTGCGTGACACCGTTTGCCATCTCTTCCATCGCAGTCGCCGACTCATTGACGAGATTCACTTGCATATCACTTGCCATCAAGTTCTTTTCAGCGATTTCTGCTACCATTTCGGATGCTGCAAGACTCTCTTCAGAACTTGCCGTCAATTGCTCAGCTTGTGCTGCCAACTGATGCGCGGCATCCCGCGTATTTGAAATGATTCCGCGCAAGTCGGTAGTCATCTCATTGAAAGCTGTCGCCATCTCACCGATTTCATCTTTGTTTTTTATACGTAATGCATCCATTGCAAAATCACCTTTTGCAATCCGTTTTAATGATCGTGTCATGACACGAACAGGTTTTGTAATGCTTCGACTGATGAAAGTAGCAATTACAATACTAAGGACAGCACTGAAAGCAATGACACCGAACAGGAAGATACTCGTCCACTTACGGGTGTCAGCAAGCTCTTTTTTCGTTGTAGCCATTTCAGCACGTTGGATTTCAATTAATTTCTTTGCTTGTTTCGTTATAATGGCTTGATAATCTTCTGCCTTATCAGCAAATGCAATGGCATCAGCATCTCTGCCATTGTTGAACGAACTAATTGCGGAATCTGTCAATTCGCTATAGCGAACACCAGCATCTTTTAGCTCCGCTAACAGTTCAATACTCTCTTCCCCTTTTAGAGATGTTTCTAGTTGGTTCACTTTTTCATTGAATGACTCGATTTGTGTGCGGCGATTCGTCAAATAGACAACTTCCTTATAGAGCAAGTAACCACGTAAATCATTCGACAATTCGTTCTGATTTGTCGCTACTTGTTCAAGCACAATCACCTTTTCCATTCGGTCATCAATTAAGAACTCATATTTTTCACTCACGCGCTCCATTGCCAAGTAGTTCAATATCCCTGCAATGACCATTAGGAAGACTAATGTCAAAAAACCAGTCCACAGTTTCCTACTCACTGAAAATCTCATCTGTATCCCCCTATGTAAACCTTTTCATCTATATTCTACTATACTAATTTCACAGTAAGATAGAAAGGTAGATTGCCAAAATAATGACTGAAGTACTTATCGTTTTGCAAATAAAAATACTGACGACAAATCACTAAACCTTTAGGACTATTCCAACATTATAAAAAAACGATCCCAATTTAAAAGATTGAGACCGTTTTACAGGATTGCCTACGTTATTAAACTGTTCGCTTCTTTTTGAAGATGACTTTCCACTCTTCAGCTTCTTGTCTCATTCCGACACCAATCCAACCATCTTTTAATAACGCCTGTTGCCTTTCAAGGTAAGACATATCGATAAGGATTGTTTCCAAATCATTCACTTCGATTGGATCATCCGTTAATTCTTTCATCATCGTATAACGAATAAGATTGCCATACTTCACTTTTAAGGAAATAATATGCATCCCTAAAGAAAATTTGTCTTTTAAGCTTGCAATGTTGAATGGTGCGACCGTCGTGCAGACATATCGGAAACGACTCGTATCTACTTGCTCCATCAACATTTTCCCAAGCATTTTTTGAAGGCCGTTTCCTCGATAGGCAGGATGGACATTGGAAATTTCAGAGTACAAGACCGATGGCAGCTCATTTTCTGAGAGTCCCGCATCTCTCCCTAGATGTTCTTCATCTATTTCAGGTTCTAACATCGCTCGAAACGCAATGAGCTCCTCCTCGTGGAATGCACCGAGCATACTACCATTTCCATTAAGAATGAATCCAAACTCTTCCTCTGATAGCGGTTGAAGGAATGACGTATCCGGTAGAGCAGCGATGACGTTCTCTTGTAAGCTTTGAATGGCCAAGAGATCATTCATCGTCAACGATTGAATTCGAATTGTCTGCCCGTTCGGAAGTGTTTGTACCGTATTCATCCTTTCACCTTCTCAGAGAACACTGTAAGTTTCGCTAAGACGCTTTCATCTACATCTACGCCTAATCCAGGCTTTTCAGTTAAACGGATAAACGGAACATTGTAGTGTAAGTTCCCAACATCCTCACTAAACTTTAATGGGCCTGTCAATTCAACACTTGTCATGATTTTCTTTGAAAAAGCAACTTGGAAGCCTGCCGCTGACCCGATGGATGACTCAACCATCGAACCAACTTGACACTCAATTCCTGCCATTTCAGCCATATGCGCAAGTTTCATGGCTGGATAAATACCGCCACATTTCATTAACTTGATGTTTACCTTATCAGCTGCACGTTTTGCAATAATTTCACGCATTTCGCGAACACCGCGCAAACCTTCGTCAATCATGACAGGTACGGAAGTTTTAGATTTAATTTCCACCATCGCATCAATGTCATCCGCTTTAACAGGTTGCTCTAACCAGTCAAGGTCACATTGTTCAAGTTTCCGCAACGCTTGTAACGTAGCTGCACTATTTACCCACCCCTGATTCACATCAACACGGATTGCAATGGCATCTCCTACACGTTCACGGACTGCTTGGATCCGTTTAACATCTTCCATAACATTCGTACCGACCTTCATTTTCAATGAACGGTACCCTTCTGCTACTCGATGTTCTGCTTCGTCTGCCATATGTGCTGGGGAAGCAATGCTTAACACATGTGTAATTGGAAATTCATCGTGGTATCTTCCACCTAACAACGTATACACCGGAACGTCCAACGCTTTACCGACTACATCATAACAAGCGATATCGATTGCAGCTTTGGCAGCCGGGACACTATAAATCTCCTTGTCCATCCGTTCATGAATCTTTTCCATTTCTGCTGGATTCATGCCAATGAGTGCAGGCGCAAGTGTATTTTTTAATACTGCAAATGTACTCTCCCAGCTTTCTCCCGTAACATGTTCATCTGCCACCGCTTCTCCATATCCAACATGCCCACTATCTGTCGTCATTTTGACAATAATTGAAGGCATATAATCATAAGTTGCATAACTGATTACAAATGGTTCAACCAACGGAAGGTGTATTGCAAAAATTTCAATTTCAGTAATTTTCATCATTTTTCTTCCTTTCTGTTTTAACATCCTTTATAGTAATTGTAACACTGTCGTTAAATAGTCGCTATAAAATTGGAGGGATTTTTGTTGAGAATAAAAATTGCGATCATCGGTTCAGAACATTTTTGTTCGCATGTTTTACAGCTCGTCAAAGAAAACGACGATATGGCTATCGAATGTCATATCTATGATGAGCCCCAAGAAGCAGCTACTATCATTCAAACAATTAAACCTTGTGATGCGATTGTGTTCTCCGGATCACTGCCTTATTTGTACGCACAAAAAGCGGTTCAACAATTCGCGGTTCCAGCAATCTTTTTACAACAGGATGAAACCGCTATCTCCACTACGTTACTCTATGTGTTAGCGAACGAGCAACTACCTTGTGATCGTATTTCCATTGACGTCACAAATCGATTTTATGTGGATCATGTGATTGAAGATGTTAACGGAACCATTGCTCTTCCTTTTATCCATGAATTGCAAGAAGATGACACGATTGCAACACTCGTTTCATTTCACAGTAAGCTAATGGATGAGGGAAAAACAGCTATCGCTATTACAAGTGTCCATGCTGTGTACGAGCAGTTAAAAGCTGTCGGGAAAAGAGCTTGCATGATGATCGACCCTGGAAGCTCTATCGTAAGAAGCCTTTACGAAGCCCGTCAACAAGCTATGCTTCAGCAGAGCACTTCTGCTCAAATCGCTGTCGGCATTGTGACAGCTCCAGATCCGTCTATGCAAGACTTTATCGCTACACTCGCTCAACAATTGCATGCACATTGGCATGAATCAGCAGGGGAATACACACTCTTCACGACAATGGGAAATTTAGAGTACTCTATTAAAAATCCGCAATTTACAGCGCTAGTAAATCAACTACCCTCCACTGTAAAAATAGCATTCGGTTGTGGTGAGTCAACAATGATTGCCGCAGACCATGCAAGGCTTGCTTTAAATTTTAACCGGTCGACAGATCTAAGAGGTTTTTACATTCTTGATGCTCACAAAAAACTGCACGGGCCATTTCCACAAACGGAAGATGTGCTGGACATGAAAGTCGATCATCCAACATTATTGTCCATGGCTGATAAAACAAAACTCGGGCCAGCAAACATCTCGAAATTACTTGCATTTAATAAATCACGTTCAACAAACCAATTTACCGCTAACGATTTAGCCATCTATTTGAATGTATCCAGAAGAACCGCAGAACGCACAATTAAGAAATTGATTGAGTATGATTATATAACAATCGTGGGCGAGGAAATGACGTACAAACAAGGAAGACCCCGTGCGATCTATGAATTTAATTTTCCAACTCACATGTAACAAAAGGCCGTCCTAGCCAAATGGCAAATGGACAGCCTCTTTTTTTACATTTCAACTTGGACTTTATCATCCAATTGTTCTTTTTTTGCCGCTTCCATTTCTTCCTTCGTCATTTTGACAATAGAGAAACCAGTAGCCGCATAAATAATTGAAATCAACGGAATAACTAAATTGAGTATTGCATAAGGACCATATTGAGCAACCCCAACACCTAATGTACCTAATATGAATACCCCACATGTATTCCAAGGGATAAATACTGACGTAATCGTCCCACCGTCTTCCAATGCACGGGATAAGTTTTTCGAGTGTAGCCCCATTTTTTTATACAGCTTTGAAAACATTCTTGACGGAACAACGACTGAAATATACTGTTCTGAACAAGTTGCATTTGTAAAAATACAAGTTGCAATTGTTGATGTGATTAATGAAAAAGATGATTTAACACCTTTCATGAGCTCATTAATAATTGACTGAAGCATACCTGAATACTCAAGTATTCCTCCGAACGTCATTGCGACAAGCGTCATTGAAACGGTATACATCATGGAATCCAAGCCACCGCCATTGAACAGCTTATCGACCATCATATTGCCTGTTTCAATTGCAAAACCACTTTGTAATGCTTCAAGCGCCCCTGCTAATGAACCGCCTTGAACAAAAATTTGTGATAAGAATCCAAGGATAATACCGACAATAAGTGCAGGGATAGCTGGTACTTTTAATGCAACGAGCACAATAACTGCTAACGGAATGAGCAGTAACCATGGCGTAATGAGGAAACTCTCTTGTAACACTGAAGACGTTTGTGCGATCTGTTCCAAGTTCAAATTGCTGTCTGCAAACCGTCTTCCTAAAAAACCATAAACCCCAAGTGCAATTAGTAAACCAGGAACGGTTGTATACAACATATGCTTAATGTGATCAAAAAGATCTGTCCCTGTCAAACCTGATGCTAAGTTCGTCGTATCTGAAAGCGGTGACATTTTATCACCAAAATAAGAACCTGAAATAATTGCTCCTGCGACCATCCCGGCAGGAATTCCCATACTTAACCCAATTCCCATACCTGCAACACCAATCGTTCCCATTGTAGACCACGAGCTACCAATTGCTAAGGAAACAATTGCACAAATGATTGTAATTGCGACTAAGAACCAACCCGGTGTAATGATTTGCAAACCATAGTAAATCATTGTCGCAACGATACCGCCGCCCATCCATGAACCAATTGTCAATCCAACTAGCATTATGATGACGACAGCTGGTAATGCAAGCTTAATTCCTTTATACATCATTTCTTCGATTTCTTTCCACGTAAATCCATATCGCCAAGCGACTAAAGCTGCGGTCGTTGTACCGACGATTAAAGGCATATGTGGACCTTGCTCCAGTTTCACGACGGTCAGAAGCATAACACCTATCATAATGAGTAGTGGCAAAATTGCCATGAAGAATCCAATCTTCTTTTTCTCTGGTTGTTTCATCGGTACCCCTCCAATAAATAATTATTTTTTTGTAAAATTAAAATTTGTCGCTAATTGGTCGTTAATAGAATAATATACAGTTTTTCAAAAGGAGTCAATAGTTTTTTTGAAAGCGATTTCAGTGATATACTACAATAATGTATAGAATGCATTGAGATTCGAGGTACATAGTACGATATAACTAGTGAAACTAGTGCTAAAAAGGAGCTTATTGTCGTGAAAAAAGAACATAAAAAGGAAACGTTTCGAAGTCTTATCCAACGCTACTTTTTCATACTTATTGGGGTTACATTAGCAGCAGTCGCGTTGGAGCTCTTCCTAATACCCAACTCGGTCATCGATGGTGGAATCATCGGAATTTCACTTATCTTGAATTTCATGACGGGCATTCCGTTTGGTATTCTCATTCTCATCATCAATTTACCGTTTCTCTTCTTCGGGTATAAACACATCGGCAAGAACTTCTTCATCTCTTCATCTGTCGCGATTGTATTATTAGCCGTTATTGAATTCCCATTAAAATCGGTAGGTCCATTTGTCACCGATCCCTTGCTCGCGACCGTCTTTGGCGGAATTTTGCTAGGTGCAGGTGTCGGACTCGTCATTCGAAATGGCGGGGCATTAGATGGTACAGAGATTCTTGGTATTTTATTGACAAGAAAAATCCCTTTTTCCGTGGGCGAATTCGTCATGTTCTTTAATATTTTCATATTTGGCTGGGCAGGTTTTGTCTTAACGTGGGAAAAAGCGATGTACTCCATTTTGACGTATTACATTGCTTCAAAAGCAATTGATATCATTATACAAGGGTTGGAAGATACGAAAGCGGTCATAGTCGTATCTGACGAGTACGAAGAATTGCGCGCCGCTATTACGGAAAGACTTGGCCGCAGTGTCACTTTGCTTCACGGTAAAGGTGGTTATAACGACAACGAAAAAGAAATTATTTACGTCGTCATTACCCGCTTGGAAATCTCCAAGTTGAAGCAGATCGTACGTGATATGGATCCGTCAGCCTTTGTGACAATTACAAATATACAAGAGACACACGGCGCCGCGTTTAAGTCTGCGATCCATTAATGGGATTTAGGTTCATAGACCGTTCCTCTGCGCTCTACTCGTGAATATGAACAAGAAACATTGTAAAAACAGAAAAAAATGCATGCCGGCGAATTTGCCTCATGCATTTTTTTATGATTTATCCCAGGCTCTTTTTTATTCCTCATGGCTTACTTGCCATTCGATGCCAAATTGATCTTTTACCGATCCGTAGCATTTGCTCCAAAAAGTCTCTTGAATGTCCATTGAAATACGACCACCTTGTTTCAGCTTATGAAAGATGGATCGTAATTCTTGTTCATCTTTGCTCACGTACACTAAGCTTACGTTGGTTCCAACGACATAGGGTGAACCTGGAAATGTATCTGAAAACATGATCACATCATCGTTTATTGTCAAACGTGTGTGCATGATTCGATCATGAGCTTCTTCAGGTAATGGGTACTCCGGATTCGGTGGGGCTTGACCAAATGTCATGAATTCAGGTTTTTCCACATTAAATACGTCCGCATAAAACTCCACTGCTTGTCGACAATTTCCATTGAATGTTACATATGCATTGATAGCGATAACAATCATACTCCTTTTTCAGATAAGTAGTTTTATTTATCATAGCATAGGTTTTATTTAAGCGGAAACAAGAGTGGAATGGCAATCATCATGACAATGAACATGATAAATTGTAGCGGGACGCCAATCTTTACAAAATCCTTAAACTTATAATTCCCCGCAGTCATGACTAGAGCATTCGTTGGAGAAGCTACTGGTGTGGAAAATGCCATACTCGCTCCTACCGCTACAGCAATTAAGAATGGATAGGGACTGACACCTATACTTAACGCTGCACTCATTCCGATGGGAGCAAACAGAACCGCTGTTGCTGTATTGCTTATGAATTGCCCAAACAGCATTGTCAAAAAGAAGATTCCTGCAAGGACGCCCATTGGCCCTACCCCGCCTAAGAGTTGAATAATCCCTTCAGAAAGCAACACCATGCCCCCTGTATTCTCAAGTGCAGTCGCCATCGGTAACATGGCACCAATTAGCAAAATACTTTCCCAGTTAATCTGCCCATAAGCATCATCCATATTGCGTACACAGCCGGTTAAGATCATTAAGGCTGCGCCAATTAAGACCGAAATGACTGCTGGAAACACTTCGAGCACCATTAGCAGAACGATAAGTGCCATGATTCCTCCTGCAATTGCAGCCTTTCCGCTTGCAGAAGCGACACTTGCATGCTCTTTCGGTTGACCGATGACAACCACATTCCTCGTTTCTTTCGATAACAGTTCAATTGAATCCCAAGCACCTTGCACGAGAATCGCATCTCCAAAACGCAGCTTTTGCTTGGACATATCTTTGACAACAAATTCCCCTTGTCGATTAATCCCTAAAATATTCAAGTTGTACTTTTCACGAAAATTAATACTTCGCACTGTTTCATTGATCAGTTTAGAATGGGGCGTCAATAACACTTCTGCAATGCCTAACTGTTTGGATACTAGTTCTTCCGTTTCTGAAGTCGCTTCTTCACGAACTAGCCCAAACGCTTGGATGAATTTCTCGAGATTAGCTGCACTTCCTTGGATATATAGTCGGTCTTTCTCTTGGATCACACTGTTTGGACCAGCCATTTCTTGATACGTCATAGGCATTAAGTTCATGCCTTCAACCGATTTACGACTAATTTTTAAAATGCATAAATGGTACGTAGCTGGAATTTTTAATTGTGCAAGACGTTTTCCTACCAATGATGAGCCTTCAGGTACTTTCACTTTGAACAACTTTCCACCTAATTCATAATCAATGGCCAATTGTTTTGTTGCTAATGATGCATAGCCATTTGTAGTAGAAGAGGCAGAACTACTTGGAAGCAGTTTATTGCGTACCGCATACAAATAGACGATACCAACCACAACACCGATAATACCGATTGGCGTGATTTGGAAAAAGCCTAATTTTTCATAGCCGTTATCGACAAGTAATTGGCTCACTATTAGATTGGGTGGAGAAGCGATCAATGTCAGCAATCCTGAAAAACTTGCCATATAGGAAAGAGGAATCAAATACTTCGACGGACTACTTTTAATGCTCATTGCAATGCTAATGACAATCGGCAACATGAGCGCCACCGTACCCGTTTTACTCATGAACGCACCAACTGAAGCGACAATGACGAGTAACAATACGAACAATCGGCTTTCACTTTCTCCCGAATAGCGCAATAAAAGAGTGCCCGCCATTTGCGCAAGACCGGTACGATAAATACCTGCACCGATGATAAATAAGCCCGCTATCATGATGACAACAGAATTCGAAAACCCAGATAACGCTTCTACAGGTGTTAGGATTCCGGTAATGACAAAGGTCAATAACGCAAGCATCGCAACCAAATCGGCTCGAAGCTTATTTGTCATGAATAAAACAATGGTAATGCCTAAAATGATAAACGTCAGTGTAAGTTGCAAAATCGATAATTCCTTTCAATGAGTTCGTTACTTCTATTGTAGTATAGACAGAAAAAAAGTGCTTTATCGATCAGCACTTTTTTGTGAATCATTGAAGCGTTTTTATGTTTACGATGAATAGTACATTTCATAATATTCAGCCGTCCCCATTGGCCCAACTGTCATCTCTTTCTCATTGTATGGTAACATGATCTCCATCCATTCTGTCTGTTGTTCCATACTGAGCCCATCGAGCGGAAGACATAATAAGTGATTTGCTACATAGACATGTTTTTTTGGTAACGTAAGATCTTTCTTTAGAGCAGTATATTGCTCCGGAGACATTTCAATTTTAAGGAAGCACTCATTTTGGCTTGTGAAACGTTGCTCGTGAATGAATGTCCCATCTTTTAAAAACAATACACGATCTGCATACAAATCTAGGTTTTCTAATAAATGCGAAGCAACGAAAATCAATTTATCACTCTTCATATCTAGTAAGCATTCAGAAAGAAGGGCAACATTGTCCACGTCAAGACCATTCATTACCTCATCCATTAGCATCATCGGTGTATCAGCTGCCATCATCATAGCGAAACACAGTCGTTGGCGCATTCCAAGCGAATAGGTTCCCACTTTCCGTTTTACATAATGCCCCATCTGAAGTCTCTCAACAATCATAGGAACATTTTTACTATTCCCTTGCCACAGTTTTGCATAAAGTTTTAGATGATCAATCCCTGACAACTCTTCAAAGAGATCTTTTTGCTCAGGAAATGTGACCAACTGTTTATGGATATGTAATTCTTCACGTTCATTCCGATACGTATGCTTTCCTCCAAAGACGACTTGACCTTTATCTGGTTTGACGAAGTTGGCTATGACATTAAATAGTGTAGTCTTACCCGTACCGTTCGGGGCAACTACTCCGATAATTTCCCCTTTATGAGCGGTTAAATCCAGTTCATCTAAAATTACTTTATGTTGATATGCAATAGATACATTTGATAATTTTAACAAATCTTCTACCTACCTTTCTCTAACTAGTTCATTTACGTCTTCGCATTTGAGTAAAAAAGTTTATGGGAATAGTTTAGAAAAATTCCTTTTTATCAGGCATGTTGATTAACCGTTTTTTTAAAAGTATATTTTTTGACCCGTTGGCTTGCGTTCCGGCGCACGCTTTCCGCGGGGCACGGGTGAGCCAATCGAACAACGAAGAGTTCGATTTGCCGTATTTCTGCGTACTTTGCGGAAATTAAGGCATCCTTGCTCCCAACGCTACACTTTTGCTCGCAAAAGCCGTTCTACGTAACGGCTTTCCCTGCGGGGTCTCACCATTCGTGCTATTCCCCCGCAGGAGTCGGCGCCTGCACTCCAGCCACCTAGTTTATGACGACAACTTATTTTCCTCTCACTTTAATACCACAATCTGGTTAATCAACAAATCTGCTTTTTTATATCACAAGCATTTGTTATCCCCATTGTCTTTTCTTTCTGAAATCTCATTCTATTATAGGTAAAATCTGAAAATTTTTCAATAGGTTTACTCTAAGTCTTTTAAATCTCCTTTCATAATCGTTGCTAGTAGCCACCAGATAAAATCACGAATTTTCAAAGTTACGATAAAAACCATTCGACTGACGAACTTTTTTCCAATAGTATTAAACATAGTGGTTGCTATTTCTACGGTTGAAGGAGTTGGCATACGTTGGATTTACTCTTTATTATCTTCCCGGTCTTTTTCATATTCTTGATTGGGTATATTGGACAAAAGCTAATAGGTTTTGACATTAAATCGATTTCAATGACCGCTTTGTACTTAATGTCACCATTTTTAGCATTCCGCACGTTTTACGGCAATCCGTTAACTTGGAATTATATGTACATAATCGTTTTTAGCTTATTATTATCTATCGCTTTGTTCATTGTTGTATGGAGTACAGCAAAATTGATGAAGGCAACGCGTTCTGAAAGATCCGCAATGATTTTAGGCTCGGTATTTATGAACAGCGGCAATTATGGTGCACCTGTTGTTTTATTCGCACTCGGTAAAATTGGTTTCGACTATGCTGTCATCATGATGGTTTTTCAATCTCTGCTAATGAACTCTTTCGGCATTTTCTTTGCATCGATTGGAGCAAGCGAACGGGCTACTTGGCAAGACGCCTTGCAACGTGTAATTCGGATGCCACTCATATATGCAGCACTTCTTGGCATTATCCTGCAATTACTTGCTGTTGAACTGCCTTCTACGTTGATGGAAGGGGTTAGTTTAATAGCTGATGCGTCGATTCCTACGGTCATGTTAGTGCTTGGTATGCAATTGGCCGCAATGGTTAGAAAAAAAGTGAAGTATCAATATGTAACAGCAGTGACAATCATTCGCATGTTCGTATCTCCAGCAATTGCCGCTGTTATATTGTTATTTTTACCGGTTGATGATGTACTTCGAGCAGTTCTGATCATTCAAGCTTCTATGCCTGCAGCAGCCAATACAACGATGTTTGCATTACAATTCGGCACTGAACCTGATTTAGTTTCTTTTACGACGTTTGTCACGACAATAATTAGCATATTGACGATTCCGGTCATACTGCTACTCGTTGGTGTTTGATTTGTGTTCTGTGGGTTTATGCGGAGTTTAGAGGAAGTATGCTGCGTTCTCGGAGTTTATGCGGCGTTTGGAGGAAGTATGCCGCGTTCAGCAGAATTTTGCTGCGTTGTAAAGAGCTATTTATTTTAATCATAGCTTGCAAGAAACGTTAATCAATTGAAGGAATTAACCTGTTCAATAAATCTTTAGCTTCAGCAAAAGATTTATTGAACGCGGGAAACATCGAGTTTAGGGATAGTATAGACGCGCCAAATTGGTTTTGACCAATCAGGCTTTTGAGCTTTATGGATAGATTCATCTACTATGTAAGGTTCCATTCGAGAAGGCTTTTAATTGATAAAGCTTATAGAACTTGTCTCAGATTCTTCTATTTTAAAATGACTTTTGCATGGAATGTAAAGAAACGATAGAGAGAATTTCTTCCTCACTCATTTTATAAGAGAAGGGCTGTCACAGAAAATCAGTGTTCAATGATTTTCCGGACAGCCCTTATCGCTATTTTTGATTAAGAGGCAACTGCCACTTTGTTTTTGTTATTTTTATCTTTCGTCTTGAGCTGAATTGCAAGTAGAAGTGCAAACATGCCTAGTCCCACAACATCCGTAATCGTTTCTGGGAAAATGAGGAGCAATCCTATCGCAACGATGATAATCCGTTCAATCCAATAACATTTTCGATACCAATAGCCGATCATTCCAGCACCAATCGCAATCATCCCGACAATTGCTGTGAAAGTGACCCATACAATTTCAAGCAATGAAGCATCAATCATTAACAAGGCCGGATTGAAGACAAACATGTATGGAATGATAAACGCCGCAATGGCCAGTTTTGCTGAATTGACACCTGTTTTTATCGGATCGCCTCCAGAAATTCCGGATGCCGCAAATGCAGCCAATGCAACCGGAGGTGTAATATCTGCAATAATTCCAAAATAGAACACGAACAAATGTGCAGAAATGGCGATGACGACAGGCACTGTTGTACCTGGCCCAATTTCACCACCCATTAGTAATAAGATAATCGCTGGCGCTGCTATCGTAGACGTAATGACATAGTTAGCAGTTGTCGGCGATCCCATTCCTAGTACAATTGCTGCCAACATCGTGAATATGAGTGTCAATAGAATATTCCCACCAGCTGCTGACACGAGACCGTTCGCTAAACTTAAGCCTAATCCAGTCTTAACGACTACACCGACGATGATCCTGCGCAAGCTGTTGCAGCAGCAACTGCGAGAGCTGTACGTGCACCATCGACAAGTGCTTCAATAATATCTTTAAATCCAAGTCTCGTTGCTTTATCAAAGAAACTCACGACAATTGTTAAAACGATTCCGTATAGTGCAGCTTTCATCGTTGGTACGCCTAACAGGAGGAACACAATGATTCCGACTATCGGCAATAACAGATAAATCTTCTTTAATGTCGCCCTTCTGTCTGGCATCTCTTCAGGAGACATTCCTTGTAAGCCAACGCGTTTTGCTTCGAAATGCGTCATAATCCATATTCCTGTAAAGTAGAGCAACGCTGGGATTGCAGCCGCTTTGGCAATCTCCCAATAAGTTACCCCACCAATAAATTCAACCATTAGGAAGGCTGCAGCTCCCATAATCGGCGGCATGATTTGGCCACCTGTAGAAGCAGCTGCCTCTACCCCTCCAGCGAATTCTTTTCGATACCCTAACTTCTTCATCATTGGAATCGTATACGAACCGGAACCTACGACGTTCGCAACGGAACTTCCTGAAATTGTTCCTTGCAGAGCACTCGAAAAAATCGCAACTTTTGCAGGTCCACCGGTCAAACGACCGGCAAGGACAACTGCTAAGTCATTGAAGTAATTCCCGACGCCTGTTTTAACGAGAAACGCTCCAAAGAGCAAGAACACAAAGATGAACGTTGCAGATACACTGATCGGCGTACCTAAAATACCATCTGTCGTAAAGAATAGAAGTTGGACCAATGATTCTAAATCTTGTCCCCTATGTGCTAAGAAACCTGGGAAATGGCGACCAAAGAATGCATAAATTATAAAGACGACTGAGATAATCGTGATTGGTAATCCAACAGCTCTTCTTGCCGCTTCAAGTGTGAGTAGAATAGCAACGATACCAATGAACATATCCATTTCAGATACGCGACCGACACGGTATACTAAATCATTGTAAAATAGTGGCCAATAGAGACCGACCGCGATCGCCAATAGCGATAAGAGTATGTCATAAAAAGGAACTTTGTTTCGTTTCACACCAGGTTTTTTTACCGCGGGAAATAGCAAGAAAATTAATGACAATGCAAAACCTAAATGGACTGAACGTTGGATATACGCAGTAAATTGCGTTCCGATGGATGTGTATAATTGAAATAGTGAAAATGCAAGCAATCCTGCAAATACGATGATCTTGAAGAAACCCGTTAAGTTTCTTGTATTGGACTCAGGATCATATTTTTGTAGTAATTCTAACTGTTGTTCTTCAGTTAACGTATCATGTGATGAAATGTCGGTCTCCTGTTGGGATGGGTTCCGCTTTTTATTGTTCGCCATTCATCTGAACTCCTTTCATCTTCTGGTACCAAGATAGGCGTTGCACACAAAATTTGTACGACTCCCCCCGTGCCAAATAGTTTTTCAAGTTGAATTCCTTATCACGATACTTAAATGCCAAATCAGCATCTACATCACCTACAAAAAGAACAAACGACTGGATACGGTTATCGTCGTAAGAAAGCGTATATACGCCATCTTCGATAACCAACGTTTCACCTTCTTCAGCATAACCCGGTAAACCGATACCGACATCTTCATATTGCATGGACAGGAACTGAAGTTTATCTGTTTCTGTCACTTGATAACTTTCAATGACATCTGTCAAAAAAATGGAGTGAACATACCGGATTTGAAAATTCCTATCATTCTCCATTTCTACATAATACGTCTTTGGATGATCAGATCGATAGTCCGTAAAGGTGAACGACTTATGTATGGGTAAGAAAATAGAAACGAGGCTGGTAAGCAGAATAAGAAGTAGAATGGGCAGCCATACACTCTTTTGCATCATCTCCCCATCCGCCTTTCTCACTTGCAATGAAGAATGGGACGGCTGAAGCTAATTGCTTCACCGCCCCGCGCTACTTGCAGTTTGTCAATACTTACTTATTTTTCATCAAAGTACTTCTGAGCACCTGGATGAACAGGAATGCCAATACCATCAAGTCCTGTTTCTTTCTTGATCAATGCACCTTTTGGATGCGTCAATTTAGACGTGTTGTCATAAATTGCTTTTGTAATTTCATACGCCAAGTCTTCTGGTACGTCATTTTGAATGACTAGCATTGCACCAACAGATACTGTCGGTGTATCTTCAGCAATTCCGTACGTTCCAGCTGGAATGACTTCTTTCGCGTAATATTGATATTTTTCGATTAGCGCATCTGCTTTATCATCCGCAACAGGGACAATGAAAACTTTTGCAACAGCATTCAAGCTTTCAACCGCTCCTGTTGGTGTACCTGCTGTGATGAATGCTGCATCGATTTGGCCAGATTGTAAACTTTCTTGAGACTCACCGAAGTCCAAATCTTGTTGTTCGATATCATCCATAGACAAACCGTGGATTTCAAGAAGTTGCTCTGCGTTCGCATACGTTCCTGAACCTGGTGCACCTACAGAAACTTTCTTACCTTTTAAATCTTCAAATGACTTAATGCCTGACTTCTCAGTAGTAACCAATTGAACAGTTTCCGGATAAAGTGCACCAATAGCAGATACTTGGTCAACCACTTCTCCGTCGAACATCATTTCACCTTTAGAAGCATAGTACGCGATGTCTGTTTGTACGAAAGCGATTTCAGCTTTTCCATCTTTTAATGCTGTCATGTTAGCAGCTGATGCTTGTGAAACTTCAGCAGTCGTTTTTACACCTGTTTCAGATGAGATGATATCAGCTAGTGCGCCACCTAACGCATAGTACGTACCTTGTGTTCCACCCGTCAATAAAGACAGATAATCATAGTCTTCTTTTGTTTTGTCCCCACTTGCATCATCTTTGCCACCACATGCTGAAAGAACAAGCAATGCAAACATTGAGATAATTGCAAGTATACGCATACCATTTTTATTCATACAATCTCTCTCCCCTTTTGTAGAGTACTAGTTTCTAACTCCCAACTATTCTACCATGAACATCTAATCACTTGTCAATCTTTCTATGGAATACTCAGTAATTTGCAACCGATTTCATTAGTACTAAAAAAAGAAGAAGTATCATTACTGCCTACTTCTTCTTTCCGTTTCTCACTCATTCGGAGAAGGTTTGTCTTTTTGCGCATTCGCTTCAAGGTATGTTATGCCTGCTTCGTCTAAATCACGTTTACGGTGTGCAAGTCGAGATGCTGCACACGATGCGACACTCGCAATTAAGTCATCTAAAAATGTATGAACACCGTTCCCTTTTTTGGTGTCTAGATCATTTATAATGCCGATTTTGTTTTTATCTAAATGGCCGAACGTCGTTACAGCGATGGAACCATATGTAAAAACGGCTCCTAAAGCAATTGTTTCATCCACTCCGAACAGACCTTCATCTGAAACAACAATTTGTTGCAATGGAGCTGAAAGTTTGCCCTGTTCGGCTAATTCATCGAGTTCAATACCCACAAGGATTGCATGTTGCAGTTCACGTTTCCTTAACACGCGCTCTACCGAGTCCACACATTCATCCAATTCCAATCCCTCATGATAAGGGACTTGCATTTCATAAACAATTTTAGCGATGTCTTCTAATGTCACGCCTCTTCGGAACAATGCTTCTTTTGTTGCTGTTGTAACGACATCGGAATGGACAATATTTTTACCAGTAAACATAACGTAATTCCTCCTTCGATGATCTTTCGATTTATCAACTATAGTATGACAAAAATCTTTACATTGTACGTTCATTCTAACGTACCGTCCACTTCATTCAACTCGTTGCCCATACAAAAGGTGTATAGCCTGTCCAAGCATTATACCTGTTCACTCCCTTATGGTACAATCTTCGTACACACTCAACTAGGAGGGAACCGACAATGAAATACGGCAAAATTGAAGAAGTGAATTTTTATAGCAATGCGCTGAATGAGGACATGCAACTGCTCATTCATTTACCACAACAATACTCTCCACTATATAAATACTCCGTGTTGTTTGCTTCAGACGGAAAAGACTATTTTCAATACGGACGGATCGGCCGTGTGGTGGATGAGCTCGTTCATGATGGCGAAATTGGGAATATGATTGTTGTTGGCATTCCTTATAAAAGTGTATCCGAACGGCGGAGAATGTATCACCCGGACGGGGATCGACACGAAAATTATATTCGTTTTTTAGCGCATGAACTGGTTCCTTATATCGATGAACACTATCCGACGTATCAAATTGGGGCGGGGAGAGGCTTAATAGGAGATTCACTGGCAGCAACTATTTCATTGCTGACCGCTTTAAAATATCCGAATTGCTTTGGGAAAGTAATTCTTCATTCTCCATTTGTAAATGATAGTGTATTGGAAAAAGTCGAAGCACACAAGGATGTGTCTACATTTTCCATATACCATGTCATCGGAAAAGACGAAACAGAAGTGAAGACAACAGAGGATGGAGTTCAAGATTTCCTTACACCGAATCGACAATTGAACACCCTTATTAAGAAAAAAGGGTTTTCGTACTTCTATGAAGAGTTCGATGGAGACCATACGTGGAAGCATTGGCAAAAGGATGTTCGTCGTTCAATTCAGCATTCATTTCAAGATGAATGATGTCAATGAGGACAAATTGTTATACATTCTGCTATAATTAGCAATATGATGTATGTTTTAAACATTCCAAGAGGAGGTCATTTAGTATGAAATATGGTATCGTAGCATTCCCATCCAAGAAACTTCAAGACGTAGCAAATGGGTATCGAAAACGGTATGACCCACATTATGCGCTAATTACGCCACACATGACAGTCAAAGGCGTTTTCGAAGCAGATGATAAAGAAATAGAACATGTTGCAAAAGCAATCCGTGAAGTTGCGAATAAAAACAAACCATTTGAACTGAACGTTTCAAAAGTGAGCACATTCGCTCCTATTACCAATACCATTTTCTTTAAAGTGACAGAGAATGATGAGTTACTTGCACTCCACAAAGACCTAAACGAAGATTTCTTCGGTAATGCACCGGAATATTCTTTTGTTCCACATATTACAATTGCACAAAAGCTCAGTTCAGGTGAACATGACGATATTATCGGCCAATTGAAGATGGTTGGAGTTGACCATACGGAAATTATTGACCGCATTCACCTTCTCTATCAACTTGAAGATGGATCGTGGACTGTATACGAAACGTTTCGTCTTGACGAGGAAAACTGAAATTGATAGATGTTAAAATTGCCCGCTCAGATAGAGAGCGGGATGATGCTTTTTATGTGCGTAAAAAAGTTTTCGTGGATGAACAAGGTGTTCCTATTACATTAGAAATAGATGAATATGATCAGACAGCCAATCATTTTATTGTATACATTGATGAAAATCCGATTGGAGCAGGTCGTATTCGTGAAATTAACAAAGGGATTGCAAAAGTGGAGCGTGTTTGTATTTTACAAGAATTTCGCGGAAAACACTTAGGTTCTTTGATCATGGAAGAACTGGAGAAATATGCGCGTTCTGAAAACATGACGAAAATTGTGCTTAATGCACAATCTTATGCAGTGCCATTCTATGAGAAACTTGGGTATGTCGTCACATCTCCCGAATTCATGGATGCTGATATTCCCCATCGAGCAATGGAGAAAGAAATTAACTAATAAAGAAAAGAGCAGATTTGATAACCGGGTGGCCGGTTTTCAAATCTGCTCTCTTTTTCATCATCTGTGCAGCTAAGTCATTATCTTCTGCGGTCATTTACACATATGCATTCACCGCAAGACCTTTCCCAACAACATAGGCAATTTCGGGAGACAAGTTTGTCGGGTCTGGGTAAATAAATCCTTTCATTGCAGGAGGGTGGTTACTTGCTGAAGACGGATTTTCATTCTCTTCCATTAACCTCTCCTGTTCTTGCAATAACGTATCATTGAACTTTCCTAACTGTTCTGGATCAAGCTTCACTTTTTCAACTCGATTAATATAAGCAAAATTAGTCCGCCCGGCATTCATGCGATTCGCATACATTTCAGATTGAATTGGTTGAAATGGCAAAATGTAACCCATACCCACACCTCTTTTCAAACGATTTTACTTCTTATTCCCCGTTCTCTACACTATGAAACATTTTTTGAATAAAGAATAAATTTACTGCAGATAAATTAAAAAAACAGAGAGGCTCGCTCTCTGTTTTTTTACGGACGAAAGGCAGCTCCTCGGGTCACTTCAGTAATGAAAGTAAAGGCAAAGAGCGCCTTTATTTCATTTCTTCCGACGTACACGACGTACTAGTGTCGACGTTGCCACAGGACGTGGCGCACTTAGTCGACCAGTGCCTGTCGGAGCTAAACGCCTTTCTTCGCTTTTGGTTACATCCAGCTGCAGGCGTCAGCCCCTCGAGTCGCTTCGGTCTTGAGATAAAGGCAAAGGGCGCCTTTATTTCAAGACCTCCGACGGACACGATGTACTAGTGTCGACGTTGCCACAGGACGTGGCGTACTTAGTCGACCAGTGCCTGTCGGGGCTAGACGACGCCTTCCGCTTTTGTTACATCCAGCTACGAAAGGCAGCCGCTCGGGTCGCTTCAGGCTATGGAAATGGTGCAAAGAGCGCACCATTGTCCTTAGCCTTCCGACGTACACGACGTACTAGTGTCGACGTTGCCACAGGACGTGGCGCACTTAGTCGACCAGCGCCTGTCGCGGCTAAACGCCTTTCTTCGCTTTTGGTTACATCCAGCTACAGGCGTCAGCCCCTCGGGTCACTTCAGACATGAAGCTAAAGGCAAAGGACGCCTTTACTTCATGTCTTCCAGTGCCTGTCGGGGCTAGACGACGCCTTCCGCTTTTGTTAGTTCCCCATCATTTTTTGGATGTCGTTGATGTTGACGGAACTGCCGTTTTTGACGATTGATTTGACGAGTTCGTCTTCCATGTGTTGGGGGACGTTTTTCTTTGCGAGTTTTCCTACCTTCTGAACGATTTTACGGACTTGCCGTTCGTCGTTGAAGTTTGCGTGTTGGATTGCGTTCGCTAGTGCGAATACCTCTTCCATTGGCACACCCGTTTTGGATTCAATCTTCTTGAAAAAAGAATCATTCATATTGTCTATCCTCCCCCTTAGCAAAAGGTCGCTCCCACAATGATCAGCAAGATGAAGAGAACTACAATTAGAACGAATGTGGAACCGCCGTATGAGCCTTTTCCGTAACCGCCATATCCTCCGTAGCCGTAAGGATTGCATCCACCGTACATAAAAATCCCTCCTTCCCTTCCATCTATCGTATGCAGATAGTGGAGAGAAAGAGGGGGCGTTCGCACAGATTATTTTAGACATTGCCTTTTGGTTTGAAAATGAAGGATGCGATGAACGCGAATAGGATGGCAGAACTGATTCCAGAGCTCGTCACTTCGAACATCCCTGTTAACACACCAATTAGTCCATGTTTTTCAGCTTCCTCTAATGCCCCATGTGTTAATGCATTCCCAAAAGAAGTAATGGGAATGGTTGCACCGGTGCCGGCAAAGTCAATAAGCGGCTCGTATAAGCCAAAACCGTCTAAAACGGAGCCAATTACGACTAATGTGCATAGCGTATGTGCCGGAGTCATCTTGAATACATCAAACATGATTTGACCAATGACGCAAATGAGTCCACCTACTATGAACGCAGTTATATAAATTGAAAACAAATGAACCACTCATTTCATCGTTATTTCGACTGCATGTGCAACACAAGGAATCGTATCGCCTTGCTGGAAGGTCAATGGGGACAATAATGCACCTGTCGCTATGAGCAACACACGCTTATACTCTTTTTTCATGAGCTTGTTATAAACCTCGGATAAATAAACAGCAGCCGAACACCCTGCACCACTGGCTCCTGACATAAAATCAGGATTGTTTCCATAAAACTCCATACCTGCATCACTGAAATTATCGAACTCCGTAATTCCTTGATTGCCAGCAAGTTTTTGAAAGATCGCAAATCCGTTCTTTCCTAAATCCCCTGTCATAATCAAATCATAATCTGTGGAAGAAGTTTGATGTCCATCAAAATGGCGCTTTAATGTGTCTGCAGCTGCCGGCGCCATTGCGGCTCCCATATTCAAAGGGTCGGTCATGCCCATATCAATTGCTTTGCCAATTGTTCCACATTCAATAGAAGGAAAACCATTTTCATGTGGAGTGACGGCGGCCATACCCGCTGCAGTAACGGTCCATTGTGCGGTATCCGCCTTTTGTGCTCCATATTCAATCGGATAACGGAATTGCCTTTCAATCGCGTTATGTTGACTAGCAGAACCGGCGATTGCAAGTTTTGACATACCAGCTTCCGTTAAAAGCGCACCCATTAGTAATGAAGAAACAGAAGTTGCACATGCTGAGAATAACCCGATATATGGAATACCAAGCGTGGTCGCCCCGAAATTTGATGGAGTCATTTGATTCACTAAATCACCAATTAATAAATAATCGGCTTGGCTCGGCACTTTCTCAAGTTTACTTAGTGCAATCATACAAGCATCTTCGACTAACTTTGCATGGCCTTGTTCATTCGTTTTCATCTCACAACGTTCATCTTCGTACATTTTGTCAAATTGATGAGAAAAAGGACTTTTCTTTTCAAGTGGACCGGCTGTTACACCTGTCGCTACAATGGATGGTTTTGAAGAGAATGTCAGCAAGCCTTTCACCATGAAACGACTCCTAACTTCACGAGTATCGTTTTAACAAGTGCAACTAAAAATGCCGAGAACACGCCGAATAGAATGACTGAACCAGCCAATTTAAACATGTTTCCGCCAACGCCGAGTACGAACCCTTCAGACTTGTGTTCAATTGCCGCTGAAACGACGGCATTTCCGAAACCTGTTATCGGAACAGCCCCACCCGCTCCACCAAACTGTCCAATTTTTTTATAAACACCGAATCCTGTCAATAGCATTGAAATGAAAATCATTGTTGCGACTGTCGGATTGCTTGCTGTCCGCTCAGTGAAATTAAAAAATAGCATATAAAAAACAGCAATGAATTGGGCGATTAGACAGATAAAACCACCTGTTAAGAATGCTTTAATGCAATTTTTCAATAGAGGTTTTTTCGGTGTAATACTTTGCTCGATTTTTGCGTACTTCTGCTTGTCCATTATGTCTGTTCCTCCGCTAACGCAATAAGCTCGTGGATTTCTTCGAGTACATCAATTTGCTCTTTATTCAGAATTAGTTTCGTCGTTTCTGTCAAGATCTTACTATCTGCTGACACGAAAACAGACAACTCCGGATACTTTTCCTGCAATTCCTTTTCTATTGCCGAGGCAATTTTCCGCTTATTGAACCTGGAAAATGTTTTGACGCGGATGCCGACAAGTAAATGATCTTCATGAAAAAGGACAGCAGCTCCTTTCACACGGGACTCGTCTTTAATTACTTGTTCAGCTGTACTTGAATTTTCTTCCGTCCCGTTCTCAACTCTAAATTCATTCGGTATACAACCGGACAACAATAACACGAGACACAGAATGGGTAGTAGTTGACGAATCGTCATCAGCCCCTTTTTTTAACAGTATGGACTGTGCATTTGTTTTTATGCATAGTCGTGATGTTTGCCCTAGCCCTACAGGAACAGGTGCATAAAGTATAAGGAGTTGAGAAAAGGAGGTGGAATGAATGGGATGTGGAAGAAATGATGACGTCGGAAATGTACGGCACCACGACAGTTGTATTTGTGAAGTGGTCCGTGCCATTAAGCGCGTGCAGGATATCAGAGATGATTTCGACTGCGACGATTGCAAAACTGACTGTTTCCTGACTCCGCTCGGTAGCCTTGTAAGTCCTACAAGACAACGTGCAAATACACGTGTTTTCATGTTGTTGGATGAAAAAGGTAATCCATTCAAAGCATTGTTCAAGAGAAATAGAAGGTTCGCTGAAACAGAAGACACAACGACCTCCGAACAAGGTCGTAGAGAGTGTGCTACATGTTTCTCAATCTTCTTCAGAGTGCAAAAGATTTTTGATAACTGCTGTGCTACATTACAAGTTCTTGAACCTCGCGACGCTAGAGGTAGAAAAGTTGACTTATTTAAACACGGAAAGTTGGATCTTGACGCAGTATGTGAAGTGGAAAGATTCACAGCGACTGGAACGTGTGTCACTGTAGACTTGAAATGCTTCTGTGGCATTCAATGTGTGAAAGACGTATTTATAGATTGTGACGAAGACTAATCGCAATGCCTGTGGTGCTTATATTGCCTGATCAGTTAACCTGATCAGGCTTTTTCTAATAGGAATGAATAACCTAATACCTTCAGTCTTGTTTATTTTAGTATACGCAAATAAGGAGCTTCTACATTTAGAAGCTCCCTCTGTACATGTTAAATTTTCGTATTGAACGATTGACCTCTCCACAAAATATCCTCAATCTTTTCAATTTCAATTTCTTTTACATCTTGATCGGTTTCAATCCAAAGAACATTTCCTTGTACTCTTTGGATGTCCCCTTTCACCTTTTGGCCTTCGACTACAAATTGTAATGGTTGATAGGCCTGTTTTTGAAACGGTCCACTTAAGTAATTGATTTTATTGAGAATACTTATGTTTCCTTCGTCTGTATCTCCTGCTTGTGTCATCGACGGTTGGATTTCAATCGTTTCTTTCACTTCTTCCTCATTCATAAAAAAGACGGAAGTGCTTTCTTCTTCCAGGACTTTCACTTTTACATAGACAGGTGGCCCTTGCACAAATAATAACGGAGCATTCGTGGATATGATAACTCCCCCTTTTTCCGTAGTATATGCGCCTATGTTGGATGAAGTTCTTTTTCGTTTTTATAAACTACTTATGAAAACTGTTGCTAATCCTAAGTAAATGATAATGCTGATGACATCATTCAACGTTGTAATAAAAGGTCCTGAAGCAACTGCAGGGTCGATTTTCATTTTGTGCATAAACAATGGAATGAATGAGCCAGATATGGTTGCAACGAAAATCGAAACCAAGATCGCTGCACCGACTAATAATGCGATGATGAATTCATGTTTCCAAATGAAAATGAGTCCGATGACAAAAATTGCACAGACAAGCCCCGTAATTAACCCGGTTCCTGCTTCCCTTAAAAGCAATTTAAACTTACTTTCCTCTTCAACATCTCGTGTCGCAATCCCACGGACTGCAACGGCTAATGCCTGCGTTCCACTATTCCCGGCAGTTCCGGCAATGAGTGGGATGAAAGCAGCAAGTATTGCAACTTGTGAAATCGTATCTGTGAAAAGATCAATTAGATTGGCCGTGAGCATTCCAAGTACGAGTAGGATGATTAACCATGGTATCCTTTTCTTCGCAGCTGAAATGGACGTTTTGTCGAAAGAATCCATATTGGAAACGGCAGCGAGTTTGGAATAGTCATCTGACGCTTCTTCATCAATGACGTCGATAATATCGTCAACGGTAATAATCCCGAGCATATGTTGTTGGAAATCGACTACAGGTACTGCCAGTAAGTTGTAGTCTTGTGTCGTCCGAGCAACATCTTCTTGATCGGCAGACACGAGTACACTGACAACCCGTTCATTCATAATGTTTTTGATTAATGTATCTTCGTCAGTAATGATCAAGTCACGCAAAGATACGACACCTGTAAGGTGATTATCTTCATCTACAACGAATACGTAATAGATGGTTTCAGCGGATGGTGCTTCATTACGCAAAATCGTCATAGCGGATCGCACAGTCGAATTTTGTGGGACCGACACATATTCAGTCGTCATGATTGAACCCGCCGTGTATTCTTCATAATGGAGAAGGGACTTGATCTGTGTAGCCGCTTCTTTGTTCATTAATGTCAAATAACTGGCGATGTGCGATTTATCTAGCTCTTTCAGGACATCTACCGCGTTGTCAACGAACATATAGGAAATCATGTCTGCAGCATACGTCGTGTCCATCTCCTGAAGGAACTCTTTATACTCTTCTTCATCGATTTCGCTCGTCTCAAAAATCTCTGCCAACTCTTTTGGCGAAAGGAAATAATACATCCTTTTACGATAATTGGTATCCACTTTTTCATAGAAAACTGCCCGGTCATACGGGTGAAGCATCAAATATTCTTCCCGAAATGATTTGATGTCTTGTTGCTCCAAAGAAGCAATCAGTTTTTCTTCATCGATGACTCTTTCATCGCGTACATCTTCATTTATACTCATGGCTACACCTTCCTTCCATTCCGACATGCATGTTTCTATACTCTATTGGTATGATAATGAATAAGAACCTTACATTCAAGGAGTGATACGATTGAAATTTGATATTATAGGCGATATTCACGGCTGTTATGACGAATTGCTCCTACTGATTGAAAAGCTTGGTTATTCAATGGAGTCGGGTCTTCCTGTACATAAGGATGGAAGACGCCTTGCATTTGTCGGTGATGCTATGGATCGCGGTCCAAACAGTTACCAAACACTTCTCTTCCTATTCAACATGCAAGATCACGGTCTCTTACTTTACTCTCCTGGCAATCATTGCAATAAACTCTATCGTTTGGCTAAAGGGAATAAGGTTCAGCAAACACATGGACTTGAAACGACTGTCGCTGAATTGGAGGCCCTTCCCCCAAGTGAAAAAATACAATTTTACGAACGATATCGTCGCTTTTATGAAGCACTACCCTTATATGTGTCACTTGACGATCGGAAACTCATTATCGCACATGCGGGCATTCGTGAAAATATGATAGGCGAACCATTTTCAAAAAAAGTGGAGACTTTTGTTCTGTACGGCGATATTACAGGTAAAACACATCCAGATGGACGGCCTGTCAGAAGGGATTGGGCAAAATCTTACGTAGGAACACCTTGGATTGTCTATGGACACACACCCGTCCTCAATGCCCGATTTGTCCAGCGAACAGTAAACATCGATACCGGGTGTGTGTTTGGTGGAAAGTTAACAGCAGTACGCTATCCAGAATTGGAGATTGTTTCAGTACCTTCCTTGCAACCATTCATTCCAGAAAAATTCACATCTTTTGATGCGTAATCAAATGCTCATTCAACATTTTCATATCGACAGGCATGCCACTTGTGAATGACAGTTGTTCACCTGTTAACGGATGGCGGAATCCAATGGAAGCACAATGCAATGCTTGCCTGTTCAACAATGAGCGAGTACCACCATATAAATCATCACCAACGAGTGGATGGCCAAGCCATTGCATGTGGACACGGATTTGATGTGTGCGCCCTGTATGCAGTACAAGCGATACGCCAGTATATTGGCTGCCAAGACATTCAAAACGGCCAAAGACTTTTGCGTCCGTTCTGGCGTATTGTCCATCCTCCCTTACAATCCGTTCAATAATGCTACCATCTTTTCGTCCAATGGGCTGTTCAATCATTTGCTCATTCCAATCCACCCAACCTTCAACGAAAGCAATGTACTGACGATAAAAACCCGTCATTCTCATTTGTTCGTTTAACAAATGATGGATATGACGATTTTTAGCGATGCAAAGGAGGCCAGATGTATCTCTGTCCAATCTTGTTACAACATGGACGGTAGACGGGACACGCTCATCTGCGAATTTCCCTGCTACTACATTGGCGATTGTTCCACTGGATTGATCTCTCGATGGAATTGTCCCTTGCCCCGCTGGTTTATCGATGATGACGATTGCTTCATCTTCGTACACGATTGATAACGGTCCAGATTCCGCTGTTAACCCTTCACTTGGCTGCTCTATCGGGAAGCAAATCGTTACCGTATCACCTTCTACAAGCGTATATCTTACCGTTTGTTCATTGCCATTGACAAGGAGCTTGCCACCGTCATACTTCACTGCTGTCAATGTTCGCTTGGAAATCCCTTTATGCTGGAGGAAATCCCGCAATTGTATGTGGTCTTCTTTGACACTGAACTGTAAGGTGAACGGATTATTATTCATCGCTGGAAATGAATGAATCATGTACTCTCGTCCAAAACGGGAATGGTCTGAACCGGCCAAACCGTACCTTTTCGGATGCAACTTTGTATTCAATCGACTTAACGTCTTTATGCAACAGTTGCAAATGATCGATTGTCACCATGAAATCCGGTCCTTTTACTGGTGTCAACACACAACGATGATGGGCAGGCAAAATGAGAGGCGACCCAACTGTTCTAAACACCCGATTATTAATCGATGCCATCTCAGTCAATTGGATAGCCGGTAATGATGGATGGATAATTGCGCCACCGAGTGCCTTATTATATGCTGTCGAACCTGACGGAGTCGACATACAAAGCCCGTCTCCACGGAATCTTTCAAAGTGCACGCCGTTCAGTTCAACGTCCATTACAAGCGTCACTTCAGGGGATTTTACGGTCGATTCATTGAGCGCCAAATACGTTGTAGCTTTCTCTGTTTGACGGTAATTGATCGTCACTTCGAGCAAAGGATACTCGATAACGTTATATTCTTTCCGTGCAATTGACAGCACTAGTTTTTCCATCTCTTCCGGTTTCCAATCTGCATAAAACCCTAAATGTCCAGTATGGATACCGATGAAAGCCGTCTCTTGTAAACGATGGATATGTTTGTGGAATGCATGCAATAATGTTCCGTCGCCACCAATTGAAAGGACAATTTCCGGTTCCGTTTCATCAAAAACAAGTCCGAAATCTGTCAAATAGTCGACCGCTTCATCTTTCAAACGATTTGACAAGGCATCATTTCGGCTTTGAATCGCAAATTTCATCGCTCATACGCTCCTTTCATTTGTTCTCACCATAATCACGATCATCGGTTTCCTTATATGCACTAAAATATTGTTGCGCTTCGTGGATTTCATCCCGTATTAGCGACATTTCTTCATCCAATCGAAAAGCGGCTTCAGCAGCTCTTTCCAAACGATGACGGATTTCATCCGGCAATTCACCTTGGTATTTGTAATTCAGAGAATGCTCAATGGAAGCCCAAAAATTCATCGCAAGCGTTCGTATTTGAATCTCAGCAAGAATCGTCTTCTCTCCATGAATCGTTTGGACAGGGTACTCAATGATCATGTGGAACGATCGATAGCCGCTCGGTTTTTTATTGGATATATAATCCCTTTCTTCGATCACTCGAAGATCAGCACGTTTACGTAAAGTTGTGACCACCTTTCCGATATCATCTACAAATTGGCACATGATACGCAAACCGGCGATGTCTGGCAACTCTTCTGCCAATTCAGCAGATGGTTTGAATGGGATTCTTTTTTCCAGTGTTTTATCATATATGCTTGCAAGAGGCTTTACACGGCCTGTCACAAATTCGACAGGCATATGAACACCTTCCAGTTCGTATTGTGCGCGTAATCCTTTTAGTTTCACTTTCAGTTCTGCAACTGCCTGCTTATAAGGCTCAAGAAATTGTTTCCATTCCCTCATCACTAGCCCTCCCGACTGTTAGTTCACACGTTGAAGGAAAGCCTCGAACTCCTGCTCAACTGCAGTTGTGAATGCCTCTCCATAATTGTCGTTCCCCTCAATATTGTATAAAAGCATCGTTAGCTCCTCGATAAAGCCCTTTAAAGGGATAGATTCATCCTTCCAGACGAGGTAAGGATCTGCACCCCCATCCAATGCTTGCAACATAGATGACCATGTCTCCCGCGGAAAGTGTATGTAAGCGTAGCCTTCATCTGCATCCATTAAATAAACGAATGCTGTTTCATCTGAGTCGGTGATCATTTTTCGAGCAGGTGTGCCAATGGAATGACTTTCGTTTGCTTCTAATATGAAGTGCATGTCATTTCCTACTTTTTGTCCTTCTTTTATACGGTTTTGAATTCGCATCAGACTTCTTCCTTTCACTAATCATACGTTCAGTCTACCATATGAAACGCACTCATGCAGTCTGTAACATGCGTTTTTAGAAGGAACTTGTTATACTTAAATGAGAGTTAACTGTTTGCAACAGTCAGGAAGGGATAGGGTATGAAATGGACGCGCGTGCAATACGTTCTTTACTAGACATACAATCGATGCAGACACTTGGTGCAGTACAATCACAATCTATAAATTACGAAACATCTCTATTTAGCACAATGTTGAGTGAAGTACTTAACGCTACAAGTAATGACAATCTGCAATCTAACTATTTTCAGCACAACGCATTTGGTCTGTCTGGCAGTTTGCAGACATTCGAAAACTTACGTTATCGCAATCCGGAAGCAGTTTATATGCCTGCTGTATTAAATGGATTGGAAAGGTACACGAATTATTCCGTTCATGTAGATATGCAGACTACGATGACCGACAATCAGTTTACCCATGTCATCCGGCAAGCAGCAGATGCCTACAATTTGCCTGAACAGCTCATTTCATCTGTCATTCGACAAGAGTCGAACTTCAACCCAGATGCAATTAGTCATGCAGGTGCCACAGGCTTAATGCAACTTATGCCAGGGACTGCAAAATACCTCGGCGTAAAAAATAGTTTTGATCCGGAGCAAAATATTATGGGCGGGGCAAAATACCTTCGTCAAATGCTCAATCAATTCGGAGATGTAGAACTTGCATTAGCAGCCTATAATGCAGGTCCCGGTAATGTCAAAAAGTATGGAGGGATCCCTCCTTTCAAGGAAACTCAACGTTACGTAGCCACTGTATTAAACTATTATAATCGCTCCATCGGGTAACGCCCCATCGTTCTTTGAAGGCGATTTATTTGTGAAAGAATTGTATGGTTGTTAAAATACTCATACAGTCAGAGCAAAGGAGATTGACATACATGACTCGAAAACCTTTGATTCCTTATGAGGAAATCGGCGCTGCAAAATTATCAGAGCTCATTGATCGTTTTTATGAAAAAGTGGCTGTCCATCCAGACTTATATCCGATTTTCCCAAAAGACCTGACGGAAACAGCACGAAAGCAGAAACAATTCCAAACACAATACTTAGGCGGACCGAACTTATTCACGGAAGAACACGGACATCCGATGATGAAAGCGCGTCATATGCCTTTTCCTATAACACCAACTCGTGCTAGAGCCTGGCTATCCTGCATGGAGAAAGCAATGGATGATGTCGGACTAGAAGGTCCTCTTCGTGACGTCTATTATCAAAGACTCGTATTGACTGCGAATCATATGGTGAATAAAAGCGAGGAGGATGGGCAGTGAATCGAGAGACCATGTTGGAAAGCAGCATTAGTTCATCTGCTTCATTGTCAAAGCCGATTGAAATCTATGTATTTGTGGATCCATTATGCAATGAAAGTTGGACATTAACACCATTACTTCGCAAACTACAAGTAGAATACGAACGCTACTTTACGTTAAAAATCGTTTTACGCACTTCGTTGCCAAAGATGAATCTCTCTTGCTTGAGAAGTAAAGAGACAACGAATTCTTGTGAAAATCATCATCCCGCTTTTCCAAGCATCGCGATGAAAGCAGCGGAGTTCCAAGGTAAGCGAGCAGGTTTCCGCTTTCTATCCAAACTCTTTGAATATACGTACTTGCAAGCTGGCAACATCCTCTCATTTGACACACTAGTCGACATTGCAGAACGCATCGGTTTAGATGTAGATGAATTCATACTAGACTTTTCATCCAATAACGTATTGCGTGCATTGCAAGTAGACTTGTATTTGGCCAATGAAATGGAAGTTGATGATGCTCCTTCTTTCGTGTTCTTCAATGAAAATATTGAAGATGAAGGGCTGAAAGTAAATGGATTGCATCATTATGAAATTTACGAGCAAATATTAGAAGAGATGGTAGGCTATGCAATCGAACCCGATCTCCCACCAACTTTGGAAGATTTGTTTAAACGATTTGACTCGTTAACGACAAAGGAGATTGCTGATATTTATCAGCTACAGGAAAAGTGTGCAGAACGCGAGTTAAAAAAACAACTCCTTCTTCAAAAAGTGGAGCGCGTTACTTGCCAAGACTTGACGTTATGGAGAAAAAGAAATTAAATCGACGAAAACATAAAGCTGTTTCAAGAAGTGAAAGTACCTTCTTGAAACAGCTTTTTAAATGCTTAACAATCCCTTCTATTTGAAAGCTTCTGCTCGAAGTATACAAAAAGAGCATCCGCTCCTGGGGGAGAGGGATGCTCTTTACAAAGGGAATGGGAGAAATGTTCACGTTCAAACAAAAGGGGTGTATGTTTGGTATGTGATTTATTTCACATCTATAACTTATCATAAAATAATTGTACAAGCAACATTTCACGCTAAAATTCACATGACTGTCACAAATTATTTTTTAGACAAACCCTTTACCTACCAATGTTTTACTCTTTCAATCCAACAAAATATAAACAATTGTAGAAATGAAAGCGCTATCTATTCCGTTATATAAATATAACAAATTCTCAAGATAATAAAAATAGACTGACTCAGCATTCAAAAATGCTTTGTCAGTCTGTATTTTTCTGCTTTACTGCTTGTTCAACAATACTTCCAATTCATTTAAGCGCTCTTCAAATACTCGGCATGCCTCTTCAATCGGTTCTTTACTTGTCATATCGACACCCGCTTTTTTAAGCACTTCAATTGGATAGTCTGAAGATCCTGCTTTTAAGAACTGATTAATGTAACGGTCTACTGCAGGCTGTCCTTCCGTTAAAATCTGATGGCTTAACGCAATCGCTGCACTGAAGCCCGTCGCATATTGGTAGACGTAGTAATTGTAGTAGAAGTGAGGAATTCGAGCCCATTCCAGTGCAATTTCCTTATCTTCTTCTACTGCGTCTCCAAAATACTTCTTGTTCAACGCTGCATATTCCTCTGACAACTTATCTGCTGTCAGTGCAACCCCTTGCTGATCTAGCTGATGGATCAAATGCTCGAACTCAGCAAACATCGTTTGACGGAAAACAGTTCCACGGAATCCTTCTAACCAGTGGTTAAGCAAGTAAATGCGCTTTTGTTCATCATCAATTGTTTTCAATAGATGATCATTTAATAACGCTTCATTCACAGTCGACGCTACTTCAGCGACGAAAATGGAGTAACCACTGTACACATACGGTTGAGATTTACGTGAATAATAGCTGTGTACACTATGACCAAATTCATGCGCCAACGTAAACATGTTGTCTACATTATCTTGCCAGTTCATTAAGACATACGGATTTGTGCCATATGAACCTGAAGAATACGCACCCGAACGCTTGCCTTTATTTTCTCGCACATCGACCCAACGGTTTTCAAGACCTTCCTTCACAATGGAAGCATATTCCTCACCAAGTGGATGGAAACTGTCCAACATTGTTTCTTTCGCTTCTTCATATGGAATTTTCATTTCTACGTCTTTGACCATAGGAGCGAACATGTCCCACATATGCAGTTCGTTAAGTTCTAACACTTTCTTACGCAGTGCGACGTATCGATGATGCAATCCAAGATTTTTGTTAATTGTTTCAACGAGGTTATCATACACTTGCTCTGGAATATGATTTTGAGACAGTGCTGCATGGCGAGCAGATGTATAATTCCGGATTCGTGCGTTTACATTATGACTTTTCACGTTTCCACTTAATGTTGATGCAAAGGTATTTTTAAACTCACCATATTTGCTATACATCGCTTTGAATGCCTCTTCACGCACTCTCGGTTCTTTACTTTCCAGGAAACGGATATAACGGCCGTGTGACAGCTCCACTTCTTCTCCGTCCTCATCTTTCACCATCGGGAACGTTAAATCTGCATTATTTAACATGCTGAACGTTTCAGATGGACTTCCTGTCACTTCACCAATTTGCGCTAGCAATGCTTCCTGTTCAGCAGGTAGTACATGCGGACGATGCGCATTTAAAATTTCGAATTCTTGCTTGTATAATTTTAAATGATCATTTTCTTCGACGAATCGATTAAGGTCCTCTTCAGGAATTGTTAGTAGTTCAGGTGTTAAATAAGATAACGCTGTAGACACTTTGATAACGAGTGATTTTGCTCGGCTTTCCATCGCTTGATAGAAGCTGTTCGTCGTGTCTTGGTCACTTTTCAAATGAGCATACGTGTATAATTTACCGATCTTTTCATATAAGTTATCTCGATAGGCCAATGCATCGTATAGAGCTTCAGGACTGTCCGCTAACGTCCCTTTAAATGAAGGCGCTTTCTCACTTAACGTTTCGATTTCTTTAAACGCTTGTTCCCAAGCTTCATCCGTTTCAAATATGTCTTCAAGACGCCAAGTTTCTTCTACTTTTACCTGATCACGCGTCAAAACTTTGTTTTTCGCTTCACTCATTATACAAAATCCTCCCTATCCTCTTTCTTCGTAATCCGAATCATTATCATTCTCTCAATTCTGCGTTGCTTTTGCAAGAAATCTTTCTGAAATGATTTGCAAAACCTCATTTTCACTAAAATCAGTTTCTTCTCCTAATGATTGGAAGTTGTGTTGCCGTAGAAATCGACTATAATTTCTACAGGCTTCCACTTTTTCAATAGAAGGATTTGAAAACTGGTTGACAAAACGGCTTATCCAAGTTCGACCCACACGCTGGACAGGCAAGTTATGTTGTTTACAGAAATGCAGCAAACGTAGTTGCCATTCATAGTCCGCTTCTCGGAATGCGTCGTGCCCTTTCGTTGGCACGCCAATCCACAAAGGTAACTCAACAGGCAAGATCCGCAACTTGTAACAGCTTAATAAGAATGGATCTTTAATGCCTTTTCTATTCAACAGTATCCGCTTCTTTAAATCGTCCTCACGGAAAGCCTTATACATGTCTGCGTAAGAACGCAAGGCATTTTCATTGAGTAGCTTAGGACGCGCCAAAGGAAAAACTTGATAATGCATTGGTAATACGTGATGTGTACCTATATATCGTTGACCGGCTAGATGTAACAAATGATGGTAGTAGTGAAAAATCTTTGTGTGGGGATAAAAGGTCAGAAGGACGTCTCCTTCAATTGGGGGATTTAAAGTAAACCACTCTTGAAACTTTGAAAGTCTCAAAACACTTACACCTTGGGGACAATCTACTAATGAGATAGGTGTCTGTAAGATCCATATCGGATTCATCCCGATTGTACGAAACCCATCCGTACGTTTTTGGAGTTGATTTACCGGGATTGTGCTGCATTGAAATTCAATTGGTACACATTCTTCATCGGATGTCACTAACAAGTCAGGGCGTTGTTGAATCGCCTTCATCACCGGCTCTAACACGACATCTTTCTTTCGTTTTTGTAACAACCATTCATACAATAATTGTTTTCCGAGGAGATGTTCAGCTGACTCTCCTTCTGCAAATAAATTTTGACAGGAAGAATTGCATGCATGCGCAAAATGAGGTACTTTAAAATCTCCTACTTTCATGTGTACAGGTTTTTTACATTGAGGACAATAAAATGTCTCCATGTCTCTTCGATTCCGTAACGAAATGCGACAATCATCTTTTGACAAGATTACAAGTTGCCCATCCGTTGTACGCGCAGTTAATATGTCCACTCACTCCTCTCCGCTCAATTGTACGAATGTTTGGATGGTTTTGCAACGATATTGTTAGAGCTTTGTTTAGAAAACAGAAAACAGCTGTTACCAATTATTTCTCATTGGTAACAGCTGAATGGATCTTCAAGTTTCAAAATGCTTGTCAATTGTTTCTAGGACATCTGATTGGATAATCAGTTTGCCATATTCTTCGAGTCGGTGAATCGTCACTTGGGAAATTGAACCATACTCTGATAGAATACTGCCAAAATCAGATTTATCGTCATCATCCATCGTCGAGTCATCAAAGACTACATACAAGTAGAATTTGTTTTCAAATGAATAGAGTGATGTTTCGACTGCGTAAGGCGGAATTTTTTTCGATAGTGGAATCAAATGCTCGAAGTCTTCAAATACGAACATATCGGAGTTCCACACACCGGGATCATCATTCAATTCTTTTAGCAGTTGCTCTGAATCCTCGAACAGACTTGGATCAGGCTGGTATTGCTTACGCGGATCGACTAAACCAAAGCTTTCTTCAGATTCATCGTCTTCGTTCAACTGAGCTCGGGTAACCGTTACTTCTATCCCATTATTCATCGCATGGACTTGTATCCACAACGGTCCTTCTACTTCAAATTCAGTTTCATCGTTAACTTCGTCCATCATCTCCCAGAATAATTCTTCACTTTTATCGCGATTGTACCAAACTTCTTCGCGCGTAAATCCTCGTTCTTCTATATCTATATACGATAAATAAAACTTTACAGTATTATCATTGATACGCTCTATTTCCATCCCTTCTCTCTCCCTTCCTTAATAACAGGCTTATGCCCATTTCTGTATTTTTGCAATATACCTGCAATGCTTATTCTTACTATATGTCCGTCCTTTCCATTTTGAAAGGGTTTCTCTTCTGATAAGACATGATATTAGCATTGTAGTGAACATCAGCCGGCAAAGCAAGGGGAAAATGAAAAAGCTGATAGGTTTTGGCGAATTATCCGTCAACTCCCTATCAGCATTACTATTTCTTCAGTTAGTTTACCATGCGCCGCGCTTCAAGCAGCTGATAGGCCCTTACTTTTCTAGGTAGGAATCGTCTGATTTCATCTTCATTATACCCTACCTGCAGCCTCTTTTCATCTAGTATGATTGGTCTTCTCAAAAGACCAGGATGTTCTTGAATTAACTCATACAAACGTTGCAACGGCAAGCTTTCTACATCGACGTTCAATTTCTGGAAGATTTTTGAACGTGTTGAGATGATCTCATCGGTTCCATCTTCCGTCATTCGAAGAATTTGTTTAATTTCATTAATATTCAAAGGCTCTGAAAAAATATTGCGCTCAGAATATGGAATATCATGTTCTTCCAACCATGCCTTCGCTTTTCTACATGATGTGCAACTAGGTGAGGTAAATAATGTAACTCCCATTCGCTGACACTTCCTTTCAATTGTCTTGCTCATTTGTATTGTAGTTAAACTAAATTAGAATAATTTTAATGTATCATACATACTTCTTATTATACACATATTCATTCTCAATGAATACACTTTTTACTAAAAAAGTGAAACACCATTTTCACCTGTCACATTTCCGCAATATAACCAAGTTTGTAGCCCGTCAATCTATGTACTACTTTTACCTCTTTACTGTTATACCCGCCGAAAATAACATTTAAACATACAAGCCATAAATATTTTCTTTTCTCATTTAGATTGTATGAATGAAAAATCACTTCTCACGTAATAGTACGTATACACATTCCAAAAAGTTTCAGGTTTCAATGAAAAAACCCCAGAATCTTTGAATCGACTCTGGGAATCTCATTACGGTGTATAATCTACACCTTCCGTATAGTTATTACCTGCATTCCATAAAAGATATTCATTAATGCCATTATCTTTCAACGCTTTGATTTGTGCTTCCACTTCGTTCTTCCCGTAGCGAAGGTAGTTGCCTGCCCCTAACCAAGGCGCACTAAAATCTTGTAACCATGGCCGCGAAACTGGCGGATTTTCTAGCTCACCAAGTTTTGCATTTTCCACTTTCGCGTATTCAGTTATAAGTCGATACGGTTCAAGATCGGGTTTTGCAATACCGAAATAAGATGTCCAGTGGCTCGGATAAATCATCGAAGAGATGACATCAACATTCTCTGAGATTTTCGAGAAGTTTTGTCCGATTCCAGGGGCTTCCGGCAAAGTCGCAGAGTACCCAAATATGTCAACGGAGACGTCTACGTCATACGGTTTCAATTTTTCTTTGGCATACGCTACAAAATCTGTTACGGCTTGCACTCTTCGTTGAACAGGGTCTAAGTCTGATTCAGCATAAGTACCCATCGAGTATTGCAAGGTTTCATGACGTTTCTCAAACCCTTCTGGGAAACGGACATAGTCGAACTGAATTTCTTGGAAGCCCATCTTGGCAGCTTCAATGGCTATTTCAACATTATGATCCCAAACTTCTTTCATGAATGGATTTACAAAAGCTTCTTTTCTACCATTCTTCCATACTTCTTTGCCATCTTTAAATGACAATTCAGGCTGTTGTTCAGCAAGTACACTGTCTTTAAAAACAACAACGCGAGCAATTGGATAGACCTTTTGCTTTTCCAATGTTTCTAGCATTTTTCGAGGATCTTTAATATAGGGCTTGCCAATATCTTTTTTATAAAGCGGAGAGTCCTCTGCTGGTTTGTACGTCAAGTTACCAAAATCGTCTTTCACGTCAATTACCATCGCATTCAACTCTGTCGAATCCAGTAATTTTAACAATCTTTCAAAACGAGACCCCCCTGCCGAATGCCCAGTGACATAGATGCCTCTCACTGCATCAGGGTATTCAAAAACAAGACCGGAATCATACCGGAATAATTGAGAACTCGCTACAACATTTTCGTCTATCGTGTTAAAACCGTATGTACGTTCAGCAAAACTGCTATCGGAATCTTTTTGTTCAGTAGCTTGCACACTCATCGGCAATGCGAGAGATGCAGCAAGTACGAAAGAGCTTGCTATTTTCAAATTTCTCATGACACCCATCCTCTCTCCCCTCATTCTATCAAAGCGAAATTCCATTGAATAGACTAAATCATCTATTCCCTACATTTCTTGTTGAAAAACCTATTTTATTCGCGAATCAACACCTTTCTTGCCGAGTAGAACGATTGAAAGCGTGACAAGGATAAAATTCCATTTAACTAAACGAAACTTTTCTATTGCATTGTATCGGTTGCCGTACTATACTATTGACAATTATCTTGCAAAAAGCAAAGACGGAAAGAGTACGCTTGTTGTGACTTTCAAGAGAGCCTGTGGTTGGTGCAAACAGGTAGGACACACAAGAAGAAGTGGATTCCTGAGCTTGATTTGGGAAAGGGTGTACGCACCTGATTAGCATTTCACGTTTCCCGCGTTAAGGGTGTTGAGTGGCCTGCACGCAGGTCAATTCGGGTGGTACCACGGTTGATACACATCAGTCGTCCCTTTTTTAGGGATGACTGGTGTTTTTTTATTTTAAGGAGGCGTTTTAATGAAAACCATTTTCTCAGGCGTACAGCCTACAGGTACAGTGACATTAGGGAACTATATCGGGGCATTTAAGCAATTTACAGAGCTCCAACACGAATACGAATGTCGTTTTTGCATTGTCGATCAACACGCAATTACGGTGCAACAAGACCCTGACGAATTAGCACGGACAATTCGTTCACTCGCAGCAATTTACATCGCGAGTGGCATTGACCCAGAGAAATCCGTCCTGTTCATCCAATCTGAAGTGCCTGCACATGTGCAAGCTGGATGGATGATGCAATGTATTTCGTATATCGGTGAGCTCGAACGGATGACACAATTTAAAGATAAATCCGATGGAAAAGAAGGCGTTTCTGCAGCACTTCTTACGTACCCACCGCTCATGGCTGCCGATATCTTAATCTACAACACGGATATTGTGCCTGTTGGGGACGATCAAAAACAACACGTTGAGTTAACACGTGACTTAGCGGAGCGTTTTAACAAGCGCTACGGAAATGTCCTGACAATTCCTGAAGTACGCATTCCTAAAAGTGGCGCACGTATTAAATCTTTACAAGATCCTTTGAAAAAAATGAGTAAATCTGATCCGAATAAAAAAGGAACGATTTCCTTGTTAGACACGCCAAAACAAATTGAAAAGAAAATCAAAAGTGCGGTCACGGATTCAGATGGTATTGTGAAGTACGATGTTGAAAACAAACCAGGCGTATCCAATCTATTGACGATTGAATCTGCTTTGACCGGTGTTTCTATCGCAGAGCTTGAATCGAAGTATGAAGGCCTTGGCTACGGCGCGTTTAAAGCGGGCGTCGCAGAAGCAGTCATTAACCACTTAACACCGATTCAACAAAGGTATGAGGAGTTATTGAACTCACCGGAACTGGATGCTTATTTGGATAAAGGCGCCGAAAAAGCGAATGCCATTGCAACAGAGACGTTTAGAAAAATGGAGTCTGCGATGGGGCTCGGAAGAAGACGGTCAATAGGAGTAAGATAACAGCCAATACAAAGAGTGTGAAGTCTGCTGTTTGAATGATAAACAAGATGATTTGCTTCCAACTGTATCCTAGTGAAAGATAGTTGAAGTAAAAAATCATGTGCGAGACGGTTACAACAATGAGTCCGTAACTGAGAAGGAAGAGAAAGATTCGCGTCATGTACATCGCCCTTTTTTCTTCCATTGTATGAACGGTCAATCCCCTTTTAGACTACTGATCTAAAAGGGGATTGTTTTGTTGGGAATAAAGATGTAATTGTTACAGTGAGGAAAAGATTTAGTTTGTCAAAAACCATTTGGCGCGAATTTTTGTGGGGTATGACGTGGTGATTGCCCGCGGATCGGGTCATAGGAGATGGATTGATTCAAGTAGAGTACTCAGATTTGGACAATGATACATTTTGTAAAATGGAAAACGGTATACAGCATTTCCCTTCAAAACAGCTCATAACTTTGTCAAACGGCTCATAAATGCCTGAAACACAGCATACTGACCGAGTTTGCCGCATAATCAGCTAAAACGCCGCATACTAACCACGTTTCGCCGCATAATCCACAAGAACGCCGCATACTTAGCAGCAGAATCCCAGCATAAAAAAACTGCAAACCAAAAAAATCAGGTTTGCAGTCAATCAGTCGATCTTCATCCTATTTTCTTAAACACAAGTGATGCGTTATGTCCGCCAAATCCGAGTGAGTTGCTCATTGCATAGTCGATATCAACTTTGCGTGCTTCATTCACAACGTAATCGAGATCGCATTCCGGATCTTCATTGACATAATTCATCGTTGGCGGCAAGATGCCTTCTTGTAAAGCCTTTACCGTAAAGATGGCTTCCAATCCACCTGCTGCTCCTAGAAGGTGACCCGTCATGGACTTCGTTGAACTCATTGCAAGCTTGTATGCATGTTTGCCAAATACGGTTTTAGCAGCCATCGTTTCAAATAGGTCGTTATACGGTGTGCTCGTACCGTGCGCATTGATGTAATTGATTTTTTCAGGCGTAATTTCAGCTTCTTCCAAAGCTTGTCGCATTGCGCGCGCGCCGCCTTCCCCTTCAGGTGCTGGTGCTGTAATGTGATGCGCGTCACCTGTCGAACCGTAACCGACTAATTCCGCGTAAATTTTCGCGCCACGTTTTACTGCATGCTCGTATTCTTCAAGGATTAAGATACCTGCACCTTCACCAATGACAAATCCGTCACGCTCTTTATCAAATGGACGGGATGCGGTTGCAGGATCAGGGTTTAACGATAGTGCAGTGTTTGCGCAGAAACCAGCAACAGACATCGTTGTAATTGGTGCTTCTGCTCCACCTGTGATCATGACGTCCGCATCTCCACGTTTAATCACTTCGAACGCATCACCGATAGAGTTCGTTCCAGATGCACAAGCAGTTACTGTACACGAATTAATGCCTTTCGCGCCAAAATGGATGGAAACTTGACCAGAGGCCATATCTGGAATCATCATTGGGACGAAGAAAGGACTCACACGGCGATATCCTTTTTCCATAAACGTTTTAAACTGCTGTTCATGCGTTTCCATTCCACCAATTCCTGAACCGATCCATACACCTGTGCGGTAAGCCGTTTCCTCGTCCAATTCAAGATTTGCATCTTTCATCGCCATAATGGATGCCGCCATTGCATAATGCGTAAAACGATCCATTTTACGCGCTTCTTTCCGTGGTAAGTATTCTTCAATGTCAAAGTCTTTCACTTCTGCTGCTACTTTCACTGGGAACTGCTCGCTATCTAGTCTTGTCAGTGGCCCGATTCCAGATTTTCCATTAATGACCGCTTCCCAAGATGCTTCAGCAGAATTTCCGACAGGAGAGACAGCTCCGATTCCCGTTACGACAACTCGACGTTTTTCCATACTCAAAACTCCCCTTCATTAAAAACTAGTAATCAAATAACAAAATTTAACCGTTCAGCCTACTCGACAGGCAAGTAGATTAAAGTCGTACACCTAGATGACTTTTCAATTCTTATTCATTATATAATAATGTTCACTTATTTTCCCCATTTAATGCAAAGCGCGCCCCATGTCAATCCGCCGCCGAAACCGACCAACACGATAATGTCATCGTCTTTCACGCGACCTTCTGCTAAATCATCTACCAAAGAAATAGGTATTGAAGCAGCTGACGTGTTGCCATATTTATGGACGGTTTTGGACATTTTCTCAACAGGCAATCCTAAACGCTCACGTGATGCTTCCATAATCCGGATATTTGCTTGGTGAGGAATTAAATAATCAACGTCATCAGTCGTCAATCCGGCCTTTTCCGTCACACTTACAGCCGACTCACCCATTTGGCGAACAGCAAATTTAAACACTTCACGACCATTCATTTGAATGTATTTGTCTTGGTAAAGGTATTTGCCGCCTACACCATCCGCACCGAGTTCAAACGATAAGATTCCTCGGCCCTCACTCACTTCACTAACAACTGCAGCACCGGCTCCATCTCCAAATAGCACTGCTGTATTACGATCTTCCCAATCCGTAATTTTGGATAACTTTTCTACGCCGACGACAAGAACATGCTTATACGTTCCTGCTTCGACAAAATGTTTCGCTGTTACAACGCCATACATGAACCCTGCACAAGCTGCAGATACATCCATCGCGGCCGCATTTCTTGCCCCTAAACGCTCTTGAACCATCGTTGCAACAGCCGGGAATGGACGATCACCTGTTACGGTCGCCACTAAAATCATGCCGATGTCTTCAGGCTGAAGACCTGCGTTTTCAATTGCACTTACCGCAGCATGGTACGCCATATCTGATGTATCCATATCTGCTTCAGCAATGCGTCTTTCTTCAATTCCAGTACGTGTACGAATCCATTCATCCGTCGTATCAATACGTGCTTCCAAGTCTTTATTCGTAACAATTTGAGAAGGGACATACTTCCCGACACCTATCAACCCTGCGTTCATTTCACATACCCCGTTCCTTATCATCTATTATTAGTACCTGGTATTAATTATAAAAGATGTGCCTATACTTTTCAATATGCAGACACGATTTTGCCAAAGAATGTGGAAAGTGTACATTATTTTGTTTGATGAATGTATGGGCTATGGTATGATAATTAATGAATAAGTATTGTCGAGGTGAATCTGATGAAATATATTATGGCTTTCGTATGGTCTTTCCTTTTAGTGACCATGTTGAATTATGTTGCAGGATCAATCGCTGGAATCCCACATTTCGACTTCATGAGTGGTGTCATCGCTTCTATTGTTCTTGGAGCAATCATTCTCGTTATTACATCTACTATGTCAGATGAGGAAGTAGCAGATTACTGAGCAACCGGGACCGTCCTTACAGAGGGCGGTTTTTTTGTACAAAAAAATGCTTGAATAGCCTTTGATCCGACTACCCAAGCATTCTTCATCATACTTTTTCCACTTGTAACGCTCCGTTGACCATCTCAAGCATCAACTTTTGCCCGTCTTTCAAGTCACCTTTAATGATTTCTTTAGCCACAGCCGTTTCGACATGGCGTTGGATGAACCGTTTTAATGGTCTAGCACCAAAATCCGCGTCGGTCCCTTGATCTACAATCCAATCTAGGACCGCATCATCGAACACCAACTCAACGTCTTGTGAATTGAGTCGTTTCGCCAAATCATCAAGCATTTTACCGGCGATCAAACGGAACGTGTCTCCAGATAATGAATGGAAAATGATAATGTCATCCATTCGGTTTAGTAGCTCCGGTTTGAAATGTCTTCGCAACTCCGCCATGACTAAGTCTTCTGCGGCATGTTCATCCGAGTCAAACTGACCGTCTAGTAAATACGCCGATCCGATGTTCGATGTCATGATAACGACGGTATTTGTAAAATTGACAAGTCTACCTTGTGAATCGGTGATGCGACCGTCGTCTAAGATTTGAAGCAGAATGTTCGACACATCCGGGTGTGCTTTTTCAATTTCGTCGAGCAACACAACGGAATAAGGGTTGCGCCGAACCGCTTCCGTCAACTGTCCGCCTTCCTCATATCCGATATAACCGGGAGGTGCACCGACTAGACGGGACACACTATGCTTCTCCATGTATTCCGACATATCAATTCGAATAAAGTGATCTTCTGAGTCAAAAAGAGTCGCCGCTAACGTTTTCGCCAATTCTGTTTTCCCTACTCCCGTTGGCCCAAGGAAGAGGAAAGAACCAATTGGCTTATTCGGGTCTTTAATACCTGCGCGCGCTCGCCAAACTGCTTCTGTTACAAGTTGCACGGCATCGTCTTGCCCAACGACACGTTCTTCCAACGTTTCACGCAGTCGAAGCAATTTTTCCCTTTCCCCTTCTACAAGTTTCGTCACAGGAATGCCGGTCCATCTCGCGACAATCGTTGCGATTTCCTCTTCCGTCACTTCTTCTCGGAGTAATCGGGTTGAATCTTGATCGACGAGAGAAGCTTCAAGTTCTTGTAACTCCTTCTCCAAATTAGGAATTTTTCCGTATTGGAGTTCTGCCGCTTTATTCAAATCAAAACGATTTTGTGCATCTTCAAGCTCCCGACGATAACGATCGAGTTGTTCACGCTTCGTTTGGATACTGTTCAACGCCTCTTTTTCTTTATCCCATTGTTCTCGCATCTCGGCAGATGAATCCTTTAATTCCTGCAATTCATCCCGTAATGTTGCAAGACGCGTCTGACTCATCGCATCTTTTTCTTTCCGTAATGCTTGTTCTTCAATTTCTAGCTGCATAATTCTCCGCGTCACCGAGTCTAGTTCTTGAGGCATTGAATCGATTTCAGTCCGGATCATTGCACTCGCCTCATCCATTAGGTCAATCGCTTTGTCCGGCATGAAACGCTCCGTCAAATAACGGTCAGATAATGTTGCTGCCGCCACAAGCGCACGGTCATGAATTCTGACACCATGATGGAGTTCGAAGCGTTCCTTCAACCCACGTAAAATTGAAATCGTATCCTCTACAGAAGGTTCACGAACGAGCACTTGTTGGAATCGACGCTCTAGAGCAGGATCTTTTTCGATATACATGCGGTATTCATCAAGCGTCGTCGCGCCGATACAATGCAGTTCACCACGCGCGAGCATCGGTTTTAACATGTTACCGGCATCCATCGCACCGTCTGTTTTACCAGCGCCGACAATCGTATGGATTTCGTCAATGAAAAGGATTATTTCCCCTTCACTCTCTTTCACTTGCTTGAGGACACCTTTTAACCGCTCTTCAAATTCACCACGATATTTCGCTCCTGCAATGAGCGAGCTCATGTCCAACTCGAAAATTTGACGGTTTTTAAGTCCTTCAGGCACATCGCCTTTTACAATCCGTTGGGCCAGCCCTTCCACAATTGCTGTTTTCCCAACGCCTGGTTCTCCAATAAGGACAGGGTTGTTTTTTGTTTTTCTAGATAAAATCCGGATGACATTGCGAATTTCTTCATCCCGTCCAATGACCGGATCCATCTTCCCTTTTCGTACGTCTTCCACTAAATTTCGTCCAAATTGTTCCAACGGCGTTTTTTGATCTTCTTGTACGCTATCCATTCTCATTCATCTATCACCTCAACTGTTTGACTTTGACTATCTTTGATTAATTATAGTATAGTCAAAAATGATCAAAACGTAAAGTTTTTTGCACGTACTGAACGCGTTAAATCGTTAATGAAGTTTTCTTGGTGATACGAGTACCCCATCCTCGTCCGCATAAACATAATGCCCGGGCGTCCAATTGACATCACCAAAAAACAAAGAAACTGACCGCTCGCCTTTCCCTTCCTTTTTACTACGAATCGGATTCTTTCCAATTGCCAGGATTCCTACATCAAGTGCTGCTAATTCGGCCGTATCACGCACACATCCATTAATGATGATACCTGCTACTTTACGTGTTTCGGCAATTTGCGCCAATTGGTCTCCAAGCAATGCACATCTAACAGAACCTCCACCGTCTACGACTAGAACCGTTCCTTCATTCATTTGCTCAAGGGTTTCCCTAACAAGGACGTTATCTTCAAACACACGCACTGTTTCAATTGGTCCAAAAAAGCGCTTCTGCTTGCCGAATGAACGAAACGTGAGTGAGCAAAGCGTCAATTCTTCACCGTATTGGTCAAACAAGTCTGTTGTTTTCATTGAATTTCCTCCTTAGCTAGTAAAAAAAGACTGCATGACATATCGTCAAACAGTCTCTTCGGTGTATAATTAGCGCACACCAAGTGCCATTTTTGCATAGCGGGACATATTGTCACGGGACCATGGTGGACTCCAGACAATATTTACATCTACATCTTTTACTTCAGGAAGCTCCATAAGTTCTTGTTTAATGTGCGCTACAATTTGCGGTCCCATCGGACAGCCCATTGAAGTTAACGTCATCGTAACAATCGCCGTACCTTCTTCGTTTAACTCCGCATCGTAAACAAGTCCTAGGTTGACAATATCGATCCCTAATTCAGGGTCGATGACATTTTCAAGAGCACCCATCAAGCTGCCTTTCATATCCTCGCTCATTCAAATACCCCTTTCGTTTCGTTGTCCCTTCATCATAGCAAGGTTATGCTATTCATTCAAATAACTTGCGAGCCAATCGACCGAACGCAACATGCCTGTTCGAGAAACAGCATGTCCCGCTTCTGAATCGGTCATGAATTCGAACCGTTCTGGTAGGTTGATGTAATCTTTTTTAGCGGCATTATAGAAATTAAACGTTGGTTCATAAGGTACCGTCGTATCATTCTTTCCATGCCAGAAAAATACAGGTCGCCCAGCTAATTTTTCACGTTGTTTCGTCATATCAAAAAATGCTAATGTATCGAGCAACGATTGACGGTCTTCATCCGAAATGGGTAACTTGAAACCTCTTCTCTCAAATTGCGCAATTTGTGCTTTCGCCAATTCGACGTACCCGGGTGCCCCCATCATGACTGTTGCCACATCAATCCACGGATAAGCTGTCAAACAACCGAGCGTCGTAATGCCTCCCATGGAAGTGCCCCCCATGCCAATTTTCGTTACCCCTCTTTGTTGCAGTTCATTGTGCAGCACTGCCATTTCTTCAATCGACGTTAACACGATTTCCCAAAATCGAAGGCTTAATTGCACTTCATCTAACTGTTCACTGCGAACGCCATGCAAATGCGCTTCAGGCAGAAGGACACGGAGCCCTTGCTTGGCCATGTTATATGCGTAATGTAAATTGTGCTCTTTCGCACTTGTAAATCCATGTAAGAAGATTACAGCTGGAATGTTGCTATTTTGCAGGGATTCATCCACAATATGTAATAAAGGGATATTCGTCTTGCCCCATTGTTCGTCTCTAACAATCATGCAAACACCTTCTATACCTTTTTAGTAAATCGTAACAAAGTTTTACTAGAAAAACAAAAAATAGGCGTGTGGCGGAATTTTTTGACTTACGCCTAATGATAACGCTACACTGAACAGTAGATAATAAGAGTCAATTACAGGTCTGTTGATTAACCAATTACTACAAGTAGACTCCTTCGAATCCGTTGGCTTGTACCTGCAACTTATTTGCCTTTCAACTTAAAAAATGCTCATCAGGATTGGAGCAGAAGGCGGCGACTCCTGCGGGAACAGCGCGAGCTGAAGACCCTGGACTGAGCGAAGCGAGGGAAGCGGCTGAAGCCGTGCCCGCGGAACGCGTCCGCCTGGAGCGGAAATCCGGTGTTTACCGAGGATTACAAGGAAAATTGGATATTCTTATATCACACAAATTGGTTAATCAACACGCCTAAGCCAATTACTCAAAAAACATATTTAACAACGAGGGGGACGACTCAATGAAACCGCATTTAATTGTCCTCGATTTGGACGGGACATTATTGACAGATGAAAAAATCATCTCAGAAAAAACTGCACATACTTTGAAATTGGCAGAAGAACAAGGGCATCAGATTATGATTGCAACAGGACGACCGTATCGAGCGAGCGCTGTCTATTACAAGCAACTCGGTTTACAAACACCTATTGTCAATTTTAATGGTGCGTTTGTCCATAATCCAACGGATACGAATTGGCAAACCATTCACGAAACGATTTCCTTACCTGTCGTAAGGGACGTCGTCGATGCGATGCAGGATTTTCGTTTTCACAATATCATTGCTGAAGTGATGGACGATGTGTATATGCAAGTGCACGACGAGAAGATGCTCGATGTACTGACATTTGGAGAGCCGATTATTACAGCAGGTGATATACGCAATTCATTACAAGTCGATCCAACAAGTTTACTCATTCATGCAGACTCGAAAAATGTCGATCCGATCAGACGCCATTTAGCAGATGTGCATGCGGAAGTGATTGACCATAGACGATGGGGAGCTCCTTTTGATGTCATTGAAATTGTCCGTCACGGATTGAACAAAGCGGTTGGGATTTCACATGTTTCCAAATGGCTCGACATCCCGCGGGAACGGATCATCGCGTTCGGGGATGAAGACAACGACCTTGAAATGATCGATTATGCAGGTACGGGAGTCGCCATGGGCAATGGAATTGACCGATTAAAATCGATTGCAAATGAAGTGACGATGACGAACAACGAAGATGGAATTGCAGCGTTCTTAAAGGAACGCTTAAAACTATAGAAATGAGGGGTAGTTATGAGAATTTTTGCGGATAGTGGTTCAGATTTACCGAAATCATTTTTTGAAGAAAACAATGTGACGCTAATTCCATTGAAAGTATTAGTAGATGACAAAGAGTTTGATGATATTACCGAAATTGATGCGCAAGAAATCTACTCCGCAATACGTAGTGGAAAGCATCCAAAAACGTCGCAAGCCTCTCCGGAACTGTTGCTCAATACGTGGAAGGAGTTAGCAAAAAGCGGAGAAGACGGACTGTATATCGCTTTTTCATCCGAATTATCAGGTACGTACAATACAGCAGTCATGATGCGAGACCAAGTAAAAGAAGTCAATCCGAGTATGAATATGATTATCATTGATTCGCGATGCGCTTCGCTTGGCCATGGACTTCTCGTAAAAGAGGCTGTTCGTTTACGGGATGCAGGTGACGATATCCGGACAATCGAACGCAAAATTCGCCATATGGCTGCTCATATGGAGCATTTATTTACAGTAGAGGATTTAGATTATTTGGCGAAAGGCGGACGTGTGTCAAAAGCGAGTGCATTCATCGGTGGATTATTGAATATTAAACCGTTGCTTCATGTAGAAAGCGGCAAACTCGTACCGATTGAAAAACATCGCGGTCGCAAAAAAGTATTAAAACGGATGGTCGACCTTATGGATGAGCGTGGAGTAAATTTAGCCAACCAAACGATTGCCATCAGTCATGGTGATGACTTACAGACCGCCAAAGAAGTTCAAGCACTCATCGAAGAACGTTTTAAGCCAAAAGCAACTGAAATCCATATGATTGGTTCCGTCATCGGGTCACACGCAGGCCCTGGCACAATCGCCATCTTCTTTTTGAATAAAGAAATGAACGCATAAAGAAAAACGCCTTTTCAGACAGGCTTACCACATGTCATGAAAAGGCGTTTATTCATCCTTCCGCTTTTCTACGCGCTCTTCCTTTCTTAATGACAAGGAAAAGGAACGTTAAAAAGAGTATATAAACAAGAAGCGAGGCAATTAAATACGGTATATTAAATCCTTTGTCTTCATCAGCAATATATACTTCTGCTAGTTCACGGTCTAACACGACGTGGAAATACCCGTCGTCTGTTTCTTTCACCAAATCACTGTCGAGCAAGCCGCGTAATTTCTTTTTCTCACCTATTTGCTCTGCTGGAATTTTAATATCAACCGTTTTTGACGTGTTGTTAACAGCAATTAACCACGTTTCGTCTTCTGAAGTTCGTGTATAAACCATGAAACCATCTTGATTGTGCAACATTTTGAAATCACCATTGCGAAGCGTTTCCGATTGGTTTCGCAGCGTGTTTAAATTACCGATCAAGTCTTTTAATTCCATATCGGTTTTAAAATTGAGCAATGGGTGACTATCTGGCGCTTCTTTACCGTTTACTGCAATTTCCGAGCCATATGTCATTAAAGGCACCCCTGGCAACGTGAATAATGCCGTTACGGCTACTTTCCATCGAGTCGGTGGGAACATTCTTGCTTCAACCATTTCATACGTTAACCGGGAACCGGACAAATCGTCAAGTTGGATAATATTCGTTGCATTTGCATCGGTAAAAATATCAATACCTGATGAGTTCGCATCGGTTTTCGTAAATGCTTGACGGAGTGCATCTTCTTGAGCGATGTGCCGCGTCGCATCGAAGTCCGCATTGCTCTCCTCATTCGTCATGACATATGCGCCTGCTTTTGCTTCATGGACGGCTGCAATTACTTCATTTACAAATGCATCCGAATAGCCTTCCAACTTTGTCAATCGGACCCCATCTAAATCGTGTGTAGTCACAAAATCTACGACCGCTTGAAGTAACGCTTGCTGGAGGGCATCATCATTTGAATCCCATTGAATTGTACCGTCAGTCGTTTCAGTATGCGAAAATTGTTCATTCTTTACCCAGTCATGCTGTTTACTCACGTCATTCATGGGGAAATCTGCTATGACCTTTATGTCTTTTTCATGTGCTTCTTTCACTAAACTTGTTAATTCTTCAGCGGTTCCAAAATGCGGTTCCAACTTTTCGTAAGACCGTGCTTGTGCGCCATCATACGTGTCTGTTTCAAACACAGGCCCAATTGAAATCATCGTGAAACCCATTTCAGTAATATGTTGCAACCTCGACTGGATTCCTGCAAAGTCCCCACCATTAAACGCATGACGATTTGTTGCATCCACGTCCACATCATTCGTACCGATCTCATTATTAAACCGGTCTACTAATAAGTCATATATACTTTCATCCTTCAACGTGCGTTCAGTAGAAGCAGCTGCTTCTGTCGGCAACATCGTTGAAATGAACAGTAAAAAAATGGCGATAACACTACTTATACGTTTACCTTTCACAAAAAAAGCCTCCTCGACAAGCTATCTTTAGCCATTTTATCAAATGGATGCTTTCCACGCCATGTAATGAAATGAAAAAAATGTCGGACGTCTGGAATTGAGTCGAATTTGTGAATGGAGGAAAACGTCAGCAGTCTCCAATTTTTGTCCAAGTAAAAACCGTCAGCTTGATTAGCTGACGGTTTTCAATCCCAGTACATCAATATAGTTGGACCTTCTGTACCTTAAAACAACTCCCAGCCCATCGGTAATTTAAAACCGAAGAACATTGTTGCGAATAGGAATACGAAGAAAAGGATCCAAAATAGGGTAACGTTTTTCCCTTTTGTAGAACGAACGAGCACCATTTCCATCATGCCGATCGTCAATAAACCGAGCAGGAATTTGATGCCGTACTCTGCGCCTCGACCGTAATCCATTCCTTTAATGAATAGCAGTACGCCAGATAGAAGGATGAGCACATAAAATAAGCGTGCAATCATATGTGTAATTTTTTTGCCTTTTGTCCCGTTCGCCATCACTGCAGCAACGAGAAAAACGATAATGCCGACTACCCATGTGAAAATATGAAAATGGGTCGTGTCTGATAAAAAGCCCAAGTGATTCACCTCATTTATTGTCTTTACCCCTTAATCCTACCATATTAGTAATCCTAATCGCACTAAAATACGCTTAGGCAAAGCGGTTTACAAGTGTGCCAATTCCCTCTACAGCAATTTGCACCGTATCGCCAGCACGCAAAAATTTCGGTGGATTCATTCCTTTTCCGACACCAGCAGGCGTACCTGTCAAAATAACATCTCCCGGTTCCAGTGTTACGTATTTCGATATCTCCACAATCAATTCATCTATTTTAAAGATCATATTTGCTGTATGGCCATTTTGGCGTACTTCATCATTCACTTTTGTCACAATGCTAAGATTATGCGGATTTGGGAGCTCATCTTTTGTCACAATGTACGGCCCGATTGGACAAGATCCGTCTAAACTCTTGCCTAAGAAATATTGTTTATGAGCCGATTGGATATCTCTTGCTGTAATGTCATTTGCAATGGAATACCCAAAAACATAATCATAGGCAAGTTGTTTCGGGATATTGCGTCCTTTCTTACCAATAACGACAGCTAACTCGCCTTCGTAATCCAAGTTTTGCGTAACTTCGGCATGGACAGGTAACACCTGTTCATCTGCAGCAATTGCAGTCGGTGATTTCGTGAAGATCATTAATTTCTCAGGTGGTGCATCACTACCCATTTCAGCTGCATGGTCCGCATAGTTCTTACCGACACACAAAACGTTTTTAGGTGTTCGTGGCACAGGCGATAACCATTCGATTTTCGTAAAGTCATGTTTGAACTGTTCCGGATTCTCACTCGTCTTCGCTTGTTCAGTCAGTTTTCTCACCTTCTCAACAAACTGTAGCCCTTCTTTGATGCCCTCGATGATTGTTGTCGGGAAATCTGTTTCGCCAAAAGCCTCTGCAATGGATCGGACATCCCAGACCGCTTCCTCTTTCTTCACTTTCGGACCGAATAAGATGTTCCCTTCATACCGGAACGATAAAAGTTTCATGTGCTAGCCCTACCTTCCTTGTTTGATTTCTTCCCTACACAAACTACAAGCTAACGATGACTGTAGCTGTCTCCTTTATTTCTACAAAACTTGCACTTTCTCCTCTTTTTTCGTCAGATTCTTTCCATACGTCACTTTACGCCATATCCATTCAAATGGACCCATCTTAAACTTCATCAGCCACAATTCGGCAAAAATCACTTGTAGAATGAAGATGCCAATCGCCATTAACGTTCCCGTCTCAATGTCCACTTTTCCATACAAACCGAACCCATAATTGTAGAAAATTAATGTTGCAACGATCGATTGCGTCAAGTAAGTCGTCAAAGACATACGACCTGCTTTTGAAATTGGCCGGAATACTTTTTGGAAAATCGGCAATTGACATAACAACAAAATGACGCCTGCATATCCGATCGCTAAAATCGGTCCACCGATCAATTGCTGAGTGAGTTTGTAGTAGTACGTCGGCTCATCAAGATACGGCAATGATTTAATGACAATACCTACAACGAATGAAAGGAGTGTAACAAGTGCGATTCTGCCTTTGAACTGTGCTGCACGTTCAAACAACTTCACCTTTGCAAAGACTGCACCGAGCATAATTAACGGAAGCACCATAAACACACCCATGAACATCGCCGGCAAACCTATTAGCAACCATTCTGGAATGCGGAACAATAGCGCATCGACATACGAGCCATGTCCGTATGCTGTAATCGCTTGTTCAATCCGTTGGATGTCTGAATAGCCTTCCAGCAGGTCATCTGGAAACATTTTCGTCACAAAATAAGTTCCCCCGATTAGCAACAACGTTGGAATTAAATAAACGACGAGCGCAATGGGTAAGAGCCATTTTTTAGGTATTCTCACAACCCCAATCATGATGAACCCCATAATTGCATACGTAAACAAAATATCACCGGACCATATGAATAGCGCGTGTATCAGTCCGAATGCCATTAAAATTGCGAGACGCTTTGCCATAATTGGCGCAAATGGTGTTTTATTCACAACAGACTTTTCGTACTGCATTTGCAGACCATAACCGAACAGCATCGCAAAAATCGGATAGAAACTCGCTTCTATGAAAATGCTAATAATTTTATAAGAGAATTGATCACCAGGCGTACTGAAATACGTATGTGGATCAATATAAAAATAGGGCGAATGGAAAGTAAGCATATTTGCAATAAAGATACCGAGGAGTGCAAAACCCCTCAACATATCCAACGACTCAATTCGATTCCCTAACAATGTTGGTGAGACTTTCAAACAGATTCCTCCTGAACTTTCACAACCCTCTCCCCGTCAAATAAGTAGAGGACCATTTCTTTTATGTGTATTTTCGCAATCGATTCGATCGCTTTTTTATAAAGGCTCAACTGTATGCCGTACCGTTTTTGCATCTCCTCTGTTAACGACTCATCGGAAACAAGCTGCCCACGGACACGATCGGTTTTGTAATCAAGCAGCACCCATCCGTCCTTTTCCTGGAACAAACAATCCGCGATCCCTTGCAATATCTGATGATCCCCGTCTTCTGCATCATACGCATACGTAAACGGAACTTCCCGTAGGACTGTTGCCGAAGCGGACAAACGATTATACATGTTCGTCGAAAAGAATGTTACGATCGCATTCACATCTACAGCATTTGCTTCTTCAGGTGTCAATAATTGCCGCGTAGTCAATTCCGTCACAAATCGAGCAACATCCTGAACCGTCGGCTTTGAAGTGAGGTCAATATGTTGCATAATCGTATGCATCGCTGATCCGATTTCCGCACTCGATAATGCTCGCGTTTGCATGAACGATGGACGTGCATGCAAAAAGGGTGTACTCACTTCATCATCCAATGTAGAAAAGAAATTATCATACGTACCATCTTGCTCAAGCTGTGCTAACCGTTTCAGTTCACTAACGGTCTGTTTTGAACGTTTCTGCACAGATGCTCCATGCGGATACCGGTAATCGAATCTGCGTTTCACTTCGGCTACCCAGTCATCATTTACTTCCTCCGAACCAACGATCTCTTTCTCTTCTACGGCAATTTCCTCTTCTGCCGGCTCTAAGAAAGACGCCGTCGGATACGCTGCAATTTTCCATTTTGAATCATCCGCTATTAGTCTACCGCCATTCGTTACACCGAACAATTCAAAATCGGCATGCCTTGCAACTGCAGGTCCAATCCAATCCAAATACCCGTTTGCTCTTGAGCGCGTATATTCCGGTAACATTGAACCCGGCTCAATCAGTTGTGCATCTTGCCATTTCGTCATCGTCTTCTCTATGTCTTTCACAGTGGCAACAAGTTCCAGATGTTCTTTCGCCCGCGTCATCGCTACGTATAACACACGCATTTCTTCCGCCCGCATTTCCAATTGCTTTTTTTCCTTCATCGCTAAAAACGGAAGCGATGTATACGTAATGCGTAAATCGGGATCGATTGCCTTTACCGCAAGACCAAAATGTTGGTCAAATAAATACGGTTCATTGAAATCCATCTTATTGAATTGGCGACCTGTTCCTGCTACGAACACATATGGAAATTCGAGCCCTTTGGATGAATGGATGGTCATGATTCGCACAACATCTTCCGTATCACTAACGTAACGAGCAGCTCCTAGGTCATCTCCTCGTTTTTGCATTCTGTCGATGAAGCGGAGAAAACGGAACAATCCTCTGAAAGATGTTTTTTCATAATCAATCGCACGGTCATGCAAGGCGCGTAAGTTCGCTTGCCGTTGCTTGCCATTTGGCATTGCGCCAACAATTTCGTAATAGTGCGTATCTGCGTACACTTGCCAAATAAGCTCGGACAACGAACCGCGACGAGCTAAATTACGCCAATCTTCAAACCGCAAGAAAAACCGTTGCAATTTCTGTTGTGTGACGGGATCAATACCTGCTCCTCCCGTCGCCATAAAATGCTTTAATGCATCGTAAAAAGGTTTATTCTTCGCTGCTAATCGGACTTGCGCCAACTCATTCTCTGTCATGCCGACAAACGGAGCACGTAAGACGGAAGCAAGTGGAATATCTTGGTAAGGATTATCAATGACACGCAAGGTGTTCAGCATAATCATCACTTCAATCGCTTCAAAATAACCACGGGACAATTCAGCGTAAATCGGAATCCCTGCCAGCTTGAATTCTTCTGCAATTTCGCCAGACCACGTCATCGAACGCATAAGAATGACAATGTCACTATATTTTAACGGGCGCCGTTTATCCGAAAAAGCATCCGTCACTTCTTCCCCTGAAGCCATCAAGCTTTTAATGCGTTGAATCATATAACGCGCTTCGGCTTGCGAACTTTTTAAACTTTGGCCAACGAGCTCTGTTGCTTCATCGTCAAGCTCCTCTTCATCAGCTTCGTACAGTAGCGTAAGCGTTGCTGCAGTTTCCTTTTCAGGATACTTTGCACCATATTTCAAGGCAGCCGCCTCATCATATTCAACTTCTCCGACACGTTTCCCCATCACTTGAGAAAAGACATAATTTGTCGCATCCAACACTTCCTTGCGACTTCTGAAGTTTGCGTTCAAGTCGATTTTTAGTCCTTGGTCGCCGTCATCTGTCGTAAATCGATTATATTTCCCGAGGAATAAACCAGGCTCTGCCAGACGGAACCGATAAATGGATTGTTTCACATCACCAACCATGAACAAGTTCCCATCCGCTTCGCTCCCCCGTTTCACAAGCTGGATAATCGCTTCCTGTAATAAATTGACATCTTGATACTCATCCACAAGCACTTCCGCAAAACGATTTAAGTAGTCCATCGCGATATCAGAAGGAACCCATTCACCGTCGCTTTCTTCCGCGAGAATCATTAACGCAAAATGCTCCAAATCGGAAAAGTCTACAAGTCCCCGATCCATTTTCACTTGTTTATACCGCTCACCAAAATCGATGACCAACTCTACAAGCGAATGCATACTCGGTGCCATTAATCGGATTTCATCGAGCAGACGCTTCGGTGTTCTTGTAAAATAGGACTCTTTCAAAGTATTGATGATTTTTTTAACGGAATCACGTATCGCTTTCGCCCGCTTCGCCAGTTCTTCATCACACGTATTTTTGCGAATCGTTCCCGCTTTCACCCATGTCAACGAACCGAAGAAATGGTACGTATCTTCCCAAGTCCCCTCATCTATCCGGCGCTTCGCTTCCAACAGCCATTGCAAGTCCGTATCCGCCGTTACAGCGAGAGGTTCCGGACCTTCAGGCAACAAAGCGATCCGTTTCATATCTTCCGTCAAAGCAATTGCCTCTTCCAATGTGTGCCGAATCGCTGTTTTCAACGGCTCAATGAACGCTAATTCATCAATTGAGACATCTTCACCAATTTCATATTGCATCGGTAACATGCGAAGCCATCTTTCAGGAGAAGGATGAACTCTTGAATAGTCATAAAGCTTGTCAATCAGTTTTTCAATTGACTGGTCGTTCCGATCGGATGTAAAGCTATCCGCTAAACGATACATTGCTTCAGGATTGTCGGCATTATACGCATCCTCCAGCACTTCCCCAATCGTATCATCGCGTAACAAAGCCGCTTCCGTTGTATCTGCTATCCGAAAGCCTGGATCGATATCAATCAAATAGGCATACTGACGCACTACATTTAGACAGAACGAGTGCAAAGTGGAAATCTGGGCTTTATTCAACAGACTCAACTGTCGTCGTAAATGGATGGACGCTGGTTTTTCAGCAATCGCCTCTTCTAACGCACCTGCCATCCGATGACGCATTTCTGCAGCCGCAGCATTCGTGAATGTGACAACGAGCAATTGGTCGACGTCAATCGGGTCTTGCTCATTCAATACTTTCTGAATCATTCTAGTAATCAACACTTTTGTTTTCCCAGATCCAGCCGCAGCTGACACGAGCACATCTTTCCCTGTCGCCCAGATCGCTTTCCACTGTGCATCCGTAAACGTCACGTCTGCCGGTTTAATTGGAATGTCCATCATCATTCACATCCTCTCGCATCTTTTCAAGTGTTTGCTCGGCATCCATCGAATCATATTGCCTGTACGCCTGCTCAGGATCAGTTGGATCGAATTGACAAACGGATTGATACGAACAAAACTGACAAGGCATCCGGTCCTTCAATTTATATGGATAGACCCGTGTATCGCCCGCTAACATGCCATCTCCCGCCTGTTGGTGCCGATGTCGCACAAATTTCCTGACGACATGCAAATCATCCGTCGACAAAACTTTCGATGCTTTTGTGAATGAACCGTCTGTCTTAAATGCGGCAGGGATGACAGCTGAAGTCTTGCCAATTTGCGCATCCATTCCCATGACAACTTCAGGCTCATCTAACAAATAGCCCCGCATCTTATAGGACTTGATCATTTCCTGCTCGATCATTGCCTCGGTCATTTCCAGTTCGGACCGAAGCATCGGGTTATGGACATGCAAATAAAGGACACCCGCAGGATCCGCTTTAAACCCAATCCACTCTTCCGCATGTTCAACCGCTACATCTAAATACGTCAACATTTGCAAGGAGATACCGTAATAGACATCCGTCAAATCCAACTGCTTTGCTGATGATTTGTAGTCGACAATTCGCAAGTATTTCTTGCCATCTATTTCGGTCGCGTCAATTCGGTCAATACGTCCACGTAAATTCATTTGATTGCCCCGACGAAGTGGAATTGACAGTGGCGGCAACGGCTCTCCTGGTCCAAATGCCGCTTCAATTGCCACCGGCTTGAACGAGCTCGTCGTCGCCTGCTTGCCAAGCGCATACAACGTCCGCGTCAAAATATGCGTCAATTTCCGCCGGATATACTGATAACGACTTGTCGACAGTAATATCCGATTGAAAAACAACGGAGTAATCGCGTCCATCGCTCCCTTGGCTAGCGCCCAACAATCTTCCTTCGTCAACTCCGCCCATGACCTACCACTTCGATTCATTTCATCCGAAATCCATTTTAATGCCGCATGGAACAAATCCCCGATTGAAGGAGCTTCCAACGTATACTCCATCCGCTCCTGTAAACCTAATCCATACGATGCAAAATGCTGGAACGGACAGCTATAATACGATTCAACGCGCGAAACACTCGATACGAACGATTTTCCATACAAGCCTTCTGTTAACGTAGGAGCTAACCGTTCCGTGCGGTTCCGCTCTTTCATCGACGTCGTAATATCATGCAGAACAGAAGACCACAGTGGATCTTCTTCGTAATATGTCAACACCGCTTGCCATTGCGGCGTCAGTTCATTGCGATGAGCAGCCTCTTTCACTTTCATGGAAACATAAGGCAATGCCGTCCGAGGGTGACTAATGTAAGTCGCTTCATCGGCGCGATCCAACAACTCCGATGGATCCGTCACTGCAACTTGCAAAGGAACTCCTTTCACGATCGTTTGGATTCTTGCGATATACAACGAAGGCAATAAGGATTTTCCTTCTTCGTCGGCAATCGGGTACGTAATAAAGAGCTTGTCCTTTGCGGAAGTGAACGCACGATACGCCATATACGACTCGTCCATTAATTTCGTCTTGGACGAAGGAGCGAGTTCAATACCGCTCCGATTGAACCACTCCCGGTCCGAATCGGATAAGATTCCCTCTGCATCCATCCGTTGCGGCAGTACCCCGTCATTGACACCCATTACAAATACAACATCGCTATCCATCATACTCGACAGCTCAATTGTCGTAACAGTCACTTGGTCCAAAGAAGGTGGAATGCGCGTAAATTCCAACGTATCCAAACCTTCATCCAAAATACGGGCAGCTTCTTTCAATGGCATATCCTTTTCCCCGAACATAAGCACAAATTGGTCCAACACATTAATCCATGAATTCCATGCTTGGTCGTGTTCCGCTGCACTTAATAATCGACCCGCACGTTCTTCCTCAGCCCGCAAGTCAACAATCTTATCGAAGATCTGCAACGATTCCATGAATAAAAACAACGCCTCAGCGATATCCCGTCCATTACGAGCCCGTTTTAACCGACTTTCAAACTGGACAAGTGGATCCCTTACGATGTCACGAATGAGATGCAACTCTTTTTGCAACTGTAATTCCTCGTCCGTCTGCACAGTCGTATGGAGCTCTAATCCCCGGTATCGTTTCACTTTCCAACGATCCTCGTCATACCAACGATTCCCGTAAATACCATTTGCCAGCACGTAGTTTTCCAAACGATCCGCTCGCTCCCGCCATAACTGTTTGTCCTCACGATGCGGGAAAAACAAATCTGTTTTTATCGCCCTAAAAACTGCTTCGTACGTCCAACCATTCGTCACAACTTCCAAAATGGATCGTGAAAACTCAATAAGCGGGTGATGGAGCATTGGTTTTTTACGGCTAATGAACACCGGGATGTCATACTGGGAAAAAATCGTCTCAATGAGCTCATCATATACTTCAGGCTGCCGGTACAAAATGGCAATCTGTTTATAACGCTCACCATTCCTAACAAGCTCCCGGATATGCCGGGCCACAGCATGTACTTCTGCACGCCGATCCGCCGCTTCAATAAGGGTAACAGCTCCTTCAGAAGTCCGTTCAGAGGGCGGGTACTTTTCAAACTCCTTCTCAAAGTGCCGTAATTCTGCATTTCGAAAACGCAACGCTTCTTCCAAATGCATGTTGCCTTCCACATCGACTGATTCCAACCGGGCAATCTCCCGCAACTTTAACGCCGTCCGCACCGGATTGAAAAACAACTCATGGTCTGCATGACCCGAAACACCCGCTTCCATCGGCAATACAACCGTCACGCTTTTCCCGTACTTCATTAACTCCTTCAAAATCTCGTATTCTCGCGAAGTAAAACTCTCAAAACCATCTACATATATATCCGCATCACGAATAAACTCCGAATGCTGCACTTGCGATGCAAGCAAAGCGAGATGGCCCTCACTATCGACATACGCTGTCCCAAGCTTCTCTTCTATCTTTCCAAGCAGTAGTGTTAAATCGCTCACCTTGTCTTGCAACGTACGTGGTGCATGTCCCGCGGACAACTCCGCTAACAGCTTGCCAAGCAATTCTTGGTCCAAACAATACCGGGAAAATTCCTTCATCAAGTCGCCAATCTTCTCCGTAAATCCTCTTTTATTGGCAGCTTGCCGAAACAGTTTCAACTCATCCCGATTCTCCTCCAACACGCTTCGCACAAGCATCCGATAACCAAAACCATCAACCTCTTTACGCGTAATGCCACCTGTCTCTTGCAACACCCGCCACGCAAGCCGTTTAAACGTCGAAACTTGTGCACGAATCATACCCTTTAAGCCAAAATTCACCGACAAGCTATGTTCCATCGAATACGACATCTGGTCAGGCACAAGCAATATAATCGCCGGACCAAGCGGATCCTTCTCCAACGACTCCGCAATCTCCCGCTCAATCAACGTCGTCTTACCAGTCCCAGCTCGTCCCGTCACAAAACGCAACGTCATCCTAAAACGCCCCCTTCCAACCAATAAAAAAATCCCTCTCATCTCTTCCTTCCATTGTACCGAAAGTTTAAGAGGACAGGAACTAAATACATTCACAAACAACCCATTCATTTGTCAAAAGCATTCTGCGCGATTAGCAAATCCTTGCAACGAAAACAGGCCGCGCCACCCAAAACACCAAACAACGCATAAACTCCTCAAACGCAGCAGTACTCCTCGAAACTCAGCATATTCATCCCGAAAACCGCACAACTCCTCAGAACTCCGCATATCCGCCCCGAAAGCCGCATAACGCTACTAATTTCAGAAACCGTTGATTTGTCAAAAGCATTCTGCGCGACTAGCAAATCCCTGCAACGCAACTATCCCGCGCCACCCAAAACGCCAAACAACGTATAAACTCCTCAAACGCGGCATAACTCCTCGAAACGCGGCATATTCATCCCGAAAACCGCATAACTACTCAGAACTCCGCATATTCGCCCCAAAAACCGCATAACGCTACTAATTTCCAAAACCGTTGATTTGTCAAAAGCTTTCTGCGCGACTAGCAATTCCCTGCAACGCAACCAACCCGCGGCACTAAAAAACGCCAAACAACGCATAAACTCCTCAAACGCGGCATAACTCCTCGAAACGCCGCATATCCACCCCGAAAACCGCATAACTCCTCAAAACTCCGCATTTTCTCCTCAAAAACCGCATAACTCAAAAAGCCTTAGTCAAATCATTACTCATCTTCCCCCTGAAACATCGTACTCGACTCTTCCTCCACCCGCTTATCAAGTCGCTTCTCAAACCATTTTCCAACTAACCACAAAATCACAATTAGCACAAGAACAATAGCAGTTCGAATCGGCTGCGTCAGCAACGCCTTTAAATCATGTCCAATAAAGCTAATCGTAAAAATCATAACAAACTTCCCCGCCATCAAAATCAACAAATAATTCCTTTTCTTTAAATTGGACAAACCTGCAACTAGATTGACAAGCGCTGACGGCGTAAACGGAAAACAAAGTAGCAAAAATAACGGACCGAAACCATTTCGTTCCACCCATCCAATAAGCTGTTGAATACGCGCATGCTTCGTGAGAAAACGCAGAAAACGATTTCTTCCATACTTGCGGATTATTAAGAACACTGCATACGATCCTGAAACTGTTCCAACCCATGATAGAAGAAATCCAAACCACAAACTATCATAAGCACCAGCATTCGCAAAAACAAATACAAACAGCGGCAAAAAAGGCAAGAAAGCCTCAATAAACGGCAGTAAAATGCCAATAAAAGGCCCAAGCGCCTTATAATGCTCCGCCAATTCAATAATTTTATCAACATCCATCCATTCGCTCATATGTATACACCCTCACCTGTCCACAAATCGACTCATCTTCGGCCAATTCTCAATTCCTATCTCAACTATTCCCTTTTTTCTTATAGAATACCACTGAAACATCAAAATATAGTATAATTTCAACTATACATATTAGAAAGACGTGACAAAATGCGAAACAAACAGTTTATAGCAGGCGTGAAAGCAGGCATCAGCATCGCAATCGGCTACTTTCCCGTCGCACTCACATTCGGGCTACTCGCCAAAACAACAGGACTGAACATCATTGAAGCAACAGCCATGAGCTTGTTCGTATTCGCTGGCGCCTCTCAATACATGACCCTTAGTCTCATCAAACTTGGAGTAGATCCCGTCACCATCGTCATCAACACATTCGTCGTCAACATCCGTCACTTCCTTATGACGGCATCACTGAATGAAAAGATGCAGCGTGCACCAAAATGGGTAAAAGCTACATACGCTTTCGGCATTACAGACGAAACCTTCTCCATCCTAGCGACGCGTGAAGAAGACAAAATCACATCCGCATTCGCATTCGGTGTCGCCTCTGTCGCCTACGGCAGCTGGGTCATCTTTACGGCAGTCGGCCACTTCGTCGGCGCCAACTTACCGGGTTTCCTGCAGATCGCCATGTCCATTGCGCTTTACGCCATGTTCATCGGTCTACTCGTCCCAGCGACAAAAGGAAATCGAAAAGTCGTCATGCTCGCAACAACAGCAGCCGTCATCCATTGCATCCTCTACTTCGGAGAACTGCTAACGACCGGCTGGGCAATCCTCGTGTCCACACTCGGATCCGCCATCTTCATCGAAATCATCTACACACGCCGCGGCAAAAATGCAGCCGGCATGTACAAAGAAAGGAAGACTAACTAATGGGCCCTACATACTGGTGGATGCTCTTTGGGATGGCGCTCGTCACCTACCTCCCACGCATGATACCACTCACCATACTAGACGGAAAAGAACTCCCACCAATTATTAGCGGCGTCCTCAGCAACATCCCCTACGCCGTCCTCGGTGCACTCATCTTTCCCGCCGTCCTATTCGTCCAAGAAGGCAACATCCTCTTCGGCATCATCGGTGCAGCAACCGCATTCCTCATCGCCTTCCTCGGCGGCAGCCTCATGCCCGTCGTCCTAGGCACAATCGGCGTTCTCGCCATCTACAGCCTCTTCATGTAACTTGAAAACTGCCATGCACGGCGGTTTTCTTTTTTTGGTCAATCGCGTCATGAAGTCCTATTCTATCAATGGTACATACCCGCATTCATCCAAACCTATCCCTTCTTAATAAGAGTAGGGACTAGAACAACAGTCAACAATACGGAAAACTGCGTGAATCCAAGTTGCAAAATCCTTGAAGTCACGCAGTATTTTATAAGCTTTTTATTAATCACACTAAAATTTCTACTTATCTCCCAGCCTTAGCTAAGTTCATACTTCAACCAAATCCGTTCAAAATAAACCGATTTACTACAGTTACGACTACCAATTGCACTCAAAAAGAGGCTGGGACAAAACTCTAAATAGACCGTTCCTCTGCGCTCCAAAAGGCACGCTTTCCGCGGGGCGCGCTTGAGCCAATCGAACAACGAAGAGTTCGATTTGCCGTATTTCTGCGTACTTTGCGGAAATTAAGGCATCCTTGCTCCCAACGCTTCGCTTATGCTCGCAAAAGCCGTTCTACGTGACGGCTTTCCCTGCGGGGTCTCAACATTCGCGCTACAATCCCGCAGGAGTCGGCCTTTTTCCGCTGCGACTCACTCAAGAATTTAAAAAGAAACATTGGAAAAATATAAAAAAACTGCATGACGGCGAATTGGCCATAATGCAGTTTTTTATGTTTTGTCCCAGCCTCTTCACAAACATTATTCATTCACTTCTTGCTGGCGTTTCCTCGCCTTCTTCACCATCCGCGTGGCATACCAGAAGCCGATTGTGAGCGACAATGCGTCTGCCACATACAACAGCCAATTATGTGTGTATCCGGCATATATCGACGCAGCTATAAGGGCAACTGTCAACGCAAGGCCAACGAAGTGATGGAATGTTACGCGTGTGAAAAACACGACGAGCAAGCCAGGCAAAAACAAGGCGAGCAGTAACTTCGTTTCCAATAAGGCGATATCCATTTTACAACCAACTTTCTTACTGGATTAGCGGACAACAAGCAGCCCTAACCGATGATGATCGTGTCGATACAATACTTGTTGCATAAGCCTCACTTCTCCATCGCGACCAATTACTTGCAAACGACAATGGGCAGCATTCACTTGGATTGCATCATACAATTCTTTTTCATTGGACACTTGAATGCCATTCACTGTACGAATGCACTCACCCGGAACCAATCCAAGCTTCTCACCTGGAGAATCCGGTAAAATCCCTGCAATCATGACACCTGTCGATTGTGGTGCTCCAACGAATCCACCATGCCGTTCGCGCACAGCAACGACAATTGAAAGTGCTGCACGACCGACAACACCAATCACTAGTGCAACCCAACCCATAATCGGCATCCACCAAGCAAGAACCCCGACTGCAGCAACAAGCACACCTATCCATATGATGACTCGTCCCATTTTCGGTAATAAATCATCCGGAAAACTTGCCCGGGCAACTTGGGAAAAGCCAATAACAATTGGTACAGGTATGAAACTGAATTCTGTTGCACCTACAGTAAATTGTGGCCAGTAAGGCGTGAAAGCCGTTAAAAAATCACCCGGCACGAGAAAAATCACTGGCAATAACCAAAGACGTTTTGTCTTAAAAGCCGCTGCGCGTAAGCCTCTTTTCGTTTTCGTCAAAAAAGGTGATGCATAATGAGCTGCGGTTCCAACGAGGAAACCCTCCACCATTAACAGTAACCCCGCTATGACAGGAATGGTAATTGCAAATTGGCCCATAAAGTCTATTGAAGTTAATGACCATCCGCGAACCGTAACATCACCAACAAACTGTTGCACAGCAACGAGACCAAAAAAAGCGAAAGCGGCAGCATAAATCGGTGACGCCACTTGATAATAAAACGTGAGCATCGTGACGATGGCAATGCCCGACAAGAGAACTAACCAGCCAACATCTACCGTCAATCCAACACCTGAAACGACAAGTGATAACAGCAAAGCAGGCAACCACGATTCTTTAATTACCCTTTTCAACTCCGTCAGTCCCGGATGCAAACGAACATGAAAACTACGCCTCTCATTTTTCACCCGAAAATACCCTAGTCCAACAGCTGCAAAAATAGCAACCAACCAAACTGGATTCAAGAAAAATAGCCCGACCGCTTTTAACACGTCCACTACTACATGTTCACTCATCCACGCTCACCGTCCTATCCTACAAACATGATTATTCCTTATTGTATCAAAAGAATCGTCTTGCGTGTGAGACAGCAATCATTTTTTTCCTTTTTACAAAACCAAACCCCTCTGATTTGTCAAAACCCATTCAGCGCGACAGATCACCGCTCTCTACAATCCCTCCCCGCGCCCCAATCCTCATCATAGTTTTCAAACAAAGCATATTCCGTCAAAACGGCTCATTATCTTTAAGAACTCAGCATATTCCCCTCAAACGCCTCATAACTTCGCAGAACTCAGCAATTTCCTGAAAAGGCTCATAATCCCTTAGAACACGGCATATTTATCCAAAACGCAGCATTGCCCCCAAACGCCGCATACTTAGCCATAACTCAGCATATTCCCCTCAAACAGCTCATATTTTCGTAGAACTCAGCATATTCCCCTCAATCGGCTCATAACTTCGTAAAACGCGGCATATTTATTCAAAACGCCGCATTGCCTCAAACGCCGCATATTTAGCCATAACTCAGCATATTCCCCTCAAACAGCTCATATTTTCGTAGAACACCGCATATTTCCCTCAAACGGCTCATAACTTCGTAAAACACGGCATAACCACCGAAATCACCCCATATCCAAAAACAACAAAAAAGCACCCGTCCTCTCAAACGAGCGCCTAACCTATCAATCATTCACTTAACAAATGATGCACATACCCAATCGCAACTTGCAACTGCTTGTCATTCTCCTTGTCTTTCCGATAACCCTCCACTTTCTCACGCAATGCCGTAAAAAACTTGCGATCCATAATATTTTCTTCAGACACTTTCGCTTCCATTCTAAATGCACGTACAGCTTCAACGGTCGATTCATCAAAATAGCCATCATCCCTGCCAACTGAATACCCTAACCCACTGAGCAACCGCTGAGCATAGGATATATCCTCATGATAATCGCCTTCCGCATACACATCGGTAGAGAATCGGATATGCTCTGTAAACAATTTGTCTTGCTCAGATGCCAAATCGACGTTGACACCTTTCCCATGAATCCATGTCTCTTTCGGCGTCAGCCATTTGTGCGTGGACAACTTCATCTCTCCACCATTTGACAACTCCATCGTATCTTGCACAGTCCCTTTACCAAAACTCACATCTCCAATAATGAAACCACGGCGTAAATCTTTCAATGCCCCACTTAACACTTCACTTGCCGACGCACTCCCTTTATCTTGCAATAAAACAACCGGCATCGTTTTTAACTTTCCGTCAAACGAAAACTTTTCAGACGGCTCTACAACGAGTGGCGTCAATTCCCCTTTGACGTTTTGCATATAGGCAAAAACCGTATCATCCGCCAATAAACTCCCTGCAACCTCACCGACAGCGCGCAAGTATCCACCTGGATTGCCACGCACATCAATAATAAGTGCCTCCGCGCCTTCTTTAATCACTTTGTCTGTCGCTTTCTTCCATTCATCCGCTGTTTCATCGCCAAACATTGTCAGAGCTATGTAACCAATTTTTTCGCCCCTTACTTCCATAAGTTCAGCAGATACTGTTTTCACAGGAATGACTTCCCGAACTACTTTCAATTCAAGATGCTTATTTAAGTCAGGACGATAAATCGTCAATTCCAACGCCGAGCCTTCCTTGCCACGAATCTTCTTCACGACTTCTTGTAACTTTAAGCCACCTAACGCCTCTCCGTTAATACGGACAATTTCATCATACGGCTGTAGTCCAGCTTTTTCAGCAGGAGATCCTTTAATTGGTGAAACGATAATATATTTTCCACCTGAACGGGTAATTTCAGCACCAATCCCGACTCTCTCTCCTGCCAATGATTCCTTGTGAGATGCAGCCTCCTCCTCCGACAAATACGTCGAATACGGATCCCCTATGACATCTGCCATCCCCCTTAACGCACCTTCAACGAGCATGTCCCCTTCGATCGGGTATACTGCATTCTCCTGAATAATGCTATACGCCTCGTCAATGACTGGAAACGAGCCCGGCATGGCCGTGTCAGCACTTTTCTTATCACTGACCGAGCATCCATCCAACACTAGAAATACGCCTGTCGCCAACACTGCTAATAAGGCGAATAAAAAAAACCGGCTTCTGCGCATCGATACCTTCCCTCCTCCATTCACTATATGAACAGAGTGCGGTCGATACGACAACAGAAATCCGGCAATTATTAATCTAAATCTTGTACTAACTGTTCCATGATTGCTTCATCCATCGGTCCAACGATCTTATGCGCAATCGTACCATCCGTATTCAACATATACGTTGTAGGAATTTGGAAAGCTTGATACGTTTCACCGACAATACCTTGCTCATCCAATGGAATTGGGAACGTAATGTTGTATGCATCAATAAAACTCTGAACAGCTTTTTCGCCTTTCTCACTGTTCGTCAAGTTCACAGCTAGAATCTCAACATTTTCTTTATCTTTGTTATTGTTATAGTAATTTTCCATATGCGGCATTTCGGCTTTACATGGCGGGCACCACGTTGCCCAGAAATTCAAGACTACTTTCTTACCCTTCAACTCTGACAGTTTCACTTGTTCTCCAGCCAATGTCGTCAACTCAAAATCAGGTGGCAAATTCCCTTGCTCAATCCCAGTTTGCGCTTCAGATACATCACTCGAACCGCCATCTTGCTTATCCACAATCACGCCAGATGTATCCACCGGCTCCGGTTTTTTCACTGTATTATTAATCATAATGACAACCATCGAGCCAATGACTAAAGCGGCAATTACATACCCAATCACTTTCTTATTCAAAGGATTCCCTCCGTTTCATCACTTTTGCATTCATTCTCCAAAATAAGGCAATAAAAAATAATCCAATAGACATACTTACGAAAAACGACGAATCTGTTAACCCTCTAGGCTGTAGTGTTGCGACGAAAAAGTGTACTGCCATGAACAGTATCGGCAGTAAAATGCTGTTTCCCTCCGTCTTCTTAGCCACAATCCAAAGGTAAACGACCAAACTAAGAAAGCCGATTGCAGTTACGATTTTAGGTACTAAACCCCCATCATTCAATAGCGCCATCATTACTTGATACACCGCTTGGACAACGACCGCTCCCATAAATAAACCAATGACACCCGAAACTTCCAATCGTTCTTTTCGCACATCTAGCAGAAGTCGTAATGCTACAAATACCAATCCGAGACAAAAACCAATCATCCCACCATTAAAATACACAATGGCCATAGGCGCTTTGATGACTGTACTGAAATCCGTAATTACGACCGATAGTTTCCAAATAATGATTATGTAAAACACCGCATCACTGAAGCGCTCAGCTAGCTGTTTGCCATACCTTTTTCGAATAGCAATATATGCAACGAGAAAGCCGACGATGAGTGCCACCCAATTCGAGGGCACTGTTATACTACCGATCAAATAATATTCCGTTACTGGCATTGGCGTAAACTCCTTTACTCCATATACGGGCTATGGTATCGGAAATCTTTTCTTATTGCTAGAAAAGTGCCTACAAGATGAGGATTTATAACAAGCCGCTTTCATATTCTCGTCACATTTATTGAAAATAAGTATTTCGTCATGCAAAAAGATGAACCTGCTCACCTAGGAAGCAAGTTCATCTCTTACTACTCATTGAAATGATGGACGATTATTTTCCTTGCACTTTCGCCAAGAATGCTTAGAAATCTTATTTTCACCCCTCACGTTTTTTAACCAGTATTTTAACATCTAATTAATTGAAAGAACTGCCAGATTCTTTGAAAATCTACTCTCTATTATGGTATACGAATTAAGGTTGACAATGTCCGAATGATGTACTTTTCCATATAATAATCCGCATGAAAGCCAAGTATTGATTACTTGCTTTCATGCGGATTAGATATCGACTTTATTGAATCAACTACAACTTAAAACGACACATAACGTAATGGATTTACTGCACTCGGACCAGATGCTGTCCAGTTTCCAATATGCATCTCAAAATGAAGGTGAGGACCTGTTGATGCACCCGTATTCCCGACTGCGCCAATTCTGCCGCCTTTATCGACAACTTGTCCAACACTTACATTAATTTGAGATAGATGTGCATACACCGTCGTGAAAATATTGCCGTTATTGGAATGCGTAATCATGATGACATTCCCGTAACCACCCATTTTACCAGCATAGTTGACAACACCATCACCCGCTGCGACAACCGGTGTACCAATCGGAGCTGCTAAATCCGCTCCACGGTGCTGCTTTTTCGTTCCATAGATTGGATGGATTCTCCAACCAAATGAAGATGAATACCTTCCATTTGCCGGTTTTGTCCAAAAGCCATTCGATACGTTTGGCAATGAACCCGGTTTTCCTGCTTGTGCAGCTTCCTGTTCTTTGCGTTTGCGTTCTGCTTCTTTTCGAGCGATTTCAGCAATACGTTTTTGCTCTGCAATGACTTTCTTTTCGAGCTCTGCTTCAACTTCAATCGCTTCATGATAGTCTTCTTCTAAACTCTTCTTTTCCTTAGACAGTCTTTCTTGTTCAGCTTCCAATTGGTCGATGACTTTATTCTTTTCTTGCTTCTTCGTTTCAAGTCCAGCTTTTAACTTCTCGAGCTGCGCCTTGTTATCTTGTAGCTCCGCTAATTTCTTTTCAACGAGCGCTTTTTCAGCTTCAAGTTGGTCCATATCTTCTTTTTGCTTACGCATAATATCGCGATCCGCGTCCATTAACGTTGTAACTGCAGAGAAGCGGTCGATGAAATCAGCAAAACTGTTTGCTCCGAGTAACACATCGACATAGCTCACTTTTCCGCCCTTCACTTGCATGGCACGTACACGTTCTCTTAACACTTCATCACGCTCAGCGATTTTCTTTTCCAAATCTTTAATGGATGCACGGAGTGCTTCAATTTCTTCATTCGTCTTATTGATATTGTCAATTACACGATTAATGTTTGCGTTCGTTTCTTCTATTTCTTTATTCAGCTTGGAAATCTGATCTAGAAATTTTTGAATTTCTGTTTTCGTCGCTTTAATCGCATTGTCTTTTGTTTGGATGGATGATTTTAAATCTGATTTCTTTTGGTTATTCTGTTTCTGTTCTTTCTTCAAATCATCTAAAGTATTGGCTAGCGCTTCGGTTGTTCCAACAATCGATGATAAAAGAAGTACAGCAATTACACCTGCCATCATGAATCGGTTCTTCTTCAACTTCTCTTTTCCCCCTTCATTACAATCGGCACAGTCACTTCTCATTGTAATAACATTGTTTTATAGACAATTACGCTCTTAGGAACTTGCGTACGGACATGAAACTTCCCCATACTCCGATGAACACACCCATAAAGAGCAGCAATGCATTCACTTGCAAGATGAACGGCGTTGCACTTAACAGTTGGAATAATTCGTTTTGCAACCTCGGCTCCCACTGTGCGTACAGTTCGTAATATGAGAAGGAGATAACCGCCATTGGAATGATGGATCCTAATACTCCAAGCCAAACCCCTTCTAATACGAACGGAATGCGGACAAAACCGTTAGTCGCCCCTACAAGTTTCATAATCTCAATTTCTCGTCCTCTCGCAACGATTGTGAGACGGATCGTGTTCGAAATTAAGAACATCGCAGTGAACAGCAAGGCTAGAATGAGCGCAAGCCCAATATTCCTGCTCATCGTTAACACATTAAATAATTTATCAATTTTTCCTTCACCATACTCGACTTGATAGATGTTATCGTATGTATCGATTTTCTTAGCAATCGCTGCTGTTTGGTGAGGATCCTCTGCACGGACGTAAAATGCGTCCCCTAAAGGATTACTTTGCTTGTACAAATTCAATTCATCGCCAAAAGATTTAATCATCTTATCTAATTCCTGGTCTCTCGAAGAATAAACGACTTCCGCGACACCCGGTGTTTTAATAACTTCTTTTTCCAATTTCTTCACTTGTTCTTCATTCGCAGCTGGATCAGCAATCACTTTAATTTCGACATCATTTTCAAGATTGTCTGCTAACTGATTTAAGTTCATCATGATGACGATGAACACACCAACAAGTAACAATGTAACCGTTACAGCACTAACCGAAGCAAACGTCATCCAGCTGTTCCGACCAAGGCTTTTCAAACTTTCCCTAACATGTCGCCCCGCTGTCCTAGCTTTCATAACCGTATACTCCTTCACTTTCGTCTCTCGTGATCATTCCACCTTCAACCGCAATGACACGGTGTCTGATCGTGTTGACAATTTCTTTGTTGTGCGTCGCCATAACAATCGTCGTTCCGCGCGCATTAATTTGTTCAAATATCTTCATAATGTCCCATGACGTATCAGGGTCAAGGTTTCCAGTAGGTTCGTCTGCAATGACCACTTTCGGAACGTTAACAATCGAGCGTGCAATTGAAACGCGTTGTTGCTCCCCGCCTGATAATTCATTTGGAAACATGCGCGCTTTTTGTGTTAAGCCAACAAGCGCAAGTACATCATTCACTTTTTTTCGTATTTGCTTCGGCGTTTCTTCGATTACTTCAAGCGCAAACGCTACATTCTCGTAAACATTCAATTTCGGTAAGAGTTTAAAATCTTGAAAAACTACACCAATTTGCCGTCTTAAATACGGCACTCGCTTATTGCGTAGCGTTGCAAGATTGATGCCATTTATAAATATATCTCCACTAGTAGGAACTTCCTCACGATACATCATTTTAATAAACGTCGATTTTCCCGCCCCACTTGGTCCGACAACATACACAAACTCGCCACGGCCAATTTCAACATTGATGCCATTTGCTGCCATGACACCATTCGGGTATTTCTTATATACATCTTTCATCACAATCATGTAAAAACCACCTGAATATTATTTACTACCTCATTTTTTTCACCAACAATCTCATTATAACATGTCATTGCTTCCTTAGTATTACAGATATGTTTCATTTGGTTCGACATCGTTTGCTAGATTTTTGAATTTTACTACAAAAAGTCGATTATGCATGGCATCTAGAATTGCTAGGAACGACCGAGAACTTTCCAGCGGATAAACGAATTTTCCACGTAATGTTTTCGTAATAGTATTCACGTCAACTTTCTACTGTTTGATGGAATCTCAATAAAATTTACCCACGTTTTAATACATAAGTATTTTGTACGATAAACTCACGGAGTTAAGCAATCCATACATTGTGCCTGCAACACTTGACAAGATAAAGCTCTTCCGTGTAATCGCGTCATAATATGATCTTTCACAAAGCTCCCCCGCATCACAACGCTCTCGCTTCGTATCGCAATACTCTCTCTCCGTATCACAACATAATGCCTTCGTATCGCAATACTCTCTCTTCGCATCACAACATAATGCCTTCGTATCGCAATACTCTCTCTCCGCATCACAACATAATGCCTTCGTATCGCAATTCTCACATTACCTCATCAACCCCACAACGCAAAAAAACGCAACGGGTTGCCTTGCACCCATTGCGCTTTTATCAAAATTATTTCTTTTCAGCTAGCCATTTTGCTACAGCTTCCAATTCTTCACCTTGGATTAATCCTGGTGGCATGCCGCCTTGTCCATTTTGGATAATATCGTGAATTTCCTCTTCAGAATGTGTAGATCCAGCATTCGCTAAAGAAGGAGCACTTCCGCGTCCTTCAAGATTACCCCCGTGACACGTTGCACAGTTTGCTTGATAAACTTTATCCGCGTCAATACCAGCTGCTGTGTCACCATTGCCACCGTCGTCCGCTTTGTCTCCGCCGCCACATGCACCGAGGACAAGTGTTGCGCCGAAAAGTGCTGCTAAAAGTTTGCTTTTCATCTTCTTTTCCTCCTATCCAATATTCACTATGCTACATCCCTTAGTATACCAAAGGAGTGGAAAGGTACACTGCCAAGCCTAGCATCCAATTTTATCAAATTGGTGACATTTCGCATTGTTTCCCATTTTAAGTAGGTACAATTCCAGTTCGCCTTTACCTTTTACTATACACATCTTTAGTTATTTCAAACATGAAATGAAAAAAACACACCGAGGTGTGTTTTTCCAATTCATTATGCAATTCGAGAACGTAAATACGCATTGATGAAAATATCGATTTCACCATCCATGACAGCACCGACATTTCCAGTCTCTTCGTTCGTACGGTGATCTTTTACCATGGAATACGGATGGAAAACGTAGGAACGGATTTGACTTCCCCAACCGATTTCCTTTTGCTCTCCACGGATTTCCAACAAGCGTGCTTCTTCTTCTTCCAAACGAAGTTGGTAAATCTTCGCCTTCAATAGGTTAATTGCACGCTCACGGTTTTTAATTTGGGAACGCTCTGTTTGACACGTTACAATGGCACCTGTTGGAATATGCGTCATCCGTACCGCTGAATCGGTCGTATTGACGTGCTGTCCACCTGCGCCACTTGAACGGTACGTATCCACTTTGACGTCTTCCATCTTTAATTCAACGTCTACATCACCGTCAAACTCCGGCATCACTTCAACAGATGAGAACGATGTATGACGTCTTCCAGATGAATCGAATGGGGAAATACGGACAAGACGATGGACGCCTTTTTCTGCTTTCAAGTACCCATAAGCGTTATGGCCTTTAATGGATAACGTTACAGACTTCACGCCTGCTTCATCGCCCGCTTGATAGTCAAGGGTTTCCACTTTGAAGCCTTGATCTTCAGACCAACGTGTATACATGCGCAACAACATGGAAGCCCAGTCCTGTGACTCTGTTCCACCAGCACCAGAATGAATTTCCAAAATCGCATTGTTCTTGTCATACTCATCGCTTAACAGCATTTGGAGATCGAAATCTTCCATTTTCTTTTTAAAGCTTTTCAACTCTGCAAATAATTCTTCTTGTAAATCTTCGTCGTTTTCTTCACGAAGCAACTCAAGTGTCATTTCCAGGTTTTCCTGTGTACTGTTCAACTCATTGAATTCGCCGACTGTATCTTTAAGGGCATTTGACTCTGCAATCACTTTCTGTGCAGTATCTTGGCTATCCCAAAAACTTGGGTCTAGCATCACTTCATCTAATTCTTGGATTCGTGCCTCTTTGTTTTCTAAGTCAAAGAGACCCCCTAAAGTCCGCTAATTTCTTAGCTGTTTTGTCAAGCTCATTACGTACATCGGATAATTCCATCATTGTTGTTTCCTCCTGAAAATAAAAAATGAAACTTCCATCAGCAGACAGAGCCACTGATGGGAAGTCAAGTTTTGCTTTTTTACATGGCATTTACGCCTTGCCATGACAGTTTTTATACTTTTTGCCACTACCACAAGGACACGGATCGTTACGTCCAATATTAACGGCACGACGAACCGGCTTTTTCGTCACTTTTTCACCGTCTTCTTTTGGATTCACCGCTTGCCCTTTCGCCACTTCCTCACGTTCAAGGTTGTTGCGGATTTCTGCTTTCATGACATATTTCGAAGCATCATTTTCGATAGCTGTTACCATGTCTTCAAACATCGCGAAGCCTTCCGCCTGGTACGCACGAAGTGGATCGGTTTGACCGTATGCACGCAAATGAATCCCATGACGTAACTGGTCCATTGCATCGATATGATCCGTCCATTTCGAATCAATTGCCCGAAGCAAGACAACTTTTTCAAACTCGCGCATACGCTCTTCGGACATTTCCGCTTCTTTCTCATTATATCGTTCAATGACCGCATCGTGAATCAATTTATTTAATTCCTCTTCAGATTTCCCTTCCATATCCGCTGCCGTCAATGCACCTTCCGGTAACAAATTGGCACCGAGGAAATCTTCGAGTCCTTTTAATTTCCACTCTGCATCCTTCTCATCAGGTGCGTGCATCGCAACGACACGCTCGATGACACTCGTCAACATGCCTTCCAACACCTCACGGATATTGTCAGACGCGAGCACTTCATTCCGTTCTTTATAAATGATTTCACGTTGTTGACGCAATACATCGTCATATTGCAACAACCGCTTCCGGGAATCAAAGTTGTTCCCTTCCACACGCTTTTGAGCAGATTCGACGGAGCGTGAAACCATTTTCGATTGGATTGGGGTTGTATCGTCCATTCCAAGCTTCGTCATCATGCCTTTCATTTGCTCGGAACCAAAACGGCGCATCAACTCATCTTCAAGAGAAAGATAGAATTGTGTCACCCCTGGGTCACCTTGACGACCGGAACGACCACGTAACTGATTATCAATCCGGCGCGATTCATGGCGCTCTGTACCGATAACAGCTAGTCCGCCAACTTCTTGAACACCTTCGCCAAGTTTAATATCTGTACCACGGCCGGCCATGTTCGTCGCAATCGTAACTGCTCCGCGTTGACCCGCTTCCAAAATGATTTCAGCTTCTCGTCCATGGTTTTTCGCGTTTAAGACATTGTGCGGAATGCCATACTTCTTCAAGAAATTAGAAATGATTTCAGAAGTCTCAATTGCAACCGTACCGACAAGGACGGGTTGTCCATTTTTATGGCGTTCGCGGATATCTTCAGCCACTGCTTTATATTTCCCATCCATTGATGCATAAATCAAATCTGGACGGTCATCACGCGCAATCGGACGGTTTGTAGGCACTGCAATGACATTCATGTTGTAAATATTGCGGAACTCTTCCTCTTCCGTCTTCGCTGTACCTGTCATCCCAGACAACTTATCATACATCCGGAAGAAGTTTTGGAACGTAATCGTCGCCAAAGTCATCGTTTCATTTTGGACTTCCAAACCTTCTTTCGCTTCAATCGCCTGGTGCAATCCATCACTATACCGACGACCTTTCATCAATCGACCTGTGAATGAATCGACAATGACGACTTCGCCTTCTTGAACGACATAGTCCACATCAATATGCATACTAGCATGTGCCTTTAACGATTGATTAATCGCATGATTCAGCGTGACATGTTTTAAGTCAAACAAGTTTTCAATGCCAAACGCTTTTTCAGCTTTCTCAATTCCAGCTTCCGTCAAGACGACACCTTTCGTCGACTCGTCATACGAATAATCTTCTTCCTTCTTCAACGTCGTGACAAAACGATTCGCCAATCGATAAAGCTCAGCCGATTTCGCCGCCTGTCCTGAAATAATTAACGGTGTTCGTGCTTCATCGATTAAAATGGAATCGACTTCGTCAATAACCGCATAATGGAGCGGACGTTGCACTTTATGTTCTTCATACAAGACCATATTGTCTCGTAAATAATCAAATCCAAGTTCGTTGTTCGTCGTATACGTAATATCAGCTGCATACGCTTCACGCTTTTCTTCTTTGGACAAACTGTTCAAGTTCAACCCTACTGACAATCCGAGGAACTCAAACAACTGCCCCATCTCATTTGCATCACGGCTCGCCAAGTATTCGTTCACCGTAACAACATGTACACCTTTTGCTTCAAGCGCATTCAAATAAACGGAAAGTGTCGACGTCAGCGTCTTCCCTTCCCCGGTCTTCATCTCTGCAATATTCCCTTCGTGCAATGCGGCCGCACCCATCAACTGGACGCGGAACGGATACATCCCTAGCACGCGTTTTGCCGCTTCACGAACAACTGCAAATGCCTCAGGTTGAATCGCATCCAATGTCTCACCATTGGCAACACGTTCTTTAAACTCAGCTGTTTTTGCAGCAAGCTGTTCATCAGACAATTGCTCCATCTCGCCTGCAAGCGCTTCTACTGAATCAGCTATTTTTTCTAATCGTTTTAAATCTCTCTTATTCGGATCAAACATTTTATTCAATACGCCAAGCATACAAGTCACATCCTCATTAAGTTCACCCTCCATTTTAGCATTGTAAAAAGCGCGGTGCAAATAGTCCGTGCACTTTTTGTAAAATAGAGGAATCCTTTTTGTACAATAATTTTCCAACCTGCTCCAATTACATGTAATCGTTAATTGAACATAAAAAACCCTGGATTGCTCCAGGGAAAGGGGTTAACCTTATTAGTTTGTTTCAATCAAGCCGTATTTTCCGTCGCGGCGTTTGTAAACGATTTGTGTGCCGTCTGACTCTGCATCTGTAAAGATGAAGAAGCTATGACCGAGCATATTCATTTGAAGGATTGCTTCCTCTTGGTCCATCGGTTTCAAGTCAAATTGCTTTGTGCGAACAACTTGGAACTCAGTCTCATCATGCGCAGCTTCTTCTTGCACATTCTTCTCTTTTTCCACCGATTGTAGAAAGGCAGCTACACCTTCACGCTCACGAAACTTACGGTTTACTCTCGTTTTGTATTTACGGATTTGACGTTCCAATTTGTCGACAATCAAGTCGATTGCAGCGTACATATCATCATGTCGTTCCTCTGCACGGAGTGTCAAATTTTTCATAGGAATTGTGATTTCCACTTTAGTCTGCCGGTCATTATACACTTTCAGGTTGACGTGGGCCGTAGCATTCGCGCCCTCTGTGAAGTATCGTTCAAGCTTTTGAACCTTTTTCTCGACGTACTCACGAATTGCCGGAGTTACCTCAAGGTTTTCCCCTCGGATGTTAAAGTCTAGCATATGAACTCCTCCTTTGTTTAACCTTACTGTATACTTCTACATATCTATTTCAATCTCCTTCTTTTTTTTGAAGGAAAATTAAAATCTTGTCGGAATGTGACGAAATGGATCACATTTGGTTATTGCCGTTTTATTTTTCTGATTGTCTGCGCAACTTTAATTCATCGACAATCAATTTTTCCATCAGCGGATTTTCAATAAAGTCCATTCCATATTGATAGCCTTCCTTGTCTTTCTTTTTCCATACAATTTGCCCATCAATCGTCAATGGTTCTTTAAATAGTGTGCACGTCAATCGTAAATGAACTGCGCCACGAATGTCAGGAAATTCGTAATTGGTGAGCATTTTGCAACCACCTGGGCTTATATCCACTAATCGGCACAACCCCGGATTGGATTCAAACGCCCCTTCGGCCAAGAGCATTTTAAAGTTTGCTTCCAACGGCTCGTTGAATTCATACCTAAAATATTCGTGTCGTTTATAGTACATATCCCGTACCTCACTTTTCATCCAATCTTCCTCTTTATTATACCAAATGAAACCAACTTTATCGAATATTAACCAATGCTTTTGTCCGTTTCATTGTTCCCTCTAACGTGCTAATGATTTGTTCATTATCTTCCACTGCAGTGTGCACAGTTGCATTCACTTCTTCAAGCGATGCACTCGACTGAGCAAGCAAATCCGCAAAGTTGATTGTCATCTCACCGATATCGGAAGTTTCATCAGTAATCACTTTCATTTTCACATCGAACTGTTGAAATTGTACATGGAATTGATCCAAGACCGAATGCATTTGTTGAATTTTATGCTCCGCTTCAGATGTTAGTACCCCTTGTGCTTTTAAACTGTCCGAACTAGCGGCCAACGTTTGTTGAGATGTAGCGTTCATCTTGTTGACGTCACTTAAGTTTTGATTAATTTCATCAAGCGTACCAGCAGTCATATGGGCAAGTTTTCGAATTTCTCCTGCTACAACTGCAAAGCCCTTGCCATGTATTCCTGCGCGAGCAGCTTCAATAGAAGCGTTAAGCGCAAGGAGATTCGTTTGATCCGTAATGGCGGCAATTGCTTTTGCCAATCCATTTGTCTGCTCGATGTTCGCTGATAATACATGAAATGCACGATCCAATTCAACTAACAAGCGGTCCACTTCTGTCATCCCGTTTTGCACTGTGCGCATCAGTTCGACAACCTCATCTGACGCTGTTCGTATTGCTACCGCTTCATCATACATGGCACGCGTTTCCACACGCATATGAGCTACATCTGTCTTTGCGCGTTCTGCATGCTGTGCAATTCGGCCAATTTGCTCAGCCTCTTGCTCAACTCCGACAGCAATGGAATTCATGATTGTCAACAATTCTTTTTGGGATGCATGATGACGACTAGCGGTGTGACCAATCGACTCTAAATCCGCAGCAACCTGTTCGACTTCCATCGTCAAACTACGGTGTTTTTGCTCTTCTGTAGCTACACGCTCAGCTTGTTGTTCAGTGAAAAGATGGACTTGGTGTTCCAGTTTTTTTGTTTGCTTAATTTGAACGAGCAAACCAATTGCCATTAAAACGAGTGGTAATAAAATTGCCCCTTTACTCGTCGAAATCTGCTCTTGATACGGATACTTCGTCAAAAATACAAACATAATGGATAAAGACAAAATGAATCCATACGTCATGATTCGCATGGATGCATGGACACTTGCAATACCCGCTATGAAAAATGCGATACCCGCTGTCGCTATCGATGGGTCACCGACAATTCCATTAAATAGTGCTGCGAACGTAGACAGTCCGATGAGCAACCACGGAAAAAGCCTTTCAACCCAATATACTTTTAAAGCAAATCCGTAAAGTAGTATGGACATGACAAGCGGAATGGTCATACTCAGTGTTTTCATCGTGTCTTGTCCCGTCAAAAAATAAAAAATTGTTCCAAGTAAGCTGGAGCCGCCTAATGTTACAAACAATATAAAATTTTTCTTTGCAAATTGCTGTTGAATCATGTGGTCCACGTTTGCTGTTTCCAATTCCTTTTCCCCCTTTGAGTCGCCGACTAACATTTTATTTTTTCTGCCTATTCACGATACATTCACTAGTCAATTAGTTTTATGTACATCGTAGCATTAATGAATGTTCATTCACATAGGAGGTTTTCCTCAATTTAAAAAACCGACCAAAAAATGGTCAGTTTCGTTTAGGATTTCGTATCGTAGAACGTCCCATCACGCGATACGTTCGCGTAAGGATTGACGTAACTTTTCACATGTTCTTTTTTCGATTGTGTCGCTGTAATGGAGGAACGGATCGTTTGTTTGTACCGTTCTAAAGCTTGCATCACTTGCTTTTCGAGTTGCATAAGAGATTGACCTAATTCATCTTCCGCTTGTGTAAAAGGTGGTGCAATGTCAGCTTGTAACCTGTCACGTTCATCCAACAAATTAGAGATTTTCTCAATCGCGTCATCTCGTTGTTCTTCACTCGTATTCGCGGAAACCGTCAGAATTTGTCGGGACACTTCCTGCCAACGGAGCAGTGATGCGCGAATCATACTTCATCCATTTTCCCGTACTGCTTTGTACGATTAATTTGAATAACTTGTTTCCACGTATCCCGAAACTCCGTAATGATACTCGCCGCTTCATCATAAAGAACAGGGTCATTCTTGATGTTCCCTTCTAACAGACGATGGTTCACAAATTCATAAAGAACCATCATGTTTTCCGAAATTGCGATGGATTGATCCAAAGTCACCATCAATTCTGACACGATCGCTTGGGCTTTTTGCGTAGCTGTATTTTTCTCTTCAATATTGCCCGCTTCCAATGCCTTTTTTGCTTGTTGAATGAATTTCAAGCATCCGTTGTATAACAGCAGCGTCAATTCTCCCGGAGTCGACGTATTCACCGAATTGTTCTGATACGTTGCATATGGATTATTCATTGCCATGCTCTTTAAAAACTCCTTTTATTGGTTTGCCAAAAATCAAGTAGCAATCACCTAAGCCGTTCTTACATGCCGCCACCAAAAGCACCCATCAAACTTGCAGATTGCGCATTCGCACGTTGGATTGCACGCTCCATTGCCGTGAACTGGCGCCACAAACGGTCTTCCGTCATTTTCAAACGATCTTCAAAGCGTTCAATTTGCTTGTCCATACTCTTCATCGTACGCCCTAATGTAAACGAATCACTTACTGACCCAGTCGACCCGGCCTTTTGAGAGATAACTGAAATCGTATTATCGACCGTCTTACGGAATTGAGCCGCGATTCCGCCTTTGTCGGCATCTTTAGCAGGCTTGCCGAACACTTCATACACTTGGTTCGGATTTTCACTGATTGCTTTTCTTAACTTATCTTCATCAATCTTCAGCTTACCATTTTCCTTAAAATCTTTAATCGGTTCAATACCAATATCTTTTAAACTAATTTTTGTACCATCCGACATCGTCACGGAACTGCTCATCATTTGACGCAGTTCTGTCAACATACTTGCAACTGTCGGATCATTACGAAGCGTACCACTCTTCGCCTTCTCTTCCCACAGTTCAATTTCCTTTTCCTTCATCTCTTTCTTCTGCTCATCTGAAAGCGGTTGGAAATTACGGTACTTCGGCTCACGAATTTTCGCATGTAATTCATCAATCAGTTTATTATAATCATCGACAAATTTCACGACTGATTCTAAAATCTTGTCTGTGTCAGGTGCCGAGCTGAATGTGACTGGTCCTGTTGTGACTTGTTTCAAGTTCACTTCGAAGCCGTTGATGTTGAATGTGTTCGAAGAGCGCTCGGTTGTTAGGCCGTTGAAGGTGAATTGTGCGTTTTGACCTTCGGAATAATATGCCTTACTATTATCCAGGTTTCCATCAGTTGGCTTTGGTTCAGCATTGCTTAATTTGAGTAAATCAGCTGCACCGCCGTTACCCGCTATCTTAATCTGACCAGCTCCACTCTCTTTGGAAGTAAGGGCAATCTTTCCAGTGTGAGAGTCAAAAAACGCTGTAACACCTGTTTCCGCATTCCCATTGATTTTCTTAATTACCGATCCAATAGTATCGTCATTAGTAATTTCAATTTCTGCCGATTTGCCATTTGGTGCAGTAATTGTAATAGAAGCTTTGTCACTTAATGGAACACCATTTAAATCCGAAATTTTTGTATCAGCGGTAGTAGGGTTATTGTCTGTTCTTACTAATGCGCCCCCCTGCAAACTCGCTTGCGTCGCCAACTGTTTAACTTCAATCGTTCCAGAAAACTCTCCAGTAGCACTCGTAGCCTTAATCCCCACAGCATCTGGATTTGAAATACTCACTGTCTTCTGCATGAACGTCGCTTGACGGCCCATCGTATCGGACACTTTATAAGCCGTATCGCGCAAGTTTCGGTTCATGCTGCGGTAGTCGTCTAGTTGCCACTGCAAATATTGCTTCTTCTGGGTTATTTTATCTAACGGAATTCGATGAGCTGTCATCATATCCTTAATAATTTGTTCGGTATCCATCCCTGTTGCTAATCCACTAATTCGCATCGTTCATCCTCCTCAGATTTTGCGGTCTATGAGTAATCCGACAAATTCCTTCATCGCTGCATGCATGTCCATCAATTTTTTTGAAGGAATTTCTCGGACCACTTCGTCTGTTTTCGCATCGACAATCGTTACATAATATTCATTCAGTTCGTTATGCAACTTGAATCGCAGTTGGGTGTTCGCACTTTCCAAGAATTTATTCATACTATCTGTCATTTGTTGTGCTTTTTCAATCGGCAATTGTTTGTCTTCTACCGACTGTTCAGTTTGTTGCGGTATCGCTTGCACTTCAGAAACTTTTAAAGTAGCTTCTGTCAATGTACTATCCACAATTGCTCCTGCTTGTTGCGGTCCAGTACTTCCCCCAATTCGACTTACCATACACGTCAACCTCCCCGTTTGTGAGCACTCCATTACTCTCTTTATCGGCAAATCGATTTAGTTGTTGAGTCAAAAACTGATAAAAACAAACCGTTTTTCTGACACACTCGTTGGAATAAACAAATCTAGCCATTTCCTTAATCTAAACAGTTATGTATTTTCATTGTAAACAAATTAGTAATTATTACATGTTAACATTACACTTTTTCGACCGAAGAACCATATGTACATATGTATAGAAAGGAAGTCCTTCATGTTTAAATCCATTCGCACGAAAATCATTATTACAGCAATTTTACTATTTCTTCTCGGAATTTTTCTAATGGTTTACATGACCAATGATCAAGTGAAGAAAAGATCAGTGGAACGCGTGATCAGCATGAGCGAGTCCACGATCCAACAAGCTGGTAGTTCCATCGAAAATTATTTTGAGCAGTACGCTAAAGGAATTGGACAGCTCGCAAATTCGGAGATTGTTCAATCTTCTACAGCAAACGAGGAAGAGATTTCCAAACAGACGAATCTTGTAAATGAATTGAAAAGTTTCCAAGCAATCTATTCAGATGCATCATCCGCGTATTTTGCAACCCCTTCAAATTCAATTGCTATCTATCCAGCAGCGGACACGAGCAACCTGAATGTAAATGAACGGTTGTGGTTTACAGAAGCGATGGCTTCTCCAAATGAAGTCCACTGGTCAAACGCCTATATTGATAGCTCTACAGGAGAATTTGTCATTACCGCATCTCACGCTGTGCAACAAAACGGCTCAATTGTTGGGGTTGTTGGTGTCGATATTTTATTAACTGAACTGACCACCGAGTTGAATAAAAACAAATTGCCTTTCGACGGATTCACCATCTTATTAGATAATGATGGAGTAGCTTTATCTCACCCAACTAAAAACGGTGAGAGTTTAATGGATTCGCCTTATGTTCAGAAGTTATATGACTATCAATACGGCGATATTGAATTTACAGACGAAGAAGGAATTGATAAAGTCGATGTGTTTACGACACTTCCAGACTTCGGATGGAAAGTCATCGCAGTTTATGAGAAAGACAAGCTAATGGGAATGGCGAATGATCTTCGTACATCCATGCTCATTATATCGTTAATTACGATCATCATCGTATCTGTGGCAATGTACTTCGTCATTTCTCGAATGATTAAACCGATTGGTAAACTTAAAACGCTGATGGATACCGTGGCAAAAGGCGATTTGACTGTAACGTCGGATATTCAATCGAAAGATGAAATTGGGCAACTCGGAGACAATTTCAATACGATGATTGCCAATATGAAAGGCATACTTACAGTTGTGAGCACTTCAGCTGATCAAGTCCGTTCAAACTCTGAGAATTTAAGTGCCGTTGCTGAAGAAACGAACGCATCCAGCTCACAAGTGGCCCATGCCGTGACAGAAATTGCAGAAGGTGCGGCTAAGTCAGCGGAGGATTCTGAAATGGTATCGGAGCGCACTGAACATCTAGGTAGTCAAATCAATGATATCAATAGTCGTGCAGATGAAATGACGGGCATTGCACAGCAGACTGGAACAATGAACGCGAACGGACAACAACAGATGGCTGAACTGAAAGAGACGTTTACTTCTTCAGGCTTTAAACTCAAAACCATGAGCGAATCCATTGCGACACTTGGTGAAAAAGTGAAAGCGATTGGTGGGGTGATGGAAACGATCACTGACATTTCATCTCAAACAAACTTGCTCGCTTTGAATGCCAGCATCGAAGCAGCGCGGGCTGGAGAACACGGCAAAGGGTTCGCGGTTGTTGCAGAGGAAGTTCGTAAACTAGCCGAACAATCCGCAGCTGCGACAGAAGATGTCAAAGTAACGGTTACAGAACTTCAAAACGAATCGAAACTCGTTTCCACTGAAATGACGGAAACTATCGAGACATTCCGCAACCAAGGGAAAGTTGTAGAAGAAACGGAAGCTTCTTTTAAAGAACTAACAGTATTAATGGAAGACATGCAAGCATCTATTAATTCCGTTACACAGGAAATTAACAAAGTAACACAAAACAAAGACGACGTCGCCCTCATTGTTCAGACGATGGCCGCAACATCTCAGCAAACTGCTGCCGCCTGTGAAGAAGTGAGTGCCTCAACAGACGAACAGTTACGTGCCATCCAATCCGTTACAGAAGCAGCGGAAACGTTGACGGATCTGAGTGAAGAACTAACGAAAACGATTCGACAATTTAAGATTTGATGGATGAGTGACAATTGGAGTGTTGAGGAGATTTTTCGTTAGGAAGCAATGCATTTTTGCTAGTCGGAAGGTCCCGATTCGGCGATAACTTTGTGAACTTGATCGATAACTTTGTGAACTTGACCGATAACTCTGCGTATCCAATCGAATAAATTGTGAATTCGACCGATAACACACAAACTCATACAGCTTGGAACATTCCAAACAAAAAAACGCCTGCGCGACAAGCCAAACTCTGTCGCCAGGCGTTTTTCATATGCATTTATTACCAAACAGCAATTGCGCCGTCCGTTCTTGATTCGGTTCCTCCAGATAGGACGCCTGTTTCAGGATTCCGCCAAATGATTTGCCCTCTGCCGAACGATCCGCTATCGAGTGTCGGGACGACTTGGTGGCCGTGGCGTGTCAATGCTTGCGCCAAATGGTTCGGGAAATTCGGTTCAACGTGCACGACGTTCTCTTTTACCCATTGCCACCTTGGTGCATCCAACGTCGCTTGCGGATTTAATTGGTAGTCCAGCGTATTAATGATCACTTGGAAATGACCTTGTGGTTGCATGAATCCACCCATGATGCCAAACGGTCCGATTGCTTGTCCGTCTTTCGATAAGAACCCCGGTATAATCGTGTTATAGGATCGTTTGCCTGGTTTCAATACATTTGGATGATTTGGTTCAAGCGAAAAATCGACGGCACGGTTTTGCAACGCGATACCTGTTCCCGGTACGACAACGCCAGAACCAAATCCCATGTAATTTGATTGGATGAATGATACCATATTCCCTTCCCCGTCAGCCGTCGCCAAATAGACTGTGCCTCCTTTTGGCAAATCATAGGGAGCCGGAATTGACGCACGCTCCGAAATTTCGGCAGCACGGCGCTTTGCATATGCCTGCGACAATAACGTCTTAACCGAAACAGGCATGTCCGTCTCTTCGGAAATGAAGGCTTTCCCATCGATAAAGGCGAGTTTCATCGCTTCAATTTGTTCATGTAACGAGCGCACGTCATTCGGGACAGCGGGGTTCATTTCAGAAAAGATGTTGAGCGCCATTAACGTAATCATCCCTTGCCCATTCGGCGGCATCTCCCATACGTCATACCCTTTGTAGTTCACCGAAAGCGGTTTAACCCACTCAACTTTGTAATTCGCCAAGTCTCTTTTCCGCAAAAAACCTCCGTGCTGTTGCATGATAATATCGATTTCATCTGCAAGATGTCCATGATAAAATGCGTTTGCATTCGTCTCTCCAATTGCATGTAACGTTTTCGCGTGATCGGGCGAACGCCAAATCTCCCCCGTTTGAGGAGCACGTCCATTTGGTGCAAACGTGTTAAACCACGCCTCAAATTCTGAACCATTGCACGCATTTTTGAATTTATGATAAGCAATTTCCCAATACTTCCCGAGAATCGGCGTTAATGGAAAACCTTCTTCCGCATAGCGGATGGCAGGCTCCAATGTCTCTAACAAAGAAAGCCTACCAAACTTGCTCGAAAGTTCTGCCCATGCTGCGGGAACGCCTGGTACGGTAATGGGCACCACGCCATACGTGGGAATTTTCTCGTGACCAGCTGCTTTCACAGCTTCCACTGTGAGTAATTCAGGCGTTGGTCCAGATGCGTTTAATCCATATAACTGATCTTTCATCCAAACGAGTGCAAACGCATCCCCGCCAATTCCGTTAGACGTTGGTTCTACAACGGTCAACGTCGCAGCTGTCGCGATCGCTGCGTCAATTGCATTGCCGCCACGTCGCATTATTTCAATGCCTGCTTGTGCAGCGAGTGGTTGAGACGTCGCCACCATTCCTCTTCTTGCAAATGCTGCATGCCGAGTCGTTTGAAACGGATTGTATAAATAGTCCATAACGCCATTCCCCCAAGTTGTCTACAAATCTACTTTTTACACGCCCGAACAAGTGCTTCAAACAAACGGTTAGAATAAACGTCTCCCTTCATCATTAGCATTTCAGGATGCCATTGAACCCCGATGACAAATGCATGAGCTGTACTTTCTATCACTTCAACAATGCCATCATTTGCAATTGCCGATACAACGAGCGGTCGACCAATATCTTTAACCGCTTGATGATGAAAAGAGTTGACTCGAATAACATCCATTCCTACAATCGCATGGAACTTCGTTTGCCGTGTCACTTTCACTTCATGTGAAGTAAACCACCTTTTTGACTGCTGTATATGTTGGAGTAACGGTTTGTCATACTGCGCTTGCATGTCTTGATAAATCCCGCCGCCAAAAACGATGTTTAACAATTGCATTCCCCGGCAAATCCCAAGAATCGGTTTATTCGCATTCAAGAATTGCCGCGCTAGCAACAATTCAACAGAATCACGTTCAGGCGTTACCTCACCTAATTTCGGATGGGGATCTTCACCCAAATGGACGGGATCGACATCTCCTCCGCCCGTCAATAGCAAACCATCCAACATGTTGCAAAGCTGTTGCACATCTCGATCAATTCCAGTCGGCAGGATAATTGGTACCCCTCCTGCTTTTAGAATCGCGTCAATATAACTCGCATTCGTCAGGTGGTTTCCCGCATTATCCACATCCGTCGTCACCCCAATGATCGGCTTCACACACTTTCCCCCTTTTACTAAAAAACGAGCAGCCCTCCCTAGTAGACTATTCATCGTTGTATCTTATATTGTAAACCATTCGAACATTTAATCAATTTATTTTAGCTAAAAAAATACCATTGGCACGAGGACAAATGGTAGAAGTAGTTGCAGTTTCTATTTGATTTATTTCGCTTGTTTTAATCGAAGAACATCCGCTTGCGTCGTTATCAATGCTTTAGATAATACATCCAGTTTTGCATCAACGAGGTCAACCTTTTCATCTAGTTCTTTCAAATCTTGGCTAAGTCTTTCCTCCACCCTGTTCAAATCTTGTCTAATCGCTTGCATTTCCCCAATCAACTCCAATTTCATCTCTTTCAGTTGACCGGATAATTCCATGATTGCTTGCATAATTGTATTTTCTTTATTGGGATTCATCTTTATCACTCCAATTTTCCGATTTGATATTACTATTCTATATTGTTTCCATCCTCGTTCACGTCGACAGCAATTAGCATAAGGATACCATACAATACATCCTATTTCATTGGCACATACAGACAAAAAAAGCCAGTAACCGATTAGGCTACTGACAAATAGACATGCGCTTCACAACCGTGCAAGCAACTCACTTTTATTGATTTTCCCGACATGGGTTTTCGGCAATTCGGGTACGACGATAACTTCTTTTGGAATCTTGTATGCAGCCAATTTATGTTTGCAATGCGACAAGAGCGATCCCGGTCAACTTCCACCTCATCATAAACGGCCACGAATGCGACGACTTTTTCGCCCCAGACGTCGTCTGACATCCCAACTACAGCCACTTCCCGAATTCCATCAAAAGTGATCAAACACTGTTCGACTTCTTGCGGATAGACGTTTTCTCCGCCTGTAATAATCATATCCTTTTTTCGGCCGACAATGTATGTATCTCCGTCTGCATCCACTTTTGCCAAATCACCCGTCCGTATCCAGCCATTTTGAATCGTTTCTGACGTTTGCGTGGGATTGTTCCAATAACCGCTGAACATGTGCGGCCCTTTCACGAAAAGTTCACCAATCTCACCGGGAGCACAACGGTTACCCTTCTCATCTCGCACAACTGTCTCGTTAAAAAGCATGCTTTTGCCGACCGAACCAATTTTTCGCGCAGCATCTTCCGGTCGGATGAAAAAGTTGTTCGGCCCTGCCTCCGTCAAACCGTATCCTTCTTTAAAACACAATCCTTTCTTATGGAATGCACGATAGACGGTTTCTGGACAAGGTGCTCCACCCGATAGAAAACAATCCATGGTCGGAAAGGAAGCATGCTTGAAATAATTCGTCTGCATCATCATTTGGTACATAGTTGGTACGAACAACGAAATGGTTGCTTCATAGTGATTAGTGGCACGTAAAGCTTCTTCAGCATCGAATTGGTGGCCAATCGCAACCGTTCCACCGGCCATGAACAAAGGAATACTTAATGCGTTTAATCCACCTGTATGAAACAACGGCATGTAATTGATCGTCACGTCGTTTTCTGTTAATCCCCATGTAGAAATCGTATTTAACGCATTCCAGTTAATGGCTGAATAGGAGAGAACGACCCCTTTAGGTGCACCGGTCGTACCGCCTGTATAAATGATCATCCACGGATCTTCAGCTTGATTAAGTACATTCCGGGTCCAATCTGTCGTGATCGGCACTTGCTCAACGATCGTTAACCGATGTGCCTCATTCATCTTTAACTGTTGAACGGAGGCTTCGAACCCCTCTTCGTATAGCGTAAGAATCGGTTTGCAATCGTCCAAAACACCTTGTAACTCCGCTTGGCTCAATCGCCAGTTCAACGGCACGTAGATTAAACCGACTTGCTCACATGCAAACAAAATGGCAAACAACTCAGGCTTATTCGGTGAATAAACAGCAATCCGTTCACCCTTCGTGAACCCTTTCGCATGGAAAAAGGAAGCCCATCGATCAATCCGATTTTGTAACACGCCATACGAAACGCGTTCACCTGTGTGAATATCTATCAAAGCAATGTGTTCAGTTGATAACGCTGTTCTTTCAATGATCCAGTTACACGTATGAAACATTGGACTTCCTCCTTCCATTACATCATGATGCCGCCATCCACGTGTAGCACATGCCCATGTACATAATCCGATTCATTGCTCGCTAAAAACAAATACGCATTTGCAATGTCTTCCGGCTTGCCAAGTCGTTGCAGTGAAACAGCAGACGCCATTTGGTCAATCACTTTCTCAGGCATCTTCTTCACCATTGCCGTCGCAGTAAATCCAGGAGCGACCGCATTAACATTAATGCCCTTGCGTCCAAATTCCTTTGCCCACGTTTTCGTCATGCCGATGACTGCCGCTTTCGTCGCCGCGTAATTCGTCTGTCCGAAATTCCCATAGACGCCACTGACGGAAGACGTATTAATGATTTTCCCTGCACCCGCTTCAATCATTTTCGGAACAACCGCTTGCGTGCAGTTAAAAACTCCTGTCAAATTCACATCCAGCACGCGTTGAAAATCTGCCGGATCCATTTTCAACAACGTTGCATCATTTGTAATGCCCGCATTGTTAATTAACACATCAATTTTGCCGAATCGAGCAATCGTTTCTTCCACTAATCGAGCGACACTGTCGCGATCCACTACATTCACTTGGCAAAACGTTACGTCATAACCCTTTTCCTTACAAGCCCTAACTTGTTCCTTCCCTGCTGTTTCATCAAAATCTGCCATCATGACAGAAGCCCCTTCTTCAGCAAATCTGTGACAAGCTGCAAGGCCGATTCCGTTTGCACCACCTGTAATAATTGCTACTTTCCCTTGTAGTCGCATGTTGCCATCTCCTTAATCTAAAAACGTTTCAATGGTTTTTGTTAACGTATCTATATCATCGACGAGTGGAGAATGCCCCATATCCGTTAAAGCGATAAATTGCGCATTGTCTCCGAAATCTTCCATTATTTCATTCGTCATTTGTTCCGTTACTACATAATCTCTATCGCCTCTTAAAACAAGTGTTGGGATTTGGATGTCCTTCACTTGATTTGACCCTTCTGTTACGCCATTATGCATTGAACTGATGTTGAATGTATTTAATGCATAATACACATCTGCCAAATTTCGCTGCGTCAACATATCGTCAACGTACTCCTCGTACTTCTCTGCGTCCGGCGTGTTGTGCGTATAAATTAACGCGTTCCAAACTGCTTTTAAACCTTCTCGATTCGCTGTGTCATACAAGCCTTGAATCGCTTTTGTTTTACCAGCATCCTGTTCTACATCTTCAAGCGAAACTAACCGTCGTTCTAAATTTGGACTGCCGTCTTCATTCGTACCGAAAAACGGGTAACCGCGTGTCGAAGCAGAAGCGAGTAAGACGAGTTTTTCACACTTTCCTGGATGATCCGCGACATATTGCATCGCTACTGCACCGCCTGTCGACCAGCCAACCATGTCGAATTTCTCCAAGTTCAGCGCTTCAATTACATGATGCACGTCCTCCGAGAAATCTCTTATACTCGTAATCCGTTCATGATACGTAGACTCCCCGAATCCACGCAGATCTGGTGCAAATACCGTAAACTTGTCGTCCAACTTTTCCAAGAGCATATCCCAATGCTTGGAAGACGTCATATTGCCGTGGACGAGTACGACAACTCGCTCACCGCCAGCGCGTTCACGATACGCAATCTGTTCCCCATTTGCCAAAGCGACTTTTTTCAATTCCATCATTTCTCTCCTCCCCATTTCACAGTAACTGCCCCCCAAGCATACCCGATTCCGGCACTGACAAGAACTGTAATGTCTCCGTCTTTCAGTTTGCCTGCTTGTTGAGCGAGCTCCAATGAAAGGATTTGATCCATCTGGCCGATATGCCCGTACTCGTGCAAGTAGATTGATTGTTCATCCGCCAAACCGAGTTCCCGCAACACATAGTCATGAGCAGACCGCTTCATATGCAAAATGGCCAGATAATCGAGGTCCTTTTCGTGATACCCGCTTTTTTGCAATGAACTGCGAATTACTTTTAAGAAGTTTTGCATGGATTTCTGTTCAAGCCGCTCTTTCATGCCGACCGGATCTAACACATCCAATCGATACAAGCCATTCGCCAAATCAGCCGGTGTCAACGGTTGCTTCGTACCACCAATCGGCACGACGACATCTTCTGAAAATGACCCATCTGTCATAATTTCTGCTTCTAAAATAAGGTTTGTCGAATGATCGCGTCGAAGTATCATTGCGGCACCACCGGCACCTAAATTGAACATGAAACGCGTACGTTCATTTTCATAATCGATAAAATCGCCATTTCGATAACCGCCCGCCAGTAAGACCGTCTGAATGGAAGGATCCGTGAGTAGTAGGCTTTTCGCAACTTTCATCGCCATAATCGTCGTTCCACAACGAAGTGCTACGTCAAATCCCCATGCATGATGGGCACCAATTTCTTCTTGGATCTTAATTGCTGCTGTCCATAATGGATATTCCTTATGTTCTTCACCAATGTAAATGATGACATCGATTTCTTTTGCATCAACGCCGCCTTTTCGCATCGCGTCATGCGCAGCCCATACAGCCATTGCAACCGTATGATCTTGTTCACCCGGAATCGGCTTTTCCGTAATGCCCATCTTCGTTTTCACAACTTCAATCGGTAAATTCGCACGTTCAGCAATTTCCTCTCCAGTCATTTTGGAAGAAGGAATATACATGCCTGTACTGACAATCCCGACAGTCATCCTAATCCCTCCTTCTTCGTGACCGGTTTCACTTCACTCTTCTTCGACTGCCTTTTCCACATTTTTTCACGTATCGTACCAACGACACCTCTTGGGAAGAAGATAACCGCTAAAATATAAATGATGCCGAAGAAAATGATCCATCGTTCAAAGATCGGATACTCTTTTGCAAGGCCTGACAAATAATGTTGCGTTAACTCAATAATGCCCGCACCGACAATCGGGCCGATCAATGTACCGACACCACCGATGATGGTCATAAGCAATGCGTCTAACGTAATGTCCATTGCGAGGACACTCGTATTGACAAACCGTAAAGAAACGGCATATAACGAACCTGCCAAGCTCGCGATAACCCCAGCAACGACCGATGCAATCACTTTATAATGTAGCGGGTTAAAACCAAGTGATTGTGTCCGTTGTTCATTCTCCCGAACAGCAACAAGCACACGCCCAAACGGTGAATTGACAAATCGGCGTAAACAAATATACACAAGCACTAACATAGCGAGCACTAAGAAATAAAACATCATACGGTCTTTGAAAAATTCTGGGGCTTTAAACGTAAAGCCGTCATTCCCATACGTTAACGTTCGCCACTTTTCAGCAAGCACCAAAAACAAGCCCGATACGGCGAGTGTGAGCATCGCAAAGAAGTGACTCTTCAACCGCAATGTCAACAAACCGATAAAAAAACTGACAACGCCCGCCAACAACATGCCGACCCCGATCGACAAGAAAAATACGCCCATCGTCGGCTCTGCTTTTTTCAGCATAATCGCTGTCGTATAAGCACCCATCCCGAAAAACATCGCATGCCCGAACGATACGATCCCTGTGTAACCAAGCAAAATATCGTAACTCATTGCTAGAATCGAAAAGATGAAGATTTGGGTCAATAAGATCGTCCACGTCCTGGAATCCGATACGAACGGGAAGATGACAAGTGCCAAAACGACAACGCCAAGTAAATAGTTGTTCCATTGAAATTTCTGTTTCATGCCGTCACCCCTTTGCCGTAAATAGCCCTTGCGGACGGAATATTAATACGATTGCCATGAGCATCATATTGACCGCAAGTGAAAGTGCCGGAACGTAATAAGCCATATAACTTCCTGCCAAACCAACAAGAATCGCTGCCAGCAATGAACCTGGAAAGCTCCCCATACCGCCTATAACAACGACGATGAAAGCCAATATCGCAAATTCAAACCCCATCTCTGCGTACACAACACCTGAATACGGTGCCATTAACGCGCCACCTAAAGCTGCAAGTGCAGCACCAGCCATGAACACATATAAGAACACGCGTTTAATGTTAATGCCAAGTGCTTGCACCATCTCTTTGTTCATAACCCCTGCACGAACAATCAAACCAATCTTCGTTTTTTGTAACATGTACTGAAACAAACCAAAAATGACAAAGCCGACGATGATGATGAACAGTCGGTATTTAATAATGAGGACATCCCCAAACTCCCAACTTCCCGCTAAATAAGGCGGTACTTTCGCCGCGATTTGATTGGGCCCCCATACAACTTTCAGCAACTCCGTCAACACGAGCATGAACCCGAGTGTAATAAGGATTTGTTGAACGTGATTGCCATACACAGGTGTAATGATAAGCTTTTCTGTAATAAACCCTAGAACGATTCCAGTAATAATTGCACCGACAATGCCCAGAACAAAACTATCCGTCAATGCGTAAAACCACACACCCGAATAGGCACCCCAAGCAAATAAGCCGCCATGTGCAAAGTTCAGTACACTCATCAAGCCAAAAATCAACGTCAATCCGGAAGCGAGAAGAAAAATGAGCATCCCCGTAGCTAAACCATTTATCGTCAAATTGATTAGTAACTCCATCGTTCCGCCTCCTTCATCCAATCCCTAAATATTTGCGTTTCACTTCTTCATCATGAATCAGTTCTTTCATCGCGCCCGTTTGCACAGTCGCTCCGTCATCAATCAATGTGTAGCGATCCCCAATTCGACTCGCCATGATGAAATTCTGTTCAACAAGAACAATCGTCGTCTTCTTTTTCATTTCCATAATGGCTTCCATCACTTTTTCAATAACAATCGGGGCAAGCCCTTTCGATGGTTCATCGATCAGCAGCAATTTGTTTTCATGGACAAACGCTCGCGCCATCGCCAACATTTGTTTTTGCCCACCTGACAAGTGCCCGCCGTCTTTCTTCCAATACGTTTTAAGATCCGGGAATAACTCCAGGACATATTCTTGTCTCGCCAACGTTGCGTCGTCCTCTTTTCGCATCGCAACTTTCATATTTTCTTCGACCGTTAACTCACCGAAAATCCCCTGGTCTTCCGGCACGTAACCGATGCCTGAATTCGCAATGTCGTATGTAGCCCGTTTCGTAATGTCCCGTTCGTCAAACGTGACACTTCCTTTAGAAGCTGGCGTTAACCCCATAATCGTTTTTAATGTCGTTGTTTTCCCAGCTCCATTTCGACCAAGCAAAACACTTACTTCCCCAACGCGTGCTTCAAACGAAATGCCTTGCAAAATGTGGTACTGCCCAATATGCGTATGGATATCGTCAACTTTCAACAGCGTTTTCATCATACAGACCTCCTAAATACGCATTTTGCACAGTTTCATTGTCCATAATTTCTTGCGGACTGCCATCAGCAAGCAATTTGCCGTTAAACAGCACCATGATTGAATCCGACAAGTCTAGAATCATGTCCATCTTGTGTTCAATTAATAAAATCGTCTTGTCGCCTTTTTGTTTGATTTTCTTAATGACATCCAAAATAGCCGGCACTTCTTCAAGTGACATCCCTGCCGTCGGTTCATCCAGCAACAATACTTCGGTATCGAGTGCTAACAACATCGCAATTTCCAATTTCCGCTTTTCCCCATGCGACAATTGGCTCGCAATTGCGTGCTCCCTACCTTGTAACAACACGAGATCGATGAGCTGTTGCGCTTCTTCCATTAACGCCTTGTAATGAAAGAAGTGGCGCGTCATCTGGTACCGGATATTCTTTTTTGATTGCACAGCAAGCCGCACGTTTTCAAGCACCGTCAAATTCGGAAAGACGTTTGTAATTTGAAAGGAACGGCCAAGTCCTAGACGTGTGCGTGCAACTGCAGACATCGTTGTAATCCGTTTTCCTTTAAAGAACACTTCGCCTTCTGTCGGTTTTAATTCACCACTTAGCAAATTAAAAAACGTCGTCTTGCCCGCACCATTTGGGCCAATAATTGATTTTAATTGTCGCGCAGGCATTTCAAAACTGACGTTGGAAACTGCTGTATGTCCGCCGAAACGGATCGTTAACTGATCGGTCTTTAAAATTGGATCCATCTTTCCCTCTCCTCCCACCTGTTCCATCCTTCTCAAACGGATGAACGCACGGTTCATCCGATTGAGAAGGACAGCACGCGCACTGTCCATCTTATTTAGTTATTAATCGGTGGCTCCGTCTCATCCGGTGTGAGTTCTCGAATAAGAACTGGCACTGGATAAGGGACACCGTCTTGTTTTTCAAGCTTAATGGAATATAGGGATTGCATCGCTTGGTGGTCTTCTTCACGGAATGTCATCGTTCCTTTCGGAGTTTCAAAGGACATCCCTTCCATAATGCTAATCAAGTTGTTACCGTCCGCATCCCCTTCAGATTTCTTCAACGCTTCAACAATCGCAATTGCCGCGGACATGCCCCCCGGTGTGAATAAATCCGGAACTTCTCCGTTGAAACGTTCTTTATGCTCTTTCACGAGCCAGTCGTTTACTTCATTGTCAGGTAGCGTATGGTAATAAACCGTGAACCCTTCCATCCCGATAAGTGGTTCCATCACAGAAAGTGCCGCGATATCCGGTGCACCTGTTGAAATCTTGATGCCTTTTTCCTGGAGCTTCAAATCTGCAATTTGGTTCCAAGGGGAGTTGGCACCCGCCCATACGACATACAAGTAATCTGGATCTTCTTCAATAATTTTTTGTAGGTTGGATGTGAAGTCTGTAGCTGCAGGATCTGCAAACTCTTCAAGCACAACTTCTGCCCCTAAATCCTCTGCCGCTTTTTTAAACGCTGCGACGCCATCCCAACCGAATGAATAATCCGGTGCAAACGTAGCAATCTTCACGCCCGGACCTGCAATAGCGGCAGCTCCAGCAACAGCATCTTGTGATGAGTTACGCGCTGTACGGAAGATAAACGGGTTGAATTCAGAACCTGTGATACTGTCCGCAACAGCCGGTTCAACGATCATAATTTTTTCATATTCTTCAGCAAGCGGAAGAACGGCCAATGTATCCCCTGAGCTAGAAGAACCGACGATGAAGTCCACTTCGTCTTCTTCTAATAGTTTCGTAGCTTTTTGTACAGCGACTTCAGGCTTTGTTTCTGTGTCCTCAAAGACGACTTCGATTTTCTTACCTGCGACTTCCATCGTGCCGCCTGTCGCATATTCAAGACCTAATTCGAAGCCTTGTTTTGTTTGCTTGCCGTACGCTTCAAGTGCTCCGGTCAAGGAAGCGAGGACACCGATTTTGATGGTACCTTGCACTTCTTCACCGTTATCGTCTCCAGTGGACGCTTCCGGTTTTTCCGTGTCTTCGTCAGTGTTACAAGCGGCAAGGATGATGAGCATCATTGCGAGTAAAGAGAACAACCATAGCTTTTTCTTCAACGTGAACCCCTCTTTTCATGTCGTTTTTGTAACCGCTTTCTTTCTAGTTCTTACTGTAAAGGATGCGAGTTACATTTCAGTTACAAATCGAACCACGAAAGTGGTTCGATTTGCCGTATTTCTGTGAACTATGCAGAAATTAAGGCAAATCTTAGAATGAACAGATACCAGTCTAGGGAGGGTGATTTACGCTACAGAGGACGACACTGCAGGGTCTTGCCTATCCCTTTTTCCCCCACTTGAAAGTGGCTAAGACAAAGCTCAAAAACCGTTCCTCTGCGCTCCAAAAGGCACGCTTTCCGCGGGGCGCGCTTGAGCCTCCTCGTCCGCGTCGCTTCGCTTTGCTTCCTGTGGGGTCTCAACATTCGCGCTACAATCCCGCAGGAGTCGGCCTTTTTCCGCTCCGATCCACTCTTAAATACCGAAAAGAAACATTGTAAAAGCAGAAAAAAGCATGATAAAAAATTTGACTTCTGCCTATTTTCATGTTTTGTTCCAGCCTTGCGAACAAAAGAGCACGTCTTTGCACTTCGCCTTTCGCTCCATTCAACTATTAGGGGATTGGTGATGTTCAAATTACATCCTTAGAAAGAAATCCAAAAAAGAAAAATACAATTCTATACACAATTACGAGATAAAGGTATGTCCAAATTAACAATGCCGCTAGCTATCGTAAGAATTATTGGAACTTATATGATTTTAAATCGTAGAAGATGGTAAGAGGTTTGTCCGTTAAATTGGAGAGTTATGGTTGTAGACGTTCTTACTGAGAAAGGAGTGGTAAAGATGGAGCAACAAAGGAAAGCCGTTACGACGAAAGTATGGTCAGTGGGCGCAGTTGCATTGCTCATTGTTGCGTTTATGGTATTGACTACGAGTTACTTTAATACGAAAGAGATTAAACTCGCGAGTGAAGGGTGTTATGAGGTTGGCGGAAGTATTGTTTTGGAAATCCATAATTCTGTGACGAGCAGCTATTCGTTTGAGTGTAAGAAATGAGCAAGTTACGTACAGTACAAATGAAATGACTATGTAGAGTAGGTATGGGGGGTTGCATTTGTTAAGTGAACAGTTTTATGAAAGAGTAGGAGATTCAAGAACTGCATTTCTGTTACTCGCGTTATGCATCATCCTTTTCTATTCGGGAATTACATTCACGTTTGTAATACCAGGATTAAAAGGGTTTAACTTGTTCAGTATGAGTTTGACATTATTCCTATATTTCCTTGCGGCTAATATTTTTGCAGGCTTATTTTTAGATAAAGTTTGGGTTGTTTTTATGCTTTCCTTAATACTAAGCTCCATAGGAATGGGTTGGCGATTATGGCTTGAATGGGGAGAGTTTAGTTTAGTGGACCATATGCGTTTTTCAGTTTATTTTGGCTATCCTTTTGTTTGCGCAGTTGTTATTACAATCTTTTACTTCCTTAGCAATCATTCATTGAAACAAAAAACACATTGGAGTTAGTGAACTGAGGAGTTGAGAATTGCGGGAATTGAAATGGAGAAGCTTTTCATTATTTAAGATTGAACAAAGGACTGGGGGTGCATTATGAAAAGGTTTGCCTACAGCGTCATTACCTTTTTATTACTTATTTCGTTGGCGGGTTGCCAAGGAAGCGGTCATAATCTAAGCGATTATGACGATGAGGACATTGCTGCAATTGTGAATGGACAAGAAATTACGATTGGAGATTTACGTTTTATGTATGAAGACGAAAAAGTAATAGGAAACATCGAAGGGGCTGTGAAACTCGAGTTATTGCTTCAAGAAGCTAAAGAAATGAAGGTAGACGTTTCTAAGGATATTGCTTCCCAACAGGAAATGTTGTTGCAGCTACCACAACATGAAAACGATTCATTACGAGAATCTATACAAGTATTTATTACATCGCAAGCAAAGAAGTTAGGGATGAATGCTGAAGATTATTATTCAAAATATGTAGAACGTAGGAGTGAACAAATTGCCTATATACATGCATATGTCCGAGAAACCTTTGGTGATCCAGATAGTTTTGACGAAGTAGAGCTAAAGGAATTTGATAAGAAAAACAATGACTACCTAAATGAATTGATGGAAAAACATAGCGATCAAATTGAAATACTCATTAAATAATTCTAAGCACAAATTCATTAATACTCTACTCTCTGGACGATACATCAAACTGAAAAAAACGTTTTTCGTATTGCTGTAAATATGTGTATAAATGAGGTGAATTTATTGCAAGTCAAAGGTCTAAATCATTTATTGTTTTCTGTTTCCGATTTAGAGAAGTCCATTCGGTTTTATGAAGATGTGTTTAATGCAAAATTGCTCGTTAAAGGAAAAAGTACTGCTTATTTTGATTTGAATGGGCTGTGGTTAGCGCTTAATGAAGAGAAGGATATCCCACGAAATGAAATAAGCGAATCATATACACATATTGCATTTTCAATAGAAGAAGCTGAATTCACGCATGCATATGAACTTTTGGAGAAACTTGGTGTAACGATTCTTTCAGGACGACCTCGAGATGCTCGAGACAAAAAATCGATTTATTTTACTGATCCTGATGGCCACAAGTTTGAATTTCATACAGGTACTTTGCAAGAAAGAATGGATTATTATAAGCAGGAGAAACCTCATATGTCGTTTTTCGAATGAACAACCTATGAATCTTTGATTGGAGAACAATGAGATGAACTACACGATTGATACCGTATTGGAGAGCAACGAGGAATTTTCGGCTTTTCTTAAAACGAAAATTAGAGAGTTTAATAATGAGCATTCGATTCATCATAAAAATAGTAGACAGCAAGGTGCAATACAACCTATCCATTTGATTGTAGGCGATGATGACGGCAATTGGATTGGCGGAATTGCAGCGGAAGTATATTGGGATTGGGTTGAAATCAATGACTTTTGGCTCCATCCAAATTTACGTGGCAATGGATTGGGCCGTTTATTATTACAAAGAGTCGAAGACATTGCCTATAAAAAGGGTGCAACTAAAGTACTGTTAACAACGTTTGATTTTCAAGCAAAAACATTTTATGAATTGCACGGGTATGTTGTCGTTGGAGAAGTGAAAGATTATCCCCCTGGAAGTAGTTATTACACGATGGTGAAGTTACTGCAGCAGTAAGTAGAATAAGATTTGTACGAAATAAAATCTAGAAATCTGCAGATGAATGTAAAAGACGCAGGTGAAAAAATATTGTGAAACTCTTATTTCGTTAAACAATCAATAGGCGAGGCTGGCGGATCTCTATTTGTTTTGCTCGTTTTTATTGCATTACCCGGTTTTTGATGGGACAGGTTTGTTAAGCTATTGCTAACGTTTTTGTATGCGTATTTTCTCATTTCCATCAAACTGCAGGAAGCGGTAAGTAGGCTTCCTACAGTTCATTCATAATCATTTTATACATTTGCTCGGTTGTTTCCATCGGGTTGATGGCGTACTCATTTTGTAATACTTCTTTACATTTTTTGAACCACTTGATGGATTGAGGGCGGTTTTGCAGTTGGTAGTGGGCGTACATGAGCAAACGGTACGCCTCTTCCCATGTTGGGTCAAGTCGGACAAGTTTTTCTGCCCATTCAATTGTTTTGGTGTATTGCTGTAGACGGGTGTAGGATTGCGCGATACGTTCGAGAACGAGGATGTATTGCTGTTCCATTTGTTCACGTTCCTGCACGATCCATTCGACCGTCATTTTTTCCTCGAATAGCTTTCCTTTATACAGCGAAGCGGCTTTCAGCAATGCTTCCACTGCTTTTGATGCCGTCTTTTCCGCCAAACCTCTCTCCATGTAGGCTTTAAACCGTTCCACGTCTGTTTGTATGACGGCTTTTGGGTTCAATCGATACATCGTCTGTTTCCGTAGGATGAAAAAGGACGGTTCCCTTGCTGTCCGGTTCGGTTCCAGTACTTTTAAGAGTGCGTTGAGGGCGACTTTGAAATCCCGATCAGCCGTTTTCTCTTCGACATCAGTCCATAACGCGAGCATGATTTCCTCTTTTGGAACGAATCGATTTTTATTCAGCAACAAATAAAGGAATAGTTCTTTTGCTTTGTCACGCTGCCACTTGCGTTCATGCACTTCTTCCATCCCTAGATGGACAGTAAAGGGTCCCAACATGTTGACGTCCACTTTGTAACCTGGATGTGTTTGTACGTCTTGTAATTGGAGGACATGGATCGCATGCTGGACGCCGTCATGTTCGGGAAGAAGTTCTGCTGCTTGAAGAACGAGCGGATGCATCGATTGTCGATCAAATGGGCCAAAAATGGTGTCTGTTGTTACATAAAAATCGTATTTCTGTTCTGCAAGGATTGTGAAAAAGCGATTCGCGTAAGTTGAAAATGAATCGACAGTTCCAGCTGCGCCATACATCTTCATGAACCAGAATGCGGTCACCATTTCTCCATATCGATCACCACATTGTATTAAGAGCGCTTCGGCTTTTTTCAAGTGTTCTTCCGCAAAATCTTCCTGCTGTGCATACACATACACAATGGCCAGTCCGATATGAATGAGGCCGGATAGCCAGCCGTCTTGAACGCGTTCCGTTTCCACCAAGCCCGCTTTGCCATATTGAATCGCTTCCGAAAAATTTCCTTGCCTTGCCAATAAAATCGATAACCCCATATACGGCTCGGCATTTCCACGAGATACTTTCAAATCATCCATCTGTTCAATCGCCCGCAAGTAATACGTTTTTGCAGTTTCCGTCTCACTCGCATCATGTAAAACTTTCGCATGCCCCATCCGAATCCAGCCGACCGCTTCGATGAACGCCGATTTTTCTTCTTCCCCTAATCGAATACCGTTTGCGGCACATTCCATTGCTTGCTCCGCTTGTCCCGTCATCGAATAAAGTAACGATAACAGTACATCGGACTCTCGATGGGAATCGGGTAAATTAGAATTCTGTTCGCGTGTTGTTAGGATCGCTTGTGCTTCTGTCAATTTTCCCGTTCGCAATGCTATGCGGGCATCCAAGTTCCCTTCTTGTAAAATTTGTTGCTCCGCGATTTCACTGTTTACCCATTGTTCCGCCGCTTGCGCTTTGCCTAAGTTAACGAGATTCTCGGCGAATTGACGTTTAAGCCGCTCTTTTTCTAAACAAGTGGTCCGCTCGCTTTTTTCGGAATAGACGATGGCATTTAATAAATGCGGATCCGCTAACCCTGGCTGAATCGTATCCAAGTAAATGTGCGCAATACCGGCATGTGCTTTTCCGATATAGTAATCATCTTGCTGAACTGTCGCGTTGTCGATGCATTTTGTATAAGCGATACGCGCTTTTTCATAAAAAGCCCGGTAGCGATGCGCTTCCCCTTCAAAGTAATAAATGGGATAATGCTTGTCTTTTATTGCCACGTCTAACGTCTTTCCTATATCAAGCAACCATTCAAATTGGCCGGATTGAATGAGAGCAGCTCCGCTTTCGACAATGACTGCTCCGATGAAGTCCGCGTCCCCAGTCTTTACAGCATGTATAATGGCTTGGTTCGCATCTCGTTCGTCAATAAAATAAGCGACTGCTTTTTTTTGGATGGTGACGTATTGAGACGGATCAATCGATTGCCATTTGCGTTCGAGAAATTGTTGGAACAGCGCATGGTAACGATAAGCCCCCTCACCAAGCGATTGAATGAATACGTGGCGGTTTGCAAGTTCACGTAACACAATGACTGCTTCCTCGCCATAAAAAGCGTCGATTACGTCTTCGGTAAACGTTTGGAACACGGAAAACGCAAGTGCACATTCCTGTTCGTGCGGTGTCATCCGGTTGAACACTTCTTCCGATAAATACGCGAATAGGTCTTGTAAGGCGGGTTTCATTTCAATGGAAAAGTCTTCGTTGGATCCTGTCAGATGGATGGCCAACAAGTTGACGGCGATCGCCCACCCTTCTGTCAATCGTATAATGGAAGCCGCCTCTTCCGTCGTTAACGGTTGGTGAAAATAATCTTCGTAAAACACGGAAACTTCATCTTCAGAAAACAACAGATCTGCTTCTGTTAGTTCACATAACTGCCCCGACAACTTTAATTTCACGAGACTCGACCACCTCGGCCGCGTGCGTGATGCGATGACGAGGTGGACATGTGGCGGCAACAATGAAATAAGTTTCTCGAGGATATAATTAATTGTAAACACATGGTCGACGTGATGAAAATCATCGATGACGATAAACAACGGTGTGTCAATTTCACAAAGTGCATTCATAAATTTTGCGAGCCATTGCTCGATATCAACGTCTTTTGGCAGAACGACAGACTCTTCCCATTCCACAAGCGATCGATCCAATGCCGGATGTACTCTGCGAATACTATGTGTTAAATGGGTGAGGAACGGCAAGATGTCATCATCTTCTTGCGCAACAGAATACCAGCTAGACGCTGCATTCAAATCATGGATAAACGCCGAAAGCCCGGAACTTTTTCCGTACCCCGCACCACTATGCACAAGCGTCAACTTTACATGCTCCGCTTTACGCATCTTTTTTATGAATGAAGCTCTACGCATATACGTAGCAGCCGGCATAGGTGCCATAAGCTTCGATTGTATGACCGGTTTCACTTGCATTGGTATCGATCACCTGCTTTGCTGAATCTTTTAGTCTAGTTTACCATAAGAAGGTTCTGAATTGGTTGATAGTTGGAGAAATCGTAAAATTATGAGGGATAAGGGAGAAAGTTTGTGCTAATTTGAAAATGAAAAAACCACTGCGAAGTCGCAATGGTGGAAGAGATTATTATTTAATTCACTACAGCTTTTTTGAGGACTTTCATTTCAATTTCTAACTCATCCAAGCGACCGTTTATACTGGCCAATTGCGGAATGTATTCACTCTTCAGAACCATCCGTTCCCGTATATCCACCATCTGTTGAGTGGGCTCAGCAACTTGTTGTGAAATCGACGTAAGTTTCGCATCCACTTCGGCAAATTTGTTTTTTGTATACGTCTCAAATTGGTCGAATCTTGATTCAAGATTGTCGAATCTGGATTCAAGCACATCAAATCTGGATTCCAACTTGTCAAATCGGTCATACAATGGTTGAATGGCTTCATGAATGACAGACTGCAACATCTCTTTCAGTTCGTTGTTCATCAGGTTCCCTCCCTTCAAATTTTTGTCCGACTTTCTTTATCACTTATCATAGCATGTTTGAAAGTGTTTACCCTTAGAATAAATTTACCACATACAGGAATATACGTTCTCATTTAAGTGTATCTTACGTTAATTAATTGTCAACCTATTTAGGTATTTTATTGGATAGTAGAAATTCATAGGGTACTATTGCTACACTGTACATAACTAAATCGAATCGAGATGCTATAAGGAGATGTAGCCAATTGAGAAAGCACCCTCAGCAACTATCATTTTTAGATGCAATTCAAGACGAAGTGGAAAAGCCGATTATTCAAGTACCACCCCATGAGAAAGGTAATTTTCCAGAGGATTTGATTACCGACTTTGAACTTTTTATTGACTATTGCCAACAACATAAGATTGCTTTGACGAAAACGAATGAATATATGACGCGGAAACACTTGGTAACCCTCAATGATTTGTTTAGTGTAAAAGCACTGCTCGCGACAGACCATTCTGATCAAAAATCTTATCCTTACATTCACTTCCTTTATCACTTAGCGATTAGTGGTCGGCTTGTGCTCATTAAGCGAAACGCTACAAGTGCCTATCTTCTCAGCACCGATCGTATTGACCAATTTAAACGTTTGACGCGTAGTGAAAAATACTGTGCTCTACTAGAGATTTTCTGGGTGGATACGAATTGGCAAACGTTAACGAATGCTACGCCTGAAGCAACTCACGCTTATATTTTTGCTGAGCTACACCGAATTGGTCCTGGCATGCCTGTCTCGATTACACCCCCTAAAACGCCGTTTGGCCAAGAGATTAAATCATCGACTTGGAATTGGCATTATTTCTTACTGTACTTTGAGTGGTTCGGTTTATGGCAATGTGAAGACGATGTGGAACAGATTCAACAGTACTTTCGGAAAGACGCGTACTTTGCGAAAAGCATCACTTTGACCAAATTAGGGACGGCAATCATGCCTATTCTCATTTTTGAAAGAAGTTTGGAAGCATGGAACATTGCTTATCGGAAACAAAACCACGAACCGGATTGGTTTCCTGGCACACCAACTGAAGACATTATTGGATTTTTCCTAAACGATGAGGATTACGACAAACTAGATGATTACTTATCAATCGATCAAAGCGATCAACCGTTCCATCAACCTTTCATTCCACACTTTCCTGCAGGTGAATTAACAAACACCTTGCCTCGTGAACAGGAGCGTTATCAAGAAGGGACCTATACATTCAAAGTACTTTACGAGACTCGGGTATGGAGGAGACTCGTATTTAACGGCCAGTCGACAATGGATGATTTGCATCAACTCATCCTCCAATCATATGGCTTTGAAGATGAGCATTTATACAGTTTTTTCATGGACGGTAAAAAGTGGTCCCACAACTGCATTGGCTCTCCAAACGATGAATTTGAACACACAGATGCTTCTTTAATACGCATCGATACGCTCGGCTTACAAGTCAGCCAACGTTTTCTCTATGTCTATGATTTTGGAGCTGAATGGACATTTATCGTTGAAGTGGAGCAAATTGATAGGAATCAAACAGATCCAATTGAACCGTTTGTGTTAGCGGAAAAAGGTGAAGGACCAGAACAGTATTTTGATTGGGATGAGGATGACGAGTGGGAGTGATTGCTGTTTCTATAACTTATAGGTAGTCAAGAGGTTAATGAATCTGTTGTGATCCTACTAGAAAACGTCATGTTCGATGGCAACAGGCGTTTTCTATTTCAGTAAAAATGGTTAGTTCCATTAATAAAGCCGTTACTCCAGGCTTCTCTCCTAGATAACGGCTAGTAATTAACGAAACTGCAAAGTCTTTTTCACGTTGTTACAACACTTTCTTCAATTTAACGACTTCAGCCTGTGTATTAAGCAACCCTTTTGTAAACACATCCATCTTTGCATCGATGGTTTCAAGACGTTCATCTGTCTTTACCATCCAGTCCTTGATACTGGCAACATCCTGTTTTAACGTGGCTACATCCGACTTCAAAAGACCTATTTCATCTTTGACTTCTTTGATGTCTGCCTTCCATTCATCTTTGTTTGCTTTTACTTGAGCAGTTAACTCGAGAATAGCTTGTAAGATGACTTCTTGGGTGACAACTTGGCTCATTTTTATCCCTCCTTCTGTTTTTATTGATTATATATGATGTTCCTTAGGTGTAATTGTCAAGAATCGACAGTTTTCATTCGATTCCTTCTCATTTTAACATAAAAACAGACTTCTGACGATTTAATCTCCACTCTGCAAAATGACAAACCCTAACACTTTAGAGGGAGTGTTAACTGTGATAAGGAAGATGTTTCCTATAAACGATAGTTGTATACCGTTTCCAATCCCCTTCTAGTTCCGGCCAATCAACAATTTTCCACGGGTTAGTAAAAATCTGACCACATTTATTAAAGAACAACACGCCATCAATGCAATAGGCAGCATGCTGAATAACGTCCTCATTATTCACCCAGACGACAACATCTCCGCCTTTAAATCGATCATCCGTTTTAACGAACGAGGAGCGTTGCAAGTGAAGTGCAAAAGTCTCAGGATGCACCCATTCATGGATGATCCTTTCCTCCAATTCCGGCTCCGTACTGATTGCAAAAAGAACAGCAGCCAAACAGTTCGCTCCGGACTTGTCAGAAAAAGTATTCGCGTACCGCCTCAAATGAAGGGGGAAATTAGCTGGAACTGGCTTCCCTTCCCAAGCATCATACAACTGACCCGTTAAGCCAATTATTTCCTCTTTGACTTCAAAAGGGAGAGCATCCCACATGGCACGACGGATAACAACAAATGATTCACTTTCCTGAGAATCGATGTATTCTTTTGGAATCAAATCTACATCTTGCAGCTTGGAAAGCGGGATCGTCAACCCACTACAAAGTTCTGTTTGTTGTAGAAGCAAGAAGCTCCTTGTCTCGTCATTTAATTCGGTGAGCCAACGTGGTTCTGCCACGACAACATAAACTGCTTCTGCAGCAATCGTCCAATACATATAGCTGCTTACCATTTGAACATGCTGATATGAAGAGTGATTAAAAAATTCTTTACGTGGAAATAAAAGCGCACCTGTTAGATTTTCCTCTAATACGGTAAGATCCTCTTCACGAATAAAAAACAAGTCTTTATCCGGCAATATTGCATCCATCCAAATTTCCAACTGTTCTCTCGTTGGCCGTATTTCGTTCTTCATCTGCTCATTCATTCCTCCTTGTTTCAGCTGTGCTATCAAAATCTAAATTGCCGAGTTTCACCCAGTTTGCCTAATCGTAAATATTGAATAAGCACACAACCTTCAAATTCTATGTATTTCTCTATCGAGTGCACATACCTCTCTGCTAGCATCTTCTGAATATTAACTCCCCATCCGAATCATATTCGTCTATAAAAGCAAATCCAAGTTCCTCATACATACGTAACGCTGCTTTGTTCTCTTCATATACACTCAAGTAAATCGGCTGCTCCTCGTATTCCGACAGCATGCGCTCAATTAGCAGTTCAGTAAACCGCCGGCCATAGCCCTTTCGTTGATGCTGTGCATCGATTAAAAGCCGATCCATCCACAAATTCCGCCCGCCTCCACTGTCCAACAGCGCACCATACATTGCAAAACCGACTAACTGCTTATCAGCATACAATCCAACTGGCCGAAACTCCGGCCACTCCTCAGCATCCTTCAAACACTCTGCAGGAGACTCGATGAAACCTTGCTGTTCAATAGTGACACGGAGAGACAATACTTCTTCAAGATTCTCTTTATCTACTTTTCGGATTTCGTAAGTCATGCAATCATTCCTCAATTATAAATGTATATTCTAACGATAATGAAAAACATTGGAGTTGGCAATGGCATATCATTTCTTAGCTACTATCTTCCAAAATAAAAAGAGATTGCACATCAGTTAGTGTTGATGGGCAATCCCTAAATATATTTACACTTTTATGAATCGATTTCATAATTCCTCTTTTTAAAAATACAAACAAGGGCAGAATTTATAGATTGTATTTCAAAAAACAAGAATCATGCGGCTTGAATGTGGTTCAATCGTGCCCCAATCCTATCGGCGGCTAGTTTTGAAGCGTTTTAAACAAGCACAAGTAAATCGAAGTGAACTTTCGCGCGTTTCCCTGTCCGATAACGGACGTTGTTCAATTGAAAGAACTCTTTCAGATAAGCATTGACACGCTCCACAGCGGTTCGACGATTAAAAAGCGTTTTCCATGCTTTCGAGCCACGTGCCGGTGCACTGTACCTTCGTAAATCTGTGGTAATTTTCACCTTGTACACTTTCTGACAGATGCCCTCGTTTACAAGCGGGCAATCTCGGCACTCCTTTGGCCCTGTATACTTCAACGTTTCGTATTTGGCATCATAGCTGTCATAACGATACGAATACTCTCGAAAACAAGTCGGTGCGAAATATTCGTCAAATCCGAGGGGCTCTGGTTCATTACGCTTATTATAAGCGATGATAGATCGGTGTCCCATACGATGTACTTGTTCGTAGATTGCTTCAAAATCGTAGCCGGCGTCCATCGTATGATACATCAGTTTGCGAAGTGGAATTCGTTCTTCGATTCCTTTTAACAGCGGGATAGCAGCCTTGCCGTCATTCAGGCTTCCAGAAGAAAATAGGGACTGCAGAATATATTGGCTGGACGTACCTACTGCCAAATGTCCTTTATAGCCGAACCAGAACACGTTCTTCCCCTCGCTGTTTTTCTTGACACCCCATTTGGGGTCTTGAGGAACTTCAGCACGCAGCCGGGCAAGCGGTTCATCCAACTGCGCTTCTATTTTCTTTTCGTATAGCGGAAGATTCGCTTCCTGTTCTGCCTGTTCAGCCAGCCATTGTTCACGTTCTTCCTTCTTTTTACGGCCGCGTTTCTTGGGTTCTTCCTTTGTTTTTTCCTGTTTGGCCGGCGCTTTGTCACGTGCTTCGAAGTGAGTAGCGTCAATTGCCACCGTGTCATCTTGGATAAAGCCTTCTCCGATGGCGTTCAAGACAATCGTCTCCTGTACCTTTTCCAAGACGTCGGTTTCACTCAGCTTGGTGAGAAGACGGCTGTAAGATGCCTCGGAAGGGACGCTGTCTGAAACCTTGAATCCGCAATCAAGCTTGAAAGAGAGGTCGTCGTTCAATCGCTTGATAAGGTCTTTGATTGTTGGAATTCGGTCAATATAACGTGCGAAAATACTTACAATCATTGCACCGTAATTCAACTCAGTAGGCGCACCCACGCGGGATTTCTTGTTGATTTCATAGAAAATAGCGTCCAAGTCGATGGCAGCCATAATCTCTTCATATTTTTGGGTAGGTTCCATCTCGTATAATTCTTCAATGCTAAATAAGCTTTGTTGTCGTATAATGGTCATAGGGAGTACCCCTCCAGTCTTTATGGAATGTTTTCGTCGACTACCATTATACAAGACTTGAGGAGGTACTTCCTTTTTTGTGTCTACAAACCCTTGGGAGACATAGGCTGGTAATTATGAAATTCATTCTTATGAGTAATCTATTGTTCATTTCTTTAATACGAGTTTTAATCTATCAACCACACCAATAACATCACTATCTTTCATTTCAGGGAAAATTGGTAGCGTCAACGCTTGTTCATACCACTTTTCAGCCAAAGGACAAAGACCTCTTTTGTAACCGAGTGATTGATAATACGGATGCCAATAAACTGGGATATAATGCACATGAACACCAATATTTAAACTACGCATCTGGTCAAAAATTTCTCTTCTTGATTTACTTAATGCCATTGAGTCTAACTGTATCATGAATAAATGCCATCCTGAATTAGTGTCTATTAATTGTTCAGGCAAAATCACGCCAGGTATTTTGATCAGATACTCTCTATATAGATTAGCAATCTCTCTTCTACGCTCAATAAAAGTGTCCAGTTTACTCATTTGAGATATTCCAAGAGCAGCTTGAATATCGTTCATGCGGTAATTATAACCCAAGTCTGTCATTTCATAATACCAATCACCTTGTTCTTCAGAAGAATCAGTCTTAGTAATTCCATGACTTCTAAAGAGCTTTAACTTCTCAAAATATTCTTCAGAGTTTGTTGTAATAATGCCGCCTTCTCCTGTAGTAATGGGCTTAACAGGATGAAAACTAAACATAGTCATGTGCGCTTGGGTTCCAACTCTTCTCCCTTTATACGTAGCACCAAGCGAGTGAGCACCATCTTCTATGACAACTAGATTGTGCTCATTTGCGACCTCCATAATCTTATCAAGATTCACAGGTTGTCCAGTAAAATCCACAGGTATTATAGCCTTCGTTTTCGAATTAATATTCTTCGTAATCTCATAAGGATTGATATTATAAGTAGATGGATCAATATCTGCAAACACCGGGGTACCACCACAATATAAAACTGCGTTAGAACTAGCTGCAAAGGTGATTGGACTGGTAATGACTTCATCACCATGATTAACTCCAGCAGCATAACAAGCGCCATGTAATGCTGCCGTTCCGTTCGCGAATGCTACCGCATACTTAGCGCCAACATAATTAGCAATGCATTTTTCAAACTCTTTTACTTTAGGACCTTGCGTTAAGAAAGGCGATCGTAATGTTTCCACGACCGCCGCAATATCATCTTCGTCTAATTGTTGTTTACCGTATGATAAAAAACTCGCTCTCTTGGTCATATCAACTCAACAACTCCCAACTAAGTGGTGTACCTGCTACTAATTTTTTATTCGCTTTCATGTTTAACACTTGTTCATAAAATTTCGGCTCTAATCCGTATCCCGGTCGAATCACCTTGATATTCTCCTTCGTAAAAGCCTCTCCAACTTCAATATCCTTCGAAACATAAATCGAACGTCTAAACTTCAATGATGCTTTTTCTTTTTCGGTCGGCCCATATGTAATCTTCCCCATTGCCTGCCAAGCGCGTTCGGTTTCTAAAACAAGCGCAGCCATCTCATCTGGCTCCATTGAAAACGCTGAATCCACACCACCATCTGCACGGGACAGTGTAAAATGTTTCTCAATAACTGTCGCACCTAATGCAACACTTGCAACCGCCACGCCTATCCCCATCGTATGATCAGATAATCCAACTTGCACATCAAATAATTCACGCATATGTGGGATCGTTGAAATATTAGTATTATCAGCCGTAGCAGGATACGTACTCGTACATTTTAGTAGAATTATATCTTTACATCCGGATTCACGTGCAACTCGGACCGTTTCATCTAGCTCTGCAACTGTCGCCATTCCAGTTGAGATAATCATTGGTTTTCCTGTTGCTGCAACTTTTCTAATCAGAGGAATATCATTATTTTCAAATGAAGCAATTTTATAGAGTTGAACATCTAGCTCTTCTAGAAAATCGACTGCTGTTTCATCAAATGGTGTACTAAAAGGTATCATTCCAAGTTCCTTAGCACGGTCAAAAATTGGCTTGTGCCATTCCCATGGCGTATAGGCTTGTTGATAAAGCTGATATAGATTTCGACCGTCCCATAAGCTGTTTTCATCGTTAATTTTAAACTCCGGATTTTCGATATTCAATGTCATTGTATCCGCTGTATAAGTTTGAATTTTGAGTGCATGCGCTCCTGCTTTCGCAGCAGCTTCTACGATTTCTAATGCTCTCTCTAATGATTGATTATGATTTCCAGACATTTCTGCAATGATTAAAGGTGCATTCTCACTTCCAACTTTTCTATTTAGAATTGTAAATTCAGACATAAGGAACCTCCTCGTATATTAGTAGTAAGAGCTCTTTCCGATAGAATTTCCAGTTGATCCGGACAGCTGGGAGACCTGTTGGATTTCCTATAGGAAACGGTTGCCTTTTGGCTTCCTCACCCTTTTATGTTTTACCTGTTTGACCCCTGCTTTACCGAGGAGGCCAAAAGGATAAATCATCAGTTATATGTTTGTGTAAATAAAACTTGCTTACAGGTGCTTACCTGCTTATTTAGAATACCTAATTTTATATAGTTTGGACGGAGGATGGAGGAGGCTCCATTTTAATACTTCGTCCTTTTTTATTTCTTTTATTTCTCTCAGACCGTGCCCGTGAGACAATGGAACGGACAAGGTTGACACAGGAAATAGCTTTCACTCCTTGCGGACATTTTACGTGTACTGCTTAATAAGCCTGCTACCCATCGTTCATTATTGAAGGTCTAACCACTGGCTGCGACGCTGGTGAAGAAGAGAGTGTAGCGCTCATTTTGGTCTTCTTCCCTTTGATTGCTAATACGAGGCAGACATCGATGATTCGACTGGGCACCCAGGTCTGAGACAATCTTGATTAACTACCACCTGAGGAGGTGATTGGCATGTCACAAATGCTAGTCGGTATCGACGTGAGTTTACGCTCCCATCATGTCCATTTCATGCATGGAGAGGGACACACGCTAGCTGATTTTTCTGTTTCCAATGATACAAAAGGTGCGAATACCTTAATTCAAAAGCTTTTAATAACAGCGGAAAAAAATCAGTGCGAACACATTAAAATCGGGCTTGAAGCCACAGATCAATATAGTTGGCACATTGCACATTACTTGAAAAGTGAATTGAAAGGGTATGAACCTTCCTTTCAAAGTGCGGTCTATATGTTGAATGCACGCAAAGTCTCACGCTTTAAAAAGGGCTACGATACGTTACCGAAAAACGACCGGATTGACGCCTGGGTAATTGCGGATCATTTACGCTTTGGACGTCTGCCACATGAAATGAAAGAGACCTTACAGTATGATGCATTGCGCCGTTTAACCAGAACACGCTTTCACATCATGCATGAAATTGCACGCAATAAAACCTACATGATGAATCAAGTCTTTTTAAAGTTTAGTGGCTTACGCCAAGATAACCCTTTCTCCAATACATTTGGTGCGACATGTGTAGCTGTAATTGAGGAATTGGATCCTGAAACGATTGCAGAAATGCCCATTGAGGAACTCATAGAGTTCTTACTAGAAAAAGGAAAAAACCGTTTTGCAGAACCTGAAGAAATCGCAAAATATCTTCAAAAGCTCGCACGCAGCTCTTATCGGTTGGACAAAGCAATGGCTGATCCAATCAATAAGAGCTGTCAGTGATTTTAAGCACAATACAACATATGGAAAGCCAATTTAAACGCCTTGATAAAGAGATCAATCGGATGATGAAAGGATTTACACAAACATTAACATCAGTGAAAGGCATTGGACCTGTCTATTCAGCTGGCCTGCTCGCTGAAATTGGCGATATTAAGCGTTTTAATGATCACCATGCATTAGCGAAATACACCGGGCTTGTTTGGACGCAGTATCAATCCGGCGAATTTGAAGCCGACAATACCAGACGAATGCGAACGGGTAATAAGTATTTACGGTACTACCTTGTTCAAGCAGCAGATGCCATACGTAAGAATGACGCTGAATATAAAGCCTTTTATCAAAAGAAATTCAATGAAGTCAACAAGCATTAACACAAACGTGCTCTCGTCCTGACATCTAGAAAACTCGTACGCCTCGTGCATTCGCTACTACGCACGAATCAGCTATACATATCGCCTGAAAGGAGAGAGTAGATTTCCATACATCCTTACTTTCAACACAATTTAACACTTCTATTCACATATATTCCTTTAAATGTAAGTTGGAGGTTTATTTAAGTACGTGTTGAAAAGGAAAATTGCTGCTGTTAAGGACAATGAATTTCCAATTCTCGCGTATTAAGCGCTTGATATATTACCACTTGGCTTCAATTGACTTTTTTAAGTTAACAGATTGTTTTCCCCATTCCGAGTATAATAATCCATATTGTAGGATATCAATGTATTTACCATTTTTAATAATATGCGCACGAAGTTTTCCTTCCAGTGTAAATCCCATTTTGTTATGAAAATTAATGCTTTTTTCATTGGAATCAATTACTTGGGCAATTAGTTTTCGTATTTGTAATTCCTGAAAGATATAATTCAATGCAGTGTATCCTAAAATGCTTCCCATACCTTTGGGCGCATTATCAGTTCCTATGTAAAAACCCCATTCACATGTATTATGGACTGGATCTATTTTTGTAATGTTTACTAAACCATAAGGGATACAATCAAAATAAAATATTTTAGAAATAACTGTACTATTTTTTTGCAACCTTTCAAACCATTTACTGTGCTGTTCCCAAGAAATTAAATCACTATTAAACATGACTTCCCTAATTGACTCTTGGTTACGCCACATCAACAAGAATGACAAATCATTTTTAGAAATATCTTTTAGCATCGCTCTCTTAACAAAACTCATACTAGCAACTCCAATACTTTTTTTGTTACTAGGCTCTTTCTTACCTCATTGACATTAAGTAACTCCATGCATTTTCTAGACATAACTTTCATGCTCTCTGGGTTTTGGATGGATTTCATTATTGATTTTTGATAGTTTTCTTTTGTAAGCGCCTGGACCTTGCCTAAATAAATCGTTGCACCCTCTTTAGCGATAGTTCTAGTTAACTCTAATTGATTTTCGGCTATAACAACTGTTATTGAAGGAAGACTTAAAAAACATCGTTCCCAGGTAGTCGCACCGCCTGCACCAATCGCAAGATCCGCTTTCCACATTAATTCCGCCATATTGTTTACCTGGCAATGAAAAGTTGTATTGGGCATACTTCTGCATATCTGTTCAATCTCATAACGCATTGGATTTGATGAGCCAACAATAACATTAATTTCAGGAATGATAAAATCTTTTATAGCTTCCAATACTTTTATAGTTTCTCCAGTTGGATCCGTGCCACCGAAAAAAACAAGGATATTATTGATTTCACCTGTTCTTTTTCTAGGCTCATTGGTAAGATTAAAAAATTCTTCGCGAAGTAGCACATAATCTGGTCCAAGCATTAGAACACAATGATCCGGGACAAGTCCTTTATAGCGTTCATGAGCATTCGAGTAATAATTTTGATCTAATAGCAAATCACAATTATGTGATCTATCCGCTAGATCGTCAATGACCATAATACTTCTTGTATATTGACGAAGCTCACTTTCCCATCGGCAATCTAATTTATAGTGATCGACAATGATTAAATCAACTTCATCATCCATTTCCTTTAGAATTTTAATCGTTTCTTCGGCATCCAATTGCCAATCATAATGACCATCTATGGATGTTAATGTAAGCACTCTTATCCCTTGGCTTTGTAGATAAGTGATGCTATCCCCCTCAAGTATTCGGCAAACAAACGTCACCTGTGCTCCGTGACGTTTGAGTTGATTTGCCAATGTTAAGCATCGCACTACATGGCCTGTACCAATTGTAATAGAAGCATCTGTACGAATGACCACATTCATTTTGAGTCACATCCTACGAGTTCTTTTTCATTAAAAACCAGGTAATATCATCTTGCGGGAAATTATTATCTCGATGATAAACGAACCCATAATCTATTAATTCTAAATCACTATATTTGTCTAGCATTTCACCTGCGAAGTCACGTTTAAACAACTTCTCTGTATATCCACGATAATTGACTTCAACTGGAGTTGGATTGTAATATTCAGCTACACAAATATATTTTCTACTCGTATTATAAAGTAATTCATAAACATCATTTAATACTTCCGGGTTAATATGAATGAGAACACCTTTAATCAAAACTAAGTCACGTTTATAGTCTACTTCAAAATCTAAAATTGACTGATTGTATACTTGTACATCGCCCAACTCTTCTAGACTTTTAACCGCTTCAGCGTTAATTTCAATAGCTGACAATTGAACACTTGGAAGAATCTCTCTAATCGCCTTCAAGTTTAAACCAATATTAGATCCAAACTCAATGACTGATTCAATTTGATTTGTATTGGATAATATCTTTGAAAAAAGTGGGATATTAATTGAATGGTTTTGATTTCTATTTATATACTCATTACCAAAGGTCCCTGCCCAAAACTTTTCTTGGTCTGTTTTATATTTACCCATCACTTATCCTCCTTTGTCGCTCATCCTTAAATGCAGTATGTCACCTTTGTTAAATTACCATGTTTATCTTTCAGTAAGGTCCCGTCAGAATTTTTTAAAAATAAGTCTTCGTTAGTAAATTTATCACATATTTCAACAAATTCCGGCACTGTTATTTCTAATGGTGCTAGTATCTCTTCGAGGGGTATACCTAAGTATGTCCATGGAAATTTACCGTCATGAGTATTCACAAGATTTAATGCGTCTTCTCTACTAAGAATTCCTCTTCGAATCTGAAGACAAGCAATATCTGTTGCTCTACCAAAACCAAACTTCAAAAATTTAAAGTAATCATGTATTCCCGTTTGTAAATTATCAAGATTTTCATAGTTTACAATGGAGCCTTCAACTGTTTTATCATATGTTTTAAATCCATGCCCTTGGGAAATTAAATAATTTGCCAGACCATCCCATGGCATATAATAACCTAAAAATATACCTGTAACCCCTACTTCTTTTAATTCACTGTCTGTCGGATATCTATACGAAATTAAATCTTTTTCTTTAATGCCCTCATACCCAATTAGTTCAGAAACATTTACTCCAAGGAGACCGCCAAATCTATTTAACCAATTATGATCTAAAAATTTGTTTTCACTTGCTGAAGCAGGTCCACCATACTCATTTTGAGGGTTTTCTCCCCAAATAATTAATGGGATATTAAATTGAACAGCAGCACGTATCGGTACAGTAAAAATACCAGCATGTTCTGGCCAAGAAATATCTCCAACTTGAGATAATCCAAATTTATTTAGTTTACGGCGAATCTTAGGATTAGCTGTAAATTCTATAAAATCCACACCTAGTTTTTTAATATTCTCTATATTATATCTACCTATTTCGGATAGATGGCAGGTAGTCGACAGCACACAAAGAGGCGTCATTCCAAGTTCAAGCATACGAATCACTTGAAAAGTACTATCCTTTCCACCACTAACAGGGATGATACAATCCCAATTACCTTCACTATTAGAACGATATTTATCCAAAATTTCCAGCAATTCCTGCTTTCTTAAATCCCAGTCAACTAATTCTCTATTTTCATAATTTCTACAAGCAGTACATACACCGTCCTCATCTAAAACTAAATCTGGTTTGGTATTGGGCATTACACATTTTTCACAATATATCATCATTAATTACTTCTCCAATCTACTGTTGATTTTTCCGATGATGAGTAGAAATTATAACCTGTGTGATTTAGCTTACTCACTGGAACAGAATAGAAATCGAAAAACTTTATTTCTTTTGTTCTATATGTGCATTAATGTCGTTCCATGAGGGGTTTCTCTCAACCAATTCAATTAAATCCTTTAATACAAATGTTGGATTGTTAGGATATATATTGAGTAATATTTGTCGAATAAGCTCAAAGTCTTCTTCTGTATCAACTGTCCAACGGTATTTACTTAAATTGTAAGAGTATGTTAACCCTTGTATTTTGAATATGTGAGGATTTTTGTATATAAAAGTAGTTACGTGCTCCCGTTCATTTTTTGACACTGCATTTGCATAAGCTTTTTGTAATGCACTAAAAGAAAAAACTTCTGTATCCATTCCTCTCGGAAATGTTCGCTCCAATGTATTTGATGCATAATCGATTTCCCCACGCATATCCAAATACAACTGAATGACCTGATCCACCACTTCAAAGTCGATTAATGGACAATCTGATGTCAATCTTACAATTACATCAGCTTTATACTCTATAGCGGCCTCATAATAACGAGCAAGAACATCATGTTCCGATCCTCTATACACACCCACACTATTTTTTTTACACCATTTTACAATATCTTCATCAGCACTATCTCTAGTTGTTGCTATAATAATTTCATCAATTAGTCTTGATCGTTGAACACGCTCTAATTGATATTCTAGCAACGTTTTATTTAATACTGTTTTTAATACTTTTCCCGGTAATCTTGTTGAATCCATTCTTGCTTGAATGATTGCAACTACCTTTAAACTTCTATTATTGTCCTTTTTCATTACATCTCCTCTGATAAAAGTTGTAATTGTTCAATAGTTAACCAGTCTGTATTGTTGTCACTAGTATACGCAAATCCATCAGGCAATGCTTTTCCTTCTTTTGCATAATCCCTTGGCCACCAAGGAAATTCGGGCTGAATAACATAATACGTTTTATACTCCCTTGTATGTCTCGCATCATCTTCCATAATCATTGCTTCATGCAATTTCTCTCCAGGCCTAATACCTATAATCTCCATCTCACACTCAGGCGCAATGGCTTTAGCTAAATCCGTGACCTTCATACTCGGTATCTTTGGCACAAAAATTTCTCCGCCCTGCATTCGCTCCAAATTATCTAGTACAAATTGAACACCCTGATCTAATGTGATCCAAAAGCGAGTCATTCGAGGATCAGTGATTGGTATTCTACCTGTGTTTTTTATTTTCTTAAAGAAAGGAACCACACTACCTCTGCTGCCCACTACATTTCCATATCGGACTACTGAGAACTTTGAATGTTTTTCTCCGACATAGGAATTAGCGGCCACAAATAATTTATCTGAAGCCAGCTTAGTTGCTCCGTAGAGATTGACTGGACTAGCCGCTTTATCCGTACTAAGCGCTATCACTTTCTCCACCCCACGGTCAATCGCCGCCTCTATCACATTCTGAGCACCATGGATGTTAGTTTTGACTGCCTCAAATGGATTATATTCACAAGCATCTACATGTTTCATAGCAGCTGCATGAATGACAATATCCACCCCATCAAACGCTCGATACAATCTATCTTTATCACGCACGTCACCGATGAAAAAGCGAATTCGAGGATCAGTAAATTCTTGTTTCATTTCATATTGTTTTAATTCATCACGGCTAAAAACAATTACCTTTTTTATTTCTTCTGTAAGTATTCTTTTAATGAATTTCTTACCAAAGGAGCCAGTACCTCCTGTAACTAGTATCGTTTTTCCTTGTAACACGCTATCCACTTCTTTCAACATAAGTTTGATTCTATTTTATTAGTCATTTCTTTATAGAGCTCCATTGCAATTTGATAATGTTGCGAACACTCTACCAGGAATTCAGTAAATGTCTTAACAATCGTTTCACTTTTTTTAATTGCATTTTTTTCGTATTTTATACCCTGTATATTCTGTGAAAGGCTTTCATACTGAACTCGAATCATTGGCTCAATGAATTTCTTGTAGAATAAGTTGTTTTTTAGTTTTTCCATTTCAGTGTCTAATTGATTATATTTCTTTTCTAACTGAGATGTTTTATTAATCCCGATCACTTTATGAATATTCTTTAAAATAGAAAAAACATTATTAAGTTCCCTTTCAAGTAAATCTGCCTGACTGTCCATTTCACGAAACTTATTCTCAAGATTAATTTTATTATAATTATTTCTACCTTTTGACCAATCACTTTGAATAACTCGTACGTTTAAATGATCGTTAATAACGTCTTTCAGTTCTTTAAAGACAGTTCCTTGAATAGCAGCACCGCCTTTCGTTGTATTCCATACTTCTAAGTTTGAATATTGGGCGATATACATCTCTAACTGCTGGCGCATCCGATTAAAACCGTCTGTTGTTTTAACATCGTTTCCATAGACATCTTTAACTGTAAGTGCAGATTGTAAATTCTCATCACTCACCACGCTGCTTTCAAATTCGTAATCAATTCCAGTTGCATAATGTTGATTATTAATATATGCAAGGTTTTGGCCGACCAAAATGATTGAGCTGACTCCCATTTTTGCCAGCAATTCAAACGTGACAACTGCAATTGATGGTGCATCATAAACAAAATTTATTGGAGTGTCATCTTTAAACTCTAAAAATGTCGGGGCCACTGTATCTTGACTGACAATCATATGTAATAATTCACCAGGATAACCTTCTAAAGTCTCAAAACCTACACTGCTTCCAAAGATAAGCGGAATTTCAGTAATCCCTCTATCCTTAATGATTTGAAAAACAGCATAGTTAATGTCCAGGGGATCATACGTACAAGCAGCATCGGGATAAATTCCATGCTCAATCAACGCATTAATCGCTGAACCGACTGAAAAAATATAGGCCAACCCATGCTCTTTTATATATCGCAAGTTTTCGAATTCCTCGTTCAATGAGGGGCCAGCAGATACAATTATAGCCGGCTTTCCTTCAAAGAAACTACGGTCAATGTCATGTAAGATATTGGGTGTATTCAATACTGTAGGGAAATTTTTTATTGAATTAATGGTCCATCGTTTTTGATAGGAAACATTAGTAGTTAGCAAATTGTGTTTATCCTTTAGGGACTCTAATGCTTGTTCTAAAATGGTATTAATTTGCGGACGGTAAAATTTCTCATAAACTGGTAATATGACGATTTTCAAAATATGATTTGACCTGGTTAATAGGTCTTGAACTTCTTTTCCAATTTTTTTTTGATCTGTACCTACGAGGATTTTGACCAAGTTTCGTATTGGCAGATGATCTAGTTTGAAATTGGACAAATACGCATGGAGTACTTCCTCATTCGGTTCATAGATTGAGAACTTTGCATCCGGATGAGTCTCAGTGAATTTGAGGATATGATAGCCAACTCCTACTCCTACAAAAAGGACATGTTTAATCTGCTCGTCATCAAACTTTCCAATGAAACGTTCCGCTTCTTGTTGCGGGTCATATTTGCTATGCAGATATTGCGTTCGGCCCTCAATAACTAATTTAACTGTGAGAGCACCGGTTTTCGCCTGCTCAACGATTACATTTCCCGTTGGTTTACTATCATCTAACAAGGACAACCGATTTAATAGCTCCCTATTTTTTAAACGTAGAACATTTCGATTATCAACTAAGATCATAACGCATTCCCTCATTATTAATCGTTTGTTTCGCTTCATTATTTAAACTTTGGAAGTTGGGGATTAATTCGTATTGAATGATATCACCTATTAAAATATTATCTTCGTCTTCAATTGCTTCCGAAAGATTATGTATTTCTTCTTGCATTTTCGCTGAAACAGTTAAATAGGCTTTCCAGTTTAATGGAACAGCACCACTTTTCCCAATCACTAACATCATTTCATCAATCCATTGTAGACCTTCTAGTAGCTGTTCTAATTTTTCCCACGCTTCGGCTCTTGGGTTATCGTAGAAATCCCGAGCTAATCCCGTCAATTCAGGGGTAGCCCGCTCAATGTATTCTTCTGTTGAAAGTAATATATCATTAACAAACTCCTTGATAGTTTTGGCCACAATTTCAAGGCGCTTTATTTGTCCCTCCTTACTATTTAGAAAGTCTTCATATTCTTCAAATACTTCTATTCCATCCGCAATAAAATGGCTGAAATAAAAATCTTTTTTTAACAGGTCATTTATCTTTTCAATTAGTTCAATAGCTGTACTTGGGGAATTTATTTTAATTGTTTGTTCTTGAAATATTAGTTCCATGGAGTCCGCCTCCCTATCTATTTTAAGTAAATTATTTATAGTATTTATATCGGTTAAGAATTTGACATTTCAAGTATAAATCTTTGGTTAAAATTGCATGTAAAGAGGAAAATTAATAAATTTTTCTGTATTGATCACTTCAAAAATCGCAATATTATTATTTCTAAGTGATTGGATTCATTATAAAAACGCGATCGGAAAAATCCGGACCGCGTTTTATTAACCAAATTAACGAAGAAGTTGAAGTACGCCTTGTGGTTGTTGGTTGGCTTGCTTCGCCGCCATGTCTTTCGAGCATGGAATAGACTATATCTTCACCCTCAAGTTCCCTTGTAGGGGCTGGGCACTTCGAACGTCGGTAGACGCCCTACAGATTTCATCGGCATAGTCAGGGAGACCTTAGACGGTATATCCTAGTCGTTGGACCTTCTCCAGGGTTTCCCCACAGGAGCTTGGCTGCTGATTGTCCAATCCCACTTATTTTTAACCGTTCACGTTTGCTGTTTCCAGCTGCGTTGTCGGAAAGTGGACTTAAGGAGGTTCCAGCAATTCACCCAGTGATGCTCTTATCCGTTACCAGATAAGACGCCCTTGAATCAATTACCGAAGGAGTTGTAGAACGCCTTGAGGCATTTGATTCGATTGAGCTAACATAGCTTGTGCTGCTTGAGTAAGAATATTGTTCTTCGTGAAATCCATCATTTCTTTCGCCATATCAACATCACGGATACGGGACTCGGCAGCTGTTAGGTTTTCGGATGATGTTCCAAGGTTGTTAATTGTGTGTTCAAGACGGTTTTGGAATGCACCTAGGCTTGAACGTTGCGCTGAAACTGTTTCTAGAGCTTGGTCAAGTGCTTTAATTGCAGCAGTTGCATTTGCATGAGTCGAAACATCTAGAGCAGAGCCGGAAACTGTTGAAGATGTACCATTATTAACCCCTAATGTTGCAAAAGTCGCGCCTGATACCCCGGATGTTGCAACGCCAAGTCCTGATGTAGAAGCACCAGCGCTGTGAGTACCACCAGAAGCATCCGCTTGAATTCCTAGTGCTTTTGCATCCATTGTATAGATTTCAATTTGCATTGCCTGACCGTTATTCGCACCAATTTGGAATGTTGCCGTGAATTTACCGCTTCCGCTTGTACCTCCATTAGTCAACTTTTGTGTGTTGAACTCTGTAGTATTTGCAATACGATTAATTTCCGAAGTCAAAGAGTTGATTTCTTTTTGAATTTCACCTCGGTCTGATGTTACGTTAGTATCGTTAGAAGCCTGTACAGCAAGTTCACGCATACGTTGAAGGATTGAGTGGGTTTCATTCAATGCACCTTCAGCCGTTTGGATCAAAGAGATACCATCTTGAGCATTCTTCTGAGCCATATCCAAACCACGGATTTGACCACGCATTTTTTCGGAGATTGCTAAACCTGCTGCGTCGTCTCCTGCACGATTGATTTTAAGACCTGAAGATAGTTTTTCTAGGTTTTTCCCAGCTTGTGTGTTGTTAGCTCCTAGTTGGCGGTGTGTGTTAAGAGCCGCAATGTTGTGGTTAATTCTCATGATTCATTTCCTCCTTGAGTGTGTGTTTGGTTCACGTCCTTGTGAACCGCTTTTTTGTTTGCGCAGGTAAAGAGCCGGCCGAACTCTTTTCTGCGCTTACATTATTAGTATCGGATGGGTTGGGTAGGTGTTTAGTGTTTTTTGAAAGTTTTTGAGGAAATTTGGTGGGATTTTGTGAGATTGGAGAATTCATCTTAGTTTTTACATTGGATTTGCATGTTCTCATTAATTAATGAATATGAGAATGAGATTAGGTTGATACCTAGGAGCTAGGTACAGCTACGAATAGGTCTACAGGATGTAGCTACGGTATCTAGTGAATATTGGGTTTTTCGTTGTAGCCAGGAGCCAGGTACAGCCACAATTCGCGGAAGGCGTGCGAATGGTGTCTATACCAGGCACCTTGGGAAAGTGTTGATATTTTGGAGTTTGCTTGTATACTGTGTTATTCCTTTTTGGTAAGTTGTGAAAAGAGGAATGGGTCTAGTGTTAAGGCTTCATTGTTTGTTTCGGTGATGGTTTGAACGAGTTCACCGCGGAGGATGTCGATGTTTTTAGGTGCTTCAATCCCAATGCGAACGGTGTCGCCTTTTACCTCTAAAATACGCAGTTCAATGTTGTGACCTATCTTGATGGTTTCGTTTGTTTTTCTAGAGAGGACTAGCATATTAGACTTCCTCCTTGCTGTGACCGATGATGTGTCGGGTTGTGAAACGGTTGTCGTTTAGGATCATTTGTTTTGCTGTTCGGTTGTGCATTTGGAAAATGAGTGGTGCTTGCAGATTGATGGTTGATGTTTCAAAGGGCTGTTTGACGGTTAGGATGCTGAGTACGAATAGGTCTTCTGGTTTTTCGATATTAAGCAGTTCAATTGTTGGGTCGTTGATGTCGAATGAGTAATCTTCTACGAGTGTGTACGGGTTTGTGACGATGAAGGCTACGGCTGGTGTGTTGACAGACTGCAATACTTGAAATGCGTTGTTGCCTTCGATTGGCAGTAACATGAATGATCTTTCGTTTTCAAAGCCGGGTAATCCTTTTGGAAAGTTCCAAAGTTGGTCTTTTTCAATATGGATAGCTCCATGGAATTTTGTTTCAATTTGCATTTCGGTCGCTCCTTTTCTGAAAAGCTACGTGACTGGTATGTAATCAAAAAGCCACGAAGTAATCTTTACGTGACTCGTGTTACACTTGCCAATCAATTTGAATGGATGGATACTGTTCGACATGTCCAGTGACTTTACCTGGTGTGTATGTATGGATTGGTTTGTTTACTTGAACGTCGTGAGTTGGTTTTTGTGGTGTTACATTGATCGATAACGAGCCTGGTGTTATGTTCGTTTTGACTTTTAATCGATTTCCGACAAAGCGGATACCAATCGGTGCAGGGTCTTTTTCTATAATTTGCTTGCTCAGTTCGGCCAATACGTTTCCGCCATTTTCGATTCGCAAGAGTTGTTGGCCTTCTTGTGCGCGTCGAGCGATGCCTTCCATTAGCTGTTGAACACCGTATTGGGCGTTTTCATCGCCACGGCGAATCGCACTTTTCAAATCAAGGTCCGCACGATTTTCGGTTGTATCGATGGATAGTTGTGGGCGCGTTGTTGACATTTCCAAGATCGCCGCTGGTTGCTCGATTTGTTGTGTTGCCTTTGGTAGTTCGATTTCCTGGACAGGTTTATCGATTTGCAGACCTAGTTTGCCGCGTGTTGTCTGGATTTGAAGTTGTGGGATGTTCATTGGCTTCACCTCGAATATAAGGGGGGAGCCTGGCACGGCCACAATTCGCTAAAAGCATGCGAATGGTGTCCATGCCAGGCACCCGTGTGTTGCTCAAAAATTGCTTATCTAAGAAAGTCCACTAACGAAGGTTGAATGATTCGTGCACCAACAGAAAGAGCTGCACGGTGGATGGATTCTTGGGTGATCATGTCCGTGATAACTTTTTCGTAGTCGATGTCTTCGTTTTCGGAGCGTTGTTTTTTCGCTGCGCCTTCTTGCATTTCAAGGCGGTTGTTCATGAGTTCTGCACGGTTGGAGCGGGCTCCGATGTCGGCACGTTGTGTGAGGACGTCATCCATGAGTCCGTCAATTTTGCCTAAGGCGTCCCCAAATCCTGCGCCGTCGTCTCCGATTGCTTCCAGGTCAGCAAACAAATCATCTATTTTCTTAAACGTGTCTGCTGCTGTTGTGTTGACGCGTAGTGTAACACCGTCAAACACTTCGATTTCCACATTTTTAATGAAGGCAGGATCTGTGGTCACATCAGGATAGGCGCCATTCTCGTAAAGGGGCTTATCGGTCATTGTTCCACTAAAGATGTATTTGTCGCCAACTTTCGTATTGGAGAGATCTTGTAATTGAGTTCTCATTTGCTCTAGCTCAATCTTGATTTTCTCACGGTCTTCCGGTGTCATTGTCCCCGTGTTTGCTGCATTTGTGACAAGTTCTTTTGCACGGTGAAGGACTTTTCCGACTCCGTCTAGTGCATCATCTGAGCTATCGAGCCAGTTGTTTACTTCACCTAAGTTCTTTTGGTATTGAGCGACTTTGTCGACTGTCATCCCGTAGCCTAGGCTTTTCATAACGGTTACAGGGTCATCAGATGGACGATTCACTTTTTTACCAGAGCTTAGTTGTTCTTGCAGTTTGCCCATTTTGCTGTAGCTCGACATGACGTTTCTGAGCATGTTATTGGAAAGCATTGATTGTGTAATGCGCATTTAGTTACCTCCTAGTTACCTACCTGCTACGCCCATGCCGTTAATGATTTTGTCGAGTGTTTCGTCGACGACGGTTATCATTCGGGCGGATGCGTTATACGCTTGCTGGAATTTAATCATGTTTGTCATTTCTTCATCTAAAGAGACGGAACTGATGGAATCACGTCGGTTGGATACAGCGCCAAGCAACGTAATGGCGTTTTTGACCATTTTCACTGATTGTTCGCCTTGTACGCCGAGTTCACCAATGACACCTGAATAATAAGTTTGGACACTAGAGCCGTCTAATCCAGGCAATTTATTGAAAAGGACATCGCCCAGTTTTTTCGCGTTCTCTCCATTACCGACTTCAGGATCTGTTACATTTGGATCGGAAGTTGAAGCTGCTAGTTTGTTAGGATCCTTTTCAATGACACTATTAATACCAATATTGCTTGCATCAATAGCATTACCATCTTTGGAAACAAAGAACGCTTCGCCTGTATCCCCATTTAGGTCTTTCCCGTCTTGATGAACTGTATTAAAAGCATCCGCAAAAACATTTGCCATCTTATTCAACTTTGCGAGCATATCCGGATACAAACCTTTTGTATCCCCATTGCTGTCTACATAGCCATACGAATCCGTCAGTGATTTCAACGAACCGGCATTTTGCAAGTTGTTGACGTTAATTATGTTCACTTCAGCAGGACCACCTGTAAATGTGAAACTTGTCATCGGACCTTTCGGATTCCCCTCTGCGTCTGTTCCCCCATTGCCGACTGGCGATAATTCTGAGTAGGAGTCCTTTTGTACGACTGTGATGAACGGGTTTGCGGGGTCGTTCGTTTTAATTTTCACTGTAACGGTTCCTTCCGCAATCTCCAGTGCACGTCCGCCTGATTTCTCATAATCTACTTCAATCGGCATAATTCCAGCTAATTCATCTAGCAAATTATCACGTGCATCGTATAAATCGTTTGGCATGTAGCCATTGGGTTCGACTTGTGCGATTTGCTTATTCAGTTCACCGATTTGCTTTAAGATCGAGTTAACATTTTTCGTTGTGACACCGATTTCCTTGCCAAGATTGGTTTGGATTTCTGATAACGATTTATGAATATAGTTGAAGGAGTCCGCAACTGCTATACCACGTTCTACTGCAACGGCACGTGCTCCACCGTTTTCAGGGTTAGCGGCAAGTGTTTGCAGAGACTGCCAGAAGTCACTTAAAGATTGTTGCAGCCCATATGCTGATGGTTCTGCTAATACATCTTCCATTTGAGAGATGGCGTTAGTTCTTGATTCCCAATAGCCGAGTTTGTTGGATTCCCCTCTAAATTGCTGGTCGACAAATCCGTCGCGGATTCGCTGAATCGAGCCCGCTTCGACACCTGTTCCGAGAAATCCTGGCATGGTCGGTGCATTTAATCCTGTTCCTGGATATCCTGCAGTCGCCTGCATGTTGACGCGTTGACGGGAGTAACCGAGTGTGTTGGCGTTACTGATGTTGTGTCCTGTTGTATATAAGGCGGATTGTTGTGTGAACATACCGCGTTTGCTAGTTTCTAATCCCATGAATGTGGAGCGCATCATGTTCCTCCTTAAGCTTTCGAGTCAAAGGTTGGTAGATCCTTCGTCTCTTTTTGACCGCTAATTTCTGTTTTTGAGTACGTAGCCGATTCCGGACGTGGGCGGACCATGTCCAGCGACAGATTCACGAATTGAAGGGATTGGTACGTCAGTTTTTGGTTCAAGTCATTTTGCCATTTCAATTCATGAATCACATGCAGGAGACGGTCCTTCGCCTCCTCAAGCTGCTTCTTATCCGGTTCGGGTGTTGCTTCGATAATTGTCGTCATTGTTGGGTTGTTTGGAAGAGGACATCCATGTCCTTCCAAATAGGCGTTGACAGCTTGTTGTCGATCTTGCTCGAGTTGTACGATTGCCGCAAGATGTGCCTGTTCGTCTTTCAGCAATTGGTTCATGCCATCGAGATCGCCGTCTTTTATGCATGCTGCTTTGTCATTTGCGATGCGGAGCAAGCTTTTATGCAATTTTTCCAAGTTGTCGAAGATGGACAATAGTGTGTCGATGTTCATTGCCTTGCCCTGCTTTCCTATCATTATTTGTTAAAGTACTTCATCAAGTTGGAAGCGAGTTTTTCCGCATCGACTTGATACGTTCCTGATTCAATTTGTGCTTTGAGTTGTTGTACTTTCTCATTCCGTTTAGCGGTAACAGGCGACACTTCAGATAGTTGTTTCGCTTCAGACGAGATTTCAAGTTTATCTGTCTTCACTTTCGGTTGCTCCTTCGCCTGTTCCGCTTTCATTTGTGCTTGACGATACGGATTTATCGCTGGCGTATTGATTTTATTGATTTTCACTTCGCTCGCTCCTTTCAAGTAAAAGTATGTGCTTATCCTCTATTTCGGCAGATTTGTGACAACGTTTAGGGTCTTTTGAACGAAAACGGGATATATGCGTTTTGCCTTGGATGTCCTAGGGCTATTGTTCCCTTGAATACCGCAGACAAACGTTGGGTGTAAAAACAGACTGCGTCGTACAGTCTGTTTTTCATTCAAACTTTCTTTTCCGCCAAGTACGTTCCAGTATCATTCTTCGAAACGGCTTCTCTAAATTCTTGCGCTGCGTCAAATGTGCGCAGTTCACTTTTCAATTCAGCTGTACACGTTTCGCATAGTTTCCCTTTTGCCGTTAGCTTGCCGCAGTTATCGCACGGATAGCCGAGGTTTGGGAAGAGTGCCGGTTGTAAACGGCCTTTACGTACCCATTTGTGTAATAACGTTTCCGTAACGCCTGTCACTTCTACAATGCGTTCGATCGTTGCGGCACGGTTTTCACGCCTTCTAAGAAATCGGTATACTTCTTCGTATTGTTTTTCTTCGTCTTTTGCGCAATTAGCACATACATCACGGATGCCTGTGAAGTTAAAGAAATTTCCGCATGATGGACAATCTTTGATTTCTGCCATTCTGTTTCCTCCTGATGATTGGATTTTATGCACGTACTAATGTGACAGCTTCAACTTGTACAGCGCCAGCCTCTTTCAATACTGTAGCGGCGTGTTGAAGCGTCGTACCTGTCGTGTAAATGTCATCGACGAGTATGTACGTCTTCTGTTGGATGTCAATTCCTTCTTTCATTGCAAATAAAGGGCGCATCGCCAATCGTTCGTCTCTCGTCTTTTCGCCCATCACATCGGTATTCGTTTTACCGAGCACATCTTCAAACGGAATGCGCGCTGCATGCAACAGTTCATCGATATGGGAAAATGTCCGCTCGATTTTCTTTTGCGGATGCATCGGGATTGGCACGATAATTGCATCTTTCCGTTGCAATACCGCACGCAACGCGTCAGCAAATACCGGTGCGAGTGCAACGTCTTGCAAAAACTTGTACTGATGGATGTACGCACGCATCACTTCGTTGTAAGCATAGATCGAATGGATGTCTGTAATCGTTTCACTCCTATCTTTTATGTCGACACGTTTGAACGTTTTTGAACAGTCTTCACAAATTAAACTCGTCTTTTCGATGGCAATAAGTGCTTGCCAACTTGGCGTAGCGTCCATTTTTTCATCACAAAGAAGGCAGTGCATTATGCATGACCTCCTTCATTCAACCGGCGAATTTCGTTTTTCGCTTCGTCCATCGCATACGAAATGCCGTTATGAAACAGTGTGAAATGGCCAGTTGGGTAGAGTGCGGAACGACCAACCCGTCCACCAATTTGAATCAGTGCCCCTTTGTCGAAAATCGCTTGTTCTGCTCCAACAACGGCAACTTGTACATTCGGAATTGTAATGCCACGTTCTAGTATCGTCGTTGTAAGGAGACCTGGAACTTGTTGGTCGCGCAATGCTTGAACGTGTTCTTTCCGCTCTGGATGTTGCGCATGGACCGAACGAATTTGTTGATGAATCGTTTGGAATAAAGGCTCCGCTACTTCCATTAAGCCAATGTGATGAAAGAAAAGTAGAAAGGGTTCGTTTTTAGCAATTCGTTCTTCTGTCCATTGTGAGAGTTTACGAGGTAATGTTCCCTTTTGGATTTGCTTCTCGTAGTTCCACAATGAATGGAAAGCCGGCATAGGAAGTGGTTGTCCGTGGTAACGACGGTAGATGATTGACACGGCACCTGTATTTTTTCGTTCGCGAAGGAGTTTGTCTGAGGGGGTTGCGGTGACAGAATGAACAGGTGTTTCAGGCTTTGCCGCTTTCATGACCGCTCGTTGAAGCGTTGCATCCGCTTTGTAGGGGAATGCATCTGCTTCATCCACAAAAATGGCGTCAAATGCTTGTGTAAATCGGTATAGTTGGTGGGTTGTCGCAAGGACGAGCTGTGCAGCTTCCATTGACGGTTGTGCTCCACCGTACAATGCTTCGATGGACGTTTGTGGAAAAGCTGCGCGTAACCTCGGCTCCAATTCGAGTATGACGTCGACACGAGGGGCTGCGATACAGACGCGTTTTCCTTGTCGCAACATCGCATGAATCGGTTGGAAAAGTATTTCCGTCTTACCCGATCCGCAAACCGCGTACAGTAAATGAGATCGACTTTTGGTCTGGCTTTCTAGTAATTGGTCCGAAGCTTGTTGCTGCTTCGGTGTGAGCGTTCCTTGCCACGCAAGCGTGTGATCGGTTGGATACGTGATCGGGGGTCCAGTCCACGTAATCAGTTCAGTACATGACGATACACGCCCCATTTTTAAGCAGTTTCGGCAATATGTACACGGACCTTCACATTTCGCGCATTGAAACGTCGTAAATCGTGAATCATCGTTTTCGCAACGATTGCATATGTGCCGCTTCGGTTGGAAGAGCGAGCCGTTTTCCGTTCGTATTCCTTTTATCACTGTAATTGTGCCGGCGGCGATTTGTTCATCGATTTCATTGGACGCAAAAGGGGTGTGCATGCGCAACCAAATGCGGCCGCTCAAGAAATTCCTGATTGCCGGATTCATTTGTTTCCTCATGTCAACACCCCCTTTACCATGTATTGTAAGGCAGCTAGCATCCGTACTTCTTATTGTTTACGTTCCACCCAACCAAGTCCCATCGAACCTTCACCTAAATGCGTACCGATGACTGGTCCGAAATGACTGATTGTGAATGAAACATCTGGTAGACGTTCCTGCAATTCATCCCGCCACGCTTCCGCTTCATCTGGGCGATTCGCATGGATGATTGCCACTTCCAACGGCATCTTTTGTGCATCTTCCGCTACTAAATCGGCAATCCGTTTCATCGCTTTTTTACGTGTGCGAATTTTTTCAAACGGAACGATCACTTTTTCTTGGAAATGCAAAATCGGTTTAACTTGAAGCAGGCCCCCGATGAGCGCTTGAGCACTGGATAGTCGGCCGCCACGTTGTAAATGGGCGAGTTCATCTACCATAAAGTACGCACGCATTGTCTTTTTCATAGCGTTTAACGCTTCGATAATCGCCTCGGCTGTCGCACCTTCTTTTGCCATCTCAGCTGCACGGATTACGTAAAACCCTTGCATGTAACACGATATTTCCGAATCGAATGGCCGTATGTCAATGCCTTCGACCATTTCTCCCGCTTGCACCGCACCTGCATATGTACCACTAATTCCGCTTGATAAATGAATAGATACGATTGCGTCGTATTCTTCCCGAAGAAGTGCATATAGCTCGGTGAATTTTCCAATCGGCGGTTGTGACGTCTTTGGTAGCGGTCCGTCTCCACGCACTTTATCATAAAAATCGGTCGATGAAAGGTCGATTTCTTCTTCATATGCTTGTCCTTCAATCGTAACCGTCAACGGAATGATGTGAATACCAAGTTCACGAATGAGATTGGAAGGCAAATAAGCTGTACTGTCTGTAACGATTGCAGTTTTCACTTCAATATCAACTCCTGCATCCATTCTACTCGAAATGGAAGTGAAAAGAAAAGGTGAAGCCGTCGGTTATTACGCTTCTACGTACGACTCATCCAATTGTTGCGCCCAACGAATCGACATGCGAGAAAACTCACTTAACTCTTTCTCAGAGATTTCAAGTTGCGCACGGTACTTGCGTATTTGTGACCAATCCAATTTTTCCGTGGCAATCGCCAGTTGCAACACAGTCGTCATTTCCGTCTCTTCGCCTTTTAACGTATTGGCGACGCTTTCCGAGAACGGGATAAGCGGTAAAATGTCATCCCAACTTTTATTCATAATGACATTCATTAAGGAAAACATGCCAACAAAGAAATATTCGTCGCTATTTTCTTGTCCGATCCGTTTAGCGATTAGCTCGCACATCCGCGCCCTCGTGAGTGAGAAAGATACGAGTGCTTTCACTTGACCTGATGATGAATGTTCGCCGATATGGTGGACGAGTAGGATGCGCATCCATTTTTTCAAGTGTTCGAATCCGATGAGTATGACTGCTTGCTTGACGGAACCTACTTTTTTGGGAACACCGAAGTGCATCGTGTTAATGAAACGGAGCAACTTATACGTAATGGACATGTCATGGACAATAAGTTCAACGACTTCATCAATGTCAGCGTCCTCTTCGCTCAGTTTATGTAAAATGTACGAATGTGAACTCAACGTTGAAGGAATGTCTACCCCTTTAATGATTTCAGGCTTGGCAAAGAAATACCCTTGGAACAGATCATAACCGCTTGCTTTCGCTTCCATGAACTGTGCTTCCGTTTCGATTTTTTCCGCCACCATCCGAATATGTGGATATTTTTTGATGAAAATCTCTATGTTTTTTCGTTCCGCCTCGTTCACTGCAAGAAAATCCACTTTTACATAATCAATTAACGCGAACAAATCGGTATGTTGTGCATATTGATCTTGCATAATAAAATCATCTAACGCAAATTGGTAGCCATGTTGTTTAATTTCTTTCATTCTATGAATCAAGATGGACGTAATTTCAACGTCTTCTAGTATTTCAATAATGACGCGGGCGGGTGATAGTCTGGAAAAGATGTCTTCTATGAGAAGTTCACCCGAGAAATTAATAAAGGATTTATAGGATTCCGCTACATTATCGATGCCGATTGATAAAAATGAGTTCATGAGAACTTGTAATGTTGCACTTTCAGGATTGACTGCTGGGAACCGATTTTCTTCACTGTTCCGATACAACAATTCATAACCGAAAATTTGTCCTTCTCGATCCAAAATAGGTTGTCTACCTACAAACACATTTACTTCCATTTTCTCACCTCTCTTTTTTCGAGTATACCAAAAATAGTTACTTTCAACTATTACTTTTTGCATAATAATACTTGCTATATTCATAGCGGCTTTTTGTGAAAAATGATATGTTGAAAAGAGTACATTAAGTAGAAAAGGGGTTTTGGTATGGAAACTGTACGTTTAGAGCAAAAAGGACATGTCGCTTGGGTGACTTTGAATCGTCCAAAAGCGATGAATGCATTTAATTATGATTTAATGGCAGAACTCGGACAAATTATCGAGTCAATTCGGATTAACCCTGATATTCGGGTTGTCATTTTTACAGGCGCAGGCGATCGTGCTTTCAGTGTGGGGGCTGACTTAAAAGAACGTAAAACGTTGACGGAAGCACGCGTCAAACGAAACATTTATAAAATCGGTGAAGTGTTTACGATGATTGAAAACCTATCACAACCGACGATTGCCATGATGAACGGCTATGCATTCGGCGGTGGAATGGAACTTGCACTCGCTTGCGACTTCCGATTTGCGGTCGATAGTGCCGTGATGGGGCTGACCGAAACAGGCCTCGCCATTATTCCAGGTGCTGGTGGTACACAACGTTTGCCAAGATTGATCGGTGAAGCAAAAGCACTCGAACTCATTTTAACTGCACGCAGATTGGATGCAACAGCAGCATTGCGTTATGGACTCGTAACGAACATCGCGCCGAAAGAAGAATTGCCGCAACTCGTCGATGCATTTACCGAGCAATTACTCGCAAACGGCCCAATCGCTGTCCAACAAGCGAAATTTGCCGTCAAACACGGCATGAACACCGACCTACAAACCGGCCTTGCCATCGAACGCAAAGCCTACGAAATCACCATCCCAACCGAAGACCGCCTGGAAGCCCTCCATGCCTTCGCCGAAAAACGCAAACCCGTCTTCAAAGGAAAGTAAAACAAGGTGCCAGTCCCCCACACAATTCCCAATCCACAGAATTGTTCGGGTGCCTGGCACCTGTTTTATTCTGAATAGAAGGAATTGTTTCGGTGCCTATCCCCCAAAAAATTCCTAACAATCCGAATCGTTCAGTGCGCCATTATTGTTTACAGTTGGTCTGTTTTGTAGGTGCGGCGACGTGTGACTTGTTTGGCGATTTGCCAGGATTCGATGAGCTGGGATGTGAGCTGCTCTATGTGGGGGAGGAGTTCACCTGATTGCGTCATTCGTGTTTTGACGAGGCACTGGTTCATGTGGATGTAGAGGGTCATGAGCCTTTCGCTTTCAACAGTTTCTTGATTTGTAGTTGTCATGATTTCAAAAAGGAAGTCTTGTGCTTTAGAAAGCGTTCTGTCGCGCTCTTCATTATCCATGCTTACAATCGCCACTTGGCACTGCTGAATGTATTTTTGCATTTCGCTCAGTAAGAGGAGTACATATTCCATCATGGACAATGTGGACGTGCTTGCTTCTTTGTAAATTTGGATCGCTTTCTCCATCTCCATTGAGGTCGTCAATTTGATCCCTCCGTGTCGCTTTTTCTTTAGTATCGGCAATTCTCAGTTCATTTCAATGGCTATATGCCGATAATAAGAATGAGAAGTGTTGATTATTGGAATTGGGGGTGAAGAGATGCGCGTAATGAGTCAGGAGCACATCGCTTTTTCGACGAACCGTTCACAACGGAATGCGAGTCAGATTGAAAAGAGCTTAGTGAAATTAGGATCCGGTGTTAAGATTGCGAAAGGTAGCGACAATGCTTCGGGTTTAGCAATTTCTGAAACAATGCGAGCACAGATCCGTGGGATTTCTCGAGCGCAAAGCAATATGCAAGACGGTCTATCTGTGCTAGAAGCATCGAATGAAGGGCTGAACAATGTAAACGGGCTTTTACAACGGGCACGCGAATTGGCAGTCATGAGTTCGAATGATACGCTAACTGTGAATGACCGTGCTGCAAGTCAAGTCGAACTTGACCATTTGCTCGGTGCAATTGATGATACGGCGGAAAAGCTGGAGTTTAATACGAAGAAAATTTTAGGACAGGACGCTTCGCTCATTTTGCAAGTCGGCGCGAATCCTGGACAGCAGATGAAGATTAACTTGGTCGATGTGAGTACAAAGAAACTTGGTCTTGAAAACGCATCGTTGCGCATGCGAGATGACGCGAATGCATTGATTACGAAAATTGATGATGCGATTAAAACGGTTTCTGGGCATTTGACTCGCGTCGGTGCTGACATGGAGTCGGTTGAACATCATTTGACGAATGCCTTAGTATTTGAGAACAATCTTTCTCGCTCGCTTTCGTTGCTTGAAGATACGGATATGGCGAAAGAAATGATGAACTTTATTCAAATGGATATTCGCCAGCAAGGTGACCATTTACTCGTCGGACATGTGAATCAAAGTGTGCAACGCGTCATGTCGTTGTTTTCAAATTGAAAAGAGGAGGCTCAGGGATTGTCCTGACCTACTCTTTTTTTGCGTTTTCACAGCGTGGGGAGTCGGTTACGATTCGGGCCGCTTTTACGACGGTCGAGAGAATATTGGTGACGCCTTGTCGATCCGTGACATGCCCCGCACGTATGTATGGCTTATGTTGCTCGTTGACGATATAGTGTGGCTTCAATTGGTTCAATGCGATGGCCATAATGTCGTCATGGCACCGTTGACAGTCACATGTGAGTTGGAGTTCTTTTTTGTATTGCTGTAAAACGTCATGCACGACATCCTCCATGACATTATAGATTGGCAAAATTAGCACCTCCTACGACACTACTAGTCCTTTCGTTTCACAAGCGATTTTCGGATGACTATAATTCTATTCTATCACTGATTGGAAAAATAGTGAAATGTAGGAGTTATGCGGCGATTCGGAGGAGTTATGCGGCGATTGGCGGATTAATGCGGCGTTTCGGAGTAGTTTGCCGCGTTTTGTAGATGAATGCCGCGTTTAGAGAAGTTATGCGTTGTTAGAAGATTTAATGCCGCGTACGGAGAAATCATGTAGCTCTCCTACTTTTAGATCCATCGAACCGCGGAAGGTTATCTATAATCTGGCATTTCTCGCTCGCGCCAAATGGGTTTTGACAAATTAAAAGATTTGCTTTCAAGCGGTTTGCTGTGTTTGGACGCGTTATGCGGCGTTCTAAAGAAGTTTGCCGAGTTCTGTGGATTTTTGCCGTATTTTCGTGAAGTTTGCGGCGTTTGAAAGATTTATGCCGCGTTCAAAGAAAGTATGCGAATTTCGTTACTTATAGCTACCTGAACCGCGGCTGGTTGCCTTTTAACTTCAATGCCCAATCGCGCCGAATGGCTTTTGACAAACTAACGGTTTTTCTTGAAGACGGTTTGCTGCTACTCATTGAGTTATGCGGCGTTCTTCAGAAATTTGCCGCGTTCTGTGAATTTTTGCTGTGTTCTACGGAAGTTTGACGCGTTTAGAAGAATTATGCCGCATTCAGAGAAAGTATGCGGATTTCGTTTCTTATAGAGCTATCTGATCCGCGGATGGTTACTTTTCAACCTAATTTCCCAATCGCGCCTAATGGCTTTTGACAAATTGAACGATTTGCTGAGTAGGATGCATCCATAAAAAGCGCACACATCATTTTATAGACGTGTGCGCTTCATTGCTTCTAGCTTCTTTCTTGCTGTTCCCATTCTTCCCGCAAAATGCCCATGCGATACAAGTCTTCTTCTTTTACGGGTCGAATTGTGACACCGTCAGTTGTATACGTCAATCGTGTGCCTCCTTACGCCAACGCTTCAGTCAGTCGTAGTATAAAATTTCACAAATATTTTTTGAACCATCCTGTTAGTTCAGTTAACCGTTCAATCCGAAGATTTGGGATGCCGGTTCTCGGTAAATTGTGGTCTGCTTCCGGGAAACGAACGAACTCCGTCTCTTTCCCCATGCTCTTTAATGTAATGTACAGCTGTTCCGCTTGCTCAATCGGGCATCGGAAATCCTTTTCAGAATGAAGGATCAGTAGCGGCGTCTCAACATCTTTTGCATATTTTAACGGTGAGTGTTTCCATAACGTTTCCACGTCTGTCATATCTGCTCCATGTTCCCAATCTGTGAAATAGTAGCCGATGTCTGACACACCGAAAAAGCTGATCCAGTTGGAGATGGAGCGTTGTGTTGCGGCCGCTTTAAATCGATTTGTATGACTGACAATCCAGTTTGTCATAAAGCCACCATAGCTACCGCCAGTGACACCGAGACGGTTTTCGTCAATCCAACCATACTCAGAAAGTGCATAATCTACAGCTGCCATAATGTCTTTAAAATCATTGCCACCATAATCCCCACGAACCGCATCGACGAACAGTTGACTATAACTATGACTGCCACGTGGGTTCACGTAAAGTACCCCCCACCCTTGTGCAGCAAATAATTGCATTTCGTGGAAAAACGTATTGCCGTACATCGCATGTGGTCCACCGTGAATATTGACGACTAACGGATACTTTTTTCCCTCTTCAAAGCCGGCTGGTTTCATAATCCATCCGTGTACGTCCCAGTCCAACGCACCTTTAAAAACAATGGCTTCCGGTTCTACCAGCTCTACTTCTTGCACATATTGTTCGTTAAATGAAGTGAGGGCGACCCTCTCCCCGGTGGCGATTGTTTGCACATACAACTCGCCAGGATTCGTTGCATTGCTCACTGCAACGATGGCTGTCGCTCCGTCTTTTGTAAGGTCGTAACCGTAAATGTGTTCATTTTCAGGCGTCGCTGGATACAACTCGCCTTCCATCGTCCCGAAATACAGTCGGACATCCCCCATCGTAGAGAGTGGGAAGTACAGATGGTTGTCTTTCGTCCATACGACACTTGGTGCATTTGCGGCTTGTTGATGGTCAGCGACGGTATGGTCGCCAACAGGTGCATCCATACACTCCGTCACATTGATCCGATTCCCTCGTTTCGTATCATACACATACAGATTTGCGTGGGAAGCGATTTCAAATGTTCGGTCCGCGCCTACAAAAGCAATATAGTTATCGTCAAATGAAAAACAAGCTCCGCCATAATGGCCGTCCTCGTCAATGATAACCGTCTCTTCCTTTGTTTCAACGTCCACTAACAACAGTGGCGTGTGAAATGCATAATCCAAGTTCTCTTGTCGATTCACGCCAATGACAAGCTGTTTGCCATCGTTGGAAACTGCTTGCAATGAATATTTAAACGAGCCTTCCGTGAATTGTGTCACTTCTCCACTTTCAACATCAATTACCCCGACTTGCTGGAACATATCTTGCGGAACGAGTCCAATTCGATCCATTTTGTAGTTCATGTTCGTTATACGAACTGAATGCGGCCTGTTATCGTCATCCTTTTCCTCTTCATCGGTAAATGTTTTGCCTTCTTTCACAGGTGCATCGAACCAGATTTTCTTCCCACACGGTGCCCATCGATAGTTGGAAATGCCGTATGCAAAGGAAGTCATCTGCTTCGCTTCCCCTCCGCGGGCGGATAGGATATACAGTTGGTTCTTCTCTTCGCGATTCGCCAAAAAAGCGATTTGCTTTCCGTCCGCAGACCATTTTGGCAATGAAATACGGTCTGTCCCGTATGTCCATTGTGTCGTTTCTTTCGTCGCAAGGTCGATGTGGTAAAGGTTGGCGATGTATGTGTTTTTCTTCTCGTCAATATGCGTTTTAATGAATACCGCTTCGTTGCCATCCGGCGAGAGTTGTGGATCTGTAACGGATTGCAGTTGGAATAAGTCGGTCATTTCTACCTTTTTTGTCATGGTGCATTCCCCCTTTTCCGTACATATTTCGACACTCGGAGGATAGTTTCCTGCTTTGTCAGCAACTCTTTTCTGAAAAAGCACCGACATAGACGGATTGTGGGCGGAAAATTGTGTTGTCTTGTTGTTGTTCAATTGCATGTGCGGCCCACCCTACAATTCTTGCTACACTGAATGTCGGCGTGAATAGTTCTGGTGGCATGTCGATGGAACGCATGATGGCAGCAGCATAATATTCCACATTTGTATACAATTTTCGTCCAGGCTTATGCTTATCGAGCAACCTGATGATTTCTTTCTCTGCTGTCGTTGCAAGGTCGAGCCACGCATCTCTTCCAGACATGCTTAGGCATTTATCCCGCAGGATAACGGATCGAGGGTCTTCTGTTTTGTAGACGCGATGACCAAATCCCATAATCCGTTCGCCTCTACGCATTTTTTCTTCAATGACAGATTGAATATGTTCAGGGCTACCAATTTCATTTAGCAAATCAATGACGCCAGCAGGTGCACCCCCATGTAAAGGACCCTTCATTGTACCAATCGCTGATGTAATGGCGGCTGTCAGATCGGATTCGGTCGAAATCGTGACACGGCCAGCAAAAGTCGATGCATTTAAGCCATGCTCCATTGTTAGCTTTAAATAGGTTTCAAGCGCCTCCACATGCACTTCTGTAGGTAGTACACCTGTCAGCATCCATAAGTAATTGGCTGTATGATTCAAATTAGCATTCGGTTCGATAAGTTCTAGCCCTTGTTGGTTCCGATAATGGCGTGCAACGATGACTGGAAGTGCTGCAATTAGCTGGATTGCTTGTTCATTACTTGTTTTACGTACAAAATCGCGGTCACAAAATGCTGAAATGCCCGTTCTCATCGCATCCATTAATGAGACTTCTGAAGGGAGTGCATCAATGATTGCTTGTACATGTTGTGGTAACGTTCTATTTTGAAGTAACGCAGACTGGACTTCCTGTAATTGCTCTTGATTTGGACGTTGTCCGTTTAAAAGCAAGTAAAGGATTTGTTCAAATGAATGTTGGGTTACTAACTGTCCCACTTGAACACCTCTGTATTGCAATTCACCTTTTTCTCCATTGACATCCGCGATTTTCGTGTGCACGGCTACGACATCTTTTAATCCTTTTTGAAACATCTTCCATTCCTCCTTTTCTCTACTATACGCAATTGCTATAATTAGATAAATTGAATTCTATTAATCACTTTGATTAAAATTATTAATTAAGGAGTGGACGGTATGGATTACCAATGGTTACAGACATTCATTGCAGCAGCAGAAACGCTGAATTTCAGAAAAGCTGCGGAGAGGCGTTTATTGTCACAACCAAGTGTCACTGTACACATTCGACTATTGGAAGAGCATTTGAATTGTCGACTTTTTGATCGGATTAACAACCGCGTGACGTTAACGGATGCAGGAAAATTGTTTTATGAAGAGGCTTTGCACTTACTCCAATCCATGGAAGGTACCTTGCAGCGAATGAGTGCATTCACGCAAGGCTATCGCAGGAAGTGGACGATCGCTATCTCTCCCTTAATGGCTGAAACGATTTTGCCGTACTGCTTACGTACCTTCAGGGAGCGCTATTCTGATGTCGAGTTGACAATTCGTGTGGAGGACTCTGCACACATTGAGCGACTCGTCGAAAGTGGTGATGTGCATTTAGGAATTTCCGCGCTCGATGCAACTTTGAAAGGTTTAGAGTCCATCCGAATTTACGATGATCCTGTGGTTTTTATCTCCCCTAACGACCGATACGATGAAGAGAGCGGCCCACCAGTTGATGTTCGTGCCATGCTACAACAAAATGATTTACTTACGCATCACCACCCGGTCTATTGGGATCCATTGCTTGTCACCCTTAGCAAACATGTTCCTGGTGTTCGGACGATGAAAGTGACGCAAGCTCATATCGCTAAGCGTTTCATTCAAGAAGGCATTGGCATTTCATTTCTTCCTCACTCAATAGTGAGACGTGAGTTACTGGAAGGCCGTCTAATGAGACCCCATTTTGACTTATTTGAATTACCTACGGTGTCAACATTCCTCATTGTGAAAAATATTGGCGATTTAGAAGAGGCGTTCATTCAAGAAGTGTCCAGTTATTATTTTGGTTGAGAGATTGGTTTAGGAAGCAAGGGGGGCTTGTTTCTTTGTGTGAATGAGGTTATCATGCCCTATTGTTAAGCAATGCCTTTACTTTCTTGCTGGTTAAAGTTATTGGTGGCTTACGATTTAATACAATTATAATAAAATTTAAGCTATATGGGCTGATTAGCAACCAGCCGTGATAATGATGATTATTGAAATAGATGGTTTTTTTCACCAAGCCTTACTAACAGGTAGAAAGTGTTCTAAACCACAGTTAAGAAAAATGTATCTCCGAGCCCAAGAATTTACTTATGAGATAAGGGACCTTCCGCAAGTATTTTGTAGACTGTACCATTTTGACCAAATTCCTTATACAGAGGATATAACGGTTGATTTCATCGTAGATACTGATACGGATAGGATTTATTCACCTTATTTTTAAGCTATTAGGAAACATTTATATTAAAGGTTTCTTTTAATTTTAGTTGTATGTCAACATCATGTTTTTCTAAATTGATTAACAGTTTCGGTCTACTGCACTGGTAAATACTCCACAACCTGATCCGGTCTAAAATCACGTCTTTTTTTAGATCGAATAAATTACATGATATGGTTTGCTGCCTTTCGATATCTCTTCATTTTACAAAAACAAAGCGATTCCCTATTTTGGGACCGCTTCGTTTTTATTTTAAATTAAATTTCGAAATGGTTTGTTGCAATGTGTCTGCCATTGAGCTCAGGACGGCTGATGAGGCAGAGATTTCTTCCATGGTCGCACTCTGTTCTTCGGATGCGGCGACGATATTTTGGGCGTTTTCATCGGAGCGTTCGGATAATTGTTCAACTTCCGTAACAAGTTGTTTCACTTGTTGGATGCTTGTGTTAATGACATCGCTAATTGTTGCAATTTCTTGTGCTTGCGTGGAAACAGCTCCAACGTAGTAGTCGATTTCCTTGAAACTGTCACCTGATCGTTGCACTAATGTGAGCCCGTCATCGACGAATTCTTTTGACGTATCCATTGCTTGGATTGCTCCTTGCACTTCCTGTTGGATTTCTTCTATTAATTTTTGAATATGTGCTGCCGCTTCTCCTGAGTTGATTGCAAGTTTCCCTACTTCAGAGGCTACGACGGCAAAGCCTTTGCCGTGTTCGCCTGCTCGTGCCGCCTCGATGGAAGCATTGAGTGCTAACAAATTGGTTTGCCCTGCTATATTCGTGATGAGCGATACAATATTGCCAATTTCCGTTGATTTCGTTTGAAGTGAATGGACAACGGTTGACGTCTGTTCAGTTGATTGTTGGATATCACTCATTTTTTGGACCGTTGAAGCCATTCGCTCAGAGCCGTCTGTTGTCAGTTGTTTGGTCGTTAAGGCGAGTTCAGAAACTTGCTGAATCGACATCACTGCATCTCCTAGCTGATTTGTAATTCCATCAACAAGTTCGCTACTTGTATGAGCACTTTGCAATTGTGTTGCAACAACTTCTGATACATCAATAATCGAATTGGTGATTTGTTCTGATGCACGTGAAGACTCGTCTGCGCTTGATGAGAATTCCGAAGAAGTAGATGCTAACGTATCGACGTTTTCCGTCAGCTCTGCAATTAATTCGTTTAAATTCGTAAGCAACTGATTAAAATCATTGCCAAGCTGTCCAATTTCATCTTGTGATTTTACGACAATTGGTGCGATTGCTAAATCACCTGTTGCCATAGATTTGAAGCGGTCTGATAATGTGACGATCGGTTTCTTAATCGTGCGTAGCAAATAGCGAATACCAAAAATAGCAATGAGAACCGCTACAATTGTACTGATTGATAAAATGAGCAACACGGAATTGTAAAGCAATTGTCCTTCCTCTTCAATAGCGAGAAGCTCGTCATGGTGTAATTCACTCAATTGCTGCAACGAGTCTTCCATCGCATTCGCCATCTTAACTGCTTCATACGATTGTTGTGTCGCTTCCTGCACTTTTTTTGCTGCACTTAATGAAAGAATTGAATCAATTTCTTCTAAAAAGCGTTGCCATTCGTCAGTAACTTGTTGGAAGAGTTGCTGTTCTTGTTCGGAATTTAACAGCTCATTGTAAGCGGTCGCATTTTCTTCTACCTTTAAAATCTCTTCATCAATTTGGCGTTCGTAGTCCGCTTCAAAAGAGCGATCTTTCGATAACATATGCCTTTGTGTAATACTAATAACACTTTGAATCCCACTTTCAACATTTGTTTGCTTTTCAATTTTTTGAAACACATCATCGTTAATTGTTTTCGTGTTTTGATTCAACGTAAACGTACTCATGATGCCCGCAATGCTCATCCCGATAATTAAGACAATCATCACGGTAAAGATGGTAGATAGTTTTCTGCCTACAGTCCAACGCATGGTAGTTGCTCCTTTAATATGTATTGTACGTATTTTATCGGCTACTCTTCCTTCTCTCTTGAGTAGTGAATTTGGCATATTCCGTATTATCAATAAACAAAAGCCCTTCCTCACAATTTAAGGAAAGGCTTGTCTAGTTATATTTTCACTTGGTTTTTCAAAGAACGACGCAAGATTTTACCGGTCGTATTTTTCGGCAATTCATCCAAAAACTCAATGACTGCAGGTACTTTGTATTTGGCAAGTTTTTGTGTACAGAACTGTTTAAGCTGCTCTTCTGTCACTTGCGCATCTTCTTTTAAGACGACGAATGCTTGCACTTCTTCGCCAAAGTCTGGATCAGGCACACCGATGACTGCGGCTTCGGAAATTGCGGGATGAGCAAACAACACTTCCTCCACTTCACGCGGATAAACGTTAAATCCTCCGACAATTATTAAATCTTTCTTCCGATCGACAATGTAGAAATACCCGTCCTCATCTTGACGTGCCAAATCGCCGGTATAGAGCCAACCGTCTCGAATGATCGCGGCTGTTTCTTCAGGCATTTTGTAATAACCTTTCATGACATTCGGCCCTTTGACAATCAACTCGCCAACTTCTCCAACCGGCACTTCTTCCCCAAGTTCATTGACAACTTTGTTTTCGACATTGACGATATTCGTGCCAATCGAACCTGGCACGCGATCGCGGTCAAGCGGATTAAAGCAAGTGACAGGAGATGCTTCGGATAGACCATATCCTTCAGAAACACGCACGTCAAATTTGTTCTCAAAGTTGTGTAATAACGCAACTGGCAAGGATGCCCCGCCTGATATGGCTAATCGGACGGTCGCAAAATCTTCTTTCACAGCTGCAGGGTATTGATAAAGGAAATTGTACATCGTCGGTACACCCGCAAAAACGGTTGCCTGTTTTGTTTTGATTGTCTCGAACACATCACCCGGGCTAAAACGTGGCACGAGCAAAATAGTCGCTCCTTTTAGCAAGGGTGCATTGACGACAACTGTTAACGCAAATACATGAAAAACCGGCAACGTTGCGACGACACGGTCATCTTCTGAGAAACCTAGATAGTCTGCTACATCGCGCGCGTTTGAAAACAAGTTTCCATGTGTCAGCATCGCCCCTTTCGGCTGTCCTGTCGTCCCAGATGTATACAAGATGATAGCGGTTTCATTTTCCTCAACAGCAACCGGTTGAACATTTGGACGACCTGTCGCAATCACCGATGAAAACAGCTTTACTTTCGGCTTTACCGTATCAGGTAAAGCGACAAATCGTTGACCGACATCCTCGCTCACTTCGCAAATGATGAACTGCTCAATCGCCGGAAATCCTTGAACAGCTTTTTCGACTAACGGTAAAAGCGGATCGACCGCAATGACAACTTTCGCATCACTATTATGTAAGATATACGAAATCTCATCCGGTGAATAAATCGGATTAATCGGAATTGCCGTCGCCCCAATGCGCATCGTCGCATACAAGGAAATTAGAAAGTGTGGCGTGTTGCCCAATAAAAACGCAACATGGTCCCCTCTTTCAACCCCCAATCCTTGTAAAGCCGTTGCAAACATCGATACCGACTGGTCGAACTCTGCATACGATGTATCTTTCCCCATGAAGTGATACGCCGATTTCTCTGGCTGCAACTTTGAAGTTTCATAAACCTTAGACACCAAATTCATTTGAACCTCTCCCTTCCAAAAATATGAATGACCATTCATAAACCATCTCTATTATTATATAAGAAAAGTTAAAAGTTCACAATACTTTCGAATAATCTAGCGATAGGCAAGAAGTTCGATTTCTAGTCGATTGGTGGTTTGATATTTTGCAAAAATATCCTACTAGTTGGAATGAAGGTGTGAAGGGTTCATTGGAGAGGTGGCGATGAAATTAAAGGAAATGTTTGGCGAGGAGATACCAGCTTGTCGCGTAAAATATATCGTCCTCTCTACCTTCAAAAAAAATGAAAACACCAGGCTTTAGCCCGGTGTTCGAATATGTGCCAAATAGCGCCAACGAATTAAGTAGAAATAGACAATCTGCAAGAGCGTAAAACCGACCAACACCATTATAAGTTCCCGCACAATCGAGATTTCTGCAAGTGCGTCCCAGATGACTTGTAGCGATAAAAAAGCAAACGAACTATGAATTAACGCGACAGACCAAGGGATAAAGAATTGGGGAATGAGCTGCCGATTGACAATTTTTTTAAACTCTTTATCCGTAATACCCATACGCCGAAGTACATCGAATTGTTTGCGATCGCTATCCAGTGACGTATACAGACGGAAATAAATGAAACTTCCCGCTGCCAGAAGGAATACACCTGCCAACAACAAACCGATCAGGAGCAACAACGTAAACGTCGTACGCATGACAGAGTAATTCAATCCCGGGTTGTCAAAATAGAAACGTGGTGCATAGGTAGAACCCGTAATCATTGATTCGCCTAGAGCGTGGTTGATTGACAGTCCAATATTTTTCGTCTCCTGCCAATCCTGTATATCATACGCATGATAGACAAATGCCGGCTGGTCGACAAAACGGGCAATCGCTTCAAAATCTTCATTGCTAACTACGATTGCATTTGTCCCGAGCGCGTGGGCTGGGAACAACTGATAAGGATACGCCCCGTCAATCCGTTCTGCTACACCACTTTCTTGCAATACCGTCTCCACCGTCTGCTTGTTCAATTGTGCAAACGTAGACGCAGTTGGAGGTAGAAACAACGCTTCTCCTTTTGAAAGTTCGAGTGCTTGATTGCCAGAAGACTTCGCGAGTTTATTGATATCTGCGATTCTGACGATATTGACAGTAAACGCAGTAGCAGACGACTGCTGTTCCAACACTGGAAAACGAACGTGTGTATAGTCTAAACCATTGCTTTTTAAGTCTTCATGAATTTGACGTAGATGCTGATGCTCCAACTCGTTTCCCGGAAAACTCTTGTACACGAGACCAAGCGGATTCACTTCCCGGTATTGTGACGCGAATGAAGTAAGCGACGCCAAGATGCCGACCGACATGAAAGCGACCGTCGACACGATCGTCACAATAAAAAACATTCGTGCATTTTCTTTAATGCGAACGATCCCTTCCGATATGGCGAGCAGGCGAAAATGCCGCCAGTAAAATTCTTTCCGAAGCTTCAGGAGATGAAGAATGAGCGGCAACGAATCGGTAAAAAAGTAATACGTCCCAACAGTTGCTAAAGGTGGCAATAAAAAGACAAGCCCAATGACGATGCTATTAGACGTCAGCGCAGCCAATGTATAGGACATACCAAGCAACAGCACGCCGAGAATGCCACGCACTTTTGAAAAGCCCAATTTCTCTTTTTCATTCACTTCTCCACGAATCAACTCAAGCAATTGCCCCGTTCGAATAAAAACCGGTGCTACTAATGAAATAATCATAAACAAACTGAGAAATGCACCGACCGTCAACGCAAACGGTTTCCATGAAAAATACAAAGGCAAGTACGAAAACATGACAATTCGTTTAACGACCATAAAAAAGAATTTGGAAAACATGTACCCTAAAAATGTCCCGACACCAATTGATGCGGCACCGATCAAAATCGTTTCCGTAAAAATCAACCGATGCAACTGGCGTTTTTGCATGCCTAACTGTAATAGAATGCCAAACTCCTTCGTTCGTGCTTGAAGGAACGCGCGCATCGAATAAAACAAAAAGAAAACCGTAAATATGTATAAAATAATTTCGGCTGTCCCCATTCCGAGGAAAGCAATATCTTTTAACGCACTACTCTCAATGGAAGGATGGAAAAGCAGCATGGAATTCAGAAAAAAGACCATTACTGAAAATACACTCGCCATGAAAAACGCCGCGTACACACGCCGATTTCGCACTACATTCCGAAACGCAAATTGACGAAAAGTCATGCGCCTCCTCCTTTCCATTCCATTGATTATAACAACCGTAAATCGTTGACATTGCCGCCAAGCAAACTTAAAACGTTCAAAATTCGTTGGAAAAACGTTTGGCGTCTCTCATCTTTATAAATCTCATTGAAAAACTCACCATCTTTAATAAACAGCACGCGGTCACAATAACTCGCGGCTATCGGATCATGCGTCACCATAATGATTGTCGTCCGCTCATGTTCATTTATTTGACTGAGTAACTCTAGCACTTCTTTCGCTGAATTCGAATCCAAGTTGCCAGTCGGTTCATCCGCTAAAATGAGCTTCGGTTTGTGGATGAGTGCGCGGCAAATCGCAGTCCGCTGCGCTTGTCCACCGGATAATTCATCTGGCCGTCGGTTTAAAATATCCGACAAACTAAGTTGTTCCGCCAATTGATGAATACGTTTTTTCATTTCCATGACTGGCAAGCCATCTAACGTTAACGGCATGACGATATTCTCTTCCACCGTCAACATTTGAAGGAGATTGAAATCTTGGAACACGAAGCCTAAATTATGTCGCCGAAAGAGGGCAAGTTCATTCGCTTTCAACGTTTCGGGCTCGACGCCGTCAATGAGTACACGCCCATATGTAGGAATGTCAATCGTTGAAATAATATTTAGCAACGTCGTCTTACCACTTCCAGAAGGCCCCATAATGGCAATGAACTCGCCTTCCTCCGCTTCAAAGTCAAGACGGTTCAACGCCCGGTGCATCACTTTACTTTCATAAATCTTCGTCACTTGCGTCATTTCCACGATCGGTTTCTTCGTCATTCACTTCACCGCCTTCTCCGTTCATGAAAAGAATTTTCACGGATGTCCCTTGTCCAACTTCAGATTCGATCGTCAGTGGATGCCCAAGCTTCTCACACACTTCTTGAGCGATGTACAAGCCCATTCCCGTTGATTCGCCCGTCAAACGGCCGTTTTCACCTGTAAAAAATGCTTTTGTCACCCGTTTCAAATCTGAAGCAGGAATACCAATCCCTTCATCTCGGATCGTCAACGCAAAACCCTCTTCTGATTTTTCCAACGTCAAATAGAGGTGCTTCCCTTTTTCAAACGTATATTTCACAGCGTTCGTAATGAATTGCCCAATGACAATTTTCAGCCATTTCGCATCTGTCGCCACAACAATCCGTTCATCAATCGAAATGACGGGGTACACCCCATTCGTGATGAACAACCGTTTATGTTCCGTTACAATTTGTTGAATTAAACCCTTCAACCCGACCTGTTCGATTTGCATATCTTCTTCGAATGTCTCCAGTCGGGCATTGACAAGCACGGCATCCAATCCACGTTGCAACTTCTCGATTTCTTCCTGCACACTTCGCTTATCCAGCTCTCCGTCTTCCTGCAGCAACAGTCCAATGACCGAAATCGGCGTCTTCATCTGGTGCACCCATTGATTCATAAAATGCAGTTGGCGATGTTGTGATGCATACAGCGTTTGCACTTCATTTTGATACAAACCATATAAATCGCGCATGAATCGGGCTGACTCGATTTGTTCAGGCGTTTGCACTTTTCGAATAAGCGCATCCTCCATCCGCTTTGGCTTCTTCACAATCGTATTGTAATACGCCCGCCGCGTTATGAACTTCGCACCTAAAAACCCCGTCAGCAACATGATGCTCATAATAATTGAATAGATCGCTGTATTTATTCCACGAAACCCATCCAACCAATACAGTAATAGAATGAATGTCACAAGCAACATTTCAAATATGATCCACGACAAATATTCCTTCAAAAATAACAGGACTTGTCTCATAATTCCTCCGGCGCAGGCACGAATCGATACCCCGACCCTCGTACCGTCTCCACGACAGAGTGGACGCCATAGTCGACGAGCTTTTTCCGCACACGCGTCATATTCACATTCAATGTGTTTTCATCTACAAATGACTGGTCGTCCCATAACTCCTCCAACAACGTCTCTCGAGAAACGACTTTCGGCGAAGCATCCATTAACAACTCCAAAATGACACATTCCTTCTTTTGAAGGGGGATGACTTCATCTCGTAAATGCAACTCCATCCGTTCAATGTATAACGTTAACGATCCGAGCTTCACCGTCCGCTCCCCTTGGCTCGGCGCATACTCCCCGAACGCCCTGCGCAAATGACTCCGTATCTTCGCAAGGACGATTTCATAATGGAAAGGTTTCGTAATGAAATCATCCCCTCCATTCTCCAGCGCAAACACCTGATCCATATCCCCGGACCGCGCTGAAATGAAAAGAATTGGACACATTGTCTGTTGCCTCAACTGACGACACCAATAATACCCGTCATACGACGGCAAATTTATATCAAGCAAAATCATATGCGGATCGAACGCCCTACACTCCTCAACGACCGCATCAAAATCCTCCACAATTGCCACATCATACTGATACTTTCGCAACGTATCTGCCAACAACTGCGCAATCTTCCGGTCATCCTCAACAATAAAAATGCGATGGTTCACCATCCAACTTCCCTCCTCACATACAACCAGTATACCGTAAAACTGGAAAAACCGCAGAGCAAACCGTTTTGGGCAATCGCGTTATGATAACGTCTTTTCCGTACAACTAGCCCACCGCGTAAATCCCTAATTTGATAACCTCAACACCTATTGTCCACGCAAGCGTTGTGAGCTCAGTCTATCGCTATTTTTTTTACGCAAGGTCTATCCTTGAATGGAACGATACCTTTTTTTAGTAAAGAACTGATTTGGACTTACCAGTTTTAAAAGAGCTACAATGTATGCAGGAAACCTACACAAAAACCGCCCTTACACCGTATACTACAGCAAAAGAAAAAACCGGTTTTCACCGGTCTCAGCCTGTTGACAAACGCTCGCATCCGTTGTTGCTCGTCTTGCTCGTCCGCTCATGAACTTTAGTTCTATTCGCGTCTTCGCTCGACTTCTCTCCTAGGCTGACAAGCGTTTTCAATCAGGCTGAAGAATTTCCTATGAATCACAAATTTCATTAAAAAGGTGTAGACAAAGAAAAAATTAACTTTGTCTACACTAGGAAACCGTTTATCACCGTTTTTTTACTTAATAGATTAAATTGACGAACTCCTCGCTTGTAATGCCGCCTAATAATGTCGGAATATCGAGCCCTTCTAACGCAGCGTTAATGGCTTCTCGGTTATATTGAACGTTTTGTAATCGCTCTTCAATTGCAGTCACTTCACCTACGCCGAAAAAGTCGCCGTAAATTTGAACAGATTGGATGGTCCCTTTTTCAACTTGCAAGCGGACATCTATGCTACCGACCGGAAAACGGTGGGAGTGTTGGACATTAGACTTCGGTGATTTTCCATAGTTCCAATCCCAATTTGCATAGCGTTCAGCCGATAACGCATGTATCTTAGTCCAATCCTCTTCCGTCAATTCAAGTTCTTTTACATTTTCTTCTCCGTTAAAGATTGACGTCAAGATTTTCTTACGGAACTGCTCAATCGTCATCTGTTCATTGATGAATTCGGAAATGTTGGCAACTCGGCTTCGGATGGATTTAATGCCTTTGGATTCAATTTTATCTTTGCGCACTTTCAAGGCAGAAACGACACGTTCAATTTCTGTATCAAACATTAATGTGCCATGTGTGAACATGCGTCCAAGTGTAGCAAACTGTGCATTTCCAGAAACTTTACGGCCTTCTACAAGAATATCATTCCGTCCAAGTAATTCTGCTTTTACACCCATTTCATTCAACGCTTTGATGACAGGCTGTGTAAACTTCTTAAAATTGCGGAACGACTCGCCGTCATCTTTCGTGATGAAGCTGTAATTCAAGTTGCCTAAGTCGTGATAGACTGCCCCGCCACCAGATAGCCTTCTCACAACATGAATACCGTTCGCATCGACATATTCTGTATTAATTTCTTCAATTGTGTTTTGATTTTTCCCGATGATGATGGACGGTTCGTTAATATAGAACAGTAAAAATGAATCTTTGTCCACGTCCATATTTTTCAGTACATACTCTTCAATCGCAAGATTTATTCTTGGATCTGTGATCCCTTTATTATCAATAAAATACACGCTAATCGCTCCCTAAATAAATGAATTCACCTCTATTTTATCTGAAAAGACCAAATAAGTGTTGACATATGATTGTCTGTTATAATACAATGACACTACCAAATTCAGTTATAGAACAAGAGGTGATGGATGAGATGGTTGAGAGTATTGTAGAATTCTTTAAAAACCTGCCCCCTAAAGCCTGTGCCACTTGTGGAAATGACATAGAAGAACAGCACGAATGTTACAGCAATACATGCGAGTCTTGTACGATGGTGTAAATTTTTTTATCGCCACTGTACTATTACAACATAAGTTCAATCAAACAGTAATAAAACAGAAATACACATCCGAAACGTTACGTAAATGCCATGTCATTGATCGCACACATTCTTTTTTTGACGCACCTGTACTATGACAAACAACCTGTTTCAATTTAGTATTAGTACAATTGATAGGAGGGAACCATCCATGTTGGAAAGCGTTATCGAGTTCTTTAAGAATTTACCGCCTAAAAACTGTGTCACTTGTGGAGAAGTCATCGAAGAACAGCATGAGTGCTATAGCAACAAGTGCGATTCCTGCAACATCGTTTAAGTCGTCTCGGAAAATAAATAACGCGTGAAGCCAAGTTCTCTAAACTTTGGTTTCACGCGTTTTCCAGGTCTTTTACTTGTCATTACTCTTCCTCTTTCAACAAATCAGGTTGATCTGTATGAATGCCATTCACGCCCATCGCTTGTAAACGTAAAGCCGCTGTTTCATCATTAACGGTATAGGCGAAAACAGCCAAGTTCTCTCCATGCATCGTATTGACAAATGCGGGCGTGAGCGCTTCGTATGTTACCCCAATTCCTTTTGCATACGTTTGGATGTCTTGCACCTCTTTTTCATCCACTTTCGCTTCTTCCCCTTCATCAAAGGAAATGAGCTGTAGGAGAGGTATATCAGGAGCAAGTTTATGTATTTGTTTTAATGCTCGCTTATTAAACGAGTGCACAATCACTTTTGGCAATCCATTCTGATCTGGACCAATTAACGCATGCTCTTCCAAGAATTCCACTAGCTTCGCTTCTATACCGATGTATTCTTTCGTATTTTTTAATTCAATAATAAAATGTACACGTTCACCAACGGCGTCGATAACTTCCTTCAACGTCGGGACTTTATATGCTTCCTCAGGTAACGTGTGATCCGCCTTTTCCCCTCCTTTCTTCTCGTCTGCAGTCAGCTGTTTCAGTTCAGCTACTGTAGCCTGTTGAATCTTTCCCTCTGATTCCGTTGTCCGTTTTACATCTTTGTCATGCATGACTACGAGCTCTCCATCTTTCGTCAACTGGATATCTAGTTCGATGTAGTCAGCATCCAAGTTCTCCGCAAGCTTAAAAGCAGGTAACGTATTTTCCGGTTCATACGTGGATGCGCCTCGATGTGCAACGACAAGAAATTCGTCTTTAGGGATCTGATTGTCCCACGTGCTACTCATTGAACAGCCACTCATGAGTACAGTTCCGATTAGTACGCTCGCTATCTTTTTCATCAATGTCATCACTTCCGTTCAAGACCGCTCTTTTCATACGCTACCTATTTCCGATTCTTCTATGCCGTAAACCTCGCCCAATACACTTACTTGAGCCCTCTCTCCTACTGCGAACATCCCTTGACTGTTTGCTCCCTTTTACGAACCCTTAATTTGTCAAAAGCATGCAGCGCGAGTCAATTAATTTCGTACCCCTTGCCGGTCCGCGGTATTTATTGATGTTTACAGCGCAACTCATAGAAACATTAATGACGCGACAGATCCTTTATTCAACGCTTGTGCATCATTAAAGGGATTTATTGATGCGGCTTCTCCTTTATTCTGCGCTTGCGCGTCATTAAACAGATTTATCGACGCGATAGATCCGTTATTCAACACCTGCCCGTCATTAAACTGATTTATCGACGCGGTAGCTCCGTTATTCTGCGCTTGCGCGTCATTAAACAGATTTATCGACGCGACAGATCCGTTTTTCAGTGCTTGCCCGTCATTAAACGGATTTATCGACGCGGCAGTTCCGTTATTCTGCGCTTGCGCGTCAATAAACGAATTTATCGACGCGACAGACCTTTTATTCTGCGCTTGCGCGTCATTAAACGGATTTATCGACGCGGCAGTTCCGTTTTTCAGTGCTTGCGCGTCATTAAACTGATTTATCGACGCGGTAGCTCCATTATACTGCGCTTGCGCGTCATTAAACAGATTTATCGACGCGGCAGGCTCGGTAATTCAAACACAGCATAACTCTTCCAAACGCTGCATATTTCCTCAAAACGCCGCATTCGCGCGCATATCGCCGCATAACTCGCCAAAACGCCGCATATTTCCCCAAAACGCCGCATATTCGCCAGCCACATCCATCTCAAAATAAAAAACCCGCACAAGGCGGGTTTTTCCACTACTATTCATCCTCAACGCTCAAACAATCCATTCAGTACATCTTCTACAGCTGCTTTTCCTTGGTCAATACAATCTGGCAAGCCGACGCCTTCATAAGAGGCGCCTGCTAATTTAACCATTGGAAAGGCTTGTTTCAATTCGGCTTTTGCCGCAGCGACACGCTGGCGATGGCCGACACGGTATTGAGGGCGGTCTTCTTTATAACGCGTGACAATCGTGAAATCGGGCTTTCCGTTGATTGTAATGATTTTTCCCAGATCCTCGAGAACAATTCGTTCGATTTCATCGTCAGGTAAGTCAACGATCGCTTCGTCGCCAATGCGGCCGACAAATGCACGAAGCAGGATTTTACCGTCAGGTGTTGTTGTTGGCCATTTTCGGTGGACCCACGTACAAGCTGTTATTGAATAATCGCTACTTCTTGAAACGAGGAAGCCTGTACCTTCCTTGTCTTGAATGACGGCATCTTTTGGAAAGGCAAGCGCGACTGTCGCTACAGACGTCGTATGGATTTCCTTCAGTCCTTGCAAAATTCCATGTGGCTCAAACAACTGGCTCGCTGCCATATGACCCGTTGTCATAATGACTGCATCCGCAACAATCGTTTCACCGTTGTTCAACCGTAACACTGATTGGTTGCCTCGTTTTTCAATCATTGAAATTCGGATGCCTTTTCTGATTGTTCCTGGTTCCAATTGCTCTTCTGCCGCCTCGACAATCGTCGATAATCCATTACGGAAAGAATGGAATGCGCCTTGTTTTGATCCGCTGTGACTATCTTTTTGCGGCACTTTTTTAGGCGTCGTCTTTTTCATTCCCAGGATTAAACTTCGGTGTTTCTTCTCAACTTCGTAAAATTGCGGATACGTCGATTCTAAACTCATTTGATCGATATCCCCTGCGTAAACGCCAGACAATAGGGGTTCAATGAGGTTGTCGACGATTTCTGCACCAAAACGGCGTCTGAAAAAATGGCCGAGTGACTGATCGCCTTCCACTCCGGAACGAGGCAACACAAAATCACCAGCAGCCCGCAATTTCCCGGTTAGCGAAAAGAGATTGGACTTTAAAAAAGGCGTAACCTCTGTCGGTATCCCCATAATTGAACCGCCCGGAATGGGTTGAAGTTCATCATCCACAAGGATATACGCCTGCCCGGTCGCATTACGAACGAGTTCATCCGCAATACCTAAATCCTTTGCAAATGTATCCATGCTTTTTTTCCGAATGAGAAAGCTATCGGGTCCGCGTTCAATGACAAATCCATCACGTCGAACGGTCTGGATTTTTCCACCTAAACGATTCGATGCTTCAATCAGTACAACCTCAATCGGCAAATCCTGTTCCCGAGCTGTTTTTTGTAAATAAAAGGCTGCCGATAATCCTGTAATTCCTCCACCTACGATGACGACTTTCTTCTTTTGTACATTCATGTCAATCATCACTTCTTCCATTAGGCTTTTTTCAATTGATCGCGCACTGCATCAGCCATTGCATCTATGAAAAGTGGATCCGTATTCGGCATTTCCGGACGATAATAGGCAGCACCTATTTCATCGCAAACGACTTTACATTCAAAATCGTTGTCGTAAAGCACTTCTAAATGATCTGAGATGAATCCAACTGGTGTATAGACGAATGCTTCGTATCCTTTTTCTTCATGAAGATCACGCGTTAAATCCTGTACGTCCGGTCCTAACCAAGGTTCACCTGTTTGTCCTTCACTTTGCCAACCAACCGCATACGTGTCAACTTCCGCTGCTTCTGCAATCAGTTTAGCCGTTTCCGCCAGTTGCTCCGGATAAGGATCTCCAAATTGCTTGATTTTCTCAGGTAGTGAGTGTGCAGAAACAACGAGACATGCTTTTTCACGTTCAGCTTCGTTCATGCTAGTAAACGTGTCACGAATTTTTTCAGACCAATATTGGATGAACTTCGGTTGCTTGTACCAGCTTTCCACGGATGTGATCGCAATGCCGTATTTGTCTGCTTCTTCCTTAGCACGTGTGTTATAAGATTTAACAGAGAATGAGGAATAGTGTGGAGCGAGGACGATGGATACCGCTTCTTTAATTCCATCGTTATGCATCGCTTCTACCGCTTCCTCAACAAACGGTGTGATATGTTTTAAGCCAATATATACGGTAAACTCAATGTCATCTTGAACTGCATTCAATCGTTCTCCGAGTGCATTTGCTTGGTTTTCTGTAATTTTTGCTAGTGGAGAAATTCCACCGATTGCTTGGTAACGGTTGCGCAAATCCTCTAATTGCTCAGGTGCTGGTGGACGACCTCTACGAATATGCGTGTAGTATGCTTCAATATCCTCTTCTTTGTATGGCGTTCCATACGCCATCACTAAAAGTCCCATTTTCTTTTTCGTCATTGCGTACACCTCGTTTTTCATAGAATTTATTTACGTAGTTGGGCACTGTATTCATGGATAAAATCTGTCAACCTTTTTAATGTTGCCGGTTGGACATCCGGGAATACACCATGTCCGAGGTTAAAGATATGGCTTCCGTGTTCAACACCTTGTTCGATAATGGTTTTCGCACGTTCTTCAATAATGTTCCAATCCGCTAACAATAAAGAAGGATCCAAGTTTCCTTGCAATGTTTTTGTTAATCCGCGTTCGCCTGCTTCTTTTACCGATAAGCGCCAGTCAAGGCCGACAACATCTACAGGGAGGTCATGCCATTCATTCGCCAAATGACTTGCCCCGACACCAAATGTAATTAACGGCACATTCAATTTACGAAGTTCAGTGAAAATACGCGTCATGACAGGCTTGATGAAGATTCTGTAATCGGAAACGTTCAATGCACCTACCCATGAATCAAACACTTGAATTGCCTTTGCTCCAGCTTTTACTTGCGCGTTAACGTAAACAATAATCATATCAGCAAGCTTGTCCATTAATGCGAACCAAGCTTCCGGTTCAGATACCATGAACGACTTTGTCAAATTATAGCTTTTGGAAGGGCCTCCTTCAATCATATAACTTGCAAGCGTGAAAGGTGCTCCTGCAAACCCAATTAAAGGAACGGTCAATTGTTCATTTAAAATTTTAATGGTATCCATAACGAAAGGAACATCATCTTCTGGAGAGAGCTCACCTAAGTTATGTACGTCTTGTACGGTACGTATCGGATTGGAGATGACCGGGCCAACACCCGCTTTTATTTTCACGTCTACTCCAATTCCTGGTAACGGCGTCACAATGTCTTTATACAAAATTGCAGCATCGACATTGTAATTATCGACTGGCAATTTTGTCACATATGCACAAAGTTCAGGTTGGTGTGTAATTTCTTCTAGTGAATATTTTTCTTTGATGGCACGGTACTCAGGTTGAGAGCGACCTGCTTGTCTCATATACCAAACAGGCGTATGCTCAATCTTTTCTCCTCTTGCAGCACGAAGCAGTGTATCGTTAAATGTGGACATACGATCGATTCCTACTTTCTTTATAATAATTATCGTTTTACCTATTCGTTTTCAAATATATCCGTTTCCACGTGTAATGTATAGTATTTGCCTTGATTTGTCACGAAATTGTGTTCATTTCCCATGCAATCTGCCATCATTTAGACATTGTTTGTTTTAATTACCTATTTGGGGGAAAATATGAGTAGTATCACTTTCATTGGAGGTTTTGAGAATGTATATGTACATGACAACTGGAACGAGAGACTTTATGGAAAAACTGCAAGAACGTCATTCGGATAAACAGATGGTACTCATGCACGGTAGTGGACAGTCGCTACTTATTCATGAAACCGAATCAAAATCTGTGTTTCAAACACCGAGACGGTATGAAGTCATAAGTTCTACGGGTTCTATTACCGATAAAGGCTATTTTGTATGCAATAATATCCCTGTGACAGATGAAGGACGACCTGTTTTTGAACACCGCTTTTCATCCCAAGGAGAGCAACTTGAAACCCAACAAGGGTTTATTGCTTACAGACTTCTACGTCCACTTGAATCGGATACGTACGTTGTTATGACTGAATGGGAAGAGGCTTCTGACTATGATCGTTGGAAAAGCTCTCCTTCTTTCAAGTTTTCCCATCCATCTCCGGATGAATTCGCTGATAATACAACGCATATTTTTTCTAGCGCATCGTATGTCTCAACATACATTGCAAAACCTGAAGAAACAGATTGATCAATAGTTCAGACTACATTGCGACCCTTCTCATGTATTGTTATAATAATCAATGCATATAAATAACGTTTTGAGAGGGGTAATTGAATGAATGAGCAACTATTTGAGAAACTGGACCTTGCGTACGAAGATATGGTCGTCATCAGAAGACATCTTCATATGCATCCCGAACTATCTTTTAAAGAAGTAAAGACCGCACAATATATCCATGATTTCTATGCAAATCTTGGTATCGAGGTCCAATCAGGCGTTGGCGGCAATGGCGTTGTAGCGCGGGTCAAAGGCGCACGCCCAGGCAAGACAGTCGCATTACGCGCAGACTTTGATGCGTTGCCGATTCAGGATGAAAAAGACGTCCCTTACAAATCGACTGTTCCAGGCGTCATGCATGCTTGTGGTCATGACGGTCATACTGCTGCTTTGTTGCAATTGGCGAAAGTCATTTTCGACCTTCGAGAAGATTTGGCAGGAGAATACGTTTTCATCCACCAACACGCTGAGGAATTTGCACCTGGTGGGGCCATCTCAATGATTGAAGACGGTTGCCTCGATGGCGTAGACGTCATTTTTGGAACGCACTTATGGTCACTAACCCCTTATTCATCAATTGAATACCGTACAGGCCCTATCATGGCCGCTGCTGATCGATTTGAAATTACAATCCAAGGCGCTGGCGGACACGGTGCTGCACCTCACCAGACGAAAGATGCAGTCGTCATTGGTGCACAGCTTGTCATGAACTTACAGCAACTAGTCTCACGTCGTGTCGATCCGATTGAATCCGCAGTTCTGTCCATTGGCTCATTCATGGCAGATAATGCTTTTAATGTCATTGCAGACTCCGCAAAACTCGGTGGGACCGTACGAACATTTAGCCCGGAAATCCGCGACTTGATGGAACAAGAAATGCGCCGTGTCGTTGAAGGGACTGCCCTCACAAATGATTGCACAATTACTTTCAACTATTTCCGAGGCTACCCTGCTGTTGTGAACCATCAAAAGGAAACTGAATTCCTTCAGCAAGTCGCTGAAACTGTTCCTGACATTAGCGCAATCGTAGAAAGTAAACCTCAAATGGGTGGAGAAGATTTTGCGTACTACTTAGAAAAAGTGCCAGGCACATTTTTCTTTACGGGTGCTCAACCTGTGGATGCAGCTCCTTTCCCTCACCATCATCCAAAGTTTGATTTTGAAGAACGAGCGATGCTAATTGCAGCCAAAACATTAGGTGCTGCAGCGCTGGATTATCAGAAAACTGAGTGAAAAATAAATATTTTATTAAAAGAAGGAATTTTCTTGTTACCCAAGAAAATTCCTTCTTTTTTTATCAACAGAAATCCCTTTCAAGGGTATATTCGTACTAGTTCTAGAAGACTTAATAATTGCATAATAATCCCTAATTAATATGTTATTTAACCTATTTTTTAATTAAAATAATTCTCTGATTTTGTTAATATTTCGAATTATTCATGAAAAAGGGTTGCATTTAATTTTACGTACTCTATAATACTATTTAGGGTACTGTTTACGATAAAAGGAGGAAATGGAAAATGAACGAATCGAAAACAAATTATGTCATATCTTTTGACACATTAGTATTGAATCCTAAAACTTATGGGAAAAGGATTTATACGTCGGTAATTGAACAGAACGATAGGTTTACGATTGCTAAGAAACCTTTACATATCGTTACGCGTTCATGTAAATTTTACGGTGGAAGTTTCGATAACGCTATGCAATCTTCAGCAAAATTACTAGATAGACGGCACAAACTACCTTTGCTAATAGCGAATTCTTATGGCATGCCCTTTATCTTCATCCCAACAATGTCCGCAAAATCAGATTACAACACGTGGATTGCCTATCATGCAATTGATACTTTCCTACCCGACGGTTTGCAAACAATCGTAAAATTGAAGAACGGTATCGATATAAAAATCGGTGTGACAGTCGCTACAATGTATCGTCAGTTCTCGTTAGCGCGATTGGTTGAAATTAACTTCATCAACAAACAGAAAGAATTGAATCGCACGTCCAACCTCTTATCCTCTCAAGAACCTGAACACACATTGACTCAAAGAGAGCATGTCGATTCTGTCGTGTTAGAAGAACATTTAGATGAACTCTATGCATCTACAAAAAAAATCAGTGACGATCATTCGTCCGCGGATGGTTCAACCCCTTCATGAAATAAAGATGAAGTAGCTCTTCCGTCCGATTTCGAAGTCTAACATTTAAGTAACGACGATGATCTTCATAACCACCATTTAAAAAAATATATTCCGTAAACATGTTATCCCTACTTTTTTGGAGCACTTTCATGTTATTACGTTTTAAAAAGATTTTTGTCTCTTGTAACTCCTCTTGGACTTGTGACAATACCGTATCAATCATTGTAAGATAAGGTCCCTTCAGTTTAAAGGGACCTTTTTCAATACCTACACGGTCACGTTCCAACACAATTACAAGCAACGGCAAGTAAATCATATTTTCAAAGTGCGGCAATGCCTTTGCAGGAATTAAAGGCATACCCATTCCTCCTCTCACAATAACAAGAACATTTGTTCTTATAATACCACATACAGTCTTAAAATCAATATGGAGCGAGAAGGGAATTTTATACATAGGAATAAACTGCACGATTTTTACAACGACGGATTCAACAAAAAAGCGATTCCCCGTCTAGTTGACAAGAAATCACTCATTTATCGTTACGTACTTATCATTTTGCTTCGCCGCTAGGCTGGTCTTCCATGTAATAAACAGACGTCACTTTCCAGTTGCCGTCTTCTTTCGTGAAAACGGTCACTTGTCTGCCGGTACGGTTCGTTTCAAGGCCCGAAGACTTCTGTTTTAATGTCGTATCCAAATTGGAGAACACTTGGGCTTCCCCTTTATCCGCGTCATATTTTACAATTGTCACGTCTTTTGCATCACGACTGATCTCGTATTCACTAAAGACCCCTTCAATGTAAGTGCGCTCTTCATCAATGGAAAAGCTTTGCGGATTTTTTGAGAGTGTACGCATATATTCATCTACGTCTTGCGCGTTAAATGCATGAATATACGTGTCAAACGCTTCCACTAACGCGGTTTTCTCTTCCTTAGGGACATTGGCAGCTTCTTCGATTTCGCCGCCTGATAGGTTGAACCCTACTTTGTTTTCATCAACACCGTGATCAATAGAGCCGAATTCATTGGACGTTTCCCCATCATTTACAGAGCCTTGATTGGCATTATCCTCTTCATTCTTCGAACAAGCACTTAGTACAAGCACAAATACAAGCATCAAATAAACGACTGTCTTTTTCATCCTTTTGCCTCCTCAAACTTCGAAAGGGACCTTCTTAAAATAGAAGGTCCCTTCAAACTGTATCATCCGTCTTCCACTTGCGCTAGTGAGATGCTTCCAAGCGGGATCAAGATGAAGGTACATCTAATTACCCGTAATGGGGGGGAGCAATTACTTTACTTCCACCCAGCCATTTTTAATCGCCGTAACAACGGCTTGTGTACGGTCATTGACACCCATCTTTTGAAGAATACTCGACACATGGTTTTTAACCGTTTTTTCAGAAATAAAGAGTGTTTCACCAATCGTACGGTTACTTTGACCATCCGTCAACAATTGGAGGACTTCACATTCGCGCTTCGTCAACAAATGGAGTGGGCGACGAATATCATTTTGTTGGAAAGAACCTTTGTGCTCCCGCTCGCTTAAACGACGGAATTCTGCTACTAAATTATGTGTAACTTTCGGATGTAGATACGATCCACCAGCAGCTACCACTTTAATGGCTTGTACAATTGCATCGGCATCCATTTCTTTTAACATGTAACCAAGTGCACCTGATTTAAGTGCATGCGATACATATGATTCATCGTCATGGATTGATAAGATGATGACTTTTGCGTCCGGGAATTCATTTTTCAAATTCTCCGTTGCTTCCACACCATTCATGCCTGGCATGTTAATGTCCATCAAGACGACATCAGGATTGAAACGACGATAAAGCTCAGCTACTTCAGAGCCGTCGTCCCCTTCACCTACTACGTCAAATGAGTCTTCAAAATCTAGGATTCGCTTTACACCTTCACGGAATAATTGATGGTCATCTACAATCAAAATTTTTGTCATTTTCATTCCCTCCCAATACCCTATTCAACAATACTATTTTCTTGTAACGGAATACGGAATAGCACCGTTGTACCGTTGCCGATAGCTGACATGATCTTCATTTCACCTTTCAGCAACTCGATTCGTTCACGCATTCCTATAATGCCAAATGATTTCTCTTTAGTTTGATTTATATCGAATCCTTTTCCGTTGTCTTTCACGACAATATTCATTGTATCACGGAGCCATTCTACTTTCACCCAAACATCCCTGGAGTTTCCATGTTTTAGTGCATTCGAGATGGATTCTTGGACAAGTCTGAAAATCGCTACCTCAATTGTTGAGTCAAAACGTATTTCCGTCCCATTATTCATGAAATGGATTGTTACACCTTCTTCATATTCCATAACGGTCGTAACATACTTTCTCAGAGTAGGGATTAAACCTAAATCGTCGAGCGCCATTGGACGTAGGTCGTAAATAATACGACGTACTTCAAGTAGCGCATTTCGAACCATCACTTTTAATTGACTCAGCTCAGACAATGCTTCATTCGGGCCTCTTTCTGCAAACGTCTTTTCGATAAGTCCTGAGCGCAACAAGACATTTGCTAACATTTGAGCGGGCCCATCATGGATATCACGAGAGAGGCGTTTTCTTTCTTCCTCCTGGGCGTGAATGATTTGTATGGCGAATTCTTGTTTTTGGCGAGCTGTTTCGAGTGCTTCTCCAACTTTTTTCAAATCAGATGTCAAATAAGAGATGACGGTTGTCACTTGATTGACAAGCTGATCTGCTTTTTCAATCGTATCCAAAAGAGCGACAATGCGACGATCTAATTCATCTCTTCGTACGCGTAATTGCTTCTCTTCCATTCGATTGATCGATAATCTTACAAGTAGATCATTTGCAGTTTCGTAGGCTTTACGTACTTCTTCCTCGGAATAGTTCATAAAATTCTTGGAGACATCTGCAAGCCTTCTTCTGGAATGGCGCGTCATGTCTTCCAAATAATCCCCTTCATCTATTACCCGGGAAATCTCTTCTTTAATGATCGCTACTTCGTTTTGCATCTCCTGGAGAGCTTGTCGGCTTTGCTCGCTGATTGTAAATATGTCGTTTTTAGATTGATCCATCACATTGACCATGTTGTCGAAAATACTCTCAAGTTTTTGGATGTCTATTGTCTTCTCAGCCAATTCAACCTCTCCCGTCCGGAAATCAAAACACGTACAACAGTTGCAATGTTGCAGTATTCATTAATTCCTTATACACTTTGTTATTATATCATTATAAAACTAATTGCGTATTACGATTGTATTACAAGTGATAGGGGTGCTGCAAATGCGAGCAGATTATAAAACTGTCAAACTTTACGGCGAAAGTGAACTCGTCATTCAGAAATCGAGATTTCTAACATATGTTAAACGTGTTGAAACCGAAGAAGAAGCGCTCGATTTCATCCAGGATATTAAAAAGATGCATCATACAGCCACACACAACTGTTCAGCGTATTTGATTGGAGAGCATGATCAGATCCAAAAAGCAAATGATGATGGTGAGCCTTCCGGAACCGCTGGCTTTCCTATGCTAGAAGTACTAAAAAAGCAAGGTTTAAAAGATACCGCTGTCGTTGTCACCCGTTATTTCGGGGGCATCAAACTAGGTGGTGGCGGGTTAATCCGTGCGTATGGACGCGCGACGACTGAGGGAATTGCTGCAACAGGCGTCGTTGAACGGAAGCTCCATGAACTGATGAAAGTGTCCATTGATTATACGTTGCTTGGTAAACTTGAAAATGAAGTACGTCAGTCCACATACCCGCTTGAACAGATCCTCTATGAAGAAGACGTTCATTTACTGCTATATGTTCCAGTTTCTGAAACGGATACGTTTTCCGAGTGGATTACAGAATTAACAAGTGCTAAAGCTGAAATCTCCAAAATATCGACAGCGTTTTTAGAGTTCGATTGTTGATAATAGTATACGGATGCGCCATTTAATAGTATAATGTTGAAAGTTGACGATTGATTGCAAAAAATAGTGACAACAAGAGTTTTTTGACATAAAGCTAGTAGATGGATCGATTATATCAGCTTCACACCTTACCGAGCTGATACAGGGGGCTTAAACCTGAATGAAAAGAAAAGAATATAGAAACATGAAAAAGAAGACATCTAAGAAAAGACTGGCCATTAAAATTGGGCTCTCCGTTTCCTTCGCGACTTTGTTACTCGTTTCAGCTTATGCGCTTTCTTTGCATCAGAAGGCTGAAAAAGCGGTGGACCGCGCTTACGAGCCAGTTCCGAGTACACAAAAGTCGGATCTTCGTGGCGAGGCGAAAGTGGAACCTGCCAAAGACAATGTCTCAGTCCTGCTCATCGGTGTAGATGACAGCGAAGCAAGGATGCAAGGCGAAGGAAATAGCCGTTCGGACGCCCTTCTTGTCGCTACGTTTAATCCCGAAGAGAAATCCGTTAAGTTATTAAGCATTCCGCGTGATTCGTATGTGTACATCCCGAAGGTCGGTTATAAAGATAAAATTACCCATGCTCACGCTTATGGCGGCACACATGCTTCAATTGAAGCGGTGGAAGAAATGCTCGACATTCCGGTTGATTATTATGTGAAAATGAATTTTAATGCATTCATTGAAGTCGTGGATGCGCTTGGCGGCATCGAAGTAGAAGTTCCATATGATCGATTGGAAAAAGATGAAAATGATAAAAACGCTATCCAATTGAAAAAAGGCTTGCACGTGTTAGATGGACGTCATGCCCTTGCACTGGCAAGAACGCGTAAATTGGACAGTGATATCGAACGAGGCAAACGTCAACAAATGATTCTTCAATCAATTATTAAAGAAATGGTGTCTGTTAAATCGATTTCCAAATATGGTGATGTCATTGACGCAGTTGGGGATAATATGAAAACCGACATGACTTTCAAAGAGATGACCTCGTTTTGGGAGTATGCAAAAGATGGGATGCCACAAATTGATACAATTAATTTGCAAGGATATGATGATTGGTCTACCGGTGTTTATTATTACAAACTGAAAGATAGCGACCTAGAAAATGTCAGTCAGTTATTGCAGTCCCATTTAGGACTCATCCCTGATTCTTCATCATTAACCGATTCGAATTCAAACGGATTACATTCAGCGGACGAAACGGCTGATGGTAGTGACGACTTCTCAGATTGAAGAGCCTTACAAATGGAAACAGGTAGAGAGAAACGATTAATGTCGATTTCCCTCTACCTGTTTTCTATTGGAAAACACATAGAGAGACGAGTAAAGTCCCCCCTCCTTCAACATGAAAAAAGGTGACATGCACAATTTGTGCACATCACCTTTTTTCATTTCCCTATCATTCGTACAAGATTCAATAATGGTCGATAATTCGTTCCTGCTAGACCAATTACCTCCACAAAAAGTTCAATTGCAAGTAACATGACTGCAATTAACACAATTGCTCCCCAAACAGTCGCTTGCGAGAAGAGCACTGCTGCCACACCGAATAAAATTGCTAAACCGTAAATGATTAACACAGTTTGGCGGTGTGAAAACCCTGCTCGCAATAAACAATGATGCAAATGGGATTTGTCAGGTGCAGTAATCGGTTGTTTCATTCGTACGCGTCTTACAATCGCAAAGAATGTATCAGAAATCGGTACACCTAACATAATAATCGGGATGACGAGTGATACGACTGCGATATTTTTGAACCCTAAAAGTGCAAGAACTGCGATCATATAGCCGAGAAATAGCGCTCCGGTATCTCCCATGAAGATTTTCGCAGGATGAAAATTGTAAAATAGAAAACCGAGAGAGCTTGCTGCCAATATTGCAGCTGTTGCGACAACAAACACATTGCCCATGATGACAGCCATCACCGTTATGGAAATCAGTGCAATTGTAGAAACACCGGCCGCCAAGCCATCTAAACCATCAATTAGGTTAATGGCATTCGTGATGCCGATAATCCAAATAATTGTGATTGGTATACTTAAATAACCAAAGTCGAACTGGCCATAAAATGGTAAGTTAATATAGTCAATTTGAAGGCCGCCCCATGTAATGACGATGATCGCAGCAATGAGCTGTCCGAACATCTTCGCTTTAGCGGTGATTTCCAGCATATCATCCAAAAAACCTGTAATGATAATGATGAACGCGCCAACGAGAATTCCCGTAGCGTTTACAAGATCATCTTCGGGACGTAATAATAAATAGCCGATAAAGAATGCGCCAAATATAGCAACTCCACCGATTCGCGGCATGACAGAAGCATGCACTTTACGATAATTAGGATGATCGACTGCCCCAATCCGAAATGCGAATTTAATGACGAGCGGAGTGAGTATGATGGCAGCTACGAAAGCTACGGCCATTGCAAGGAATAACATGTCCTTCCTCCCCGTAAATCAATAATTTAATTAGCCACAAGTATTATAGCACGTTTGCTGTTGGAAAGCACCCAAGTTAGCAACTTGAAACTACTATACCCTCTTTTTCTGCAAACTATCCTAAATCTACTATTGTTCTTTTACCGCTCACGGTAGTCTTTTTATAAGTACTTTGATAAAATAGAACCATATCCTTAGGTGAAGGATCAATTAAAGGAGCGTCAATACATGTTATCATTTTTTAAACGTTCAACCCAAACGAGCGAAAGACAACTACGAAAATACCGGAAAGTTGTCGAACACATAAATAGTTTAGAAGCAAAATACGAAACGTTGTCAGATGAAGAACTTGCACATATGACAGAAGTTTTCAAGACGCAAATTCATGATGGAGATACAATTCAAACGATACTCCCTGAAGCATTTGCCGTCGTTCGCGAAGCATCCAAGAGAGTACTGGGGATGCGTCATTTTGACGTCCAACTCATTGGCGGGATGGTACTGTCAGAAGGAAATATTGCAGAAATGCCGACAGGGGAAGGAAAAACACTTGTTGCATCCCTCCCCTCTTATTTGCGTGCCCTTGAAGGGAAAGGTGTCCATGTCATCACTGTAAATGACTATCTTGCAAAACGCGATTATGAACAAATCGGTCAAATTCATCGTTTCCTTGGTTTGACAGTCGGCCTGAATGTACCGATGATGCAAGGCCGTGAAAAACAAGATGCGTACATGGCAGACATTACGTACGGAGTTGGAACGGAATTTGGTTTTGATTACCTTCGGGATAACATGGTCCAATACCCTTCTCAAAAAGTACAGCGACCGTACCACTTCGCAATCATTGATGAAGTGGATAGTGTGTTAATTGACGAAGCGAAGACGCCATTGATTGTTGCAGGGAAAATGCAAGCGGATGCAGATTTGCATTTCATTGCAGCAAGACTTGCCAAAAGATTTAAAAAAGGTGTCCACTTCGACTTTGACGACGAGACAAAAGCGACATCCCTTACTGATGAAGGGATTGAACAAGTTGAAAAGGCGTTTGGGATCGACAATCTGTATGAACTCGAACACCAGACACTTTATCATTATATGATTCAAGCTGTCCGCGCTTTTGTCATTTTTGAAAGAGATGTGGATTATATCGTCAAAGACGACAAAGTGGAGCTCGTGGATATGTTCACGGGAAGGATTATGGAAGGCCGTACACTATCCGACGGCTTGCACCAGGCAATCGAAGCAAAAGAAGGGCTTCCAATTACAGAGGAAAATAAAGCCCAAGCTCAAATTACCATTCAAAACTATTTTAGAATGTATCCACATCTAAGTGGTATGACCGGAACTGCAAAAACACAGGAAAAAGAATTTCGTGAAGTGTACAACATGGAAGTCATTCAAATTCCGACAAACCGACCACGAGCACGTGTCGATTCACCTGATAAAGTCTTTGTCACAACCGATCAAAAGTACATTGCTGTTGCAAAAGAAGTTGCGAAACGTCATAAGACAGGACAACCTGTCCTTGTCGGGACCACTTCCATTTTACAATCTGAGAAAGTCGCCGAGTATTTGGATAAAGAAAACCTTCGTTACCACTTGTTAAATGCAAAAAGCGTCGAACAAGAAGTCGACCTCATATCCCAAGCGGGGCAATATGGTCATATTACGGTCGCTACAAACATGGCTGGACGTGGAACTGACATTATGCTTGGTGAAGGGGTAGAAGAAAATGGTGGCCTCTTTGTCTTAGGAACTGAAAAACATGAAAGCCGCCGCATTGATAATCAATTGCGTGGACGTTCCGGTCGTCAAGGTGATAAAGGGGAGAGCCAATTCTTCATTTCACTCGAAGATGATATGTTCAAACGTTTTGCAAAAGATGACCTTGAAAAGTTCAATAAGAAAGTAAAAGCGGACGAAGATGGTCTTGTTCAAAATACTGAAGTAAATGAGCTAACAGAACGCACTCAACGAATCGTAGAAGGCGCGCATTTCTCCATGCGTGAATACAACTTGAAATTGGACGATGTTATTAACGATCAACGTGGTGTCGTCTATTCATTGCGAGATAAAGTGCTAGAACGTGAAAATCTCTTTGAACAATTAAAGACAATGGTGACGGAAGCGGTTGAGTTTGTCGTCTATGATAGCTGTCCTGAACACGAAACGCCTGACCAATACGATTTTGATCGAATTGAACGCACGATGAATGGACTTCTATTAGAGCCAATAACACTTCCACGAAATTTGGAAAAGCCATCTGAAATTGTTAAAGTTTACGATGAAGCGCTGCAAACCCTTTTTGACTATCTGGACAGATTTGTCGACAATGAGGAAGTTAAAGAAATCATCCCTCAAGTGATGCTGAGCCATATCGACTCCATGTGGGTGAAACACCTGGAAGTGATGGCGCGTCTAAAGGAAGGAATCGGCTTACGTTCTTATGGACAAGAAGATCCGATGCGTATTTACCAACGAGAAGGCCTGCAGTTATTTGGCAAACATTATCAACAATTACGCCGAAACATTGCTTCTGAAATTATTGGTTTCATGAAGTTGATTTCACAACAACAGGAGGGACAAGATTAATGAAACTCTTTTCATTATTTACAAAAACCGAAAAAAAAGGCTCCGATAGTACAATTGGTTCCGAAGAAATTTTAGAAGGCAATGCCCCATCTGCGAGCACAGATGATATTGAGACGACGCTGTCCCTTCACCCTCAATGGACAATTTCTCAAGAACAGGAATACGTCTTCAGATTTCTAGCGAATGAATTGGAACCTTTGAAGCCTGATCAAATTTCTTTATCCGGTATCGATATAGACGTAGATGAATCGAACGGTAATTGGCTCGTTAAAGCTTTTTTCCGCTCTTCTCTCAGTCAATCCATTACACTTGGCGAAGTCGAGTTGTTATTGCTAGACCGTGAAGGGAATATGCTTGCGTCCCAACAGTTCAACTTAGAGGAATTGGGAGATATCCCAGCAACGAGTGCACGTCCTTGGGTATTCGTCTTTACGAAAGACAATCTTTTTGCGGAAACCCCACCAGCTGAAGGTTGGAAACTTGCGTTTAACGTCCAATCGATGGTTCCACACAAACTAGAATTAGAGCCGGCTTGGGAAGAAGGGCTTTCAGCAGATCAGAAAGCAGCGCTTGAAAAAGCAGTTGAAAGTATGCCGAAATTAAAACCACGTGAAGTGAACATCGCCGGATTTCAAGTGAAACAACAGGAAGACGGCAGTATCGCCACTTCTGTATTCATTCGTAACGGCCACTCAAAACAAATCAACATTGAAAATCTACCATTAGAATTAATTGATGCTACAGGTGATCTAATTGCACGTGGATCATTCAAACTCGATTCATTCGATGTGAAGGCCAATACATCAAAACCGTGGACGTTTATTTATCCGAAAGAAATGGTACAAAAAGAGGACCCTGACTTCTCCCGTTGGTCCATTCGTGTGCCACAATAAAGAGGTACCTTAACTAAAGTTTAAAAGCATAATGGAATTTCCGCAGGGACCTTTAAGTGGGTTTCCTGCGGATTTTTTTGTTATGCGGCGTTTTGGAGGAGTTATGCGGCGTTTTGGAGAAGTTTGCCGCGTTCTAAACATTTATGCGGCGTTTCAGAGAAGTTTGCCGCGTTCCGAACATTTATGCGGCGTTTTGGGGAAGTTTGCTGCGGTTGTGTGATACAACTTATGTACTTTTAAGTACCGCGGATACATTCTATTCAAAATTGATAGCTTGTCGCGCCAAATGGGTTTTGACAATTTAGAGGGTTTGTTTGCAAAACAAATGTAGCTTTTAAGCAAAGAGCTAGTCGATAAGTTTATGCATTGCGAAGGTGTTTGCTACAATATAGGTTTTGCTTTTTATACTGTAATGCTTACAGGACCTTAAAGCATGGAAAGATGCGAGAGGCGATGTAAGGTTCGTTTTTATTCGCGACAGGTTTTGACACATAGTACTTATGCAACTGAATTGAATGCATACAAAAAGAACGGAATTTCTATAAAAGAAAATCCGCTCTTGGAAGAGACTTATATTACTTATTTTGTTGATGCAACAGAAGTGGCACCGTTAATGCGTTTAGCACCAACGTACTTATCTCCCCAGTAATAAGGATCGTTTAATGCATCTACACGTACACCTTTTGAAGACGAGGCATGGGCAAATTTCCCGTTACCAACGTAGATGCCTACGTGAGATACCCCTTTACCGGAAGTATTGAAGAAAACAAGGTCACCTGGAAGTAAGTCAGCTTTGTTCACTTTCGTACCTGTTGCATGCATCCCTGAAGAGGTGCGAGGTAATGAAATGTCGTGTTGCTTAAATACGTACTGGATGTACCCTGAACAATCGAAACCAGCTTTTGTCGTACCGCCATATTTATATTTTATTCCTTTTAAACTCTTTGCAGTGTCAGATATAGTAATTGATGACGCTTCAGCTTGGCTAGCGAACGGCGAGACGAGCAATACGATAGAAACTGCAAAAATAACAAATGACTTTTGCACCTGTGCTAATATTCTCATATAATCCCCCAAAATTTTATATTTATCTGAATAAATCATCTGCATTAACTTTAACACGTACTATGCTCGTCCTATATTACAGTTATGTAACAATAACATTACAAAAATCGCGTTGTATTTCACGCTGAAACATATTTGTCATTTTCCGCCCATAACAGCTCCTATTTGTACACTTTACTTGCTCATTTCAATGAATACCTAATACAAGCGAATGCACGCATAAATAAAACTGCGTGAAGGACAAGTCGCCCTCACGCAGTTTTTCTTATGTTATGAAATTATTTAGAGAAAAGGCCACTCTTATGTTTGCCCGCCCCTTCTCTTCCTTGTTACATGTCTAAATCTGTAATAATCGTAACATCATCATGTTCGTGCAAGTACGTAATTGTCCAATCGGAATCAATTTTCCCTTCCAAGAACTTCGTAATTGCTGGTCGTTTTTTCTCGCCGAAAGCGAGCAAGACTAATTTTTTCGCACTCATAATAGAAGCAATCCCCATTGTCAAAGCAGTCGTTGGGATTTTTTCATCGTTGTCGAAGTATTGACTGTTGACACCTAGTGTGGAATCCGTCAATTCTGCTACGTGCGTAACCGAGTCAGCAGGTGTGCCAGGTTCGTTAAATGCGATATGGCCATTTTCTCCGACTCCGAGCAATTGAATGTCAAGACCTGCTTGTTGCAGCGCTTGCTCATAACGATTACATTCCGCGTCTAGATCTGCAGCCATTCCATTTGGTATATTCGTTTCTTTGAACTTCTTCTTATTAAATAAATGGTCATCCATGAAATATGCATAACTGTTTGGACTCGTTGCATGTAGACCGACGTATTCATCCAAATTGAATGTTGTTACATTTGAAAAATCCAGCTCAGACGCTGTTAGTTTTGCATAGACCGGAATCATCGTACTTCCTGTAGCCAATCCAAGCACATGAAGTCGATCGTTTTCAAGCTCTTCTTTTATCAACTGATAAAATTGTTCAGCACCTTTCTCAGGGCTTTCAACTTTAATTAGTTTACATTTTTCCATCATTCTCAACCGACTTTCATTTTAGATTTATTGTACCTCTTACATTGTAATTTCCATAAACAGTATGGTCAACTAAACGAATAATTTACACAAAAAGGGTAGTCGAATCTGTTATTCCCTCTTTCCACTCCAACAAACCTATTCAATCACTACTACATATCTATGGCGATATTATGAAGACCATTTGTACAAAGTGTGAACGAATTCCCGATCTAATGAATCATAGGGAATTCCCTAATTCTCTATTTCTACCACATGCTTAAGATAAAAGTATGAGCAAACGACTTTCGAATGTAGGAGGTGGAAGGAATGACGAAAGACAATTCCAAACAACTTGTACCAAGTTCCAACGAGCATGGGATGGATTTAAAAGGTACATTCATCGCTGTCATGCTTTTAGGATCTTCATACTAGTTTCTTGGTTCGGCATTTATGCACTCTTTTTATCACGATAATGATACAGGTTAGGGGGAAATACGATGCATTTGCATAAATTTGAAAAGATATGGCTTGCATTCGGCTTAGGGTCACTCGTACTTTTTTTAGCCATTATCGGATTTGCAGCCTTTTGGAAAGGTGCGCATCCACAAAGTCATATCGAAACAATCGATCCACAAAATGTAGAAGCGCATGAAGCATTTAAGCCTGAAAATCTTGGACTGCGTGAAGTTGCTGACGGAAAATACACCGTCAACATTGTTGCTTCAGCTTTCAATTATGATTTCGGAGTAGATGATGACGGGAAACCCGTTAAAAAAATCCGCGTGCCAAAAGGATCTACGGTTTTATTTCAAATCACAACAAAGGACGTCATCCACGGCTTCCAAGTTGCAGGGACGAATGTCAACATGATGGTAGAACCAGGTCATGTAAGTCGATTGGAGACAGTTATGAAAAATACCGGAGAGTTTACTGTCGTTTGTAACGAATACTGCGGCATCGGTCACCATCAAATGTTTGCAACTGTGGAGGTGTATGAGGAATGATGAAAGACTGGAATTTTTCTAAGAAAGAATCCCGTTTATATATGTCTTTTATGTATGTGACTTTTGTTTCGCTATTAATTGGTGGGTTGATGGGTTTATTGCAAACACTCGCTCGATCTGGTGAATTTCAATTACCATTTGGCATTAATTATTACACGATACTCACTGTGCATGGAGTCATTCTCGGGCTTGTCTTAACAACTTTTTTCATTGTAGGTTTTCAGTTTGCGTTATTAGGAAAAACAGTCGGTCTCTCGGATAAACAACGTCAATGGGCATGGATTGCCTTTTGGACAATGCTCGTTGGTACGGTTATGGCTGCCATAACAATTCTCGTTGGTCAAGCGAATGTGCTTTATACATTTTACGCACCGTTACGTGCCCACGTTGCCTTCTATATAGGGCTAGCACTCGTCATCGTCGGAAGTTGGATTGCTGTGTTCGTCAATTTCCGTCAGTTGTATGTTTGGAAGAAAGCGAATCCAGGTCAGAAATCACCTTTGCTTGCATTCATGGTAACGATTAACATGGCCATGTGGTTCATTGCTTCACTTGGAGTAGCCGCATCCGTACTCATTCAATTTATCCCTTGGTCATTAGGGTATGCTGCCACAATTAACGTCTTGTTAAGCCGGACATTGTTTTGGTATTTCGGGCATCCACTCGTTTATTTCTGGTTACTTCCTGCTTATATGGCATGGTATGCAATTATCCCGAAAATTATCGGCGGAAAATTATTCAGTGATTCCCTTGCAAGATTATCTTTCATCCTATTGCTCATGTTTTCCATTCCGGTTGGTTTCCATCACCAATTGACCGAACCGGGCATCGATCCTACGTGGAAGTTCATACAAGTTGTGTTGACGTTCATGGTTGTCGTTCCAACACTTATGACTGCATTCTCGATTTTCGCTACTTTTGAAACGACTGGACGAAGAAAAGGACATAAAGGATTGTTTGGCTGGTTTAAGTATTTACCTTGGAAAGACGTTCGTTTTCTAGCACCGTTTATCGGCATGGTCGCGTTCATTCCTGGGGGAGCTGGAGGTATCGTTAATGCTTCCCACCAAGTAAACACACTTGTCCATAATACGATTTGGGTAACTGGCCACTTCCATTTAACTGTGGCAACTACTGTTCTCCTTACGTATTTCGGAATTGCCTATTGGCTAGTGCCTCATTTGACGGGTAGACGTTTGACGCCAAAACTGAATCGCCTCGGCATCATCCAAACGATCATTTGGACAGTTGGTATGACGATCATGTCAACCGCCATGCATATTCAAGGATTATTAGGTGGTCCACGCCGTTCCAACTTCTCGAATTACGCAGGTGGCGAGCAAGTGGATACGTGGATCAGTTATCAAATTGCGCAAGCAGTCGGCGGCACAATTCTCTTTATCGGTATCTTATTAATGATTTACATTTTCATCCAAATCGCTTATTTCGCACCGAAAGGCGTTCAGGAATTTCCGATTGCAGAAGAGGAAGAAGATGCAGAACCGACACCAAAGATTTTAGAGAACTGGTACTTATGGATCGGCATTACGATTGCCCTTATCCTTTTCGCATACACAATTCCAGTGTTTGATATTCTAAAACACTCTCCACCAGGGTCCATTCCGTTTGATTGGCCAATCGGTCGATAAAAAGAATGGAATAGAAAAACCGCACGAAACTTTCGTGCGGTTTTTCATTTTTCAAGTCAGATCAAACGACTCAACTTATAATAATACTTTACTCGCAGAAGGAAGAAGGAGCTTACCTCCCCTACCGTACTTGTGAAACAGATCATTGATTTGATTTACCTCAATCGGTTTACTGAAATAATACCCTTGGAGCTGCGAACAACCAAGTTGCTTTAGTATGTCCCACTGCTCTTTTGTTTCCACACCTTCACCAATTGTCCGTAACCCTAACATTTCAGCGAGATGAATGATCGTTTGCACAATCCCGATGCTTTGCATGTTCGATCCTAACTCACTAATGAATTCTCGGTCAATTTTTATTTCATTAATCGGAAAATGCTTCAAATAAATAAATGCTGAATAGCCTTTTCCAAAATCATCGATTGACACGGAATAGCCCATTTCCTTTAAAAGTTTAATGCGGCTAGTCACAGCTCTTTGTTCTTCCATGGCGACATTTTCTGTAATTTCCAAAACGAGCCTTTGCGGTTTAATACGTGCTTCTTGAATACATTGTTCCAAGAAGAAAGGTAAATTATGGTGTAGAAAATGTCTAGGAGACAAGTTGATGGACACGGTAACATTCTCAATACCCATTTTGTTCCATTCGCTAATTTGTTTAACCGCTTCTCGAATGACCCATTCACCTATTGGCGTTATTAAACCGGTCGACTCAGCCAGTTCGATAAAATCAGATGGAAAAATAAGTCCTCTTTCAGGGTGTTGCCATCTGAGCAGTGCTTCAAAACCTATGACTTCCCCCGTTCGACAATTGACTTGCGGCTGATAGTGGAGCTGAAATTCATTTAAATCCAAACCTCTGCGTAAATTCATTTCAGATAACATTGTTTCTTTTAAATATGTATGCATGTTAGGGTTGTAAACACTGCCACTTTTTCGATTGGACGTCTTTCTCCCCGCTTGCAATGCCATATAAGCTGCTTGAATTCCATGTTTTACATCTTTCGCATGATCAGGATAAATTGCGGCACCATAACTAAAAGTCATATACACTTCCTGTCCGCAAATGTACATGGGATGCTTTAACTTGTTGGTAATATGATCCAACATTTTTCTTTTGTCACTCAATTCTCCTTCGAATGGCGAAAAGAGGATGAAATGATCAAAAGCGATTCGTGCTGTCTGGGCAGGTTCAGGAAAGAGCTCTTTTAAACGCTCAGCTGTTATTTTCAGCATTTGGTCAGCTCCATCATGGCCGAGCACACCTTGGACTTCTGTGAATTGATCGAGCACAAAATACATGAACAATCCACGCTCATGTGTTGCCAATGTTCGGAGCTTTTCTGTCACTTTCTCATTGAAAGCATATTGATTGTCCAGTCCTGTGACCAAATCTTTATAGGCTAAGTGATGAACATGCTCTTCCACTTCAATTCTTTCTAAACGATCAAAGAGGAAAGACAGCATGTCCGCAATGGACGTTACAAGTACTTTTTCAAAAACCGTCCACTCTCTCTGATGGATTGATTCACAACAAAGCACGCCTCCAATCCCTTTACTGAGTAAAATAGAGGCGTCTACTATAGATTGAATGGGTCCATTTCGGTATTGGCTGTCTTCTTTCAACTCACATGTTCTCGGATCGGTCATGACGTTAGACACAGCAATAATTCGCTCTTGCTCAATTGCTTTGAAATAAGAAGGTGCCGAGTGTCGGTAAAGATTTGTTAGCGGAACTTGTTTGTTTGGGTGTTCATAAATCGTTTGCGCGTTTAATATTGAATGATCTTCATTAAACAACCAAATACTTACTTTTTCACAATCAATAATTTGTGCGATACGGATACAAATTTCAAGCAGCATATCTGCAATAGACTCTCTGGATACGTTCAATTGTTGTGCATGTGTAAAAATATATTCTTGCTTTTCCATCATCTGTTCCAATATCTTCTCAATTTCCTCTAGGGAATGTTGCATATAACTAGTACACCACCTTTCTATACAATAAATACCTACTCCTGTTATCGACAATTTTATACATTTCTTAAAGCATTATCCGCTATTTTTCAAAATTCTTCTTTTATGTCACGCTTCTTTCAGACACATTTACAATTTACGTAGGTTCTTCGATATTATGGAACTTTATTTACTCTCCTTGCATGGAGATATGCTATACTGAATGAATAATCAGTCACTTACTAGGAGGATGTTGATGGATGAATGTTGAAGCGATGAGCATGGATGCAATTTGGCATGAGATCAGGAAGCGATTGCTTGAAAATCGAGAACCCTATAAAGGATTGAAGACGACGTATCGTATTGAATTGACCGGTGAAGATGGTGGCAGTTATGTCATGAAATTTATGGACGAAAGCGCAGAAGTCTATGATGAAACAGACGGTAAATCCGGTGAAGAAGTTGATTGTTCACTAAAGATGAGTGTCAAAGACTTCAAAAAACTGCTTATTGGCGATTTCAACTCAGCAGCAGCGTTCATGATGGGTAAGTTAAAAGTAAAAGGCAATATTGGCCTTGCTTTACAACTTGAAAATTTATTAAAAGAATATCAATTATAACGTAGATTGCTGACTCAATGGAATACTTGAGTCGGTTTTTTTACGTATCGAGGAAAAGCTACTTGCTCAGGATTTAGTAAATAGGCTCTTCCTTATTCTCTGTAAATATATTAGTATATACATGTGTCTTTACACTAGTTGAAAGACATAATAATAATGTGTTGAGGAGAAGATCAAATGAATAAAAGAAGTATGTGGTCGTTCCAGTTTTCAACTGTAGCACTCGTTTTGATTCCTGTTGCGATTGGTATTAATTATCTTGGAAAACTGTTTGCAAGTTTGTTAAAGTTACCGCTTTGGGTGGATTCCATTGGCACAGTGCTTTCAAGTATGCTAGCCGGGCCAATTATTGGTGCGCTAGTTGGCATTATTAATAACATCATCTACGGCTTTACAACAAATCCCGTTTCTTTCGTCTATGCAATTACACAAGCGGTCATCGGTCTTGTCGCCGGAATTATGGCGTATAAAGGGTGGATATCTAGTGTGAAGAAGGCAATCGTCCTTGGACTCGTTGTCGGACTCGTAGCTGCGACTGTTTCGACACCGTTGAATATTCTTTTTTGGGATGGTCTGACAGACAACGTTTGGGGAGATGCGCTGTTTGCAATACTCATCTCAAACGAGTTGCCTGTTTGGTTCGCTTCATTCGCAGATAGTGTAGTTGTCGATGTACCAGACAAAGTTGTCACTGTTTTGCTCAGTTATTTACTGTTTAAAGGACTCCCGAAAAACGTTAAACAACTGTATACTGCGGGTAGTGAAATCGAGCGGCTATAAATTAGGAAAGGTTTGATAGCATTGAACAAGAACATGACGTTGTATGTTGAGAGGCCGTCACCAATACACCGAATCGATCCACTTACAAAACTATTGTTCGTTGTCTTATCTGTTGTCTCAACCTATATGATGCAAAGTCATTTATTCGCCGTCGGTGCCGTGTTGCTTGCGTGTTTTGTATTGTGGATCGGCAACGTGTTTAAGTTTATCTTACCCGTTATCGGATTGAGCTTGTTTTTAATCGGGTCTATTCTCATTATTCACGGCTTCTTTCATCCTGATCGTGCCACTATTTTAGTTGAGATTGGTACTTTCCCTATTTACAAGGAAGGTTTTTCAGTTGCTCTTTTACTAACGCTCCGGCTAATGAATATGCTGTTAAGCTTTGGGGTGCTTATCTTAACGACAAAACCAAGTGAATTGGTCGATGCTCTTGTTCAAAAAGGGCTATCCCCACGGTTCGGATATGTACTGCTCTCCGTGTTGCAAATCATTCCACAAATGCTAGGACGTGCACAGAAAATTACCGAAGCACAACGATCAAGAGGATTGGAAACAGAAGGTAGTTTATGGGTTCGCTTAAAGTCTTTCATTCCCCTGCTCGGACCGGTTGTGCTAAATGGATTGAGCGAAACACGTGAGCGCTCTCTTGCATTAGAAGCACGTGGTTTTAATGTAAGAGGGAAACGGACGTCCATTCAAGAGCCAATTGTTTACGCACACAGTGTGTTGGTAAGGGCTCTTCTATGTACAGCATTTATGAGTGTCGTCTTTTGGAGGTTATTTGTATGAGTTTCATACGTGCGCAACAGTTGAAGTATAAATACCCAAACAGTACAACATTTGCGTTAGAAGATCTTTCATTTTCAATTGATAAAGGAGAATTTATTGGCATTGTCGGAATGAATACAGCTGGAAAGACGACATTAGCGTACGCATTGTCCGGTCTCGTTCCCCATTTCTTTAAAGGAGCATACGGCGGAAAAGTAATGATTGATAACGAGGAAATACTTGCCAATGATTTGTGTGACATCATGTCAAAAGTCGGAGTTGTATTCGACAATCCTTTTGCGCAGATGACAGGGGCGAAAACGACTGTCTATGAAGAGATTGCTTTTGGTTTAGAGAACATGGGGGTCTCTCGAAAACAAATGCAACAGCGAATTTCAGAGTGTATGCGTTTGCTCGACATAGAAAACTTGCACGCAAGAAACCCATTTTCCTTGTCTGGTGGACAGATGCAGCGTGTTGCGCTTGCTAGTATACTCGCGATGCAACCCGATGTACTCATTTTGGATGAACCGACGTCTCAACTTGATCCAAAGGGAGTGGCTGATGTCTTTCGGATTGCCAGAAGGTTAGCAGATAGTGGTATGACCATTATTATGATTGAACAAAATATTGAAAAATTATCGACTCATGCTGATCGAATTTTATTCATGCATGAAGGACAATTATTGCAGGCTAGCAAACCGGAAGAGTTGTTTGCTAGAGATGACTTGGAAGCGTACGGTGTGGAGTTACCAATGACCGAAAAACTTAAACGGTTTTGCGCTCAACCTCAATCTGTTCGGGTTGGTGATGATGCACATGTTCAAAACATTTGGAGTCCGACAAAAACATTGCGTTTTTCGTTTGATGAAGTGATTACATCCACGAGACAACCGAAAACACCGGTAATTGAGGTCCGTGAACTTGCTTATCGATATGCTACTAATGAGGTCCTTCAGCAGATCAATTTGACGTTAAGTGGTGAGCCAATTGCCATTATTGGTGAAAACGGAGCCGGCAAAACAACTTTTGTTAAATTGTTAAAGGCTTTGCTCACTCCTGATTCAGGACATATACTGATTGACGGAAAACATACACGTGATGAAACAACAGCGTCACTCGCCAAAACTGTTGGCCTCATCTTTCAGAATCCCAACGATCAAATCTTTAAAAGTACTGTATGGGAAGAAGTACTATTTGGTCCGTTAACAATTGGTGTTTCAAAAGATGTTGCGTATGCCAATGCTGAGAACGCATTAGAGCTCGTCGGCTTGCAACATAAAGCACAGGAGCACCCCTATGATCTCAGCCTAGCGGAACGAAAAATGGTTACAATCGCTTCCATTTTGGCAATGGACCCACCAATTATCATTTTCGATGAACCGACGATTGGGCAAGACTATCAAGGGAAACAGCAAATAAAAAAGATCATACATTCTTTACAAGAAAGCGGAAAACTCGTTATTTGCATTTTACACGATATGGATTTTGTAGCCTCGACGTTTAATCGGACGATTATTTTCCACGCGGGAAGCGTTCTATTTGACGGGCCAACACGAGAAGCATTTGCGGATCAAGAGCGATTAACCCTTGCAAATGTTGAGCAACCGATGATTACTCAAATTGTGCATTCGCTCGGGTACAATGAAGTGGTTTTGAAAGAGGAAGAAATTTTGTTTGAATGCAGGTAGAGTTTTTGTGGGGTTTGGTGCGATTTTGGGCGGGTTATGCGGCGTTTCGGGGATTTTTGCCGCGTTCGGGCGGGTTATGCGGCGTTTCGCGGAAGTTTGCCGCGTTCGGGCGAGTTATGCCGCGTTTCTGAGGAGTTTGCCGCGTTTGAGCGAGTTATGCGGCGTTTGCTTATGGACGCGGAGATTTTTAGAAGCAGAGGGCATGAGTCGCGCTGAATGCTTTTGACCAATCAAGCACTTTAGAGATGAAATGCTAATGTCATTAAGGCAGTAGAACTATAGGTATAAAAAAACAGCCACATATGCCTTTGTCGGGCAGTGTGGCTGTTTGAACATTTTTAGCGTGCTGCGTATCCACCATCGATAACGAGTTCAGCGCCTGTAATGTAAGATGCTTCGTCTGAAGAAAGGAAAAGAACTGCATTCGCAACATCTTCTGGTTGACCTAGACGTTGTAATGGTGTCATACGGATAAGTGCATTGACAACATCTTTCGTGTCTTCAAGAGATTTAGTCATAGGAGTTTCAATAATGCCTGGGAAAATCGTATTAACCCGAATTCCATGTTGTCCAAACTCTGCTGCAGCTGCTTTAGAAATAGCACGAACTGACCCTTTAGATGCTGAATATGGGTTAAGTCCCATGCCGATTAAAGCCGTGTAAGAAGAAATGTTCACGATTGAACCTTTTTTTGCTTCTTTCATGTATTGAGATGCGTGTTTCATTCCGAGGAATGTACCGAATCCATTGATGTCAGACAGGCGACGCCAGTCTTCGATTGTAATGTCATTCATTCCTTTTTCAGTAGAGATACCAGCGTTGTTAACGAGGATATCAATTTTGCCAAGAGAATCGACTGCTTTTTTCATCGCTTCTGCCCATTGTGCGTCGTCTGTAACATTTAACACAACCGTCATTACGTTATCATAAGAACCCCATTTTTCAGTCAAGGCAGCTTCGTTAATATCAGCAGCTACAACTTTCGCGCCTTCAGCAGCGTACAATTTTACCATTTTCTCACCCATACCGGATGCGCCACCTGTAATGAATACAACTTTATCTTGGAATCTGTTCATGTTTACCGCTCCAATTCTCAATTTAATTTAACACTTAAATAATAATCCTTTTTACAATGAAACTCAACCGTAAAGACTCGATTCCAAGAAATTGTCATTTGTTTGTCGATGCTTGTTATGTACAGGTAAAGAGCGAATTATTCACTAAAAACTTCAAAAAATTATTGGTAATAAACGGTCCAATGCCGTTAAGATCATTCTGATGCAATTTTGCCTACTAGCGAAAATAAAAAGGTAGCAGGAATTCATCTTCCGACTACCTTTATTAACTATTTAATGATGTAGTATACGATTAAACCGTTATTTCTTGCTGGACAGCTCCTTGTTCTTTTGGTCTTCTGCGTTGAATGAACCAGACGATTGTAATGAGCAAGAGCCCTATTGTACTTGTCGTCAGTTCAGGGATGATTAACAGTAAACCGCCTGTAAAAAGGAATAACCTTTCAATCATTCGACAATTCCGTATGAAATAACCGATAACAGCGCTACTCACCCCCATCATGCCGATGAGTGCCGTTAACAAACCTAAAATAAGTTTTACCGGCGTGACATCTACAAAGACAAGAATCGGGTTGTAGATGAAGATATAGGGAATAATGAAAGCTGCGATGGCTAATTTTACGGCGGTTGTACCTGTTTTAAATGGATTTGCCTTCGCAATTCCTGCTCCTGCATACGCAGCTAAACAAACAGGCGGCGTAATATCTGCTACGATGCCAAAGTAGAATACAAACATATGCGCAGCAATCGGGGCAATGCCGAATTCATTAATAAGAGCAGGCGCGGCGATCGTTGCTGTCACAACATAATTTGCAGTAGTCGGCAAGCCCATTCCTAAAATGATACAAGCAATCATTGTAAAAAATAATGCTAAAATGAGATACCCATTTGATAATGCAATAATGCCTGCAGCAAATTTAGCCCCTAGTCCTGTCATACTGACCACACCTGCAATGATTCCTGCCGTAGCAACCGCCGCAATAACAGGAAGCGCCACTCTACCACCTTGCTCCAACACGTACAAGATCCGCTTAAAATTGAATTCAGATTCTTTCCGGATCAGTGCATTAAATAGCCAGATGATGAACGCTGAAAGGATACCGAATAAAGCTGCTCGCTGCGGAGTGAAACCAGACATAATCGTCACAATAATAACGAGCAATGGCACAATCATATAGCCATCCCGCACAAAAATTTTCTTAAAGACAGGCAACTCCGACTTTGGTAATCCGAGTATTTTCAATCTTTTCGCCTCAAAATGCGTGCCGATGAAAATGCCTGTGAAGTACAAAATCGCTGGAATAAGCGCGGCTAACATTATTGTGGCATAGCTGACTCCGAGATATTCCATCATAATGAATGCTGCTGCACCCATCATTGGTGGCATGATTTGTCCGCCTGTTGACGCAGAAGCTTCTGTCGCTGCAGAAAATTCTGGTTTAAAACCGGCTCTTTTCATCATCGGAATCGTAAAACTTCCCGTAGCAACTGTATTCCCGACAGAACTTCCTGAAACAGTTCCTTGTAATGCACTCGCAACAACTGCTGCTTTGGCAGTTCCGCCAGTATAGCGACCTGTAAGTGAAAAAGCTAAGTTATTAAAGAATTTCCCAATAGGTGTATTGACAAGCAACACACCAAAAAACAGGAACAAAAAGATGAATTTCGCGGAAATCTGTAGTGGCGTGCCGAAAACACCGCTTTCCCGGAACCAAAGTGTCGCCATCGTTCGGTCTACTGAAAATCCGGCATGGGACAAGATTTTTGTTGGAACATAATTCCCCAATACAGCATATAAAATTGCCACTGACGCCACGATGACAATCGGCAATCCAATCGTCCGCCTAGCTGCTTCGAGAACAAGAAGCACACCCACTATTGAAATGATGATGTCTAGCAAGCTGTATCCTGATACGATACTTTGCTGAATGGCGTCAAGAAAGATGATTTTATGATAAGACACATACATAGCAGTGAAAGCCAGTAGTACATCATACCAAGGAACATGTTTCTGGGTTGACCGCCACGCCTTCTTTGCCGGATACAATAGAAAGACAATGCCTAATGCGGTGCCCAAATGGATTGCCCCCTGCTGTTGAGAAGGCAATACACTCGTCGCACCCGTATACAAATGAAAAACGGTTAAAGCAATCGCGAGAAATGAAACGACCCACTTCCACTTACCAATTTCCGTTCGAAACTGACTTTCCTTGTCGTACTTTTCAAGAATATCTTGTGCATCTACCACCTTTTGTTCTTTCATAAATTGCCGCCTTTCTACGCTGATGAATTTATTTCAGGTCATCGAAACTACTGATCTCTGTCTTTTCTCTCGTGACAATTTGAACAACTTCAGGATAAATATGACCGATGAAAGCTGCATTGGTGACCGGATTGCCTTCAAAGTCCGCTTTACCATTCAATGCATTTAAAGCTGGTACGTGAACCGTCATCCCTAAATCCATCTGTCCTTTGCTGATGGACGAAAGATTCTCAACCGAAGCCCCTGTTTCCATATTCGTTACATTGATACCTTCAATGTATTTGTTCCATAAGTTTGCCATTTCTCCACCAAGCGGATAATATGTCCCACCTTGACTGCCTGTACCAAGCGTAAATTCTGCTTTTCGATTCCCTTTGTCAGCAGAAACAGTCGCCACTTCATTCTCCACAGTTAACCCCTGCTCTTCATAATATTTTTTCGCACCTGGATGAATTAGTAACCCTTCCGCTCCATTCAATGCATTTTCAAGAATCATCTGTTTTGCTTGTGCATGCGTATTTTCACTCGCATTCTCAATCATACTTTTAGCCAATTCGTAACCGAGCTCTTCATCAATCGTATCCGTATTTCCCATTAAGATTGCGTAGGCTGTCACCGTCTCCACATCTTCTGTTAAGAAATCATATGACTCTTTTGGAATTGTAAAACGCTTGTAACCTGATTGTTCTTCGATTTTTTTAATCGCGTCATCCGATAGACTTAGCATTTTGACATCTCCCGCAGAAGCTTGGAGGCTCTCGATACTCGCTGCAGGAAGTCCTAAAATACCGATTGAAATGTCAATATTCCCGTCTTGTACGCCATCTGCAGCTGCTCCAAAACCTTCTTGGAATGCCTTGTAATCCCCATCCTCAATGCCGTATGCCCCTAAAATAATTTTCGACACGTTGTTTGTTTCACTTGCAGGTGGGCCGATTGCAATATTTTTCTTACCACCGCCACATGCAGATAATACGAGTAGCGCTCCAAGTAATACGAGTACGAAACTTTGTAGTCGAGTCTTCTTCACAGTAGTTCCCCCTTCTGTTTGTTCCCCATCATTTCGTAAGCGCTTACAAAAGTGGTTATTAAAAGAAGCTATGCATCGTATTGAAAACAAGTTTGATAAAAACCGAGCTACCGTTTGTTCAATACAAGCCTATTCAGAGGTGCTTGCGCTATGAAAAATGGAATCTACTTACTAGTATACTAAAATCTCTTAAAAAATCAATCAATTTTCGCTTTATTCTGATTGTTGGTTTGTTTTTTCTTCATACCTACAACAAAAAAATCATCCACACAGCATAACGCCGAATGGATGACTGTTCATTAAGATTGGAAAGATGCTTTTCGCAATGTAGTAGCAAGTACTTTCGCACCCATATCAAGTGCTTCATGGTTGAACGTCATTTTTGGATGATGAAGCCCGGGACCCAGATCTGCACCAATGCCGATCATCGCCGCTTTCAAGTCCGGACGATGGATTGTGTAAAAATGAAAATCATCACTTCCGGAAGTAACAATTGCTGGTGCAAACGCCTCTTCACCAAACGTCTCCAAAATGCCTTCCTTTGCTAATTCCATCGCTTCGTCGGCCACTTCTGCTGCCGGGGTATAGTCCGACCACTCCAATTCAATAGCAACCGAATGAAGTTGTCCAATTGATTGGATACCTTGCTCAATGCGGTCTCTTAATTCTTTTAATACTGTATTAGATTGTGCGCGAACGTCAATCCCGAAAGTTGCTGTTCCTGGAATGATATTCAAGCTTTCGCCACCCGCTTGGACCTTTGTCAATTTGGCTGAATACGCTTCATAAGGAGAGAAATGAATGGTCTTTATGTAATCTGCAATTGCAAAAATAGGATCGAGTGCATTTTTCCCTTGATGTGGTCGTGCACCGTGTGCGTCTATTCCGTTCACTTTTCCTTCTAAAAAGATTGCGGCTCCGTGATGAATAGCAGGTGAAATTTTACCGAATGGAATTTCTTCTTTTGGTCGTAGATGTACACCAAACAAATGGGATACGCCATCAACCGCTCCGCGTTCGATCATCGAATTAGCCCCATTCCCTTTTTCCTCTGCTGGCTGAAAAATGAAGCGGATTCGGCACCCAAGTTCTTGTTCCTGTAAGTAAGCAAGAGCACCTAACACCATTGAAATATTTGCGTCATGCCCACATGAATGATTCGCTTGGTAAGTCCCATCGACTTCTTGCCATAAAGCATCAATATCAGCTCGAACGGCAATGATCCGTTCTCCTTCACCAATTTCTGCTATTACACCTGTTACGTCATCGAACGTATGGTGTTTCACATTCATCGTTGTTAATATCTCTGAAATTTTCTTCGTTGTTTCAACTTCTTTCCAGCTCACTTCAGGGTACGCGTGGAAATGGTCAAACCAGTCCCCAATTTGTGTATGAATACTCAATGAACTCACTCCAATCCAAATCTCTTCTTCCTTTAGAATAACTGATGTGAACAAAGAAAAAAAGCCGTTTATTGGACGACTTTTCTATGATTACTACATTAATTTAATACGTATTTGACATATCCTCTTCTTTCGTGAAGCTATTCATTGAATTACTTGTGAGTAGATATGAATAAAACGATCATTCACAAGCAGACGTACTACGGGGTTGGACGTTTATTAACTAGACGAACTTGTATTCAATGTTGCCACTTTGTGTTCATTATTTATTCCCAATACCTTCATAAAGTGCTAGTAATCTTTTTGCGATGACATCATATGAATGCATGCTGACGGCCGCTTCCATTTTGAGTTTTCGATCTTCATCCACCTCTGTAAGGGCTTGTCTCATCCCTTTCGCAAGCGCTGCCGCATTTCTCGGTTCCACAAGAATTCCTGTATTATCCGCTAACAAATAAGACAACCCTCCGACATCAGTTCCAACGACCGGTGTCCCGATTGCCATCGCTTCAAGTGCAACGAGTCCAAAACCTTCATGGTGTGAAGGTAAGACAAACAAATCTGCTGCTGCAATCCATTTGGCAACTTCTCGTTGTTGCATCGGTAGCTGATGAACGACAGGAACTGCTGTGGAAGCTGTTTTCTCCTGAAACTTCTCCATAAATCCTTTGTCTTTATCCGAACCGATCAAGTACAACGTAATGTTGGGATCTTCCTTCTGCAAGATGGCACTTGCTTCAAGCAACTCTAAAATCCCTTTTGCCTCTATCATATTCCCGACATAGAGCACCATCTTTTGCTCAGAGGGAATGCCTAATTCTTTTCTCGCTTCCGATTTTTCCAGTGGGACAAAAACAGATGTATCGACGCCCATACTCATGACTTGAACGTTCTCTTCAGGCACATTAAAACGCTCGATGACGTCCTTTTTTAAACGTTCGCCTACTACGATAACCGCATCTGCAGCCAGTAAGATTTTCTTTGTCATCGCTGCAATTCTCGCATTTTTGGAAGCCATTTTGTCAATGTCTCCGCCGTGTACAGTTACGATATACGGCAAGTTGAAAAGCTTCTTGCCCATCATTGAAATAAAACCTGTCGGAAACGCATAATGCGCGTGCGTCAAAGCAATCTTCCGCTTGTTTTTCATTAGATGAAACAAGGACTTCATAAACCATTTCGCGTATTTTTTCACATTCGCTACTTTCCCTTTTGCAGGGTCCTGAATGGCAACGACGTCTACGTCTATTCCTTTAGACTTCAGAAGTTCCACTTGATTCTTGACGAAAATTCCGTATGTCGGATGTTCAATTGAAGGATACATATTGCTCAATACGGTTACTTTTTTCATGTATGTATTCATTCCTATCTACTGTTAGCTCGTTCTTCTTTTAAATTGTATCATAGATGCTTTTGTCCTTCGGGTGTGTTGCATAGGAACGACTATTACGATTATGTTACATTCATCCACCAATTTATCGAAAATCCAGCATGAATTCCAGTTTTTCTTGTCGAATGAATGGGGAATTACATAAAAACTAGTCTTGCATGCTACGAAAATAGAGGTTTTCTCACAATCTTGCACAATGTAACGTTTCTGTAATGTTTCTGTAACCGAAATGAAGGTTTAGCTATGTTAGGATTATCTCAACAGATAAAGCACACAACAAAAGAATGTGCGAAAGGGGAATTTGAGAAGCGATTATGAAGAGAATGATGTTTTTAGTTTTTGCATGTCTTTTACTCTCAACGTCCACTCCAGCCATGGCATCAGCGAGTTCGGCAACTTCACTTATACAGACTGCAAGTGCATATAAAGGTACACCTTATCGATACGGCGGAACAACTACAGCAGGATTTGACTGCTCAGGTTACACGCAATTTGTGTTTAAAAAAGAAGGCGTCTCCATTCCGAGAGACACGAAAAGTCAATATGCTTCTGGAAAAGCAATATCTAAAAGCAATTTAAAAACAGGCGATCTCGTATTTTTCAATACATTTGGCAAAGGGGCTTCCCACGTCGGGATTTATGTTGGCTCCAGTAAATTCATTCACGCTTCAACAAGCAGAGGCGTTATGGTTTCATCCATCAACGATCCTGCATATTGGGGAAGCCGCTACATTGGCGCTCGTCGTGTAAACAACTTCCAAGCAGAAACAACAATCGCTTCTGCACCTGAAGTCGACTATGCAACACGTGCTGAAATCGCGCAAATTTTAGTTGAAGAATTGAACTTGTCAGTACCAACTGATGGTCCTGCATTCAAAGATGTAACAACATCTCACCCGCAATACAAAGTAATTGCTGCAGCGGCAGAAGCGGGCATTTTCTCTGGAAATTCAGCTGGCGAATTCATGCCGGACGATTATTTGACACGTAGCCAATTGGCAAAAGTATTAGTTGAAGCATACGACATGCCGATTATTGCAGGTCAAACGCCATTTAAAGATGTGGCACACTCCAACTGGGCAAATAATTACATTAACACACTTTACAAAAACGGCATTACTTCCGGTTACACAGATGGAACATTCGGTACTAACAAAAAAGTGACAGCAAATGAATTTAAAATCTTCATGAGCCGTTTAACAAAATAATGTATAGTCAAACAAGCACTCCTACAGCGGGTGCTTGTTTTTTATTGATACAAAGTGAGCCCTACAATTCTTTCCACCCACTGTTCGTCATACTGAGAACTAGCATGTTGGAGAGGTGCTACAATAAACGGACCTTTCGCTTCTTGCTTTAGGACAGCCGTCGGGTAAAAAGATGCTTCTCCTATTTCAACGAACCTTTTGCCCGCAATCTCATGACGAGCAACTTGTACCTTACCAATACCGCCAACAAACGTGGAGTCAAATTGCTGGGCAGAATAAAAGTTTCCGAGTGAATAGAAAATCTTCGTGTTTTCAATTTGGGTAAAGGGTTGCAATACGTGAGGATGGTGTCCAAATACAATATCGACACCCTGTTCAGCAAACCAATGTGCCAACTCCTCTTGTGTTGCTGAAGGTTGTAATGAATATTCTTCACCCCAGTGCACGGAAACAATTACTACGTCGACTTCATCCTTAATTCCCTGTATATCTTTTTCCATACCCACTTTATCCAATAAGGAAACGATGTATTCTTTTCCTTTAGGAACCAGCAATCCATTTAACCCATACGTGTAAGCGAGGATTCCTATTCGCACGCCTGCTATTTCCACAATCCTTTTCATCTCTCGATCTTCTAGAGATTCATACGCGCCTACATACGGCATCCCATATTCTTTCATATGCTTTATCGTGTTTAACAGACCTGTTTCTGATCAATCCATCGTATGGTTGTTTGCAATTGACAACATGTCAACACCCGCTAATTGCAAGTCTCTTATGATATGCTTTGGACTATTAAACAATGGATAACCCGATAAGCCGAGTTCTGTTCCTCCTGGCATCGACTCCTGGTTTGCTAGTAAAAAATCGATATTTTTCATCTCTTCGCTAACAAGCCGGAACGATTCTTCATACGAACTGTATGTATATAAAGGATGATGTAACAGAATATCCCCCGTCATTCCAATCGTTAGTCTCGTCGTTTGTACTTCCATGGTTAGCATAGAGGGATGGCATTGTATAAACGCAAAATCACTTACACGGTGAGAATGAGTAGCATTCATATAACCTGCTCCAGCTACCAAACAGCTCGTAATAGCTATACTAAATAGTAGTACCAATTGCTTCAATCAACTATCCCCTGTCTACTAGACTCTATATGTCTCAGTATACTTCAGGAATTTCTTTTTAAACACACGAATTTAAGATAAATGAAGTTGAGCAGGTTAAGAAACTGCGTACAGTCAAGTTTTCTATTTACTGTACGCAGTTTTGAAGGTTCCTGCATGTTCGGCAAGAAAAGAGGCACCGATATGGGTCCGCACACTCCCCTTTATTTATCCGATTTATTTCGTTCATTCTTACTTTCTACTGTTTGTTGAAATTGAGCTATTTGCTTCTCCGCACTTTGCTTTGGTTCGAAATCTGGAAAAGGTTTTGCTTGAGGCATTCCCGTAAATTCTTTCGTTACTTGTTGATTGGATGAGCCATTTTCCTCGTTTTTCTTCAAGGTTCTCAACTCCTTTCAATTTTGCCCTCTCTTTCAAGATACCCTGATTGACCAGATGTATGTAGGAATTGCATTTTTGACGTCTTACCTACCGACAGTTCAAGAGATATTCGAGTTATCCATTGAGTTCACAATGTATTCGATTGTATAAGTAGCGTTATCGATCGAGTTCACAATCTATTCGATTACATAAAAGAAGTTATCAATCGAATTCACAAAGTTATCGCCATTTCGTGACCTTTGACTCACTTAAACAGTACGTAAACATTGCGCATCATTCAGCCAAATCGACAACCTCTCGAATTAAACACTCCACTAGACAACTGTAAATCGTCCAGAGACACCCAATCATAAGGCAAAAAAACAGGGAAAGAATGGTGTATTCTTTCCCTGCTCAAAAGTTCCCTATTAGACTTTAAAATGCTGAAGTTCGTGCTGGAGGTCTTCTGCAAGCTTTGCAAGACTTTGAGCACTTTCGGAGATTTCGTGACTGACGGCCAATTGTTCAATCGTTGCCGCACTTGTTTCACTCGCTGTACTTGTCGTCTGTAAACTTAAGGTACGAATTTCCGAAGAACCGTTCATTACTTCTTCTGCCATCGCCTGGATTTGTTCGATCGCTGCAGAAACTGTTTCAATTTTTGCCACGACGTCTCCGACCGAGCTTTGAATTTCGTTGAATACTGTATTGGATTGCTTGGACGCTTCAATGCCTGCGTCGACTCGTTCACTCCCGGAGCTGATCGATTGAACTGCACGAGTAGATGCATGTTGAATTCTTTCAACCATCTTTCCAATTTCAGCAGCTGAGGACTTTGACTGTTCTGCTAGGTGCCTTACCTCTTCTGCTACTACCGCAAACCCTTTGCCGTGCTCGCCTGCCCGCGCAGCTTCAATTGCTGCATTTAAAGCTAATAAGTTTGTTTGATCTGCTATGGAAGTAATTAACGTCGTAATTTTTTGGATTTCATTTGAGTGTATTGCCATCTCTTCCATAATGGCTGAAGATTCACGAATTGTTGCATGAATTGTGTTCATTTGATCCGACACACCCATAATTGTTTGGGAACCTCTCACGACAAGTTGTGAAGCTTGTTCAGCGGACTGGAGCATCTGTTCATTATTCGCTGCAATTTCAGAAACACCTATTGTCAATTCATTCATTGATGAAGCAGTTTGTTCAGTAATCTGTTTCTGTTGCTCACTACTTGCAAATTGGCGCTCTGCTGTCTGGGAAACGATTTCAGATGATGCTAAGCTCTCTTCTGAACTTGCCGAAAGTTGTTCAGATTGAGCTGCGAGTTGCATGGAAGAATCATTAATTCTTCTGATCATGTTGGCGACATCTGCCCCCATTTTGTTAAAGGCTGACGCCATTAGACCAATTTCATCTTTATTTTTGACGACAAGAGGATCAATGGAGAAATCTCCTTTTGCAATGGCATCCAGGCCATCCGTTACAACTTGCACTGGTCTCGAAATACTTCTACTGATGAACGTCGAAATCGTTAACCCGATAATAACGGAGAGCCCGATGAGAGATACACTGAAAATGATGGCACCAAACATTCTCTCCTCAATCTCAACAAGTTTTTTATCCATTGAATCATATTGAACTTGCTTGATCATCTCTGCACGATCCAATACGATATTGCCAACATTCGATGAGGATTTTCCAATTGTAATCGCAAGCCCGTCTTTCCCAGCTTTCGTGTTGGACACGATTACATCTTGTAACTCAACAAATGCTTTATTGGATTCTTGTAACGCCTCAAAGTGCGTTTGCATTTGGTCGCCTGAAATAATGGAACCTAGTTCTTGTATAAGGGCATCCGACCGCTCCAAGTAGGCTTCGCGATTCGTCAAAAACTGCTCATCTTTATACAACATATACCCTCTTACTTCACTTTGGATCTCTTTTTGTTTCAGAATGAATTCATTGACTAAATCCACTTTTTTCACTTCATCTTGAAGCAACATTTCGTATTTTTGATTGACATCAATTGTAATCCATAAACTTAAAGCCCCCACAATGATTAGCAATAACAAAATTGCTCCAAACCCACCCCACATTTTTCTAGAAACAGACTTTCTCATTGTACATCCCCCCATTTTACCCGTGACTGAATATGTATAAATGCACACATTCACAAGTCTATAGACTCATAAAATTGTCAAACTATACTTTAGTATACCACTACTTCTTAACTATACAATAGAGGAAAGACGTTACTATTCAGATTTCATAAAATAAGCAAAATAGAGGAATTGTTATAAGTACTCGCTTGCAAGAAAAAACTGCCGCGGTCGATTGACCATTCGGCAGTTTTCTTATCATTTTTTCGTTTTGTTAGCAATTTCTATTGCACGGTTTGTACCTTCAGCCGCTTTGTCTAGCACTTCTTGCGGGTCTTTTCCTTGGTACAGTTCTTCCAATGCAGTGACAATTTGCTGTCTGGATTCCGGGAAAACTGAGATGAGCGCTCCTTGTGTCGCAAGGCCCGGTACTGTATCTTGCAACTGATCGACTGTCACTTTGAATTGTGGATATTCCGCCCACTTTGCTTTGACGCTTTCTTCCTCATAAGCTGCTGGGTTGATGGCAAAGTAACCTGTATCCAGATGCCATTTTGCCTGTACTTCTGGTGTCGTCATGTACTTCATGAATTCCCAAGCCGCTTCTTGCTCTTCTTCCGCAATGCCTTTTGACATCCACAATGAAGCGCCGCCGATGACAACGCCGTTTCGTTTCACTTCGTCAGCATGTGGAATATACGCTACTCCTACTTCAAACGGTGCATTTGCAATGGCACCCGCAACACCTGCTGAGGAGTCCATGTACATCGCGACTTTTTCCGTAGCAAATGCAGCACGAATGTCGTCCCAATTCGTACCGAAGTTACCGAACGTGCCCGCTTTGTTCATCGTGTCAAGGAAGTTAAATACGTTTAACCCTTCTGCACCGTTAAATAATACTTCTGTTGCATCACCCGAGCGGCCATTGTCTTCATTCACATATAAGCCGCCTTGTGTGGCGACGAGTTGCTCGAAGAACCAGCCGTACGTTAGCATGGAGAAACCTTTCATATCATCTTTCGTCAGTTTCTCTGCTGCCTCAATAACTTCTGAAAAAGTTGCAGGTGCTTTTTCAGGATCCAATCCTGCTGCTTTAAATGCATCTTTGTTGTACATCATGACAGGTGTTGAAGAGTTAAATGGCATCGAGTACAATTTACCATCCACTTTGTAATAGTTTAAAATGTTTTCTTCGAGCTGCGAAAGATCATAATTATCTTTGTCAATGAAAGACTGCATCGGCTCGATATAGCCACTCTCAATCATATATTTTGTTCCAACTTCAAACACTTGTGTAATCGCAGGGGCATCCTTCGTGCCGCCTACGCCGCGCAACTTCGTCAGAGATTCTTCATAAGAACCTTGGAATTCCGCTTTTACTTCATATTTATCCTGCGACTCATTAAAGCCTTTTACGATTGCATCAATCGATTCCTGTCCTGTGCCTGACATCGCATGCCAAAATTCGATCGAAACTTTGCCGTCTTCTGTCTTCGTTACTTCTCGTTCAGTCGCATCTTCTTTGTCACTGTTTGTACATGCAGCTAGCAGTCCAATCGTTACGAGCAACAGCCAAAACAACGACGACTTCATCATTTTCTTCATCTCTCATGCACCCCTCTAAAATTGGTTTACTTCAACGCACCTTTGGAAAGACCTTTTTGCAATTGTTTCTGACCGATAAATAGCAATAGCAATGTCGGTATAATTACGACGATAACCCCTGCCATGACCACCCCCCATTCGGTTGCAATTTCTTGAGATTGCAATTGTTTCAAACCAATTTGGACCGTTCTGACGGATTTATCTGTTGTAATTAATAACGGCCACAAATACATATTCCACGTTGTCAAAAATCCGTATGCACCTAGTGTGACAAGGCTAGTTTTGGAGATGGGTAACACGACTTTCCAGAAAAACTTAAACCGGCCAACTCCCGCAATTTGCGATGCTTCATGCAACTCTTTCGGGATGGTAAGGAAATGTTGTCGAAGCAAAAATGTCCCAAAGGCCAAGGCGAAAAAAGGAACTGTCAAACCTTGGTATGTATTGAGCCAATCGAGTGATCGAATCGTAAATACGTTTGGAATCATCGTCGCTTCCCATGGAATCATCATCGTTGATATGAACAGGAAGAAGATAAAATCGCGCCCTTTAAATGTAAAGAATACGAATGCATATGCTGCCAAACTACAAACGATAAGCTGTCCGAGCATCACACTAACTGATACGACAAAACTATTGAGTAAATAGTTTAGTAACGGCAATCGCTCGAATACTTTCAAGTAGTTTTCGAACGTGATCGATTGTGGGATGAATTTCCCTTGGATAATTTCTGGCCCTGTCATGAATGAAATCATAAAGGCATATACGACAGGGAAAAAGACGAATGCCGATGTAACGATCAGTAAGAAATAAATCCATATTTTTTGCAGCAAACCCATTTTCATTGATAGTGCACCTTCCTCTCCACAAACTTAAATTGGAGAATCGTCACAATTAATATAATGACAAATAATATGACGGCTTGTGCACTCGCAGTTCCAAATTGATAATTGATGAAAGCCTCTCGGTAGATCGAATAAACAATGAGATTCGTAGATTGAGAAGGTCCACCTTGCGTTAAAATATCAATTTGTCCGAATGTCTGGAATGCATTAATGAGTGAAATTGTAGTAATAAAAAACAGCGTTGGCGACAACATTGGAACCGTAATTCTTCTTAGTCGATAAAAATACCCAGCACCATCAATTCGTGAACTCTCATAAAGGTGTTCATCAATATTTTGTAAACCACCTAATAGAATCAGGAAGGAAAACCCTGTATTCATCCAGATGGTTGAAACAGCGACGGAAATCAATGCCCACTCAGGGTCCAATAACCATTGGATTTGTGGGAGATTGAACACGCTTAACAACCGGTTGAACATTCCAATGCTCGGGTTGAACATGAAAAGCCAAATAACAGAAGATGCAGCAACCGATATACCCATTGTTGAAGAATACATCGTTCGAAAAAAGCCGATTCCTTTTAATTTTTCATTTGCCAACAAAGCAAAAAACAATGCTAAAATGACGCCGATTGGAACCGTATAGAGGACAAATAACGCTGTTGCTTTCATGCTATTTTGGAATTCAGATGAACTTAACAAGTATTGATAGTTTTCAAATCCGACGTTAAGCGCTGCATTCCCTGCTTGATCGGTGAGAAAAAAACTTAAATAGATCGTGTGGAACATTGGATAAAAGATGAACACTGCAAATAATATAATTGACGGTAATAAGTAAAGCAGCGCTGTGCTGACATCTAGGGTTTTCCGCCACTTCAACGTTCGGTTCATGGAGACACCTCTTTATTCGCAATATAATTTCCGTTATCGATTGTTTTTTTAATTAATTCACCGCTATGCTCATCAAAAATGGAGAGTACATCAAAATGTACATAAATTGAAAGACTGTCGCCAATTCCGATGTGCCATTGACCCGTCCATTTCGCCATCCACTCCTCCTCCCCAATTGTGAAAGAAAAGACCGTTTCATTCCCTAGTATCTCAACATTTGTTACCTCTACTTGAAAAGCTATCGAATGGTCTTCCGCTTGTGCTTCCGAATGAAGATTTTCCGGCCGTACACCAATTGTCATCTTCTGCGGCAGCATATCAAGCTGATCAGCTGGAATCGGTAGTCGAATCGTTTGTCCAATAACAAGGTGTGACGTCTGCTTGTCAAGTTCGGCTTTTGCTAAATTCATAGGCGGTGCACCGATGAACGTTGCGACAAACGGATTGGCAGGGTAATTGTAAATATCAATCGGTTTACCGATTTGCTGAATTTTGCCTTCATGCAGAATCATGATTCGATCTCCCATCGTCATTGCTTCGACTTGGTCGTGGGTGACATAAATCATCGTAATGCCGAGTTTGCGTTGAATCCGTCGAATTTCCGAGCGCATATGTGCACGAAGCTTAGCGTCCAAGTTGGATAGCGGTTCATCCATCAAACAGATCGGTGTTTCACTAACGATGGACCTAGCCAGTGCGACACGTTGCCGCTGCCCACCTGATAATTCTCTTGGTTTGCGATCTAAGTACGCTTGCAAGCCAAGCATTTCTGCAACTTCTTGTGCTTTTTGCCGTTGCTCGTCCTTCTTCATCCGCTTCACATCAAGCCCAAACGTAATGTTTTGCTGGACAGTCAAATGCGGGTAGAGTGCATAATTTTGGAACACCATCGATAGATCACGTTTGTTCGGCGTCAAATGATTGGCCACTTGATCGCCTATTTTTAACGTTCCGCCGGTAATTTCCTCGAGCCCTGCAATCATTCGTAACATCGTACTCTTCCCACAACCTGAAGGACCGACGAGAACAAAAAACTCGCCTGGCTCGATTGTTACGTTTATATTGGATATAACATCAACTTGCTTATCATACGATTTTGATACGTCGATCAGTTCCACTTTTTTCATTCAATCAAATTCCTTCCTTTTTTATCTATGACTAAATTTTCCTACTGACACACTTCGACATTTGGGCGAATGAATCCTTCTATTTTTCGCTATTTTACAATTACTTTACATAGGAGGTACTCGCGAATGAAAAAACTCGTTTTGTTGTTCCTTCTCATCCTGCTAGTTTCATGTGCACAACAGGACAAGGTTGCGTCCTTGCCAGACAATGAGTTTCTGATCATTGCCCATCGCGGCGCATCCGCTTATGCACCGGAGCATTCATTACTTTCCTATGAACTTGCTGTCCAAATGCAAGCGGACTATATTGAATTGGATGTGCATCGAACACAAGACAAAGAGCTCGTAGCACTGCACGACCGTTTCATCGAACTAGGCAATGACAAACAAGCAATCGCTGATACGACGTTCCAGCAATTAAAGGCAATCCAACGCAAAGCGAGTCAACGAAAGAAAATACCTGTGACGATGCAAACAGACATTGATCCACTGCGAATCGTAAGTACAGAAGAAGTCTTTTCCCATTTTAAAGATGACGTGAATTACTATATTGAATTAAAAACACCTTCCACCTATCCCGGTATCGAGAAGGCTTTGTTACAGCAATTACGAGACAATGACTTGCTGCAACAAGGCAACGGGTTTCCAACCGTCATTTTGCAATCATTCGATGGTGATGCTCTTAAGGAAATTCATAAGGAAGAGCCTTCCATCCCACTTATTCAACTGTATTCCGAAAAAAACGAATCGATGCTAACAAAATCGCATTTACGCAAAGTTGCAAAGTACGCATCAGGCATCGGCGTTGACGAAAAAATCGTCACAAAAGAATTGGTCGATCGAGCGCACGCAGCGGGGTTGCACGTTCACCCTTTCACGGTAAACGATAAAGATGCCATCCGCCGATTGATTGAGCTGCAAGTGAACGGCATTTTTACCGATGTCCCTGATGTGGCAGTTGAGTTATTGAAGGAGATGAATTTGGAGTGAACTGTTGGTGGACGGAGCGAGAAAGCATTGGGGATGGCAAGCGTTTTGGTGGTAAACTTTTGAGAAGTGGACTTGTGGCAACTGGTGAATTGGTGATGAAGTCTTTGGAATGGGTGATAACTGGCGAATCGGTGGTAACACCCTGAGTATCGGTGATAAACACCCGAGTATCGGTGATAACACCTTGGGAATCGGTGATAAACCTCCGAGTATCGGTGATAACTACCAGAGATTCGGTGATAAACCCTTGAGAATCGGTGATAACTGGCGAATCGGTGGTAAAGCGACCTGAATCGGTGGTAAACTCTTACGAATCGGTGGTAACTGGTGAATCGGTGATAAACTCTTGTGAATCGGTGATAAACCTCTGAGAATCGGTGATAACTACCCGAGTATCGGTGATAACTGGCGAATCGGTGGTAAACTCCTCTCCCATGAAAAAAGAATCAACCTATCGACATTTATGATAGGTTGATTCTCTGCAAAGGATGATCGTTAATTCGCAAACTAGACGTACTTTCAAATAACGATGAACTTCTACTTCTATTTAGACAACTGCTGAAACTTCTTCTTTAAAACGACTGACTGCCTCATCGATGGATACTTCATGACCTAACTCGACTAATGTGTTTCCAATTTGTTCTACTGCGGTTGCTAACATGTCTTCTGTCGTGTTGCCCATATGGCCGATGCGGAACGCTTTGCCCGCTAAATGTGCTAACGCTCCCGCGACAATGATGCCTTTCTTCGCTAATGCACTTCGGAATGCTGCATCATCGACCCCTTCAGGATATAGGATACAACTGAGTGTGGATGCTGCAACCGTTTCATCCGCTAATGGTTGCATGCCGTAAACTTTCAATGCAGCACGAACTGCGCGACCAAATGATGTATGTCTTGCATACCGTTTCGTCAAACCTTCATCCAATACGAGTTTCATGCCTTCATCATACGCATAAATCAAGTTTACCGGCGGCGTTGCAAAATACTTAGACGGATCTTGCATAATTGGTATCCAATTTGCAATGTCGCAGTAATATGCAGGGACTCTTTCGATTTTTTCCCTTGCCGCTAATGCAGTTTGATTGAACGCTACAATCGCCAAACCTGGTGGGACCCCGATTGCTTTTTGGGAACCGGTCAGTACGACATCGATTGTATGTCCTGCACCCCCATATACCTTCTGCATATCCTCTTCCATCGCCGCCGTTGCACAAACGCCGTCCACAATAACGAGCGCGCCATGTTGTTTAACGATTGGGACAAGCGTCTCCAAGTCTGCCGCGACACCGGTTGATGTATCAGCATGCGTAATCGTCACCGCTTTGTATGTATGCTCTTTCATCATACGCTCGACCTCTTCAGCTGCTACTTGTTTCCCCCATTCCGCTTGTAGTACATCCATTTCAATGCCAAAAGCTTTCCCCAGTTGAATGAAACGGTCACCAAAATAGCCCTGACTAATAATGAGCAAACGTTCACCTGCAGCCACTGTGTTAACAAGGGCCATTTCCATTGCAATTGTTCCTGAACCCGCAACGACAAACACTTCTCCATCCGTGTTGAATAACTCTCGTGTCTTCTCGATCGACGCTTTGTATTGTGCTACAAAACGCGGGTCTGTATGCCCCCTCGTTTCACTAGCCATCGCATCGTAAATTGAATCGACAACCGGTGTCGGTCCTGGTATTAGCAACATTTCTTCATTCCTCATCTGACATCCCCCTATGTTTCATAATTGTTAGTCACTTTATAGGATTCGACTTGACGTCTTGAAAACCCTCTTTTTGTCCAATGAATGTCGAGCCTATCATTCGTCACTTACAAAATAGCGGTTCTTTGTAATAAAAGCATTCACTCAGTAAAATCCTTACAAACAAAAATCTTAAATGCTCCACGGATAACAACCTGTGCAACTGACTTTTCTTCCACACGTCATTTTCAAACCTACTCCATAAATGAATCAGCGTGCAACAGACAGCCAAACTGTCTATCACACGCTGTCCAATTTCGTACTTACTAGAAAAGCACATCTACTCTTTATGTTTGCCAATGCAACGTTCACATTCATATAGGAGTGACTCAACCTGCTCCACGATTTCACATCCACATTCCCGGCAAATTTTCATCGTCTTTGGCTCTTCGACTTTCCTCATTTGAATCTCCTCCACTCTTTTAGATTTTTAAATAACCAGGGATTGTTAAAAATTCTTCAAATTCCTCTTGTACTGTTAATTGAACAAATAGCTCTGCCGCTTCTTGAAAACGACCGAGTCGATACGTACTTTCGCCAACTCGCGCTTTCAATTGCTCCATCTCTTCTTCAAAAACTTCCTTAAACAGCTCTATCGTAATGTCACGTCCGTCTTCTAATTGTCCTTTCGGATGGCGGATCCATTGCCACACTTGTGACCTTGAAATTTCCGCTGTCGCAGCATCTTCCATTAAATGATTAATCGGTGCGGCACCATTTCCACTTAGCCAAGATGCGATATATTGAACACCGACACTGCAATTCATTCGCAAACCTTCTTCTGTAATCGTCCCTGTTGGAACTTCCAGCAAGTCTGCCACAGTTACTTGGACGTCTTCCCGTTTTCGATGGAGCTGATTCGATGTTTTCATCTCGTTAGTAAACGCATCCATGGCGACCGCTACAAGGCCAGGATGTGCTACCCACGTGCCATCATGTCCATCGGTCACTTCTCTCCGTTTATCTTCGGCCACTTTCTGAAATGCCCGTTCATTTGCAGCCTGATCATCACGGATTGGAATTTGTGCAGCCATTCCTCCCATTGCAAATGCATTTCGTCTATGACACGTTTGAATGCAAAGTTGCGTATATGCACGCATGAAAGGGGATGCCATCGTCACTTGTGCTCGATCCGGTAAAATGACTTCCGGGTGTTCGCGTAGCCGTTTAATGAAACTAAAAATGTAATCCCAGCGACCACAGTTCAAACCTGCTGCATGATCACGCAATTCGTATAAAATTTCATCCATCTCAAACGCAGCCGTAATTGTTTCAATAAGCATCGTTGCACGAATCGTTCCATATGGAATCCCGAGTCGTTCTTGTGAAAACTTGAAAACATCATTCCACAGTCTTGCTTCCAAATGACTTTCCAGCTTTGGCAAGTAAAAATACGGTCCTGTATCGCGGGCAATCAACGCTTGCGCATTATGGAAAAAATACAATCCGAAATCGAAAAATGCTCCTGCCATCGGTTCGCCATTTATGACAATGTGCTTCTCATCCAAATGCAACCCCCGTGTGCGGACAATTAAAACAGCCGTCTCTTCATTCAAGCGATACTTCTTTCCCGTTACAGGATGCTCGTATTCAATGGTTTTGCGCACTGCATCCTTCAAATTGATTTGCCCTTCAATTAGATTCGACCATGTCGGAGAAGTCGCATCTTCAAAATCCGCCATAAATGCTTTTGCACCACAGTTTAGCGCATTGATGATCATTTTCCGGTCTACCGGGCCTGTAATTTCAACTCGACGGTCCTGTAAATCAGGAGGAATTGGCGCCACTGTCCAATCCCCCTCCCGAATGGATCGGGTCTCTTCCAAAAACCGAGGTGTTTCTCCTGCATTGAATTGCACTTGCCGTTGTTTCCGAATTTCCAGCAATTTCTTTCGCTGTTCATTAAAATTCTCATGCAAACTATAGAGGAATTCCAATGCTTCTGGTGTTAACAACTCTTCGGTTCCAGCCGTCATTTCACCGACAATATCCATATTGAAACGTGCTTGTTGCATGGTCAGAAAAACCACCCTCTCTTTATTTTAAAACTGTATGCCTCAAACGAATTGTGCTTCTTCCGTTGATCCTTTCATCGCTGTAGTAGAGGACGTTCCGCCAGAAATGACTTGTGCCACTTCATCAAAATACCCTGTACCTACTTCCCGCTGGTGGCGTGTCGCCGTATACCCCTTGGATTCATTCGCAAATTCCGCTTGCTGCAACTTCGAATACGCTGCCATTCCGTGGTCTTTGTAACCGTGTGCCAACTCAAACATGCTATGGTTCAACGAATGGAAGCCCGCTAACGTGACGAACTGGAATTTGTACCCCATCTTCCCGAGTTCCCGTTGGTATTTCGCAATCGTCTCATCATCCAAATTTGCTTTCCAGTTGAAGGAAGGCGAACAATTATACGCCAGCATCTTTCCAGGGAATTTTTCATGAATCGCGTCAGCAAATCGTTTTGCTTCATCCAAGTTCGGCGTTGACGTTTCACACCAAACAAGATCTGCATAAGGTGCATAAGCAAGCCCCCTAGCAATCGCTTGATCGATACCGGCCCGCGTACGATAAAACCCTTCAGGCGTCCGCTCTCCTGTAATGAACGCATGATCCCGCTCATCGATATCACTCGTTATTAAATCCGCTGCATCTGCATCTGTTCTCACAATGATAATCGTGTCCACACCTAGCACATCAGCTGCCAACCGAGCAGAGATTAAATTCCTGACAGCATTTTGTGTTGGCAATAAAACCTTCCCGCCAAGGTGACCACATTTTTTCTCAGAAGCTAATTGATCTTCAAAATGAACACCTGCCGCCCCTGCTTCAATCATCGCTTTCATTAATTCAAAAACATTCAGCGGTCCACCAAAACCTGCTTCAGCATCCGCCACAATCGGTGCGAACCAATCAAAACCATCAGTTCTTCCTTCGGCGTGATCGATTTGGTCCGCCCGCTGTAGTGCTTGGTTAATCCGTTTGACGACATTCGGTACACTGTTTACCGGGTAAAGGCTTTGGTCAGGATACATGTGCCCTGCCATATTGGCATCTGCCGCCACTTGCCAACCACTTAGGTAAATTGCTTGCAGTCCAGCTTTCACTTGTTGTACGGCTTGATTACCAGTGAGTGCCCCTAGTGCATTAACAAAGTCCATTTCATGGAGCGATCGCCAAAGACGTTCGGCACCTCTTTGCGCTAATGTATGTTGAATTTGCACAGATCCCTAAGCTTAACAACTTCCTCTGCCGAATACGTCCGCTCAATTCCCTTCCAACGTTCCGCAGTCCCCCACGCGCGCTCCAATTGCTCCACTTGTTCTTGACGATTCATCAATACAATCCACACCTTCCAATAAATTTTGTTTAGCTCTCCAGTAAATGTTACTTTCTTACTGTTCCATAACAGCTAAACTTGTTATACATTAATATATAACAGAAATTCTAAACTGTCAGTGCTTTCCGACAAAAGGTGCTTTTTTACGGATGAATGAAGAATACGCTCGATAACTTAGCTGGGGGGAACGATCAATGACGTTAGGAAATACAGAGCGAACATGGGAGTTTGTGCAACAGTATAGAAGTTTACTAGAAGATTGGATTCCGAAAGACGCAACGTTTGCGATTGCTTGTGAGGGACACTACTTGTATCACAATGGAAAAGAGGAGAATTTAAAAGGAAAACAGGTTGCAACAGGCAGCATCGCCCAACTCGTCCTGCAAGAACGACGGAAAGTGGAAAACTTCTTAGATCATTCATCCTATAACGAACCAAAGTACGGCAATGGCTATCCAATTGAACTGGATGGCATGCAAGGCGCTCTTGTCGTCTACCTTACGCAAACCAGTGAACTATCGAATACACAACCTGTCCGTCTCTTAACGGGCAAAGCAGATAATGAGTGGTTTCCCATTCAAACTGATCGAATCACCCATCTCGAAAGCTTCCAAAAGAAAACCTTCTTCTACACCGAAGACGGACAATACAGCATTGCAAACACATTAAAAGAATTAGAAAAGAAACTACCGCCTTCTTTTTTGAGAATACACCGATCCTATATCGTAAATACCGCATGCATCGAACGTATTTCAAGAGACTTCTCTTCGAACTTACAAGTGATCATCACGGATGGTACTGAGCTACCAATCAGTCAAAAATATGTAAATGAAGTGCGGTGTGTGTTGGGGTTTTAAAGATAGTAATAGGAACCTATTGTATGTATGAACAGTTGGAGTGTAATAAAGTCCCTACAAATGTGCATGAAAAGATGAGCGATCGTTACACCGTTTTCGTTCCATATCGGGTAAAGTCCTCAAGAAATAGTCTCTGTACTATCTGCATTGCTCCGAAGCAATACAGATTGTACAGGGGCTTGTTTATCTTGGCGTATCACAACATAAGCGCCCCGCATCGCAACGTAAACTGCCCGTATCACAACACTCAACCCTCGCATCGCAATATTCGCGCCGTATCACAACATAAACGCCTCGTATCACAACACTACCCCCTCGCATCGCAATACTATCGGCGCATAACCGTCACGCATAACAACAAAAATCCCTCTCATCCAGTTCCCAAATAAAAAAAACTACCCGGAAAGTAAGTTCTCACTCACTTTCCGGGCAGTTTTCATTCCATTTAATCGATTACGCATGCTGCTGCTCATATGCAGCAATGTGCTCTTCATACTGAAATGTTAAGGAAATTTCGTCCCAACCGTTTAAGAGCATTTGCTTGTAATACGGGTCAATTGTAAAACTGTACGTCTTGCCATCTTCACCGCGTACGGTTTGTTGTTCCAAGTTTACTTCTAGTGCATAAGGGGCAGCTTTCCCTTTTGCGAGCAGTTCTTCAACTTCTCCTACCGACAGGCGGATAGGTAAGATACCGTTCTTAAAGCAGTTGTTGTGGAAGATGTCTGCAAATGATGGTGCGATGACGACTTGGAAACCGTAGTCCAGGATGGCCCATGGAGCGTGTTCTCTTGAAGATCCACAACCGAAGTTATCGTGGGCAACGAGAATTGTCGAGTCTTTAAAGCGTTCATCGTTCAATACGAACTTTTCATTCACCGAACCGTCTGCATTGTATCGCCAATGATAGAAAAGGTATTTTCCGAAGCCAGTACGCTCAATCCGTTTTAGAAACTCTTTCGAAATAATTTGGTCCGTGTCGACATTTTTATGATCTAGCGGAGTCAGTACACTGCGCACTTCATTAATCGGTTTCATACAATCATCCTTTCGTCATGCATGGGCAAGTTTCATCTCACGGACATCTACGAATCGTCCTTTGATGGCTGCAGCTGCAGCCATAGCTGGACTCATTAAGTGCGTGCGAGATCCTGCGCCTTGGCGTCCTTCAAAGTTCCGGTTGGATGTCGATGCACATCTTTCTCCTGCTGGAACTACATCATCATTCATCGCTAAGCACATACTACAGCCAGATTCCCGCCATTCAAAACCAGCTTCCGTAAAGATTTTATCCAATCCTTCTTCTTCCGCTTGCTTTTTGACGGTGCGGGAGCCAGGTACGACAATTGCTGTCACGGAAGGATGCACTTTTTGTCCGGCAATTACTTCGGCGGCATTCCGTAAATCGCTTAGCCGTGCATTTGTACAAGAACCGATGAATACATGTTGAATGTCAATTTGTGTAAGTGGTGTCCCTTCAGAAAGCCCCATATAGGCAAGTGCTTTCTTCAAAGCTTCTTTGTCAGATTCATTCACAAAATCATCTGCTGAAGGTACATTTGCGCTAATGCCTGATCCCATTGACGGATTCGTTCCCCATGTGACGAACGGTTCGATAGCCGCTGCATCTATTTCCAGCGTCGTGTCGTAAACCGCCCCTTCATCTGTCGCCAATGCAAGCCATCCTGCAGCCGCTTCCTCAAAAGCAGCTCCTTTAGGAACGTACCGTCGATCTCTCAAGTAGTCCACTGTCGTTTGATCCGGGCTAATCAACCCCGCTTTCGCTCCAGCTTCAATGGACATGTTGCAAATCGTCATCCGTTCTTCCATCGTCATCGAACGAATTGCTTCCCCTGTAAATTCCACGATATGGCCTGTTCCAACATCGATACCGAATTTCGCAATGATTGCTAAGATGACATCTTTCGCAGTTACTCCAAATCCAAGTTTACCGTTGATGCGAATTTCCATCGTCTTCGGTTTTGATTGCCATAATGTTTGCGTTGACAAGACATGCTCAACTTCACTCGTACCAATACCGAATGCGATTGCACCGAAAGCACCGTGTGTAGATGTGTGGCTATCACCGCACACAATCGTTTTGCCGGGTTGTGTCAATCCAAGCTCAGGACCGATAATGTGTACAATTCCTTGGTCCGGATGTTCCATATCCGCCAGCTCAATACCGAACTCCTGACAGTTCCGCTCCAACGTCGTGATTTGCTTTTTAGCAATCGGATCTTGGATGATCGGTAAGTTCTTTGTCGGCACGTTATGATCCATCGTCGCGAAACAAAGATCCGGCCGCCTCACTTTCCGACCTGCCAGTCGTAATCCTTCGAATGCCTGTGGAGAGGTTACTTCATGCAATAAATGAAGGTCGATATATAACAGATCCGGTTTCCCCTGTTCTTCATATACAATATGTCGGTCCCAAACCTTCTCAATAATCGTCTTTGCCATTTGCGCTTCTCCTTCCATTTACACGTAAGAAAACATAATGCTATTTGAAACAGATTGTAGATCCAATTCTTCAATTACTTTATCCGTCCACTCTTTTGTAGATAGAACCCGATCGCTGCCACCGGACAAATCTGCTGTGTAATGTCCGTCCTCAAAAACGGTATCAATCGCTTTTTCGATTGTTGCGGCTTCTGTTTCTAGCCCGAACGAATAGCGTAACATCATCGCTGCAGATAAGATGGTCGCCGCTGGATTGGCAATGCCTTTACCTGCAACATCAGGTGCTGAGCCGTGTACCGGTTCATATAACCCGAACCCATCTGATCGCACACTCGCTGATGGCAATAAACCGAGCGAACCCGTAATAACAGACGCTTCATCACTTAAAATGTCGCCGAACATATTTTCCGTCACGATGACATCGAACGCTCCAGGATTTGTAATAAGCTTCATGGCAGCTGAATCGACAAGTTGATGTTCCACTTCAATATCTGGATAGCTCTTCCGCTTTTCATCGACAATCTCTCGCCAAAGCTTGCTCGATTCAAGTACGTTTGCTTTATCAACTGAAGTCACTTTCCCTCTGCGTAAGCGAGCAAGTTCAAAAGCTTTTTCTACAATACGTTCAATTTCCTCGCGTGTATAAACAAGTGTGTCCACTGCTGCCTTATCCGTTTTGCGACTCGGTTCACCGAAATAGAGGCCGCCTGTTAGTTCTCGCACAATCATCATATCGACTGCTTGAACGACTTCTTCCTTTAAAGGAGAAGCATGAAGCAAGGAGGGGACAGCTTTCACAGGACGCAAGTTGGCAAATAGGTCAAAATGCTTTCTGATGGCTAAAAGTCCTTTTTCTGGTCTCAGCTCAGAAGGGTTTTGATCCCACTTAGGTCCACCGACTGCCCCTAAGAGTATTGCATCACTCGATTCACAGAGAGCGATTGTTTCCTCAGGAAGCGGATGATTGAATTCATCAATCGCTGCTCCGCCAATTGAACCGTAATTGAAATGGAAATTATGATTAAATCGTCTTGCCACAACTTCGAGAACTCTGACAGCCGCCTCAGTCACTTCCGGTCCGATACCATCGCCTTGTAATACAGCTACTCTTTTTTCCATTGTTCTTCTCCTCCTTTTAAATGTGTACAGCCTTCCCATTACAAAAATCACAATTTTCAGTCTTAACTACTTAAAAATCTTTGTATTTTACACCTGACTGACCGGCTCAGCCACTTTCACTGAGTCCTTCACTAACTTTCGATTAATCGCGTTCAAATAAGCTTTTGCAGATGCTTCAAGTACATCTTGTGAAATATCTCTTCCTGTATAAGTCTCTCCGTTAAAACGTAAGTTGACGACTGCTTCCCCAAGTGCGTCTCGACCTTTACCGATTGACGTGACACGGTAATCCATAATGTTCACTTGCCCTTTGACAAGTAGCTCCAATGCATTGAATATCGCCTCTACTGAACCGGCGCCAGTTGTTGCAATAACGACATTCTCACCTGTTGGTACATTCGCAGAAACTGTGGCAGTCGGTACATTTGACGTTCCATATTGGACTTGCACATTCGTCAATTCATAAATGTCCGCATTCGCGTTTTCAATTTGCTTACCGGTGAAGAGAACGAACAAGTCATCTTCCGTAATTTCTTTTTTACGATCAGCAAGTTTCTTGAACGCACTGAATGCTTCGTTCAATTGATTTTCAGTCAAATCAAAGCCCATTGTAATTGCACGATCTTTAAATGCATGACGGCCTGAATGCTTGCCAAGTGCAAGCGGTGCTGTCGTTTCACCGATCAACTCCGGTGTAATGATTTCATACGTTTCACGATTTTTCAACATACCATCTTGATGAATTCCTGATTCATGGGCAAATGCATTTTTCCCGACAACCGCTTTGTTCGGTTGAATGACGACACCTGTAAGCTGACTTACCAACTGGCTTGTGCGCTTGATTTCCTGAAGATTAATGCCTGTTTCTAGTCCATAGAAATCTTTTCGAATATGGAGTGCAACAGCAATTTCCTCAAGCGCTGCATTACCAGCACGCTCACCAATTCCATTAATCGTCCCTTCAACTTGATCGGCTCCGTTTTCGATTGCCGCTATGGAATTCGCAACGGCCATCCCTAAGTCGTTATGACAATGGGCAGACAGTTTTACTCGATCAATGCCTGTCACATTCTCTTTCAAGAATTTAAATAACGCACCGTATTCCTGCGGAGTTGCATAACCGACGGTATCAGGAATATTAATTGTCGTAGCGCCAGCTTGGATCACTTGATTAATAATACGAACTAAGAAAGCTGGATCGGATCGAAATGCATCTTCTGCAGACCATTGAACAAGCGGAAAGAATTTTTTTGCATATTTTACTGCTTCCACTGCGATATCAACGACTTGATCGGGTGTCTTTTTGAGTTTGTATTCCATATGGATTGGCGAAGTCGCTAAAAATACGTGGAGATGTGGCTGTTGACCGCCTTTTAACGCTTCCCAAGAAGTATCGATGTCACTTTTCATCGCTCTTGCAAGCCCTGTCACTGTTGAGTTTTTCACGGTATTTGCGATTCTTTGTACTGCTTCGAAATCACCAGGTGAAGAAGCAGGGAATCCTGCTTCAATCACCGTAGCACCAAAACGTTCAAGTTGGCGGGCAATTTCCATCTTTTCTGCTGTATTTAAGTTAATGCCAGCGGATTGTTCACCGTCTCGAAGGGTTGTATCAAAGATGTCAATTTTGCGCACTACCCACCACTTCTTCCTGTTTTGTTTTCTTACCATCGTTTACGAAAGGCATCATTGCACGAAGTTTTTCACCGACCACTTCAATTTGGTGCTTCGCTTCTGATTCTTCATAGGCGTTGAAGTTAGGGCGACCGTTTTCGTTTTCGTCGATCCACCCTTTCGCGAACTTCCCTTCTTGGATATCTGTCAGGATGTCTTTCATGCGTGCTTTCGTATCTGCATCGACAACGCGTGGACCTGAAACGAAATCACCCCACTCAGCAGTGTCAGAGATAGAATAACGCATACCTGACATACCGCCTTCATACATCAAATCGACGATCAATTTCAATTCATGCATTGTTTCAAAATACGCTAATTCTGGTTGATAGCCCGCTTCTACTAATGTTTCGAAACCTGCTTTTACAAGTGAAGTTAATCCACCACAAAGTACTGCTTGCTCTCCGAATAGATCCGTTTCTGTCTCTTCTTTGAAAGATGTTTCAAGAACGCCTGCACGTGCTGAACCGATTCCTTTCGCATATGCAAGTGCTACATCTTTCGCTTGGCCCGATACGTCTTGATAGACCGCAAACAATGCTGGTACACCTGCACCTGCTTCGTATGTTCTACGTACAAGGTGTCCTGGCCCTTTAGGTGCAACGAGGAATACATCCACATCTGCCGGAGGAACGATTTGACCGAAGTGTACATTGAAACCATGTGCGAATACGAGTGATTTTCCTGCTGTTAATGCCGGTTTGATTTCTTCGTCATATACTTTCTTCTGTCTTTCATCCGGAAGAAGAATCATAATGATATCCGCTTGTTCAGCCGCTTCAGCAACTGTTTTCACTTCAAGTCCGTCTTCTTTTGCTTGGTCGAACGATTTACCTGGGCGTACACCAACTACGACATTAAATCCTGAATCTTTCAAGTTCTGCGCGTGCGCATGACCTTGTGAACCGTAGCCTACAACTGCAATCGTCTTTCCTTGTAAAAGTCCTTCGTTGATATCTTGGTTATAATACATTTTAGCCATTGGTAGTTCCTCCTTGGGTTTTGGGTTTAGTTTTTTTATAGAAAGGCTCGTTATGAATCTGACTACTCTTCACGTAGAACAGAAGGCCGCATGTTTATTATCAATTCTGACATATTAGTTTAAGCTAGTGACCTTCTCACTTGATTAGTTCTGCTACTGACTAGTTATGATCCGTTCACAATGCCTATTTCAAAATAGAAAGTTGTGGTGATGGGGCTTTTTGGTTTTCTCTTGTGAATGCTGTCGCCCCGGTTCTTGCCAATTCTTTAATGCCGTAAGGTTTGACGAGATCGATGAATGCCTCGATTTTTTCAGGTGTTCCCGTCACTTGATACGTTACGACATTTTTTCCTGAGTCAATAATGGTTGCACGGAATGGCTCTACGATGCTATTAATTTCTGCACGTGCATGAGGAGGTGAAACGACTTTCACAAGCGCCAATTCCCGCATAACAATCGCTTTATCGGTAATGTCATTCACTTTTATGACATCGATTTGTTTCTGCAGCTGTTTCACCAACTGTTCGATTTTCCGCTCATCTTCCACATGGACGATAAACGTCATTTTCGACATGCCCGCTTGCTCGGTATGGCCGACCGTAATGTTTTCAATATTGAACTGGCGTTTCATTAATAAGCCTGTCACGCGGTTCAATACACCACTTTGGTTAATGACCGTTACGGAAATAACTCTCTTCATACATTTTTCACCCCGATCATTTCATGAATGCCTTTACCTGGTGCAATCATCGGATAGACGTTTTCCATCATCTTCACTCTGCAATCAATGAGGACAGGTTCATCTGATAACAACGCTTCACGGAATAATTCTTCTGCATTGTCTTTTTTCGTAATGCGGTACCCTTTAATGTCGTATGCGCCTGCTAGTTTAACAAAATCCGGTTGTACAGGAATCAATGATTGAGAATACCGTTCGTCGTAAAATGTTTGTTGCCATTGACGAACCATTCCAAGTGCACCGTTGTTTAGAATGACGATTTTCACCGGAATTCTCATTTCTTGCAGTAAAGAAAGTTCTTGAGCGGTCATTTGGAAACCACCATCTCCGACGATTGCAATAACTCTTTTATCCGGCTTTGCGAGTTGTGCCCCAATCGCCGCTGGGAAACCGAATCCCATTGTCCCAAGTCCGCCAGAAGTGACCCAATGATCTGGATTGTTCAACTTGTAATATTGGGCTGCCCACATTTGATGTTGCCCGACGTCCGTCGTAACAATAGCATTTCCTTCCGTAATTCGGTGCACCATTTGAATGGCTTCTTGTGGCAAGATTTCATGCTCATCTTCGTTGTACCACAATGGTGCTTCTTCGGTTAATGCAGCCAAGTGTGCAAGCCAGTCAGCTGTATCAGGTGCTTTCATGTCTTGTTGAAGCAATGCTTGCAATGCTTCTTTTGCGTCCGCCACGATTGGAATCGCTGTCGGTACGTTTTTGCCGATTTCTGCAGGATCGATGTCAATATGGATGACTTTTGCGTTCAAAGCGAAGTGATTCAAGTTTCCTGTCAACCGATCATCAAATCGCGCCCCAATATTGACGAGTACGTCACATTCACTAATCGCCATATTGGCTGTGTAAGTTCCATGCATACCTGCCATCCCTAGAAACAGCTCATGATCGCCTGCAATACTGCCTAAACCAAGCAATGTATTGGTAACTGGAATCTTATTTGTTTCTACAAAAGTTTTCAATTCTTCCATTGCCTGACCGTGCAATACACCAGCGCCTGCAAGAATTAACGGTTTCTTCGCTGCCGAAATTGCTTCGACCGCTTTTTGTATTTGTAAGTAGTTAGGAGTTGTCGTCGGTTGGTAACCTGGCAAATTCACTTCTGCGCGACGTTCTTCTTCCGTCACAAAGATTTCAGTCGCAACGTTTTTAGGAATATCGACGACTACCGGACCACGTCTACCCGTCGAAGCAATATGAAATGCCTCTTTAATAATTCTCGGCAAGTCCGCCACATGTTGCACTTGGTAGTTATGTTTTGTAATTGGCGTTGTAATACCGATAATATCTGCTTCTTGGAAAGCATCCGTTCCGATGACTGTCGTTGCTACTTGGCCGGTAAATACGACGAGCGGCAATGAATCCATCATTGCATCGGTAATGCCGGTGACAAGGTTTGTCGCTCCAGGTCCTGATGTCGCAATGACAACACCCGGTTTGCCAGAGACGCGCGCATATCCTTCCGCTGCATGAATTGCACCCTGTTCATGACGTGCAAGCACATGGGGAATCGGATCCTTGTACAATGCATCGTAAATTGGTAAGACTGCACCCCCGGGATAACCGAAAATGACTTCGACACCTTGATCTTTCAATCCTTGAATCAAGACTGCAGATCCATCCATCGGTTGATTTTTCTGTTGCTCTTCCATGGGCTCAGGCGCCATTTCCGCAACTGCTTGCTTCGTTTGAACTTCCGCACTCATTTACAAACTCCTCCTAACTGATTTGTTCTACCGTCTATAAAAAAAGAAAAGCTTTTTCTCCCCACACAAAAAGACCTACTCTCTGTGTAAGGGATGAAAAAGCTTTTCATGGTACCACCCTTGTTTACGACTTGCGCCGCCTCATGAATGGATAGCAATCGTGAAACTGTAAGGTAGCTGTCAGTAGATGACACAGCCTAATTTCACAGATCGATACGATCCATTCTTTGCTAACGGGCTTTTATGCTAGCCCGGAATCGCCTACTTAGTTTCCTGTTCAGCCATCCACTCCGAGGTGATATCGCGAATAGTTGCATCGCCGGCTTCCAGCACGACCGGCTCTCTGGTAAATGCAAGACTCTATTCCCTTTTGCCTCATCATCGAGTTGTTATATTTTCATGACGCCGCCAGTGCTTGCGGACGTTACAAGTTTTGAATACCTTGCTAAGTAGCCTTTTTTAATCTTCGGTTCAAAAGGCTGTAGCGTTTCTCTACGACTTGCCAATTCTTCATCTGAAACTTGCAGTTCAATCGTCCGATTCGTCAAATCAATTGCAATGATGTCTCCATTTTGCACTAACGCAATTGGACCACCTTCTGCCGCTTCCGGAGAAATATGTCCGATCGAAATGCCTCGTGACGCTCCTGAAAAACGACCGTCCGTAATGAGTGCTACCTTCGTACCTAAACCTCTTCCTTGAATTGCGGAAGTCGGTGCTAGCATTTCAGGCATACCCGGTCCACCTTTTGGACCTTCGTAACGAATAACGACGACATGGCCTTCTTTCACTGTGCCATTATCAATGTTCTCTTGTGCAGCCTCTTGCGAATCAAAGACAATCGCTTCGCCTGTAAATTCTTTAATCGACGGGTCAACTGCACCGACTTTGATAACGCCACCTTCAGGAGCGATATTACCGAATAAGACGGATAACCCTCCAACAGGACTATATGGATTGTCTTTCGTCCGGATGACTTGCTCGTTCGTAATCTTATAATCTTGCACGTCTTCACCGATTGTCTTACCCGTAATCGTCAATCTGTTTGGATGAATCGCACCTGGTATTTTCGTCAGTTCGTTAATAATTGCACTGACCCCACCTGCTTTAAAAATATCATCCATCGAAATATCGGACGCTGGCATGATTTTCGCTAAATACGGCACACGCTCGGCAACTTTATTAATATCTTGGACACTATACTCAATTTCTGCTTCATGTGCGATCGCTAATGTATGAAGGACCGTATTTGTCGATCCACCCATTGCCATATCAAGTGCAAACGCATCATCAATTGCTTCTTTTGTGACAATGTCACGCGGTTTCACATTTTCTTTTACCATTCGTACTAAATGTTTTGCAGCATCTTTAATCAACTTATGACGTTCGTCTGAAGTTGCGACGATTGTTCCGTTACCCGGTAAAGCCAATCCAAGCATTTCCATGAGACAGTTCATGGAGTTTGCTGTAAACATGCCTGAACAGGAACCACAAGTTGGGCAAGCATTGTTTTCAATGTCGAGCAACTCTTCAGCAGACATCTTACCTGATTTAAATGCGCCAACTCCTTCAAATACAGAAGTCAGTGAAAGTTGAGCACCAGTAGCTGATACGCCAGCTTCCATTGGACCACCTGAGACAAAAACAGAAGGAACATTCGTCCGAACTGCTGCCATTAGCATTCCGGGTGTAATTTTGTCACAGTTCGGAATGTAGAACACGCCGTCGAACCAGTGAGCGTTAATGACCGTTTCAGCAGAATCGGCAATTAATTCACGGCTCGGAAGTGAATACCGCATTCCGATATGGCCCATTGCAATTCCATCATCGACACCAATTGTGTTGAATTCGAATGGGACACCACCCGCTTCCCAAATTGCTTCTTTTACAATCTCGGCAAATTTATTCAAATGTTTATGACCTGGAATAATATCAATATACGAATTGCACACACCGATGAAAGGTTTTTCCAAATCTCTCGTCTTAATGCCTGTCGCATATAGTAGACTTCTATGTGGTGCTCGATCGACACCTTTTTTAATCATGTCACTTCTCATAATATCTCTCCTAGTCCGCTCATCTATCAGCTTTCACAAAACTAATAGAAATATGAGAATCAACTCACATATCAAAATAGATTGTTGCTATCATATATCGGAACGCAACTGGAGTCAACCGTCTATTTTTAATTATTTCTCAATTACGAATTATAATAAAAAATGTATCCGCTTACATCTGCGATATATTGCATATCATAAAAAATATGACCATTTAAAAATATTTTTTTCAATGGTCACGTAAAAACAATTTCAACTCATCAATTAACAATTATTTGGTATAAAATAAAGAAATCTCGAACAGTCTGCAAAACAGAAAAAAACTCCATTCACCAATTTTTACATGGTAAATGAAGCATGAATCGGACAAGAATATTTACTCAGTGAACGCGTCTATCCGCCACCCTGCTTTCTTAACATACTTGTAGGTGACATGAAATGTTTCCGCGGTACGTGTTTCTCCAATCGGCACCGTCAGTTCAAACGTCATCTTTTTCTTCTTGCTCTTCAATACGCTCGCTGTAGCGATTTCCCACTGCAATACAGAACTAATTTCAACAACAGGTTGCGCCAAAATCCCATCGTGTTTAATAAATCCGTTCTCTTTCATAAAACGTTTTGCTTTTTTCTTTGTGACGTATTTGTGTAATTCGGATTTCAACTTCTTTTTTGTATTCACATGCTCCGCTAAAAAGCGATATTCAATCCCATTATGGGTAAACGTTTTGTACTCCCCTTCTTCGTACGTACCGCCAGCGAGTAGGGTATTACCCGTTTCTGCCCATGTAGTCGCCAACTCTACCGCATCTTTTGGTGTTAGAGCAACCGGATCCCTTTTCGTTCCACTTCCACAGGCAGTCAACAGGAAAAGGAGAATGACCACCCCTACCGTACAGACCTTCCTCAATACCATCGCCCCCCTGTCTTGCTCATACATTAGCGTATGAGACGGACAATGCGCGCATACACTTTGTATAAAAATTCACAGAGGAACATGTACCTTATCGGAGGATTAAGGTTCTCATCACACATTTCCATAAGCAGGATACGTTGCAGCGGCTTATTGATAATGCTGTTAGGGCGTATTTAAATGATTTTTTATAATTCCATCCCGACAAACTAGGTAGACCGTTTACATTTTGTTATATACCTTCTCATGTATAAAGTCTACAATATGCATGGCTCGGGAAGTTTTCGAAAGTCCCGCTCGCTCAACACCTACTTTCATCTGAAGTAAGCAACCTGGATTTGTCGTCACAATGGTGGTAGCTTTTATCCCCTTGATTTCTTCCATTTTCGACCTCAAAATTGTTGAGGCCATTTCAGGTTGAAGAAGATTATAAATACCAGCTGATCCACAACAAAGATGTGCGCTAGGCATTTCGATGAAGTACTTACCACTTAGCGCTTTAACGATTGCTCGGGGTTCCTCTTTTACACCGTTTACATTGCGTAAGTGACAAGAATCTTGATACGTAACAATTTCGGTAGACGTTTCAATTCCTTCTAATTCATTAATAATGCCCAGTTTGACGAGCAATGTCGTAATGTCAATTTGCTTCGCCACAAACGCTTTCGCTTGTTCGTAATAGGGAGAATCAGACGTCACCAATCGGTCATACTCATACAGAAACGCACCGCATCCACCTGCATTATTTACAATATAATCGACTGAAGACAAGTCAAAAGCACTGAGATTCTTTTCAGCATTGCGTTTAGCACGCTCCATCTCCCCACTATGCCCTTGCAACGCTCCACAACATTGTTGGCCTTTGGGAATGACAACTTCACAGCCAAGATATTGCAGTAGTTCAATCGTATGACGGTTCGTTTCTTGGAACATCGTATCCATGAGACAACCTGTAAAAAACGCAACTTTTGTCGTTCCTATCCTTTTGGACAATCGTATCCCTTCGGATTTAGAAGGCGCAGGCAATGCCTTTTCCATGTCTTTCATAAATGGTGGGAACAGTTCCATGAACCCGACTTTACGAATGACTTTCTGCAAACCTGACTGTTGGTAAAAGGTTAGTAGTTTTACCGCTGTTTTCATTTTCCTTTGATCTGCAAAGAGATGATCAAATGCACCTTTTCTAATGGCTTTCTCTTTCACTGATTGAGCTTTCACATCTAAGATCGCCTCTCGCGTTTCCTCAATCAACGTTCCATATTGCACACCTGCGGGACAAGCTGGCTCACAAGCGCGGCAGCCTAAACACAAGTCAAAAGCCTCCTCAATGGAACCATCCCATTGCACAAGTCCATCTCGTACCGCTTTCATTAAAGCAATTCGACCACGCGGCGACTGTGTTTCATCAAAATCCGAATGGATATATGTCGGGCAAGCCGGTAAACAAAAACCGCAACGCATGCAATCCATTAACCGATTTTCATCCACATGTGTGACAAACGCTTGCTTGTATTGTTTCGCTTTACTGTTATTCATTGTGCACAACCACTCTTTTTTTCGTTGATTTGGCGAATATCTTTCCTGGATTCATGATGTTTAATGGATCAATTGCCTGCTTGATCCCTTTCATCGTTGCAATACCCGCCTTGCCTATTTTCCATTCTAAATAGGGGGCTTTCATCTCCCCTACTCCGTGTTCGCCTGTAATTGTGCCTCCTAACGAAATCGCATAGTCGAAAATGTCAGCGAAAGCCATCTCTACTCGCGCCATTTCCTCTTCATCACGCGTATCTGTAAGAATGGTCGGATGTAAATTTCCGTCACCAGCATGTCCAAACGTACAAATGAGCAAGTTATGTTTTACCGCAATTTCTTGAATTGCCTTCACCATCTTTGCAATTTCAGAACGGGGAACGGTCGCATCTTCCAATATTGTCGTAGGACGTTTTCGGGCAAGTGCAGACAAAGCAACTCTTCTCGCCACACTTAAACGATCTGCCTCTTCTTTCGTTTGAGCAAGCTGAGTCGATATCGCGCCTTGCTTCATGCATAATGTATGTACAAATTCCATATCCCGTTCGACAACTGTCGGATCGCCATCTTGTTCAATTAAAAGCATCGCCTCACAATTTGTCGGAAGACCAATTTGCATGAATTCTTCTACAGCCGTAATTGTTCCTTGGTCCATGAACTCAAGTGTTGCCGGCACAATTTTTGCCGCAATAATCGATGAAACCGTTTCTGCAGCCCGCTCAAGTTTGTCATAAAAAACGACTAGCGTCTTTTTCGTTATTGGCGCAGGAAGCAAGCCTAGCGTAATTTCCACAATGATCCCAAGTGTTCCTTCAGATCCAACAAATAAGCTCGTCAAGTCGTATCCTGCAACATCCTTAGCCAGTTTTCCACCCGTCTCAAGCAACTCACCACTCGGCAAAACGACTGTTAACGATTTTACATAATCACGTGTTACGCCGTATTTTAATCCACGTAAGCCACCTGAATTCTCACTTACATTTCCACCAATTGTGGAAATACTCATTGAGCTAGGATCTGGCGGATAAAATAACCCCCGTTCAGCTACTCTTTCATTTATCTCCTGCGTAATCACACCGGGTTGAACAGTTATCGTCAAATTCTCTTCATCCAGTTCTAAAATTTGATTCATCCGATTAAATAAGATGACAACCCCTCCCGAAGTCGGTGTTGTGCCTGCCGCCAAGTTCGTTCCTGAACCACGTGAAACAATTGGAATTCGATGTGCTGAACAAACTCTGACAATCTGTTGCACCTCTTCAATCGACGACGGAGATAAAACGATGTCAGGTAACGCTTGGAAATTAGCAGTCGCATCGTAGGAATATGCCAGTAACTGTGCTGTTGACGTCTTTGCATATGCAGAACCTGTTATGGCAATTAACTGTTCCTTCACTTGTTTTTCCAATGAACAACCTCCTCAATATTCTTATTAATACAAACAATTACCATTAGTATAACGATAGATTATGTATGTCACAAACAGAAACTAGACAATGCATGTTTATCATTCCTATCTTTACAATCGTACTCTTTCGTATCCGTGGACTGCGCTACATCCATTTTCCATAAATGGATCTATTCTATAGACCACTTACGCAATACGCCCGTCAATGACGCTTAATTGTCGATTTCCAAGCGACAGCATGCTGAAAATAATTATTCCAATGTCGTGATTTGTCGAATCGTTCATTCGAAACGATTTGTCTGGTAAAAAATATGAAATGACAAGCATTTTCTCATTTGAATCAATCATCTCTCATTATTTTCAGAAGAATCTTTCGACATTTTTCGCGCATTCACAACCTGTGGATAACTTTGTCCACATACTCCACTTTGAAACACTTGGATTCCCACTGTTACAAACAAGTTAACCACAACTTATCCACGTGCAACTGTGGATAACGGAACAGTTGTTCTTCCTCCTTTTATTTGGTAATGTATAAGTACAAACTTATAACGTATGCATTGACGAATGAACTTATGCAAAGGAGGTGTGTAAAATTGACAAGATTATCGGACGATTTATTGATGGATTCCTATCAAAAAGCAAAAGCCTTGAAGCTTTGTCCGAAATTCATACAACTATTAGAAACTGAAATCCATCGTCGCTCTTTGCAACCACGCTGTACAAATTCTTGTAACAACAAAAAAAAGACGCCGATGTAAAATGGACAAGCAATGGTTCATTGTCAGTCAGATAACTACATGCGTATAGATTGTTGGATCAAGATGAAGGCGACCTAAGACAAACCTTCGTCTTTTTTTATTGCCAACTACTATCGCTTTGCCGTAATAGAAAATAAACCGCGTAAGCCCAGTGCTATGATGCTTGGCTTTACGCGGTTTTTGTTGCTGCCTGAACGTTGAGCAGCAATTATGCATAGTGAATCATACAATTGTCTCTAATTGCTGAGACTATACTGCTTGTTGCTCTTTTCTATTTTGCAGATAGTTTTGAGCAAACATTGCGCCGACAATTAGTACCCCTACGATGTCGGTAATGGTTTCTGGAATAATCATCATGAGTGCACCTGCAGCAAGCACAATCCGCCAAATCGGATGATAGGCCGTTTTGAAATATCCTTCAATAGCTGCACTTAAACCAATTACGCCGATGATTGCAGTGATGGTAATCATCACAATGTCCACTGTTGATGCTACTGGGAATTCACGAGCATTCATCGCAACCCCGGATGTATCGATCATGAGCATCGCTGGATTATAAACGAACATGTACGGAATCAGGAACCCTGCAGCTGATAGTTTCAGTGCAGTGAATCCGGTTTTCATCGGATCTCCTCCTGAGATGCCCGCACCTGCAAACGCAGCCAGTGCAACAGGAGGCGTAATGTTTGCAAAAATACCGAAATAGAAGACAAACATATGTGCAACAAGAATTGGAATATCAAATGCTGCTAATGCTGGCGCAGCCATTGTAGCGGTAATGATATATGCAGGAATCGACGGAAGGCCCATCCCTAACACCATTGAAGCCAGCATTGTAAAGAACAGCGTTAGGAATAAAGAACCTGCACCAAGACTCGCAATGGATGATGTCATCACGTTCCCGAAGCTCGTTAAGCTGACCACACCGATAATAATACCAACGACCGCACACGCTACCATAACGGACAGCGATTGACGTGCCCCGCTATCCAATGCTCCTAAAATGTCTTTGAAAGACATTCTCGTCGTTTTTCGAAGCATCGCCACAACGACTGTGGCAACAATTGTGTAAAATGCTGCGTGTCCGATCGGTACGTTGCGATATAAAAGGAAAATGAGAAAAATGATCGGCAATAAAAGATGTCCTCGCTCTTTCATCACTTCCTTGGCGCGTGGTAAGTCCGGTTTCGGTATTCCTTTTAAATTATCTTTTCCTGCACGAAAATGGACTTGCATAATGACAGCAAGGAAATAGAGTACAGCAGGTATTAACGCCGCTAAAGCAATCGTTCCATATTTCACACCTGTTGTTTCTGCCATGATGAAAGCACTTGCCCCCATAATCGGAGGAAGGATTTGCCCACCAACTGACGCACTCGCTTCAACTGCTCCTGCAAAATTTTTCGAATAGCCAACTCGTTTCATCATAGGGATTGTGAATGCACCTGTACCTACTACGTTCGCAACGGCTGCACCGTTAATGCTTCCCATAAATCCACTGGAAATGACCGCAACTTTTGCGGGACCGCCTTGTTTGTGTCCTGCTAAAGCTAGGGCTAAATCATTGAAAAATTGGCCCATCCCTGACTTTGCCAAAAAAGCACCGAAGAGGATGAATAAGAAGATGAACGATACGGACGCACCGATTGCTGTCGAGTACAACCCTTCCGTCTTCAAATACATTTGGCCAAAGATGTCGCCTAAATCATATGGACGTGTTGCCATTTTAGTTGGTACCCAACTCATATGACTAAAAAACGGATACGACAGGAAAACAAGCGCGAGTAACGGTAATATCCACCCTGTCACCCTACGTGCTGCTTCCAGTATTAGAACAACCGTCATAATCGCCATGACGATATCCATCGTATTGGGAATTCCACCTCGTGTCGTGACGATTGCTGTGTATTCCTTAATCAAATACCCTGCTGTCAGTAAACCTAAAATGAACAGCAACCAATCAAAAATCGCCACTTTACTTCGATCTTGACGACTGTATGTTGGATAGATGAGAAAAATGAGGGATATTCCGATGGCCACGTGAACAGCACGTTGTTGCAGTGCAGGCATCGGGTAAAATGTAATGTACAAATGGTAGAGGGAGTAGAGAATAGCGATTGCTGAGACGAAGAACGCCACTTTCTTCCCTGAAAACTTTCGTACCTTGGATTCCGTGTCAAACTTCTCGAGTAACGCGGCTTGCTGCTCCTCTGTCAAAACGTCCATTTCTGCATGATTCTCTTTCCTATTTTCAAGCTTAGTCAATTTTTTCACCTCTTACTAAATTCCAAATAGAGACTTTCTCGGCATGAATGTTGACCGTTTCATACTCATCGGCGAGTTCATACAATGGAATTTTGTTGTTTTTCGTGTATAAAGTTGTTCGTACATTGCTTGAAACAGCTAAATTGATTTCCTTCATTTGTTCATTAATCGTCATATGAATGAATCCATCATCCGCTTCTATCAATTCAGCTGAAGCTGGAACGCCCGCGCCAAACGTTTTGAATTTTGTCGTCGTTAACGTTAACTGATCGCCATCTCTTTCATACGTTTCAAACCAAGGTTCCTTTTCAACCGAATGAATCCAGCCAATGTCAAATGACGTATCCATCAAATAAAAACGACCATCCGGATAATCCACTTGTATGGCTGGAATTCGTAGTAAAAATAGAGAAAGCAGGAGCATAACGACTATGCCCCCACTTACAAGAATTTTACTTCTGCTCATCGTAGTACTTTTGTGCACCAGGGTGAACAGGTGCTACCATTCCTTTTTGAGCACCTTCAAGTGAAATATCTGCTGCCGCTTGGTGTGAGTTGCTAAGTTCACCTAAGCTGTTAAAGAATTTCTCCGTCAATTTATAGACATCTTCTTCACTTAGTTCACTGCTAACGACAAGTGCATTCATAATTGCCGCTGTCGGTACAGCTTCTGCATTGCCATACGTATCTGCAGGGATGTCCATTGCAACGAAATACGGTTGATCTTTTGCAATTTCTTCGACTTTATCGCGATCTACTGCAACTAGTGCTAAATCGATACTCGCTGCAAGCTCCATTACTGAAGAGTTTGGAAGTCCACTTGTTAGGAATGCTGCATCGACACTACCGGATTTAAGGCCGTCAGCTGCTTCTGCATACCCTAAATAATCGACTTTTAAATCATCATATGTAATGCCAAAACCTGCAAGCAAGTTTCTTGCGTTTACTTCAACGCCAGAGTTTTGATCGCCAACAGCGACACGTTTACCTTTTAAATCTTCAATTGTCTTAATACCAGAATCGGCTGTCGTTACAATTTGAACGAAATTCGGATAAAGTGCTGCGATTTGTTGTACGTTCTCTACTTTTTCTGAGAAGTTTCCAGTTCCTTCAACAGCCTCTGTCAGAACATCACTCATGACAAACGCCATTTCCACTTTTCCTTCTTTAATTAAGTTAATGTTTTCAACGGAAGCACCCGTCGATTGCGGCTTGGAGTTCACGCCAAATTCTTTTGAAAACTCATTTGCTAATGTCGTTCCGATAATGTTGTATGGGCCAGATGATCCACCCGTTGCGATTGTTACAATCTTTGTTTCAAGGCTGTCAGCGCTTTCATCCCCTTTTGACGAACCCCCGTCCTTGTCAGAGTCCCCACAAGCTGCAAGGATTGAAGCACTCATTAAAGCGCTTGCAAAAAATAGTCCATACTTCTTAAACTTCATACCATTCATCCTTCCTACTATTTATCTAACAACTTTTACAATAATACAGTAATATTTTTCTGAAATCAATACATCGTTAATAATATTCATAGTTAAATAGGAATTCTAACTTTAAGAAAATACGTTTTAAGTAGCTAACTGTACGCTAATCATCTATTTAACGAGTTAGTCGATTTTAATAAAATCAAAAAAATACAGTAAATTCCCTTATACTCCTTCAATTATTGCCGATAAAGAGGATAGGAGAATATCTGTAAATTCATATGGAGGTGGCATATTTTGTATTCGAGAATCTTATCGTTAGCTATCCTTTTTTTACTAGTGAGTAGTACATGGCTGACAAGTCCTGTAGCTGCTGCATCGACAGTGAAAGGAACTTTTGTGAAAGTCCAATTTGAGGATGCAGGAAACAATAAACATAAAGTTGAGAAAAAACCGAAATCCATTACGATCAAAACAGAAAAAGGGAAGACAATACATATTGCACTTACTCAACACCCCTCGCTTTCGGTCGATACGCTGCCAGTAAAACTGGATGCTTTTAAGCTAGGAATGGCAGTAGAAGTCTCCATTTCCAATGGGCAAGTGAAGAGCATGAAAGGAAAAACAGGAACCGTTCCCGGTCAATTGGACACACGAGGGCAAATTGTATATGGAACCATTCATTTGGTAAATAAACAAACGATTACGTTAAAAAGAGATGATGGCAACTTAGAGAAGTATCATGTTTCACGCCAAACAAAAATCCTGAAAGATTCCGTTAAGGGAAGTATTAGTAATCTAGTCGAAGGTGATCGAGTAAAAGTTACGGTGAATGTTCCGAACTCATCCTATATGGATGTCATTGAAGTTGTAGGACACGGACGTGAAATAGAAGCGTTCAGAAAAGGCACGATTCAACAGCTTGATGCAGTTACGAATAAACTTCAATTGCGAAACGGTATGAAGTTCTCTCACTATTGGTGGAGTTCCCCTTCCTACTACAGTTCTAATAGTTCGTTACCATTCGCAAAAGATCTAGTCATTCATTATGGAGATGAAGTAGTCGACAGGTACAGTTTTCGTTCCTACAAAAACAATGAAGTGTATTTCGTAACGTCTTCGCAATTTGGAAACGAAGTGATTGAACGAATCATTATCCAACAATCTACCTCAGGAAGTTTGCAAGAAGACATCACTTCCATTGACTTGAACTATGCATACATTACATTGCGTACTTCAGGAAAGTATTATTTCCATGACGGTACGATTTTCATCCGCAATAATCGAATTGTCGACTCTGCTAGCATTGAAAAAGGCGACAAGGCATATGTCATTACAGATCGGATTGACGGCATCGCTCACGTGAATGTTGTGTACATTAAATAAACTAGAAAAGGTGAGATTCCAATCGAATGATACAATTCATAAAACAGTTCAAATTCATGCTCGTTCTTTGCTTAACACTTCTACTAACAAACTTTTTATCTACACCAGTTGAAGCCGCACCTCCTGATTACAGTGGAGGAGTAGCAAATGAGTATACGTACGAAGAAGCTTTCTTTTTGGATAGCTATCCGATTACGTTCAGCGGAAAGCCGACCATTACGGAACGTAAGACAAAAGACAAAATTACGAAGACGTATCGATTTAATCTCACAAGCAAAAGTGGCGATAAACTGACACGTTCCATCGTCTATGAAACAACGCTTGAAAATCGTGCTGATAAGGGACAGACGACTTCCCAAACGACGATTAAAAGCTACTCGGAAAAAATTACAACAGCAAGCAAGGCGGTTTTCACTTTGGATGATTTCCAATTTTCCCAAGCAGCAGTGAACGATAACCGCCCTGCTTCCGACTTTTATTCGGGAGACCTCGTTGGTCGTAAAATTTATAAAGTAACTAGACCAGGTGCACCAAAAGATTACACCGAACTCATCACTGTCCATATGACTGGCCGAAATATGGGTTATGAAAACTTTTGGGGTGCTACCGAGACACAAATTATTGACTATGAAATTATTACGAATTCCGGGACGACATTTGTGACGAGCAAAGTGTCAGACAGTAAAACAAAAACGTTGAAATACCAGCCTCATGACCCGTCGATTTCCAGTTTCCCTGGCGGTCATATTGTTGTAAGCAATTCAGATATGGTCGGAAAATACACGTATGCGTATCCTTATTATTCAAGAGCCGGTGTCATCGAGTTGTCGCAAAAGAATGCAACGTCGATTGAGCGCCTCATTGTTCCAAAGTTCAGGGACTTGAATAAGCATTGGGCAAAAGATGCGATTGAAAAACTATATTCAATAGGGGTTTTTGATGAAACTTCTCAATTCTTTTCACCGAACACACCGATGAATCGTTATCAATACACAATCGGCGTTTTAAAAGCGGTCGACATGCGTGTCTACGATACAAAAAGCAAAGTGAATTCCACAAAATCCATTTTTAAAGATATTGATCGACGGGATAAAGGGTACAGCTATATTGAAAGTGCAGTGAATCAAGGAATCATTCACGGTATCACAGCAGATACCTTCAAACCGGATGACCCCATTACCCGTGCACAAGCAGTTGCCGTACTCGTAAGAGCACTTGGAATGGAAGGAAGAGCGCCAAGTCCTGGCTACAAAACAAAATTTTCTGATGATCGACTCATTCCAAATTGGGCAAAAGATAGTGCATACGTCGCTTACGAGCTCGGCTTAGTGCAAGGCGATGCACATAAACGCTTCAAACCGCAACAACAATTAACAAGAGCTGAAGCGTCTGCAATGATTCAACGTTTCCTAGAATTTCTGGAACACGATTTGCAAGAGAATTACCGTGAGGATATTTTACAGATGAATTAAGATTGCTACATGCATAAAGGCAGTAAGCTCCTTTCAATAGGGGCTTGCTGCCTTTTTGAAACATTCTTTTGATTCACAAGTTAAGTGACCTGTTGAGTAGGTGTTCGTAACGTATGCTTCAACACTTTCCCAGAAGCATTTCTCGGTAAAACCTCCATAAACTCCACTTCATATGGCACTTTGTATTTCGCTAACCGTTCTGTACAAAACGCCATTAATTCCACTTCAGACAATGCCTTTCCTTTTTTTAAAACAACATAAGCTTTCGGTACTTCCCCTAACACTTCATGGGGAATCCCGACAACGGCTGCCTCTAACAGTTCTGGAATTTGATAAAGAACTTCTTCGACTTCCACAGGATAGACATTCTCTCCCCCTCGAATGATCATGTCATTTTTACGATCCACAATATACAGTAATCCATCGTCATCCATTTTTCCTAAATCTCCGGAATATAGCCAACCATTTCGAATTGCACGCCGCGTTTCTTCTTCATCTTTTAAATACCCTTTCATCACTTGAGGACCGCGCATCACGATTTCACCCACTTGCCCAATCGGTAAAGGTTCCCCGAATTCATCTACCACTTGGATGTCCGTTTGCGGCAATGCTTCTCCGACTGAACCAATTTTACTTAACGCTAAATGATCTTTCAGTGTCGTTGCCGCAGGAGAATTTTCCGTCTGTCCATACAAGTTTTGGACCTTCACATTCGGAAACGTTTCTTTCAATCGTTTGACCATTTCGTATGGCATCGGGGCGGCTCCATAGCAAAATAGACGAAGTGATGGGAGATTGATTGTCTTGATTTCCGGCATATTCAATAAGATTGTGTACATCGCCGGAACACCGAAGAAAATGGTTGCATTGGACGTTTGCAGTAAAGCCAATGTACCTGAAGGTGAAAAAGCTTCCTCGATAATGACGGTACCCCCTTTGTAGAGGGTAGGGATCATGAAAACGTGACACGCCGCACAATGGAACAATGGCGTGGAAATTAACATCCGATCACTTTCTGTCATGTCCATTGCTTCAGACCAAATTGCTGCTGTGGAGATGATGTTTTGATGGGTTAACATGACACCTTTTGGCTTACCTGTCGTACCGGACGTATACATAACAACCGCTGTATCTTCGATGTTCATAACGACTTCATTGAATGAAATGTCCTCAGAAATATTTATACCGTCCTCCATACAAATCGGATACTTCTCTTTGAATGCATATTGAGATCGCACAATAACATCTTCCAACCGCTTGTCATACACAACCGCTTTCGCTTCGGAGTGATCGAAAATATATTCCACTTCCGGAAGTGCTAACTTCGTATTAATTGGCATGACGGTTAGTCCAGCAAGTTGAATGCCGAAATAATAGACAAGAAAAGCATCGGAATTCAAGCAATAAAGTGCAATAATATCCCCTTTTTGATAATCGTTTGTCTGAAAAAGTCCCGCCACCTTTCTCACTTGCTCATAGAACTCTCCATAGCTCCATTCCCGTCCATTATACGTAGTACAGACTTTGTCGGGTTGACTCGTTGCATACTGTCGTAAAACATCTGTCATGATCATCGTTTATCTCCCCTTTCTCTAAACTAATATTTCAGACTACAATAATAGTATAAAATATTTAGACTACAAATGCATGTCTATACTTTTTTAAAAGCGTAAACTGCTCATAACTAAACACATTAGGTGGAAGCTATGAGATTTATAGAATAAAGAAGACCGATCACAACGAGGAATTTGTTTACCTATCTTAGAGATATTTTCCGTATTCTTCGAAACAATAGCAGCGAAAGTTTCGTACAACAGTAGAGAAACAAAATAGCACAACTAGAAAGAAGGGATTTTTTCATGAAGAAGTTAGCGTTCTCGTTTATCTTCCTACTCTTCATCCTTGTGGCTTGTACCGATAAAAACGTAGAAGATGCCGCAGAGAAAGAGGTTCCTATTGATACATCGAGTGAAGACTTAACAAGTGATGCAGACAAACCTGAACAAACATACAACTGGGAAGGTGAATACGTTTATCTACATGATACGATTAACGGCCTGCTCACAATTTCCGAGCAGGATCAAAAAGAGTTTACTTATCAACTCGTTCTAAAGCAGACGAATGAGAATAACGAGGTTGTTGCTGAAGAGGACTTAAAAGGCTCCGGTGCAATTACGAATAAAGATGCTCTGTTAGAAATTGCAAACAAAGACTGTCAACTCACGCTTACACACGAAGGAAAATCCCTTCTTGCAAAATCGGAAGGAACGGATTGCAATGAAACACTAGGATTGACCGGGACGTATATCAATCCTGAAAATGGAGAGGCCCCTCCCCTTTTCAAGGTGGATGAAGGACGAATTTATATAAACGGATTGACATTCGGCAATACACCAACCGATGCAAAAGCAATTTGGGGAAATCCGGATCCTGTTGACAGCAATGAAGATGACATTTTAATGGAGCATGAAACTGTTCATCACTATGCTTCGGACAACATGTTCATTACGTATCACAATTACGAACTTTATGCTCTAACGGCAAAAGCCAATGCAGATGATCTAGCCAACGTCAAAAAATCATTTACAGGAGAACATTACAAAGATACGAATTCAGATTCGGAGTTCTTTTTAGTTCCCGAAGACGGTCAGCTGCTCATTTATCGTTCTTCCTATTTTTTGAATCCAGGAGGGCATGAATTTCTGCTTATTGCTGTTGATGAAAACTTCTTTTATGCTGTTGATTCCGGTGCTTATACGAAAGTGAACTAAATTGCAGGAAGAAATAATTAACCAAGCTCTACTTTATATACGTACTATTAGATAGTAAAAAAGAATGCCAACGGATTCGCTCCCCGTGGCATTCTTTTTTTGTTTGCGCTGTTTCTTATAAAGAGCCTGGGACAAAACTCTAAATAGACCGTTACTCTGCGCTCCAAAAGGCACGCTTTCCGCGGGGCGCGCTTGAGCCTCCTCGTCCGCTGCGCTTCCTGCGGGGTCTCAACATTCGCGCTACAATCCCGCAGGAGTCGGCCTTTTTCCGCTCCGATTCACTCATAAATTCGAAAAGAAACATTGGAAAAATATAAAAAAACTGCATGACGGCGAATTTGCCATAATGCAGTTTTTTATGTTATGTCCCAGCCTCCTGTTATTTTACGATGCTTTCCTTAAATCAGACGATCCTGCCTTCTTCCATATTGACTGCACCCATTCCGGATGGTCGATAAAAGGATTGCGGTTCCCTTGCCATTGTTCAATTACATCATTGCGATTCATTTCAAAAGCATCGACTGGATCTTGTTCGTGCCATTCCAATAGCACAGAAAGTTTCCCGTGATACGGATTGTTACTATTGTTCAGCAGCTCATTCAGCTCCAAGTCTACTCTGTCTCCTGCTTCGTACCGTGTCGCCATGTAAAACAACATGCGAGCGACATCACCTTTAACTCGATCAGGTGGTTCCCAGGAGTTTGCCGTTTTAAAACAACCATCACAGCCGTTCACCGGACTCCCACCATTATCAAAATCCAGGTTGCCGCGTGCACTATTTACTCGTACGTCAGTTGGACGCAAATGATGGATATCCGTTCCAGGGCCTTTGCTTGTTCCAAAGTCCCCATGCGATTTTGCCCATACGTGTTCACGGTTCCAATCACCAACATTTCCACCATTCCGATCTTTTGAACGAGACTTACCGGAATAAAACAAAATAACATTGTCCGTGTTATTCGGATCGCTATCCGTTTCCCTTAGAGCAGCCCACACTTCACTATAAGACAGTTGCCGATGGTCTGAAATGATGTCGTGAAGGGCATCTTTTAATGCTTGCCCCTCTTTCCCTAAAGCATTCCGATAATAATCATCTGTAGGGTTTTCAACTTCTTCAGCTGTTACAATGACCGTGAATGTCGTCGTTACGGATTTATCGCCATCTGTTGCTGTTACGCCGACAATGTGATTGCCTTCTTCAAGCTGCAACATTAATTCACCCGTAACTAGATTGATGGTACCTTTTGTTGCGGAATACGTCATTGGTTCTCCATCCGGATCATTAAAATGCTCTGGAAGAGGAATAGAGATTGAATCCCCAACACGAATCTCTTTGTTAGCAATCGGCTTCACGACAATAGGCGCTCGATTAATGACCGGAACAGAAATCCGTTTGCCTTTTGAATTGTAGAAAACGACTTTCGATGCATCAGCACCTTTTACAAAGTCGATTTTACGAATATTTTCAGCTCCGCGGATTTCAAGCGGATGTGACCCTTCCACAATGACATGGCCCATTTCGGTCCCTTTCATATTGACAATTAAGCCCTTTTTCTTCGGTTGTAAAATGACTCTGTTCGTTTTGAAACCGTCTCCTGTCAGTTCTGCATAATCCCCTTTCAGGTAAACACCTTCCTTAAGAGAAGATTGTCCGTCCATGAAGACCGCTACACTTGGTTCAGCAATCATTAACTTCTTTTTGTGTTCATTCACTAAGCGATACTCTTTCTGAATCGGAACAGGTTCCCAAATGACCGGTGCTTCAAAACCGATTTGAACCATAACCGGGTCATGATCACTTGCACGCCCTGCCATATCCGTATAGTCTGCATTAATGTGTAACATGTCCACTTCAGTCTGTTCCACCAAATTATTGGACACTAAAATATGATCGAGCACTTGCGAATTCCCTTGGAAGACGTATGAATAACGATCGCTTTCAGGTACGTGATGGACCATGTTTGTCATTAAGTCACCTTCGTGAATCAACAGACTTTCTGCAAATTGGAAGTCATTAAAATCACCTAGTGACACGACATTTGCTTCAGGGTTATCCGTCTTTATAGCTGAAATGAAGTCATACACGATACGGGCAATTTGCTTCCGTTGTACTTCACTGCCATATACAGGAGGCTGTGTTGCACCGAATAACGGTGTGTCACCCCTCTTCGAATTCCAATGATTCGCGATGACGACCACAGAATCACCTTGGAAATCGAACTGTGCGGCGAGTGGCTTTCGGCTGTTCGCAAAAGCTCCATTGTTCGGATCAATTCGTCCAGGGTTATGCGTTAACTTGCCGTTTACGTAACCCGCAGCAGTCGTCGCATCTCCATGAGGCATTCCTTCCGTCAACGAAACACGTGCAGGATTATACAAAAATCCAACGCGAATATTCGCATTCGGTTGCCCGCCGTCCTCATTGTAGACAGGGTCAATATTCACGTACGCATAACGAGGACCACCTGCATCGACAATCGCCTGAATAAGTCGTTCATAACTTTCATTTGCCCGCGAATCCCCTGCGTCTGGACCATTGTTGTCTTGTACTTCGGTCACACCAATAATATCAGGGCTTTGCATATCGACCGCAAATGCTCTTGCCAGCTTTCTTGCTTTCTCATCAGTTGTCGTCTTTTTGTTATTGGAGAAGTTCTCCAAGTTATACGATGCAATCGTCAGTTTATCATCCGCTTTCACAATCGTCGTCTGCTCAGGAACAGCATCCCCTTTTACATGAGCTGCACGCATTTCATCTAACGACGCATAGATCTTGTAGTTTTGGAATGAATAGCCGACAACCCCAGTTAACGGTCCGGTAAATCGATCTCCTGTCGCAACTTCAAAATCACGTGCCGGGCCATTCGGTTCCAATCTAAATTGGATTCGCTCCGCATTTTGGTCGTTGGCTTTTAACAAGAGTCCACCGTTTAACGTGTCCGTTGCTACCGATTCAAACACCGTGACGAGATCGCCATGTTGTTGCGGTGAAACCGCTTTTACATCGCCTACTTGCACAAGCATCGCTTCACGGCTTTCCCAGAAATCCGCTGCATATGTCGTAGGATCAAAAGTTGAAAATCCTTCTGACGCAATCTGCTCCTTTGGTAAGTTCTCTTCATTAATCATGAAAGGAGTTGGTAAAGGTACATTTCGTCCTAAAACCTCGACATGTCCACCACGATCATTGCGGACATTGATTTGCGTCGTCTTCAAGTCTGTCTCTTGACGATCCGCATAACCGTCAATCGCATACTCACTTACCGTACCCGTAACCGAAACGAGGTCGCCTACCGCCAAATTCCAGACGTCTCTTCCGCTATATAAGACGATTGCTTCAGACGTATGCAAATTTCCATCACGCTTCGCATCGGGCGTTTGAATGTGGTAATACGTAGAACCTTTCAGCTCGTACTTATACGTAACGATCCCTTCAACACCTTCTACGACTTCATTCACAAAAGGCGATGTATGGCCATCTCCTTGAATATCGTGAATAGCAAGTTGCTCCGCAATCGTATAAGTGAACGTTGAAATCTCACTATATCGTCCATCATCTGTTTTCGCGACCGCTTTCACTGTCGCATCTTCTTGAATCGTAATCGGTGTTGCATACGTCACGCCATGTTCAATTGGATTTGAACCATCCAACGTATACAAAATTGTTGCATTTGCTGTGCCCGTTGTGAATGAAACATCGACACTTCCAACAAATGTACCACTACCTGGTTGTGCAACGACAGGTTGTACAATCGTACTGTCAACAATGACATCACCTACGGAACGTGGAATCACTTGATAGTCGTTATCAAATTGCTGGACGATACCCGTTATACTGTCGTACGTCGTCCCTACCGTTAGTCCCAAGGAAGCCGTTTCATCACGAACGATAAATGGATGGCCGTCCGTTGCCATGAAATTCGCCCAACTACTTCCTGTTTGGACGTCTGTAAGAACGACGTTGTGGACGGTTACGAGTTGGGATTCATTCGCTTCGCCAACAGCATCTCCCGTCACAACTTTTGGCGCGGGCTCACCTACGTTTTCCGTTCGGTCAACGAGTTGCGCTCCGTCTAATTGTAATAAGCCTCGGTAATCTGCAAGTGTACCTTGTAGTGTCACTTCATCACCAACAGCAACAGCCAAACTTGTCGGCCTAACCGCTATGCCGCCAGAAGCATCTTGTACCGAAATTGTATTTTTCAATTTCGCTGCGACAATTCCTTTAATGGTGACCGTTTCACCAACAGGCAATGCACGCGCATCTACGATTGGTAAAATCGATGGATCCCCCGGTTCACCCGGATCAGCTCCATCCATCTCATGCGTCCCTAAATGCTCAAACGTATCTTTCGGATAGACAATCCATTCAGCATCACGAGTAAATGCGTCATCTGCAATTGCATCCCCCGAGACGATTGTCGGCTTGCGAACTAACGTCACATCCGTACCCCAATTGCTTCGTGCACCGACTTGTCCAAATGAATCAATGACGTTGTTCGCTTTCTTTAAAACGAGTGCATCATCCCCATTAAAATTTGTAACCGTACTATTTTCCAGATCTCCTTGCTGCTTTATAGCCGCAGAAGCATCGCGATGGTAGACGACAAACGTTTCCCCCGCCGGCAAAGAACCTGTCAATCCCAGCTTATTCGTAGCGGTCGTTGCTCCATTCGCATACAACTCCAATGCGTAATTTTGCAAATCAATTGACTGCGCGGTGCCGTTATACAACTCAATTGCTTTATTAAAACTACTGCCTTCAACATATTCGGAAATAATCAAGTCTGAAGCTGCCGTCTCTGCCCGTACATCCATTGGCATGACAGGCAAAACCATACTAACAACTAATGACAAAGCCAGTAAACCATTTAATCGCTTTTTCCAACTTTTACTTCGCATCGAACCAATCTCCTCCTAGAGTTTGAAATTTGGTGCTGCGCATTACCGTCGCGAGGAAAAATCGCTCCCCTCTTACTAGATTCATAGTCGTAGAGACTACAACACCATCGTATCACTGCCCTGTCAGCATGACTATGCGACTTTTTGTAATATTTAGCGATTACCGAATAATGCTTTCGTTGTGTTTTTCTGGAGTGTGCGTGTGAGGTTAGTTGGAGAAGATGTAGTGAAGGGGTGGATTGGTTGACGGAGATGATGCGTGGCGTGCGTTGTGTTGCGAAACGGCTGTGTTGTGATGCGAACGCTTTACGATGTGATACGAACGGGTTACGTTGTGATACGAGCACTTTACGTTGTGTTACGGCGCGACCGTTGTGATGCAAACGCTTTACGTTGAGATACGAACCGATTACGTTGCGATACGAGCACTTTACGTTGTGTTGCGGCGCGAGCGTTGTGATGCAAACGCTTTACGTTGTGATACGAACGGGTTACGTTGCGATACGAGCACTTTACGTTGTGTTACGATGCGAGCGTTGTGATGCGAACGCTTTACGTTGAGATACGAACCGATTACGTTGCGATACGAGCACTTTACGTTGTGTTACGACGGGAGCGTTGTGTTGCGAACGCTTTACGTTGTGATGCAAACAGGTTACGTTGCGAAGCGAGCACATTACGTTGTGTTACGACGCGAGCGTTGTGATACGAAAGCTTTACGTTGTGATACGAACGCGGTACGTTGCGATACGAGCACGTTACGTTGTGTTACGGCGCGTGCGTTGTGATGCGAACGATTTACGTTGTGATACGAACGGGTTACGTTGCGATACGAGCACTTTACGTTGTGTTGCGGCGCGAGCGTTGTGATGCAAACGCTTTACGTTGTGATACGAACGCAGTACGTTGCGATACGAGCACTTTACGTTGTGATACACCTTAACCCAAAACCCCAAAAACACTCCCTAGTGAACCAAACTAGGAAGTGCATCATCAAAACTTTATTCATATATAACAACCAATTCTTCCGTCTTTACACCTTTTCCATCGACAATCTGCTGGACTTCTGTACCATCCAACGTCTCCTTTTGATAGAGGACAGTGACTAACTCTTCGAATTGAGGGGCATATTCACGGATAAGCTCTTCTGTTTTGCGCAGTGACACTTCAAAAATGGCTTTCATTTTCAATTCCTTTTCGCCTTTATTGAATGTCAACACGAAGCGATCTTGAAGCAATCCTGTATCTACCATCCGTTCAATGATGTCCTTTGCTTGTTGAACATCACCACTCACACCAATGCTGTGCTCGCCGAGATAAAGCCTTTCAGCAACACCACCTGCTAAAATCATGCTCACTTGATCCATTAGTTCGCTTGCAGTTTGTAGATGCAGCTCTTTTTGAATCGGTGCCACATAACCAAGCGCTTGACCGCGCGGTATGATTGTCGCCTTTCGGACAGAACCCGGTTTCGTCAATGCCGCGATGAGCGCGTGGCCTGCTTCATGAATCGCCACTCGTCTTTTCGTGTCAGGATCGTTTAATGCTCGGGAAGTGCTTCCTAGAATTGTACGGTCAATCGCAAAATCTAAGTCGCTCTTTCCAATTTCCTCACGGCCATCACGAATCGCACGTTTACTCGCCGTTTCAAACAATAAACTTAATTCCGCACCGGAAAAGCCTGATGTACTTTCAGCTAACACATCCAACGATGCATATACTTCATCCGCCAACAATCTTCCTTTCGTGTGGATGTCGATGATTTCACGACGCCCATTCGTATCAGGAAGCGGTACGTTAAATGTATAGTCAATCCGTCCAGGACGCAAAAACGCTTCATCGAGCATGTCTTTTCGGTTCGTAGCTGCAATGAATAAAATACCTTCATTGTCATTTCCACCATCCAATTGAACGAGCAACTCCGTTAACGTCTTCTCTGACTCTTCACCGCCATGCTCTTTCCGTTTACCAGCAAGCGCATCGACTTCATCAATAAAAATAACAGCGGGCCGTTGCTTGCGTGCATTTTGGAATAAAGTACGGACACGGGATGCCCCGACTCCCACAAATAACTCGGTAAAAGCTGAACCACTCGAAGAATAGAAAGTAGCGCCTATTTCATTCGCGATTGCTTGAGCGAGCAACGTCTTCCCTGTTCCAGGTGGTCCATATAACAAAATTCCTTTTGGCGCTTGAATCCCGACTTGTGAAGCGCGTTTTGGATCTTTAATAATGGATAATGTTTGGTGGATTTCTTCTTTCATCTCTTCAGGAAGTCCACCAATATCGTCAAGTGTTATGTCCGGTAAAGGTGTGGACTTTGAAGCGCTGTTTTTCATGGAAGATACACCGACGCCTAACTTTCCTTTTCGATGTAAAATGAACAACGTGAGAAGTGCTGCGACCAGCAATCCACCGAAGATTACACCACTGAATTGTCCACTATCTGCATATTTATATGAAAGATTATATTCTTCTACTAATTGTTCTGCCAACTGACTTTGCGGACGGACTTGCGTCACATACAATCCTTCAGCAGTCTTAAGGGAAAGCGTGCCATCTGCTGCCTCTTTCAAAGAGACTTGCTGACCTTCTTGTGCCTGTATCGTTTTCTCAAATTCAGAAAACGAGACATTCATTCCTTTATTTGCATTCGAAACATACCATCCAACAGTTGTAGCTACTCCAATGACTAAGGCGACTAGGACGACAATTTTCGTTGCAAATGTAGAATTTGGCTTCAAGCCATCCCCAACTCCTTTAAAAAGATAAAACCATTATATATAATATAAGATAGAAAGAACAGCAATTTACAAGAATTTTCATTGACAAATTTATCACACTAACTCGCTAACTAGAGTGGTATTCCTCTGTTATTACCGAATATACGCAACGTCTCTCAAGCCTATCTAGTTAACCTCATTCATAACTACAATCTCAGCAACTTGCTTTTTTCATAAATTCATGGTACACTATTTTTTCACAACATCGTATAGGTACTTTTACTAGATGGCATTCTACGTACTGTTTTTGAAGACACTTATTCACACTGGCGCGGCTAAAGGGTCGCAAGGACGTAAGAGAAGGTAGGGCTTACGTTGCTTAAGGATAGAAGACACCCAGTGGAACACTACCGCGGCACAACTCATTTTAACAGCATCCAACTTTGGATTTTTTTAGATGAACATAATAAGTTAAAAGTAAATATACAAAAAAACAAAGGGTTGCTCCTCAAAATGGGGGGCAACCCTTTTCCAATGTATTCAATAAATCCGTTCTTCTGTTTCCATATCAAAAAAATGTGCTTTTTCCATATCAAATGCGAGCGTAATCTGATCCATCGGCGAGATTGTCGTGTCTGAGTCAATTCGTGCGATGAAATCCGATCCATTCAAAGAAGAATATAAATACGTTTCTGCCCCCATCAGTTCAGCGACTTCAATCGTCGCTTGGAATGTAGCTTGTGCATTGAGCTCCACGTCTGCCGCTTTCGTATAAATATCTTCAGGACGGACACCTAGAATCAGCTCTTTTCCGACGTAACCTTTCTCTTTCAACAAAGCGCTTTTCCCTTCTGGAATGGAAACATGTACATCGCCGATGACAAAACCAGCTTCTGTCATTGTGCCGTGGAAAAAGTTCATAGCAGGTGATCCAATGAAACCACCAACAAAAACATTTCTCGGGAAATCATAAACTTCTTTCGGTGTACCTACTTGTTGGATAAAACCATCTTTCATCACAACGAGCCTTGTCGCCATGGTCATCGCTTCGGTTTGGTCATGGGTTACGTATATCGTCGTCGTCTGCAAACGTCTATGCAATTTCTGAATTTCAGCACGCATTTGGACACGTAATTTTGCGTCCAAGTTGGACAACGGTTCATCCATTAAGAAGATTTTCGCATCACGGACAATTGCTCGACCTAACGCTACACGTTGCCGTTGCCCCCCTGATAATGCTTTTGGCTTACGTGATAAGTAGTCCTCTAAGCCAAGTATTTTCGCTGCTTCCTGTACTTTTTCGTCAATCTCTTTCTTCTTCACTTTCCGCAACTTCAAACTGAACGCCATATTTTCGTAGACTGTCATATGAGGATACAACGCATAGTTCTGAAAAACCATCGCAATATCCCGATTTTTCGGCGCTACGTCGTTCATACGCTGACCGTCAATTTCAAAATCACCGTCAGTAATCTCTTCGAGTCCTGCAATCATACGCAATGTTGTCGACTTCCCGCAACCTGACGGGCCAACAAAAACGATAAATTCTTTATCTTCAATATGAAGATTGAAGTCTTTTACTGCGACAACGCCTTTATCGTATTCCTTCGTTAAATTCACTAACTTCAGTTCAGCCATACATGCTCCCCCAATTGCTACTCATTTTCCTTCCATTGTACTTGCTGTACATGCAACATCTTGTCTGTAGCCTATTGCTCCCCTACAGATCGTCATATGCACCTGTAAATCATGATCCAATAGCACAATGTCTGCATCTTTCCCAACTGCCAAGCTTCCTTTTCGATCAAACACGCCTAACCGTTTAGCCGCATTGGCAGATGTCATGTTCACCAAATCCTGTACTGAACAACTAGTAACCTCAAACATATTTCGCAAAGCATTATCCATTCGTAACACACTGCCTGCTAATGTACCATCTTTCAACGTTGCTTTAATCCCTTGTACCGCCACTTCTTGACCGCCTAATGTATACTCGCCATCCGTGAGCCCTTTAGCGCGCATGGAGTCTGTAATAAGAATAATTCTTTCTGACCCCATTGTTTTGAACAGGAGCTGTAACATTTCCGTTGATGTATGAACGCCGTCTGCAATTACTTCACACGTTAATTGATCAAACAGAAAGCCTGCCCCAACAACTCCGATTTCACGGTGATGGAGGCCAGTCATCGCGTTGCCAAAATGCGTCAAATGCGTTAAGCCCTTTTGGATTGCCTGTTGAATGTCGCCGCAAGTCGCTTTCGTATGTCCAGCTGAGACAATGACCGCCTTTTCAGCTAAAAAGGAAGTCAATGCGTACTGTTCGTCAAGTTCAGGTGCCAAAGTAACCACTTTCAATATTTCAAAACCATCAGCGAACCATCTTTCGACTAAATCGGTAGACGGTTTACGAATGAATTCACGTGGTTGGGCACCTGCCTGCTCTACGTGGATGAACGGCCCTTCCAAGTGGATGCCTAGCATCTCCGCTTTAGGCATATGCTCTCGCATGAATCGCCGACCCGTAGCAATTGTTTGGACAATGTCATTGTCTGATTGTGTTAAAGTAGTTGCCAAAAATGACGTCGTACCTTCTTTTGAGAGTGCGCTTGAAATCGTCTCAAAGGCCAAATTCGTCCCGTCCATAAAGTCAGCCCCTTCAGCTCCGTGGACGTGGATATCAATAAAACCTGGTAAGGCAAGACAACCTTGCGCATCAAGACTTTCTCCTTTCACGTCTTTAATAGGACTTCGAGAAATCTTGGTAATGACACCGTTTTCCACTAACAATTCACCCTCGATAATTGTCCCGTCTTCGCATGCAATTTTACTGTTGCGAATATGCAGTTGAGTAGACAGCTTGATCACCCTCTCAATCCGTCATTTTGTTTTTATCGGCCTGCCACTTTGAATCGTTTCAATCGCTTCTCTAGAAGCATCTAAATAATTGATTGTTGTATCGAACTGCTTTGACGCAACTGACATGAAAAGAATATCCATTACATGCAATTGTGCAAGCCTCGAAGAAGTTGCACCACTTCGTAAATTCGCTTCTTTTGTAGGAGAAGTGAAAAGTTGTATGTCAGCGATTTGGGCAATCGGTGTTTGACCGTACTTCGTGAGACTAATCGTCTTTGCTCCGTTTAAATTGGCCAATTCTACGATTTTTTGCACTTCAAACGTTTCTCCTGAAAATGAAATACCGACTACTACGTCTTCTTCTCCTACGTTTGCCATAATGGTAGCTCCCATATGTAAATCCGTACTTGCAGTCGATGCTTTATGGATACGTAAAAATTTCTGTTGCGCATCAATTGCTGGAATTCCGGAAGCGCCTACACCAAAGAAATGTACATTTTTTGCCTGAACAATGGCGTCCACTGCCAATTCAAGCTGAGTTGCATCCAATAATTCTGCTGTTTCAAGCAATGTGTGGACAGCATGCTCCGTCACCTTTTGTATTGTTGACGAAACGGACTCATTCGGTTGAATGTCCCGGTTTGTAATTTCAAGTTTTTTCCCTAAATCACCATTTATGCGTAATTTCAACTCTTGAAACCCTTTTAACTTCAATGACTTGCAAAGTCTTGTCACGGCCGCTCCACTCGTTTGGCTCATTTCGCCAAGCTCAGTAACTGTCATCGTGACAATTGCTTCTGGGTTCCCTAATATATAATCTGCAATTTTCTGTTCTGAAGGAGGGAGCATCTGTTTCATCTCATTGAGTAATATTAACCCACCACTTGCAATAGCCAACTCCATCCCTCCGTTTCAATGCCTAACGTTTCTCTGATCTCGACTTTGAAGTGCACGATACAACTTCATCACACACCTTCACTCGTCGCCAGTTTCAATGCTTTCCCAACAAATCCGTCCGATTCCAGGAGTAATTGGCGGGCTCGTTCCTTTGTCGTTTCTGCCAAAATCATGACAACTGCTACTTTTACATTATAGTCCGTTTCTTCCAATACTGCTTCCGCTTGTTCGTAACCGATGTCCGTCAGTGTACAGACCATTTTTTTTGCACGTTCACGCAATTTGTAATTACTTGCGTGCAAGTCCACCATCAAATTCTTATACACTTTTCCATTCTTAATCATTGCCGTCGTAGAAATCATATTTAGAACCATTTTATGAGCAGTAGCAGCTTTTAGGCGAGTCGATCCTGTCAAAATTTCAGGCCCTGTTAACACCTCTATGGGGATATCCGCGCATTCACTTATAATTGCTCGTTCATTACTCGATAAGCTCACTGTAACCGCTCCACATGATTGTGCATAAAGGAGTGCACCTTTTACATAAGGGGTGCGGCCACTCGCAGCGATTCCAAGGATGACATCTTTTTCATTCACTCGAAGGGCTTCTAGATCTTTCGCTCCAAGCATTGCATCATCTTCTGCTCCTTCAACCGCCACATACATCGCACCTGCACCACCCGCCAAAACCGCTTGCACTTGTTCGGGTGGCGTACTGAATGTCGGCGGGCATTCCACAGCATCCATCACACCTATTCTGCCACTTGTCCCTGCCCCGACATAAATAAGACGTCCACCGACCTTAAAAGCGTTGGCAACTTCCTCGACCGCTTTTTCAATTTGTGGCAATACTTGGCGAACTGCAAGGGCAATCGTTTCATCTTCTTCATTCATGGTCGTAAGGATTTCACGAATTGACATTTCATCTAATCGCGTCGTCTTTACATTTGATTGTTCTGTGAGTAGAAATGGTAACTTTTCCATCGTCCGCCTTCCTATCTATAGCATAAGTATTTTTCTCTTTTGTCCATGAAAACCGCTGTATCCGATTGGCATTTAGCCTGATAATCTCCTAGACTCCCTCTTAATAGACCATGGCGCAACTCAGCATTTCCTGCGAGCAAGTCAAACATCGGATGTTTCAACGATCCGTACGTCAAAAAATCCACTTGTTTTGGATACATGTCAATAATTTCAGCAAGAACGGTAACGAACGTATGTAAAGGCTGTATTCGTCTTGGTTCTGTCACGTGCAATTGAATGCCTTCACAATGTTCTCCTGCGTATTTTTGGTAAGTCGGTGTAAATGCAGTTGCTCGTGCCCGAATGGTTTCTATACCTAGTGAATTTACACGATCTTGCAGTTTTTCACCATCAATGAAAGGCGCTCCGATCACTTCAAAAGGTTGAGTTGTTCCCCTTCCTTCAGAAAGGTTCGTCCCTTCCAACAGACATGTACCAGGGTAGAGGAGCATCATCTGAACGGTTGTTGTATTGGGTGAAGGTGGCACCCATGGAAGCCCCGTTTCATGAAAGTATAAATTGCGTTTCCAGCCTTTCATGTGAATGACGTCCAATTGACAATGGATACCAAACACTTCATTAAAATAAGTCGCTAATTCCCCAATCGTCATGCCGTGCCGATTTGGAATCGGGTATAATCCGACAAACGATGTAAAGCCTTCCTCTATGAAATTCCCTTCAACGGCTTCTCCTCCAATCGGATTTGGCCGATCAAGTACAATCATCCGCTTCCCTTTTCTTGCACACGCTTGCATCATATAAGCCATCGTGTACATGTACGTATAATAGCGGGCACCAATATCTTGCATATCGAAGATGACAATATCCACTGCATCCATCATTGCATCCGTCGGCTTTTTCGTCTTCCCATACAAACTAAATACCGGAAGACCTGTAGAACAATGGACTGCATCTGTGAATTTTTCGCCTTCTCTTGCATTTGTCAATAGCCCATGTTCAGGGGCGAATAATGCCACCAAATGTAAGTCGGGATGATCATGGACTAATCGAATCGTTGAGACAAGTTCTGCATTTACGCCCGTTTGATTTGTCAATAAACCAATTCTCTTTCCTTTGAGCGATGATAAATCCTGTTCAAAAAACACATCCACACCTAACTGTACTTGTTGTGAACGCATCATTCTTTCACGCCACCTAGTGTTAAACCTTTAACAAAATAGCGTTGGAACAGAATGAATACAATAATCATCGGAATGGCTGCTACGGCTGCTCCACTCATGAGTAGCTTGAAACTTGCCAAGTTGGCATCTTGCAACGTTTTCAAGCCGACAGGTAACGTGTAAAGCTCCGCTGTATTCAATACGATAATTGGCCATAGGAAGGAGTTCCACACATTCATGAATGTAAAGATTCCAAGTGCCGCCAAGCCAGGTTTCGCAAGAGGTAAGACGACTGTCCAAAATGTTCGCCATTCACTTGCTCCGTCGATTTTAGCCGCTTCAAGCAACTCATCCGGAACGGAATACATGAACTGCCTCATAAGAAATACACCGAAAACCATTGATAGATCTGGTAAGATTAACGCCCAATGGGTATCCATTAATCCAAGATTCCCGACCATGATGAATAACGGCACGAGTGTTACTTGACCAGGGATCATCATTGTTGAAATGATAATCCAGAAGATGAGATTTCGTCCTGGGAACTTCTTTTTCGCCAATACATAACCGGCCATCGAGTCGATGAGCAATATGCCAATCGTTACAACGACGGCGATATAAATACTATTAAAAAACCATTTCCCAACATCGTGTTTTTTGAACAAAGTTTTAAAGCTGCCAAAAGTATTCGATACGATATGATCCATCATCTCGCGATGGTAGGCTTCTTCTTCCACATCTCCCGCTTTCGCTGCTTCTCTCGCTTCTCCCCAATGTTCAAAATAGAGCGGGATGCCCATCGGATACATTTTTGGAGGATTAGAGTCTACATAAGAGACTGGCCGCTCCATATCTTGTGATTGGTAGCTGCTTAATTGCAATGAAGTGGAAAACACCCAATACAACGGTAGCAATGAGACGATTGCAAAGACAAATAGCAAGCCGAATATGATAAATTTATTTATACGATCTAGCGGTTTTTTCTTCATTTCCTATCCCCCAATCACTCATCGTGGCGAAGCATCCGGAATTGGATGACGGAAAAGATGAGGATAATGACAAACAATACAACGGACTGTGCCCCAGCCAATCCAAATTCAAAGTCGCGGAAACCGGTTTTATAAATTAAGTGGACAAGCGTTTCCGTTGCACTTCCCGGTCCGCCACCTGTCATCATAATAATTTGTGTAAACACTTGGAAGGAACCAATTGTGCTTAACAAAACAAGGTATAGCGTCGTCGGCTTGAGCAACGGAATCGTAATATGAATCCATTGCTTAAACTTCCCTGCTCCATCCATCCTTGCCGCCTCATACAATGACTGTGAAATCGAGCCCATCGAAGCCAAATACAAAATAATGCCGACACCGAATGGAATGAGACATTGCATAATAATTAATGCCCATAGTGCTGTGCTTGATTGACCGAGCCAATTGATCGGCTCTACGCCGAACCACCCTAGAACATAGTTGAATAATCCGAAGTCATAGTTGTACATCCATCTCCATACCATCGCAATGATGACCATAGATGTAACAGTCGGTAAGTAAAATGCAGATCTGAAAAGGCTTTGCGAGAACTTCCCAAGTTCAAATATGAGTGTCGCGAGTACGAGTGCACTAATGACACCGAATGGAACGGTTACAGCTGTAAATAGCAAAGTGTTTTTTAAAGCGATACGAAATGCTTCACTTTGAAACACTTCTATGTAATTCTCAAAACCGACAAATTCACTACCGAAAATTTTGTACTTTTGAAAGGATAATACGAAGGCCCATACAACTGGGATGGCAACGAACAATGTAAACAATATGAGTTTAGGTAATAGAAAGAGGTAGGCACTATAGTTTTTTTTCATTGCCCGAAACACATGTCTGTTCGGTTTTTTCACGCGTAACTTCTCTTCTTTTTTTGGAACGGCTCCCATTGGCATTTGCGTCATGTTGGACACCCCCTAAAAGTGAAGCAGGCATACGCGATGCATAGCCTGCTTGTGAAATCTTACTCTAGTATTTTATCGACAGCTTTCTTTGCATCAGCCATTGCCTGCTCGGCGGTTTTCTCTCCGTTAAACACGAGCTGTAGCTCTGTTTGGATTGCTTCATCGATTTTTCTCCATTCTGGATGACGTGGAAGCATAATAACTTGGTCAGACATTTCCATCGCGCGTGTCATTTCAGGATTGTCTTTGAATGGATCCATTTCTGCAGCACTGATGCGTGCAGGGAAAATTCCGTAATTTTGAGCCATATGAGATTGCTCTTCTGCAGTTGAGATGAATTTCATGAAGTCTGCAACGGCAGCTTTCTTATTTACATCTTTTTGGTGCATCATGACCCATCCACCAACACCACCGATTGTGACTGGATCCCCTGATTCACCAGTTGGGTAATCAGCAACCATGAAGTTTGTCGGGTATTTACCTTGTGCTGCACCAATTGCCCATGTTGCCCAAGGTTGCATTGCGACTGTCCGTTGCTCTTCATTCGCCCATGCTTGGAACGTTCCACCAACGTCATTGCCACCGTGTGTTTCAGGCGCAACTTTATGCGTCAATTTTAAATCAGCTAAATCTTGAATCGCTTTCACAGTTTCTGGTGAATCGAAAGTGAACTCCGTCATATCATCATTAAGTGGTGAACCTCCGTTTTTGTAGAAGAACGGCCATGCTTCATAGTAGCCAGGCATAATGTATGTGGAGAAGCCGTGGACATCAATTTTCCCATCCCCATCACGGTCGAAGGTCAGTTTCTCAGCAGCTGCCAAAAACTCATCATATGTCCATTTTCCATCTTTCGGAGGCTCAACGCCTGCTTCTTCAAATAAATCCAAGTTCAAAAGCATGGAGTGTAGCGTAATACTATTTGGAATACCGTACAATTTCCCATCATGGGTGTATGCATCTAACGCGTTTTCGTAGAAATCTTTTTTCGCGTCTTTGTCAAAATACGGATCTAATGATTCGATGACGCCTTGTTCAATATGATCAATACTTACAGCGCTCCCACTAATATCGACTGGCGCGATATCTGGCCAAGCTTTACCTGCAATCGCAACACCTAGTTTATCGCCCATTTCAGCCCAAGGCACTTGGACTAAATCGATTTCAACGCCATCATTCGCTTCTTCGTATTCCTTAATTTTCGCTTCTAACCAATGGAATTTATTGTCGTCTTCATCTGGCCATCTCGGTCCGTCCCAAATCGTTATTTTCCCTTTAAATTCTTCTGCATTTCCTGCATCTTCTTTCTCACTACAAGCCCCAAGTACAGTTGCTGCCAACCCCAATGATAAAACGGCTGCTGCTGACTTCTTCCACAATCTCTTCATCTCTTAACCCCCCAAAGTTTTAAATGATTATATGGTTACAACTTTTTCCCCTTTTGTTTAACAGTTATTTGTTACTTGTATTGAGTGTGTCTTACTTTTTTCAGGAAACGGATAGCTAAGCGCCAGGGTGTCGGCTAGCTTCGAGTGTCGGCTAGCTTCGAGTGGCAGCTGCTCGGGTCATAAGGAAATCCGCTGTGTGGCAAAGGGCGCCACTTCGCGTCTTTGCCTTATGCCTGTCGCAGCTAGACGCCACTCTCCGCTTTTGATATCGTCCAGCTCCGAGTGGCAGCTGCTCGGGTCATAAGGAAATCCGCTGTGTGGCAAAGGGCGCCACTTCGCGTCTTCCTCTTATGCCCGTCGTATCTAGAGCGGCGCCTTACGCTTTTGATATCGTCCAGCTGCGAGTGGCAGCTGCTCGGGTCGCTTCAAGCTCAAGGTAAAGGCAAAGAGCGCCTTTTCCTTGAGCTTTCCAGCGCCTGTCGCAGCTAGACGCCACTCTCCGCTTTTGATGATCCCCATGCGATTTTTCCCATTATGGTTTCTTTTCTCGCTCCTGTTGCTTCTGGGAGGGAGTTTGGTGTTTTTTGTATGCCTAAGTAGCCGAGTAGTGCGAAGACGAAGGCTTCTTTGGCGTCTGTGTTGATGCCGGCTTCGGTTGATGTGATGAGCCGGATGTCGCTTGGTAACAGTTGTTGGATCATTGCCATTAACGTACTGTTGTGTGCGCCACCGCCACTGACAATCACTTCGTGTACGTCATGTGTGTCTCGGTATTTTAGGATTTCAGAAGTGATGGATGATGCTGTGAACATTGTGGCGGTTGCAATTTTGTCGGCGGATGTGCAGTTGTATGCATCCCCTTCATACCAGAATTCTTTCACATACGCCTCTCCGAACAACTCGCGCCCCGTGCTTTTGGGAATAGGTGCTTTGAAATACGAATGCTGTAACAAATCTTTCAGCCATGCATTTTGCACCGTGCCACTTCTAGCGATTTCTCCATTCTCATCAAATGTCACTTGGCCATTTGAATGCCTCAAGATACAAGCGTCAATGATCATATTGCCGGGCCCTGTATCATAGGCAATGATGCTTTCTGTTGAATGAATAGGAGGCAACACTGTCAAATTAGCAATTCCGCCGATGTTAACGAGCACACGACCAGTTGTTGATTGGAATAATAGCTTATCCGCATACGGCACTAAAGGAGCACCTTGCCCTCCAACAGCCATATCTCTCGTTCTGAAATCTCCGATGACAGTCCGACCCGTTCTTTCAGCAATTACTGCAATATCTCCAATTTGTAGCGTATTCGGTCGAGCATATACATCAGCCACATTTACAGACGGTTCGTGCCAAATTGTCTGTCCATGTGAACTGATTACATCAACGGTGTCTATAGGAATCTCTAATTCTTCTAAAGCTTCTATTACGTATGTCGCAAACAGTTCACCCAAATACATATTCATGGATGAAACTTCTTGGACAGATGTCCTTGGATCCATGAGTGCATGAAGCTTTTTGCGTAATGCCTCGTCATAGGGCTTTGTCGTAAAACCAATCAATGCATGTTGCAGCGCTGACTGTTCATACGAAAAATCTACAATGGCAATATCAAGCCCATCCAAAGAAGTGCCAGACATCAATCCACAAACGCGCATAGGCTTCAAAGGCATCCCCCATTCTTCATAAGACTTTGTAAACGCTTACCAATAGTTTAGCTGTTGTGAAATTAAATTTCAATACAAATTTATTTTTCTAAAAAGAATTTTCAATCACGTAATCGTCACAGGCAACTTACCACTAACAGGGCATTCCCCTACTAAATACTTGGCTACCACCACAAAAGCTGTTTCTGTAAATTCATACGTACAAACCATTCGATTGACGTTTACGAAGCAGCCGGCGTCATACGGTGAACGGATTGCTACTACGTCTACAGGTTTTCCACTTGCTACTAACCGCTGTACAAATTGTTGTTGTTCTAGTTGTTGGACTGCATTCAATGTCAGAACAACAATGTGATCAACGTTTTGAGCAACTTCTAACACTTCACGAAGACGGTTTTCATCTTGCATCGATGCAATCTCCATTGCAGTAACATGTCGGTGAACTTTGTTTAATTGCGTCGCCATGGATAACGTAGAATAGCGTTTATCTTCCACTAACGTTGCATAGTTGTTCGTCGGATATACGAGTAAGACATTGTCATCTTGTTGAATGGTTGTACCAGGCCCTACGACTTCTGTAATCCCTTTTGCGTAGACCTCTTGCATCTGCTGTTGGTGGTGAAGGGAACCGACTTCTTCCAAGCCGTTTAGGTTTGTCTCAATTTCCTCCCATGACGAATACAAATTGGCAAGTTTCTCAATTCTAGCGATTGAGGCGTCAATTTGCTCTTCGGCTATTCTTCCCGTTCGTACTGCTTGTTCCAACGCCTTGACTGCTTTCTCTTGCAAGTCATGCAAATGGGAAACCATGACAAAATCAACACCCGCTTCGACTGCTCGGACACATCCCTCCACTGTCCCTACACCTTTCGCAATCGCATCCATTTCCATACAGTCTGTCGTAATGACACCTTCAAATCCTAATTGTTCTCGCAATAGCCCTGTTATGATCGCACGAGATAACGTCGCTGGCACGTTTGCTTCACGTTCTAATGCAGGAAAGTAAACGTGCGCACTCATAATCGCATCTGCCCCAGCACCCATACATGTTTTAAATGGCACTAATTCCACCGCATGTAAACGGTCCAAGTCATGTGCAATGACCGGCAAATCAAGATGAGAATCAACACTCGTATCGCCATGACCCGGAAAATGCTTTAATGTCGTCGCAATCCCTGCTTCTTGCATACCCATCATTGAATGTTTTGCCATTTCTGCGACTTCCATTGGATTTTCACCAAAAGAACGTACACCGATTACCGGATTGGCCGGATTATTATTCACATCCACGACCGGAGCAAGGTTCCAGTTAATGCCGAGCGCTTTCAATTCTTTACCCGTCAAAAAACCTGCTTGCTGTGCTAAAAGAGAATCTTTTGTCGCTCCTAATAGCATCGCGCCCGGTATAATTGTCGTCCCTTCTCCCAATCGTCTCACTACACCGTTTTCCTGATCGATGCATATGAGCAATGGTGACGTATACCCTGCTTCTTTCGCTTCACGTTGCAAACTGTTCGTCAACTTGCGGATTTCCGCAGGCGTACCAATGTTTCTGCCAAATAATATAATTCCTCCTATGTGATACGTATGGATCAAGTGTTTTATTTCCTCAGACATCGTGATCCCTTTAAATCCGGCTACAAGTAGTCGACCGACCTTCTTTTGTAAATTCATGGTACTCCTCCTTTTTAAAATGCAGCCTACAATGTATTCCACTGCCCTCGATGAAGACTAATCGCTCATTTAGTTTCATATAGTTTTGTCATGATGAGGTTATGTAATCGTGGCCGCAAGCGAATCATGGAAGCGGTTCTTCCAAAGTAGACTCGGTTGGTCAACAACATGACAGTCAGTTCATTCACCGGGTCAATGAAAAAACTTGTGCCCGTAAACCCTGTATGACCATATGTTTTTGAAGACATCAGGTCTCCAACAGGACTCGGCCCTTCTCCCTTTAACTGCCAGCCAATCCCTCTGCTTTCGGTTGAATACGATGTAAAATTCTTTTTAGAAAGTGCTAACCACTGTGGATGAATAATCATCCTTCCATTATAGACACCCTCCGTCTCCAACATCGACGTGAAACGTGACAAATCTTCCATTGTTGAAAATAAACCTGCATGCCCACTCACACCGCCCATGAATTCCGTATTATCATCATGGACAATGCCATATTTGCGGCCTTGTAAGTGCTCAACATATTCTGTTGGAGCAAGCTTATCCCGAGCGACTTGCGGTTTAAAGCAAGTAGCCTGCATGGAGAGCGGTTCAAATAGATGTGTCTTTGCATATTCTTCAAGCGGTTGTTGTGTTACTTGTTCAATAATCTCCTTTAGTAAGATGAACCCTAAGTCACTATAGACGACAGCTGTATCTGATTGATAAGTCAACTCATCGCGCTTAATTTCCTCCAATACTGCTTGCGCTGACAGCCTTCGTTCAAAGTAAGGCCTATGCGCAATCAAACCGGAAGAATGGGTTAACAATTGTTGAATGGTTATAGCTTCTTTTCCTTTATTACCAAAACCATCAATGAATGTAGCGACTTTGTCATGTAAGTGGATTTCGCCTGCGGCACAAAGTTGTAAAATTGCCGGCAACGTCACCATCACTTTCGTTAAGGACGCCATATCAAAAACGTGAGCACTCGTCATCGGGACTTTGTCATTTTCTAAACTATTTGTTCCGAGTGCTTCATCTACAACTATTCTACCTTTATGTCGTATCCGAATGACCGCACCTGGTGTCACTTGCTCATCGATTTCTCGTTGTAAAAACGCTCGTATCGCTTCTCTCAATCACTTCACCCCTATCGTTTTGCGCATTCCTTGATAGCGTTTCCAAGGTATGAAACCAAGTTTTTCATAAAATGAATCCAGTTGCGTCCAGTCAATGACAATTTCATCCACACCTCTTGACGCCAATTCATTGGCTGCCGCCTTTACTAAATCCAAACCAAAGTGCTTTCCCCGTATTGACTTGTCTATTCCTAACGGGCCAATTCCACCTAATTCACCTTGTACTAATCCGGACCAATAAACGTTTTGCGCAATAACTGGCGACTGTGCATCATTGATTCGGCAAAAACCTTTCAATCTATCCTTCTGATATAAACCTATGAATTCCCGACCTGTCCCTTGCAGTTTTTCGTAATGAACCGCTTCGTAATGCCAACGACCAGGAAAAGTGTGTTTTAGGAATTGGACGAGGTTCGGTACGTCCTCATCACTTAGCACGCGAAAATTGTCGGCTGAATTGGTTAATTTGTACAGCTCAGCATTCCTCATATCCTTTTTCAAATCGGTTTCGGCAGCAGTCTTTTCATAGCCTTTTTCCTTGAACCATTCAATAGCAGATAGATCTTCTAGCGGCACACCTGGAAAGTAATGCCACGGATCACGCCCTAAAAGAATTTCATGCACATTTGCTTCCTTTAATGCCTCTTCCGCATGATAAAGGAGCTTCGACCCGATTCCACGATGACGTGCAGAGGATTTGACGAGTAAGCATTGAAGCCAACCAATTGACGTCGACATTTGTACAGGAAGCTGTTCTTGAAACTGTTTCGTGACAACAAAGCCGAGTAGCTCACCATTTTCGACGATCGCTACGGATCCTTTCCAATTTACATTTGAATCACGGGTGGTATTTTGATGCCATAACGCATTTGTCATCGGAAAACGATTTCCGATTGTATCATTCCATAGTTGCACAATTTGTGAATGATCAAGCTTATCCATGTACACTTTTTCCAATGGTACACCCCCCTAAAGCTTTTCATTGAATCGAGCTGAAAAGTCCTCTGCTACTTGTATGCCTTCACTTGCAAAAGCTGCTAAAACAGCTCCTCCGACTGGTGGTACTTTTGTTAATTCAAATGTAACAGACGGCAACGACACTTTTGACAGTGCGCGAAATTTCTCTATAAAAAATGGTCCTTCGGAAAAAACGCCACCTGATAACACGATGTTTGTTGCATGATTGTTAGCAAATAAAGTCCGATGACACGTGTGAATGGCATGCACCATTTCTTTACACGCTTCGTTTGTAATAGCAAGCGCAACCGCATCACCTTGTTGTGCCTCTTCCACAACGATATGTGCAAGGGGCGCAATTACCGATCTCGGATGCTCATTCCCATAGACTTTTGAAATGATTGTAGGAACATGAGCTATTTGGAAGTGCTTGCAAAAACGGTTCGACAATGAAGTCTCTGGACCACGTCCATCGTACGCACGAAAGATCGCTTTTAGCGCATGCTTGCCTAAATAGAAGCCGCTACCTTCATCATCAAACAAATAACCCCAACCACCTACTCGAGCCTCTTTGCCTTCTTCATTCACACCTAATGTGATTGCTCCTGTGCCTGCAATTTGCACAATACCCGGCTTCCCTAATGTGCCTGCGTAAAGTGCATTCCACGCATCATTTTGTACTGTAACAACAGTTTGTGGCGGTAACCCTTTACGCAAAAGGGTTACCACCTCCTTATCACGACCACTTTCGCCAACACCTGCTATGCCTGCATAACATAAGGAAAGTTGTCGAAAAACATCGTCGTTTTGTTTTTTTATGTCCACTAATAGAGAACTTAACACTTCTTCAAATGCTTCTTGCGTGAGGGTGTTCGGGTTACTTCTGCCAGCAACAGCATGCATGTAAACGTTCCCAAATTCATCCGCAACAACTGCAGTTGTTCGCGTCCCCCCACCGTCTATTCCTAAAACATACATGATACGACGACCGCCTTTTTAATATCTAGTTTCCAAATCAATTCCTGTATAAAAGTGCTTTAAGATGACATCGTACGTATAGCCTTTTTCAGCCATGCCGACAGCACCGACTTGTGACATCCCAACTCCATGTCCCCAGCCGCCGCCATCTACTTTGTATCCGATTGTTTCGCCTGTCTCTTGATCTTTCACTGGCTCAATGATGAATAGCGTACTCAGCAATACTGCTGGGCTTCCGTTTGCGTTAATATATTGCAATGCCCACCGAATACGGTCTTTATATTCGTAGAACGTCCCATTTTCCGTAACGAACTCAATCACCGCAGCTCGTCCTGATCGCGAACGTTCCGTCACATTAATTTCAAGGACTCTACCAACATCCGTATTGAAATAACTTCCGATAACGTCACTAATCTCTTCGGCAGTCCACTCGAAATGCCAGCGGTAATACCGTGACCAGTCCGCTTCAAAATCTCCATTCTTCACTTTTCGTAGCGACTCGGAGTTCCCGGTTTTCTTGTAAATTTCCAACGCAGGTACATACTTCAATGAATTCCCTTTCTGCGCTACATGTGTCGCCCGCAAATACGGCGTTGCTTCCGAGTTCCATACATCTTCATTGCTCGCGGTAAAACCTCCACTCGTCGAATGGAATACAGCAGTGATCAACTTTCCGTCATATGTCGCTACAATCCCTTTTGTCCCGTCAACCGCCTCGTTGGATATTGGATGTTCTGCCGTAAATCCTCCATATACTTGGTCAGATGTCGTTGGCAATAAATCATACCCATCCGCACTTCGCTTGCCTAGGTTAGAGAGTGCATACGTACGAGCCGCAATCGCTTGTGCTTTTTGCGCTTCCACTTCTCCATAAGGAACTGGTGGAAGTTCTCTTGGCACAACTCCATACAAATATTGTTCGATGCTTAATTCATTAATACCTGCTAACGTACCACTACTATTGAAGCCTACTTCTGCCACACCTCGATACGCCTTTCCATTGATCGTCACCATTTCGGATGCAGCAATCACTCGTACAGCATTCGTTGTCTCTTTCACAACACCGTCCATTGAAATCGTCAGTCGTTTTTCTCCTTCAGCTGTCGTAACGACTTTCCAAAATGCATCATTTGCTGCTAACCCTTTCGCGACAACTTCATTTTTAAAAGCGACCCGTTCAGCAAACGAAGCATCCGGTGCAAATTCACCGAGGTACAAACGATAGCCATTGTTATAGTCTTCTACATAAGTGGCATAACCCTCCTCAGTTGCACGCCGAACCCAATCTGCAACATACACATCACTTGTCGTGAACGCTACTTGTAAACGAAAAAAACTTTGTACCGTCGACGTACCACTCAACGCCACAACGCTTTGCGCATTTGCGCCTGTGAATAAAACCTCACCTGTCTGCTTATCAATAATGTCAAAATTCCCTTGTCCCCCAATACTTAGAGACTCAACAGCCGGCAAGACCCCAATCCGGATGATCGGTTCCTCAGCAGACTCGCCTGCAGACGCCAAAGACGCCCCCCATCCTTGAAGTACCATCGCACATACAAATACACTGACAGTAAGAACCTTCCACAATCTCATTCACTCACCCATCCTCTCAATATAGACTATTCAAACAGCTTGCTAGTATAAAAAGTTCGACGCCTCTATGAAAATACCTTTTAAAAATATAGATTATTTTCGATATTTTTTTTCATCCATTCAAATCGGCACCTTTTTCACACCAGACCCAAATTTGTCAAAACCCATTCAGCGCGTTTAACAGCAACTATGTATAGTCCTCTCCGCGAATTCCCAAAGCACTTTCGTAAAACGTGGCTCTGTAATCGGTACGCGGCATAAACCACTTAATCGCCGCATACTTCGCCGGTTCGCAGCATAATCCTCTCAATCGCGGCATACTTCGCCGGAACACCGCATACTTCTGCAAAACGCGGCATACTTCTTCGGATCGCCGCATAACTCCTCATAACAACGCAATCCTCTCCGTAACGAGCAAACTCCGCAATGGAAACTCTCAGTCATGCATGACCAAAAAATAAAAAACGACCTCAAAGACTTATCGTCCTTTCAGTCGTTTTTCCTCCTCTTGCATCGCCTTTACACGGACATCTCCACCCGTTTTTCCTGCACGCATCGTCAGTCGTTCATGTTCAGCTATAGCTGTCAACACATATATGCTTTGTAGCATTTTATATCCCTCCATTTCATCACCCTTCTCATACTATGTAGCGTTTTCCATTTGGAGACGACTCTAGTAAAAATACTATTATTCAAAAGCGATCTATAATTCAGACACAATATGATTTATTGAATAAAGAACTGTAGAAACGATCTTCAACCTGTGGCAATAACATTCTACTGCAAGTGCGTTTTATATAGATGGTTCTGTTTTATTCCAAAAACACATCGTAAACTTCGTGTAATCCTTTGTAACATTTCTGTAATTTTACTGCCTCTAAACTGTAATGTTTAACCTGTAGACTGATAAATGTAAAATAATTGATCGGTAAATAGAAAATAATTAAAGCCATATAGATCAGTGGTGGATAGGGGAAATGCATGAAGAAAGTCGCTTTATCATTACTCGTAGCAGGTTCATTGGCATTTGGTATTACAACTGAACATTCACAAGCAAGTGCAAATACAACAGAAGTAGCATCCGTACAAAATAGTACATACTCAACTGCATATAATGTCAATGTCCGTTCTGGAGCAGGAACAGGTCATAAAATTGTTACGTTAGCGAAAAAAGGCACGAAGGTTTCCGTCATTGGAGAGAAAAAAGTTGGGAAACAACTTTGGTTCCAAGTGAAAGTGAACGGTAAAACGGGATGGGCACTTAGTTCTTTATTGACAAAAAAAGCAGTCACAACAAGTAGCGCTGCGCCTTCTTCAAAAGTTGTAGAAACAGCAAAAGGACTGACAGGCATACCGTATCGTTTTGGCGGTACAACGACGAGAGGATTCGACTGCAGTGGTTTTGTTCAATATGCATTTAAGAAATCCGGTAAATCCGTTGCAAGAGATACACTTGGCCAATATGCACAAACGAAAAAAGTAAGCAATCCTAAACCGGGTGATCTCGTATTTTTCAAAAACACATACCGTCCAGGCATCTCTCACGTCGGTATTTATATTGGAAATAACAAATTTGTCCACGCAGGTGGAAAGAAGTCTCAAGTTGTTAGCTTGGACAATCGCTATTGGAAATCAAAATTCCATAGCTTTAAGCGTTTCTAATTGAATTAGTGTCTCACAAAAACCGTGTAGAGCAAGTAAGTCCTTGCTCTACACGGTTTTTGTAATTGACTAGTTTTTCTTCAACACCGTACGATTTTCTTCCGCATGCGGCCATGTTTGCAGAAATTGTATCGTCTTCAAGCGACCAATCTCCATCATTTCTTCTTTTTTTTCATCTTCAAGATCAAACTGTGTCGCACTATATTGCTCTACCGGTATAAAAATAATATCTTTTTCATGTTTTCTAGAAATATAGCGCTCATCATGTGCATTTTTCATTGTGGAAAATAATCCTTCAAACAAATTCAATGCATTATCAATTTTCCTTCCAGGCATTTTATCTTTTGGGTGACTCAATTTCATGCCAATTAACGGCCTTTTACGAAAACCGTCCGCTTCATCAAAAATCCACATCGGGAAATTGCTCAACACTCCCCCGTCTACGACAATTGTCTCGCCTGTCGGTGTTTTTAACCGCACTGGCTCAAAGAAAAAAGGAATTGTACAACTCATCCGCAAAGCACGTGCAATCGGAAACATGCCAGGTTCTATTCCGTAATGTACGAGATCATCTGGCAATACAATCATCTTACCGTTTGTCAAATCAGAGGCAACCAACTTTAATGAACCCGCCGGTAAGTCCGAAAAATTGTACAGCCCTTTTAATGATAGTTTCTCAAAAAACCAATCTTCCAATGCTTGCCCTTGATAAAGTCCCATTCGCCAATAGAGGAACAACCATTTCATGAATGGAAACGGAATCAGCGTTTTACGTGGATCGAGTAAATTTTGCAAATCTTCTTCTTGCATCATATCCTCGATTTCCTTTGCAGTATACCCCGCTGCTATGAAGCTCGCCACGATCGCACCCGCACTTGTTCCCGCAACACGTCGAAAACGGTAACCTCTCACTTCCAACGCTTGGTATGCACCGACTAAAGCAAAACCTTTTAATCCACCACCCGCAAACACGCCATCGATATACACAGCATCCCTCCAATTGTTGGTCATAGGAAGAGCGCAATGAAACAGCATTCATTGCTATTTGACAAGAATCGTTTTTCACCAAAACATAAAGCTTACATGTAGTTTCCATCCTCTGTATAACGGGTATTCATGCAATACATACACCACCTAAAGGAGGAAAATTTCTATGGATAAAAAGGTATTTATCGGCATGTACCACAACGACTCGGAACTGATGAAAAAAATAGATGACTTGAAAGCACAAGGCATAGATGGTGAAAATATCTACTTAATTGCACAAGATGATTCGGATGTTACAATGTTCCAAGGAATGAAATATGGAGATGTTCAAACGACCCCTGATTCATGGTTTGACCGCTTTTTAGATTTCTTAACTGGAGAAAACCATGTCCGCAGCATGTTGCAAGAAGTCGGTGTGCCTGAAGAAGATATGGACAATTATTATCGTGAAATAGAAAAGGGCGGAAAACTGCTGTATGTGGATCAAGGCGAACTGCACGAGTATCATGCTCAAACGATTAATCAATTCGGTATGATGAACGAAGGTACGGATCCTAACCTAGGAGCAAACCGAGTGACCCCTGAAGATTATGAGTCGCCTTCTTCTACGCATGAAACGAACAGAATGGTTGATCCTCAAGCACCATTAGGACGCGTAGGTGGTGAAGCGATGTCAACATTTAATCCAGCAACAATGTCCATCACACCTGGTGTCCCACAAGCACCTCTAGTGAATCCAGATGCTCTTTTACCGAAAGATCCAGCACAAAAGGAGCTTGAAGAACAGCGTGCCATCAATGAAGAGGTTGTGAACAGGCAGCAAGCGCTACACGAAGAAGTCGTTCATCCGTCAGATGCAACAGTTGTTCATAATCAGGAAGCTTTTAGCGAATCTGAACAACTAGCCTCTGTCGATCAAGAAGTGAAAATCCAAAAAGATGACGAAACGATCCGCGTTCCACTCGAAGATTTCCACCCTGAAAGCCCGGTCGATGCGTATACGACGGAGCAACTAGCAGAGAGTAAAAGGACCGATTATACTACCAATGAGCAACCACCATCTAATCAGTTGTCTGAAGAACAACAACTGACTGATGAGCGTGTTACCAAGCGTCCGAACAACGAATTCCCACACTAATCAGAGAGGAGCACCCCTTGAATGTTTACGTTTCAGGGGTGTTTTTTTCAAGAATTTAAAGCTTGTGAATTCCTAAGTATCCAGTTCGTCAGATACGTTTTGAACGTCTTGTAACGTAAGCTTTTCTAACACTTCATGTTGAAGGTCACCCATTTTTTTATTGTGCGCATTGATTTTATCCAACATGTCGAGAATATCGTATAAGTCATCATATTGATGAACTGCAAAATCATTCATCGACAATCGGTGATTTTGCAAGCTCCTTCTCAAACGAAATACTGTTTCGGCTTGCTTGCTAATTTCATGATGAATGGCATCTTGCTGGGTAGTCGCTTCTAGTAAAGTGTTGTAAATGCTGCCCATTCGTTCTTCCATTTCGTCATGTCGAAAGCGTTGTACATGTTTTTGTTGCTGGACCGTTTTCAACAACTTTTGCGATAGTGCCTCAACTCTTGCAACGGCATCTTGAAGGTGTACGTTCGTCTGTTGCTGTTCTTGCATAAAAGAAACATGGGGATTCCAAACAAACTGTTTTTGATTTGTCACGCTAGCATCTACCTTTTCGTGCAAATGAACGTTAGGCTTTTTCAAATGCATGAACTCCTCTATTTTTTCTTCCTTCTATCCTATGTTAAACACCCAGTTAGATGTTCTCTTTTACCTGAAATTTGTTTTCTTCATCCAGTTTCAGGGTAATGTAATTGTAAAAACACGAGGAGGTGCATTTGTGAAGAAAACCTTTATCGGCGTTTATCATTTCAGAGATCAGTTATTTTCAAAAATAAAAGAGCTACAACAGCGAGGCGTTCATGCAGAAGATATATACATTGTCGCTAAAGATCAAGTTGTCGTTGAAGAATTGAAAAGCGTCACATCCCAACACATCCAAGATTCCCCCTCCTCTATGGTGAAACGTTTTTTCGGGTTCTTAACAGGAGAAGACAATGTACGTAGCATGCTGGGTGAAGTCGGCTTTTCAAAAGCAGAAGCTGATTTGTATTACAAGCAAGTTATGAACGGAGCAATGCTTATTTACATTGAAGGACCACCGCTAGATGATCCTCCGATGTCAGCACTTGTTGTAGGAGATGATGGGTATCGAGCGTATGAGCCTGTGCAGACTGAAGACTCGAAAGTGTCAGGATTAGAAGGTGAATAGAGAAACATCCACATTTGTGGGTGTTTTTTTATGGGGTTTGCGGCGAATTGATGGATTATGCGGTGTTCTAGCTGGTTATGCCGCGTTTGAGCAGAGTTTGCGGTGTTCTGGCCGGTTATGCGGCGTTTGAGCGGAGTTTGCGGCGTTTTGGCCGATTATGCCGTGTTTGAGCAAAGTATGCGGTCTTTTGGCCGGTTATGCGGCGTTACAGTGGAGTTTGCGGCGTTCTAGCCGATTATGCCGCGTTTGAGCAAAGTATGCGGTCTATTGGATGAGTATGCAGTTTCTAGGTCTCAAGCATATGGCCTATCTCCGCGGGTATTTTACTATTTAACACATTCTATTCGCGCCAAATGATTTTGACAAATTAATAATTTGTATATTAAGATTTATAGTCAATTAATATTGATTTATCAAACTACTAATGATACTCTACATGAAAGCGCTTTATTTTTTTGTATACTAGTTGAATTTATTTCAACTTTGTTGAATCGAGTAACTACTATCCTAGGAGTGAGCTTATGAAAACGAAAAACTCTAGAATACCAAAGTATTTTCAAATGTCCGTTTCAGATCGACAAGAAGTATTGGCTTCTTCACTTTTACTAAAAGAGGAACAGCTAAACGTATTAAAAAATGCTACTGATGGTTTACCTTTAGCCATTGCAGATAAAATGATAGAAAATGTTATCGGGACATTTCCATTGCCATTTGGGATTGCGACAAACTTCACGATCAACGGAAAAGATGTGTTAATTCCCATGGCAGTTGAAGAGCCTTCCGTTGTCGCTGCCGCTTCTAATATGGCAAGGATTGCAAGAAGTACAGGTGGTTTCTCTACTACGTATTCTGGTTCCATCATGATTGGACAAATTCATGTCACGAACATTAAAGATATGGATGAAGCAAAACAAGCAATTAACGATGCGAAACTTGAACTCATTGAAAAAGCGAATACGTACGACCAGACTTTAGTTGAATTAGGTGGAGGCGTAAAAGATATTGAGCTTCGCGTTCTTGAATTGGGAACTTCTGAAAAAGTACTAATCATTCACTTACTCGTAGATGTTTTAGATGCGATGGGGGCAAATGCAGTAAACACCATGGCAGAAAGATTGACACCGACAATAGAGAAGTTGACTGGTGGGGATGTATTATTAAGAATCTTAAGCAACTTGGCCGTTTATCGTCTGGCAAGCGCCAAAGTAAATATACCTTTCCTTTCTTTAGAAACAAATGAATTTAAAGGTCAAGATGTCGCAAAAAGAATGGTGTTAGCGAATGAAATAGCATTGGCAGATCCATACCGTGCAGCCACACATAATAAAGGGATTATGAACGGGATTGATCCAGTATTAATTGCAACTGGAAATGACTGGCGTGCCATAGAAGCTGGTGCACACGCTTATGCCACGAAGGAAGGTCAATATTCAGCTTTGACAAAATGGTATACTGATGACAAAACATTATATGGTGAGTTAACAATGCCAATGGCAGTCGGTATTGTGGGCGGAGCAACAAAGACACATCCTATGGCACAACTTTCACTTCAATTAATGGATGTTAAAACAGCGTCTGAGCTCGCACAAATTATTGTTGCTGTCGGTCTCGCTCAAAACATGGGCGCCATCCGTGCTTTAGCAACTGAAGGCATTCAACGAGGACACATGACACTCCATGCCAGAAATATCGCTTCTCAAGTTGGCAGAAATCCTGAAGAAATCGACTGGTTGGAGCAAGTAATGATTGAGAAAAAAGATGTTAGGATGGACACTGCAAAAAGTCTGCTAAACAAGAAATTGATAAGTGAGTGAAAACGATGAACCCTAATCAAACTGGTAGGAAAATAAAAGAACTGCGACGCAAAAAGAACATGACACAGCAACAATTAGCAGAAGCAACTGGTTTCACAAAAAGCTTAATATCAAAAATTGAAAACGGACAAACAGGTTCAGCAATTGCTACTCTCTCCAAAATTGCTTCCGTGCTAGGTGTCACCTTGTCATGGCTATTGCAAGAAGAATCGGATGCGGAACTTGTTATTATGAAACAAGAGGAGCGCAAAACAATTGAAGCTGGAGAAGAAGCAAGTTATCTGTATCAATCGTTGGCAAATCTATCTACAAACAGTAAAATAGAGCCTGTCGTCGTCACTGTCATCCCTGGGGCAGATATGATTCAGCCTTATACGCATGAAGAGGATGAGTTCATTTTCATCCTGTCCGGAAAAATCAACTTTTCATACGGTGGAAAAACGACTATACTTCAATCTGGAGATAGTGCCTATTTCAAAGGGAAGACTCCACACGTATTTTTACCAGGAAACGATATGGAAGCGAAAGTATTAACGATATTTATTTCCAACAACTAGGAGGTTCATTATGGAGAAAAAAGAAGGCGTTTTCTACGATATTTGGGGAGATAACGTCAATTTGAAGGATCTACTCATATCGATTGTCTTGTCGATTGCGTTGACACTCGGCGGGTATATTATTGCACCGAACGAGCCACCAATGCCACTTGTTTTCGGACTGACTGGCGGAATTATCGCCTTTATCATTTCGAGTATCCTCATTAAACCGAAGCGAAAAATTACAACAGAAACGGAGGATAACGACTAATGGATTTGACAATCATCTTATTGATGGTACTGGCAAGTGTCGGCGGTGCTGTTCTTTATACAATAATCGGAATCGCGCCGGGTACTGATGAAACAGCAGTCCTTGCGCCTGTGACACTGGCACTTGTATTACTGAACGTCTCACCGTATGTCATACTTTCATTTTTCATCTCTGCAATCGTTGCCAAAAAATTGACGGATTCCATTCCCGTCGCCGTAGCCGGAATTCCGGGTGGCGTCATGGCTGCACCGATGGTTGAGCATGCAATGGTGCTCAAACAACACGGCTTGCCTGACGTCAGTATCCGTAAAATGGCTTCAGGATCGGTCATTGGGACAATCGTATCCATTCCTTTAAGCTTACTCATTGCGAGTTTGATCATGCCTTATGCTTCTTCAATTAGCAAACATGCAGGACTGATCTTTTTCTTAGGTGCACTTTTCTTGGCATTACTCTCTGCTAACAAATTGCTATCTCTGTTAATGATTGTCCCATTTGCCTTACTCATTCAAGGACTTCGTCATCTCTACTGGGACATTGGAATCGTACCGGAAGGCAAAACTGTCTTCGTTTCTTTCTTTCTCGGCATCACAATTGGACCGATCGTATTCAAACTGTTTGAATTGATGAGCAAAGAGTATCGGGAACGAGAACAAATCATTGGCCTTAAAGAAATTAGCTTTAAAAATCACGGCAAGGAAAAAGGGTTTCCAAATCCTTTTAAAATCCTGACCAAACAAGAAGTGGCAACGTCCGCCCTTGGTAGTTCACTTGGAACACTAACGTTTTTCCTAACTCCTGTCGGCATGACCATTTTCTTGGGCGAATTTTTGACAAGACATATTAAAGACCCCGTCCAACGTGCATCACGTGCTATCTCTACAATGGACGGACTGACAAACGCATCGTACATTTCAGGAACGTTAATTCCGTTAATCGCGATTGGCTTGCCGTTGTCCCCAATGGCGATTGGACCCGCAAACGCACTATTCAATGCGCCGCCCGTTTTCACACCCGAAAACAATATTCACCATATCATGTCAATGAGTGAAATTGTTATCGCAACGGTCATCGGTGCTACGATCGCAATCGTCTTGACATTTTACGCTACGATTAAATACTCCAATCAAATATGTGCATTTGTTTTCAAATGGGTGCCCCATGAAGCAATGATTGGATTGTTCGCAGGACTCGTTGTCATGCTCGCATTCATGGATGCAGGATGGGCGAACATTTTCGGCGTCATGTTAGTTGCCTTGGTAGCAGGTTTCTTACATCGGCACGGCGTCAACTATGGTGTTATGTTCATGATTCTTTATGCTGCTCCATGGTTGATGGGATTGATTTAAACTATAATTTTTTCTAAGCGTTCACTTTAGCCAGAAATTAACCGCACTGAACCGATTTGTATGGGTTCAGTGCGGTTTTTTGGTGATTTTTTAATGACAACAGCATCGCTCCAAAAACTTGTTCACATTCAAACGTGTATTCGCACGAAAGAAATTTTTTATCATTAATCGTATAGCAAGAGTTATCAATCGTATACGAAAAGTTATCGCTATTTCGTGACCTTTAGACTATAAAAACCTGAGTCCAAAAATCTTTTTTATCAAAGGCATTATACGCAAATCATTCAATTACACGCCACACAGCAGCTCGCGGAAATCTAATCGTGTAAAAATGGCCACAGTCGCGCTAGAATGCACTTGACCATCTACAGACTTTCATTTAAAGCGATTATTTGCAAGGTGAAAACTCCGTTTACATACGTCAAGATCTTCGATAAAAATAAAGCCGTTCCACCATATGACCGTGTCTTCTGTTCATGATTTTGATCCATTTCCATATACTACGCAAATAACAGTTGGTTTCTCATCACTAAAACAAGGGTATCTTCTTTGGACAAGTACGTTTGAGGAGGTGGAATCATTGCAAAAAACTTTTATCGGCAGTTTTCCAAACCAACAACGATTAGTTGCGAAGATTGTTGATCTAAAAATAGATGGCGTGGCAGAGGAAGATATGTCAATTGTCATGAAAGATGAAAAGGCTGTAGAGCAACTAATTTTACATGCAGACAAAGACGGTGAAGATTCTCCATACAACCTGTTTAATCGATTTATGGGGTTCCATGTAGGGGAAAAAAATGTCCGACAAATGTTACGTGATTCGGGCTTTACCGATTCGGAAGCGAAACATTATTTTGATGCGGTCCAAGAAGGCGCATTGCTCTTGTATATAAATGGGAGGCTGTCTAAAGAATACTCCGCGGACGAGGACCATCCATATGACCAGTATGCTCCGATTCCGTTGGATGAAATCGAAGCTGGTGAGCAATAGGATAATGAGCCGACGTTTTACTTGGTGTAGCAGACATTCAGCATCCACTTTGACGATGGAATCAATCCAGCTTAACCGTTTGCATAAAAAGACCGCATGGCATCAAGTACTACAAACTTGATGTCATGCGGTTTATCCATAAACAAATGCGTAAAACATCATTCAGTCAAATAACGTTCGCGCCATTGAGCAAGCTCATGTTCCAGTATTTGTGCTTCCAACTGCTCGTCCCACTGCTCCGTCATTGTATTCCATACGCGTGCATATAAACGTTCATTGCCCAAATTATGCAACTGAAATTCAATGCATGGTACAAATTTCGGTTCCAATTCCGTGACAGTCTTAATGGATTGAATGACTTTTTGAACATGTTCCTTTTCGGATTCCGTAACCCTTACTGCCTCCAATGCATTTCGCCATTCTTCATCTTCAAAAGCTGTTGTCGCACGTGATTTATTCGCATACCGATACGTTTCTTTCGCATGATCCACTACATTGCCTTCGAAGAATTGAACATGCGAAGCACTATAATAGACAGTTGCATCCTCATTTTCTGGCACGCTGACATATACGCCACTCTCCAGCTGTTGCCTCCCCTTTTCCGTCAATGTATAGGTGCCTGCTGCTTTTTGAATCATCGCCGTTTGCTCAAATTTGTCGATCATGTCTTGTATGAATAAAGGCTCGACGACTAACAGTTTGCTTACTTCCTCTGCCGTTGCAAACGAACCTGTGCGAAAAGCGGTGAGCAACATTTTCATTAAAATATCCATTTTTGTTCGCTCCACTGTTTCAAATGAGACGTCAAATGACTGAACGGGCAATGACCATGTCGCAGTCGCTAGCAATTTCACATTCGTATCACGCAACAACTCATTACGTAGCTTGTTTTCAAGCTCTTTCATTTAGCCATTCCTCTCTACCGAAAGCTCCTTGAAGCCGCCTTTCGTTTTTACGTTTTCAACGAGTCGCGTATACATCTCTCTCGTTTCTGCTTTTTTCGGTCGTTTCATGAACATGTCCGAACTGCCGACAATAATGAGCAGTTCCCGTGCACGCGACAAAGCAACATTCAAGCGTCGATAATCTTCTGCAAAGCCAATCGTTCCACTCGGTTGCTGATGATTCCGGACAAAACTTAAAATGATAATATCCATTTCCATCCCTTGGAATTTATCGACTGACCCCGTTCGGCAATGCAAGTGTTTTGGCATGATTTCCTGTTCAATCAAACGGTCAATCCGCTTTACTTGTTCGCCGTAAAAACTGATGACACCGACACTTTTCTTTTCATCCGCTTGCATGCAGCCGTCACGTTTCGCCTCATCTGTTGCAGACTCGATGTCCACAAGCAATTCACGTATCATTTCCAACTCTGATTCATTATACAAACTCGTACCGCCTTTTACTTGCGCTTCAAAATAGGCGGGCTCATTCGGCATATCAAACCACAGCAAATGATCATTTCGTTCGATGAACCGAGATGTCAATCGATGATCGCGAGCGGTATTTGAATCAGCCAAACCACATTGTAGTCTGTATTGTCCCGCCGCATAAAACGGGGTAATCGTATGCATAATGTCTTCATGCATACGGTATTGGATACCGAGCATCGTCTTATTCTGCTTCGGCAAACTGCGGAACAACCGTTCAAACAACGATTCCTTCAGCATGCCGCGTAACACGTTCTTCTCTTTCTCATCTTTTATTTCCTCAATGAATTCTTCCATTGTTTCGCGTCCGACGAGTGGCGGCAACTGATGATGATCGCCGACAAGGATGATTTTCTTGCCTTTCAACATAGGCAACAACAATTCAGGCGGCGTCGCTTTAGATACTTCATCGATTATGACAACGTCAAATGTCGGATAATCGTCCATGAAGTCTTTACGTGCAGAAGCGACACAAGTGGTGCCGATGACATTCGCGTGTTTCACATACAATTTACGGATTTCATCCAGGTCATAATCACTTGCTGTTGCAAGCATTTCACGCCATTCATCTTGCAACGCTTTTGTGAGCGGCATTTGCTCGATTTCCTGTTGTAGCTTCACCACTTCTTCTGCTTGCACATCAATCTCTTCTCGGATTGCTTTTTTCCGTTGTTCAGGTTCTGTTCGTAACATCCCTTCCAACACGTGTAGCTGTTGTTCCAGTGAGCGGATTTCCTCTTTCAACTGTGTTTGTTCATCCGATCGCTCGGTTAGTGCTGCCTGATTCTGCTTCAACTGTTGTTGTATTTCATTCTGTCGTTCCATACATTCACCAAGTGCTCGTTCTGCTTGTTCAAACGTTGCCTTGCGCGTTTCAAATGCAAGCATTTCCTTTTCTAACTCGATGAGTTGGTGTTCAACTTCATTGCGTGTCGTCTGCTCATCCACAACATGCACGAGCTCCACGCTTTCTTCCTGTAAATGACGCAGTTGCTTTTGATGTTCTGTAATCGCTTGTTCTGACGCAGTCATTTGATTTTTCAATTCATCCGCAGCTAGTTGCATCTCTTCCTTGATTTCTCGAATTAATGCAGAAAATCTTGCAGCAGATTCTTTATCCGATGCGGTTTTTATTATCGACATATTCTTTCGTACTTCACTTTGCTTTCCAAGAAGATACGAAAGGTTGTCAGCTAGTCTTTGCAGCAAAACGGTCTTTTGCGGGCTCCCCACCATCAACAACGTCTTTTTCGTAGCCGGTAATACGAAAAATCGACTCATCTTGTCGAGCATTTCATGCATTTCTTCAGGTGTTGTATAGTTGTGGTTCTCTTTATTCATAACCGTCTCGAGCGGAAACTGATGTTTTTGCAGCAAATCCTTTGCATACGTGACCCCTGCTGCCAGTCGCTCAGCTACTTCTTTCCATTCCAACAATTCATATGGATACGTACCGTTCACGATTTCTACACGTAAACGCCGTAGTGCATTCATTTCCAGCGTTGCAGACAGTGAAGGCTTGAGCCCATGTACAGTAAACACTTCGTCAAGCTCCTGCAATTTCCGTACAGTCACGAGTTTATCTACAAAAGATGGATACGGCTTCAATTGTTCAGCGAACCTGCTCAATTGCGCTTCTTGTTTACGAATCTCCATCTCTGCAAAGGTAATTGCTTCTATCGTCTGAAAATACCGCAACCGTTTTTGGTGCAAACTCATTTCAGATGCTTTCTTTGCCATTTCTTCGATTGCTGCTTCATCGAGTGCTGTTTGCTGATGCAGTTCCTCGCATTGTTTCTTTTGTGTTAAAAGCTGTTCATCCAACGCTTTTAGCTGTTGCTGCTGCAATTGGAGCTCCGCCAATGTAGCCTGAACTGCCGCTATACGCTGCTCCCTATCAGCTAATGTCACTTTTTGCTTCTTATATTCCTCTTTTGCCGTCTGCTTTTGTACAATTTGCTCTGCAACCGTTTCAAGTTCCACTTCTAATTGGTGGATTCGCTCTTTCAACTCAGTCAGTTGCTGTTTCAATCGTTGTTCCCGTTCCGAATGTTCAATCCGTTGCGCATCTACAGCAGCCAGCGTCTCATCCCGCCAATGAAGCGCAACGTTCTCTTCGATGAACCGTTTGCCTTCCTCTTCAATACTTTCCGTTCGTCCATAACGCAAAATCCGGATGCCTGGATCTGACAGCAAGCGACCGAGCGCATTATCGACCGCCAAGTTGGATTGAGAGGCAACGAGTGTACGTTTCCCGGCCTTCATCAGTTGGTGGCACAGCTCTGAAATAACCGTCGTTTTTCCAGTACCAGGCGGCCCTTGAATGACAAATAAGTCGTTTGCTGATAGAGCACCAGTGACTGCTTCCTGTTGGAATTCGTTTAATGAATGGTGAAAATCGAGAGCGAGCCGTTTATTCGTAATTTGTACAACGGGGCGTTCTTCAAACAGTACCTTTTCCAAGTTCGCATTTGCAGCGAAGCCATCTTGCAAGTCTTTAAAACCTTTGCGTAAACGTCGGATTTGACTCAGTTCTGCAAAATTGCTGAATGTCAGTTCCCGAACGCCTTTTGGCAATAAACCACCACGCCTCGCAACCGCTTGTTGTTTTTTATTCAACTCGATCTTGACAATTCGCTTGCCTCGCTGGACATCAATAACCGTTCCTAAATCACTTGTCGCCCCTTGTAATTTTGCACTGAAACCTGTTATTGTTTGCCAATCTTTCGCGTCGAGTCCACTACACGTAACCGTTAGCTCGGTAAAGGATTCATTGACAATTGGATTGGAAAATTGGGCAGTCACATCGGCAACGTCCGCATTTTTCTCTTCGATTTTCAAGTACCCTTCCCAACTTGCAATACGTTTTTCGACGTATTCTGAACGCTCTTGTGCAATTGGCAGTTCACGTAAGCGGGTATAGAGCCCAATCGGCACGGGACTGCCCGTGCGCCGGTTTAGATCGAATGTTAAACGGACACCAATTCGGCGATTCGTCCGAACAGGTTCTTTCCGTCCTTTCACTCGAAAGCTTGTTGCGAGAAACCCCTCATTCTTATAGACGCATTCGAGTACAGCAACGCGTTCATTCAAGAAGTTAGATAACTGCGTGTTCGTTTGTGGGTCAAAATAGAAGGAGAATGTCATGTTGTCCTGTTTGGCCGGTTGTTTTTCAATGTGCACTGTAAAGTGATCTTGTATGCCAAATAGCGCGTGTTCATCAATCGCCCAGTTGCCAATTTCTTTTTTTGCTCGGTTTGTCATTTCCAGCCTGCAACTGATAATTTCCATGTTGTCCATGATGACATCCTCCTTCCCTTGTTGTCGTTTTGAATTTGAAAGCCATACGTTCTATCATACAATAAAATGCGGTTCGGATTAATTAGAAATGTTGTAGAGTAGTTTCTGTTTGTGAATTTTTGGGTATTGTTTTTAGTAAGATTTGTTAAACAGATAGGAGTGATAGCCTTGCAAGAAAAGACCTTTGTTGGGTTATTTGGCACAGAAGAAACCCTTATTGCAGCTCTTGAAGACTTACGAAAAAAAGGGATTCGGCCTGAAGATATGTATATTATTGCGCAACGTGAAGAGGATGTAGAGGTGTTCAGGCAACGGACGTATGACGAGATCCATTCTACCCCCTCGAATTGGTTGGATCGGTTTATTGGTTTTATTTCCGGAGAGAACCATGTACGGAGCATGCTCGTGGAAGTCGGTTTTGACGAAGCAGATTTGAGGAAATACGAAGCTGAAATCAGACAAGGTAAGTGGCTACTATATGTAGAGGGTGAACCAAAAAAAACCGTCTATGAAATTCATGCGGAACGCTATTCAAATGAGAAAAACCTTTTGAACCGATCTGTAGGAGAAGCTGAAAGCCTCAATAGGATGGATAATGATTCGGTTGGAGTAAGCAAGGATGGTTTACCTAAAAATGAGTATCGCGATAGTGTCATTTTTGAAGATCGCGCTTACACGACGAGCATCTCTGAAAGGATGACGAGTAGGGATGGAGATGACAATGATCCAATAAGAAGAAAGGAACAAGGTCACATTGGGAGAGCTGGCGGAGAATCTTTAGGCACGCCAACCCCTTCCCCCTCTCATTTACATCAGCAACGACAAGCGATCGCGCAAGATAACCAACACCTTCAATCGTTTACCCGTCACGAAACCGAACTCCGAAATACTGCTACTTCAATCCTGAATGCTACAAACGATGACGTCATTTCATTGCAACCGTCAGCTACAGTTTCATCCATTTCCAAAAAAGCGGAGAAAAGCTCTGCTACATCCACTCAATACACTGCGATGCACCAAACGCCAAACAAGCCTATTATCATTGATTTAAGAGGTGTGAATAAAGATAAAAACGAAGTTGAAAACTGGTTAATTCAAGATGAAGAAGATTTGACGTAAGTGTATTCGACCACCACTACTCGTATAGTGAGTGGTTTTTTATTGGATAAAAAATACCCTTTCAATGGAATATCTCGCATGTTGAGCATTTTTTTGCTATAGTAATTGAGGCTCAAATATTTAAGTACATAGAATAGGTAATAATAGAGTTCAGTGACTCTGTTCCTCCTTGAATTTGAAGGGAAGAAAGCATGTGAATGGTGTATTGATTGTTATTATTGCATTAATGTTTTTGTTGTTAATGATTAAATTCCCGGTATTTATTATCGGTTTAGTCCTTGCCTATTGGGGGGTTACAAGTATGAAAAAGTTAAAGAGACAAAAGAAGACTTCAAAAGTGGCACCTGCCCTGTTGACAATCGGGCTTTTGCTCGCTTTAACAGGCTGTGTCAGTTCATTTAGCGACGATGAATCGAAGGAACCGACCTCTTCAGCGAACGAAAAAGAAGACGTTCACAAAGAATCAGCTATCGTCGACAAGCAATCTGAAAAAGATGACAAGCTCCCGAATGGTGTACCTCCTGTTTCTACAGAAACGGACAAATCAACGAGTAACGATAACCCAACAACTGTTGATGGACAAGACAAAAACGGAACTGTCAATCAACAGAAAACTGCGAAAAAGACTGAAACAGGTGGTACGACTGCGCACGTTCCTGTCAAATTGGTGAAGACGATTGATGGCGATACGATAAAAGTTCTTTACAATGGCGAAGAGCGGAATGTTCGCTATCTACTAATTGACACACCTGAAACGAATCATCCCCGTTTAGGGAAGCAACCTTTCGGTGAGGAAGCAAAGGAACGTAATCGCGAATTGGTGAATAGTGGCGCTTTGACCTTGGAGTTTGATGTCGGTGAACGTTTTGACAAATATGATCGATTACTTGCCTATGTATATGTCGATGGTAAAAGCGTGCAAGAGACTTTGTTAGCTGAAGGGTTGGCACGTGTCGCTTATGTGTATCCACCGAACACTCGTCATTTAACACCTTTTGAAGAAGTGCAAACGGTTGCCAAGCAAAAAGGGATAGGCATTTGGTCGGTTGAAAACTATGCGACAGATTCTGGATTTGATAGCGACGTTATCCCTACAAAGCCTGCAACAGGATCAGGTGGAGCAAATACACAACCTGTCACACCGCCGAAAACGAATGCTACTCCACCACCTTCGAATACGGCAGGCGGCCAAGAGTGGTTCAAAAACTGCACGGAACTCCGTGTGAAGTATCCAAATGGCGTTCCTGAAGGCCACGCAGCATACCAACCGAAAATGGACCGTGACAAAGACGGCTTTGCTTGTGAAAAATAATGAACTCACCGAGAGAGAGCGCTCTTTCGGTGAGTTTTTTTGATTTCTCACATGTAGCTAACTCCTTATAATACTCGCAAACACCTCATATTTTACGATATCACGGCATTCTGACCACCTATTACCGCATACGCAACTAAAACGCCGCATAAGGTAAGCATTTGACGAATATTCTCCTCAAACAGAGCATACTTCGTTTAAAGTAATCCTTGTTTTCTCGTTTTCCATTTGATTTGATAAGATCTATTTTTTGCGCGACGTGGAGGCTTCTTTTTACTTAGCTTCGTTTCGCGGTATTTTGGTGGAATATGCGGTGTTTTGGCGAAGTATGCGGCGTTTGGCGGAAATATGCGGCGTTCTTGCCTAGTATGCGGCGTTTGGCGAAAGTATGCGGCGTTTGCTGAAAGTATACCGCGTTCTACTTAAATATGCGGTGTAATGGAAAATGAAATTCTAACTAGCGTGGACCAATCATGTATAGATTGGATATTTGTCGCGCCAAATGGGTTTTAACCAACTAACGGTTTATTTACAGGTGATTCTACGTTGTAAACAGTCTTACAATTACAGCTACCACTTATTTTTTTGTCCTTTTCTGTCGAATAAGCTCTCGACTTTCATTTCCCGAGAAATAATTCGACAAAAAACAAGGAAACTGCCCCTCCTTCAAGGGCAGTTTCCACTTATTAAACAAAGAAATTAACGATTAATCCTGCTAATAGTATTATTAATGCTCCGCCTAGTCTGGATGAAATTTGAGCAAAAGGCATTAATTCCATTCTTCGTGCAGCTGATAGAACTGCAACATCTCCAGTACCACCCATGTTCGCCATGCAAAGTCCTGCTGTAATTGCTGCTTCAATAGGATAAAAACCAACTAGCTTGCCAACAATAGCCGAACCAATGATTGCTCCTAGTACTACAGCCATAACTATAATGACATATTGGAAACTCATTGCAGCGATAATTGCTTCTAAGTCTGTATAAACAACGCCTACACCAATTAATAGGGCTAGTGTAAAGTTTTTGGCAACGAACTGATACCATTGACTTGCTCCTTCTTCTATTATTGCCGGCATAACATTTAATCCTTTAACCAATGCAACGAGAATGATCATGAGTGCATATGGATGAATTGGAATGAATTGACCAAGAATTTGTCCTACCATATAGAACGTTACTGCGGCAAGTAATCCAACACCCATTTTCCCATAGTCTAAAACACTTTCTTTTTGTACGTAAGTAAATCCTTTTATTAATTGTCCATTACCCGTAAGACTAGGAAACTTCTTACCTAATTGATTTAATCCTGCAGCAAAAATAATCGCGAAAACATTTCCCAAAGCCAATGCTGGAATCAAGAGCGACATGTAATAGCTCGTATCTTTGCCTAATAGTTCTGAGTATACTTGGGCCATCGGTACAGCCCCAGCACCTAATCCCCCACCCATGATAGGCAATGTCATAACTAATATTGAGTCTTGCAAAGAGAAACCAACTAGTAGGCCGATAATTCCTGCTAGTGTGATAGCCCCAAGAATACCTGCTAGTAGAGGAAATGCATACTTTAATCCTGCTTGAACTAATACTTTGGAATTCATTCCCAAAATACTACCTGTAATTAGAGCCGCAATGTAAAAATTTAAAAAGTCACCATCTTTCATAAACACAGTAATGTTCTCTATTGTCCCTTCAGGCATAAGTCCTGCATATGCCAAGTAAGAAGAACCAAAGATTGCTATAATCGCTCCCCCACCTAATAAACTCTTTACAATAGGCGTATGGTCCCCAATCCAACCCAACAATTCACCAAGAACCACCATTATCAAAAGCGCACCAATTAAACCATTAGGTAATAGATCCATATACATAGTATAAATTGCAATAATTGATATTCCAACAAACCACAATATAGGTAAATTAAATATTTTGACCTCTTTGTTTAATAGATTGTTTTGTTTGGAACCTGTCATCGTTTCTCCCCCTCGTATCCCTATTTAAAATTATTGTAGTTTGTTCAATATTCTTTTGGCTTTTTTAATAATTGGTTCATCAATCATTTTCCCGTCTAATTGAAAAACAGCTGTACCATTGTTCTTTACTATTTCCATAATACGTTTAGCCTCTTCTATTTCTTCTTGGCTTGGCGAAAATGTTTCGTTAATAATCTCAATTTGATCTGGATGTATTGCAAGCTTGCTTCCAAATCCAAGATTTTTAACCATTTGAGATTCACTTAACAATCCATCAGTATCTTTAAAATCAATAAACACCGTGTCAATTGGTGGCTGTAAGTTTTGTACTCTTGAAGCCATGACGATTTGGGATCGCGCATAAAGAAGTTCTGTTCCTTCTTTTGTTAACGTTGCTTGAATATCTAACGCAAAATCAACAGATCCGAATGCTAGTCGTTGTACACGCTCAAAAGTGCCCCCAATTTCGACTGCATTATGCACACCTAAAGCAGATTCTAATAATGGAATAATTTCGATTGACTGAGGTGCTTCAAGCTTATGTAATAGTATTTCCAATGTCTCAACATCTGCACTTCTATTTGACTTGGGTAATACTATTCCTTTTAAAGCACTAGTTTTCACTTGAGTGATGGCATGTACATCTTCCTCAAAATAGTCCGTTCCAATTGCATTGATTCGAACGAAAATTGATTTACTAGTATTAGTCAGTGCTTGTTTCACAAGATTTCTAGCTGTTTCTTTTTCTTCAAGAGAAACAGCATCTTCCAAGTCATAAATAATAATATCTGCCGATAAATTTTCTGCTTTAGCAATTAACTTCTCATTGTTTCCAGGTACGAATAGCAATGATCTTAAAAGCATAATAGTTACACCTTCTTTTAAATGATATTTAGCGCTTTGCATTGGTTAACAAATTCCTTTGAATAACCAATCTCTTTAAGTATTAATTCCGTATCCTGACCAACGGAAGGTATTCCACCCATTACCGGCTCAAAATTATTAAATGTTGCTGGTGGTAGTAATGCTTTAATTGGACCATTAGGTGTTTGAACCTCGCGGAAACGATTTCTAGCTTCCAATTGGGGATGTCGGTAAAATTCTTCAATTGAATTCAACCTTGCATTTGCAATTTTTGCTGACTCCAAACGATCAACGAGTTCATTGGCTGTGAAATTCATAAAAGCGCTTTCAATTAACCCTCTGAGTAAGTTCTTATTATTTACACGTGAAGAATTAGAGTTAAATCTTGAGTCCTCTACGTACTCGGGTTTCTCCATCACTTCTTCACAAAGTCGTTTCCATTCTCTTTCATTTTGGATAGAAAAGAACACGAATTTACCATCATTCGCTGGGAATGGCCCGTAAGGAAAGATTGTTGCGTGACTTGCACCTGTACGTGACGGTTCACGCCCACCATAGTGTGAATAATACATCGGATAGCCCATCCATTCACCTAATGCTTCTAACATAGAGACTTCAAAATAGGAGCCCTTCCCTGTTTTACTTCGTTGAATCAACGCTGTAAGTATACCCGAATATGCATACATTCCAGCTGCTATATCTGCAACAGAGATGCCCGCTTTTGATGGTGTATCATCTGTACCAGTAATCGATACTAAACCTGCTTCACATTGAATTAATAAATCATAAGCCTTTTTATCAACATAAGGACCATACGTTCCATAACCTGAAATACCGCAAACAATCAACTTTTCAAACTTCTCATTTAGCACCTTAGGACTGAATCCTAATCGATCAATAGCACCAGGCGCTAGGTTTTGAATAAAGATATCTGCTTCACTTAAAAGTTTCTCTAGAATCTCCTTTCCTTCCTTACTCTTCAAATCAAGGGTCAATGACTCTTTAGAACGATTTATCCAAACAAAATGACTTGACATTCCATTCACAGTCGTATCGTAATGCCTTGCAAAATCACCATCAATTGGCCTTTCAATTTTTATTACTCTTGCTCCTAAGTCAGCAAGTTGTCTTGTAGCAAAAGGAGCTGCAACGGCCTGTTCCAGTGAAACAACCTTAATTCCTTCAAGTGGCAACATACTAATTCCTCCTTTAATTACAATATGGATATTGGATACAGAATACATTATAAGTATTCTATGTGTTATTATCGAAGTTGTCAATTAATTATTGCAAATCTTTCTAACCTAAACACTTAACATTCATATATAATGGGGAAAGAAGAGTTAAGGAGTGTCAATAATATGAAACCTATAGCAAAACAATCAACCCGTGATCAAGTAATAGCTTCCCTACGAAAAGCTATTTTTAATGGAGACTTAAAAGATGGTGAAGAATTAATTCAAGAAGAAATCGCAAAAAAACTAAACGTTTCTAGGATGCCTGTCCGTGAAGCTTTTTATGCGTTAGAACGTGAAGGGTTACTTATTACGAATCAAAATCGGAGAGTGACTGTAAAAGGATTTACTGTAGATGATATTAATGATCACTATGACATTCGAGCAATGATGGAAGGAGAAGCCGCTGCTAGAGCAAGCCAGACTGAGATAGATGTACAAGAATTAAAAGAAATTCAACAGGACATTGAGATAGCAGTTGCCGAAAAGAATGTTAACGATTATATCATTACAAATGAACACTTCCACCGAGTTATATGGAAAAGTGCTAAAAGTGCTAGATTATTGTCTTTCCTTGATCAAATGTGGAATGGGCTTCCGCCACATTTAGCTGAAATGGTAGAAGATCAAATGTCTAAATCTGTAGCTGAACACAATGAAATCATAAAAGCGATTATTAGTAAAAATGAGGAACAAGCTAGAACTGCAATGGTCAATCATGTAAGACGCAGTAAGAAGGATTTTCTTGAAAATTATTGATTAGTTTTCGTAAATACAAAAAGTCTTCTTAAAAGGAAATCCACCTAAAACCAGAAGGTGATAGGTGGATTTATAACAGGATTATTTTTCAATATGCATAGATACTTTATTATCTTTGAGAATAGCAGTCACTGTTATCGTTAGAACATATTTACTTAATGAATACCTAGTTACACACGTCCCTTCTCCCCTACTCCCCCTTCACTTCCGAAGACACGCATAGCAATTTCACTTCTTCTTCCGAGTAGTTGTACCAATAATGAGGTTTCGTTGAGTCGATCATGATGGACTCTGTAGGCCCGAGTTCATATAATGTGTCTTCCAACTGTACGGTGACGGTGCCTTGTATGACATAGAGAAACTCTTGCCCTTTATGTGTAATAAGATTTCCTTCTGTCTGGCCAGGTTGTAACGTGACGAGTAATGGGGCAAAGTCGCGCTCCGTCACCATCGTTCCTAAATCTTCGTAGAAAATACTGTGGGCATCCATTCGTTTATCCAATTGAAACGATGTAGGGTCTTCCTTCTTTTCGTCCTCAAAAAAGACGCTTGGGTTTACGCCAAAAGCAACTGAAATCTTTTTCAGTGATTCCAACGTTGTCGACGATTTACCTCGCTCTAGCTGTGATAAAAAACTGATTGAAAAACCTGTTTTCTCCGCAAGGGTTTTCAGTGTCATCTTTTTATTCATTCGTATCTGTTTTATTTTTCCACCAAGTGAATTCAATTGCATTTTTATAATCTCCTAAAAATTATTGTTGACAGAATTTTATCGTATCTCTATGATAATTAGTATAATACAATTGAAGTACCACTTCAATTTTTCCTATTGATAACGTTTACATCCGTGAGAGGAAATTCAGGTTTATTTATAAACAGGAATCGCTTTTCTACTTTGTATAGTAAGCGTTTTCAATTAAGGGAGTCAATATGCAGTTCAATACAAATTACAGCACTTAAGGGGGAATGGGAATTGGAAAAGAAACAGTTAAACAGAGTACTTATTGCAAGTCTTGTCGGAAGTTCAATCGAATGGTTTGACTACTTCCTCTATGGTACAGTTGCAGCGCTTGTATTCAATCAAATGTTTTTTGTGAATGAAGATCCGACTGTTGGTTTATTGTTAGCGTATGCATCATTTGCACTCGCTTTCTTCATCAGACCGTTTGGAGGCATTATTTTCAGTCATATTGGGGACCGTATTGGGCGTAAAAAAACACTGATCTTAACGCTAAGTTTAATGGGGATTGCCACTTTCGGTATGGGACTTTTACCTACATATCAAGCAATCGGAATTTGGGCTCCCATTCTTTTAATTACATTGCGACTCATACAAGGCTTAGGTATAGGAGGAGAATGGGGCGGTGCGCTTCTATTAGCCGTTGAATATGCGCCACCAGAAAAACGAGGCTTCTTCGGATCCGTTCCACAAATGGGAATTACGATTGGTATGATGCTCGGAACGCTCGCATTATCCATTATGACGTTGCTTCCTGAAGGTTCATTCATGACGTGGGGCTGGCGCGTGCCTTTCATTTTAAGTGCTTTACTCGTCGTATTTGGACTATGGATTCGTAAAGGTATTGATGAAACTCCTTCCTTCAAGGAAGTTCAACAACGCGGGGAAATCGCTAAACTGCCTATCGTCACAACGTTAAAAACACATTGGCGTGAAGTGCTTATTGCAATTGGTGCAAAAGTGGTTGAGACGGCTCCGTTTTATATTTTCAGTACATTCGTCGTGTCGTATGCCACTAGCTATTTGGATTATTCAAGAACTGCCACTTTAAATGCAGTCATGGTGGCAACGATTGTCACAACAATTCTTATACCAATTATGGGGAAACTGTCTGACAAAGTCGGCCGTAAACCGTTATATGTATTTGGAACAATTGCGATGTTATTGTTTGCATTCCCGTACTTCTGGATGATTCAACAAGGATCTGTCGCTTTATTAGTCATTGCTACAGTCATTGGCCTTGGGGTCATCTGGGCACCCATTACAGCTGTACTCGGTACGATGTTTTCCGAGATTTTCTCAGCAGAAGTGCGTTATACAGGCATTTCTCTCGGTTATCAAATTGGAGCGGCTGTTGCTGGCGGTACAGCACCACTCGTTGCCACGGCTTTGCTAGCTGAATTCAATAACTCTTATATTCCGGTTGCGCTTTACATTATGTTCACCGCGGTCGTATCACTTATTGCCATTTGGGCTGTAAAAGACCGAAAAAACCAAGCGCTCGATCAATATTTTTGAAGGAGCGATGTATGTGTTACTCATTAATGAGCAAGAAATTCAGTCGATCTATAAAATGCAAGATGCGCTAGCCGATGTTGAACAAATTCTACAGGCAAAAGCAGAAAAGCAAATTGAAAATCCACATCGTACAGTTATCGAATTACCCAAACACGGTGCATCGGTTTTGTACATGCCGAGTTCTGATTTGGTGAATGAAATGTCAACGATTAAGACGGTATCGATTTTTCCAGAAAATCCAACTGTCGGTAAACCGACGACTCAAGGTGTTATTCTCGTAACAGACGCACAAAATGGCGAACACCTGGCGATGATGAATGCCTCCTATTTAACACGCTTACGAACGGGCGCATTAAGTGGGCTTGCTACGGATCGCCTAGCACGCAACGATGCGACAACACTTACAGTTATTGGAACGGGTGCAATGGCTTTCGAGCAAGTGATTGGTGTACTGGCCGTTCGTTCCATTAAAAAAATGATGCTTGTGAATCCAACAACGTCAAAAGCAGAAGCATTTAAAGAACGGTTGTTGGAATTTGGTATCGATCCTACGATTCAAATAGAAATTGTAGAGGATGTTGCAACTGCAGTTCGTCAAGCGGATATCATTTGTTGCAGTACTCGCTCTACAACACCTGTCTTTGACGGAAATGATGTGCGTCCAGGTACGCATGTGAATGGCGTTGGTTCGTATTTGCCACATATGCGTGAAATGGATCATACGTTCATTACCCGATGTGCGAAAATCGTGACAGATGATGAAGCAGGCGTGAAAGAAGAAGCCGGTGAAATCATTTTTGCAAATGAACAAGATGATTGGGCCTACGAAGACTTGCATGGTGAACTGATGAATGTAGTGATTGGCAAAGTGCCAGGTCGGGAGCATGCTGATGAAATTACTTTTTTCAAGTCAGTCGGAGCAGCCTATTTTGATTTGGCAGTAGCCCAAGGGGTTTACCGCAAAGCAGTCGAGCAACAAGTCGGTGTCGAGGTACTATTATAATAGAAGAAAGACCAGTGCTTCCATTGACGATGCACTGGTCTTTTGAATTAATTCACTGGCCTATCCATTATGCTTTTCACTAACGTTTCCAGTAACACCGGCATTTCTTTGAATGCACTGTCGACATGAAGCCTTTCCGTCTTTTGATGAGCATCCTTTCCGAAGGGTCCTACGTTCAAGACCGGTGCATCGAGTGCTTGCATGTCTTCAAACGGAATCCAATACGTGTCCCCGTATACTGGCGTGTTCCGTTCAAACGCTGTCCAACTATTTGTATAGTCGCTATACTTCACATAACTTAAGTCGCAAATGCCGTTAAAGTAATGGATTTGGTCAAGCGTGACGTCAAACTGTTTGGCTGTCTTTTGCATGAGCGCAATCGATTCGACAACTAACGGATCATCAGACGAATTGACAGCTGGATAATAAGGCGGTGCAAACAACAAGACGGTGGCAGGCGCGAGTTCTTGGCATTGGATGAGCAAATTATCAACGATTCGCAAAGATTTTTCACGGTCATCCCAACTGTCATTCAAGAGAACTTCTTGTTTCAGTCGCCACACTTCATTTTTCCCGAGCTTTTGGATCGCGTACGTCAATAGCTCATCATACAATAACACCCGCACGTCCCCTACACCGACAATTTGTTCACGGTCACATATCGCCTTGTACGTTTCATTGCATCGATCTATAGCTTGTTGAGCGACTTGAACAAACAACTCCATCACTTCTTCGGCTGTCCGTTTGAATAGGAAGACATTGTATAATGCAGCCGCCCTGTAAGGCGTTTGGGTGGAATAGTGCATCTTCAAATCCTTTTGTTGCAAAGAGACTGGAAGTGGCGTAGATTCCCCTCTGTCCTTCTCACAGAAAAGTGGATTCCATTCCATCTCTTTTGTTACAAATGATGCGATGAAATTAGCAGTCATCCCTTTCAACGGTTCACCGACATGCGTCTCTTTCCCGTAAAACAACGCTGCAGGCATAATTTTGCCAATCGTCCCTGAGTATATATACTCTTTATTGTCTGTAGGTCCTTGCGAAAATGATGGTTCACTATTTAAAAATAATGTATAGTCAAGGCCAAATTCTTCACGTAAATGCACGAGTTCAGTCACAGCCGTCCGCATACCAGCAGAGTTGACTTCTTCATCTGGAACAGTAGTGAGCAGCAAGTTAATCGGCCATTGTTCAACACTCGCCTTTTCAATAAGTTGCATATGTAAGGCCAATCCCATTTTCATGTCCATTGTGCCTCTGCCATACAAATAGTTGCCAGATACCAAGTCGTTCCGTACTTCCTCCGTTAATTCATCCTTATATTCATGCAATTTTTTCGTTAATTCCTCAGGATGAAATGCAAGGGGCTCAAGCATGCCATATTCTTCTGTATATACCGTGTCAAAGTGGCTGATGAGCACAATTGTTTTCGTCGCTTGCGGATGCTTGTACAACGCCGTTACAACATTTCTTCCTAATCCCGCGTCATATAAATTCAAATGCTCCGGATGATTCCTAAAATAGGGGAGTTCCTCGAGCTTCGCCGCCAGCTTTGAAGAAAAGAACCGTTCCCCTTCCGTCAGTGTCCGACTATCCCAACTGACCAATTCACACAATAAGTTCCGCAATTTTTCCGGCGTATCCCATTGATACACGTTCATATCATCCACTCCCCCTTCTTCTGTTCATTGTACAAGAAAATGACGAATACTTACATTTTTCCACTCTTGTATCAATCGAAAAGGCTCGGAAAAAAACTTTAAATAGACCATTCCTACGCGCTCTACTCACGAATAGAAAAAAGAAACATAGTGAAAGTAGAAAAAAAGCATGGCGGCAGATTTGCCTACATGCATTTTAATATTATATCTCGTTCAATTTCACTAATGAATAAAGGAGAATTCTCTACCTCTATCAATTCATCACATAGATTTGATTTTTCCCATTCTGTTTCGCTTCATACAGCGCCATATCCGCATCGTGGAATAATGCTTCAAAGGACTTTATCTCGCCGTTTCGATTCGAAGCTACACTCATTGAGAGCGGAATTAGTGCACCATCTTTTTCCACCTTCAAATCACGTACGGCTTGTACAAGTTGAAGTGCTTTACGATTTGCCTCTTCAATCGACATCTCGTTGAAGATAATTGCAAACTCGTCACCACCAAACCGTCCCATTATATCGTTCGAGCGAATTTGGAAACTACAAGCAGTAGCGATTGACTTGATCACTGTATCGCCGAATATGTGTCCGTATGTGTCATTCAAGATTTTTAGATTGTCTAGGTCAAGGGCTATACAAACAATGGTTTTTCCTACTGCTGCAGCTTTCATAAGCATTTCATCCGTAGCGGATTCCATATAGCTTTTATTGTATAAACCTGTCAATGCATCGGTGTTTGCTCGTTTTTCAATCATTGCAACACCATGTTTTACTTCTAATCGAACTGCTGTCATTGCAATTTCATGTTGGCGTATATCTCGTAACAGCGCGATATAGTCTTGTTGCGCCTTAAATCCAAGCACCATATCCTCCATTAATTCACAAGCTCTGCACCGTACTTCCAAAATATCTTTCAATACATTCTGGTCTTGGGTACTTTCAGCCAGCTCTTTGGCAGTCGTAAAGACATCATATGCCTCACGGTACCGCTTTTGCTTCATTAACAACCGACCATACAAATCATGACACTGCGTTTTTTCTCGAATAAAATCTTCCAGTATCGGATCTTTTATCATAGAAATGATAAGTTCCTCTGCATATTCGAGTGAGCCGAGCTCTACATATGCATTTCCGATATTCAACTTTACACGAAACTCCAAAATCGGTGTTCGGGGAATATGACGCTTAGCCATCTCCAAACCGGTTTGTGCATATTGTAATGCTTCCTTGAAATCACCTTCTGCTACACAGACCGAACTGTAATTACTATAAGCATTACTGACAATATTATAATGGCCAAGTTTCTCACCTAAACCAATCGCTTTTTGTAGCGTATCTTTTGCTTTAGTATATTCTTTATTGTACTCATAAAGAAGGAACATCACATTAAACCCATTCAGCCGATCCGCATCATCCCCATGAACCGCACTATATTCAGCATGCGCATCAATACTTGCAAAAGCTTCTTCCAAATCACCGATCGAGTAATAAGAAGCGGCCATATTAATTTGAGCGGTCAGTATGGATTTCGCATCGTTTGTCATGCGCCCCGCGTCCAACAATTCCATGCATGCTTCGAGTGTCTCTTTGTATTTTCCTTCTACACGTAACTGTGATACTTTGCGTTGTAATTATAGTAGATAGTCCTTGTCCATGTGCCCACTCCTGCTACTCAATAATAGTCCTAATAGATACATATTTACTATTTCAGTATACCTACTATTGTAGCACGGAAAAAATTTATCCGTTTTAATTTTTTTCAGGTTTCCATGGGGCTATACAGTTATTTCAGGACCTACTATTTATTTTCCATTTACCAGCTCCCCTCCCACATTATCTACTACAGTCGTGCTAAAATGCCGGGTAAATTCATATTCACTTTCAAACATAGCAAGTAATTCAACAATCGGTGTAACCGCCCACACAATTGACAAACTCAACCCAACAGCCATCAACCCCAGAATGATTGCTAACACCTTTCTCATCCAATCCCCCACTCCATCAAATCGTTGTATTCCAACTATACAAGCAATTAACCTATTATGTAATCAAATTATTTCGTCTTTTTACGCTACATTCCTCAACTAATTTGCACGAAATGGAATAAATCACTTCACATCGACAGCTTTTCTTGTCAAATGCTGCTATCCTCTAGCGAAAACTTTTTTATTAGAAAAGGCATTCTTGCACGGTATCTCAACTTTCCGTTCGTATCGCAATAATTACAACCAAAAAACCCACAAAGTATCTCTACCTTGTGGGCTCACTTTACTTGATATTATTGTGAATCAAACCTGTTGCGATTTCTGGGAAGAACGAGAGAATGACGATGAAAACAACCATGATGACGGCGTATGGAACAACACCTTTAACGATTTCACTGATTGTATTTTCCTTGTTCAACCCTTTCAACACAAACAAATTCAATCCGACAGGTGGCGAGATGAGTGCCAATTCCATGTTGATCACCATGATGATAGCGAACCAGATTGGGTCAAACCCTAATGCCATGATAATCGGATAAAGAATTGGAAGTGTAATCACGAGTATCGAAACGGTTTCTAAGAACATTCCTAGAATTAACAGAACAACATTTATTAAAATAAAGATAACCCACGGCGAAATATCTTGAGCTGTTGCAAAGTTTACAATGCTTTGTGGGATTTGTAGGATGGTCAGAATATAACCGAGCAGCATAGCACCTACAATGATGAATAAAATCATCGCGTTTGTTTTTACGGTTCCAATTAAAATCTGTTTCATCGTCGTTATCGTCAAATTTCGGTACACAAAAATTGCGATGAGAAAGCTAAGGACAACCCCTACTGCAGCGGCTTCCGTCGGTGTAAATTGACCGGAATAAATGCCTCCAATAATAATGATGGGTAACAATAATCCCCAAATCGCTTTTTTCGACGCTTCAAACCGTTCTCCCCAAGTTGCCGGCAAATCTTTAATATGGCGCGTTTGATAAGAAGAGAAAATCATGAATGCTAACGTCAGTATTATTCCAGGTACAATACCAGCAACGAAAAGTTTTCCGACCGATTCACCTGTGACTGATCCGTATATAATCATTGGAATACTGGGTGGAATAAGAATTCCTAACGTTCCTCCTGCGGCTAGCAGCCCTAATACATGACGCTTATCATAGCCTCTCTTCACCATTTCAGGTAGTGCAATCGCTCCGACGGTTACTGCTGTGGCGACACTTGACCCGGAAATCGCAGAGAATATCGTACAGCAAAACAGTGTCGCGATAGCCAGACCTCCTGGCAAATGACGGAACCAACGGCTCGCCATTTCATACAAATCACGCCCAACTCCACTGATGACGAGCACTTGACTCATCAATACGTACATCGGTAATGCCGTCAGAGAGAAATCATCTAACGACTTGTAGGAAATAATCGGAATTTGCATGAAAGCAAACGTTCCACCATTAAAGAAATACATTCCCGCAATCGCGAGTAAACTTAACGTAAAAGCGACTGGCAAGCCAATTAAGAGAAGAACCCCTAACCCACCGGTGAAAAATAAATTCATAGGTGCTCCCCTCCTTTATGGACTCCACCATCGATAATTTGTAAAACAAAGGCGATACAAAGCAGCACCCCACCAATCACTAAGAGAGATTCTGGAATATACATCGGAATCCTCAACAATGATGCAGATGTCACTTGCAAATTAAATGTCTTCACGACATGCATATAGCTATAAATTGTGAATATGACACTGAATACTAAGCCTAGCGTATTCGTTAAATAGGCAAATATCGTTTTCATCTTGTCATTCACATTATTAATTAAAATATCAACCGTAATATGCGAATAGGTCCGAACCGCATAGGCACTGCCTAGAAAGCAGCTACCGATGATTGCATAGATGGATAACTCAGTCGCCCATGTAGTAGGTGCATCGAAAAACGACCTAGAAACCACTTCGTAGAACGTCATGACAGTCGTTAGTAAAATGAGTATCCCTGCCACATAAGCACCCCATCGTATGAGTAGATCCATAAACTGATAGACCTTTTTCATGTGCGGTCCCCCCTGTCTCTAATTATTTCTTATCAATCAAATCCAACAACTCTTTGCCTAAATCGCCAGCATTTTCAATGAACACATCACGTACAGGAGCAGCAGCCTCTTTCCAAACGTCGAGTTCTTCTTCAGGAACATAGTATACATCCATACCTTTTTCTTCTAATGCTTTTGCAGATTCCGTATCTTCTTTTTCTGCCTGTTCACGAATCCACGTTTCCGTTTCAGCAGCAACTTCCGTCAATAAATCTTGTGTCTTTTCAGGAAGTTTATCCCAGTAATCTTTATTCACAGCTAAAAGAAACTCAAGATACGCATAGTTATTAACTGTTAAATATTTTGTAACTTCATCATATTTACGTTGAAGCATCGCCGTTGTACCGGACGTTGCACCGTCAACTGTGTTTCGTTGTAAAGCCATATATACTTCACCGCCACCCATAAATACAGGGGAAGCGCCATATGCTTGAATTAATTCAGATGGTAAATCACCAATACTACGAATCTTTAACCCTTTGAAGTCTTCGGGTTTCGTCAACTTACGCTTGTTGTTTGCAAATTGAACATAGCCATAATCGGCAAACATGAGCACCTTAGCACCTTTTTCTTCCATTGCGCCACGCAGTTTGTCACCGAATTCACCGTTTACCGCTTCTCCAACAGCCGAATAATCATTAAACATGTATGGAACATCGAACACACCCATTGCAGGCACAGTTGACGACCATAATGTAGATGAATTCACACCCATTTCGACTCCACCGGATAAAATTGATTGGTTCATGTCCTTATCGCTCAATAACTGTCCAGCTGGGTAAACTTGTACATTCACTTTTCCATCAGATCTTTCGACAACTTCTTTTGCAAAGTTTTCAATTCCAACTGCAATGTGGTGATCTTGTGGTAAATTGTATGCCAAACGAATTGTCGTGCTTTCATAACCGTCTTCACTTCCAGACGTATTGGCATCTGCTTTCTTATCCCCTTCATCGCCGCAAGCGGACAATGCAAAGATACTTACGACTGTTAACAATAAACCGAGCATCCATTTTTTCATCCTAATTCCCCTTTTCCTTTTTTCTTTCCACGTGACGGATTCTTCCGAGTGGATTTTTAGATGATAAAATTGCAGCGTAATCCGCAGCATCCAATAGTTTTTCAAAATCAATTCCTGTCGAAATGTTCATTCTTTCAAACAGATATACTAAGTCCTCTGTAGCTAAGTTACCAGCTGCCCCTGGAGCAAATGGACAACCTCCTATTCCACTGGCAGATGTTTCAAAAATCCGGACACCTGCACGATACGCCATATAAGCATTCGCCAAGCCAAGTCCTCTCGTATCATGCAAATGAATCGTAACAGGTGTCGTTCCTGCAATTTCTAACACTTTGCCCATTAACCTTTCAACGTGGTCGGGAGTTGCAATGCCAATCGTGTCAGCAATTCCGATTCGGTCAACCCCTGCCTCCTTGACCCGTCGAACGATACGTAACACTTGCTCCTCATCGACATCTCCTTCATATGGACAGCCGAAGCTAACTGCTACGGAAAAGCAGGTTTTTATCCCATCTTGTTTTGCCTCTTCCAACACCTTTAGAAATTGCTCCATATTTTCATCAATCGACATGCCAATATTTTTCGCATTGAATGTTTCGGTAGCTGCACTTACCCAGTTTATTTCACTGACTCTCAGTTCCTTCGTGCGTTCATATCCTTTTAAATTTGGAATAAGCACAATAGGTTCCAAGTCTTCCATGTGAGCTAACGAATGAACTAATTCCTTTGCATCCGCCATCTGTGGCACCTTTTTCGGGTGAACAAATGAGGTCACTTCCACTTTTTCAACACCCGCATCCACTAACATCCGTACCAATTGTTGCTTTTCTTCTGTAGACACAGGTTTTGGATCGTTTTGTAAGCCATCACGAGGACTGACGTCAATGATCGTCACATCCGGCATTCAAACTACCCCCTTCTCTTTCAACTCCTTAAATTCTTCCTCCGTCAAACCAAGTAAATCCGCATATACCTCTTTGTTATGGGCACCAAGTTCTGGCCCGTTCCATTCAATTGAGCCAGGCGTTCCTAATAGTTTCGGAACGATTCCTGGTACAAGCAATTTTTCACCATCTGGCAACAAGACCTCTTTTAACATGTCACGTGCTTGGTAATGTTCATCTGCGACAATATCATGAATGCCATAAATAGGGCCTACTGGAACTGAAGCTTCATCGAGTAGTCGTTGTGCTTCTTTCAAAGAATGTTGCATCGTCCAATGCTCAATCGCCTCGTCAATGAACGCTACATGATCTGCCCTGCCTTGATTGGTCGCATAAAGAGGATTCTTCGCTAAATCTTCCCTTCCAATCGCACGCATCAATCGTTGGAAAATGCGATCGCCATTACCGCCAATAACAATATGTTTTCCATCTGCACATTTGTACGTATTTGAAGGTGCAATACCAGGCAAAGTACTACCCGTTCGCTCCCTTACTTGTCCCGTCAAGTCATATTCCGGTAAGATGCCCTCTAGCAAACTAAAAACTGCTTCATAGAGAGCCACATCGACAACTTGTCCTTCTTTTTCTGCATCGATATCACGCGCACGTATTGCTAGTAACGTTCCGATGACACCGTAAAGTCCAGCGATCATATCTCCAATTGCAATGCCGACCCGGACAGGTGGACGATCCGGATAACCGGTCAAATAACGAAGTCCTCCTATCGCCTCAGCAACACTTCCGAAACCTGGTTTTTCTTTATACGGCCCTGTTTGTCCATATCCAGAAATTCTCGTCAAAATGATAGAGGCATTCACCTTTTTCATTTCTTCATAACCAAGCCCCCATCTCTCCAACGTACCTGGCTTAAAATTCTCAAGAACGACATCGACTTCACCGATTAATTTCTTAACAATTTCCTGTCCTTCCGGCTCCCTCAAATTGATTGTAATTGACTTCTTGTTGCGACTTTGCACATACCACCAAACTGAAGTATCTTCGTGCATAACACGCCAATTACGCAGCGGGTCTCCATTTTTCGGTTCTTCAACTTTAATTACTTCAGCGCCAAATTCCGAGAAAAGTTTTCCTGCAAAAGGCGCTGCCACCAAGTTCCCCAGTTCTAATATTTTCACACCCGCTAACGGTTTTTTCTTATTTCCCAATGCTTTCCCTCCTACTTTGATGCCACTTTCATGAATGATTGAAAGTCACGCTCAATATGACGTCGCATCGATTCACGTGCCTCGTCCTGTTGCTGTCGATCAATCGCCTGAAATATATCTAGATGATCTTGCAATGCTTCTCGCATATGAGACGGATTGCCTTCCAGGATTGCCTTCCGATAGAAACTATTCACCCCACGCAATTGTAAGGTCATTGAAATCAAAAACGGATTTTGGCTGGCTCTTACAATTGCTTCATGAAAGCTAAAATTGACTTGAAGCATTCCTTTGACATTGTGGTTATCCGTCACATTTTTTTGCATTTCCACAATAAATTCCTGCATTTCTGCTAACTCTTTATCTGTTCGTCTCTGCGCTGCATAATACGCTGCCAAAGACTCCATTTCTACTCGCGTTTCATATAAGTTCCGATAATCCTCAACTGTCGGATTCACAACCGTCACGCCGCCTGAACCATGAACATTCAGCAATCCATCCTTCTCCAACATCCGAACCGCTTCGCGGATGGGACTGCGGCTCACTTGCAACGTCTCAGAAACTTTTTCCTCAATTAAGCGATTCCCTGGCCCTATCTCTCCTGTTGTAATCGCATTTTTCAGATATTCATACACCTGTTCCTTCAACGTCGTTTTTTTCACGATGAAATTCGACAATTGCCAAACACCTCACTTGTTGTCGACTGTATACAGTACACTTTATTCAGAATATAATAATGAATTTTACTTGTCAATATTATTTTTGCATATTGAATTGATAGATAAAGACAACGTGTAATAGAAAGGTTTCGGGGGATGATTGCAACATAACCCGGCGCATCACAATGCTAGATCCGCATCACAACGTAAATGCTTCGTATCACAACGTAAACTCCTCGTATCACAACGCTAACCCGTCGTATCGCAATGCTCGGTCCGCATCACAACGTTAATGCTTCGCATCGCAACGTAAACTCCTCGTATCACAACGCTAACCCTTCGTATCGCAATGCTCGGTTCGCATCACAACGTAAATGCTTCGTATCGCAACATAAACTCTTCGTATCACAACGCTAACCCCTCGCATCGCAATGCTCGGTCCGCATCACAACGTTAATGCTTCGTATCGCAACATAAACTCCTCGTATCACAACGCTAACCCCTCGCATCGCAATGCTCGGTCCGCATCACAACGTTAATGCTTCGTATCGCAACATAAACTCTTCGTATCACAACGCTAACCCCTCGCATCGCAATGCTCGGTCCGTATCACAACGTTAACCCTTCGTATCACAATACAACAGCTTTAACTTCAATTATGTTCGTCTCTTTAACGACAATCTTCCCCCTGCTATTGAATCCGATATAGAAGGCCATCCCTTCAATAATTTTGGGAGAAGGTATTCTGCTCATTATTCCCGCCTGATTCAATTTATTGAACACCAGCGCGCCGTTTTATACGAACTAAAGATGCATCTACAGAAAACCTTTCCTTATATGTTTCCTTGTAAGTGCTATTTTGATCAGATTTATCATTGACACTTTCTCGACAATTATTGCATGCAAATAGGCCAGTAACGTCGGACAAGCCTCTACCTCTCATCAAAAAAATAAACCGCTTGAAGCCATAATAAGATGGCGTCAAGCGGTTTATCTTTTTATACGATCAAGTAATCTATTACGATCTTCTGAAATCACTCAGCGGCAGTGCAGCTGTGTGTTCGTAAGAATGCATTTCGCATTTACAGCGAACTGTTAGTCATCCTCACCTTCGTCTTCCTCATCATTTCGTTGTTCTTTTTCAGCCGCCTTCTCTTGTTCTTTCTTTGCTTTCTCTGCAGCCTTTTCCTGTTCTTTCTTCGCCTTCTCCGCAGCCTTCTCCTGTTCTTTTTTCGCTTTCTCTGCTGCTTTTTCCTGCTCTTCTTTCGCTTTGTCCGCAGCCTTTTCCTGCTCTTTCTTCGCCTTCTCCGCAGCCTTTTCCTGTTCTTTCTTCGCTTTCTCTGTGGCCTTTTCCTGCTCTTTCTTCGCTTTCTCTGCGGCCTTTTCTTGCTCTTCTTTTGCTTTCTCAGCTACTTTTTCAGCTTGTTCTTCTTCCTTTTGCTGCAATTTCTTTTCTTTTTCTTGCTGTTTAGTTTGTTCTTTTTCCAGTTTCTCATGCGCTTTCTTTTCTGTTTTTTCAGCCTTTTTAGCTTGCTCTTGCTGTTCTTCCAGCGCTTCTTCCTTGCTCTCTTCTAACGCTTCCGCAATTTCATCTGCGTCCTCTTTTGCTTCTTTGTGGAACTTATCCATTTTCTTTTCTGCTTGTTGTTGAATTTGCTTTATTTTACGGTCAGCTACTTCTTGGCTCATTTGGCCGGCAGCTACTTTTTCTTTAATTCGCTGGAGTTTTTTATTTACTCGTTGTTCAACATCGCCAAACTCTTTTGCCATCGACAGCGCAATTTGCTCTTTCTGAATACGCTCCAACGATTCAGCAAGTTCATTTACCGCTTCAACATTTCCACTCTCTTCTGCCTCTTCAATCGCTTTCTCAACGAACTTTTCTTTCTTCCGCATAATGTTCTTTAAGAGATCGGCGTGGTTGATCTGTAGCTCATTTGCAATTTCACCAAATCCTTTGTTCTCTTCTTTTAACATCGCCACAATTTCGGCTTCTGTCTTATTCCCTTCTTTCGCAAAGACCACCACTTTGACGATTTCACCAAAACCGAATCCTTGTTCACGCAACATTTTTACTTGCTCCTGATCGAGATCACGTAAACTATTTGCTAAGAGGTACGCATCTTGTTTTTTCTCAACAAGTTCTTGTTTTTTTGTTTCATCGATTACGTCATCTACTTTAGATGACGTCTCCATCGTAATCACTTTTTCCAAAGTATCCGTCAATTGCTCTTTACTCACTTGATCTTTCGCATCATCCATGACAACAAGCGCGACATGTTCTTCTGCTGCCTCTAAATTTGCCACATAAGCATCTATCAAGTCCGTTATGTACTGATCTTTCTCTGCATCCGCCATCTTGTCAGACTCTGCCAATCGTTCTTTTGCAAATTCCATCAATAAATTCGCTTCTTTTTCGTCGTCAAGGGTGAACGCTAACTGCACTTTTTCCGTAAACCGATCTAAGAAATACAACAAATGATCGGGTGCCATCCCTGGTTCAACTACGTTTTCATCTCCAAACTTCTGTTCATCCTCATTAATTATTTCGGCTTCCACTTTCGACTTTTCCGCTGCTTCGACTGTTGCACCGAACAGAATTGTAGCAGCCACACCGCATACAAAAGCACTCTTCATTAGTAATTTCATAAAATGTTCTCCTTCACTCTCAATTTTTCACTAGACTCGACAAGATGTAGAATTCTCGACCTATTCTTACTGCTAACTAATCCATTCTTAGTATAGACCTTATACCCACATTCGTCATTAACTTTTTTAAAATAATCCTTATGAATTAATACCTATATCCTCAAATTGTCCTTGATGATAGAAACCAGCACGAGTATTCTTCCATTCATCACTACGCTCCATTATTCCTACACGCATTAAAAAAACGCCTTTCGCTCTGTACCACACGAGCAAAAAACGTTTTTCGTTTACTTGATTTCACCACAAACAATTCTCTCTCCAGAATCACCTGACGGCTGACTTTTCCCGTCATCCTCGCCTGCATGGATGACAAGCGCTGTTCCGCCTTCTTGGAGCAATGAATTATCATCACCTAATGTTAACGTAACATTCTTCGCAAGAAATTCCGTGTCAATTGTGCCATCCTCACTTACTTCGATATTTGGCAAATCGCCTGCGTGTGGACCCTCGTCATGCTCCAATCCATGGCTAGCATCTGTTGGGTTAAAATGTCCGCCTGCAGATTCAAAATCTGGCGTTTCACACGTACCTTTTTCGTGAAAATGAATGCCATGGGGACCTGGAGGCAATCCTTCTGCCTGTAGCTTTACCATCACACCATCTTCTTTTTGAATTAATTCTACTGCACCAACAGACTCTCCTTCATTCCCGATCAACTCAACGGAAGTGCTATATTCACCTTCCATCGGTTCCGTTTCAGTCAAGCCGGTCTCAGCATTTTCATCGACATTTGGTTTTTCATCCCCACATGCAGCAAGCCCTAATGCTAGAATCACAGTCGGGACAACTCGTGCATAGTTTCTCAAACGACTCAACTCCCTTTATCAATTCCACTTCCTCCTTCTATTTCACCTCCTGCCCTGCCTTAAACATGTAAGTCTTAGCACGCCGTTATGACCCTTTCCCCCAAGCATGTTGAAACCTTTGTTTTGTCAATGCTGATCTCCCAACTTCGTATCCGTTTTTCAAACACCATTCGCCAACTTTTCACAAGAGGAAAAGAAGCCGACTCGTCATCATGACGGCCGACTTCTTTTCTATTTATCCATTATTTTAAGTCTTCAATGGAATCGATGTCCATATATTGCGGGACAACAAGACCGATTTTAACGCCTTCCATGTTCGTGCCTAACACTTCAAACTGTCCATCGAATTTATCAGCATAGGTTTTGTGTGTTACTGGCAGCCATGCTGCAAGTGATGCGTCTGCACTACCATCTGCAACCGCCGTCCAAAGCGGGCCAGCTTCAACTTGCGTTAACGTAACATCGTATCCAACGCTTTCAAGGACAATTTTTGCAACGTTATGGCTCGCAATTTCACTATCCCATGCTACATAAGCAAGCTTGATTTTTTCGCCGTCAACTTGAGCAACACCATCTGTCCACTCTGCCACTTTATCAGCATTAGCATCTACCCAATTTTGTGCAGCGACTTCTTCTTTTTCACCTTCTTGGATAGCGACCATCACTTCTCCCATGTCCGCTTCCGTCCAATGGAAATTGGACAGCACTTCATAAGCTTCAGGTAGATCCTCTGCAAGACCTAATCTACCAATTGTTTGGATTTGCTCTTCTCCACCGTACACACCTTTAGGATCTTCCAAGTATTTAAGGTCAAATTTTGCAAACTTCCAGTGGGGTGTCCAGCCTGTCACGATGATGGGCTCTTCTTTGTCATACGCTTTTTTCAAAGCTGCTGTCATCGCTGCACTTGAGCCAGTTGTTACATCCCACTTATCTAATTCATATTCTGTAATTGCTTTGTCTGTCGCTTCCATAATGCCTGCACCTGGGTCAATTCCGGTAATTTTGTAGTCGACAGCTTCACCGACGGATTTTGTATCTGCATCGCCACTTGAAGTAGAATCTCCTTCATCATTTCCACATGCTGCTAAACCAACTGCGAGTAACGCTGCTGTTCCTAGCCCAAATAATTTCTTTTTCAATTTCATGATGATACTCCCCCTTGTTTTTTCTTTCCTGCATGTTGCGTAATTCGATCAAGAATAATCGCTACAATAACAATTGACAAACCGGTTTCGAAACCGACACCTGTCTTCAACTGTGTAACTGCTCGATACACTTCTTCACCGAGTCCTGGTGCACCGACCATGGATGCAATCACGACCATCGACAGGGATAACATAATGCTTTGGTTGACTCCTGCCATAATCGTCGGCTTCGCCAATGGAATTTGAACTTTCAACAATCGCTGCCATGAAGTAGATCCAAATGCTTCCGTCGCTTCAATCAAATCTTTCGGCACTTGTTCAATACCAAGCATCGTTAAACGGATTGTCGGAGGCATCGAGAAAATAACCGATGCAACAACACCTGGTACGACACCGATATTAAAGAAAAAGATGGCTGGCAATAGGTAGACGAATGCCGGCATTGTTTGCATCAAGTCCAATACTGGATTGATGATTTTTTTCACTGTTGCTTTCTGAGAGCCCAATATACCAAGCGGAATCCCGATGACGAGTGAAATGATGACGGATGTAATGACAAGTGATAGCATTTGCAACATGGAATACCAATAGCCTAGGTAGTCAATAAATAGCAAACCAACTAACGTAAAAATAGCAATCCGCCGGGTTGATATGAACCAAGCAAGTAAAGCAAATAGAATGGCCATTACAATAGAAGGAATGAGTGCCATCACATCTACAGCACCATCTACAATCCCCTTCAGGAATTCAGAAATACCGTCAAAAACTGTTCCAAAATTTGATACAAGCCAATCAATTCCTGTATCAATCCAATCAGCAAATGGCAATCGAGGAATTAATTCATTCATGTACAGTCACCTCGATTTCTTTTACTTCTGTCTCTTGCGTATCCAATTCACTATTAATAAACTGGCCGTCGCCTGCCAAAGCGCCGATCAGTGCACCACGAATAATAATCCCTTCCAACTGGTTCGTTTCATTTACAACAGCAACCGGAATAGATGCGGTTGAAACTGTATCGAACAATTCCGTTAAAATTGTGTCGCGTGAAGTGACAGGAACATCTTTGACCAAAACGTCATCTAATGATTTTCCCGTGTCCGATGCTTGTACAGCATCTTGTGCCGTTACAGCACCAAGCAACCGATTGCCTTTATCGACTACATAGATAGAAGAAATGCTGAGCCGTTCCATTAGACGTAATGCCACTCTTGGCCCACGATCTAGTTGTACTGAATCCGCTTTCTTCATAATGTGTCCAGCTGTCAATACTTTGGACAGATCGACATCCTCAACAAACCGTTCCACGTACTGATTGGAAGGATTCATGAGAATTTCTTCCGGTGTTCCAATTTGAACAATATCCCCGTCTTTCATCAATGCGATTCGATCGCCTATTCGCAATGCTTCATCCAAATCATGGGTAATGAAGATAATCGTTTTCCCCATATCATGATGCAACTGAAGAAGCTCATCTTGCATATCTTTTCGAATGAGAGGATCCAATGCACTGAATGCTTCATCCATCAGTAACACATCCGGATCGTTGGCAAGTGCTCGCGCCAAGCCGACACGTTGTTGCATACCACCACTTAGTTGGCTCGGGAATTGATCTTCATACCCTGCAAGTCCTACAAGCTGGAGAGATTCACGCGCTTTCGTTGCGCGGTCTGCTTTTGCTATACCTTGGATTTCGAGTCCGTAATCCGTGTTTTCCTGAATGGTCTTATGCGGAAAGAGCGCGAAGTTTTGAAAAACCATTCCAATCTTCTTTCTTCTCACCTCACGCAATTGCTCTTTGTTCATACCGACAATATTTTGCCCATCGATTCGTATCTCGCCCATTGTCGGGTCAATTAACCGGTTTAACATCCGAACTAACGTGGACTTACCGCTTCCTGATAGTCCCATAATGACAAAAATCTCACCATCAAGCACATCAAAATTTGCGTTGTTGACACCAACCGTAGCCCCCGTCATCTGGAGAATTTCTTTTTTCGTCTTGCCTTCGTTTAACAACTGCGCAGCGCGCTTACTATGCTTTCCGAAGATTTTCGTTGTATGCCTTACTTCAATCTTCTTTAATTGGTCATTCATGCGCACACTCCCTAATCTCTGTGAATCAATATGTATAAGTATATGCATAACCTTTATGCATTTTCAACCGTTTTTTCTAAATTAATTGTTTGTACAGTAAAAACTGTACAAACTTATGCTTTCCATTGCAATTTGGAAGTAGTTATAATACGCTTAGGAAAGTGACAGGAATTTCTCGTGAAGGATTGAGAAGGAGTTGTATTATGGAAGGTAAAGAGACAGTTGAAAAAGCACGCGAGCGGATTATTGAAACGATCGCACAAAATATACATTTATATGGCCTCACACCTTCTGCCGGTAGACAGTTCGGTATGATGTATTTTCATAACGAACCTCTGACGCTGGATGATATGACGGAAGAATTAGGAATGAGTAAAACGAGTATGAGCACTTCTGTTAGAGCGTTGGCAGACTTGAAGTTAGTGGAACGTGCGTGGAAACGTGGAGTGCGAAAAGACTTATATCAAGTAAAAGACGATTGGTATCAAAGCTTTATTGATCTTTTTTCAATAAAATGGAGACGCTCGATCTCCCTCCATTTAGTCGCAGTCCGAAAATCGTTAAGCGAATTGGAAAAATTACAAGCAGAAGAAGGTCTTGATGAACAATTAAAAGAAACGCTCGCCATCGATATTGAGAAACTCGAATATATGCGTGATTACTTTGAATGGCTCGACCGCTTAGTGGATGCGTTTGAAGACCATGATATTTTTAACCTTGTGCCACCCAAAAACTATTCAAAACAAAAGTAAGTTGCTTGAACTAACAGTGAGAAAGTAGCGTGTTAACGTAATGAAAATGCCAATGATCATCTCTATGCTCGTCATCGGTTCAATTGCACTTGTCCTTTCCATCACACTCCCGGTACCTAAGACAATTCAATGGATATTGTTAATCATCGCTGTCCTATTGAACGTAACGAGCGCGGTCACTCTCATGGTGATTGGTGTGAAACGAACGAGAGGGACTGCTTGAAGGATAAACAGTGATCCGCCTTAAAGAAACTATACCTAATAAAAAGGATGCCATTTTTTGATAGCATCCTTTTTATTTTTGACTACGCTCGGATGTCTTTTCTGCTTTGTAAGTGCTCACTAGCATCGTCTTTCTCTTACATCTCGTCATAGCCTTTATGAGCATATACAGCTAGACGGTATAAGAAAATTTCAAAGTAAGTGCGTGAAAGTCTTCCTAGGAGGTTAGTCGACTACGATTGGATGACCGACTTCTGGACCAGAGATGCCTGTAACTGTATAGCCTTGTGCGGAAGTCACTAGAGGTGTGCATGCTAGGATGCTGAGGGATAGGATAAACATCGTTAGTTTTTTCTTCATTTTTCTTCACCTCCTTTCAATTCGAACGTCATGTTACTGTAGGAAAGGATACAAAGTTCTTGGTAGGTGTATGCATTTTTATATTTCTTCTGTTCTGCGAAATAGTTGGAAAAATGGTGTGCAGCGGTTTTTAGGCTTTTCCAATCTTTGTTCATACGAAAACCAGCCGTGCAAGAGCGCATCTTTTGTTCGTATTCTTCATATTCTCCCATGAAATAATAGATGGTTGCTTCTAAGTACGTAAGTTGGTCTTGCTCAATTTCGGACGATACCGTCTCTTTCAATTTAGGTAAGAAGGTGTGTAACGTTTTAAAATCCTTTAGTTGCAGTACAATTTCCACTTTCAGCTTCATGGCGTTAAAGGCATTTTTACTTTGATGTTGTTGTAAAATTTCTAATGACTTGTTAATTTCTTTTAAGGCTTGCATATATTCTTTTTCTAGATAAAAGAAGTACGCTTGATTGTGACAGACGTCCGCATACAGTTTGGACTTTTTATCCGTAATAATGCTGCTGCCTTTCTCAATATAGTGTTTTGCGTCCTCCATTTTATGCTGTTCCATATAAAGTGCAGCAATTAAATTGTAACAATGACCGCATTTTTCCCAGTCATGGAAATGCATATACAAAGTGAGAGCTTGTTTAGCATAGACCAATGCTGTTCCGTAATCGTAACTGTGATAAAAGGCCAAGGAAATATTGTAATTTAACTTGGCAGACAGGACTTCGTCTTTTGTCAAATGCAACGAATCCAGAAAATAACGGATGCTCTTCTGGTACTCACGATTAAAATACTGATAGATTCCTGTTACAAATGTGTATTTTTCCAGAATGGAATTACTTGCTTGATCGATATAGTCTGGAGGAATGATTTTTATTTCGGAAGTATAATGGGTTTGAGCAAGTGTGATTTCTGCAAAGCGCACAAGTTCCAAGTACTTTAACAGATTGAATAGAATTTCTTGTTTAATAGATGAAATGTAGGTGAATTTGTTTACATGTTTCGTTAAAAATTGTTGGACTTCCTTTTCATTTGTATTCAGCAACTTTTCATATTGAATTAGCAACACTTGTAAGTCAGGATGATCTTCATAGATTTTGTGAAAATAAGAAGTAGGTACTTCCAGTTTATTCGCTAGCAATTGAAGAACTTCGTTTGAAGGATCAAAACGTCCACTTTCAATATTGCTATAATGCGAAGTTGAAACGATGCCGTGACTAATCTCTTTTTGCGATAATCCTTTCGCTTCTCTCAACTTCTTAAGACGCGTACCAAGATGCACATTGACACCCCCTGTCCACTTCTTTACTCTAATTGTATGAAATACATTTCGGAAACACAACACAATATTTTTAAATTCCGAATTTTCATTCTTAATACCCTGTTTTGCCATGAAACAAATGATTCTTCCAGCCCGTCCACGTATGTCCAATCCTCTACTTTATCATTAATATTCTTTCTGTTTTAATCATTTTCGCCGAACTATTTACCTATTCAGCACGTAACTTTTGAAGTTGAACAATGAAAAGTAGTATGCAATCCATTACAGCATTAGTGTTCTAAAAAAATATGAGGTATATTACCAAAATTTTAATTTTAAAAATATACATGCTACAATGAATGTATGTTGGACAACATACATTACGAAGGCAAACTGGCCAGTTGCTTTCCTAAGGAGCGAGTACCGTGAGAAGAATTGTCACAACGATTGTAGTCGGCATTCTCGTGATTGGTTTCCGGTTCCCTGTCCACGCTTCCGTATCAGATCAACTCAATCATCAATCAAGCTTTCAGCCGTTAGTATGTATGGAGCAATTGCCGAAAAGTCTAGTAGAATTTATGCTATTGACAAGCATGGGCGATGTCGCAATCTTCACGTCAATTGTTGATGAATTGGAAGCACTTAGTCAGATTGTAGGTGCAGTTGAAAAGATTGTCTCCCCGTATGCAGTCGTTCACTCTGAGATACAATTAGAACAAGATCAAACAAACCAAATTGCAAACGCAGCATCAAACGACACGAATTCGGTTGTAGCCGACAAGCACTTCCAAGCGGTGGACAGTGAACGAGACTGTTCAACACTTATTTGGTCGGCGATGCTCATTTATGCAACGTGGCGGTTGCATGGCAGAAGACATGACGCTCAGAAAGGTTTACATGATGCAGACGGATGCAATAAAAAAACAGATGAATAGTTGACGTTGATGCTTATAGATGTCAGTTGGCGATAAAATTCGTGCATGAAGTTGAATTATACGGCGAGTAATACCGTTCTATTGACGGAACTAAGATAATAAGGGAGTCCTGTGCTATTTTTCACCTTATTAGTATCTTAGTTCCTTTTTTCGTAATCGTGGAGGGTGTTTTGTTGCTCCGCGTAGTGTTTGTTCCTGCTTGTTTTCCCTCGACCTTTGCACCGTTTCTGAAGCACACCATTCGAATTCCTACTATTGCGGCCAATTATTGAGTGTTAACAAATGAATTGATAGAGAAAGATGGAATCGTATCATCCTCTAAAATTGTATTATTTTTAGTAGTTTTGTGTATGTCGCGAAGTGTCTAATTCAATCATTTCAAGTGAAAGTATTGTGTTGTTACAAAACTTTTTTATAAATGATGTACCTTTTCCCTCTGTAATCTGCCCCCTTTTATATTTTCTCAAAATTTCAATTACTAGTTTATAAATGGTATAGTTGCATTATGTTGGACAACATACAATTTGAAGACAAACTGGCCAGTTGTCTTCCCTAGGAGCGAGTCACGTGAAAAAAGTAGTCGCAACAGTAGCAGCTGGTATTCTCTTACTGAATTTACAGTTCCCCGTCCAAGCATCATCTGTCTCAAAGCATGTCGATCAAATCTTGACGTTGCAACCAGGCGTATCTATGGAAGAGCTGCAAAAAGAAGTTGCAGACCTTTCGATGACGACCGGCATGAATGAAGATGAAATTTATGAAAAAATGCTCGCTGAAATGGAGTATCAAAACCAGTTGGCGGAAGAAGAGGCAAAGCAATTGGCAGAGGAGTATGACGCTACAGATGAAGCGGCCATCCAAGGCGGTGGCGGGTCAGCGTTATATATCGTCGGACCGAGTGCACAAGGGGATTTTTACTACACACCTTCCGCAACCGCTTATGTCAACCATGGACATGTAGGGCTTTACTACACGAGCAATACAATCGTTGAATCCATTTATCCTTCAGGCGTGCGCAGCATTTCAGCGAATGTCCGAAAAGTTGACAAAGGTGCTGTTGTAAAATCCGTTTCTGCAACGAGTACTGTAAAAAGAAATGCAGCGAATTGGGCATACGGAGAAATCGGCGAGAAGTATTCTTTGAATTTCGCGAACAACCGAAATACAGGCCATTATGGTGCTAAAAACTGTTCTAAATTGATCTGGTCTGCGTATTTATTAAAAGGGAATCTGGACTTGGATGTGGATAAAGGATTTGGCGTCTATCCACGGGATGTCCGTGATGCCAAGCAGACAGTATTCAAACGGAAGATCTAACGGTAGTGGTTGTAACCCTAATTTTGCATATCCGTCGTTAGGCATATTAGTGAGCGCAACAGATTAGGGGTTGTCTTAATTCATAAGAATGGAACTAAGCAAACAGTAAACTCGTTTGCTTAGTTTTGTTCATAAGGAGCGTGTTGGAGATGAAAAAGAGATGGTTTATTGCAGGAATACTTGTACTTGTTCTATTAACCGTATCCTCCGTTTACGTTTTTAGTACTAAAAACGAGAACTTACTCACGACTGAACAACTTCCATCCGTCATTACGAATTCTGTTGCGGCACTATACTTTTCTACCACTGCTGATCAAGATATGAACCGAGACGGGTTAAGTTTTGCGGTTTTTATTAACAAAGAGGGACAAACGGACGTGTTTGAAATGGATGGCTTGGAATTAGGCACCATCCACGGAACTGATGAATCGTTTTTTCTGGAGGACCGTAGCCATGTTCACGTTGTCGATCAGAAAGGGACAAAAACGTTTGCTATAGAAGGTGAAGAGCATACCGGTGAAGTGACTGGATTTCGTAATGGGATGTATTACAGCGTGTATAATTCAGGGTTTAATGAGGAGGGGGGCTATTCCTCCAATATCCGAGTCGGGAATAAAGATGGATTTAAAACAATTGAAATACCGTATTATTTACACATGTCTGGCATAACGGAGGATGAGCTGATGATGGTCGCTGGAGAAGAAGAGTACATTTCATTGTTTACGATGCCGCTCCAAGATAGCGTACAAATAGAGGAAGTCGTGCCACTTGGAAAAGTGGGTGACCGCTTAGGACTTTCGCCAATTGTTAAAGCCGATGGTGCGTATTTCATGTTGATTAGCGATACGCAAAAGTTAACGAGCGAATTGTATCGAATTGACGGGCAGGCGAAAACTGTGGAGATGTTTCCGTTTCTTACATACAAAGATGCGGAAGATTATCGAATCCGAGTCCCTTATAATCTACGAAATGCTGCGGCTGTCATAGGCGATACATTCTACTATGTAGACGGTGTAGGTGAAGTGCATAGCATTCACGTAGAAACCGGTGAAACGGCCTTGGCATTCTCGTTGGAAGGAGCGAGTACAGGGAGCTTAAAAATGAGTGAACAAACGTATTTTCAAGATGATAAATTACATTTTTTCCGTTATGACAAAGCAACTAGTGAACACACCATCGACACGTATGACGTACAAACGGGCAAAAAGGTAAGTACACTACCCGTCCATGGCCTGGCCGACATGTTCGACTACACAAACAAAAAAAACAAACGCATCTCCCCCTACGACTTCATTGTATTCGATAAGTGAATGTTGAGAATTGTTTTGGTGCCTGTCCCCCAAAAATTGCGAATTGTGTTGGGGACTGTCCCCATCACAAATGTTGCAAAATATTATTTTGAGTGGTTTTTTGTGTCATTTTTTGATTGTAGATAGCCCGTAGAGATGGGGGAAAAGGTTTTTGATTGGAGAAATTAGTAGGAAGAAGATTGAGTTGATGGGCTTTTTAGGTGATCCTGACGAATTCCTACCGAATAAAGTGGTACTGTTCAAATTCTCATTATCGCAGATTTGTGACAATTGACGAAACTTTTATTGTTGACTATGGTAAGTGAAAACAATAGGAGTGATTACCGTTATGAATCGTTGGAGGAGAGAGTTTCAGCAAAGGATGGATGGACAGGTGGTTGCTTCGTATGGCTAGACAACGCCGTGTTTGGTCACCACATTTGTATTACCACGTCGTCATGCGAGGCAACAACCGGCAAGAGATTTTTCATCATCCGTCTGACTATCGGATGTTGTTGCAGTCGCTTCATTATACATACGAACGACATCCGTTTTCTCTTGCTGCGTATTGTATTATGAATAACCATTACCATCTACTTATTCGTTCGCCAGTTGTCCATCTTGGAAAAGTGATGGGACGGCTCAACAAAAAATATGGCGATTACTACCGAAGTAAATATGACTACACTGGCTTTTTATACGAGGGGCGTTATTATGCAGAGAAAATTACGAATGCAAGGAGTCTATTACGGATTAGTCGTTACATTCATCGGAATCCAATTGATACGAAGTTTCCGTTAGTCGATCAGATGGAGAACTATCCATACAGCTCTTTCACACAGTATGCGACCGCTACGTCTTCTGATTTTCCATTCTTCGATAACGAAATCATTCGACTCGCGTTGCCTTATATGCATTTAACGACAATGCAAGACTATCTTGGCTTTTGTAGAGAGGCACCTGAAGACGAAATGGATCTGGGGACATCGATCGGAATTGCTCGAGACAATCTTTGACTCGTTTAGCTATGTGTGGTTAGCTGCGATTCTTGTACGAAAAAAGCCTTGCGTGTGTGTCTCAAATGCAAGCATACGTAACGAACCATTTAGCATCCTAAACGTAAAAAAAGCTGTTGAGAAATTCACTCCCCACAACTCCTCGACAGCTTTTCTTATCATTATGCTGTACCAACTTCTTTATTTCGAAGTATTTTTCCTTCCTTCTCTCACATACCCACAACGCTTACATCTATTAGAATAATAGTCCATTCGATGGTAGCCCGATAACTTGCACATCAATTTTCCGATCCATTTCAACATACAAAGCTCCCCCCATTTGCTAGATTCTCTCCACCATCAATCCAACTACCTATACTTTCGTGAAAATTTATTCTAGTATACACCAGAATAAGTACTTAGAATTATTTTCTACAATAACTCTCAAAAAAAGTGTAGAAAACACATAATTCGACGCATAAAGAAGGTGCCAGTCCCCAAAACAATTCTCAATTGTTTTGGGGACTGGCACCGGTTTTATAGGTCTATTTGCATGCCTTCTTCGGCTATGCGGAAGCCACGTTTCTTTACTTGTTGCGTAAAGGGATGGCATGGGTCGATTGCAGGATTCGTATGGTTGAAATGGGTGAAGTAGATGTCGGTTTCATCGACCAAGTCTTGCAAGCGGTCCATCGTTTCGGTCATGACGGGATGAGGGATTTCTCTATAATCCCTGCCCATGTTCTCAATTTCTGCAATGGAATGGAACGTAGCGTCCAAGATGCAGACGTCTGCTTCCTTTGCAGCATCGTATATATTGACTTCCCACGCTGTCCATGAATCGATGTCTGGAATGTATAAGATTTTTCGATTACGTCCTTCAATCCAGAATCCGTAAGTCTCTGAAAACTCATTGCGATGAGGTACTTCCACTGGTCGGATGGCAACGTCCTCATTGATTCGTACCGCCTCACCTGCTTGTAAAGCCTTCACGTTAATATTCCCCAGGTCCACAAGTTGCCGCCACGGTGCTTCCGTTTCAAGCATCTGTTTCAACTTCGGACCTACATATGTAGAAACGCCTTGCGCGCCAATTGCTTCACGGCCTAAAAACAACAATCCCGGATAATGGCCGATGTGAGCGTGTGTCAAAAAGATACTGTCCATTAACACGCCTTCCAGCCCGTATTGCATTTGAACAGCAGCGAACTGTTCTTTAAAATCCAACGAAGCGTCTATTAAGTGCCACGTTTTCTCATCAGGCATGACGACGGCAAGAGATGCGGCATATCTTCTTTTAGCAGGATTCGTTAACGCCTCTTTACACTGTGCGCACGTACAATTCGGTTGAGGAATCCCTGCATCTTGAGCTGTCCCAAGTATCGTTAACACTGCTTGTTTCATTTTACGAGCCTCCTATCGCTTTTCTTCACAATTGTCCAACCGGTATACCCATATAACACATTCATGAGCGGGACGAGGAATGCGAGGAATGTGTAAGGAATGAATGCCATCGGATCGACTTCCAGAACACTTGCCGCAAAGACTGCCGGGACACCCCATGGTACAAGATTAATGCCTACTGTACCAGCCGCTTCCACGCAGCGGGATAAATTTTTCGTATCAATTTGAAGCTCTTTATATTTATGTACAAACGTGCGGGCTGGTAAAATGATCGCCAAAAACTGCGCCCCTGTAGAAAATGCGACAGCAAATGTCGAAACAATCGTCAACATAATTAAGGAACCAGTCGATTTCACGCGTTCAAGCATTCTTCGGGTTAGTACTTGAAACGCGCCTGTTTCTTCCATAATGCCACCTAATCCGGTAGCCAATACTAATAAAACAATTGTGCCATACATCGACACCATACCGCCTTTATTTAATAGCTTATCAACTGCCTCGACACCTGATTCAACTTGGTATCCACTTGTCATGAACTGCATGACGGACGTCACCGTTTCACCTTGGACAACTATCGCTAACACGGCACCTATGACAGCGACGCCTAACAGTGCAGGTAACGCAGGTGTCCGTTTAATAATTAGCACAATCGTCAGCACCGGCATGAGCAACAACAGCGGATGGATGATGAAGATCGATTGGAGTCCATCCATTAACGATATAATCGACGACTGATCTGCCCCTTGAATAACTGAAGTGTGTCCGATTAGCGCATACAAAACAAGTGCAATAAAAAATGCAGGTAACGTATCCCACAGCATATGTTTCACGTGACTGAATAAATCGGTCTCCGCTACTGCCGGTGCGATGTTCGTCGTATCTGACAGCGGTGATAGTTTATCACCAAAAAACGCGCCTGAAATAATCGCACCTGCAACGAGTCCTGGTGGAAACCCAAGACCTTCACCAATTACCATAAACGCCAATCCAACAGTTGCAATTGATGTGAATGAACTACCTAACGTTATGGACACGAGCCCAGTTACAATGGCTACAGCCGGCACAAAGAAATCCGGATGAATGAATTTCAATCCGTAATAAATCATCGTCGGAATGACACCACCCGCAATCCACGTGCCAATGATAATCCCGATCACAAGCAAAATAAACACTGCCGGCAACGCCCTTGCTACACCATTCACCATCATCTGTTGAACAGCATTCCATTTCCAACCTGCCATCAAAGCCACGACAGCAGCCATCACCATGCCTGCAAGCAACGGTACATGCATGCCCACTTTCCAAACAAAAATGGAACCAGCACCCGCAGCAATCAACACAATTACCGGCAACAACGCCATCCAAACCGTCAGCCTCTTTTCCATCTTCCTTCCCCCTTTAAGGTGCCAGTCCCCGACACAATTCAGAATCGTTTTGGTGCCTGTCCCCGAACAATTGCAAATTGTCCGGGGGACAGGCACGCGCATAATTCCCTATATTACCACAATTCAACTATCTATATAAGATAAAAAAAGAGGTGAGTTCACGCAATCTCGCGTGTTGTCACCTCTTTTTGATTATTCGTAAATATTGATTACATAAACATACCAGCGATTGTTCCGCTCATCAAGTTCGCAAGGGTCCCTGCAAGTACAGCTTTCATCCCTAATTTCGTGACAGTTGCACGTTGGTTTTCCGCAAAAGCTGTCATACTTCCGATTAGAATTCCAAGTGAACCGATGTTTGCAAAACCACACAAAGCGAAGGTCATAATCGCAACAGTTTTATCCGATAGCATATCAATCATCGGCTGGAATGACGTAAAGGCAACCATCTCATTCAAAATCACCTTTTGCCCTAACAAGTTACCTGCAGTCATCGCTTCAGACCACGGAACCCCCATGATGAATGCCAATGGTGCAAACAAATATCCAAAAATTTGTTCGAGTGAAAGGTCAGGGAAGCCAAACCAACCACCAATTCCGCCTAAAATTCCATTTGCTAACGCTAATACAGCAATGAAAGCAATCAACATCGCGATAATTAGCCCAGCCATTTTCATCCCTTCCATCGCACCACGTGTGATGGCATCAATCAGACCTGACTTCTCTTCTTCATCTGCTACTTCACTAGGATCAACAGAAATGGAAGACGCATTCAAAACAGGTGTTTCCGTTTCAGGAATCAGGATTTTCGCAAAAACCAATCCCGCAGGAGCTGCCATGAAACTCGCTGACAACAGGAAGTTTATCGGTATACCTAACGCGGCATAGGCCATTAAGGTTCCACCCGCGACCGAGGCTAGACCACCGACCATTACGGCAAATAGTTCTGATCTTGTTAACGTTTTTATATAAGGTTTAATAAGGACAGGCGCTTCTTGAATTCCCAAGAAAATATTGGAAGCTGCTGTCAAAGACTCCGGCTTGCTTGTCCCTAAAAGTTTTGCAAGCCCTCCACCAACTACACGGACAAAAAACTGCATAATGCCAAAATGGTACAACACTGAAATAAGCGCAGTGACAAAAATCGCCATCGCTGCTACTCGAATTCCGAAGATAAAACCAGTCGGTTGTGACGGGTCTGCCAAACTTCCGAAAACAAACGCTAACCCTTCATTTCCATAATGAATGACATTTCGAACCCCTTCAGAAATCTTCTCAAGTACCATACGCCCAATCGTCGACTTCAGTACAAGATAGCCAAAAAGGATTTGAAGTGCAACACCAATCCCTACAATACGATAATTAATCTTCTTTTTGTTCTCAGATAACAAAAAAGCAATAAACAATATAACAAGACAACCTAATAGGCCAGTGAGTATATTCATCCTCTTCTCCTTTATTCACAAGTGACATTTTCGACGATATGTGTAATCGGTTACATGTAATTTACCAAAAATCATATTCACTGTCAATGTCTATTTTTAACACTTAAAAATTCAAACTGTATTGATTTGTCTTCACTTTATTGCTATGTTTATGTAAGCGATAACATAGGAGAGTGAGTTCATTTTGCCTACAATCAAAGATGTCAGCAAGCTAGCAGGCGTTTCTGTTGCTACCGTTTCACGCTATTTGAATAAAAATGGCTACGTCAGTCAACAAGCGGCAGATGCAATCGCAGAAGTCATTGACAAACTGAATTACAAACCAAATAACATTGCAAGAAGCTTAGCGGGCATGAAAACCGCGACAATCGCACTTATGGTACCAGACATTTTAAATCCATTTTTTCCCGAAGTCGCAAGAGCGACCGAGGATGCAGCAAACGCTTATGATTACACACTCATCTTATGCAACACAGACAACAATCCAGAAAAAGAACAAAAATATATTGAAACATTAATTCACAAGCAAGTCGACGGCATCATCATTTCGTCTTACACGATTAAACCCGAACAACTTGAACACTTACAAAAACGCAAAATCCCAGTCATCCTTATGGACAATCACTTATCGGGCAGTTCAATCGTCTCGCTCATGTCCAACAATTTTAACGGTGGTAAACTTGCAACCGGACATTTACAAAACCAAGGCTGTCGGAAAATCGCGCATATTTGCGGGCCGATTCATATTACATCTTCCCGCGAACGGACGAACGGATACGAAGTCATTGCGAAGCAACTCGATTCATTCACACCGAGCCTTATTGCATATAGTGATTTCACCGTCAAAGGTGGCTACCGGGCAATGCAGGAACTTATCCAGAAACACCCCGATCTCGACGGTGTTTTTGCAAGCAATGACCTAATGGCGGCAGGCGCAATTAAAGCCCTGCAAGAAGCAAACCTTTCTGTCCCTACTGACGTCAAAGTCATCGGGTTTGACGGCATCCAAATGGAAATGATGTCACCTGAAATTTCAACAGTTGCCCAGCCCATTTACGAAATTGGCAAAACAGCCGTTGATACGTTAGTCAAACTCATTAATGGCGATCCGATTGAAACGTACACGCAAACATTTGAAGTCGAATTACAAGTAAAACAGTCAACTTCCATTCAATCCAAGTAAAAACGGTTGAGTTCCTAGTATGCGGAACTCAACCGTTTTTATGAAACTGTAACCGAACTTCTCCTTGAGAACAATTCCATACAAACTGATAACAACACACCGACTAATAAACCATTGCTCACAATCGGTTGAAATAATACCGGAAACACACTGAACGTCTCCGCCGGGATATTCATTACACTAATTCCGACGAGCAAAGGAATCGTTAAACGATAAAGCGACATGCGACCAACTGGTAAATTCCCCAAATTCTTAATTGCAGTTCCAAACAGTTGTAAGTATGCGACAAACAAAACCGCATCGCCTACACTCATCGGCATTGTCGAGAAAAACGAACCAAGTATAGGGACAACTCCAAGCACGATGAACAGCAACCCTCCAAGTATGAACGGCGCACGCTGATAGATTTTCGTACTTTCCAAAAAACCGATGGAAGATGTATACGGTCCGTATGGGATTAACCCGAACAATCCCGCCACAATCGTATGCACACCTGTTAACATAAAGGACCAACTGAATCGTTTTTTATCTGTCGTCGTCTTAAATACTTTCTCCACAGTCGTAATTGCGACTAACGAATTCGCCATATTAATTAGCCCAGCAAAAAAAGCAGTTAACAAAATACCAATATCAAATCGGAATGAGCCCCATGGCAAATAGGTAAATAACGCAGTCCCCGTTCCAGATACTTGTGCCGTTGCCGGGAATAAAAGACTATGGGCTATCCAACCGCCGATCATTCCGATGAGAATAGCAAAGTTACCGATTTTCCCTCTTACTTTTACAGTTAAGAAAAGCACAAGCAGCACAATACAAATGGACAACAATGCAACGGGTTCATTTATCGTGCCATCCACACCGATACCGAGCATCCCTTTAAAGAAAATCATAATGAGCTGTATGGATAATAAAAACAAATAGACTGTTAACACTACTTTATTGAAAATCTGCTTTAGCACATCTGAAAAACCAATTGCCCCTAACAGAATCGTTACGATTCCAGCCGCTACCATTCCTAATGCAAGACTGCCACCGAGCTGCGCATAACTAATCCCGACAGCTGGAGCAGAAGCACAAAGACTTAACACAAGCCCCCACCATACACCGCCATGCCCTTCCATTAATGGATAGCGATGTCCAAACAATGCTTGCAAAATACTTGCAGCACCTGTCAATATAAACGAACTCCGAATAATCGTCGCAACTTCCGTATCCGGCAAATGAAATGCAGCACCGACCGAAAGAGGCACAACAATCGTATTCGCAAACATGAAAAACAGCCATTGCACACCTGCTAACGACAAAGCAGGTTTTGATAATCGTTCCTCCATCTCCATTTCCTTCTTTCCATCCAAGTAAAAGCGAAAAGTCTGACTGAAATCGTCAGACTTCCCACCATGATTATTTACTTAACGTATCAATAAGTGTCGAAATGAAACGTTCACTATCCACTTCAAGACATACATCGACATTAGGCTCTTTTTTCGTCCAATTATTAAAATCACAAACCGTTTGTCCATCACATAAGTCACTATTCGTTTCAACGTCAACATACAGTTTTTCTGTACGAACAAGTGATTTATCTAAAGCCACACCTACAGCTAGCGGATCATGCATGGAACAAGCACGTTTTCCTGTCAGCTCCATGTAGCGATTCATGTAGTGATTCGTCGAGTCCTTTACAAACTCACTAATTTCACTCGGACGCATTTTTTCAATATCCGCAACAGTTAACAACGTCTGGCTCGTGACATCCAATCCGACAAGCGTAATTGGAATACCTGCGTGAAGTACGATTTTCGCTGCTTCCGGATCGATGTACATGTTGTATTCCGCAGTCGGTGTAATGTTGCCAGGATGGTCAACTGCTCCACCCATAATGACCAGTTCTTTCACCCATTCTTTTAAGCGAGGTTCCTTGCGGATAGCAAGCGCCATATTTGTCAATGGCGCAAGCAATACAATCGTCAATTCGCCTTTATGTAGCTCGGCTTGCTCAATGATGAAATCCGGTGCAAATCCTTCGTCCTTAATTTCTACTTCCATCTCTTTCAGTGCCCCACCAATTCCATCATTGCCGTGTACACTTACTTCAAAATGCGGTTCACGCATTAACGGACGGCTCGCTCCTTGGACAACTTTAATATCATCGCGACCAAGCAATTTAACGATTTTTGCAGTGTTAATTGTCGCTTGTTCAAGGGATGTATTACCATTTACCGTTGTAAATCCTAAAATATCCGCTTGGCCACTTTTCGCCGCCAACAACAATCCAATTGCGTCATCAATTCCTGTATCTACGTCAATAATGATTTTTTTCATCGTTATTTCCCTACCTTTTCTGATTGGAGTAATGCTGTAATGCTTTCAACTGCTGTTGCTACACCGTATTTTAGAGCCTCTAGATTCACATGGTAATACGCGTTATGCCAAGGGTAATTCTCTTTTTCATCCGAACCAGTTCCCCAATACATGAAGACGGATGGAACCGCTTGTGCAACGACCGAGAAATCATCGCCACTCATATAAGGATGCTCGTTTTCTACGACTTTATCTTCACCAAAAGCTGTCTGAATCGCTGTTGCTACGACGTCCGTCAATTCCGGATCATTCCAGCTTGCTGGATAGCCTTTACTGTAGTTGTACGTATACTCCCCGCCCCAGAAGTCCGTCACTGACTTCAACAATTGCTCAATTTGGGCAATGATTTTGTCTTGCGTTTCCGTTCTAATTGTGCGGACTGTCCCAGCAATATCGACACGGTCGCACATGACATTCGAAGTCGTTCCGCCGTTAATTGTGCCGAACGTAATGACCGCATTGTCAAGGGGCGATGTTTGTCTAGACACGATGTTTTGAATGCCGGTAATGAACTGCCCTGCCATGGCAATTGCGTCAATCCCCTGTTGAGGAGCAGCAGCATGTCCACCTTTTCCAATGAGGGATATGTAAACCCGGTCCGTGTTCGCTAACATATAGCCTTTTCTCATTTCAAACTTGCCAGGAGCTAAAAACGGATTCGTATGCAAACAAAGTCCCGCATCGACTGTCGGATTTTCAAGAATCCCTTCGTCAATCATCGGCTTCGCTCCACCTGGCTGAACTTCTTCGGACGGTTGGAACATGATTTTCACAGTCCCTTTCCACTCGCTTAACCGTTCTTTTAATACCGATAAAACACCTAAACCGATTGTCGTATGTGCATCGTGACCGCACGCATGCATGACACCTGGTTTTGTCGAAGCGTACGCCAAGCCGGTCTGTTCATCAATCGGCAATGCATCGATATCGCAACGGAGCAAAATCGTTTTTCCAGCTTCCGCGCCTTCCAGCACTGCGCAAACACCCGTTTTCGCCATTTTTTGATACGGGATATCCATACGATCCAACTCTTTCGTAATGAACGCCTGTGTTTCGTATTCTTCCGCACTTAATTCAGGATGCTCATGCAAGTGTTTATACGTTTCCTTTAAATAACTTTCGAACTGTTTTTCAATCTGCTCAATCGAAACTTTTACCATCGTACTTCCCCTCATTTCCTCTAGGATTAATGAATGTCCTCGTAAAAAGGCATGCCTTCTTGTGCACCAAACTTTGTCACTGCCAACGCAGACACTTTCACTGCAAAGTCGACCGTTTCCTTCAACGATTTACCCGTTGAAATCCCAACCGCCAATGCGCCATTGAATGAATCCCCCGCACCTGTCGTATCCACAACTTCCACTTTGGGTGGTGGCGTTACGACAAGTTGACCATCTTCTAATATGGCACAGCCGCGCTCCCCTAACGTGACGATTAATGTATGATGATACGTTGATTCCCATTTCAACATTAGAGCGGATAATTCCTCATCCGTTGTATAATGCTCACCTGTTAACAACTCAAACTCCGTCTCATTTGGCGTCAAATAATCAACAAGCGACAGCAACTCCGGTGATAAAAATTGAGCAGGGGCTGGATTTAAAATCGTTTTCACGCCGTGCTGTTTAGCAATCCCTAACACATACTGTACGGTCTCGAGTGGGATTTCCAACTGAACGACCAACACATCCGCAGCAGCAATCGCTTGGACGACTTCTTTCGTAATGCGTTCTTTTGTCACGGTATAATTTGCACCCGGAATGACAGTTATGCAATTATCGCGATTCACATGGAAAATATTCGCAATGCCCGTTTGTACGCCATCTACAACGCGAATGAAATCCGTCTTTACACCGTTACTTTCCATTTGGTCCTTAAGGCTACGGCCGAACTCGTCGTTACCAACCGCACTAACCATTGTCACATCACCTTGCAGACGAGCCATGCAAACCGCTTGATTCGCACCTTTACCTCCTGGCAGATACGTAACTTTTTCGCCTAAAATTGTCTCTCCAATTTTCGGCAACCGTTCCGCCGACATGACAATATCCATATTCATACTTCCGACGACAACAATGTTATTCGACACATTCATCACCTGTTCTATCCTCTATAATTAACTGACCTTTTCTCAGTACAAAAACCTTCTTTGTGTAACCGATTCCACATCTCAGAATAGCATATTATGCGATTATACAGCAAATGTTTTTAGAAACTTCTCGAACTTAGCTTCCTCTTCAACTGAGAGAACTATGCATGTTTTTCATGCCTATCCTTCATTACAAAGCCATACAGCTAAAAAATCTACTGAAGTTGAAAAAACCCAGTTGCTCCCTATCGAGCGAACTGAGTTTTTGTGCGAATCGGCTATTCTTTGAGAAACAACTTATACCGTAAACTTTTCAATTTCTCTTTGTAAGTCTTCCGCAATATCAGAAAGGTTTTTCGCTGCATACGCTACTTCTTCGACGGTTGCTGTTTGTTCTTCAGTAGAGGCTGCAATTTCACCTGAATGGCTTCCTAACTTCTCATACAAACTTGCAATTTGCTGAATCGATTGAAGTAAGTTTTGCATGACCTGTTCCACTTCTTTTGAAATCGATGTCGCTTCCGTCGTCTGACTGGATACTGATTGGACCGCAGTCAAAATATCTCTGAACGCTTCTCCAGCTTCATGAACAAGTGACGTACCATTTTTTACAGTTTCGTACCCTTCTGTCATGCTGTCGACCGTCTGTGAAATATCTTCTTTAATCTCCGTAATTAATTGACGAATATGATTTGCTGCATTACTCGATTCCTCTGCAAGTTTCCGCACTTCATTCGCAACAACCGCAAATCCTTTTCCTGCTTCCCCAGCTCGTGCAGATTCAATTGCTGCGTTCAGCGCAAGCAAGTTCGTCTGATCAGCGATGGACGTAATAAACGTAGAGAAGTTTTCAATTCGGGAAGATTTCTCATGCAATTCAATGACGGTCTCTTTCGATTGCTTCGTATAAGTGTTAATGTGCTCCATGCTTTTTTCCGTATCCGTTACAATTGCATTTCCAGTTGTTGAAGCCTGTACGGTCTGTTGTACGAGTTCATTCACTTTTGAAATGTTTGCTAGTAATTTACCAACTTCTTCGGTAATCATTCCGATATCGGTAATGGATTGGCGTACAGTTTGTGTTTGGTTTTCCGTTTCATAGGCCATCTCCTGCACGGAGCTTGAAATTTGGACAGAAGCCGTTTTCGTTTCATCCGCACTTGACGTGAATTGTTCTGACATGGCCATTAAATGATGTGTCGAGTCGATTACTTTGTCAAATGCGCCTCTTACAGAAACAAGCATTTGCTCATACTGTTCGGCCAATACGCCAAAATCGTCTTTTCGCTTTACTAACGTTGCCACATGCTCGTTGTCAGTAAAATCCAATTGCGCTGTTCGATCAATGACTGCACTGAATTGGTGGATCGGTTTGGACACGCGACGGCCGATCACAATGGATAGCACTACCGCAACAATGACGGAGACAACGACCATAATTAGTGCTGTTACACTATTCGTCTTTAATTGACCTGCAAAATAGTGATCATCATAAGTCAAAACAAGTAAACGGGATTGGCGGTACTTGTTCTCATCATCAGACGTCAAATCGATTTGAGGAATAAACTTATAAAGCGTATCCGAAGATTTTTTCTCCAAAACTTTATCTTCGGTAATTGCTTTTGCACCAATGTCCAGCAACGAATCCGGCAATACTGCAGCTTCACCTTCATCGTTTTTCTTATTCATTGAATACGCTGGAATCCCATCGATATTAATCGTATAAATACCGATATCTTCAACATATGGATGTTTTTCCATCAGATTTTTCGTCAACAGTTCCAAATCCATCGACTGAATCAAATGCGAAAACTGATCAGCCGTTGCTGCAATTTGAATCATATATTTTTTATCGGGCGTCGCTGTATAACTGAACTTATTCGTCTCTTTCGTTGCTTCACTAATTTCTAAACGATCGTCAAAATACGTTCCAGCATCCATACGCTCCTGCAATAATCCTTCAAGACCGAACTCTTTTAAATCTAGTCCTAAATCTGCTTCTCTTGTTGCATAGTCAACAACGAATTGATCATTTAAGAAAAATATATCAAAACCATCGAACTCTGTCTTAAAACGCTCTAAGTCCCATGTTGAGACATCAGGATTTTGCTTGTACTCATCTAGTAAAATATTTGTGTACAGTTCCATCTTTTCAGACAAAGACTGTTCAATAATGGAGTACGCGACATCCGAACCTTCGATGACACTTAATAAGTTTTCTTCAATGAGTTTTTCCGTCTGTGCTTTTTCGTCTTCTAACGTCTCTTGGCTCTTTATATAATTTACTGAAACAATTGCAATGACGAGAAGTGAAATGGAAATCACTAACGTACCAATCAAATTCCTCTGAAATACACCCATTTTCTTCATTAGATTCTCTCACCTCAAGTATGTAGTATGAACAACATCTATATCGGGTCGAAAGTCTTAATGTTTAGCTCGAAATTAAACATTTTTTCTGTAATTAAATACCTATTCATTGTGAGTGTCCTAGTAGTTATCTAGTATTTATTTTTGGATAGCTTGTTTTAAGCAATTAATACACAATCTGAACATAAAAAAACTGTACAATCCAATCGCTCATTGACCGGATCGTACAGTTTTAGTCTAACTCATTTCCTGCTTGTGTAAGTGTTAGGCTAATTTGTCTTCTTGCACAATATCTTTTGGCTCTTCCGTCACATAATACTTTCCTTTCGTCATCACAGCGATGATAACCGTCAAAATGGAGGCAAGTAAGGCTGCAAAGAAGGCTGCCGTCGTTTCTAAAAATAATCCCATGTACCCAAGCGCTGCTATTGTTCCAAGGACACTTGCTACAATAAGCGACACCGTACCAACGGGATTCCACTTATACAAGTACTTTTGACGAGCGACGTAATACGTAGGACCAATTTTCAACCATTTTTTAACGACTAATGCATCTGTCACAAGGACAGCGGCCCATGCAAGTAAAAATACCCCTTGGAAAGTCATTAATTTATCGACATGATCGACAATATTGAGCAACATGAGAAGGATAGCGGTCAGACCTGCTACCACGACCCAAAAACGTCTACCTGGTGTAAAACGGAACATGTTTTCAAAAAAATTAGAGAGCGATAAGGAACCACTGTAAATGTTCGTGACGTTAATACGTAATTGCGTTAACATCGTGAACAACGCTCCACCAATTCCGAGCAAGAGGACGATATACACACCTGGATCAGATTCTAAAAATCGAACACCAAACCAAATGCCAAGGCCACCCATCACGCCAAAACAGAAAAATTGTGGGATGAACCCAATCATGAAGGAACCTACCTTAACATCCGTTGGTTTCAGGAACCTCGCATAATCAGATGCCAATAACGCGGTCAATCCCATAATGCCATGGTGCATGCCGATACAAAGTAAGAGGGCTTCCCCACCGATTTGGACACCGTCAGGCATATACGTAAATACAGAACCGGTATAAATAGGCGGTTTATAGAAGGAAACAACAACTGCAGTTAATAAAAAGATGATAAATAGAGGTAAGGACCACTTCTGTAATTTATCTAATTGCTCGATTCCAAACCAGTTTAGAGGGATAACGATGGATCCAAATACAACAATGAGAATCCATTTTGGAAGTGAAGGAAAGAAGTGATGAACTGCGGATACTAAGATGAGTCCTTCAAACGCGCAATACATAATGAAGTTCGACGCGTAAATCAGTGACGTCAAGGACGAACCGATATAGCCGAAACCTCCACCGCGCGAAAGTAAATTTACGTTCATACCGGACTTGGCAGACAAATAGGCAATGACCGTTCCGAGCAATCCTGCGACAATGATTGCATAAGCGGAAGAAATCAATGCATTCACGGCTCCAAATTTAAGCGCCATCACGCTTCCCATTTGGAAATAAAAAATGGCGGTAGCAATCCCGAATGTTATATTCGTTATACTCAACCAACTTTTCGTCCGTTCGTTCCGTGGCACACGGTCCAACGAGTAATCGTCAGATGTTTCCACTGCAATCGTAGAGTTATTATGAAGTTTTTCTGGTGACTGGATACACGTCAACCCCTTTCTAGTTATCTGGACAACATAAATTGTCAATCTACTTGGTTATTCGTCAACTAGTCGCAAAATTCGCCGCCCCTTCAGCATAACAATGATTGCGCGGGTAATCAAACGATTACGTTCAACTACGTATTGTAACGTTGCGCATCAAATCCCCTTCACGCCTTACAAATCAAGTATTTGCATAACCCCATATTTTCATGCAAACGTATATGACTGAAGTTGCAAAGTGGATGAACATTCTACATATTGTGACAGGATTTTCTAGCGGAACAAGAGAAAGTTCGTTCATTCACCAGGAAATAACGACAAGAAAAAAGTTTTGGTGCGGAATGTGTTGAACACTGGAACTTGTACATCACGGAATAAAACTTCACTTCTGTTTATTGCAAAAAATCGATATAATAATAGTGAAGTGTTTTTCTACAATTTCCTTTGGAAGGTGGTCGCTCTCCATTGTCATATAATCTCGCTAATCTATTCCCTTCTCTAAAGTTATTGACCCAAAAACCACTATGGAACTCAGATGACTATGTATTCTTCAATCACAATACGGATACTTGGATAAGTATACATAAAAAAGACGTTTCAGCGCGTGACTATCTTTTACTCTCTACACTATTAACCGAGGAAACTTATTCTTCAACCTCACTCACTCATACAGAAGAAAATTGGTTGTACTATTTAGAAGGGGACGGTCCTTCTCTCCTATCAAACGAAGATCAAATTCGTATCATCCAGTTGTCACTAGAAGCAAATGACTCCCTTGAAGTCGATTTAAAAGAAGCAATGCAAGCATTTTTTGATGAACAAATGATCATTATCTTTTCGTCTGAAAGACATGTATTGTTAATAGAGCGTAAGACTATACACTTGTATTGTGATGACGATTTCAATTCATTTGCAGCTGTATTAGAAAGTGACTTTTATTGTAAGACGAGGATATACATAGGGAAGTTTCAATGTGCAGATTCAACATACCCTTCTTATTATCAACAGGAACGCAATTGGTTTAAAGATGGAATTTCTGAAATGCCAACAAAACGGATTTTTACAATGGAATCAATCTTTCCATTGTTTTTAGAACGTGCAATAACGCCCACCATGGAGCATGCAATGCATCAAGAAATTATTGTTCCCATCCGAAAAGACTTAGAATTATTACATACAGTTTGTAGTTTCTTTGAAAATGGATTCAACGGTTCGATTACAGCAGAAAAGTTACACATCCACCGAAATACATTAAACTATCGGTTAACGAAATTTCAGGAGCTAACAGGCATATCTGCTCGTAGTTTTAATGGCGCGCTCGTTGCCTACATCGCACATTTACGTTTTAGCAAATAAGCAACTGTTGCACAATTTTTTCAAAGATGATTTGTGCAACTTGTACATACCTTGTTATCCCTAACATCTGTATCCTTATAAGTAGTACATACAAGGGGTGAAGATGATGGGAGAATTGGTACTAGAGAATGTATTTAAAAAGTATAGTGATGATGCTGTAGCTGTTTCCGATTTCAATTTACAAGTGGAAGATCAGGAATTCATCGTTCTTGTAGGACCTTCAGGCTGTGGAAAATCAACAACATTACGTATGATTGCTGGATTGGAAGAAATTTCAGATGGCCAGTTACGCATTAATGGAAAAGTAATGAATGATGTTCCTCCTAAAGACCGGGATATTGCCATGGTATTTCAAAACTATGCTCTTTATCCACATATGACGGTTTATGATAATATGGCATTTGGCTTGAAATTACGGAAGTTTTCTAAAGCAGAAATCGATCAACGTGTTAAAAATGCAGCTAGTATATTAGGATTGGAAGACTACTTAACAAGGAAGCCGAAAGCGTTGTCTGGGGGACAACGACAACGGGTCGCACTTGGTCGAGCGATTGTCCGGGATGCAGGTCTTTTTCTAATGGATGAACCGCTATCAAATCTGGACGCTAAATTACGCGTTCAAATGCGCGCAGAAATCACAAAACTACACCAACGTTTGAAGACCACAACAGTCTATGTAACACACGACCAAACAGAAGCGATGACAATGGCTACACGGCTTGTCGTGATGAAGGACGGTTTTATCCAACAAATCGGAACACCGAAACAAGTGTATGAAAATCCCGAGAATGTATTTGTAGGAGGATTTATTGGATCTCCCGCAATGAATTTCTTTGAAGGACAAGTGATCGATGGTTACTTTGCAATGGATCAAACTGCACTTAAAATCCCTGAAAACAAACTCACACTTTTAAAAGAAAACAATGCACTCGGATCATCCGTTATCCTTGGCGTAAGACCTGAACATATATATGACAAATCAGAAACGCTCAATGACTTAGTGGATGCAAAAATAGATGTGCATGTGGACGTTGCAGAACTAACTGGCGCAGAGCTTATGGTCTATTCGTCAATCGGATCTCAATCGTTCGTCGCACGTTTAGGAGCAGATACGCCATTGCAACAAGGACAACAAGTCTCATTAGCGGTTGATATGAACCGTGCACATTTCTTTAATAAAGAATCTGAAATGAGATTCCGATAGGCTTCATTCACAGAACACCATACAAGAAAACCCTCATCCGCTGTAGGAATGAGGGTTTGTTTATTTATTCATCGACATCTTGCAAAAGCACCTTGCAAACCAGCGTTACCTTTATAAATGCTTGCTTCAATTCGCTTCTCTTTTCCTTCTAATAGCGGATGATTTAAGTACTGTCGTAATTCAAGTCGAATGGCTTCCACTAAAGCTGGATGGTCATTGAACACACCGCCACCTATCACGATGCAGGTCGGATCGACAATACCTGGAATACCGCTAACTTTTGTAGTCTCACTTCACTTAAAACTTCGGCAAGTCGTCTTTAAAAGTAGACCAATCCAAAGTCATTTCCTCATCGGTCAGTAAACACTTATCCAAACTGTCTTCAATTTCTGATTGGTCCATGTCCAGCCCAATGAATACAAGCTCGTTTAGTCGATCGCCATATGTAGCATCCCATCGTTTCAACAAATGAGGATCCTCTTGAAAAATTGCTTTCTGTTCTTCTTTCGGCAATGCAGCGACCCATTGGCCGGCAGCTTGAAAGACGAGTGAAGAACCCGCTTGTGAGAATATTCCTGACCAATCATTCCGTGACGCAAGCCAGAAAAATCCTTTTGCCCGAACGACTTCTTGAGGAAATGCTGTTAACCACGCATGCCACCTAGCAGGATGGAACGGTCGTCTTCTTCTGTAGACAAATGACGTAACACCATACTCATCCGTCTCCGGCACATGCTCTTCGTTCAATTCTTTTATCCAACCCGCACCTTCGCTCGATTTTTCAAAATCAAATAATTGTCGATTCAATAGTTTAGATGGCGCTACTTTTCCAAACGTAGTGAGTATGATTTCAGCATCCGGATTGACTTTGCGAAGAAATGCAACAAATGCCTCTTCATATTCCTTTTCAACGAGATCGATTTTATTGACAACCACAATATTTGCGAACTCCAACTGGTCCATTAGTAAGTCCGAGATGTCACGCTGATCGTTCGGGTCATCTGTTTGCTGACGCTCTAAAAGCGTTTCACCACTTTCATAATCCTGCCAGAAACGATACGCATCAACAACAGTCACCATCGTATCCAGTGTACAAATCTCTGTTAAATCAATGCCGAGTTCTTCATCAATGTAAGTAAACGTCTGCGCAACCGGAATCGGTTCAGAAATGCCCGTAGATTCAATAACAATATAGTCAATTTCACCTTGTCTCACTAACTTCTCTACTTCAATGATCAAGTCCTCACGCAGCGTGCAACAAATACACCCATTTGACAACTCAACAAGCTTTTCCTCAGTACGGGAAAAACCGTTGTTCTCCAACAACTTCGCATCAATATTAATTTCACTCATATCATTCACAATGACAGCAATTCGCAAGTTTTCTCGATTGGCCAATAAATGATTCAACAAAGTCGTCTTGCCTGCACCAAGGTAGCCACTTAACACAGTCACCGGTATTTTCTTAGTTTTCATCGTCTTTCTCCACACTCTCTTTCTTTAAATCGTAATGATTACTATTTAAAGAATACATCATTGCCCTCCTCAATGCAACATCAGCATTCAGCATCTACACAAATCTACTTTCATCATGTATGCTTAACTACCGAGAATGCCAGTATAGTTTAATGCATTAGTAACAGATATCTAAACGAAAGAAGTGACCGTGATGGAAACATTCCTATTAAAAAATGGTGAGAAAGTCTTTATAAGAGAAGCCTTGCCAAACGATGCACAGCAAATAATTGATTTTTACAACCTAGTAGGCGGAGAAACTGATTTTCTTTCATTTGGCAAAGATGAATTTACGACAGATGTCGCAGCCTTTCAAACGACCATCCAAAAGACACAACAGTTGCAAGGTTCCATCATGTACCTCGCAATCGCAAACGATGAGATTATCTCCATCGCAACAATCGACTCCCCTTTGAAAAAACGTGTACAACATGTTGGAACATTAGGGATTGTCATCCGTGAAACTCACACCGGTCTCGGTTTAGGGAAAAAAATGATGAATGAACTCATTGAATGGGCACGCACAAACGGCGTCACTGAAAAAATCACACTCTTAACACGAGAAGATAACGAAATTGCCATCCAGCTTTACAAAAAACTCGGATTTGAAACGGAAGGAATCCTAAAAAAAGACACCCTTATCACACCTACTACAACACCTTGTCGATGGCTTTACTCCTTCAAAAGAACTAAAAAAATGGTGCCTGTCCCCCAAACAATTCGTAATTGTTTGGGGGACAGGCACCAACAAAATTATGAATACTCAGACAAAAGTCATCTTTACTCATTGTAAATATACGGATTGGCAGGTTGGTCGATTTGTTCGAGTTGAGTAATTTGGATGAAGGGTAAGGTCCAGTCATCTAATTGATAGGTGGATAGCGTTCCAGTTGCACGGACCCAATCATCTTCATTGAGTTTGGCGACAGCGTCTGACGAAGAACGGATGCCGTAAACGAACGCATCTGCCACACAACAGGTGATGCCGAAACGGGCGATGAGAAATTCGTTTTCTGCAGTCTGATCGTCTTTGTACACAAAGCCGACCAATTCGATTTCTTTTCCAATGAAAGGTTCAAGGTCTTCATGAATGATGAGCATAATATCATTGTAGCGTTCATCATCGATGACAATTTTGTCGCTATCCAGCAGCTCCTGCTTTAATGTACCGAGTCGTTTATTATCCATTTCATCCGCCAAAAGTGCTTGACGGTCTTGCACAAGTAAATCATCCTCCTCAACGCTGGACTCATCCTCACCGACATCCGTACCTGCTACATCAGTCGTTATAGGAGGTCCTGCGCCGTAATTCACTCCTCGCTTAGCCACGATCGAACTGTCGAGCACAACTGTTGGGAACCATAATCCCGTCAAAATCGGAATGACAAATAACGCATAGACGATGATTGTCTGCACAATGGATTTCGATTGTTGATGAATAAATCCACAGTCACAATACAAATCTTCTTCCTTGTCAGACGTACTTCTTACTAACTGAACAATACCTAAAATGAGTAAAGCTGCTAGTAAAAAATACATGAACGGCATCATCTTCGGCGCAATGTAATAACGAATTGTCCCTGACATCATTAACTGGAACAATAACAGGAAAAATCCAAAGTAGATAATGGATCTAAATAACACATGCCCTCTTTCATCGCTCGGATGTTCTTTCATTCATTCACACCTCACAAAATGACGCTTTGGTATATTAAAACGATTGCAAATACAGCCACCGTAATCACTCCCATAAAAACGACTACGAATTTCGACTTAAAATACGCAAACAGGATAATGGCGTTTTTCAAATCTAACATCGGTCCGTATAATAGAAACGCCAACAGCGAACTTGTTGAAAACGTATGGGAAAACGAGGATGCAATAAACGCATCGGCCTCCGAACAAATGGATAACACAAAGCCGAATGCCATCATCACAAGTGGTGCAACGATGTCATTCTCGCTCACAGTCACTAACAGATCGCGATTGAAATACGTTTGGAATGCACTTGCAACAATTGTTCCAAAAATTACATACTTCCCGACATCGAAAAACTCGTCACTAGCATGATAAAAGACGGTTTTCCATTTCCGCTTTCCGGTTAGCTCTGTCTGTTGCTCAGTTGCAGACACCAAGTCCTCCGTCGAATGCTTCAATTGAGAGGTATTTTTAAAAAGAACATACATGACGAGTCCGATACTAATTGCCAACAAAAAGGCTAGTCCCATTCGCGCATATGCCATTGACGGCTCCGACTGAAATGCGTAATACGTTGAAGCGAAGACAATTGGATTCAATATCGGTGCCCCAACTAGAAAAATGATGCCTACATGTAAGGGGAGCCCTTTCCTCAACAGTCGGCGCACGACTAAAATAATTGCGCATTCGCACACGGGCAACAGCACACTGACAATTGTTGCAGGAACAATGGCGAGAAGCGGATTTTTTGGAATAAACCTTCTAACCATGTCCTCCGAAACGAATGTCTGGATGACGGCGGAAGCAAATACCCCTATGAGAATAAAAGGGAATGCTTCTAAAATAATGCTTAGAAACATTGTATTGAGCAACAATATGCTTTTCGGGATTTCAAACTGGATGTAAGGGATTCCGACAAATAATAGAACGATGAGAAGAATACCGAATGCCGTCAATCCAATTCCATTCTTCATTCGATGACCAATCAACAATTCACCCCCGCTAACGCTTCAAATTGGTCCTTGATTTGTTCAATGTTTAGTTCAATTCCAATCAGTACGATTGTGGATAACGCTCGATTCTCTTCAAGTTCCCGATAAGTTAATTTTTTTGATGCGTATTGGAAACTGACTACACGATCCGAATGTTGGAATCGACAATAGCCTTTACCCCGTAGAACACTTTCAGGTAGCTGTTTCATCCAATTTTCAAACGCACGCTGATCCAATGCAGGAAAATCTTCCAAACAAATGACTTGTATGGAAGAGTGACGATGTGGTTTGTGCGTTCGAACTTGCTCACCGTTTTCAAATAACGCTCTGTCAATTCTTCTTTGAAACAATGTCTGTTCATCAACATTTCCAAATGAGCACGCTACTTGTTCTTGATGCGCACCGACTACTTGATCAAGCTTCTTCCGTACTTTCCTCAACTCCGCTGATGAAAGAGCATCCACCTTATTCACAACGAGCAAACTGCCACACATGATTTGTTCCTGTAACAGTCTTCTTACGTCCGATGAACTGGAAAAAACACTTTGATAGTCCAAATAACGACTCGCATCCACAACGGTAATCACCGATAGTAAGTCGAAATGTTGACATATGGCGGACGAAACAAGCACCTCTTGAATGTCCATCGGATTTGCCACACCTGTCCCCTCAATTAACACAATATCGAACAGCTCTTTCTTCTCCATTAAACCATTCAACGTGTCACGCAAATCATCCTGAATGGTGCAACAAATACAGCCATCCAACAACTCCACGACTTCCTCATCGCCAAACAATTCTCTTTCAACATTCTTTTGACCGATTTCATTTAATAGAATGACAGGGCGCAAATTCCTGGATTTGCACATCGCAATCATATTCTGTAAAACCGTCGTCTTTCCACTCCCTAAAAACCCACCAATCACATACACCGGAACACCCAATTGTACGCATCTCCCCTCATAAATATGAATATATCAATCATACTATGAGAACTAAAGCGTAACAATTACTATTTATTTTTTCTAGTGCCAGTTTTTCTAGTGCCAGTCCCCCACTCAATTCAGAATTTTTCCGGGGACAGGCACCAATTTAATTCAGAATTATCAGTATAAAAGTCAAATATAAAAGACCTTCCAATTCACTCGGAAAGTCTTTTACATTTCTAAGTTTCCATTCATTTTGTCCAGGTTACGTTCACGTTGTCTACGAGTTGCAGATTCTTCGTATGCTTGTGATCGGAAATGTAAAACTGGATCGTCCGTACATTCCATCCCTTTTGGTAAGACAGTCGGGTCAAATTGGTAGTCTTCTGCACCGTCTTCCCGTCTGCGACTCAATGTTAAAACACCACCTGCGACATTTTTTCGATCTTCGGGCCAAGGAGTGCTTGGGTCATTGATAAGGTCTGTTCCTTCCGCGAATTGCACCATCAAGCGAAACTTCACTTGCTCCTGTTCCAATCTTTGTTCCAACTCCGTTTCCAAATCAGTTGAATTGGACAATTTAGCTGTTTCGCTCTGTACAGGCTCCCACTTGAATCGAACAGCGGCTTTTTCGTCATGTGTATTCACCAAATAATACGCATGCAAGGAATGGTACGATTCTAACGCAAAACTTCTAACGGGTTTTAGGGAGGAAAGCAGCTTTGGGATCGTGTGAAATTCCGGTGAATCTCGTAAAGCGTTGAGCTTCTCTTTGAATGACAATGTATCCTTCGCAAACACTTGTAACAACTGCACAAAGGCTTCGGGGGTTTTTGTAACAAAAACAGGGATATTGGCCATCGTCAGATTTGTAAATCCGCCATTCTCTAACATAAAGCGTACGGCCATCCCTTTTATCGGATTGAGCAATTCGGGTGAATGAGGAGAAGGTGAGCTATGTGAAAAACGAACAATTGCTTGTACCGGTTGCGTCTGAAAGTGAGGGGCAGTCGTATACTTAGCAATCGCATCACTTGGTTGAAACATCGCATCATACGCAACGCCTTTCGCATGCGCACGCCGATAACCAACATGCACATCCGCCACCTGCTCAATCGTATCTACAGCCTCTACAGCCGTTACCGAAAATGGGCAATTCCCCATACGCATTCAAATCACTTCACTCTCATCAGATCTTCTAGCAATTAACAACATCTAACCATTTACAAAAAATCATAAACTTCCTAATGATTTAGAATTCAACCAGTGCCTGTCCCCCGAACAATTACGAATTGTTCGGGGACAGGCACCAAAACAATTCTGAATTGATTCAGCAGCCAGCACCAAAAAAGCCCCCAAACAAGGAGGCCATTTGCGGTTATTTTTTCTTACGGTTAGAAGTTTGCGATTTGTCGTGATTCGTTTTATTATTTTTGTTTTTCACCTTTGCGTCGAACTCGGTTGAAAACTCTTCATTTCGGTTATCATAAGGATTGTTATTGTTGCTGTTCGTATCGTCCTTATCTTTACTTTGATACGTATCAAAAGGATTGTGCGTCCGCTCGTTCATCGTTTGGTTGTTATTTTTATTCTCCAAAGATGTTCACCTCCTACAGCTACTATGCGCCAATACAAGCTTTTCATGCCTCTATTGATGAATTTGAATGAACACCCCTACTTCGTGCTGTATTTAGCTTTCCACGAGACGTTTTGGATTCTTCCCTAGCCACGTTGCAATGAACAAGACACCTAAAAATAGCGAAAAGAGAAAAAGATAGCTAATCCCTTTTTGCATTTCAAGAAAATAGCCTCCTAAAATAGGGCCCGTCAAGCTACCGATACTGAAGAAAATGCCACATAACAAGTTCCCTGTTGGCAACAAAGACTTTGGTGTCAAATCAGACATATATGAAATTCCTAAAGAGAAAATTGAACCTGCAAACATGCCCCCGATAAAGAACATGATTAAAATACCAACAGCATTACTTCCCATTAACGCAGAGCCGCCAAAAGCCAGACTCGAACCGCCGAGCGTAATCAACATGACGGGTTTTCTTCCGATCTTATCCGAAAGAATGCCTAAAGGGATTTGCGTAATAATCCCGCCTGCTGCAAATGCGGGAATGATCAAGGACACCATCGACAACGGTATATCAATTCGCAATGCATAAACCGGAAACATGGAATTCAATGAAGACTCAAGAAATCCATAGCCGAACGGGCCAAGGAAGGCAATCCAAGCAACCGCAACCGTTGCTTTCGCTCTCGAGATGAAACGTCCTTGCACCACATCCCCCGCCATCACTTCAGGATGATCGTTATCTAAAAAGAAGACAAGTGACCATGCCAAAAAACTTAAACAAGCTGAAACGATGAACGGCAACCCTTCATAAATATCAACAAGTGGAACGAACAATGGACCTACAGCGAAACCGACGCCTACCGACAAACCGTATATGGAAATATTACGGCCTAATCGTTCTCTTGATGAAGTACTCGTCACCCATGTTTGCGTGGAAAAATGCAACGCATGATCTCCAATTCCAATCATCAATCGTAGCACAAACCAGAATACAATACTCTTCCAAAGCGGGAACGACAAAAGTGCCGCAATCACAAAGATTCCACCTGCAATAATTGTCGGTTTATAACCGAAACGCCGTAATGGTGCTTCCATAATAGGCGAAATAAGCAACGTCCCAATATACAGTGCCGTTGCATTTAGTCCATTCAACGCACTCGACACTCCATCCCGCTCAAAAATTGTCGAAATAAGCGGCAATAACATCCCTTGTGAAAAACCTGAAATCGAAACAATTAACACCAACACCCAAAAACGATGCTTATTTATGTATGTACGAACAGTCATGATGCATACTCCTTTTTCCTCTAAAACTCCTCTCATCGTAGCATATTTTCCAACGTCTCCTCCGATATTTTTTCAAAAAAATATAAACAGCTCTTTCATGGCGCACTATTCAGAATATATAAAGGGACAGGCACCTGAACAATTCAGAATCTTGTCGGGGACTGGCACCCAAATACAAGCAGGGGAATTGACTGAACCGTCAGTTAGAGAGTACACTTTATTAGATATGCACTTTTATAAAATGATAAAGAATAGGTGGAAATAGAATTCATGTTGAAGCAAATTTGGAATGGATATCGGAAGACGCCCTTTGCGTTAAAAATGACCATCGGCTTCCTTATCGGTATTGCAGCAGGGCTACTTTTTGGACAGCAGATGCAAGTATTAAAACCATTTGGTACCTTACTCATCAACTTACTTAGTCTCGTAGCCATCCCAGTCGTCTTCCTCACGGTCGTTAAGGCAGTTGACCAAATGAGCATCGCTCAGCTTGGCCGTATGGGATGGAAACTGATTTTATATTACGCAGCAACGACTGCTGCAGCTGTTGGAATCGGCGTTGGCTTAGCCCTCTTCTTCAAACCCGGTCAATCTTTACGTTTGCCAGATGTAACGGTAGAGCCAAAAGAAACACCTCATTTCTCAGACATCCTTTTACAAATGGTTCCGGATAACTTGTTCCAAGCATTTGCAAGTGGTGACCTGATGGCCATCATCTTTTTAGCCGTCATCATCGGGATGGCGATGTCCTCCATGAAATTTTCGACGGATCAACGGATGCAACGAAATGCAGAGCTGCTTGACCAAGTCGTCGTCGCTCTGAATGATTTGTTCTACAAACTGTTGAATGGCATCCTCTTATACGCACCAATCGGCGTGTTTGCCATCAGCGCAGTTGCTTTCGGAAGCCAAGGATGGGAAACGTTCAAATCACTGCTGACTTTTACAGGTGTATTTTATTTAGGGATCGTTCTATTGTGGGTATTCGTTTACACAGGCTTTCTCCGTTTTTCCGGCACACCCGTTATCCATTTTTTCCGTCGGACGAAAGAAGCGTATACAACTGCATTTTTCACATCAAGCAGTATTGCATCCTTACCGGTTGCCATCAAAGCTGCCAAAAATGCAGGCATCTCAGAGAAGACAGCGAATTTCGCATTGCCACTTGGTGCGATTTTCAATTCAGATGGCGGCGCATTGCGGATGGGAATTTCGATTGTGTTTGCGGCCAACATTACAAGCCTACAACTCTCTGCATCTGATCTTTTCGTCATCGTCCTCATCGGCACATTACTATCGATTGGGACTGCCGGCGTGCCAGCGGCCGGACTCGTCACATTGTCTGCCGTGTTGACAATGTTCGGCTTGCCGCTTGAAATTGTTGCACTCATTGCAGGCGTTGACGCCATCATCGGCATGGGTGGAACTGCCTCAAACGTCGTCGGAGACATCGTCGGTGCTGCCGTCGTCGACAAATCAGAGAAAGAAACTTCGTTGCAAGCTTAGTGGAATCGCGACACTGTGTTGTTAATCTATCGTTGATTGCTCCGCAAAAATAATTTATATATCCGCAAACGAGTGGCATCCAAGTACCAATAACTTGAATGCCACTCGTTTTTTTTTATGGTTTTTTCGCAGCAATTCGTTTACGGTACATTCTATCGCGGGTGACTGGGATATGAGACTAAGCATAGTCGCGCTGAATGGGTTTTTACATAATAAGGCTTTTTTCTTTTACCTTCTGAGTTTGCGGCGTTCCCGAGTGATATGCCGATATCTGCAGAAGTATGCGCCTTTCCGAGGAGTTATGCCGCGTTTTGCAGGAGTATGCCGCGTTTCGAGAAGATATGCCGCGTTCTACAGAACTATGCGGTGTTCCCTGAAACTACGCCTCGTTCGCAGAAGTCTGCTTCATTTCGCGGTTTGCTCCTTACGATTCTCACGCATTGTCGCGCTAAATGGGTTTTGACAAATCAAGCCTTTTCTCTTTCGCTTTAAAATTGGCATTTCAGAAGCACTGCCTGTTGCCTCGTCTTATTAAAGTGATCAGCATCCACGTTTACATCCTTTTTATTACTTTCTCCCTTTCGACATATCGAGTAAAACAATGATATGCAGGGAATGCTCCATCTATAGGTTTCGATTTCCTCTTGCAACAAAGCTGTCACTTCTCCAGGACTTTTCACTACTTTTCTCCCCAAATTGTTTTACCGGAAATTAATTTGATGTTAAACTTCTTTTCGCAACTTAGAAGATAATCGATAATTATGCGTCGACTTTCTTACGAATGAAGACATTTTTATTAACACGAAGTGAGGAGTTTACTGTGAACAAAAAAACAATTATTACAAATACAGTTTTATTTGTTTTGATTGTCGGATTCATTATGGGCTTTGGAGCGATTTTTGGGAATGAGAATATCCTTATCGGTGTCTCAACGATTACTGCAATGCTCATGTTGCTGGAACGCGATTTAACGAGCCGCCCAGTTGGCAATACGTTGAAATTTATTGCGCTGAATTTGTTCATCGGGATTGGAGCGTTTCTTGCGGGATTTAACGTTTGGTTAGCCATTCCCATTCATTTTATCGTCATGTTTGTGGTGAGTTATTCGTTACTTTTCAACTTGAAGAACCCTCTTTATTTACCCTTTTCGTTACAATATTTGTTTATTTTAGCTTCCCCTGTCCCGTTGGATTTAATGCCGACGCGTATCGCTGCCCTCGTAGTTGGGGCGTTGGCGATCATGGGTATTCAAATGCTTGCGAATAAAAACAAAATAACGAAAAGCGGAGATAAGAAAATCCAAGCAATTTGTACATCGTTAATTGACAAGATTGATTTACTGAAAAAAGGTGAAGATCACGTTAAAGTTGATGAGAAAATTGTAGAGGATATCGCGGGCTTACGAAGTATTATTTATGACAAGCGCGAAGAGAACTACTATTTGACAGAAGAAGGACGTTTAAAGTTAAACATTTCGGCCGCTTTAGAAAAGATGAATATGTTACTCGACAACCTCTCAAAAGACGAAGCGCAAGCGGTTATTTTGGAAGACGTGCATCAATGCTTGCAGTTGGCGAGCGAAGCAGTTCAAGATAAGAATGCAGTCGACAAATTCGATACGTACTATTCAAGTATGTTAGCGAAGTATAAAGAGGAGCATAATCACTCGCTTATCGTCTTGCGCATGTTGAACAATGTCGACTTTTTAAGAAGTAGCCTTGCTGATATCCAAGACCTCAGCAAAAAACAGACGAACGTCGTGAAAAACTTGGAACAGATACCGAAAAAGTTCCAAAAGATGACGATTTCTACAGCACCCAGTCATACGAACTCCATTAAATTGTCGTATGCTGTTCGAATGGCTGTCGGGATTACACTTAGTGGATTCATCGTCGACTTTTTTGAAATCCATGAAGGTCGCTGGATGATGTTTACGGTGTTATCGGTCATCATTCCGCTTTATGAGCAATCTCGCCAGAAAATGCGTGACCGGATATTTGCTACCGTTATCGGTGCAATTCTTGTTACTGGGTTCTTCATGCTCTTCCAAGGAGATGTCATGCGTTCGATCTTGATCATGACTGCGGGTTATTTGATGAATTACATTAAAGTGTATCGCTACAGTACAATTTTGGTGACATTCTCGGCAATTGGTGCAGCAGCACTTGTCACGGGAACAACAGAAATCTTGACGTTGAACCGGATTTTACTCGTCATTTCAGGAGTCGTTCTTGCTTTGCTTATTAATAAATTCATCTTGCCATACAAACTGGAGGATGCCAATCGTGATTTGCAATCGATGTATGAAGATACGATCCATGAAATGCTGAAAGAAGTACATGACAAAGTGCATCGGAAAGGCAATGAACACGGCATTAAAAACTTGTTGCTCATTACAACGATGATTGAAGACCGTTTGAAACTGAACAATCAAGAAAACCATTCAGAAGAAGGCATAACCTGGTTAACACATCAACGAAGAATTGCGTGTACACTCTATGAGTTGTATGGGTGGATTGTACGAAACGGCATTACGGAATCGAATGTGGAAGTTGTTTCTTCGAGACTTACTTTATTGATGGATCGCTCAGCGAATGCCGATGTGTTAAGCAAGACTGCTCATGCATTGGATGCACATATTCATGTGATGCCTCGCATCGAGGATCGGATGGTTGCGAGTATGATTCTTGATGTGACTGAGGAAATGAAAGCGTTGAAGTTGATGAATGATTAAGTAAAATTTTGTGGAGAAACTCACTGCTAGAAAGCATGACCTTACAACTTGCTTTATGATCTTCCTGATTTTGCGGGAAGTTGTACAATAAAGAAAACTTTAGGGCGCGATTCAAAAAAAGGGTTTTAATAAAATGAAAAGGAAGTCCGCCGGTTCGTTCGGTTGGACTTCTTTTTTTGTTGGCGTATGCATCTGTACAGCTGCTTGGCCACTCGTTGCATAAGGTAGAGTAAAAACTTTTTTCAGGAGGTTTTTGCCATGCAACGGAGAGGTTTTCGGCGGCCACGGTTTTGTGTGTTTCCCGGTTATAACTGGTGTGGACCGGGGTGTAGTGGACCGGGTGCGCCTGTAAATCGTGTGGATGCTGCGTGTAAGGCGCACGACGAATGTTATCTTTCGGGCAGATCGCGTTGTGAGTGCGACCGGGAGTTCATGCATCGGTTGGAACGGGAAATCGATTCAACTAAGCCCGAGAGTCGTCACGCGCGGATTTTGTATCGATACATGAAATTGCAGTCCGCTTTCCATTGTCGGTTTCGGTGATTGTTAGCGTTCACACGCAATGCCGTCTTTGTCACGGTCAAGCTTTGTATGATTTTTATAGATTTCCGACGAAACAGTAGGTGTGTATTTTGTTTTGCCACCTTTGTTTCGTACTTTTGCGTCTTTCGCGATCCCGCCTGCATACGTTTTGTTCAGTTCCTTACAGTTTTTGAATTTGACAGGTGCCGCGTCAGCTGTATACATCGGTGCTGCAACGATTGTACTTGCAAGTGCGAGTGCTGCGAATGCCTTCAGCCGTTTGTTCATTTTCATTCCTCCATGATCATCATTAATATTCATTAATTGTAACACATTTCCATCTAATAAACATCTTTACTTTGAAGATTATGTTAGCACATGTTACCTACTTCTGTTCGTAACAATATTAGCCCATTGCAATGATTCATTGGAATCAGCGATAATTGGACAACATCTTAGATTTCACAGACGAAAGAGGTTTTCACATGAAAGGAAGTTCACATGCGTTAATCGGCGTTGGTGCCGGTGCAATCGCAGGCTTACAAATAGAAAGTGATGTCATGACGGTTTCCGTTTGTTCAGCTATCGGCGCTATTTCTGCGCTCGTCCCTGATTTAGATACGAATGGGCTCGCACGAAACGGGATTACCCTTTCTAAACAAGTGGCGAAATGGCTCATGCACGCAATCGGGACATTATTGTTCATCGCAATTACCTATCGTTTTTTCCAAACAGGGATGACGCCGGACATTTTGTTGTATGGCGGTATCGCCATGCTACTTTTCGTTGTTTCAAGATTTTTGAAGCAGAAGTGGATGTTAACGATGACCGGCTTGCTCGTTATGCTCGTAGGATTCGTCTTGCACCAATCAATTGGTGTCATGTTAGCGGGTAGCTACATGATCATCGCTTCGTTTTTACCACATCGGTCGTATACCCACTCACTCGTTGGCCTCGCGTTTTTCACATTTGTTTTGCATCATTTGCATGAACAGTGGCCGATTGACGGAATGTTGGCTGCCGGAATTGCCGGCTATGCAAGCCACCTTATCGCTGACATGAAGCTCCTACCAATGAACCGTCGAGGCGTCAAATGGTTCGCCCCCCTCTGGAACAAAGAATTTTGAATGGGGACAGGCACCGGGACAATTCAGAATTGTTCCGGTGCCTGTCCCCTTAAAATGATGCGATGAAGACGTTGCTAGCTTCGCCGTCCGAACGTCCGTTGTATTGAGGTTCTTCTGATTCATCGTATCGATCAGCAATGATGCGTACCGTATAATTCCCTTTCGGAAGTGCGTCAATGCCGGCAATTTGCTGCACGATTTCTTCAAATTTACTGTTTGTCATTTCACCATCGTATTGCAAGTACAACCAAGTAACGGGCTCCTCTTCATCATCCATAGGTTGCTCAAATTCCACAAGCCATTGCTTCGCTTGCTCTGTAGATGGATTGGCAAATTGCTCGTCTCCGTACAACTTTAACAATTCATCGAGCTTGTCTTTTTGGTAATCAACTCCTTTAAAACCGATCTTTTCTTCCCCTTCTTCCCATGTCACCCCAGGATACAATGCGCTCACTTTTTCTACATTCGGAATGAACGATTGGTTAGCTGCTTGCTTTAAGTGTTCAATGAGGACTCTGCCAATCGGAAAGTTGCCGTAACGATCATCTAACCCAAGTCGGTTAATCCCATCGAGTTTACGAGGGCTAGCTTCTGTATCGACGTCCACAAACGCCCTTCCCACATACGTCGGTTCATGCAACGTTTTATAATCAACAACGATGACACTTGTATCGATCTGTTTCCCATGATGTTCATAATCAATTTGTTGTATGGAAACGTTCAATCCTTTCTGCTCCATCGCACCAACGACTAATTCCTCGACAGCTTCAATTGTTTCAGGTTGCTCAATGAACTCCTGTGCTTCTTCGTCAACACATCCTGTAAGGAATAAAATGGTTACCATAAGTCCTACTATTTTCTTCATAGACTCCTCCTTAACGATTTATCACGAATGATGAGGTTGTACGAATGACAAGTTGGCTAGACTAGTGACACCAGCATGAGCGGTACGCAAATCTCACTCGAAAAAAAAACGGATTTTAGTAATTGAACGTCGGCATATTTCACACCTGCAGACTTGTACGAATTAGAGTTCATGCAACTACCATTCGGAGGTACTCTTTATGACAAAACTTTCTTGTCGCATCAAATTACTTGGCATTGGGGCAATTGTTACACTTGCAATTGCCGTTTTCTTAACACTCAAACCAAGCTCGTCCATCATTTCAAAACTACCCGTCAATAAACAAAACGGCTTCACGTCTGAAGTGTTACAGTTCGATGATGTGGCCATCCAATTGCTCGATTCATCGCATACCGAAAAAGATCAAACGTTTCATTTTACAATTGAGAACACACGCAATACACCGTTGTCTGTATCAAGCACTTCATTCAAAATCCATAATCAAGATAAAACCTATGCAAGTGAAACCGTCGACTTTGATCAGGAGCGATTGAATCCAGGAATGAAGACCACTGTTACAGTCACTTTTAAGATGAACAGTGAAGCTGTACTTTCCGGACAACCCGAAATGGAAATCACACGAGGACTCTTCTTTAGCAACAGTCAACAATTTCTATTGCAACAAAAATAAGCTACAGTACAGGCCGAATGCCGCATTTCTCTTCCAAACGCGGCATATCTTGGCCAAACGCAGCATTCCTTTTCCAAACACGGCATATCTCGGCCAAACCCAGCATATCCAGCCAAAACGCAGCATTCCTCTTCCAATTGATTCAATTACAAACTAAACTAGTATTCCATTCAATCTTCGCGAACATTTTTCCGTAGTTGTCCCGCGACGTACGCTCGTATTTCCGTTTCCACCATTTCCGCATAATTCTCATGATACGGTTCCCATAATTCCACTGGATACCCATCCACATCTTCAATTCGAACAAATTTTCCGTAATCAAATTCTTCAATCTCCGTTAAAAACTTTACGTCTTTCTTCCTCAAATCAAGAACAAACGCTTCCAAATGATCAACCGTAAAATTCAATATAACAGACTGTTCCTCTGCATCTGTAAATGTTAACAACGTGAACTCATTTGGCTTCAGGAAATTAACCCCGTATGCACTGACGTCCACACCGAGGACATCATGATACCACTGTAAACGTTTTTTTACATCACTGCTCAATTGAATAAAAACCCCACCTAAACCTGTAACTCCAGCCATTCTACCCACTCCCTCTTTTGACTGCAAACGAAACTTCCGTTGACATAGCAAACTTATACGATTAAAATTCATACAATTCTGTTCTACAAAACTAGTTACCCTTAATTTACGATGGTAATACCAAATTAGTTTCAAAACAGTTTCAAAGGGGCAAGTGGATTACAAGTGGGAACTATTTTTCTACCAAAGGTCATTTACTTTTGCCGTATTTTCAGCTCATATGCCGCTTCATGAATACTTTTGCTGCATTTTCATGACATATGCCGTGATCGAGGATATTATGCGTCGTTCTGATGAAGTATGCCGTAATTGAGGATATTATGCGCTGTTCTGACATAGTATGCGGATGTAGTCTATTCGCGGGAAGCTCAATGCCATTCTTGCCACTGTCGCGCTACATGCACTTCACCAATTAGGAATTGATGAGATAGAGCTGCATGTGCGTTGAGAAAATAGTATATTCTATACCAATCACGCATACATCAATAGGTCATACTGATAAAAAGACTAAGAAAGTGGGTGGAAGCATTGAAAAAATGGATTGTCCTATTAAGCATGCTAATTGTACTTGTTGGATGTAATGAAAAACAAGAGGAATCGCCGATCGATTCTCCTCCTGATGAGCAAGATGGTACTAAGGATGTGGATAGAGAAGGTTCATTTACACATGAAGCGATTCTTGAAGGAGCGGATATGGCGGCATTTTTCTTGGAAGATGGAGCAACTGCACACTTTCATGGTGAGGGGAATGAGTTTGCCACTTATACAACCCGCATGGAATGGCTCGATGAACGACATGTCAATGTGTATGAAAATAACGGAGGAGTTGAGCTGGCTAAGTCGTACCGGATTGATGATGACCGTATCGTTTTATTGCGCGAAGAACCGTTACAAACTGAAAATGAAACCGTATCAATTGAGGAGATAAAAGAATTAAAATCCATTCGACCCTATCTTATTTTCCCTTTGGAAGTTGGAGATGAGATCGGTTCATGGACAGTCGTCTCAGTTGACGAAACGGTGGAAACACCGATGCAACAGTTTGAACAAGTCATCGTACTCGAAGAAACGTTTGAAGATGGTGCCGTCTCTAGGAGCTATTTCGCGATCGGTTTTGGGGAAATTAAACGATCCTACAGTGCTCAAGATGGAGACAATCCATTTGAAGTCACTTCCGAAATTGAATCGATTGAGTAAACAACCCGATGCAACCAATATCCATCTTGGTTGCATCGGGTCTTTTTCTATCATTCCCTCACTCTACTTCCTTCAACAATCTTTCAATATCAATCAAACGGTTATCCATCTCCTTCAACCGCTCTTGTAGCATATTGCTGTTTTCGCGTTCTATCGCAAGTCTTTCATCCGCACGCTTCTCAAATCTCTTCACGGTTTTCACAATAAAAACGACCGCAATGATAATCGCGAGTATCGGTAAGACAAAACTAAATAAGCTTGTTAAAACAAACAATTCTGTTAGCATCTTCAACTTCCCCTCTACTTCTTTTTCTTCATCGTCAATGTCGGTGCGAGCTCGCGAATGAGCCGCTCACTCATTTCAAACTGAAATGGATGTAACATGTAAAACTTTGCAGACTTGCCACTCTCCAGAATTTCCAAATTGCTTGTAACCAAGTTCGCCTCCTCCAACTTTTGAAGATGCAAGTACAACAACGGACGACTCATTTCCAACGTCCTCGCCAGCTCACTGACATATTGCCTTCCCTCCGACAAAACGGCAATAATTTTCAGCCGATGCGGGTTCGACAATGCTTCTAGCACAAGTAATAAATGATCACCATCACCAAAACGTATCATATGTAATTATTTTATTACATGTGAATGAATTGTGCAACAAAATTTTCTAATAAATCGCAACTTCCTTTTACTAGGGGATAACACCGTAGCTAAAAGACCAATGAACTCGCACTTTTTTCACATATGCTAATACATTGGAGGTGATACATGATGTACAGGTGCGATGATCAATCCAAAACCATCATAGCTTGCAATCGACGACAAAGAAGATATACGTATGTACTTCCACCATTTCCTCCACTCGAAGAAGAAAACGGAGGAAGTCCACCCGCTTCTACGGTAACACCAATCGTCAATCGCTATTTCTATGTGGCCGAATCTACGATCGACTTGACGAATGGCGCTACATTGTCCGCTAATAATTTTACAGATGATGCAGGAAACCAAGTAAATTCTTTCACTTTATTCTCCCCTAACGGCTATGTAAATTTGTACGTGAATGGCGTCATGCAGCAAGGGAATATGTATACGTTAGATACTAACTCCTTGACCATAATGCCTGATAACACAACGATTGCCCAGGGTACGCCAATTATCATTGAAACTGTTGGCTTTACAACAACGTAGTCGCTAATCAAATGAACCTACAATTGATTGGACAGCCCTGACAAGTTCAAGCACGCTTGCATGTACTGTAAAAGAAAAGAAAGGAGGTGAACGAAATGGCACTATCATTAATGAATATCCACGTCAACGTCGCAGCTTCTGCTGATCGATTCTTCAACGTGTTAGCGAGTGATTTAACGGTTGCAGACGGGACAACCATCCCGGCAACCAGTTTCCAAGATGACACAGGTACGGCAGCTACTGCATTCCCAGTCGTTACAAATGGCTATTACAACTTCTATATCAATGGTGTCTTACAAGAAGGGGCGTCTTATACGATCTCTGCAACAGAGATTACCTTCAACAATGTCACTGGCACCATTTCCGCAGGTACTCCGTTAGTCATTAAAGCGGTTGACATTAACACGCTTACGTAATAAAACTCGATAATCTTTCTCACCACTATTTCTACTCAATCACTAAATTGAACAGGGACAGACCCCCTGCTCACTTCTCCCACAGCTACTCTACCTTCCTAACAGGTTATCAAAAAGCCGCTTCCTTTTTTAAGAGGAGCGGCTTTTAAGTTTAGGGAAATATTGCAAAAACAGGAGTAAGAACCGTCTAAAAGGAGTGAAAACAAAAAGTTATTGCGTATTTCTGTTAATTCAATTAACATTAATGGTATAAATATGCACCAAACTACATGTTGAATTGGGGGAAAAAGCATGAGGAAGAAATTTGGTTTGTTTCTAGTTACACTTTTTGCTGTTTTTGCATTGGCAGCTTGTAACGAGGAAAAGGCTGGATCATCTGAAGGAACAGGTAACACTGATGATGCAGAAAATCGCACGTTAACAATCGCTATGGGATCGGACATCGTGAGCTTTGATATTCATAATCATAACAATACATCAACAGAAGCAGTTCACGATAATATGTTCAACTATCTCTTTAAACGAGATGCAAACAATGAAATACAACCTGAACTTGTCGATACATTTGAACAATTAGATGAACTAACTGTCCAAATGACACTTAAAGATGGCGTGAAATTTCATAATGGAGATCCTTTAACTTCAGAAGATGTGAAGTTTACACTTGAACGTGTCGCAACTGACGAGACATTAAAAGAATACGCAAACTATAAACAAATTAAAGAGGTAGAAATTGTTGATGAAAAGACATTTAAGGTGATCACGCACGCTCCAGAACCATCTCTATTTCACAGATTATCAAGATTGGGATCTGGCATGTTGCCGAAAAATTATATTGAAGAGAACGGTTGGGAACATTTTCTTTCAAATCCTGTAGGTACTGGACCTTATCAATTTAAAGAGTGGGTCCGAGATGACAGAATCGTCCTCGTTCCATTTGATGAGTACTTTGAAGGCAAAGTAGATGAATGGGATGAAGTGGTATTCCGTGTAATACCTGAAAATTCTACTCGTGTATCAGAGCTTCTAACTGGCGGTGTGGATATAGCAGTAAACGTGCCTCCAAGTGATTGGGATCGCGTTGATAAGAATGAAGGGACTTCCATGAAGAAAGAAACATCCAATAGAACGATCATGCTCATCTTACGTTCTACAGAAGGATACCCAACTTCTGATGTGAGAGTGCGACAAGCAATTGACTTTGCAATTGATGATGGCTCTATCGCCGAACATGCCCTTAAAGGTGGCGGAATCCCTACACGTACAAGAGTAGGTCCTGGTAACTTCGGTCATAATCCTAGCCTTTATGACACGTACAATTACGATTTAGAAAAATCAAAGCAATTGCTTGCAGAAGCTGGTTATCCTGATGGATTTGAGATGACGTTACACTCCCCTAAAGGTCGTTACTTACAAGATGCCGAAGTTACAGAGATGATTGCAGGGATGCTTTCACAAGTAGGCATTAAAGTGAATATCGAATTTATGGAATGGAGTAACTTTGTAGAAATGCGGACAGCAAAAAAGAACAAGGATGCTTACTTGCTTGGCTTAGGTAACTCCATGTTTGACGGAGCTTATTCAGTAGATTGGTATAGAGCTGAAAGGTTCACTGGTGAAACAGATTATAAGAACGATGAAATTGAAGCTTTATTACAAGCATCAGCTTCTAACATGAATCCCGATGAGCGTGAAAAACAAATTCAAAAAATAGAAGAGATTGCTGCTGAGGATGTTCCACACGTTCAACTTTACCAAGAAACCATTAATACAGGTGTAAGTGACCGAATTGACTTTAACCCATCTCAAGACGAAATGATTTATGTACCAAAAATTAAACGAAAATAATGTAACTGTGAGGGGCCAGGGAGTCAACCCTGGCCTTTCATGCTACCGTTTACAATTCGATTACTTCAACGAGGGAGGTCTCTATGGCAAAGTTCCTACTTAAAAGAATACTAGAATTCATTCCGGTATTAATAATCATCTCATTTATTGTTTTTTCGCTTGTCTTTATTGCGGGAAATCCTGTTGCTCTCATGTTACCAGAAGATGCGAGTCAAGAGGACATTGAACAACTAACAATAGCGCTTGGGTTGGACAAACCTTTCATTGTTCAATACGGAAAATACATGGCCGATTTGGTCCAAGGTAATTTTGGAACTTCCTTTCGCTACAATACTGACGCACTTCCACTCGTTTTAGAGAGATTACCGGCAACTTTAGAGCTTGCTGCAGCCTCAATGTTTATCGCGATTATTATTGCTATTCCACTTGGTGTTTGGTCAGCTACTCGAAAGAATACTTCTATGGATTTACTTGCAACAGGCGGAGCTGTTATTGGAAAAGCAATGCCTAACTTTTGGTTAGGTATTATGTTGATTTTATTATTCTCTGTCACACTCGGATGGTTCCCAGTTTCAGGAAGAGGCACCCTTGCCCACCTTGTATTACCAGCTCTCACGCTCGGAACTGGTATAGCAGCTGAAATGACGCGGCTAATCCGATCAAATATGGTTGAAATCTTAAGTCAAGATTATGTACGTACAGCAAAAAGTAAAGGTTTACGAGATTTTTTCGTCGTGTATAAACATGCTTTTCGAAATTCATTAATACCGGTTGTGACAATAACAGCCCTTCAAACTTCCACTCTAGTTGGAGGTGCATTAATAACGGAGACTGTATTTTCATGGCCAGGCTTAGGACAGCTGCTAATACAAGCAGTTAACACACGTGACATGGCAATCGTTCAAGCAAGTGTATTCGTAATTGCCATACTCGTCATTTCCATGAATTTACTCGCCGATATCATTTATCGCATTCTAGATCCACGAATTAAATACAACTAAAGGGAGGGAACAACTGCATGTCTACGAATTCTCATTCTCCTACGCTTACTGGTAGTGCAAATACGATTAATCAATCGAAGTCCAATGCTATTAAACGATGGACGAAGATGCTACTGAAAAGCAAGACAGGTACACTTGGATTTCTAATCGTTGTTTTCGTCTTTTTTATCGCTATATTTGCAAATGTATTAGCGCCACATGACCCCGCGGAAATAAATCCTGCTATGATGCTTAAACCGCCATCTTGGATGGAAGGTGGAGAATCTGCATATTTTTTAGGAACCGATAATCTTGGAAGAGACATTCTAAGTAGAATTTTATATGGGTCACGCGTTTCGTTGTTAGTTGGCATCGCTTCTGTTATTTTAGCAGGAATCATTGGCGTAATAGTTGGTTTGACAGCAGGCTATTACGGTGGCTGGTTAGATACGATTTTAATGCGTATTGTCGACTCATTTTTATCCATTCCGAACATCCTATTTGCACTCGTTTTCTTAGCCGTTTTTGGACCAAGCGTTCCCACCCTTATTATCGTATTAGGCGTTACAAATTGGGTTGGCTATGCACGAATCGTGCGGGGTGAGACATTATCTATTAAAGAACGTGAATTTGTCAGAGCGGCTCGTTCTTTAGGTGTAAAAAACAGTAAAATTATCCGTCGACACGTACTGCCTAACGTTATCTCTTCTTTCATCGTAATTTCTACATTAAGTGTTGCTACAACCATCATTTTAGAAGCGTCACTTAGTTTTCTTGGGCTAGGCGTCCAGCCTCCAACAGTCTCATGGGGAGGGATATTAAGTGATGGGCGTGATTACCTTGCTACAAGTTGGTGGTTAGCGACTTTTCCTGGAGTAGCCATTACTGTAACTGTACTAGGGATAATCTTTTTAGGTGATTGGTTACGTGACGTACTCGATCCGCGCTCACAAAGTCGAAGTTAAGGGAGGGGAAAAAATGACAACTGAAACAATCTTACATGTGAATAATCTACATACGTATTTCAGAACTGAACACGGTGTAGTTCCATCTGTAAATGGTGTGTCTTTTGACGTGAAGGAAGGTGAAACATTAGCGATTGTTGGTGAATCAGGTTCTGGTAAGAGTGTTACATCTCTCTCGATAATGGGGCTAATTGACTCACCTGGAAAAGTAGAAGAAGGGAATATCTTATTCGCAGGTAACGATCTAACATCACTTGGGAAAAAGGCTTATCGAAAATTAAGAGGTAACGAACTTGCAATGATTTTTCAAGAACCACTTACGTCGTTAAACCCACTCTTTACGGTTGGCAATCAATTATCAGAATCAATCAAACTACACCAACAAGTGGATAAACCTACTGCGAAAGTCAAAAGTATAGAGATGCTTGCACACGTAGGAATTCCACGCCCAGAAAAAGTGTATAGTTCATATCCCCACGTGTTAAGCGGGGGGATGCGCCAGAGAGTAATGATTGCAATGGCTCTATCCTGCAACCCAAAACTACTCATTGCAGACGAACCAACAACCGCCCTAGATGTAACAATACAGGCACAAATTCTGGAGTTGATGAAGAAGCTTGCGAAAGAGCATCAGACTGCTATTCTTCTCATTACACACGATTTAGGTGTCGTTGCTGAAATGGCTGATAATGTTGTTGTTATGTATGCAGGACAAGTAGTGGAACATACAGACGTCTACAGTCTTTTCAGCAAACCTTTACATCCATATACGCAAGGTTTACTCGCAAGCACACCAAAATTCCACGAATCCGAAGAAGTGTTGGAGTCCATAAAAGGAACCGTCCCCACACCTTCAACAATGCCAGCTGGCTGTAAATTTCATCCGCGTTGTCCTCATGCAATGGATATATGCGTAATGAAAGAACCTACTTTACAGGACGTAGAACAAGCACACAAAGTGAGATGTTGGCTTTATGAAGAGAAGGAGGATGTTATCTAAATGACAAACAACATAGCTACTTCCTCTGCCACACAACGTGTTTTATTAGAGGTGAAAGGGTTAAAGAAACACTTTGAGATTTCCGAGGGATTCCGTAAGAAAAAATTGCTGAAAGCAGTTGACGGAATTGATTTCACAGTTTATGAAGGTGAAACGCTTGGAATTGTCGGTGAATCAGGTTGTGGAAAGTCAACGACAGGTAATTTACTCGTACAGCTGTTAGAGAAAACAGAAGGAACCGTTATTTTTAACGGGCAAAATACGGACGCTCTTTCAAAGGAAGAAATACGACGAGCTCGAGCGGATATTCAAATGATTTTTCAAGATCCTTTTTCATCGTTAAATCCTCGTATGCGTGTTGTGGACATTATTGGCGAACCATTGTTGACACATACGAACAAAAGTAAAGCTGAAATCCGAGAAGAAGTGTTCAAATTAATGGATGCAGTCGGTTTAGATCGGTCTTACGGTAAAAGGTTTCCTCACGAGTTTAGTGGAGGTCAACGACAAAGAATTGGAATCGCCCGGGCCATTGCATTGCGACCGAAGCTAATAATTTGTGATGAACCCGTATCCGCTTTAGATGTATCCATTCAGGCTCAAATATTGAATTTATTAATGGGACTTCAAAAAGAATTTCAATTGACGTTTATTTTCATTGCTCACGGTCTACCAGCTGTGAAATATATTAGTGATCGAATAGCGGTTATGTATCTCGGTAAAATTGTTGAAATTACGACGAAGCAACAATTATTTGCACAACCGATGCATCCGTATACAGTTAGTTTAGTTTCCGCTGTTCCACTTCCAGATCCGTTTATTCGCGACAAAAGAGAACGCGTCATTTTAGAAGGTGATATTCCAAGCAACGTCGATATCCCTTCCGGATGCAGATTTCGAACTCGCTGTCCGTATGCACAAGAAGTTTGTAAAACTGACGAACCACTGTTAGCCGAACTTGAGAATGGGCACTATGTGTCTTGTCATTTTCCTATTACTCAACAACTACATCACTTGGATACTGAGAGGATGAAAAATAGTGAAGGCGTTTCTACAGTCTAATGAAGAAAATATGTTAACGCTCTTAGAAAAACTCGTAAATATCGACTCCGGCTCAACAAATAAAGCAGGGATTGATGCAATTGGTAAGGAGTTAAAAGCGATCTATGAAGAACTAGGGTTTCTCATTGAAACCATACATGAGACCGATCATGGGAATCATCTCATAATTAAACATAAGACGGCAATAGATCCTAAAATAATTGTCGTTGCACATATGGACACCGTCTTTAAACTAGGAACTGCAAAAGAACGACCGTTCACTCAACAAAATGGCATTGCCTATGGCCCTGGAGTCATCGATATGAAAGGTAGCCACGTTGCCCTCATTTACGCGTTAAAAGCATTACTAAACAGTCAGCGGAATGGCTATGAAAATGTTCAAATTGTATTAAACAGTGATGAGGAAATTGGCTCACCAACATCTCGGGCATTAATTGAAAAACATGCGATTGGAAAAGACTATGCACTCATTATGGAACCAGCTCGAAAAGATGGCTCCCTCGTAACTGCACGTCGAGGGGGTGGTAGGTATTCATTATACGTACAAGGCAAAGGAGCCCACTCTGGTATTGAACCGCAAAACGGTATTTCTGCAATTGCAGAGTTGGCGCATAAAATCATTAAACTTCATGCCTTAACGAATCATGAAGAAGGGATTAGTGTAAGTGTCGGACTCATCGAAGGCGGTGAATCAGTCAATACAATTGCACCTTCTGCAGTTGGTCACGTAGATGTACGAATTAGTAAATTGGAGCAGGCGGAATGGCTAGATAGGCGTATTAAGGAAATTTGTTCCACTCCTGATATAGCAGGTACAACGATCACTTTAGAAGGTGGCATTAACCGGCCACCAATGGTTAAAAATGAACAGACAATCGCCCTATTAAACATCATACGAGAAGTGGGCAATGACCTTGGTATAGAAATTACCGACATTGCTACTGGCGGCGGCTCCGACGCTTCCTTTACATCCGCAGCAGGCGTTCCAACAATTGATGGGTTGGGACCGATTGGTGGAAACGCTCATAGTGTTGAGGAGTACTTAGAAGTGCCTTCTTTAGTAGAACGAACGAATTTATTAGCTGAACTAATTGCTCGGTTAAGTAAATAAACTTATTTTAGAGAAGAGGTTTTTCAAATAGTACCTATATTGAAACAGGCTGCAGCGGAACAATTGTTTGTTCCTCTGCAGCCTGTAATATGGAGAGCCCTGACTTTGAAAGTGGAAGTGAATTATCCGCTACTTAGGAGAATTGAAGAAATGAACAACTTTTTTACGTCGAACTGCAAAAAGTGAATTGTAGTGAAAAGCGGCGACTCCGGGAGGATAAGCTGGACAGGTGAAACACCCAGCGAAGCGAAGCGGAGGGGTGTGGTTCACCGCACGCCCTCCGGAACGCGTCCGCCTGGAACGGAAAGGAGCGTTAGAAAGAGATTAATCCCTCATTTGCCTCATGAAATAAGGACTGTCATAGAAAAATCAGTTTTCACCGACTTCCTAGACAGCCCTTCCTTTACAGTAACAACACCTACTCCAGCCCTTCACAAACCTCCAAAAACTGGTACAACATCTTCGCAGCGTGGGCACGGGTGGCGTTTTCTTTTGGTGAAAAGTCATACCCTCCATTAACCGGTTTACCGTTGATGATACCTAAACTTGCTGCTGCACCGACGTATGGCTTGGCAAATGTGCTGATGGCTGCTTCATCCTTAAATGGTACTGCCTTATTCAAACCGGCAAGCACTTCTGGATTGGCTGATTCGACTGCCCGGATAATCATTGCGGCCATCTGCTCACGATTAATGTTGTCGGTCGGGTTAAAAGATCCATTGCTGCTGCCAAATACGATGCCGGCACGATTTGCCGCTTCGATATCGAGTGCTGCCCAGTTTCCTTTTTGCACATCACTGAACTGTCCTGTATACGGCTTTTTTGGTAGATTCAAAGCTCTAGAAAGCAGAGCGGCAAATTGCGCACGCGTAATCTCTTCAGTTGGGCCAAATGTTGTGTTGGATATTCCTTGTATGATGTTTTTTGATGCGAGCACTTCAATGTATTCCTTTGACCAGCCGGAAATATCGTTAAACGTCTTTGCGTTCTCTAGTACTGCAAGGTTTGAAAGTTGACGGGTTTTTACTGTAAATTGGTTTTCTTTCACATGACCACCTACATAATGCCATCTATTCGCCTCTAACTTAAATGCCGCCACTTTCTTCGCATTCATCACTGCGCCAATCGTAAACGACAAGTTCAGAGGCGATTCAACAGTCGAAATTGTTTCTTTGCGACCGTTCCGCTGAATCGTAAATGTAACCGAATAATAGTCTGACAATACGCGCTGGCGCGTGGAGATTGCCGGAACTGTTGCAGGCATCTTTAACCGCTCAATCGCGATGTTCAGTTGCTCTGGATTTTTATTCAACAACTCTGCCATCAATTGCCCGTCAATTGACAAAGATGCCCTTTCTGCAGAAAGCGTCAACGTTTTATTACTTGCAACAATCTTATCCATAAGCAATTTCGGCAAGCTAAGCGATGACGTTTCCAAGCGGATGTCTTTCAACGTCTTATCATTCAACTGGTTTTCAATCGATTGGTGCATTGGATTCATCGGTTGAACGGTTGACGTTGGAGGGCTCACCGGTTGTTCCACTCCAGCAACAGGTTCTGTGTACGAAAGACTATCGGATACTCGTTCTTCTCCAATTGCACTGCGCGCTCTTACACGTACATGATACGTCTCACCAGGAGTGATTGGGCGAATTTCTGCTGAATACCCTGAACTCGGTACAACAGTAAATGGCCCTTTCCCTATTGCAAGCTCAACAGTATAGGAATGTGCATTTGAAACACTTGCCCATGTCACTAAAAGACTGTCCGCCTGACGTTTCAATTCAACGCCTGTTACTTGCCCAAGTTCAGCGGATCTACTTGTACGTAAGCTGTTTAGTTCAATAGCCAATCGTTCGTGATTTAATAAACCCGCCCCATATTCATCATCTACTCCTGGGGCACCTAAATCTGTCGCGGTCTTTTTTACAAGCTCAGTTAGTTCCTGAACCGTTAAATCTGGCAAACTTGCTTTCATCATTGCAATTGTTCCTGCAACAATGGGTGCGGAAAATGACGTTCCACTTGCGTACACTAAGCGATTTGCGGGTGCTGTCGTCAAGATTTGCTCACCAGGCGCAACGACATCGACAAAACGGTTGTAGTTAGAAAAAGCGGAACGATGATTGTTCTGAGCAATTGAACCGACTGAAAGTACACTATCATAGGCAGCAGGGTACGTGAGCGGATTTCCTTTTTCAGCTTCATTACCAGACGAGGCGACGATGATGATACCTGCATCGATCGCACGCTGTATCGCTTCTTGTTCAAAGACAGACGGAGTTGTACCCCCTTGACTAATATTAATGACGTCCACTTTTCGACTTATTGCATAGTCTATTGCTTGAACATTCATCGCCACAGTTCCTTTTCCATCTTTACCAACTGTTTTTAGAGGGAGGATTGCAACGTCATAATCGCCTGTGATGCCGGCAATGCCTATGCCATTATTTGCTTCAGCGGCAATCACACCCGCAACATTCGTACCATGACCGTGTTGGTCAGTGACGTCTGTCGTTCCATCCAGGAAATTGTAGCCACCCGGGGCAATTCGATTTGATAACTCCACATGATTGCGGTCAATTCCCGAATCAATAACCGCCACAACGAGCTTCCGTTGCTGATGAGCCGAAAGTTTCCATAATGCTGGAGCTTGCACACGTTCTAACCACCATTCTTCAGCATAATAACGGTCATTGACAGGCCCAAGAAGATTCCGTTCTGCATTCACTTCCACTTGCTCAACACGCCGGCTTGCCGCTAACTTCTTGCTAATCTCTTTTACATTTGCACCTTCTTCAAGTGTTACTAATTGCGTATCAGGTGCAATGAATTCCAGCTTTTCAATTTCTTTTGTTGCAACCGGCAACTCCTTAATGGAAGAAACGCCTTCTGCATATTTCACAAGCAACTCATTCGTTTCCACTTCATTACTGCTACCAGCTTGCGCAAAAACAGCTAACGGAAGAGCACTAAAACACAATGAAAACAGGATAGCGACTAGGACAAAACGATATAACCACGTACGAAATTTATTCAACAAGTATTTCCTTCTTTCCTATTGTAATCTACTAGTTGAATTCTATTAATTCCATAGAATCCGTTTTTATTCTATCGTAAAAACAGTAAAAGTAATAGGTATTATTTGAATAAATCTTGATAAATACTTGCTAGAAACGTACACGTCTCTGGCATGTTCACTAGACGCGAATACCATTATGTGGTACATTCACCTTATGAAAAAAATCCTATTTTTACTGGCGATCGTTGGTGTACTCTTCATTTCATCAGGCCAAACATATGAACAACAATCACTCGTACCTTCATTACATAAATGGCTACCTGGCAAACCGTTTGAAGGGCTTTTATCGACTTTGCAAATCCCTTATTGGGGCAAAATTATCTCTGTGGAAGAACGGGGCTACTACTACTTCGTGGAGTTTTTACTGCGCAAATCGGCCCACTTTTTCATCTTCGGCCTGTTAGCCATTGCTGTGTACAGTGTTTTGCCAAAAATGCGCTTACGTTCTGTTTTTGCACTCGGCATTACGTTTTTACTCGCGATTGCAGATGAGTACCATCAATCCCTTACAGGTGGACGCACTCCAACGATAAATGACGTATACCTCGACATGTCAGGAGCAATTACCTTTATCGTCTTCCTGCACATCATCCAATTGACTAGAGAAAAAATTAAGAAGCGTCGACAATCTGAAATACACAAAAACCACACGTAATGAGAGCAACTACGTGTGGTTTTTACGTATTTTTTTATGAAAAAAGAGTCATCTTATTGAACTGCCGTTTCAATCAACTTTCTTAAAGGAAATGAAAGAAGCATTCTTCACGCGAGCAATTTGTCCATCGTGTAAATCGATGCGGCTTTCCGACTTCGCTACCGAACCACCAATCATTTCATAGACCAATGGCTCCTCGCCTTCCTCTAAGACGTGCAAATAGCCATAACCGGAGTCAATTGAAACTGTATACGTTCCAGCTTCAATATCGGTTCCCACTACCCATAGTCCTGTCGATAATGATTCAGTTTGGATAGCCGTCGAAATAGGTGTGAACGATACAGTATCATAGCCTCCATCTGCTCGGACCGTATGCGATGCGTCGACGTCAATTGTTAAACTGCCCGCTCCTGCATAACTGCCGACAATCTCCGTTAGAATGAGACGCCCCTCTTTATCATACACAAAAATATTGCCAACGGGATCCCCCGTCATCACATACCTGCCTGTCTCAAGCTGCACGTCCACGCCTTCTTTCGGGACGACAGGAATGGATACTTGTTCAGCGTTTTCATTGCTCCGATCTACTTGCTTGTAAATTGCAGGAGAAACTGTTCCAATCATTTGTTCTTTTTCTTGTCCTTTAATTTCAAAGTTTTCTTCATAAGCAATCAATTCCTCAGTAGGGGCGGCGTTCATTGCATTACAACCTACGAGTAACGATAGACCGATACCATAACCGATGAGCAATAGCGTCCTCCGTTTCAATCGCATACTCAATTCGCGCTCCCCCCGCTTTCGGTCACAGGCAACCTTGCGTTCCGGTAAGACCATTTATTTTTCAGGAATAAGCCTACAAACAGGACAATATTCATGCCGACGAGCCAAATAAGCGCACGCCGATAATCGAGCGTTTCACTTCCTAGCGCAAGGGCAGCATTCCCATTCAAAATGGCTTCAATATCTAGCATGTATAGCGGATATAACCACTCCACGTGCATATCCGCAAACTGAAGGCCAGCTGGTACGAGTAAAATGAGAATTACGATAAAGAGACTCGCATACACATTTTTTGTGACAAGCGTTAACAATGCAAGCGCGAATAAAAGCAGCAATGCAGTGAGCATGAATGCCAAAAGCATATACAGTACATAACGAATTGTCGACACAGCGATATAGTCTCCACCCGTATAAAGCAGCATCGGTGATTGAACACTTCCCCATCCTGTTTGGAATGATACATATAAACCACCTGCTACGAGTCCAATCACGAGGAACAGTAAAATCTGCATCGCATGAATCCCCACTTTACTAAGCAGTTTTTGCATAAACGATACAGGAAAGATGCCGATAATCGTCTTTCTTTGCAAGTCATGTACATACATACTGCTACCTATAAGTAATACGAGTAAACAAAACACCAGTCCGCTTAACGATTCTAAGGCGACAGGCAAATAATTGCTGGCCACAAATGGATCCGGAACGAGCGGCAAGCTATGCTCTTTATAGTAGCGCAACAATGCCATTTCCTTGTAAATCTCTTCTTTCGGTATGACGAATGAAGGATGAATCCCTTCATTATTAAGCTCATGTAACCGAAGGCGCAGTTCATTCACACGTAAACCACTTTCGATGAATGCATCATGATCGACGTTTTTCTGCCAAAGTGCAAAACGCTGATTATTTACGAGTGATGACTGTTCGGTAAGATTTGTATAAATTTCATCTCCAACTGACGACTCCCGGTATTCTTCAGGCAAGTAGAAGAAAATCGCTTGATACGTGTTTGCTTCTTCGTTTTTCAATGTTTGCAGATCTTGTACTTCCGTATCACTATAATGCATGTAATAGAATGGGAAAAAGAGGAGCAATGCACAACCTAGCAACCAATTTTTCTTATTCCGCATTACTAATTTGAGTTCAAATAACAAATAGTTCCGATACATTTGAGTGTCCTTTCTTTAGCCGATTTTATAAAAACGACGTTTATTGACAATACGTGACAAGACCCATACGCATACTTCGAGGAGTAGTACCGTAATGAGCAAGACTACAATTCCCTTTGTCATCGTAATCGTTTCCACGTTGAGCAAGAAATTCTTCTCCCCAGTGACGACTTTTCCAAAATCGATATACGTTTGAGGGAACGAGCTGATATCAATGCCACCTAACGTGCGCGTCGTTCGCGTAAAGTAAAATTGCTCCAGAAACAACAATGCACTACAAATAATCAATACAACCCACTCATTTTTAACGAGCAACCCGATCGCAATGGTTAAACGGGTGAACAAGTAAACAAGAACGAGCATCGCAACCGCCATGATGCCGATAAATGTCCCCATTGATAACACGTCATATTCTTCCCTCGTAAAGGTTTGTTGCGCAATCATGATGGGCACGTCCAAGTTCAAGTACCCAAATCCATATTGAATGGAGATGAGACCCACTGCTATTACAATCGTCACGAATGCAAATAAGCTTGTATACAAAAACGTTGAGAACGTTTTCAAATTCAGCTGGCGATACCACGTCAACGGGAGCCCTTGCAACACTGATCGATTTTTCCGGTTACGTGTCAACACATCGCTACTGAAGAAAATGGCACAAAATAAGAAAAAGTACATGCCATAGTTGAGGAAGAACTTTTGCAACGCTTGCAAACCGGTCTTTTCCATGAGCAATCCATATGTAATCGGACGATTGTTTGACAAATAATCCTCAAATCGGATCATCGTTTGGTGATAAGCATGTTCTCGATCCTTTCCTGGAAAAGGAGAGTCTTTAAAGAATTCTTTGTCGTTCGTATATTCCCAGACATTATTCTCTAAGTAACTCGCACGCAAGTGCAAGAATCGATCATAGTTTTTATCCTCATAGGCTGTCAACAACGCACTATATAAACTGTAATAGTAGGCGTTATTCGCATAGACGGGCATCCCCGAAAACAACACGATTCCGGTATTCCCTTTTTTTAAACGGAATTGTTGCTCAGCATCCAACATCGTCAAATACTCTTTCGTCTTTTCAGGATAGAAAGTTTCCTTCACCTGTTCGTTTGGCAATAAAAGAAAACAGTAACAGAGCAATAGCACACCGATAAACACGATGAACGGAATGTTCTTCATACTTCTCGCGGTAATCAAAAACTCATGTTTCAAATATGTACGATTCATCCGAGCTTCCCCTTTGTTCATTTGCACGTCCTTGAAGTAACCAACAGAAAATGAAAAGTAGCTAGTAAACTAGTTACCTGCGCAAACATACATGTATTTAAAAACAGAAAAAAACAAACTGTCAATCTACTATACCACTACACACATATATTTCCAACACATTGTCAATATAACTATCAACCTTATTAAAAACTTATTAGCCCTCGATTTGAATTTCAGTAAAATAATCACAAAAGAATTTATAAACAATCATAAGAGTCTTATAACTAATTATTACCTTTTATGTAATTTACCTATATAGTAAAATTATAGTAATATATAGTTTTATTTGTATTAAAAACATTACTTTAGCTCTTTAATTCAAATAATAAAAATCACAACGATTGAATCATAATTTTTATGTTTACATATCGGCTATTGCATCCATAGCATCTTATTGAGATAATTGTTGGAAATATATAACTGAACATAGAGGATGAGTGGAAGTAGGTGAAATCATGATTAAAGCGATTATTGTGGATGATGAACAGCTAGCTTTAAGGCATTTAGAGAAAAAGCTACAACACACAGGGATTGTCGAAGTAGTCGCTACGTTTTCAAATGCAACAGAAGTGTTAAAAGGGATGAAACATCTACAATTCGATGTCGCCTTTTTGGATATTGAGATGCCCGGACTTAGTGGCTTGGACCTAGCTGATTTGATGAATGACTGGAACAAAGACATATTCATCGTATTCGTAACTGCCTATCGTGATTACGCTGTGCAAGCTTTCGAACTACATTCCATTGATTATTTATTAAAACCTATCTTATTGGAACGTTTGGAGAAAACGACAGCACGTATTGAAGAACAGATTCGTATCCGTTCCACTGAAGAAAACATTACTGTGGAAGTGCAAAAACCTTTAAAAATTCTCTGTTTTAAAGAGTTCATGGTCTTCCATCATGATACGCCAGTAAAATGGAAAACCGCTAAAGTCAAGGAACTTTTTGCATTTCTATTCACCCATCTAGATGAGTTAATCCCTCGAGATACACTCATTGATGCATTGTGGTTTAATGTGGATTATCAACGTGCGAAAATACAATTGCATACAACTATGTCTTATTTGCGTAAGTTACTTGGAGATATGGGGTATCCAGATGCGATTACTTTTTCAAGCGGTGGCTATACAATGAGAATCTCACGTTTTGAATGTGATGTTCATCAGTTCGAGACGATGATAGAGAGTCACTCAGTAGTTACAGATAATAATTTCGAAATGTTTGAAAGCATCGTCCAACATTACAGTGGAGATTATATGGATACAACCGGCTATGAATGGGCTTTACCTAAAGCACATGCAATACGTCAGAAATTATTGCATGTACTGCAGCAGATGGTTGATTATTTTACGAATAAAGGCATGGAAACCAAAATACAACAATATTTACAGCTACTCGTTTCGCATAATCCATATTCCGAACACACTATCCAACAATTAATGAAGTTCTATGTGAAAATCGGAAACCGCGGCGAAGCAGTACGTGTCTACAATGAAATGAAAAATATGCTTATTGAAGATTTAGGTATCCTTCCAGATCAATCTACAAAAGCGCTTTATGAATCCATTATTAATAACTAAAAAAGTGCCTTTATAGCTTTCACAGGTATATCCTGCCAGCTATCTTAGGCACTTTTTCTTAGTTCGGGATAGTAAAAGTGACTGTAGTTCCTTCGTATAATACACTCGTAATTGTCAATCCACGGCCAAACAATTGCTTTAGTCTCTTATCCGTATTCAACAAACCGATTCCATTTTTGGAATTCGGGGATGTTTGTAGCAATTTCCACACTTTCTCCTTATCCATTCCCATTCCATCGTCTTTAATAGAAACATCGACTCCAGTTTCATGTTCGATGATTAAAATCTTTACTATTCCTCCTTCAGGCAATCGTAAAATCCCATGGTTAATAGCATTTTCGACAAGAGTTTGAATGGATAAAGGTGGGACGAAAACTTCATTGTACGTATCTACATGCCATTCTACCTGCAGTCGGTCCCCAAAACGCTCTTGTTCGATGTATACATAGGCTTGTACAAGTTCCAATTCCTGCTCCAACGGAATTAGCTCACTTAAATTTTGAGTCATGAAGCTTGCATTTAAATAAACCCCGAATTGATCAAGCAATTTCATCATTTTTTGTGGATCTTCATCACTTAAAGCTGCTATCGTATTCAAAGTATTAAATAAGAAATGTGGCTGGATTTGCGCTTGTAACCAAGCTGCCTCCATTGCTACTTGCTCTTTAAGTGACAGCTTTAAATCCGTAAATGCTTTTACACGTGAAACCAATTCAACCCGATCGATTGGTTTGATTAAATAATCGCTTGCTCCGAAATGAAAGCCCGTCTGGATATCTTCCACTTGATCACGTGCTGTTAATAATAATATTGGTAATTCTGCTAATGTATACCGCTCGCGTACCCTCTCTATCAATTCAAAGCCAGACATTCTTGGCATCATGACATCTGAAATGATAAGCTCCCATTTACATGTATCTAAGTACACCAATGCTTCTGGTGCACTACCACATATTGTTACATCATATTTTTCTTGCAGAATTTGTTCGATAATGGATAAATTCAGTGGATCATCATCCACAACAAGAATTTTGGGACGGTTTTCCGTTTTATCAGTCATCCTTACGTTGAACGAATGGTTCTCCACTTTTTGAACCGCAGGGTATTCTTTAATTGGCCCTGACCAACTTTTCCCAATTGGTATTGAAAACATAAAGACGGATCCTTCGTTTAACTGCGAACTTACATCCATCTTTCCACCATGTAGGCGGACGAGTTGATCACAGATGGTTAGGCCTAGTCCTAAACCACCCCCAATAGTAGTCATGCTAGAATCAGCCTGTACATATGGGTGAAAGATGGATTTTAACGTCTCATCATCCATACCAATTCCAGGATCCTGAATACGAATAACTGCCATAGCACCTTCCATCTTAGCGGTGATGATAATCTCTCCATGTTCCGTAAATTTCACTGCATTATGTAGCAGATTAAAGAGGACTTGAAATAGCCTATTTTCATCCGCTCGCACGTATGGAAATTGTTCCGAAATATGGATTGCAAACGTAATTTGCTTTCCTTTTGTCATGAAACGAACTGTATCCACTGCTCCCGCAACAACTGCAGATAAATCTACATCCGTTACTTGCAGGTTGACTCTTCCCTCTTTTAATCGTTGCACGTCCAACAAATCATTTAAGATAGAAGACATCCGTTTACTGACCGATATGAGCGTTTCCAAGTTGCTTTTGCTTTCAGCAGAGAGTGTTGGCTCGTTCTCATAAATGGTTTGAGAGATACTCATAATTCCTTGAAGTGGATTCCTTAGTTCATGAGATGTATTTGCTAAAAACTCATCCTTTTGTTCATTCACTTGCTGTAATCTACTTGCCAATGCTTGACTTTCCTCTGATACGGCAAAGAACCGCTTAAACCAAAAGATTGCGAAACAAAGAACTGCAATAATAATATCGAACGGATAATAGGGCAATACAAGAATCGTATTGGTCTTCAATGCGGCCCATCCAATATTGTTCGCAATCGAAATCATCGCTAAGAGGAGGAACAGCGCACCAGACATACCTCTCGAAACGATTTGAAACAAACTTAGCGCGATAAGAATTGGTACGACAAGCATTATAAACGAAAAAAGCACGCTTGCTATAGGATGGATATCCCACAATAAAAGGAAGATGTACAGTAAATAAATCGCTACGACCGTTTTATTTGTGACGGACAGCGCATCTCCCTTTTCTCGCGTTTCCGTTAACAATCTTTTAAAGAATAACAGTAAAAACACGACCGAAGTAACATAAGAAATATAGAAGAACACCGTCCAAAAGTGGATTGAGACCGACGGGAATAGCGCTAGTAAAATGCGATCATCATCGATGAGAATGGATGTAGCAGCACTTCCAAAAACCATTGCCAAGTATAAAAGTTCAATCCGTCTGGAAAAACTAAAAAATAGTATAATCGCAAACATGAAATGTAGGACTAGAATGCTCGACGACAATATCTGATACACGATTGAACGGGTATGTTCCCTCGATATAGATGACATTGTGCCGAACTGCAAAGGGCTGTTCATACCACTTACCTTGGAGCGGTTTTTATCTGCAATTTGAATCAGTATTTCAAATTCTTTTTCATCACTATCTAAACGAAGCGTGACCGGTTCCATACTTGGAGTGAAATCGGTAGCTGTAGTAGCCACTTTACCTTTCTCTGATACAAGCTCACCGTTAACAAATATTCGAAACGCTGAACGGATATCTTTCACATACAAGGCAAAGGGTTCATCAACCATTGTTTCGTTCAATAAAACCCGCAGTTTGTACGTTCCATACAAAATCGGTTGATCCTTTTCTACTGAGGACACATTTAACGCACTCTTCCACTTACCCGGAATTGAAATGAGTTGCTCTTCGTTTCCAGTCTCCCCGGGATCGACAAGGTTCCATGGGGTTATCAACCATTCACCATTTAATGGAATTACATCTTTTACAACATTTGCGCCTCGTAAATCCATCACACCACCCACTGCACTCGGAAAATTTGAAGGATGGTAATGTAAGAGCCACAACACTCTTAATCCAGTGATGACAAGAAAAAATATTCCTGTCACGAGTAGTAGTTTTCGTTTATTCATAGAAGCTCCCATCGTTTACTAAGCATACACCTGTATAATCCATCCCTTACAAATGCTTGTTTGAAAATCGGTATTTGTGCTGAGCAGATGCTTTTGCTTCGTACATGGCCTGATCAGCGAGTTGTAACAAGGAGGACGGATGTAAACTGTCATCTGGATATAAGCTGATGCCAATGCTTACACTTATATTCAATCGGTTTCCATCCAATATGAACGACTCATCGAATCGGTTGAAAATTGATTGGATAATGGCATTAAGATGAGAATGCCCTTCTAACAATAGGATGAATTCGTCCCCGCTGAGATGAAAAATATGCACATTTTGAGAAGCCATTTCTGCTAATCGTTTACCAAATTCAATGATTAGTCGATCTCCAATATGGTGTCCATACACGTCATTGATTGTTTTGAAATGGTTAATATCCAAATACATCACTGCAAACGGTGACTGTCCATTTTCGCCAATGACAACAAAGTGATCCAGCTTTTCCAACATCGCCCGTCGATTTGGCAAATTCGTCAATTCATGTCGAAATGCCATTTGTCTCCATTTTTTCACGTTCCTCTCGGCCGTCCGATCAATGTGGATGGAAACGATTTCTTTCACCTCCCCGTTATCTTCCATTATAGGGATGAAAGTTGATTCAAGCCACCTATGTTCGCCAATTTCAGAAATTAGCTCCATACGGCCGTACCACCGGTCCACTGCTACAACGGTTTCCAAAACTGCCTGGAAGTCTTCCAAGCTTACAAGCAACTTGTCATAAGGCTTTCTTAACAAATCATCTTTCGTATAATGCGTCAATTGCAGAAAGTGCTCATTCACTTCTATGATTTCTCCAGTTCGTGAAAGTCGGGCAATTGAAAAGGAGTCTTCAAGCAAAGACAACGAATCGCTAATCCTTTTTGTCATATATTCTTGTACGTTCAAAATCCCCCCCCTCTCTTGACGTTCCTATGTACTAATCACAAAAACTTGTGCATTTTTTGTTTTTTCCTACCATTAAACGATGCCAAACAGTACTTTTTTTAGTGTATAGTCTCTTCCTTATAGACTACTTAATAGTTCTTACAAAACACTTATACAGCGCAAGTGATGACTGAGCATAGGACGTTTAACAAATGCCTACAACCTTCAGCTTACCTCTACACAATAAAAACTGCGTAAATACCATTTGTACTCACAATGGTTTTACGCAGTTTCATGGAAATTAAGCAATCCAACAAGACCATCTCTGATTGATTAGCACGTTAAGAATTCGTTCACTCAGCTACAGTTACTTAAACACTTTTGATTTCTTTCTTCTGAGTAACAACCATCCACCAAGTAAGATACAAGCAATTCCAGCTGTAAATGTACCGATTGGATACGCTTCTCCTGTTTGTGGCAGCTTTGCACCACCCGCACCTAAAACACCTGAATCATCTGGTTGTTGTGATGGCTTTCCAGGTTCTCCTGGTTCTCCTGGCTTTTCTTGTTGTTCTTTATCTCCTGAATCGCCTTCTACTTCCGAATCATCGGGTTGTGTCGGTTGCTCAGGTTCACCTGGTTCTTCTGGTTGACCTGGTTGACCCGGTTCTTCCGGTTCGCCTGGTTCTTCTGGTTTTTCACCTGGATCTTCTGGCTCACCTGGTTTGCCTGGCTCTTCAGGGTCTGTTGGTGGATCTGTCGGTGGATCGATCGGTGGCGGGAACCATCCTCCAGGACTTTCTTTCGTATTTTCAACCGTCAATTCCAAGATTTCTGTTTGACCAACTTCAACAGTAAACTCGATTGCCGTTCGAAGCTTCACATACCCAGCAGGTGCTGCTGTTTCAACGAGCTTATAGTTGCCGGGATAGAGCCCCTTCACATCTACTAGCCCATTGTCGTCTGTTATGAGGTTTTCAGCATGAATGGTACCCATAGCATCTTCTACTTTGAAAATAGCGCCTGCTAATGGATTACCGTTCGCTCCGTCCACTTTTTTAACACGTACATCTCCAGGTATTGCTGTATTTTTCATACGTACTGTCAACATTTCAGCAGGTTCCACTTCACTTTTTTCCACTGCAAACTTCATTGGCTCAGCATTCAGTTCATAGCCATCCGGCGCTTCGGTTTCCACAAATTGATAAGTGCCTGGCGCTAGATTTTCCACTAGAATCGTTCCTTCAGCATTTGTCGTATGCGTCGAGATGAGTGTTCCATCGTCGTGTTGTAATTCAAACGTCGCTCCACTTAATGTCTTTGTTTCATCTTTCTCGTCAATCTTTAGTAGCTGAACATCGCGTGGAATGAGCGTGTTTTTCGCTACTACTTGGACGCTTTTGGACGAGCCGGCTTCCAACACAAATTCCATCGGCGTGTTGTCTAATTGATAAAATTCCGGGGCTTTTGTTTCAATGAAATAATACGTGCCCGGATCAAGATTTTGGACAACCGCTTCACCTTGTTCCATTGTTCTGACAAGTTCTCTAACGATATTGCCGTTTTCATCTACCACCTTAAATTCAGCACCTGAAAGGACAATCGTATCGTCAACACTATCTACTTTCTTCAATAATGCTGAACCTTTTTTAATGTTCATTGCAGTAACTTCTTTGCGGACAGTTGCATCCTCTTCAATTGTGAATCCTTTAGAATCTGTAAGAAGCTGATAGCCAAGTGGTGCCTTGGTTTCCACAAACCGATAGCTACCTGGATCCAAGCCTGTTACAGTAATTAATCCATTATCGTCCGAGACAAGTCGGTCTCTCACAATGATAAATCCGTTCTCATCTTGCTTTTGAAGCTGGAACTCAGCATCAGCAAGTACGTTCCCATCTTCGCCAATCTTCTTAAGCTGAACTTCATATACAAGCTTCGTATTATTGACAGTTACTTTGTTGCCTGGTTTATCAGCATTATCCTTCTCAAAAGGCGTGTCAATTGTAATCGTTTGATCCTCAGCTGCTAGATAGCCGACAGGAGCTTGAATCTCTTTTAATAGATAGTCTCCATATAGAAGTCTATCAAAGACAACTTCACCATTTTCATTTGTTTCCCCGCTTGCTACTGTCGCTTTGCTCTCCTTATCAACGAGTGCAAATTTGGCACCTTTTAGAAGCGCATTGGAACTGCCATCTCTTTTAATGACCGTTAACTGACCGAGTTCACCAGTTCCGGTACCCATTCCAGCTGTCCGCTTAACTGTAAACGTTTCACTAGAACCTGATTCCGTTGTAATGTTCTCACCACTGAATTCTACGCCGTTATTGATCGCCGTACCAACTGCTGCAATAATGCGCGTTTGGTATTCGAGAATATACGGTTCATTCATGACATTCGTAAAGGTAAGCGTAAACGTATCCGGATTTTCTGTGAATGAAAGGGTGTAATCTTTCCCTTCTACCATTTCCCCTTGCTTCTTTACAGAGCCATCTTCAGCGACAAGCGTTTTATACAGCGTGAACGAATCCGGTAGAATTACTTGGTTGCCATCTGGGGTGTCAACGATTTTCGCATTATGAACAGTAGACTGTGCGAAGTTGATGTTTATCTTCCAATCAATAATCTTACCATTTTGCTCACCTGATTTATTGATGTACGAGCCACCATTTGGGACCGATACGGCTGCATTCAATTCCCATTGTTGTGAATCGTTATTCTTTAAGGCTGCCGCATTGTTATAGGTTTCCGCTACAAGTGAGACTTCATCCACTGACGTATTGTAAACGACTTTATACGGTTCACTAATTGGTTTGGTAAACGTAATTTTAAATTGTTTCTCGGATGGATAGGAAATGGCATAATCGACTCCTTCAACTGCTTCCCCTAGTTCCACTCCATTTTCGCCGCCAGTCAGCGACATTTTATACACCGTAATTGAATCTTTTAACAGCTTTTGATTCCCGTCAAACGTGTCTTCAACGACTGCATTTTCTAGCGTTTGCAAGTTATAGTTCACACCGATTTCCCACGTGATCTCTTTTGTAATCGCGTTGTAGGAACCATTTTTAAAACCATTAGACTTTGTATATGCATCAGGTTTAAACGCGGCTTTTGCTGTAAGGGTACGATCTTTATCAGCAGCATCTTTCCAGTCGAGCTCCACACGATTCTCAAGGAGTTCCTTTGTTTTGTCCGTTCTCGCTTCATAATCAAAACTCGTATTATACCGGATGTAAACCTCTTTTTCGATTGTACGGTGGAAAGTAAGGGTGAAACCGTCATTCGTTTCCACAACCGTATAATCTGAAGCCTGTACAGTTTTGCCGCCTTCTGTTACTGCTACACTGTCCGCCATAAACGTTAGACCACCATTTGTAAATGTATCGGTAACGACAACCTCTTTCATCGTATGTTGGTCTCTGTTGACACGAATCGTCCAGCCAATTTCTTTCTTTTTATAGTCAGGTGTACCAACATATTTAACTAAAATTTGCGGACTGATCTTTTGACCGACGACGTCGCCTACATCATCATCACCCGCTGCGACTTCATTCACAATTGTCGCATCCTCATATACACGATCAATTGACTTCGTTTTGTACGTAATTTTGTAAGCTTTTTCGATATCATGATTAAAGCTTAATACGAACCCATTTTTACCTGCTTTGGATTGGTCGGTAAAGGTATAGTTTGTAAATTTCGTAGAGCCGGATTCCTTACCTGTTTCAGGATTAATCGTTACTTCCTCAACCGAGAGTGAATCACCAAGCAATTCTTGACTGTTCGTAAAAAAGTCTGTTAGTTTTGCCTCAGATTGAGGAATGCTTTTCTCATTATAATTGTAGAGTATTTCCCATTCAATGGATTGATCCGCTTTGTTATACGCTTTAGCTCGTTTTGCAAGCGGTTTGCCGCGTTGAATGGAAACGGAAGCTGTTGCTTGCTGATCCTTTTTTCCATCTGCCGTCAACGTCGCAGTGTTTGAGAACTCTGTTGCATCTTCGTCGATTACGGTAGTTTCAAACACCAGTCGGTAGGCTGTGTCAATATCGCCCAGCAAAACCGGAAACGTTCGGGAATCTAATGGCAATTCGGCCCCAACTTCGACCTTTCCGCTCCACTTTGTGTTCAACTGATAAAGCTTCATTGAGCCGTCTTTCAGTTCCAGTCCGGCTTGTATCGGATCGATGATTTGTGCATTCGTTAACGAAGCTAAGTTTTTATTCACATCAATCGTCCATGTGATGGTTTCACCGTTGTACACCCGATTTGGCGTCCCTTGCTTCTCAATTGCTGCTCCACCTGGTTGGAAGTTAAGAGGAATTGTTAGTGACGCTTTCCCTTCTATCGGCGTGATGATCAATTTGTCTCCGGTGATAATTGTTTCTTCGCTAATTTCGGTCCAAATGCCGATTTGTCCATTAACATCGGATTTACGTTCAATGTAGTCAGTAAACTCGATTGTCACAGTACCATTTAATGCTGCTGTAAACCATCCCATTAGTTCACCGGTTTGATCACGTATTTCTTCCGATTCCACAATGTTGTGCACTTTCAATTCAGGCGGTAACTGAAACGTGAATGTCGCTCCGGCTTTATACCCGTGACCAACTTCCAATGCCCACTTGTAGTGAACACCAATCACGGTTTGTTGATCAACTTCATCCACAGGTTGCTCATTGGAATCTTCGTATGTCACGTCAACATCGGTCAAGATATTTTCTGTAATGACTCCTGCATTTGTCGGCTTAGCAGTCTCTGTCTGATCAGCTTCCGTTGAACTCTCGTTCTCAACATTTTCGGTCACTGTCGACTGCTCATCTTCTTCACCAGTGAGCGTCTCTTCATCTGAACCGTCAACTGGCATTTCTTCTTCGCCGCCAGTTCCTTCTGCTCCAGGTTCAAGCTGTTCGCTTTCTCCAGGAGGCTCTTCGCCGAGTTCTGTTGAATTTTCCGTATCCGCTTTTGGCTCATTCGTTTGTTGTTCATCGACTTCATACGTTACACCCGCAAACACAAAGCTTGTTGCTTCCGCATGTAAGTGCCCAGACACAATGAGCGTACCAAATTGTTTTGATGGCTGGCCTTGAATACGGGCCGTTAACAATCCATCAGAAATAGAATAGGCAATTGCATTGTCATCATCTTGCCATACGCCAGCTGCCTGATCCACCTGTACTTGTTGAGGAAACGGCAATGAGAACGACTGTCCTTCAGTAACGTCTCCTTCAACTTTCCATTCATAGTGAAGTTGTATTGTGGAATCGTGTGTAAAACTGTCACCTGCTGTCGTTGCCGTACGTTCCATAACCATAAATGACTGCGTGGAAGTGCCAGCTTCACTTGCATGCACCATCGAAATTGGTCCTAAAATCGTTTGACCGATGAGCAGTAGAAATAATGCAAAAATTGATAGTTTCTTCATTTCATCCATTCTCCCTCTTTCCTGTACCCGTATCCATCCTGTATGGCCAATGTCATTTCTCACCTTGACCATTTACAAGTTTGCCTTGGACAATTAATCGATAAGGTGGATTGTGACTTCCTAAGGGTGTGCACGTAACGAGCGTCAATAACGGATCTTCCTGATCATCTAGAACAGACACTTCCGATTGGTGGACGACGAATGAATCGGTGATGACATACTCAAACGTTCCATCAGTCGTTACGACAGTCGCCGTATCACCGGGTTCCACTTCCCGCAATCGATTGAACTGCTTTCCGTGTGTGACGGATCGATGACCTGCTATTCCGATATTGTTCATGCCAAACTGTTTTTCAGGCTCTATCATGCCAACACCTTTCGTCAGCGCTTCAACTGAGGAACTATCAAAAATCGCGATTTTCAGATCAATCTTTTCAATTTGTAATAGTCCCGTCACCCCTTCCAACAAATCGGCCTCCTCGGAATCCGCCGTGCTTCCAACCTCATCTTTTACCTCACCATCTACTACAGGTTGCTCTGATTCTTCAATTGTCCCTAGTCTTTCAAAAGCGTCTAATAGATCTTGTTGTTCTTTGTGATATGCTTTTTTTTCGATTTGAGGATAAAAAAGAATACCAAGGCCAACAACCAGTAGCAAACTACCTATTACTCTACGAATGTACATCACACTCCTTATCTAACAGAACTTCTACTACCATATATACTCTATGCAATAGCCCTTAAAGTCTTCTTACCTTATTCTTAAACTTCTCTTAAACAATGAAAACCCATACAAAAAAACCGCATGAAGCTAAGATATGATTCTCTTGCTTCATGCGGTATTTTTATCTTAAACTAGCCACTTACAAACCCGTTATGAATCGATGTATGGAATTTGAAATTTGACAGTTGTCCCAACTTCACGTTCACTTTCAATCACTAAGCCCTTACCGTATAATCTTCTTAAACGGCGTTGTGTATTTGCTACCCCAATCCCTTTCTCTTCCTTCGTCGCATCACCCATCAGTTGTTGCACTTGTTCAATTGACATCCCTATCCCGTCATCTTCAACAATTACATCGTAGTATGTGTCTGCTCTTTTTTTTATTCGAATGACTACAGTACCACCTTCTACACGCTTAAGCACACCATGACTCACTGCATTTTCCACGATTGTTTGGAGTGCCAATGGGGGTATGAATAATCCTTCCTCCTCATCAATTTCCCACCGAACTTTCAATCGTTCACCAAATCGTTCTTGCTCAATATATACATACGATTTAGTCAATGACAATTCATCTGTAAGTGGAATAACATCCTCAATATTTTGGGTATGAAAGCTTTTACGTAAATAATTGCCGAACTCATTTAATAAGCGCGTCATCCTCGTTGCATCAATGTCTGCTAATGAAGCAATTGTATTCAACGTGTTATACATAAAATGCGGCTGTATTTGTGCTTGTAGCCACGCAGCTTCCATACGACTCTGCTCTTTCATCGCTTGTCGCAAACTCGTCCACACTTGAACACGTGATTGCATCGAAAGTGCATTCATCGGCTTGGCTACATAATCATTCGCTCCTGCCAAATAACCTGTAAGTATATCTTCTGGCTGACTTCGAGCTGTTAACAGAATGATTGGCAATTCGGAAAGGGAAAAGCGCTTTCGTATCAACTTTGTCAATTCATAACCTGATAGATGTGGCATCATCACGTCAATTATTGCTATGTCGAATACAAACTCATCTACGAATTGAAGGGCTTCTTTACCATTCATTGTCATTGTAATACGATAATCAGATTGTAGTAGCCTTCTTAATATTCTTAAATTGACTGCATCATCATCGACGAGTAAAATGTGGGGCTTGTTCATAGCTACCGGTTCTTCATCAATTTCCCATTCCGATTCCACACGCAATTCTCTCTCCATGTGTGATAGATTGACGTAATTACCTTTCTCACCCGCACCTTGCTCAAGTGGAAGTGTGAAAGAAAATGTTGAACCTTTTCCAATTTCCGAAGTGACTGAGATGTCTCCCCCATGCAGTTCAACTAGTTGTTTACAAATCGCTAATCCAATTCCAATGCCACCTGCTGGTGAATCCCCTGCATCGATTTGGACAAATCGATTAAAAATTCTTGTTTGTAATTCAGTCTTAATTCCAACACCGGTATCTTGGATGCTAATCGTCGCCATCTTTCCATAGTGTGCGGCGCGCAACGTGATTGTTCCTTCCTCTGTAAATTTCACAGCATTATGCAAAAGGTTAAACAAAACTTGCAGCAATCGATTTTCATCCGCCCGAATAGCCGGGAAATCATCAGGTACTTTCATACGTAACTTCAGTTTTTTATCATACATGACAAATTCCATCATATCGATTGCTGCAGATGCGATTGATTGCAATCGGACTGGACGAAGATGCAGTTGCAATTGTTGCTCTTCTAGTCTCGTACTGTCCAGTAAGTCATTTAGTGTAAACGACATTTGTTTACCTACTCGAAGCAGCAATTGCAAACTTTTTCTGTTTTCAGGAGACAACTCCTCTTTTTTGTCCAATAAAATCGAATGTGTAATGTTCAATATGCCATGAAGGGGATTGCGCAACTCATGAGATGTATTTACCAGAAAATCATTCTTCATCTTATCCGCCTTCTGAAGCTCCAATGTTTGCAGATCATTTAACTTTGCAACACGGATATGACGATTCACTAAAAGTAGCCCAATCATTATGATTGCGATAATGAAATCGAAAGGATAATACGGAATAGCGATAAAACCTAACTGTATCGCAGTGCCCCAAAGGACATTGGACAAATAACTTGTGATGAATAATAAAATAAAAATTGCGTCTGGGAAACCAGCTGAAACAGCCCTAATAGTCTTAAAAAATAAAAAGAATAGACCCATTCCGTAATATAACGCAATAAATGTCATGATTAACGAATTGAAATGGAATGGAAGGAGTAGTATTCCGATGACTAGAATTGCGAACAGTACGGTTAATACATCATATATACGTGATGAAATCGCAAACAAATGTTTAATAAATGTAACAGTAACGAATAGCATTGACAAAAATAAAAATAGTAATAACTTGTTGGCCCATTCAATTGGAATCGGCAGCTGTAAAACGATATCATCATCTATTAAAATCGAAAAACCACTTACTATAAGTAATAATCCATAATAGAAAACTTCTTTTTTATATTTCCCTTTCCCCAAAAAATAAATACAAAAAGCATAAAGACTATGCAACAAATAAATCATACATACAATAATCTGCAGCGTTATGGATTTCTTTGATTCAGCAAGGATCGAATGTGCAGATCCGATTTTAATGCTGTCTACAATTCCCCCTGATAACGGCACATCATAATTTGACACATGAATCAGCAATTCCACTTCTTCGCGATCGGTAGGAAACAGGACCGTAAATGGCCCCCGTTTTGTTGCATGCCCTTTATCCGATTCCATCGGTTCATTTTGCCATGCAACAAGCTCACCATTTATGAATACTTTTGTCGCAGACAACACTTTCTTCAAGCGTAACCCGTACAATTTTTCGGTTGTTGGTGGGAGAAGAACCGTTAACCGATAGGTCGCATATCCATATGCAGGAATCGCTTCAGAAAGATGCGCCGTCTTGTCCCAACTGCTTGGAACAAATATGAATTGACTATCACTACGCTTGAGATCATCAGGCTGCAAAAATTCATCAGGATAAAACTCCCATTCGCCATCTAACGTAATTGCCTCGTTCTCCGCAAAACGCCACTCACGCAAATCAACAATTCCTTGTTTCGCTTTAGGATGATCGGGAATCTGATGAGTGACAATCCAACCAATCCGAAACATCGTTAAACCAAGTAGAAATAAAACAATCGTCAAAAATATTTTCCGCTTTGACAATCGCAAACTATGCGCCATTCCCCATTCAAATCCTTTACTAATTTATCCACCGTACAACTTTTGCATTAAGTTGCTTGAAAGTAAAGAATACAGTAAAAACCACTTTAGGTAAACGGTTAGTTAGCTTTTTATCGTTTAACACACAGGCAAAAAAAATTCTCCCCTTAAATAAAACGACTCACATAGGAGACGTTTTAAGAACTTATTAATATACTGAAATAGCAATAAGGAGTTTGGTATTCTAACAAGAATGTCTTAGATTCCAATTACAACTTTACAGCATTAATCACCCTAATTCCTCGTGAAAGATGGCTTCTCTAAATCGACGCTATGTAAGGTTGAGCTGTGTAAGTCAAATAGTGCTAGCTAATACTTATTCCCAATTTAAAGTTAGCAACCTTAGAGACTTCTTCCCATACATCTTCTACTTGAAGAGGGTAATCGACTAGTTCATTTACCAAACAATCTCTTTAGGACATAATTCAAACGGCAACACTTCCGTCGGACACGTTTTCTCTAATAATGCCTCAGTTTCAATTTTACGTTTCAAATCTATATAATTCTTGTCTTTATTCGCAATACGCTTGGCAACGATACTAATGTTTGCTAAACGTTTCTCTTTCGGCATTTTAAGTAGTTCAACATTTAAATAATCAATATACTGTGGATAATAGTTTTGATAGTAACCAATGAAAGTTGGTGTAAGCGCACTTTTTAACAATCGAAATTTCTTATCCCCTATTGTCTTTTCTAGACAGCACGCAAGTACTGCTTGGAATTGCCGAATAACAGCGGGATTCAGATCCCAAAAATGTTTTCGATGCTTAGCCGATAGCTCAATAAATTCATTCATGACAAACCCGATGAACAACATTTCTGGCCAAAGTACTTTAAAGTGATAATACGCATTCTTACGAGAAACAGGTGTAACAGGAACCCCTTTTTCAACAAGTTTGTCCACTCCATTTGGTACAAAAGCAATGCCTCGTTGGCCATCCAAAGTGAAATGAATCTCTTCACAGAACTCTAACACCCGTTGCCGAACTTGCTCGTACCCTAAAAATTCCCCTTCATCCCCAACAATTGCATGTATCGCTTTACTCAGACACTCAAAGTCATTTCGATCACCAGCAAGGTGTACACCTGCAAAATTAGGCGTATTCTCCATACAGATCATCTACTAATCTCTCCTCTAGCAATCTATGGTTTGTCTTTAAATCCTACCACCATAATGTGAGTAGGTCTATAAAACTATTAAACTTTCTATAGTATGTTACTATTATGATACATATTAACAAGAGAAGAGTAAGACGGTTATAAGGCGAATGATGGAGAGTGAACCTTGAATGGTTTCTGGCAATTGTTGTGAAAAAACCGCTATAAATGCTGTCAAATCTAGTAACAAGCAATACCTACTATTACATTATAACGATTATTATTTCATAAATTTACCACTCATTACTATTATTATACAGAAAATAGGATTCTGTAATAATTAAGGGTTGAAAAATAAAAAAAACGCCCGAAAATGGCGTTTTTTTGGTCTACATGCTTACTTTGAAATTGAAGTTGTTTTAATGCTCATGATATCAGGTACTCTATCATGACTAGCATGCGCTTGTTGGTTTAAAGAAGTAAATGTAAATACTGTTAATAAACATAGAACCGCAATAATCTTTTTCATTATATATCCTCCCAGCTTTCGATCTTTTTATAAATATAACTATTTCGATTCGCCTCTTTAAAGTAAATCGAAGATAGTTTATATTTCCTGTTCATATAGTACCATTCAGCTAGTGCTGTACAATACTTTTGTACATTTCTGTAGTCATCAAGTTCTTTAAAATAGTCTATTATTTCAATCGCACTCTCAACATTGGGTTTCTCTTCACAATATAGAAACTGATAGAATTTCAAGTGGTAATAATAGGTAATATGGCGATGCTCTTGCCTTTCTTCAAATAAAGTAATGCCTCTCTTAGTCCACTCAATAACTTTGTCAATTTCTCTTGATTTGGAGTATTCGACAACTAAGCAGTAAATTGTAATGTAAGGATTTTTAATGTATTCTTTACTCTCCATACTCATCAAGTAAAATTTAATTGCATCATTTCTATTACCTAGTAAAGAATTTAGACTGCCTAGGTTGTGATAAACTAAACCTTTCTCATCTTCTAAATTGAAATCCTCACAAAGTTGTTTTGCTTTTGAATATGCATCAAAAGCTTCTTGGTACTGTTCAGTCTTTTTATAAGTTATTCCCAAAAGAACATAACACTCTAAAACCCTTTTCATTGCAAACTGTTCCCTAAAATAAGTAAGCGCTTTACGGATATATTCAATGGAATGAAAAATCCGAATATCAGCTGTATATGCAACACCCAAGATGTAGTCTATTTCTGCTTTTTCCCAATCTTCAAGATGAATCGCATCAACAATTTCTACAACTCTTTCAAAATACTCAATCGCTTCACCAAGCTTGCCAAGTGAGTAGAAGAGCAATGCCTTATTCAATGTGTACAAGTACATTTGATGATCATCGAAATTTGATGTAAATTCGTCTAGAACGTCTAGGTCATTCCACCTTTGTTCAATTTCTTGCCCTAGAATCAATCGAAAACGAAAAACGATGAGTAGGTAAGTATAATAGAGTGATTGATCATAGAATACAGGGTTTTCATTAACTAATAGATCTAGTTGTTCTTTTGTGTAGGATTTATCACGTTTTGTAATGACTGATCGATACGTATCTTTTAATAGTTTCGCAAACTTCTGCTCAAAATCGCTTTCAACAGGAGAACGAAACTTTGAAGAATCCATTCCAAGCCGATCCATTAGCAGCTCGACGACTTCTTCACTTGGATTGATCATGTTGCGCTCGATTTTTGATAAGTAAGAAGGCGTGCAAATTCCTTTTGCAAGAACAATTTGTTTCATGTTTTGCCGCACCCGTTCGGCACGAATCACATGTCCTACTTTCATCGCCCTTCCCTCTCTTCATTATCATAAATCATCGGTTGCATCTATCATACCATGAAATGTTGGGAAATATATTAGAAAAAACGATAAAAAATGCCCTTTTCGAAAAAAAATGTCCCAACTTGCTTGTAAACCGCTACAGAATCAAACATGTTATACTTTACACAAGGAACAAAAGATATAAATTACACAATATTTTTTCACGATAAATGGACTACATTAAAAATAGGAGAAGGGAAGTGTGTGAGGATGGCACTAGATCATCGAAATGCGATCGACTTCAGGGACATGGAAATCATCATGATGAAAATTGAATTGAAGAAATTTGTACGTAGAATGCAAGCGGAAGGGTTTTTGTCATCCGTGAATGCGAAAGAACCCATTCCAGTACTAGAAATGCCGATTGAACCATTTAAAGTAGCTGGAAAAACGAACTAACGAAAAGCACCAGACTCTTTTGACGAAGAGGCTGGTGCTTCTTTTATTTATTGACTTACTTTTTCTCTCTCACGTTGAATTTCCGTCATCCGATGGGGATCGAGTAGTTTATCGAGCTCCTCAACCGTTAGCACTTCGTAACGCAAGCATAGTTCACGTATTGGTGCTCCTGTAATAAACGCCTCGCGTGCGAGTTGGGACGACTTTTCGTAACCGATATACGGCATTAACGCTGTAATTGTCCCGATACTCCGTTCAACGTATTCTTGCATCTGCGCTTCATTTGCTGTTAAACCGACTAAGCAATACTCACGGAAAACGTTGAATCCGTTCCGCATGATTGTCAAGGATTGCAGTAAGTTGTAGACAAGCACTGGTTCCATGACATTTAATTCAAATTGGCCAGCTTCAGACGCTAAACTGATTGTATGGTCATTGCCGATTACTTGGAAGGCAATCTGATTAATGACTTCCGCCATGACTGGGTTCACTTTACCCGGCATAATCGATGAGCCTGGTTGTCTTGCAGGCAAGTTGAGTTCATTGAAGCCTGCACGTGGGCCTGAAGCCATAAGACGTAAATCGTTCGCCATCTTGGACATATTGAGCATGCAAATTTTCAATGCACTTGAAATTTCTGTGTAGACGTCCGTGTTTTGGGTAGAGTCCACGAGATGTTCTGCAGATTGTAATGGCAACCCGCTTATGTCACGCAGTTGTTCAACCACTTTCTCAATATACGCCATGTTGGCATTAAGTCCAGTTCCGACTGCTGTTGCACCCATGTTAATTTCAGCAAGATGAATGCGTGTCCGTGAAATCCGTTCGATATCACGTTCAACAACACGGCGGTAAGCTCCAAATTCTTGTCCTAGACGAATCGGAACGGCATCTTGTAAATGCGTTCTGCCCATCTTAATGATCAAATCGAATTGCTGCTCTTTCACACGCAGTTCGTCTACCATCTCCTCCATTGTATCGAGAAGTTCATTCACAAGCGTATGTACAGCTATTTTAATGGCTGTTGGAAATGCATCGTTCGTTGACTGGGACATATTAACGTGATTATTTGGGCTAATGAACGCATAATCCCCTTTTGCGTGCCCCATCATTTCAAGTGCACGATTGGCAATAACTTCATTTGCATTCATATTGACAGACGTACCTGCCCCGCCTTGAATCGGATCCACGATGAACTGGTCATTCAACTTCCCGTCAATCACTTCTTGTGCCGCGCAAACTAACGCATGACCAATTTGTTCAGCCAATCCATTCGCCGAGCAATTTGCAATGGCAGCAGCCTTTTTCACCATACCGATGGCACGAATCATTTGTGGATGAATGCGCTCATTCGTAATCGGGAAATTTTCCGTTGCACGTAGCGTTTGAATACCATAGTACACGTTATCGGGTACTTGTTTCTCCCCGATAAAATCTTTCTCTATCCGTCCAGCATAAGTTTTCATGTTAACGTTCCTTTCAAAGGTCATTTACAATAATCGTTGTTTACGCATTTAAGTATAACGTATTGAATTTTATTTGAAAGGGGTACGGAGGAATTTTATTGGCAGTTGCTAGCATTACTAATAAAAAAAATGAAGAGTTCATAACGAGCAAAGGAACTCTTCAAATCGCTTTGCATTAGACGTTACTTTTCTAAAAGAGCACTCAATTGATCATACGCCTTTTTATAAGGTTCCTGTTTATAATGATTCATTCTGTAAACCATATCGACCCCTTGATACAACAACAAACTTTGCCCCTTTAATCCATAAAGTTCCGCAAACGCTAAATACGTCTCGAAATTCTTTAACCCGGCATCCATTTGATGAGGGGAATACGTATCAATCTCAAGTGTTATACTACTTCCTTTTATTTGCGCCTCCAAGAAAGCCTTATGCAACCGCGCCTTCGGATCACCTAAATTCAACCGAAATGTATTCGGCTGCAAATACGCACCGTCAAAACCATACAACTTCCACTTCTCAAAATTTGTGGTGCGTGCATGTGGGGCATAAATGAACTTCTTTTTCTTTTTATGAATCGCAGTAGCCGTATCTGTTACAAGTTGCTCATCTTCTGCGTGTATGACGGTTTCATTTAACCAATAGTAACCCGTGAACGAAAGATGCTTATAGCCCGCCTGCTGCCACTGTTTCTCAACTTTCGTCATGTACCAATTCACGAGCTGCTGTCGAGCCGCCAAAGTATTTGACACCTTCTTGCCATTCAAATCAACAATCGCTCCATTACGCTTTGGATAAGGAATCGCAATATAGACATTCGCTTTCTGATTTGCTGAACGTGCCGCCTCATTCAGAGCATGTAGTGGTCCTTGTTTTGAGAAGAGCTTGTCGGCAAACCAGTTCCACTCTTTATAATTCGCTTGATTTTTAGACGTCTCTTGAAACTCGCCTCCCGGATACATTCTACCGAGAACAACAAACGTATCGAACAAGTTGGATTTACCGTTGTTGAAATACGGATTAAAAAATTCAGGGGCAAAATTTTCTTTCTCAGCTCCACTATAGATGAGCACACCATTTTTCATACTAGTAGCCGTTTTTAAATCCGCAGGTTTCTGCTCATACCGCATTAATGAATTGCTCACTGGATGCACAGTAGCATTTTCGATTCCAACAGCATAACGAATGGCTTCATCCGAAGAGGTAAAAGTCTTTACAACTTTGCCGGCCTTTTTAACGGTAAATGCATGCGGTTGATCGTAAACACGTTTCAAGAACGTAGAAAATTGTGCTCTGTTGACAGCAACAGTCGGTTTAAAACTGCCATCCACATAACCCGTTGTAATCTTATTTTCAGCAATGGCATCAATGTATGTATAGTAGGCATTACTTTTTGACACGTCTTTAAAAATCGATTTTCCAGCCCCTTTATACTTGTAAGCAACCGCAAGAGCTTTCGCCATTTCTCCGCGTGTCAAAGGCCGATCCGGATGAAAACGACCACCCTCAATCGTCAACATGCCTCGATTCGCAACAACCATCATTTCAGCATATCCACCCATCGTAGACTTCAAATCCGACGGCTTCACAGAAGGTTGTTTTTCTGCTGGCAGTTGAAGTGCACGCACTAACATAACCGATGCATCTTTCCTCGTCAAAACCTTCATCGGTTGGAATGAACCATCAGAAAACCCTTTGATGACACGCTTGTCCGTTAGAAAACGAATCTCATCTTTTGCCCAATGATCTCTTGGCACATCCCTGAACGACTGTGCTCCAACCGAATTTACAAATAAACAACTTCCTAACAATAGGACAAACAATGATTTAAGTATCTTCATAATACGCTCCTTTATATTCAACTAAATTTCACGTTGCCTCTTCACAAAGAGGTCGTCTACCTAATGTGTTCGAACATTATTAGTAAGAAAAGCTACAAACAATCCTAATCGCTTGTATAAACGTCTCACCTCTATTCCTACAACCTTTTAGATAAGGAAAATTAAACCAACCAACTAGTAAAATTATAGTCTACTCACTGCAGAATAGATAGGTCTTTTATGGAATTGAGTGAACTCATTCATATGCCTATCTAATCATTCAATTCATCCACCTCAAACACAGCATATTTCTCCCGAACGGCGCATAATCACCGAGAAATCCGCATACTCTTCCAAAACGGCGCATAAGCCCCCTAGAACTCCGCATACTTCTCCCAATCGCCGCATAACTACCGAGAAATCCGCATACATCTCAATAACACCGCATATCCCTCCACACCCAACCCAAAGTTTGTAAAATGCATGTAGCGCGTCAAACGAATTCTCAGAAGGCCAGTTACCCACGGACCACTTTTCGTTGAATAATACCGTACTGATTCAATATATTGCCCTATCCCTACGAAACTGCTCGTCTCCTCCATACCTAAAAACCTCTGCGGAAAATTCTCCACAGAGGCTTGTTTGCTACTTATAAATCGAGCATCCGATACAGAACAACCGCTGTCTCTGCACGTGTCGCCGTATGTTTCGGATCAAACTTGCCGTTGGAACGACCGTTAATCAAACCAACTGATGCCGCTTGTTGAATAGCATCTTTTGCGTAATGACCAAACAAATGCTCATCTTTGAAGGAAATGTTAGCAGCATCACCCTTCAACAATTCAGGTCGCTCGCTTTTGATCGCACGGACGAGCATTGCGGCCATTTGTTCACGTGTAATGTTTGCATCTGGATCGAATGTACCGTCATGTTTTCCAAGTGTAATTCCTGCTCGATGTGCCGCCTCAATGGATTGTGCCGCCCATTGTTTGGAAGCTGGTACGTCCGTAAACTTCCCTTCGTACGCTTCTAATGGAAGCTGGAAAACTCTTGCTAAGAGGACAGCAAACTCAGCACGACTCACTTGAGCGTCAGGAGCAAACATCGTTTCTGTTTTACCTTGCGTAAGGAGACGGGCATATAACGAATCGATCTCTTCTTTCGCCCAATGTGCTTGCGTATCTTTGAAGTTTGGCGTTTTCGATACGACTGCTACTGTTGATGGTGAAGTATGCATGGTCCACGTTCCAGCTTTCTCTGTTCCACCAGCATATGCCCATTTGCCATCTCTCCAACTCGCTCCCGTTGCCTGATTACGATCCAACGCACCTTCTACTTTTAGCTGAATCGGTAAAGCGAGGTTCACCGGTTTATTGCCAATTGTTACACGAACATCTAGCACGTCACTCAGCAATTTTACCTCATCAGACTTTTCCGCGGCTTGTATGCTTGTAGCCTTCCCAGTACTAGAGAAGTCGCCAGAAGTTTGTACAGAAATTGCTTTGTTACCAGCTGTTTTTACAATTGTTGCTTGTCCATCATTTGCAGTGTCATCCATTTTTTCTTTAACGGCCAGCTCTACAGTCACTTTTTCATCTTTTACAGCTTGCAACACATCTACTGGCAACGTCACTGCATGGCCTTTTTTCATTTCAAAAACGACTGGAACATTCGCTTCACGTGCCGCCTTGACGACTTCATCCGTCATCTGCCATTTCATATCTGCCTCTTTTGAAGCAGTCACTTTCCACGCTTTTTCACTTTTTTGCACGCTATCCATTGTCACTTGCACGGTTTCCCCATCAGTTGGCGGCAATTCTGGAACAATCACATTTCCGTTATCGTCGCCATTATCAACTTCCTTCTGTCCCGTCACAAACGACCAAACACCTGAACGGACTTCTCCGCCAAATGCGTCTGACACTTTCGTATACCAGCCATGCTTACTTGTTGGGAGGAGGTTCGTCCAATTTGCCTGTGCCACTTCTCCGTTTTCAATTCCTGTATCTGTGCCAATTTCCGTATTTGTAAACACTTCCACTTCGAAGAAATCCGTAGCGACCAACTTCTCAACGGGTGTCAAATCTACGTCGATTGTAAATTCATCTTTCCCTGGATAATCAACCGGATTGTAGTAATTGTATTGATCCAAATATGGAGAATACGTTTGAACATGGATTTGATTTTCAAGCGGATTCACTTTCAACAGACGCATGAAGCCTTGCCCGCCTTCAGGTCCCCCTTGGTAGTCCGCCAGCATTTGGTACACTTTCCGATCCGCAATGCCGTCGCCGTCATCGTCAATTTCATCGATTAATGTTTCACTATCATGATAGTGTCCAGATAATACAGCAATAACATTCGGATTACCCATCACAACTTCTTCGTACACTTGATCGCCAATTGGGCTACGATTCCCTGAAACGAGCAAGTATTCATGGAAAGATAGAATCGCTTTCCGATGCGGATTTTCCGCTAATACTTTATTAATCCACGCGATGTCCTCATCATTCACACCCCATCCCATGTACACCATGATGAAGTCATTGCCATTTGCGCTGATTAAATCATAATGTCCACGGTTGTTTTTATACGACTCACCGTAATAGTCTTTGCCGTTAAACCGTTGCTCCCCAAAATATTTACCATACTCATCGTAATCACCTGTCTTGTGGCCGACATCGTGGTTTCCTGCCAACACGCCGTATGGAATATTCGCTTGTTCAAGCGTTCCCATATACTCATCGGCACGTTGCCATTGAATGGGTTCGTGTGCTTTATCGACAAGATCACCTGTATGGAACACGTACTTTACGTTCAATTCATCTTTTATTTCCGCAATCCATTTTGTCATTCGATCAAAGATGTACGGATAGCTCTCAGCATAATATTGTGTATCCGACATCCAGATGAATGAATAATCGAATTCCGTAGTTGGAGCGATTTCGTCTTGAACGAGGACTTGCACTTTCCCATCTAGGATATAATCATTCCCCACAACACTGCCTGTCAACTTAAAATTGGATGCATCTTTAGCAATCTTCCAATCCCGCAGTTCCCATTTGTCGATGACGTTGTTCCAAACATACATGGACACTTTCCGACCAATATGGGACTTTCCTTCCCAGTTCAGGACAATTTCATCATTCTCGGACACTTGCTCATCGAGTTCCACTTCAAATCTGTGGTACGGGAATTGGTCCATTGAAGAGGTTTCGATGTATTCACCGTCTACTTTTGCAAGCTTTTCTTTGTCCGAAACAACAACCTCTCCTGCCGGAATCATCGTTTTCGGTGGTTCCGTATCACTGCTATTTTCAAATACAAGCATTTGTTCATCCGTTGCACTGATCTCAAAGCCTTCGAAAAATGCGACGTCAAGCGTATCTTCTGTCGGATCGGCTACTTGTACTTTCAATGTCACGCCATCAGGGTTTACTTCAATTGCTCCATCTTTTGGGGCAATCGGTTCTGGCACGTAAGGTTTTTCCTCAACGACTGTAAAATGAATAGTTTTTTCCGCTTCGTTCCCTGCTGTATCGACGGCTTTGTACGTAACGCTATGCGCACCAGCTGCTAGTTTTGCAGAAGATGTTTCGTATGGCAACGTGATTTCTTGTTCATCTAGTGTTGCCGTTAATGAAGAGACACCAGAATGCTCATCCGTCACTTCTGCACGTATGGTAAATTCACCTTTGTACGTTTTGCCTTCTTCAATGGAAGGGGTTATGGTCGGCGCAACATTATCGACGATAACATTTGCAACTGCAGGAATTGATCCTTTCGCTTCGATGACATGCGCCCCATCTTGTACTGCGGTCGTATCCCAACGGTACGCTTTTGCCGTATACTTTTCTGCAGGAATCGTAAATGCAAATTCGAACGCCTCTTTCGCACCGCTTCCATCTCCAACTAACAGTTCTTTTTCAGTATTAGCATAGACCGGATCATATAAAGTAGTTCCGTCTTCCAATACAAGCCGTACATTTTTCACATAAAAGTCATCTCGGTTTTCCTCTGATTCTGGATCGAACGGTGACACTTTCGTACCTGATCGAATGGCAATTTTCGTCGCCTCTTCAGGTGTAAAATATTTTGGGTCAACAGGTATCGTAAGTGTTTGATACGTATTAATCGTATCGTCGAAAATATGGAGTATTTCGTCTCCAATTGTCACGCCGTTTTTAAAATATAAGTTCACTTTCTTCACGTCAAACGCGAAATACGCTTGTCCTGGTAATGCAGCGAATGTTTCTGCTGTCACGTCTTCATTGTCAATCAATAGCGATGCATCATGCCCGTATGCTTTTAACAACACTTGCTCTCGAATGAATGCTCCCTCTCCGATATTCAAACCGATATCATCATATGATTCATTCTCAATCGCAATCGTCGTAAGTGGGGAGTCCACTACATTCGTCCCGTCCGATACGGACACATAATAGTGCAAACTTTTCTTTCCAAGCAACTCAGGAGAGAAAATTTTATGTGTAAACAACTTCGTGTCGTAGTTTTTCGTTAAGTACACAGATCGAAATGCATCTTCTTCTTTTGTCTTGTAAAACAATTGGACAGTCTTCACAGAATGATCGTCTTGCGCGTCAAACGTCAATGTCACATTCTGCTTGTCTGACACAGTCCCTTTTGCTGTCAAATCCTCCATCGTAGGGGGTTGTGTATCAACCGGCAATTGCACCTTCACTGTAGGGACTTGAACCGTCGCGACCGAACCCGGTGTTGCAGGCTCCAACCCAGGGCTATATTTTTTCATTTCCTTATTCCCAGGTTCTCGCGGGAATGTATATTGGATTCCTTTATCCGGTTGCGTGTCATCGACTTTCGGATCATCGAAATAAGAAGCAACCGAAATGTCTTCACCTGCATTTGTAGCAATGGCTAATCCACGCGGGCTACTGTTCGCCATTCCTCCGACATGCAACTTGACGATATCCACGTTTTCCGTCAATTGCACACCATAGTTCGCATTGAAATCTTCTACTGTCTTTGCCCCATTGGCACTGTTGATGACCCAAAATACCATCGTTTCACCAGATGGAAGGATGAGGTCTTTCACTTCAGGCATCCAAAGCAAGTCTGCTTGAGGACCTTCCATTGTATAACGGTATCGAATTGTATAATCATTCAAATTGATAGCCTGTGAGGAGTTATTATAGACTTCGATGAACTCATACCCATCCAAACTTCCGACATTCGTCGAATCAGGCACGAGCTCGGTCACTAATAGTGTAGGAACTGCTTGAGGATCAAATGGCTGTCCTTCAATCTGGATTGTGTATTCACTTGTGGAAGCTGTATTCTGCCCGTCAAACGCTTCTATCCGATACGTCAGTTGTTTTGTATACAGTTCCTCAGCAGGGATTTCCACCGCAAAATTATCACCAGCTGTACGGTTCATCTCTCTCTCCAGCCAAACGCCTTCATTGACAGATCGATAAAACAATTTAACAGCTTGTACATGGATGTTATCCGTTACCTCTGCTTCAATCGACAATGGTTGAGCGCTATCCGCTGTTTGGACAGGTGTATGCGTAATGACAGGAAGTTCTCCATCCACTTCGACCGGGGCCTCAGGAAGCTGTTCCGCCTGTACAGTTCCTGGATTCGGAGCAGTTAGTTCCGGATATGCTTCTGTCCCTGTCCCGTCTGCCGTTAATCGGTAACGAATACTTTTATCTTCCACTACTTGATCCTTCGTGTATCGGACCGTCGTAAAAATCATACCGGATTGGTCTGCAACTGACATTGTCCGCTCTGCCGTATTCGCCATACCAGCTGTTTCTACATACGTTAGTTGAGCATCGGGTATTGTTGTGCCGAACGCCTCATTGAAGTCCGAATTCGTAAGATGAGCGTTGTTGTCATTTTTCACCCATACGACCATCGTTTCACCTGGAAGGATCTCTTTGTTTTCAATGAACTGCCAATCCATGGCACGACCGTCTGGATAGCCGTACACCAGCTTAATGTCGCTAAGCTGAATCGATTCACTTCGATTGTTATACAGCTCAATGAACTCAAAAGCATCTGCCGACTTACCGGGTACATTGACACTATTCGGCAAAAGCTCCGTTATAAGTACTTGTGGGTAACTTGCTTGCGCAACTTGACTACTTCCAACATCTGAGAAAGACTCCGCTTGAATGACCGCATAAGGCGCTAGCCCAGAGAATACTAAACTACTTGCCAAGACGGCCGAAAGCATGGACTTCTTTTTCAATACCACCACAACTCCTCCTCTATTAAACAATCAACCCAATTGTATAGATTGATTGTCAACGGCGTATGGAGGTGGTGTAAAGAATGTGTAAAAAGTTCGATAATTATGTTTAGTTCGTTAGGCGATCAATAGACATTTTAAGCGAATTAAAGATCTTCAAGAAGCACAATAAAAAATACAAGAAGGCGTCTACCCTTCCTGTATTTTTTAGTTACGATACTTGTTGCCATAAACTTGCCAAGTAGCTATAAATGGCTGAATCTTCCAACACACGGTAGAGCACGTTACATGCGATAACAAGTAACAGGGCAAAAACGGTAAATCCATATTCGGGGTCTACAGCTTTAGGGTGCTTCGATAAGAGAACACTTACGACATAACTTGGCGCCAGCATGACCACATAGAAAAGACTAGCAACTAGCAGGAGGCTGCCATAATACCCTGAATTTACGAATAGCAAGCCGCAAGCAACAAGATTTATGATGATTGCGGGAAGTGTGTGAGCGCTATAGACGATCAACATCTTTTTACCTGAATCATCCGGACCGAACAATTTATTGGCAATGAACAATGCAAGGATTACGACTGCCATGCAAACGACAACGAAGAGAAAGACGGTAAAGAAGACTGAAAAGGTGGATGGGCTGCCGTATTCGTTCATACCTAGCACTTCCATGTTGCCGTAAGATTGTTGCAACGTCTCTTGAATAGCCATGAACGTCGCCAAACCAAACAGAATCGCGTATAGAAAAAGAGAGATGATGCCATTGATAAATTCAAGCTGTTGTCCGGAAAAGCTGATGGATGGGTGTTTCACATGTGCAAAGAAATATTCTTTGTATTGATTGGCTTGTTTTTTAAGTTTATCGAATTGAATGGTCGCGTTCACTTTTGCAATCTGGCCATCCCCTGTTCGTTCGTCATGTGGTACAGCGAGTTGACTGGAAGTAGTTGTGCTCGACCTGCCCAGTGGCGTTCCACACTTCCAACAATAACCCGCGTTCGCTTGTTCATTCCCACAATGAACACATTTCAATATGTCCCCTCCATTATTTAGTAGATTCCGTGGTGAGTGCTTTGTTACTACTGTATTAATGAGAGAGGGGAGGTAGACCTGTTTGTTTTATAGGAAGGTGTTTTTGAGGGTGCAGGACGAAAAAGATGGCACTTGTTCAGCGAAGCAAGTGCCTTCCTCTCACAAATTTCAGTTTTGATTCAAGTGGCGATTAAGAAATTGAACCGTTTTGGTATGTAAAGCTACGTGATTTTCAATTTTGGAAGTTTGGTGTCCTTCATCTTCAAATACAAGTAGCTCTACGTCTCGGTCCCTAGATTCAAGATCTTGTACAAGTTGTTCCGCTTCACTCACAGGGACACGCGAGTCATTTCTGCCGTGGAAAACGAGTAAGGGAGCAGTAATGTTCTCAGAAAGATTCATAGGTGCTATTTTATCAAAATAGTCACTGTACACATCTAGAGAACCATACTCATACTCTCTTAAACCCCTTCTCCACTCACCTGTATTTTGTAAGAACGTTTTTAAATTAGACATTCCAACAATATCTACCCCAGCAGCCCATAAATTTGGATAATGCGACAAAGCAGCCAATACCATGAAACCACCGTAACTTCGTCCCATAATGCCGATTTTATTCGGAAGAACTTGATGAGTATCCGTTAATTCCTTCGCTAAACTCGCCAAGTCGGCGACAGCGTCCAATCGCTTATCTGCATCGTCAAGCTTTATATAGCTTCTACCATATCCTTTGCTACCTCGAATGTTTGGTGCTACGACTGTGAAACCTTGGTACACAAGAAATTGAAAAATCGGGTTATACTCTGCTTTTGTCTGACTTTCTGGTCCTCCGTGTACGTAGATGATTGCAGGTTTATTGTCGGGCTGCCCTTGATGATACATAAAATAAGGGATTTGGAGCCCGTCAAAAGATCTATAAGTATATAATTCCGGCTCCACCAAATTTGTAGATGTTTCAAATTTCCCGATAGACGTTAACCTTTTTACTGTTCCACTCAATCGATCATATTCCCATACATCTCCAGTCACGGTTGGTGTTTTCAGCGTAAATAATAAAGCATTCTCTGATCGCCAAGACATCGATCCGATGACACCATTCGGTGTATTTTCTACCCATTCCCATTCACCTGCGGACGTATTATACATGCCTAACTTCGTCATTCCTCCTTCATTCAGACAAAATGCTAGTACATCCTCTTTTGGGGCTAAGCTGATTGCGTCTATATCCCAAGAATCCCAATGAAGCAATTTTGTAAGTTCATCAGGTTCATCTATTGAAAATGCGCTAAGATACAACGTTTCTTCATTCTCATCTGTAAGGACATAACCTACGTCTCCATCTTTTTTCATAACGGGAGCTTCATAACGCGCTAGCACGTCATGATCGCCAATTTGATAATGATTCCCTGTTTGTAGACAAACAACATGAATGGTGCTATCAATATTCGTTTCCTTCACATTGACGAAAAGTGTCTGTTCATCCACCCATCCGAGCGGAATGCAATTTCCGTTGTGCGTAAAAACTTGCTTCACTTCTTTTGTATCGACGTCCATTACAAACACATCAAAATAGCCTGGAGACCGGCGATTGCTTGAATAGGATATGTATCTGCCATCTGGTGACCACCCACCACAGTGATGAAAGTGTTCCATTGACTCCACAAGCACTTCAGGCGCTCCACCTGCTGCTCCTACAATATAAAGTTGCTGCTTTTCATTTCCTTCACGATCTATTCCAACGACGGTTCTATCACCACTTGGTGAATGATAGACACTTTGAACGCGATCATGCGCATGAATAAATTGGATGGGCTCATCGTTTTCATTCAGTTTCCACACTTGTGGAAGACCCGATAATTTAGAGAGGAATGTGAAATCACCTGTCCTTTGTATCGCTTGTACGTCGTAAGCTGAATGTACTGTTAATAAATCTAGTAATATATCTTTTTGATCAACCATCGAGTATCCCCCTATTTTTGTAAAAATCGACTTAAATATTTCAATAATTTATACTTTAGAGTAAACTTAGGTGGTATTCAATTAAAACAGCTTATACTAGGACAACATGCGCTACCTTTATTAATATATGTTACAATTGAACATAATCGGAATAATTAGACACAAACTCTTTATTTGGACGCATAATAAAATTCCAAACGAAACAACCAATCACAAACGGCATGGAGGTTCCAATGAAAAAGAATTTCGCCTTGTTGACTGCATGGGCTATTTTGACCCTTTCTGCGTGTACCAGTGAGAACGAACCACTTGAACGTGCAGACGCGTCAACCGTTCCAACTGAAGTCCAGTTGCCATTACCAAAAATTTTAGAGGTTCGAACAGATTTTGAAGAAAAACATGGATGGGTCATCGTTCCGAAAGATTCACATTCAATGACCATTTCAGTGGAAGCAGAACATGTGGATACGATGCTGTTTTGGATAGCGCCAACGGGAACAGGAACTTGGCGTGAAAGAGAACTCATTGGTTATGACATTGATGGCAGCGATGGTTGGTCCATCACTTGGGATTTCGGAGATCGGATTTTCCATGATCACATTTCCATTCAGGCACTCGGTAGTGACAGTTCTACATTAACAGCCACGTCAATAAATGTGCATTCAGAAGATGAGACAATGGGAGATTAGATATTAAGCATAAACAAATAAGTGCCTGCCCTTCATTCATAAAAGGACAGGCACTTCTTATACGTTTTACCCACAGCATTTCTTATATTTTTTACCGCTTCCACATGGGCACGGCTCATTGCGACCAGCTTTTGCTTGAGCATGTTTAGCTGTTGCAATCATACGCTCTTGTTCATAAGGCTGCAATTCTTCGGGTGTGAAGCCACGGTTCTCCCACAGCCTCGTTGTGTTGGCGATTTCAATAATGACGCCGATATAACGTTGTGCTTTTTCTACAGAGAGCTCCAATTTTTGAAGGAAGTCAGAGAGAGGCGTTGTGAAGGCACCGCCACTAATTTGTAAGTTTACGACGAGCTCATGCACTTCTTCTTCAATATCAATCGCTGTTCCGAAGTCTTCTTTTAACATCTTTACTAATTTCTTTTGAGCAGGTGTTCGTTCGTAATAATGATCATCGACGTAGCGCAAAAGCTCTATTGCATCAGGAATGTAGAAAGGCTTTCCTTCCGCCGCCTTTCGTAATGCTTTACGGTCAGCAGGATCGATTAATGCTTCTGCAACAAATGTATCTTGTTCGGTATATGCAAATCGCGCTTCCAACTGTTGTTGAACACTGTCAGCACGTACAAGCTCGTTTAGTGTATTTAAAGTAATGGAATCACTGTTTTGCTCATTATAAATCGCCACTACTTGCTCCATCGGCACAATACCGTATAAATTTGTGCATGCGACAATATAATCGAGCAACTGTTGGTCCTTTTGAGTAACTTCCTTTTCTGCTACGACTTTTTCTTCTACTGCCTTTTGTGTCGAGGGACCGCGATATTTATCGGACAACACTTCATAATTCCGATGATCAATTTTGTCCCATTCTGTCTTTTGATACTTGGAAAACTTCAGCATATCGTTTAGGAAATGAGGATCGTACGGGCGATATTGTTGTGATTCTGCCCATGCACGGATTTCTTCATAATCGGGATCTGTCGGATTATGATACGTCAGTAGAAATTGCTCATACCCCGGTGGCCCACCAACATCTTCAGGAGGCGCAGTACCTTCCCCGTCAAGTAGTGTAGGAAAACCGAAAAAATAATCATCCACGATAGCTTCCAGTTCTACGAGAATCCGCCAATCATCTCCGCTATCATAACGATACATAAGTTGACGGTTTTTTTCTAAGTAGCTGTCGATTTTCAAACGAGATGGACGCTTTAGCACTAGGCCATTCAACTTCGACTTGCCGTATTGTTCATGCATCGCCTCATTGTTTGTTATAAGCATCCCATCGACTTCCATCTCAAAAAAATGATAGGGCTCGTCCATGAAAAAACTCTGAAAGTTCGTCACGCGCTGTATGATTTCATGCAAGCGGTTAAAAGTCGCGCCTGCTGGCATGGCCACCCGTCGCCAAATTTTCGGTTCAATCTGTTCAAATGTTATGTTAACGATATACGCTTTCAAAAAATCGCTCCTTGCTCGAGTTTCTTGTTTTTTTACTGTATCACAAGCTTGGCATTTGTGCTGATTTGATGAGTTTGGATTATGAGCAAATTGTTTAAATATGCCGCGTTTGGGTCAAGTATGCGGCGTTCTAGGTTGATATGCGGCGTTTAGCGGAAGTATGCTGCGTTCTAGGTTGATTTGCCGCGTTTCTAGGAATTATGCGGAATTCCAAGAGAATATGCGGCGTTTGCTGACAAAGTTTAGTCCGCGGGAAGCGGCAAATGCTAACTGGTTTACTCATCGCGCTAAATGCCTTTGAGCATATAAAGGGTTTAATCTAAGAGATATGCGATGAACAGAAGATGTTTTTCTTCTTAAAAGAAGCTCGCTCGTCTCTAACATATTTCTAATAACGCGGTATTCCAGAATATCGGTTCTCGCGCGTCGTTAAACTATTTTTAATGACGCGTTATGCCAGAATTTCGATGTTCGCGTGTGTTTAAACTACTTTTATTGACGCGTTATGCCGGGGTTTCGATACTCGTGCGTCGTTAAACTACTTTTATTGACACGTTATGCCAGAGTTTCGGTCCTCGCGCGTCGTTAAACTACTTTTATTGACGCGCTATGCCGGAGTTTCGGTGCTCGCGCGTCGTTAAACTACTTTTATTGACGCGTCATGCTGGATTTTCGATGCTCGCGCGTCGTTAAACTACTTTTATTGACGCGTCATGCTGGATATTCGGTGCTCGCGCGTCATTAAACTCCTTTTATTGACGCGCTATGAAGGATTTTCGGTGCTCTCGCGTCGTTAAACTCCTTTTATTGACGCGGGATAGCAGAATCTCGATGCTAGCGCGTCATTAAAATGTTTTTTTAAGTTCCATTGAATGAATGCTGTAAAGGAATTAGAGCTAGCGGCGTTTTAAGGGATTATGTGGGTATCCTGGAGAATTTGCAACGTTTATAAACAAAATTTATATCCGCGGACAGATGCTGTTGCTAACTGGTTTACTCATCGCGCTACATGCCTTTGACCAATCATCTTTATCTTTTTTGCATTGCATAGAAAAGGAGCCCTCTGCCTATTCGAAGGACTCCCTCTAGCTACGCGTAACTATGCAGTACTGAGTAGGCCGTATTTACGTTGGACGCGTTGGAGGATTTTTATCCAGCTCGCACCGAAGACGACGAGGAAGAAGACGTTGGACAATGCGTGAGCCAAGTCGAAGTAGATGCTAGATACATAGATGCCGATGAAATATTCCCATGAAAAGGCTTCGATGTTGCCGACAATGATCCATAGATTCATGAACCAGCCGAAGACGTAGCCCCATACAAATCCGAAAATACTTTTTCCCCATAGCGTTTTCATCCACCACAGATTACGTAGGAGTCCTGCAGACATGTATAGGCGCTTGCAATCAGCAGTTTGGATTATTGATTTCTCAGCAGTTTTTCCATAACAGTAGGTAATATGCCACCATTCATGTAATATTCTCTTTCAATAGCATTATCAATTCTGATTTCTATCGGGAAGCTGACAATTGTTCCATCCTGCCTTACCGCCTGCATTTCAGCTCGCTGTCTTGGAATAAACGTTTTTTCGGTGAATCCATGAATTGAATAGGTTTCAGTACCATCTAAACTAAGCGTGTTTGCAGTCATGCCCTCTAAGAATTGTACTGGAAGAACACCCATACCAACTAGATTGCTTCGATGAATTCGCTCAAAACTTTCAGCTAAAATAACTTTCACACCAAGAAGAGTTGTTCCTTTTGCAGCCCAATCTCGAGAACTACCCGTTCCATATTCCTTTCCAGCAATAATAAGCAAGTTTCGGCCATCTTTCTGATACCGACTTGCAGCTTCGAACATGCTGACTATTTCTTCAGTCGGCAAATGCTTCGTGTAGCCACCTTCTTTACCATTCGCCATGCGATTCCTGAGACGGATATTCGCAAATGTCCCTCTTTCCATTACTTTATGGTTCCCCCGGCGTGCCCCGTAGTTGTTGAATTCACGTACCTCAACACCTTGGGATTGCAGAAATATACCTGCTTCGCTCTGAATAGGTATATGCCCTGCAGGCGAAATATGGTCAGTTGTAATCGAATCACCAAGAATTGCTAACGAGAGCATCTCCTTCAAGTTACCCAAAGGTGAGGTAGTTGTTGATACAGCCTCAAAATAGGGCGCCTTTTGAATATAAGTCGAGGTATCATCCCAATCATATAACAAGCCTTCTGAAGAATTGATTGTCGCCCACTTTTCGTTTGAATCAATTCGATCATATTCTCCCTTAAACACTGTTTCATCAATTGTCTCTGATATAATTCGCTCTATCTCTTTCGAAGATGGCCAAATGTCTTTCAAAAAAACGGGCTCTCCATCGTTTCCTACTCCAAGCGGTTCTATTTCCATATTAATATTTACACGACCTGCAAACGCAAACGCTACTACAAGTGGAGGTGATGCTAGATAATTAGCTCTAATGAGTGGATGAATCCGACCCTCAAAATTTCTATTGCCACTTAAAATAGATGCGACGACAAGATGATCTTGCTGTATCATTTGCTCGATTCCATCGACAAGCGCTCCCGTATTTCCACAGCATGCGGCGCATCCATACCCATCAATATAAAACCCAAGATGCTCTAGCCCTTGAAGCAGGCCAGCTTTTTCGAGGTATGTCGCGACCACTCTTGAACCAGGTGACAACGTTGTCTTTACATAGCTTGGTGGCAGCAATCCTTTTTCTACAGCCTTTTTTGCAAGGAGTCCTGCTGCTACCATAACGGACGGATTTGAGGTATTTGTGCAACTTGTAATTGATGCAAGTACCACTGCTCCTTCTTTAAGGGCAGTTTTTACAGTGTTATCATCAGCTCCGTACCCACCATCTTCCATCGGTTTCCTAAGAACAGTGTCGAACGCTTCCTTCATTTTTGGGAGTGGAATTGTGTCCTGTGGTCTTTTAGGTCCGCTAACCGTTGCAGCGATTGTATCAAGATCTAGTTCAAGTACTTCCGTATAGGCAGGTGGTTCATCTCCAAGATTAAACATCCCTTGGGCTTTCCAATACGCCTCTGCAAGTGGAACAATTTTGCCACGTCCAGTCTCCTTTAAATAGTCGAGGGTTCGATCGTCAACAGGGAACATGCTCATTGTGGCACCGTATTCAGGAGCCATATTGGCAATAGTCGCTCGGTCAGGTACCGAAATATCCCGTACCCCCTCTCCAAAGAACTCGACATATTTACCAACGACTCCTTTTTTTCGAAGTATGCTTGTAACCGTCAATGCGAGGTCCGTCGCTGTGACTCCCTCTCGTAAACTACCTTTTAAACGGATTCCAATCACTTCAGGCATCACAAAATAGAGTGGCTGACCTAGCATAGCAGCTTCTGCTTCAATGCCGCCGACTCCCCAAGCAACAGTGCCAATACCGTTAATCATCGGCGTATGCGAATCAGTCCCAACGAGTGAATCAGGAAATAACCAATAATTATTATCTCTCTGCTCCGTACGCACACTACTTGCCAAATATTCCAAATTCACTTGGTGGACAATGCCATTTGAAGGAGGCACAACATTAAAATTTGTAAAGCTTTTTTGTGCCCACTTAACAAATTCGTATCTCTCTTTATTTCGTTCGTATTCCAACTCAACATTGCGACTAAAAGCATACCTGTCTCCTGCATGTTCAATGATTACAGAATGGTCAATGACAAGGTCAACCGGGATCATGGGATTGACGGATGTAGGATCTCCACCTCGTGATGCAACCTCGTCACGCATGGAGGCAAGGTCAACAATCGCTGGAACACCAGTGAAATCCTGTAAAATAATTCTAGTCGGCTTAAATGGAACTTCTGTTGCATCGTAGCTGCACCAATTTGCAAGTGCGTAAATATGTTCATTAGTAATGAACTTCCCATCCCAGTTCCGAACTGCAGATTCCAATAATATTTTAATGGAATACGGCAAATCTCGAATGGTACCAAGCCCAAGCTCCTCAAGACGTGGCAAGGAAATGTACTGATAATTTATGCCTTCAACGGTCAGTGTAGCAATGCTTTCCGTCAATTGAATATCTTCATGTTGCACACTTTTCCAACACCTTTCTTAAAGGATTCTTCCCTCATGTATGTAACATTGCCCTGACATAATTCTGCGAGCTGTCCGATCCAAACCGACAGTCGCCACGTCTAGACCATCATTCGTAATGGATGCATGCACTTCTGCCACACCGTCCGGATGACCAATGCGGACAATCTGTCGGCCTGATTTCTTAGTACCTGTGTACAGATTACTAGGAACGGTTCCTGATAGTAATAGTGCGCTTGCCAGGTTGTAAAGACCGCTCCCCGCAAATGTACGATGAATTTTCCCCATTGAAACCATTTTGGAAACGACATCGACTTCATTCGCCTTAATTACATCCCCTGATGTTGTCCAGTAATCAGTAGGAGGAAACACAAGCGCGATCTTTGGTATCGAAGGAACCTTCCTTGCTTCTTCAATAGTAGAAGACAATCCAGCCTTAACAGCTCCGGCTAACCGAATTTCTTCAAGTAACTTCATTAGTTCGTCGTTAGCAGTCAGATCGACATTCATTTCCGTTCCATTCAGCCCTAATTCTGCTGCACGTACAAAAATGAATGGGTTGACAATGTCAGCAATTGTTACAGAAAATACTCCACGTGTAGTCGTAAGTTCTGTTGTATGGTCGCAAGGAAAGGTAGTGCCTGTTTTACCACCGCCGGGAGAAAGAATGGAGACTGAAATACGCGCACCCGGTCGACTTAAACCAGGCATTAGAAAATCACCCTGTACTTGTGCGTTTCCACGTGCTGTCACAGGGACTTCCATGCGGACATTCCGGCCAATATTCGTATTGTGAACAACAAGATTAATGGATTTATTTCCTTTAGGCACAGAAACATATCCTTCGTCTACTGCAAACGCGCCGACTGCCGCCATCAAATTGCCGCATGTTCCTTCTTTATCAACAATAGGATTGCCGATACCAATCTGGTAAAACGTATACGAGAGACATACTTCTTCTATAAGCGATGCTTTGCTTACTACGATTATTTTGCTTGTATGAGAGGTCCCTCCACCAAGTCCATCTACCTGAGATGGATTGTAAGCATCGATTGCTTCCATAAAAATAGAATTCCATTCTGAACGAGATGTCGGCAAGTCTTCCTCTTTAAAGAAAATCCCCCGGCTTGTCCCACCTCGATAAATGGCACACTTAACTGAAAGTTGCTTCATATAAGTTTCTCCTTTTCATTCCGGCAACACCGTTTTGGCAATCTCTCCATCAAGCTCCTCGTAGTCTTCAAGCCGAATCGTCTCATACAATTCTTTTCTCGTCTGCATGCGATGAAGAATATCTTTTTGAGTTCCTTTAGCGAAGATTTCCTTAAAGACATCCTCATACGCTTTTGCAGCAGCTCGCAATGATGTTACCGGATAGATAACCATCGAGAATCCAAAATCCTCAAACTCTTCTGCTGTATAGTAGTCCGTCTTCCCAAACTCAGTCATATTGGCGAGCAAAGGAACGGTGAACTTCCTCCCAATTTGACGGAATTCTTCTTCCGTAGTGAGTGCTTCAGGAAACAAACCATCCGCTCCTGCTTCCACATATAATTTCATGCGTTTTACAGCAGCTTCAAACCCTTCCACTGCCAATGCATCCGTTCTTGCAATGACAATTAGAGAAGGAGCAACTTCTTTGATTGCCTTTATTTTCTGTGCCATTTCCTCCGCTGGTATTAATTTCTTACCATTCAGATGGCCACACTTCTTCGGTAAATCTTGATCTTCTATTTGCACTGCTGCAACGTTTGCTTCCACCATTTCCTTTGCCGTCCGAGCGACATTTAGGACACCTCCAAAACCTGTGTCTATATCGACTAGCAACGGCAAACCAGTTGCACGTGTCAATTCTCGCGCGCGTTCAGCCACTTCCTGGGAGTGTAATATACCAAGATCCGGTAATCCCTTACTTGCTGTGAAAGCCGCGCCAGACAAATAAAGCGCTTCAAATCCTACCTCCTTCCCAATTAAAGCAGACATTCCATCGTGTGCCCCGATAATCTTAAGAATGGGTTTTTGTTTTATCCGAGAAAGGAACTCACTAGAAAGTTCCTTTTGTGTCTTTTGTTCAGTAATAAGCCATGTCATATGTATCTCTCCTTCATTAAAAATAAAATACAAATTATAACTAGTAAATCGCTTCAATGTGAGTGAGCTCGTCTTTTATACTGCAAAGGAAAGACCTCATCCATCCAAAGTGCTTGGAATTGATGAGGCGGACCGACGCTTTAATTACTAGTGATAAGTGAAAACCGAAGCTAAGTGTGCATGCATCAAAACAGGTAACCAAATGTTCGTCTAAATACTTCATGCCGTACAAATACTTACAGTTTAATTTCCGCCTACCATTTTTTGTGTTTTACGCTTTCGTAACCAAGAAGAAAGGAACGGTAAACCTAAAGAAATAACTGTCATGATGACCAGTGCAATTGTAATTGGTGACGCAGTAAACATGCCGACAACATCAGGATAAGAAATCAAACTCATTCTAAAATTCTGTTCCATGTCTGATCCGACAATAGCCGCGAGAATTAGTGGTGCAACTGGGAACTTCAGCATCTTCATAATAAGACCTATGAAACCGAAGATGATTAATATAACAAAATCCACTGTCGTATAACCCAGAGTGTATGTACCAATAAACGCAAGCAACATGATTAGCGGATAGAGAATTCTTGGCGGTGTATCTAGAATCTTCACTAGTAACCCGACAAGCGCAATGTTCAAAATAACTAGAAAGATATTGCCGACAAACATACTGTTTATGAATGTCCACACCATGTCCGGATTGTTTTCGAATAATAAAGGACCAGGTTTTAATCCGAGCATGACAATTGCACCGAGGATGACTGCTGTTGTACCTGATCCAGGTATCCCCATCGTCATCATAGGTATGAAAGCTCCTACCGCTGCAGCATTATTAGAAGATTCTGGAGCCGCAAGTCCTTCGACTGCTCCTTCACCAAATTCTTCAGGTTTTTTGGAAATTTGCTTTTCCAAAGAATAGCTCAACATGGAAGCGATAGCGCCACCGGCACCAGGAAGGACACCAATTACGAAACCAATGGGTCCATTCCGAATGATTGGCCATTTCGAGCGTTTCCATTGTTCTTTCGTGATCCAGATCTTTCCGACTTCCTTCTTCTCACCTACCGGTTTATTAATAGACAAAAAGTTAAACAATACTTCACCAACCGCATAAATACCAATGATAACAACGAGGAAATCAACCCCTTCGCTAAGATGCGGATTCCCCATCGTGAAACGATAAACACCTGTCTGTAAGTCAATGCCGACTGTACTGATCATAAGTCCTATCGCCATTGAGATGAACCCTTTTACCATCGCGCCTTTAGCAAGCGAAACGATTGCTGATAAGGTAAAGACCATAAGAAGGAAATACTCAGCAGGACCAAACTTTAGAGCGAAATTAGCAAGTGGTTTTGCGAGCGCAATAAAACCTACAACAGCAATTAGACCGCCTATCAATGAAGCAATCGCAGACATGGCAAGTGCCTGTCCGGCTTGGCCTTTCTTTGCCATTGGATAACCATCAAATGTCGCTGCAATCGCTGAACCATCTCCAGGTGTATTCAACAGAATTGAACTTCTTGATCCACCGTACATAGCTCCATAATAAATTGCTGCCATTAAAATGAGCGCACTTGTAGGATCCATTCCAAAAGTAATTGGTATGAGTAATGCGATGGCCGTGGCAGGTCCTAGACCCGGTAACATGCCTACAACCGTACCAAGGAAACCACCGAGAGCAATCCAAAATAAGTTGACAGGTTGTATTGCTGTTAAAAATCCATCAATGATTACTTGTATATCAGAACCCATTGTTCTTCCTCCTCTCTTACGGCAAACTCACTTGTAACAATGTCCCAAAGGCATACCATGTAACAAATGAAAAAATAATAGCAACGAGCACGTTAGCCAGCCATTTCTTAGCACCATTTAATAAGAACAGTAACCCGCCTAAAAATAAGATGGTTGAAAGTAAAAAGCCGATTCGCTCAAAAGCAATAGTATAAAAAATCATTAACACTAAGGTGATACCTAGATACATTGGTGATTTTCCTTCTCTTAGTGCAGCAAAATCTTTGAAAGCAAACCCTCTCGCTTTAATTTCTTGAAATAAATATACAAGACCGCTAACGATTAAAATAACAGCTATTAAAACCGGAAAATAGATAGGACCATTTGGGTTTCCGAGGTTTGATTTCGGCAGGTTCAAGGAAGCGATGAGAAATACTATACCTAATACGACAGTGAATAATGGAGTGATAAACCGTACCATTTTCGCTTTCCTCCTTAACATGAAGTAAAAGGGAGCCCGTAAACTAGGGCTCGACCTTACGCTCGCAGTTACTTCTGCAAGCCGGATTGTTCAATCAAATCTGTATACATTTTCGTTTGTTCTGCTAGAAAGTTCTTAGAAGCTGAGCTATCTTTATAGAAATCTTCCCACCCGTTGTTTTCAAGTAATTCTTTCCACGCATCCGTCTCTACCATTTCGGAGAGGACTTTATCCCAATAAGCGATTTGCTCATCTGTCATATCAGGCGGTCCCAAGATTCCACGCCAGTGAGGGAATACCATATCTACTCCTTGTTCCTTCCAAGTTGGCACTTCTGGAAGCTCATCCAACCGTTCATCAGAAGTAACAGCAAGCACTTTAAACTTGTTAGCATTGTGTTGTTCCGCAGATTCAGAAACAGCCATAGTAGCTGCATCTACGTGACCACCAAGCAAACTAGTCACTACATCCCCGCCACTCTCATATACAAGGAAGTTCAACTTTGTTACATCCACGCCATACGTCTTTGCAGCTTGGACAAATGATAGGTGGTCATTATTCCCTAAACCTGGTGCAATACCGATCTTCACAGAAGAAGGGTCCTTCTTTAACTTTTCCATCAATTCACCAGCAGTCTTGTAAGGTGAATCATTCGGGACAGCAACGGAGATCCACTCAGTTGTCAACGTGGCAATTGGTGTAAATTTTTCATATGTCAAATCACTTTGACCCAGTAAGTTGTTTGTAATCAATAAACTAGAGTTGATGGCAAGTGAATGCCCATCTTTTTTGGATAAATATTGCCAACCGACTTCTCCGCTACCCCCCGGCTTATTTACAACCGTCATGCTTTGCTCAACAATCTTTTCTTCCTTCAAGATTTTTTGGATAGCACGTGCGGTAGCATCCCATCCCCCACCTGGCGTAGCAGGTGCTACAAATTCAATATTTTTGTTTGGAAACTTATCGTCATCTCCGCTTGCAGAAGAACAAGCGCCAAGCACTAATAGCAATGATAGTGCTAGTAATAAAAGTGATTTTCTCATGATTCCCTCTCCTTCGCTTTTTAGATATGTTGATATGTTCATAATACATGCACTTTTTAACTATGTAACCGTTTGCAATTTTAATAGTTTTAAGTTTTTTATGGTAGTTTTGTTCATTTAGTTCATGAAAAAAGCATCTCTAAAAATCGAGATGCTTAACTCGGAAAGTACTTACGCTCTGGACGGCCGACAATTCCGTATTCCAACTCAGCGCGAAGCACACCCTCTGACACCAAATATTCTAGATATCGTCTTGCTGTCGTTCGAGAAGCACCCAGTCGTTCCCCCACTTCCTCTGCTGTCATGCCTACCGTAAGATGCATACAAATCGACTTGACATTCCTTAATGTCAATTGGTTAATGCCTTTGGGAAGTGTATCAATGGAGTCTCTTTCAATATCAGACATTCCGAATAACGCGTCAATGGAAGTCTGGTCTACAATCTCGCCATTATTAATGAGATTTTGCCTATTTTGATAACGTTGAATAACTTCTTTCAATCTATTGAGATCAATTGGTTTCACTAAGTAATGAAACACGCCTGCAGCCATACAACGAGCAAGTAATTCCCTTTCCTTTGCAGCTGTGATCATAATAAATTCCGTTTCTGGATAGTTATATCTTATTTCTACCATTAAGTCTGTACCTAACTGATCAGGCATATAAATATCAAGCAGAATAAGATCAATCCTCTCCTCTTCTAAAAAACCCCAAACTTCCTTTGCACGTAGTGCCTGTCCGACCACGCGAATACCCTCTATACTTTCCATTATTTGCTGGTGAATGCCTGCTATCCGAAAATCATCTTCGACAATTAATACATTAATCATCCTGATGCGCCCCCTTATTTCTTTGTTTCGGAATGTATATTGTGAATACTGCCCCAACCCCTGAGCTAACTTGAATATGACCACCAAGTTCGTCGGTAACCCGTTTAACGTTGGCGAGACCAAATCCTCGATTGGCTTGTTTCTTAGTAGAATACCCTTGTGAAAAAATATGTTCAAAGGCATCTGACGAAATGCCTTTTCCATTGTCCGACACTTCAATAATAATGTCGTCCCCGATATCTAGTGTGAAAAATGTAACACAACCATCAGCTTGCTCAGAAACTTCTTCAAGCGCATTATCAATTAGGTTTCCGAGTACAATCGCGATTGAACCAGTACTAATAAAATCGGGTAATTGTTCTAGGCTACTATTAGTATCAATCTGGAAATCGACTTTCATTTCTGAAGCCTTTCCTATTTTTCCAAACAAGATTGCTTGTACATTCGTATCCAAAATATTTTCCAAAATAAACTGGCTTGTTTGGTCATTCATATCCATTTCACTTTGAATCGCTTGTACAGCTTCCTCATACTTACCAAGTTGTAGCAGGCCTGATAGTAGGTATAACTTATTTGTAAACTCGTGCGTCTGCGCTCTAAGATCATCAGAATATTTTTGCACCTCGTAAAGCGTGTTAACCACTTCCATAATTTCAGTCTTGTCACGTAATGTGATTACTGCACCTTTTTCGACCCCCTCTAGTTTTAGAGGCATGGTTTGAACAATTACCTTCCGATTATTTCGATTCATTTCATACATATGTGGTTGCGCTAAGTGACAATCACTTAAAGGATTCAGTAACTCAGGAAGAATTTTATTAATTTGTTGACCTTTACTATCTTCCGTAACATTCAGAATTCTCCGAGCGGCCGTATTAATAATTGTCACCTTACCTGTCCGGTCAATGGCAATTATTCCTTCATCGATAGAGGCAAGTATCGCCTTACGCTCCATGTAAAAGTTTGCGATATCCTGGGGTTCAAGTCCAAATGTATCTTTCCGGATGCTCCGAGCAAGAAAAAGACTAAGAACAACACCAAGGGCAAGAACAAACAACGAAAAGTAGAAGAGATTTATCACTCTTTGATAAACGATATCCCGTAAATCCGAGAAGAGGTATCCAACCGTTACGACCCCAATAATTTGCTTATGATCATCATAAATCGGTGCCTTGCTAACAACAGAAGGACCTATGATTTCATTAGACACCATTGAATAATTAGCCCCAAATACTACCGCTTTAAAGCCATCCTTATAAGGTTCCGTTTTGCCTATTTTCTCCGTTTGTGGTGAAGCCATTATGACTCCTTCCTTGCTATGTATGACAATAAACGTTGCATCAATCTGACCTTCATAATAATTTATAGTCGCTTGTAGTTCTGCAGCCCTCACCGGATCGTTTCCATTTAAAACACCTTCGTTGATGGTATCCATATAGGAAAGCATCTTGGCTGTTTGAAGACCGACAGATTTACTACGGTCTATTAAGTTGTTATAGTCCAACACCATAAACATAGAACTCATCAATAAGATGATGAATGACAATAACGAAATTACCGTGCTTAAAATCTTCCTCTGCAACTTACTCTTTAACACAATCATCACTTCCAGAATAGACTGCTATCTATTATATCGCGCTTCCTCCCAATCCGATAGTCACAATAGTAAAAAATATCTCTCAATAAAAATTCGTTTAGAGGATTTATAAGAATGATTAGAATATTTCAGGTGCCTGTCCCCGGCAAAACTCAGATTTGTTTCGGGGACAGGCACCCGCTCAATTCAGAATTGTTTTTTTGTAATTCTCATCTTCGTTTGACTTGCGGGTTTTCGGGAATAGGTGGAAAAAAAGGGGTGAGGTCGGTGGCTTTTGATTATGAATTAGATTACAGTAGCCTCAATTTGCGTGAGAAGCCTGAATTGTATCGGGTAGGACGAGGAGAACAAGGCGTTTTGCTTGTGGAACCTTACAAGAGCGAAATCTTGCCACACTGGCGTTTTAAGACGCCTGCAATTGCTCAAGAATCTGCCGAAAAGATTTATTCGATGTTTGAAGGGTACCGAAAAAAGGATGATTTTGTTGGGATGGATATGGCTCGGAAATTCATTCAAATGGGTTATACACGTGCACGACGTTACGCCAATTATAAGGGCGGGCGCAAGTATAACGAGGATGGTTCGGTGAAAGAACGCGATATTGATGCAGGTAAAGCAGAGTCTGCTGCTATCTTTAAGGAATACTGGGATAAGATACGTGCAGACGAGGATTATTTGAGGAGAAAGAGGGCTCATCAAAAAGCTTATGGATGATAAAATAATAATAAACAATTGCTACATGAAAACCAGCTGTCACAAGAGAAAATGTATTAAACTTTCATAAAAAGTTCGCGTGAAGCCCATGGTCTACATCCAGCTTCACGCAATCGATTTATAGAATAGCTTAGCAATTTTTTACTGTCACACAAAATTTGTAGTTGTCAATAATAGACTGCTACCTATTATACAGACTGTCCTATCGAATCCTCAACAAATCAAATGGAGTAATAATACCAATCAAATCTTCGTCAGGTTCAGCATTTTCTGTTATGAGTAACGCTTCCAATCGAGTCCCCCTTGAAATGGCCCTCTTAAAATAATCATCCGCTTCATACACAGAAAGGTCTTTCTCGACAAACTCGAAAGATTCCTTTCGTTTTTCATAGTCGTAAACTGTAGAAAGTGTCGGTATTTCCCGGGAAATCGAATCTTCTGTCGATTGACCCGCCAACCAATACGTAATACCTGCTGCAGTAATCAGACCTTTAAACTTTCCCTCCTCATAAATCGGCACTTGGCTGAACTTATTGTCACGCATCATTCGTAAAGCCAAGGTCAAATGATCACTCGCTTGCAATGTATGTACTTTGCATCCAAATAATGCACCAACACTTAGTGGATTGCTTAGTCTTTGTTCAATTTCTTCGATTCGTTCAACAATGTCATCATGAGGTTCTGCAATTACATAATCGATATCTGTTCGATGATGAACAATTGCATTCCGCAAATCGCCAAACTCCCTTAAATCATCTTCGTACTTGCGCACAACGGAATTTTTTATTTTCGCTTTATCAATAAGTCTATAAAACGGTAAATAACCATTATCATCTACTTTCATTGATAATGTTTTTTCAATCCGGTTGTAAGCCACAATAAAACGATCGGAATTTTTCACACCCATCTCATTCATCTCCTTTCAATTAGTATACCCAGAGTTGATTGAGTAATAATAGTAAACAGTAAAAAACTGAACTGTTGTAGGGATAGGCATGAGAATTATTGACAGAATTCGACTAACTAATCATACAACAATCATTCAAAAAACACGTTCATCTTTAATCATAAATATACTCAGGAAAATCTATTTACTTCTTGATAGAGCCTAAATATTTTGTCGTGGTTTCATTACAATAGGATATAGTTTGTGCAAGGTTATAGTATAAACAAATGTACTCACCAAGTTAAAGTCCTAAAGTGCTATACTATACTAGATTACTAGAGTAGGAGGAACGCAAATGAGAAAGACCATTCTTGGAGTAAAGCTGGTGACGTCATTTATGTTAACAGCAGGATTACTTTTCAGTAGTATCCAACCACTTGCCGCTCAAGCTGCGAGTGTAAAAGAAGAACAACAAGTAGAACAAATAACTAAATACACGTACAAGGTGATGAAAGTTTTACGTGTCAGCCTTGGCGTCGACAAGCATTCTACTGTGAAAGATGACGAGATTGCTAGTATGAACAAAGCAGAAGTGATGAATCGGTATCTTTCATCTCAAGGAAAGAAAATGAAGGGGAATGAGGTACGGAAAGCTGTTGAATTAATTTTCAACATTGACTTGGATTTCATTTCAAAACAAGGAATTGGCACGACGGTATCTTCGTATGATGCTGCGGTCATGGAAATCCTTCGTCTTGACTTGGGATTAGAAAGAGACGACATTTCACGTGATCAAGACATTATGGCGATGAAAAAAAATCACGTGATGGACCGCTACAGCAAAATGTTTAGGTACAAGCTTTCTGGACCTGAATACCGTTTTTTAATCAATCAAATATACGGGGTAAACTTGGACGGTATCGCAAATTTGGAACACGCTCAAGTCGCAATCTATTCAAAGGGTCAATGGATTTTAAAAAGCGATCAGGATTTAATCATCCTCCGTTCCAGCCTGGACGATGTTGAAGTGTACGTCGCACCGACTGACTACTATACTGCCCTAACCGGCTCAACTGAACTTCCAGCATCGCTAATTGCAAAGTTAGCAAGCATGGGCTTCACCTATGACGAGCCAACAAACGCATACTACTACGCCAACCCAACAGGCGAATCCATCCCGGACGCCTTTAAAGGCCAAACCCTCGGCACCATCGTCGGAACCATCGCAAACGAATTCCCAAAACAATAAACAGCCACTAGGAAATAAGCAAAGCACCCATCCAATTTCAGTATATTCGAAATTGTTTGGGTGCCTTTCCCCAAAACAATTTACGTGCGTAATTCTTTCTACCTATTCATAAATCTCTTCACCATAGATTTTCTCTTCAATCAGATAAATATAGTACTTAACTCCCCTAATTGTATTGACAATAGTTCGTTCGAATTCAGTTGTAAAATAAATTTATAATTCTATTCTTCAAATAATATATTTCTAGAAAAAATACAACTACGTTCTTCTAAATAGGCACGCTCGGAAATGGAGGACATTATGAAAATAAGTCGAAGAAACTATCGTGATACAGTCATTATGAAGAATATAGAAGTTTCATTAGTTTCTTCGGGAGATGGCACAGAAGTCATTCACCACAAGTTATACGAAGGAGCGAGGTGGGCGATGGCGCCAGCTGATGGATGGACGGCCTTAGAGCATGTGACGATGCTTACAGGAACACTCATTTACCATGGGTCTGACGGCGATGTCATCTTGCAACAAGGCGATTCCGTTAGTGCGAGCCCAGTGAAAGAGCATGCTCTTTTCACCGCTGCCACAGATGTTGAGTTCATCTATGTGACATCACAGCCGCAATTTCATTTTTACAGTAGTTCGGTTAAAGACATGATGGATTTAGCGATACGCGTGGAAGAAAAAGATGGCTATACAGCGGATCATTGCAATCGTATAAAAGAAATCTCTATGATGATCGGGAAGCGGATGGGCTTGACGGCAAACGAGCTTTTTATCTTAAATTTAGCGGCTTTCCTCCATGATATCGGTAAAATTAACGTGCCGATAGAAGTGTTGAATAAACCCTCGAAGTTAACGGATGAAGAGTTTGAGATGATTAAGAAGCATACGACGTGGGGTAAAGAAATCTTACTAGCAACCAATCAAGAGGATTTGAAATTTGCTGCAGATATTGTTGAACAGCATCATGAACGTTTTGATGGGAAAGGCTATCCAAACGGTCTGGCAAATACTGCAATCCGCATTGAAGCAGCCATTATTACTGTCGTCGATGCTTTTGACGCAATGACGTCAGATCGTGTATATCAGAAAGGACTAGACATTGACGAAGCTTTTGAGGAGCTAATTTCCAATAAAGGAACGATGTTCAATCCGCTAGTCGTGGATACATTTTTGTCATTAAGAGAAGACATCATCTCGTTAAAGGAGGTGATGAACACATGAAGAAATTAGCTATCGTCCTCGGTCTTGCGATAATCGGTCAATCGTTGTTTTCGGGCGCTGCGAGTGCAGCTTACCTTGCAAGCTCTGACAAGAAAATCTCAATTTCAACTGGACTTAATCTACAACTGCCAATTACGTTGGGACAAGAATCTTTTGAACTACAAGAAGCAATCCATCACCAATTGACGGAGTCTACTGGACTTGAAGTCGACCACTATTACTATTGGGTGGAAGTGGATGGTCAATCTGTCATTGCCATCGATCCTGCAAAAGTTATGTACTAATTCGTCATTTATACGAAGTACCGCACACGCGGTGCTTTTTTTGTACCTTTTTTTAAGCGGACGTGTATTTATTTTATCAGAATATACGCAATTAATTTGGTGCCTGTCCCCAAAAAGATTCAAAATCTTTCCGGGGACAGTCACCGTTTTTTTAGAAAGTTACCAAGTTGCAACTGATGAAGTTTGTTATAAATTTTACAGACCAAAAGTTAAGGTGTATCCAGGAGGAGGAATGTCTTCCAAATAATGAAAATCTCTCATCAATAACACCCCACCTAACATTTTAATAACAAAAATCCAATCACAAAAAGTGCGATTGGATTTTTGTTATTTTTTTTGTGTGTTCTTCTCAGATGCAATTATTGTAATTCATAAAGTATGTCTAGAGGATGATTGCCGTTTGGATTAATGTAGAATTTATAGCCGTTTATAACGACAGGCTTCTTGGTTTGGCGCACTTTGTTTACCGTGTCTATAAACTGTTGCCTTGTTATGTTCATGCCGCTACTGATTATTGCGTATTGCGCGCTCATTGTAACTGAATTTGCAAAGTCAGAGTAATTAACATTAACGGGAGAACCCTTTTTTAATGCTTGATGCGGCTTATAGGTCGGAAGTCCAGCTAACGGTTTTGCACCTAATTCATTGTACCAAGCTCCATCGTAACCTTTCAGGAATACAAATCCTTTAATGTTCACATATTCTTCTTGGAGTAATGGGTAGCCATAGTCTTCCGTATATGATTTCCGGAATACCCACTTTTCCCCTTCAACCACGTCCAAAAATTTGCTAATAGCTTTTACCGTTGTCCAACGACTTCCTTCAGCTTTCGGCGCAAATACTCCACCCGTGTAATATTCAATTAAATCATAATGATAGACGCGTGCAACAGACGTTCGAGCATATGCGCCAATTCTAGATCGATCCGCAAAATCTAAAACGTATTCTTTTGTGAAGTCCCCATTTAACTGTAAAGCTCGATCTAACATCACCGCAATTTCTTCTCTTAGGACGGGTTCAGTTGGCTTTATCGTTCCATCATCAAAACCTTTAATGATACCTGCAGCATATGCTCTGCTGACACCGTCATAGAGAGCTGAACTTTTAGCTAAATCCTTAAATGAGCTTTCAGCTTCTGGTAAATCAAGCGCTCGTGCAAGAAATGTTGCAAATTCCCCTCTTGTCACTACCTTGTGCATTTTAAATGTACCATCTCCGTAGCCAGATATTACGCCTCTCTCTACTAACTTACGGATTGGAGAGTGTTCTTCATATAAAAAATCATCAACGTCCTTAAATGGAGATTTATTTACAGACGCTTGCGTTTCCAGGGGGATAGTTAGCATCAACAGCATAGCCATTACAATTACAAATAGCAACTGCTTCCCTTTTTTCAACAATCAACATCCTCTCTACCTGCATTTTTTTGGCATTAATGATATCAAAGGTGACTAGATTAGTAAGAAACATTTCATATTAATGCATAAATCTATAATACCACAATTCAACCATTATTTGTATTTTATTTAAACAATTCAAACACCTTTGACAAGCAATCAAAACTATATGAAAATACAAGTAAATTACAAAACATCTAGTATACAATTGTCTATTAACGCTTTATTCCAATACATTTGACTTCCCCTACTTATGAGGTGATTCCATGAATACAACGAAAAACGATACTCAACTCTCTGACGACTATGAAAAAGTAGTTCTTGAAAATGCATATTTGAAGCAAATGATTCATCATTTATTGCCAACAGTTCAATTGCGACCGCCTGAAGAAATCGTGACGAATGCATCCGAACCGGCTGAAAAAATCCGTTTGTTTAAGGAGCTATTCATCGGAAGAACGGATGTCTTTGCTAGAAGATGGGCGTCGAGTGACGGCAAGGTAGGCTATTCACCTGTCGAGTCGAATGGGAAATATGTTCCTTTAACGAATCAAGTCATTTACGATCATTTGCGAGGGGAACATGTCATTGGCGTATATCCCATGCTGTCAGGGGATACATGCCGCTTTTTCGTCGTGGATTTTGATAAAGGGGATTGGCAAAAGGATGTTTCGGCATTTGTGGCTATTTGCAATGAAGTGTTCCTTCCATGCTATATTGAAAAATCACGCTCTGGCAATGGCGCGCACGTATGGATGTTTTTTGCCGAAGCGCTTCCAGCTGTTCTTGCTCGCAAACTCGGGAATGCGTTATTGAAAAAGACGCAGACTCGCACTTCAACATCACTTTCCTCGTTCGACCGTTTTTTTCCCAGTCAAGACCATTTATCCGCCTCAGAAGGGTTAGGGAACTTAATTGCACTCCCATTGCAACAGCATGCACGCATACAGGGAAACAGCGAATTTGTCACCTCTACATTTGATCCGATAGACGATCAATGGGCTTATTTATGCTCAGTCATTAAAATTGATGAAAACCTAGTACGAAATGCTTTATATGCACTTGGTGCACCTGCGCCTGAACTCTTTGTGAATGAACAACACGCTACCATTACGGCTGTCAGAAAGAATGGCATCCATTTTGCATTAGACCACTTATCCGAAGCGATGCTGAACCAATTAAAATCGTTGGCGACTTTTGGCAATCCAGAATACCATAAAGCGAAAGCAAAACGGTTGTCCACACAACACCTTTCTGCACGAATTGAATGTTTTGATGTAACAGAAAAGCACCTTATTCTTCCTCGTGGGACAGAAAGGGCAATTCGTGATTGGATTGCTTCGACGGATTATTCGATCGTTTGGCAAGATGAAAGGTATGCAGGTACGCTCTTTGAGACAGAGTTTATGGGCCAATTAACAACACAACAACAAGATGCTATGGATCAATTCATGAAAAATGAATGTGGCGTTCTGGCGGCAACGACCGGTTTCGGGAAAACTGTAACGGCTGCGGCGTTAATTGCGGAGCGGAAGGTCAACACACTCATCATCGTGAACCGAAAACAGCTACAAAGCCAGTGGATCGAACAGTTAGCCACTTTTTTAAGCATTCCCAAAAAGGCAATTGGTCAAATTGGTGGCGGTAAGCAGACGGGCACTGGCATGCTTGATGTCGCAACCGTCCAAACGTTAACAGCTAATGGCATAAGCCCACTCATTACACAATACGGACAAGTAATCATCGACGAATGCCATCATGTGTCAGCCTATACGAATGAGCAATTGTTGAAGATGGTATGCGCAAAATATGTGTACGGATTAACGGCTACCCCTTCACGGAAAGACGGTTTGCATCCGATTATCCACATGCAATGCGGCCCAATTGTCTATAAATCACATGCCAAAACGCAAGCACTCATCCGTCCGTTCCATCATGTGTTAAAAGAGCGTTTCACCTCCTATCAAACAACTTCTTCTACGCTGCCTTCGATTTACAATGAGTTAGCTGAAAATGAAAGGCGCAATCAACTCATTTTCAACGATGTGCTGCTCGCTTTGGAAGACGGATTCACGCCTTTAATTTTGACGGAACGGGTGAGTCATGTAGAAACTTTGGCAAATATGTTTAAAGGATTTGCAAAGAACGTTGTCATGCTTTCTGGAAACCTTTCGAAGAAGAAACAAGCAGAAACATTGCAAACGATCAACGAGCTGCCGCCTCAAGAGGAACTCGTCATAATCGCGACAGGGAAATACATCGGAGAAGGTTTTGACTGCGCAAGACTCAGCGCTCTGTTTCTCACAATGCCCTTCGCATCATCTGAAATGCTCACGCAATACGTTGGACGGCTCCACCGCCAACATGACGAAAAACAGGAAGTACGGGTGTACGACTACATTGATCGGAAAGTCCCCGTGCTGCTCAACATGTCCCATAAACGTATGAAAGGCTATAAACAATTAGGCTACATACGAGAAGCAGACCAATCAAGTACAGCTGAGCAACTGCAACTCTTCTAACAGTCGATAGAAATTAACTCGAACGTAGAAAATCTTATCTTCCCCAAAATCGCTAGACACGAATAAACACCTTAGAAAGCATGAAGGCAAAACTCCCTTCATGCTTCTTTCGTAATTTGGAGGGCCTTAACGGAGGATTGGCATCTAAACATTTTAGTTTATTCATAATTGTTTTGGGGACTGGCACCGTTTTTATATCCCTTTTGCACTACTTCCTACAACACACCTTTCTCCATTCGTATAGCCGAGTAACTTCTACCAACACAATTCAAACCATTCCAAATTGTTCTGGGGACAGTCCCCACATTTTCATACCTTTAGTCCTATCCGCCTCTCCGCCACTTTCTTCCATTAGTATGGTACACTGAATCTATGGAATTTTGTATTTTTAGTAGACACTTAAAGGAGCTTGCCATGTATATCGTTAATTCCACTTTTCAGCTTCCACCTGAGAAGGCTGACGAAGTGATTCGCATTTATAACAATCGTTCGAAGCGGGTGGATCGGGCGGAGGGGTTTCTCTCTTTTCAATTGCTACAAAATCAAAAGCGGCCCGGTGAGCTCGTTGTCCATATGGAATGGGAGACGAGGGAGCACTATTTAAAATGGGCACGAAGCGAAGAATTCAAGGAAATTCATGAACTGGAGAAGAAATACCCTGACCAAGAGCTCGCATCGATCATCCCGAAAGTCTCTCAATACAAGGTGGTGTCTACCTGATGAATGTCGACTCGAAAGACCAAGTTGTTGAGGAGATCGTCCACCAGATTTATGAAGCATATCCTTGGCTCGTTGAGAAATTCGGTGAGAACGGTCGAAAACGCACAGCGGAGGACAATTATCATCACCTTGACCATTTGGAAATCGCTTTTCAAATGAATGACGCTCAATTTTTCATTGATTATACGATATGGTTGGACGAAGTGTTGACGAGCAGAAATGTAAGCAGGGCTTTAATTGTCGATAACTTTCAACGTCTGCAACACGTTCTTCCTGGCAAATTGGATAGCGATCGGGAAACAGCTTATTTGCATTACCTAGCCGAAGCCCTTACAATTCTACGGCAACTAGACGTTTGAGGAGGAATTGAATGACGGAACATGCCATCCAACTCGCGCATAAATTTCTAAACGGAGATGAGCAAAATGCCCTCTCCTTCATCCATACAGTTTTAGCGAACAACGATCGACTGTCGCTTTACGAAGACTTGATTACACCTGCAATGATTCATATCGGCAAGCTATGGGAACGAAACGAAATTACAGTTGCGGATGAACACTTGGCAACCGCGATCTGTGATTATATTATTTCATATGTTGAATTTAAATCGGCAGCGATGGATGCGGCCAGCAATCGAAAAGTGATGCTATTCGGAGTGGAAGGCGAAGAGCATTACATTGGGTTGAAGATGGCGACATCTGTCTTTCAGGAGTTCGGCTGGAAAGTTCGTTATTTAGGGCCAAACTTGCCGCTTCGCCACGCAGAAACGGCGGTCAATGCGTGGCAACCTGACGTTGTCGCCATGTCAGCTGCACTTTCATATCGCTTGCCAATGCTCCGTAAATCCGTTGAGGTGCTTGCGAATGTTGCACACAAGCCTACTATTTTAATTGGCGGTCGGATGTCGCCACACGTAAAGTTTGAAGATGTAGCGGCTCCTGGACAAGTCGTCGTCCTACAAAACTTACGGGATCTTCATGCGTGGCTACAGCACACAGGTAAAGGAGCAGTTACTGAAAATGTCATTTCCTAATTCCGCTTTTCCATTACCCATGTACGCCATTAATCAACACTTAGAGATCGTGCAAATGAATCAAGCTGCCCTTAACACGTTGACGATTGGGACAAGCTTATTGGACATTATTGAACCGGAAAGCCGGTCTAAACTCTTGAAGCATCTCGAACAATTCCAGACGATTAAGGCGCTCGAAATGAATATCATTTCAAAAACAAACGACATCCAACTTGCGGATCTGTATGTTTCTTGGACAGATGAGACAATTGGTGAAGTCATTATCGTTCCAAAGGACGAAGCGGTTCGGAAAGTGAGTGAGCAATTGGGGCGGCTACGTCACCGACTGACAGAAACCAATTTTGAATTGTTGCAAGCGAAGGAAACAGCAGAGGAATTGTTACAAGAAAACATTAGACTTTCTTCTCCTTTCATTGAACTAACTCAAACAGTTGGCCTCATTCCAATTTTCGGCCCTCTCGATGAACAAAAGTCTGAAAATATTGCCGCTACCGTTTCTAACCGGGCATATAAATCCGATGCTGATACCGTCATCATCGACTTCACGGCTGTCGGGGAGATTGAACAAGGTGGATTGAACGGCTTCCAAAAACTTGTTCATATTATGCAGCTTCTAGGTTTTACAATGCTTGTCGTTGGGCTCCATCCCGAACACGTAAAGAAATGGAGTGCATTGGAGTTCACTGCTGATGTTCGTTTCTTAAAGTCCCTACGACTAGCCCTTGACAGCGTTTTAACTACACCTGTCCGTTAACATACCCTCCTGTTATTACAGAAACTACTTGAATGCTCAAGCGAGGATGGCGACGAAAAATCGTCCCATCCTCGCTTTTTTGCAGCACTTTGCATCTCCACAACCTCCACACATTTCCACATCCCCATAAAACTCCAGCTACATCTTTGACACCTAAAACTTGAAAAACCTTGCAATCGCAACGCGCACACTACTTTTTACCCCATGCAAAAAAGCGTACTATTTTGCATTTCAAATCATTTCAAATTGTTTTGGGGACAGGCACCGTTTTCATCCATCTTATGCACTACTCCCCGCAATCCACCACGCCTCATTGTCGGTATCGGAAAAGCACCATCAGAACGATTCAAATCATTCTAAATCGTTCCGGGGACAGGCACCGTTTTTCTCCCTCTTTAGCCCCACTCCCCTTTCCCACCACAAAAACTAGTGCTTCATCTTTATTTTCGACAAATTTCTCACGTTTTGGGTGAAAATCTGTTAAGGTATATACTGTTGTTATTGTATGCGCATGTCTTTCCCATTTCTGTTTGAACTTAGACTCAAGACAACTTAGATGCGTTTTAACAGCTTCCTATTACCGATACATAGGAACGTTCTTTTCATACGGCTTCGTTGACAGTACTGGATCTATGTACAACCTAGTAGCCGTGCAGATAAGAATAGAGGTCGCTCTCTATTTAAAGGAAAGGTGAATATGCATGATTGAAATTAACCAAATTACTACGTTATTTTTAGCCGCAGCAGTCTACTTGCTTGGTACTGCACTCGTTCATCGAATTGGGATTTTAGATCGATTTCTGATTCCTGCACCCGTTGTCGGCGGTCTTTTATTTGCCATTTTGGCGCTCGTTTTACAATCCACAGGCATCGTGGAAATTTCATTGGACACTTCGTTACAGTCCTTGTTCATGATTGCTTTTTTCACGACGGTCGGACTAGGCGCGAGTTTCAAGCTGATTAAACTCGGCGGAAAACTGCTCGTCATCTATTTGTTACTGTGCGGCGTAACCGTTTTCATGCAAAATGTGATCGGCGTCTCACTCGCTAAAGTCTTTCATATAGACCCATTACTCGGCGTCATGAGTGGCGCTGTGTCCATGAGTGGCGGACACGGCGGTGCTGCAGCGTACGGCCAGACGATTGAAGAACTCGGAATTTCTTCTGCTGTGACGATCGGGATGGCGGCTGCTACGCTCGGACTCATTTGCGGGAGCCTTTCTGGTGGACCGATTTCTCGGCATTTAATTGGCAAATACAATTTAAAACCAAAAGAAGGCAACGTAGAAGAGTACGTCGAGCAAGACGAAAAGCCGATCGGCCAGCATTCATTCATGGTGCAAGTCGCAATGATTACGTTGTCGATGGCTGGTGGTACGTTGATCGGTGATGTCTTCACAGAAGCGACTGGCTTTGTATTACCTGCGTACATCGGAGCCATGTTCGTCGCGGTTCTTGTTCGAAACATCGTCGATCGCTTCCTTCCAGGTACCGTCAATATGAAGGAAATTAACCTAATCGGAGATGTTTCACTCGCCATCTTCTTATCCATGGCACTCATGAGCATCAAACTTTGGGAAGTCGCAGGTCTTGCACTCCCACTCGTCGGTATCATCATCATTCAAGTGGCATTCATCGTTGTTTTCGCGGTATTCGTCATGTTCCGTGCACTCGGCAAAGACTATGATGCCGCGGTGATGATTGCTGGTTTCCTCGGCCACGGCCTCGGTGCGACGCCAAACGCGATGGCCAATATGGGCGCTACTGTTAATAAATTCGGACCTTCCCGTACAGCATTTCTCGTCGTACCGATTGTCGGCGCGTTTCTAATGGATGTTATTTTTAGTGCTCCTATCATTATTACGACGATTAATTTCTTTGCTCCATAAACGAAAACAATTCAATCGAAAGCCAGCTCGCTTTGCTACTTTAGACAGGATCTGTCCAGAAGTAGCTATAGAGAGCTGGCTATTTTTTATTCATCACCGTACAAGGTACAATGGAACATAATAGACAGACAACTCACGCATACATTACATGAAAATACCGTGCGTTTAAAGGAGGAAAACACGTGGAAAAGCTGAAAGAACTTGCAGGAATGGCAATCATAACGGTACTCTTCACCCTTTTCACAATCGCACTTGTGTCCGCGTACATAGAAGAATACAACTTATTCAAAGCTGAGCCCGTAACTGTAAAAACTGTGGAGAAAGTAGGCGCAAAAGGCTTATATGGTCCCCCTTCCTATTATGTTCGTGTGGAATTGCCAAATGGAGAAGAGGCTCCTTACTTGAATCGAATTTCCAAGCAGCAAATAAAAGACTTCCAAGTGGGTGATGAAGTTTCAGGCTATTCATTGCGCCCATCCGATTTTTCCACACTGCGAGATTTCATTTTCGACAGCATCTTTTACTTGGCCGGTATCTTGATTCTCGGTGTATTGGCCTTCTGTTGCTGGGTCGCACTTATCTTCTCCATTCCTTGGAAGCAATCAAAAAAGAAGACACTATCAAACAAGCAAAAGAAACGAGAACGAGAACGTTGGAAGAAGTTAAATCGCAAGAAAAAAGGGAGTGGCTGGGGCATTGTTGGCGGCATCATCGCATTCTTTCTTCTATTCCTCATACATCCACTATGGAATCTGCTCATGAAGCTCTTACCATTCGGCAAAAACCAAACCGAAGCGCTCGTTCTGGATCGGGATTCATATGTCACATACAGAAAACACGAAGATTCTTCGTATGTACTGACCCTTTCCTTTCAAGACGATGCAGGGCAATCTGTTCAAGTCATTAAAGACGTAACACGCAATACGTACCATCAGTACAACTCCGGTGACGCAGTACCCATCACGTTTCGCAATGCAAATCCGTATGATGTGTTCATCCAAAACACGACATTTTGGGACCTCTTTCAGCTAGCGACGACATGGCAAGCCTATCTCTATTTCTCCATTATCGCGCTTACCGTGTTTGTTGGGCGAATCTATTGGCGAGATTATAGAAAGAAAAATTCAAAGAGTCAAGCCATACAAAAATCCAGGTAGCTCCGTTTGGGAGGAACCTGGATTTTTGTATGCGCTTATGTGAAGGTCATTTAGTAAGGAAAAATTATTAATAAAAGCAAAACTCCATACTACAATTTTAAAGTCGAAGAGAATTATAGTGATTGTATTCAACTCAACTTTGACAAGTAAAGATTGGTTTCAACAAAGCAGTCTTTTCTATCATCCGTTCTTCAAAACGTTCTATAAAACTCTTAAATAATCCCTTGGAAGCGTAAAATAATCTCTGCAATAACAGCGGATCCAAGAAATGTTCCCAGCATGACAAGCGTCGCAACAACGATTGTTTTCCAACCGAGTTTCACGAAATCTGTCCAAGAACGCCCAATCGCAATGCCTGCATAGGCGAGGATCGGAGTCGCTAGTGCAAGAAGCTGAACTTCTGATGTCCACTGTACAACCTTTTCAGAGCCAGGAAACCAAGGCATGGAAACGATGACACCGATAATCGAGATATATGCGATACTAGGGAAATTCACGGGAATCAATTCTTTTAGAATAAAACCGGCCAAACAAATAACAACAAGTGTAATCATTCCAGGAACAGCTTTAATTGGCAGAATATCATACCCTGCCCAGTTTCCAATAAGGGCGGTGATACCAAAGATTCCAAGCAACAATACCCACTCTTGTATGTTTTTCAGCATTAGTACCCCTCCTTATTACGCGTCATTCGCGCATATATTTTCTCTGTTAATGGAAGTCCAATGAAGATACTTACCCACAAACCTGTTGACAGTGAAAGCAAATTACTCGCACCCGAAAATGCGACAATTTGCGATTCAAGCTCTGGAAATGCAGCAATGAGCGAACCACTCGCGGCAGCCATCATACTTCCACTTCCGACGCCTGATGCCATCGCAAACGATAATGGGCTCAGTGGCGTCAATGTTGCGAGTAATCCAGAAATAAGCCCAAGGAACACAGCACCAAACACGGTTCCAAAAATGTACATCGCCATCACACCCCGTCCCTCTGGAGAGTTAATGCCGAATTTGTCCATAATTAACCCCACGTTCGGCTCACGGCCGATGGAATGCGTCATACCGATTGCTTCACGTTTAAGTCCAAGCCATACCGCAACCGGTAATGCGATTAAAATCGTTCCTAAATTTCCGAGTTCCTGCAAGAGCAATGCTGGACCTGCTGCAATGACTTCAGGTAAAGACGGCCCAATAATAACCCCAATTTTCGCTAATAATAGTGATACTCCTAAAACAATAATCGGTTCGGCATTTTTTGACTGCTTCTCTTTAACCACTGGTGTGAAATAAAGCACCAAACCAATCACAAGTGCATATAACATAGGTAGTAATAAAATCACGCCTGGCCCAACTGGAATTTTAAATGTACCAATCAATTCAGTAATTACCACAATCCCCAGTACAATCGCATGTAACCGCCAGTCCTTCCAGATACCAGCTAGTGAATTCTCATTTCCAACCATGTAAATCTCCCCCCTCTTTTTATTCCCACTCCTCTTTGCAATCCATCAAGTTACTGCCTCACGCTCAAGCAATTCCGCTACTGCAGTGGAATCACGTGATCCACTTCCTACTGCATTTGCTCGTTTAAACAACTCCAGTGGTGCATCACTAATTGTTGTAGGTACACCAACATTGCTAGCCAAACTCTGATACAACGTAAGATCTTTTAACATGTTGTCAAGAGAAAACATCACTACGTCATAGGTTTCGTGAATCATAGCAGGACCAAACACATCCATTACTCGTGACTGAGCAGATCCTTTTTGAAAGAGCTCTCTTAACTTTTCTTTTGAAATACCTGCCCTTTCTCCAGTTAGCAAGGCTTCCCCTAACAACGAAATGATGCCGCCTACGACCATATTATTACACAACTTTACAATCTGCCCTGCTCCACTTGGACCCATATATTCAACATGCTCTCCCATTGCTTGAAGCACAGAAGAAACTTGTTGAAACGCATTTTCAGGTCCACCGACCATGATCGTGAGTGTCCCTGAACTTGCACCATCAGGTCCACCACTTACCGGACAATCAAAATACGAAATGCCAACAGAACTTGCTAATCCTTCGATTCTCCGTGTCCTCGCAACATCATTCGTGCTCATATCCAATATCGCCGATCCAGGCTTCATAATGTGTAACGCTCCATCCTCCTCATCCAACAGGACGCGTTCCACTAAATCCGTCGTCGGTAAAGACAATATGACGACGTCACTCGACTTGGCGAGTTCTGGAACTGAAACAGCTCCACTTCCACCTTTCTCCACAACCCTTGCAACTGCTTCCGGATTCGTATCATATACCGTCACTTCAAATCCTTTGCAGATTAAATTCGTAGCAATCCCATGTCCCATCAGACCGCATCCAATAACACCTATTTTGGTCAAAAGATTCCCTCCAGACATTCCTTACTGATGAACCACTTTCTGATCAAGGTCTAATATAAACCGTTTTATAGTCCGTCCAAAAATCCAATGTCGTCGAACCTTGCTCACGTGGTCCAATGCTAGATGCTTTCTTACCTCCGAACGGATACTGATTCTCAAAATAGTTGGAAGGGATATTTACATGGGTTACACCCGATTCAATATGGCGAATGAAGTGAAATGCTTTCTTTAAATCATTTGTATAAATCGTCGATGACAAACCAAATTCACTATCATTCGCAAGTTCCAATGCTTCTTCATACGTATCGACAACACTCATCGCCATGACCGGACCAAAAATCTCCTCTTTAAAAATCGTCATGTCGCGTGTCACACCACTAAACAACGTTGGAGCAACGAAATAGCCTGCGTCCAATCCATTATCCATTAATTGTTCGCCACCACATTCAAGAATTGCACCTTCGTCCATAGCCGTTTTCACATAGTGTAAATACGTCTTTAGCTGGCCATCATCGACGACAGGCCCGTTGTCAACGCTTTCATTAAAACCATCACCAATTTTTAACCGCTGAGTCCTTGCAACGAGTTTTTTCGTCAATTCTTCCGCAATGGAACGAAGAACGATTAGACGACTCGTACCTGTGCAGCGTTGTCCGTTGTCTAAAAATCCACTGATAATCAAGTTTTCCACTGTTTCATCCAAATCTGCATCTTCAAGCACAATCGATGCATTCTTACCACCCATTTCCGCTTGCATTTTCGCTCCACGTTCACTTACAGCCTTACCAAGGGCAAGTCCTACTTGTGTAGACCCCGTAAATGATACGGCTTTGATCTTTTCATGACGTCCGATCGCATTTCCAATGACTCCTCCAGGGCCTGTCACCATATTAATGACACCCGCAGGAACACCTGCTTGTTCAAATAGCTCCATAATCTTGACACTGATTAATGATGTATTGCTCGCAGGTTTAAAGATTACCGTATTTCCTGCAACAATTGCAGGCGCAATCTTCCAAATGCCGATTCCAAGCGGGAAATTGTACGGAGCAATCACAGCAACTACACCAAGTGGTTCACGGATTGTATAGGCAAAAATGTCCGCATCATGCGACGGAACCGTTTCGCCAGTCATGCGAGTTGCCTCTCCGCTAAATTGTTTCATCGCTTCAATCGTTTTTCGTACTTCGCCATTTGCTTCCCTGAATGACTTGCCGACTTCTTTTGTAATAATCGTAGCCAACTCTTCTTGCTGCGCTTCCAACAACTGAATGAGCTTGAACAACACATCTCCACGCGTTGGTACTGCTGTATTTGCCCAGCTAGGAAATGCATCTTCCGCAGCTTGGATTGCTCGCTCGACATCCGTTTCATTCGATTTTTGGAAATAGCCTAACACCTCTTGATTTGCTGGATTCAAGCTTGCGTACGTTTCGTTCGTGTTCGATGAAACCCATTCTCCATTAATGTAATTGTTATAAGTTGTACTCATCGTTGCACCCCTTCTCAAAGTATCTATCTATTACGATAAATTAAATTAAGAAGTAGTTATATGTGACCCATCACAAAATTTCCTATTATTTTTCATTGAGCTCCATAAAAATTTTAAAGGCGACCACAAAGTCAATCCAGTCTTCTCCATTGGAAAAATCAATGCCTAGTATCTCTTCCGCTTTTCGCAACCGATAGTAAAGTGTATTTGGATGCACATGTAATGCATTTGCAGTCCGTTTCTGACTACTATTTGACTGGATGAATACGTTTAGCGTATCGATTAACGTTGCATCTGCCCTTTTTAGTTGGCCCAACTTATCATTCATGAAACGCTCTAATAATTCCTGGTCGACTTCATACAATAACCGTTCAATACCGAGCATTGAATATTCCACAATGGGTACATTATATTTTTTTGCGTAACCGACAGATCGCATGGCCTCCTTGTAGGACACTGATAACTCCTGAATCGGTGTTTCTCTACCAATTCCTACACTAATATCAGAACTCCCTGCCCCCATCTGCCGAATGCTTTCGTATAACTCTTGTACCGTAGAACGAGAAATGGTCGGGACAAGTATAATCAGTTGAAAGGCTCTTGCAAAAATTAACGGATGCACGCGCTCTGAACGAAGCTTTTTCTCTACAGATTTCACAAACTTTTCTTTTCCAATCAATTCTTCAACTTGCCACAGGGGGGTTTCGTTTCCTTCAATTAGAATACATTGTACAAGCGTATCTGATCGCCAGTTCACATACTGTAATGCCGCCTCCAATTCCCTTCCAGACAACCCTTCCAGTAAACGATTAAACACTTGCTCTCTGAAATAAATTTCTTTTTCGTACAATGCATTCTCCTTAATCAGTTCGAGCGCAATCGACAAACTTGCCTGTTCAATTGTAATTTTATCCATTTCACTGTACTGCTCAAAAGGTTTCGGCAAGGAAAGAAAACCTAATGTATCCACTCCCCTTCGAATCGGAAATAAATGAGCCTCAGAAGTTCTATCAAGGTAGCTAAAGTAACGCACGGCAACCCCGATTCTCCTTTTCAGTAATGAAAGGATTGCATCTATTCCCCGCCCTTCAATAACAAGCTGATAGAACGTATGATGAATGGAAATCGATTTTTCCAATAACGCGTTTTGCTGTTGCAAATGCTCATGTACCCTTGCATTCTCAATTGCAATCGCGCTCTGCCCGGCTACGACCTCAATCACCTTCATATCTTCTGCTGTAAAAATACTGTCTTCTCGATAATTATTGACAGCGACCACACCTAAGCATCTCTTCTCGTAGAGAATCGGCACACAAAACGAACTTCTAACCGTTCTTTGTTGAACGCCTTCAAAATAGTACCTAACATTTAACGCAGACATATTCTTCATATAGTCATTAATCTCATCACGGGATGTGAACAACTTTGGCTGTCGCTGGACAAAGACTTTTCCCGTAATCGACTCACCTTCAGCAAATGCAACATGGCGCATTGATTCAACGGCAACCCCTTCACCTTTTGCAAAACGGAGTGTTTTTGTGTCCTCATCATATAAATAGATAATAATGACATCCGCCACATCGACTAATTCACTAGCCGCCTGTATCACACTATGTAAGATTTCTTCGAGTCGCAAAGACTGCGTCAGAATCTTATTAATTTCCAGCAACTTATTCGCTTTATACAAATCCATCTCACTTTTCACTAACATCCGCTCACCTCCTTCACTTATTCTTTTAATTATCTGTCAAATAACCTTTTATCTCAATACTTAATTGGAAAAACTATAGACAAGCACTATAAAAATCCCTATTTGAAATAGGATATCGTTTTCTCCAGCAAAAAAAAGAACGGACCTATGACAATTGCCTAGACCCGTTCATCGCTTTTCATTTTTGATGTATTCCTTTTGCTCCTTTTAGACGTTACTCTTCCGCTAAGAGCAATCATTGCAAGGACTACCTTACCCACATAACCCTCAACCTACTCCTGTTCATGTAAGACACCTTCAAACGGAATCGTTTCAGTTTTCGTTACCCCGAACTTCTTATACGTAATTTTCATATCCGAAATGGCATCTGTTGAACGATCTCCATCGTAGTGTACCTGCAACACCATTCGGAATGTATCACTGGTTAGTTTGTAATTGTTAATTGGCACTAACCGCTCCTTCAAACCACTTTCGTTAACCGTCTCTTCATCAGCAGAGCCAATCACATTCCCATCAGTTGTCTCATCAATGAAAGCGACGATTAGAAAGGCATCTTCTTGCGTTAACGACTTGCCATCCTTTCTGATAAATTCCACTTGCTGCAATGTCGGATAACCGCTTCCTTTCCACGAAAATTCATAGCCCACATACATCGCGTCACCTGTTTCAAAATGTTCCTTTGGCAAGGTAACATGGCTGTTCTTCTCAAACTTTCCATTGTTAATGAAATACGTCGCTCCCCCTATAACCGCTATACCTAAGATGAGAAAAAGGAACACAAACAAGATGTTCTTTTTCAATTATTCCACTCTCCCCCGTTTACTTAATGCCATACAAAAGCAACCTCTATCACCTACATATCAATATATACGAGCTAAATGTCTGAAAAGTTTCTTTTTTAAATAAAATAAAAATCCAATCATATGGTTGGATGATTGGATTTGTTCATCATTGAGACTTTAAACATCAACATTTTTGCAGTCTAGCGCGTCGTTAACTTCTTTTATTGACACGAGTGAGTCGATTTCGTAGCCTTGATCGTCGTTAAAACTCACTTAATGACACGAGCACGACGATTTTACAGTCTAACGCGTCATTAAACCTCTATTAATGACACGGGAGCTCTGATTTTACGGCCTAGCGCGTCGTTAAACCTCACTTAATGACGCGAGCGCGACGATTTTACAGCCTAACGCGTCATTAAACCTCATTTAATGACACGGGAGCACTAATTTTGCGACCTGGCGCGTCGTTAAACCTCACTTAATGACGCGAGCGCGACGATTTTGCAGACTAACGCGTCATTAAACCTCACTTAAAGACACGAGCGCGACGATTTTACAGTCTAACGCGTCATTAAAACAAGCCGATAGTCAGGGATACTTTAGTTTCCGCAACATGTAACAACATTTTTAAAAATCAAACACCCCTTCCTATCCGCATGCTATAATTAACCAAAAAGACCCACATGCCTCAGGAGGATAATATGTCTATTCAAAAATACATAAAAGAGCACATTACTATGTTAGGAGATAGTACGTACACAGCTCCTGGCATTCCCGATAAAAAGCTGAACGGCGCTATTTCTTCCTATGCGCCAGATGTTAATTTGGAATATGTTGTTGCCTTAAAAGATACGTCAATTCTTTCAAACGGCAAAGAAGGATGCTTGTTTTTAGGGGATGCAATGTATTTGAAAACTGCTTTTGAGAAGCCGTTAAGATTGGAATACGCTGCCATTGAATCAATTGTCCATACGTCTTTTGAAAAAGCTGCAAGTTTCGGAAAGACAAAAACGGTAGAAAACGTGGAAGTGTTCATGAAGGATGGCACTTCTCATAACGTGACTTCCCTACTACTAAACGTTAATTTGAAAGGGTTTGTTGCACTCATTGATGGTATTTTAGCTGAAGCTGAGCAAGGGAAGGACTTTACAAATACATCACAAATTACGCCACTGTCTGAGATGTCGGAATCCGTTAAGCAACACTACATTAAACTTGTTGCCAACTTTGCATTTTCGGATGATTAAACGATTGATGTACTCGAGTATACAGAAATCATTTCGTTAATTTCGCGCATCGAACTTAGCGCTGCCATGCGTCTCGACATTCGGAGGTATATGAGCAATGTTGACAACCTCATACCGACAGAAGAATTGCTTAAAACGCTAAAAAATACGGTTGAAGAAGGCAGTTTTGATATTTTAAGTAAGTCTTTATTCAAAGATGTGTTGTACATTTTCGGGAAGAAAAACAACATCCACGATTGGGCACAACATACTTTTCTATGCGAACTTGCAGATGCCTTATCGGTTACACGTGAAGAAATTGACCTTATCATCGCTGCGATCCAACATGATGAGGATATTTTGAAACACCGAAAAAACGACTCGCAAATTAAAAAGTCGATGAAGGATTTATCCGCAAAAGCTGTCGCGGTTGGATTACCGATGGCCGCGATTTATTTTTCCGGCTCCGTCGTCGGATTGAGTGCAGCAGGCATCACTTCAGGCTTAGCCGCGATGGGTATGGGTGGCCTCCTTGGATTCTCGAGCATGTTTACCGGAATTGGGACGCTCGTCCTATTAGGAGTTGGCACGTATCACGGCCTAAAAAAAGTGAGCGGCATTAGCGATATTGAAAACAATAAGCAACGCGAGTACATGCTGCAAGCGATCATTCGAAACACGCAAAAATCACTTTCGTATTTAATTGAAGACATTAATGGAATTACGCAGCAGTTGATGGTCGAAATGAAAAAGGGCAATGAGAATTCCGAGAAAATCCAACAATTGTCGAACATGCTAGACATGTTGAGCAAAGGTGCGCAGTTGAGTGCTGATAAGCAAAATGCCTCTCAAATCGAGCAAGTCATGACGAAGCTGCCTGCAACATTAGATAGAGATCGACTCATCGGCTTGACGAACAAGCCGACACTTGAAAAAGTCCGTCAGTTCATTGAATCTTGTTATGATATGAAACACTCGACAGAGGAAGAAGTTCACGCAAAACCTGTGTGGCAATTAAAAGAGGGATTGACGTTGGCAGAAGTGGAAAATCTGCATAATTGTTTTTCGGAAATTGATTACAACAAAGTAGCTCAAGCAGCGTTCGCAACCGCTACGACAAAAGCGAAAAACTTGTTTAGGTGAATCAAATGAAAAAATCCCATCAGATTTCCTCAAAAGTACTGGATGAAAGCGGAAAAGCGCTCATCGTCCAACAACACATTGTGCAACAAGCCGAACAACGACTTGGACACTTACACGACAATTTGGACCAACTGAGCCAACTACAAGACGTGCAAAGTGATACATTGGATAAGTTGTTACAGCAAGCTAAGCTGCTCACAAATGGTTCAATAATTTCCGATCCAGTTGATACGCCTACCTTCAATAAATTGGAAGAAACCCCATATGAACAACTGGAAACCTTGCAAGCAAACGAGGAAGATTCATGGACCGACTTTCTCCAACAAAACGAATCGTTCGCGTCATCGCACAACATTGACCTACAAGGCGATCCGTTTGCAAAACTTTTTACGGACAAAGAACGTGCAGAACTGACGCGTCAAATACGCGATGATTACAAAATGGCGACGCCAAACTGTGATCGCTACGATTATGCAATTGCCGCCACGTGCGGTGCGGTTGCCGGGCTCATTGACAGCTTTTTCGTCGGAATGCCTGGAGATAGCAAATTAGGGAAATGGACAGACCAACAAGTCGACAACGTAGTCGTGAAATTTGCCCAAACGATTTGGCGTGCCGATAAAAGCAACGGTGCACAACTTCGTACTGAACCGGAAAACATCGCACAGGCAATCGGCTTTTTAGAGCGGAAATTTAAAGTGAATTATGATGCGCGGTACGCTGCGGATTTAGTCATGGGAGAAGAAACGTTAAATATGCGACCGAGTGATCACCATTTAAAATCCCTTGGCCATTCACCGGATATCATCGGGCTATTCTTTTCATTGCTTGATCAGTTCACGGGCAAAGCGAGTTTTGTCGCCGATGGACGCATCATCCGACTGGAACCCATTGAAGGAGCGAATGCCTTTAAGCTGCAAGGCGGGAACTTTCTTGCAAAACTGTATTGTGGATTTGCCAACTGGCTCGGGCATTTGCTATCGGATATCTCGGGATCGAGTGGAACAAGAGGACATAATGATGGACGGCGGGGAGCTGGCATTCCCCTCCCGTTCTATTCATTATTCCAACTATGTGACTTCGGGTCCATCGAAGTAAATGGACAAAGCAAAACCTTTGCAGAGTTTTCCACTGCTGTATTCGAATCCGGTTACGACGCACGTTTCGGCATCACAATGGCAATCCCTGTCGCCTTTAATGAAATTGCCATTCGATTACTATGGGCACTAAAAAGCAAATTTTATCACAAACGGAGCTGGAAAGAATCACTTCCAGTTGGCAATAAACCCGAATTGCGACGCATGCTCCTCGTCGGTCATGGAACACTTTGTGTAGTCGACGGCGCAGATGCCGCGTTGCGCGCAGGCGGCAATCCTCTTCTATTTGCAACACGTATGAACATGGTCGCTTGGTCAAGATTGGCGTTTAGCGGGTTGTTGGAAGTGCGGAGTATGTATAAAGAAAAGGGACTTGATTTGCAAGCGTTGGAGAGAGATTTGGTGAGAGAGTGGGAGCGATTGGGGAGGTAGGTTTATAAAATAAATTTGGAAGTTCTCATAGAGCACATTGTCTTCAAAAATCACATTTTTCACAAGCATCCTTAAATAACAAAGACACATCATTGAGGATGCTTGTACCCTTTAATTTGTTCCAAGAACTCGATTGAGGGTACAATTTTAAATTCATAACAGTTTATATCTAGCAATCCAGACTTAGTATCATTGGTAACTAAATAATGTACTTGCCCAGCATAACTACACTCCAGAAACATGTCATCAAACTTGTCGTTACAATACACCTCAAGGTTTCCTCTAATTTTTAACGTATTTACAGATTTAGAATAAAAAAACATATCTGCGATGTACAGTAGAAATGCAATCTTTTCTTCTTCCAGCTGTAACTCCTGATTAGCAATTTTCTTAGTAATATACATGAGCTCACCGATTGTTTCCTGGGAAAATGCCGCTCTAAAGATACCGGCATTAAAACAATCAATAATTTCTTCACAGTCTGATCTATGCCCCAACAAACCATCAATAATTACATTTGTATCAAAAACAACCTTAATCATTATACTTATCTAGTTCTAAGTCTCTTTTCACATCTTTAGAACTTCTCTTGTTTTCTTTCATTGCTTTTTGAATAATTTTTTTTGCTTCTAGTAAAGGATTCTCTTTTTTAATTGTAACCAATTTATTTTCCTCCTTATCCCTCAAACGTATCACTTCCTTTGGAATATGTATACGTGTAAGTGTTCGTAATCGGTACATTAATTATACCATAACTCCATTAAAAGACGAAATTATACGAAATTTAAATGATTCATTAAACATTCCTGTTAATTTAATGCATTTGGATAGTTAGAAAAGTGATAAATAGCTATTACACAATTCAAATTGCTTCACTAGTAGTTACAGACAAACTCCCCCGCACAGCACAAAACCATGCAGGGGTACTTCATTTATGACGGTATCGGATGCGCAGACTCTCCCGTACGAATCGTCTCACTACGAACAAGCACTTTCCGCAATTTCTCTTCATCTACACTGTAACCAATCCCGAAGCCCGACGGAACACGAATAATCCCGTTTTCCATCGTAATTTCAGGCGTCACGATGTCTTCTTCCCAGTAGTGGGAGGATGGTGCTGTATCCCCAGGAATTGTGAAGTTCGATAGCGTTGTCATTTGAATGTTATGAGCGCGGCCAACTCCTGTTTCAAGCATGCCGCCACACCAAACGGCAATATCGTTCGCCTTGCATAAGTCATGGATGCGGATGGATTCCGAGAGGCCCCCGACGCGTCCAATCTTAATGTTAATGATTTTGCAACTGCCGAGTTCGATTGCTTTCCGAGTGTCTTCGACAGAGTGGATGCTTTCGTCGAGGCAGATTGGTGTCGTCAGTTCTCTCTGTAAACTTGCGTGATCGATAATATCGTCATGGGCAAGCGGTTGCTCAATCATGATGAGGTTGTATGGATCCAGTTGTTTCAGATGTTCAATATCCTTTAAGCTATAAGCAGAATTGGCGTCTGCCATAAGCACGATGTCCGGAAATTCTTTACGAACGGCTGCGATGTAGTCGATGTCTGCGCCTGGTTTGATTTTGACTTTAATCTTCTTGAAGCCTTCGTCCACATATTCTCGTACTTTCTCAACAAGCGTGGCAGGATCTTTTTGAATCCCAATGCTTTTCCCAACCTCAATTTCCTTCTTCTCTCCGCCAATCATTTCCGCGATCGACTGCTCGTTCTTTTTAGCGAATACATCCCAAATAGCTGTTTCAATTGCTGCTTTTGCAAGATTGTTTCGTCGGACGAATTCCAGCATGCCGTGGACTTCGCCTGGATGACTGATTTCCCGATGAATAAGCCGTGGGATAAGAAATTCCTTTAGCATATAAACCGTTGTCGCAGTCGTTTCCTCATTGTAATACGGTTCATTGCTCGTAGCCGTTTCCCCCCAACCGGATAGGCCGGATTCGTCAATTACTTCTACGAGACACACATCTTTGTTCTGCATTGTCCCAAAACTTGTCGTAAACGGAGCGATGAGCGAGACATTCGTATGGTGGAGTTTTACTTCTTTAATTGTGACTGATTTCATTCCCAGTTTCCCCTTTCGCATGCAGTTCTAAAATCGTTGTCATAACGGCAATTCCGTTCATCATGGCGTCGCGGTCAAACGTCATCTTCGGATGGTGGAGACCTGGTTTCAAGTCACAACCAAGTCCGATCATTGTTCCTTTCAAGTGCGGTTTTTTGATTGTATAAAAATGAAAATCGTCTCCGCCTGGTGTAATAATCGGTTCGGTCGTATTTGCATCCCCTAGCGCTGCTGCGATCGCTTGATGAGCTACATTTTGTGCCTCCGGATGAACTTCGGCAGCTGCGATGCCGTATTCTTCGGTAATGCGAATGTCGATCCCGAAGAACGAACGTGCTGAATCGAGAACTGCGTGAATCCGTTTTGACAGTACTTCCATCGCATCATTTGTCTGGGCACGTAAATCGACTGCGAGCGAAGCACTTCCCGGTATGATGTTCGTGCTTCTGCCGCCCGCTTCAAAACGCGTCACTTTCGCCGAATGTGGTACGGTCGGGTCAAGATGAATCGTTTGGATAGCATTCACAATATATGTTCCAATTTCGATCGCATTATGTGTTAAATGCGGCCTAGCACCATGTGCATCATCCCCGCGTATGTCAAAATGAATGGTGCCGGTCGCTCCATGAACAATAGCCGGTGAAGCTTTGCCGTTTTCCGTCTCTTGATGAGGTCGTAGATGAATCCCATAAAAATAGTCAACTGCGTCAACAGCCCCCTTTTCCACAAGTTTCAATGCACCCGCACCAACTTCCTCCGCGGGTTGAAAGATGAACCGGATGCCTATCTGTTCAAGTAAATCACTACAATTCTTAACGTTTTCTACAACCCCAAGCACCATCGTCATATGTGCATCATGGCCACAGGAATGATTCGCCTTTAATGCCCCATCAACTTCCTGCCAAAGCGCATCCATGTCGGCACGTAGCGCGATGACCGGCACGTCTCCCGAGAAGTTCCCGATATCCCCGATGACACCTGTACAATCATCAAAAACAGTCACTGCACAGCCAGCCTCTTCCAATCTCTGCTGAATGAACTTCGTTGTTTCAAATTCCTCCCAACTCAACTCAGGATTTGCATGTAAATGTTCAAACGTACTCATTACTTGATCTTTCGTTAACGTGCCCATCAATCAAAACCCCTCTCATTGAATATAGTAATTGTTTGCCGGATTAATCAGATCCAGCTTGTCAATTTGTTGCGCGACATGTAGCAGCAGGCTGTTTAAAACTGAAAACGTGACAGGTCCTTTTTCTAGAACTGATTTTTGCGAGATCGGAATGACGAGTACATGATCCGCAAAGTCGACGACAGGTGAAGAGCCTGAATCGGTAATAACGATGACTTGATTGCCATTTGCTCGCGCTTCTTCCGCCAGTCGAATCGTGCCAAGTGCATACCTGTAATACGAGAAGATGACGACGCACTGTCCACTCCCACGCTTTGTCATGCCAATATCCGTTTCCGGGCGATACAGTGTCGTATTGCCAAGCAATGTGTTCAGCAACACGGTGAACCAGTGGGCATACGCAAACGATTGATAGTAGCCAATGACGTTAATTGCCTCTGCTTCGACTAAACAATCCACAATCTTTTCGGCAACAGCCCAATCCAAATGCCCCGCAATTTGCGTAATATTATCACTGTCACTTTCCATAATGCCGCTGAACGGATGCTGATCTGCTCGTTTATTCTCAGGTGATCGGATGGTCAGCAAACTCCTCTGCACATCCGTTTGAAGGGCACTAAAACCCTCATAGTGAATTGCTTTTGCAAAACGAATGATCATTGTTTCGCCTACACCGAGTACATGCGCAATCTTTTTCGCTGGATGTGTGGCAAATAAAATCGGATTCGTCAGCAATGCTTCTGCGACCTTCTTTAACCCAGCTGTCAGTTTTTCATATTCCTTTTTCGTTCGTTCGTCGTAACGCATCTCTACAACATTCCTTCATTTGTAATAAATCATAAAATTTATCGTTGTCAAAATAAATTATATGATTTACTATATAGCTAGTCAACCAAATTAATAAATAATTCAGGATGGAGTGATAGTTTGGAAAAGAAAAAGAAGTGGACACTCGGCATTCCGGATGCATATGTCATTCTCTTTATGATTCTCGTGCTTATGGCCGTATTGACGTACATCATACCGGCAGGAGAATTTCAACGAGAAGAAGTAGACGGCGTCACGATTGTCGTACCGGACAGTTACACACAAATTGAATCTTCAGCAGCAAGTCCGATGGATATTTTCCTTGCCATCCAGAACGGAATGATTGCTTCTGCACCATTGATTTTTCTCGTCTTAATTATCGGTGGATCATTTGCAGTCATCGAATCGACCGGTGCCATTGACGCACTGATTTTGAAGACCATTGAGCGGACGAAAAATAAAGAAATTGTATTAATTACCATTGTTATGATTCTCTTTTCGATTTTCGGCACGCTCGGAATTATCGTAAATGCAGTTATTGCTTTTATTCCAATCGGGATTATATTAGCTCGTTCGATGAAGCTCGATGCAATCGTAGGGGTATCGATCATTTATCTAGGGGCTTACGCAGGATTTAATACTGCATTCCTTGATCCGTTGACGACGGGAACTGCACAGCAAATTGCTCAACTACCGCTGTTTTCAGGCATCGGGTACCGAATCATCATCTACATTACGGTCCTACTTGCAACGATTCTGTACATTGCGTGGTATGTAAAGCGCATCAAAAAAGATCCAATGAAAAGCGTGCTAGGCGATAATCCGTTTCCGAAGTACGAAGAACGCGACGATTTGAATAAAGAAGTACAGCTAACAGGAACCCACAAATTGGTCCTCATTTGGCTCGTACTCGGGATTGCTCTTTATGTATTCGGTGTTTTCAAGTACGGTTGGAGCCTTAATCAGATGGCTGCCATCTTCATCATCATTGCAGTCGGTACTGCAGTTATCGGCCGACTCACACCGAACCGTCTCGTCAAAGAATTTTTCGAAGGAGCGAAAGGCCTTGTTTACGGCGCAATGATTATCGGGATGGCTCGCTCAATCGTCGTCATCTTAGAAGAAGGTAAAATTCTCGATACCATTGTCCAAGGAATGGCAACAGTCATGACCCCTTTCACAAGTGTGAGCGGAGCGATTGTCATGTTCATCGCGAATGAATTATTCAACATACTCGTCTCTTCCGGCAGCGGACAAGCCGTCATCGTCATGCCAATCATGACGCCGTTAGCAGACCTCATGGAAATCCCGAGACAAGTAGCTGTACAAGCCTACAAAATGGGAGACGGCTTCACAAATGTCATCACCCCAACATCCGGCATTCTCATGGCAAACCTTGCAATTGCAGGAATCGCCTGGACAAAGTGGGTCCGTTTCGTCTTCCCGCTACTCCTCATCTGGACAGTACTCGGCATCATCTTCCTGGCTATTGGTGTCATGATGAATTGGGGACCGTTTTAAGGATTTATTGTGTACTTGTAAAAACGCCTTTCTGCGGGATGCAGAAAGGCGTTTTTCTATAATTATAAAAGCTGAATGAGTACATGAGGTTCAGGTTCATTGAAAATTGAAAGGTTCACACAAATGAAAGGTGAACAACAGAATAACATAGTCAAAAGGTCACGAAATGGCGATAACTTTGTGAATTTGATCGATAACTTTGGCTATCCGATCGATAACTTTCACTATCCAATCGATAACTCGCCGTATTTGATCGATAACTTTCACTTTTTGATTGATAACTCGCCCACCGACCACGATTATATGAAATCTCCATATTCATTCAACCACTTTTATCCAAATTGCTGTAGTATAAACTAGCTGACACCAAAAAAAGAAAACATTCCTCTACAAATAGATCTCCTCAATTCGCTCTTCTAACTCATCTATATGTTTTTGCTTTTCCGCTTCAGTCCAATTCATGAAGCATGCCATATAATTAACAACTTCTCCTTTCCACTTTTGAACCCATTCAATATCAAACAGCATCGCTCCGGTTCTTCGAATAAAATAATCCGCAGGCGTCATGGCCATTTCTTCTTCCATCGCATACTGTAAGGTCAGCTTAATAGATAGTGGTAAGTCATGATCTTGTAATACGAGATCTGCACACTTCATCACTGCCTCAGTATTCGTGCCGTAAGTTGCAGCGATACTTGTGGCATCACGTTCCGAAATCCCTACCTCTGATGCTACTACACTAGCTTTTTCCTGTATGAAGCGTGTGTAGTCTTCCGGCACCTTAAAATTTCCACCCGATAATTTCAATGTTTTAGTAATAGAATCTGAACAAGTCTGCCCCTCTTGCCTAAGTTGCTGACAAATCATATCTGTTACAGTTTCAGCCATTTTTCGGTAACCTGTTAATTTTCCACCTGCTATTGTAATTAGTCCAGTTTCTGAAGTCCAAATTTCATCTTTCCTTGATATTTCCGAGGGCCCTTTCCCTTCCTGTCGAATTAACGGACGCACTCCTGCCCATGCAGATTCAATATCCGCCATTCCTAATTGCAAGTCAGGGAACATAAATGCAATACTATCAATTATATATTGTTTATCCTCTTCATTGATTTCCGGATGGACTAAATCTTCATGGTACTCTGTATCTGTCGTTCCAACATACGTTTTCCCATTTCTAGGAATAGCAAAGACCATCCGGCCGTCAGGCGTATCAAAATAGACAGCTTGACGTAACGGAAACTTGGAACTGTCAATGACGATATGTACACCTTTTGAGTGGAATAAACCTTTTCCCTCAATCTTCTTATCCTGATCAATGACATTTTCCACCCATGGACCTGTCGCATTAATCACCTTCTTACCAGTAACATGAAAGAGCTGCTTGCTCATAACGTCCTTGAAAAAAACACCTGCTACTTTTCCTTCATTGTCGTAGGTGAAAGATTCTACTCTTGCATAATTCAGCAAATCAGCTCCATTCGCAGAAGCCGTTTTTGCTACCTCAATTGTCAATCTTGCATCGTCCGTTCGATATTCTACGTAATAGCCTGCACCAAGGAGATCTTTCTTTTTTAATAAAGGCTCTCTTTTCAAACTCTCGTCTTTCGTCAACATTATGCGTCTTTCCTTTTTCTTAACGCCAGCTAAAAAATCATACACTTTTAAACCAAGCGACGTAGAGTACTTACCAAACGTTCCCTTACGGTAAATAGGAAGCAACATCCACTCAGGGTGGGTAACGTGTGGAGCATTGCGATAAACCACTTCCCTTTCTTTCCCTACTTCTGCAACCATTCCGACTTCGAATTGTTTTAAATAACGCAATCCACCATGGACAAGCTTAGTAGACCTACTGGAAGTACCAGCTGCAAAATCTTGCATTTCAACAACAAGTGTTTTTAGTCCTCGTGTGACACAATCAAGTGCAATACCTGTTCCAGTAATTCCGCCTCCGATAATAATGACGTCATAGTGTTCGTTTTCAATGCCACTCAACAATTCTTGTCTACCTTTAAACGAAAAAGATTTCATAGTAAACACACTCCTGTATAAAAAAGGCCATTACAATAACCCTGCTTCATGCAAGGATTGTAATGGCCTTTTCTCATATTCTCCGACCTTATAAAATTTACTCTTTTCAAAATTGTATCTATTATACTATTATAGTAGAGAGTCACCATTTCTTATTGCTTGAAAGGATGAACAAACATGAATTTAGTAGACATGGTGGAATCCCAAATGATTGCTTCCGTTAAGAATGAAGAGGATCTGCAACACGCACTCACGTCAAAAGCGAATATTGTTTTTCTTCTAACCGGAAATCTCATGACAATCGCTGATTACATCCAACAATTACGTAAAGCCGATAAACACGTCTTCCTTCATTTAGACTTCATTGACGGTATTTCAAACTCTCGTAATGCCCTCAGTTATGTAGCAGAATTTTGGAAGCCAACCGGGATCATTACGACAAAAAGTCATATAGTCAAGACTGCAAATGAGTTAGGATTAAAAACGATCCAGCGTATCTTTCTAATCGATTTAGCGGCAATTAAAAAAGGAATCGAAATGGTCAAATCCTGTCAACCCGATGCAGTTGAAATATTGCCGGGCATCATTCCAAAAGTGATTGATCAACTCTCAAGGGAACTTGACTATCCAATCATTGCAGGTGGACTCATTACAGACATATCAGAAGTTCACGATGCATTAGAGGCGGGTGCTTTGGCTGTTTCCTCAGGCGACCCAAAAATGTGGAACTTTGACTTATAAAGTCGCTATCTCCTTAACACTTGGGAGCACAAAATCAGGTTGATAAGCTGTTGCTTTCAACATGTCTTCGTTTGTAATACCTGACAACACTAAAACGGAGTGCAACCCTGCGTCATTCGCCATCTTAATATCCGTCTCTAGCCGATCACCAACCATGTAACAGTTGTCCGGTTCCATCTCTAATACATTTTTGAGCACATATTCAGCCATTAATAAGGAAGGCTTCCCAGTAATCATTTTTACACTTTCACCAGTAGCACCTTCTAGCGCACCAATCATTGCTCCACAATCAGGGATTTCTCCGTCTTTAACTGGACAAGTTCGATCGGGATTTGTTGCAATAATTTCTGCTCCATTACGCCAGGCTTGAAAAGCATCATTTAATTTCGCATAGGTGAATTCACGGTCCCAACCGAGGACGACATGAGATGCGCTGGCGGGATTGTCCGCCAGCTGTATATTTTCACTACTTAATTCCTCAAATAACGGTTCCTCTCCAATTACATACACGTTGTCGCCCGGTTGCATCACACTTTTCAAATAGTGCGCTGTAATGTAATTGGAGTTGATGACCTCATCCAATTCAACTTCAATGCCTAGTGCATTTAACTTCACAACATAATCTTTCCGGCTTGCAATCGATTTATTGGTTAAAAAAACGACTTTATCCCCACGGTCCCTCAAGGTTTTAATCGCTTGCGCAGCACCATCAATCGTCTGGTCATCCAGATAAATCGTTCCATCTAAGTCAAAGATAAAACCTTTCAAAATCCTCACTCCAAATCAGTTTTGCCAACTGCCAAGCTACACTATACTAAAGGTCAATCACAGTTGCTGTTTCTTAGCAATGAAGCTAGCAATACCTTGCAAGATCAGTACTAAAGCTACGAGAATGACAGACATGGCTGCAGCTGAGTAATATTCTGCTCGTAATATATTTTGGAAAATTGCTAAACTCATTGGTGCCCATTCAGGAGGAGCAAGTAGGATTGATACACTTGCCTCTTTAATGACGGTAATGAAAACAAGGACGGATCCAGCAGCAATACCTGGTAACAGGAGTGGGCCGACAATTGTTATCGCCGCAGTTAAAGGTGTCGCACCAAGATTAACAGCCGCCTCTTCGATATCCTGTTTGATTGCACGCATTGACCCCATCGTTGAGCGAACCATATAAGGAAGTCTCCTAATTGTATATGCGATGATTAGTAAAACAGCAGTACCTGTCAACTGCAAAGGCGCCGTGTTAAATGTTTGAATCAAAGCAATACCGAAAGCGATTCCTGGCACAACAAGTGGAATTGAAGCAACAAAATCCAGCTTTGCAGAGTTTTGACGTACGACAAAATAAGAAACGAACGTTGCAACAATCACACTTAAAATTAAGGCACCCGTTGCTAACATAATACTGTTTTGAATGTTCCCCATCGATGTCGAGAAAATCGTTTTATAGTGATTCAATGTATAACCCGTTGGTAATAGATCTTTCCCCCAAGTCGTTGCAACAGATTGCAATGCAACAGAAAGCATTGCCAATAATGGAATTAACACAACGAACATAGAGTAGCCTGATAAGACACGCGTCAATACTTTATTCTCAATCAATTTTTGCTGTTTCGGCTTTCCTGAAACAGAACCGTAGTTTTTCCCTTTTGTAAAGAGATGTTGCAAGTAGAAGAAAAATGATGCCACAAGCACCATAACTACTGTCAGAATTGCAGCTCCTCCCCAATTGAAGAATCCAGCAATTTCACGATAGGCTTCAACGACTAATAAATTTAACTCTTTTGGAGCCAATACTATTGGACTTCCAAAGTCTGAGAAACTCACCGTAAAGATAAGCAATGCACTCGAGATGACACCTGGTAAAGCTAGCGGGAATGTAACGAATATAAATGTAAACCAGCTTTTTGCACCTAAGTTTTGCGAAGCTTCCTCTAAACTGACATCGCTTACTTTAAACGCTGCCACTAACGGCCATAATGCATATGGGAAAAAGAAGAATACTTGAACAGCAACAACGCCCGCCATGGAATAAGGGTTTAATAACATCCCTTCTCCACCAAGTGCATTGTAGATTTGCGTCACCCAACCAGACCGTCCGAACATAATAATAAATGCGTAGGCAGAAATGAACGTTGGTACAATTAACGGAATCATACATAACGCGGAAATCGTCTTCTTAAAAGGCATTTTCGTTCTCGCAATCCCGTATGCAAGTGGTATACAGACGAGGATGATAATAATGGTAACGGTAAATGCCAAGACAAGACTGTTTTTTAGAGCAGAGAAATAGCCAGCATTGGAGAAAATTCGTTTGTAGTTATCCAACGTTATATTCTTAAACTTCTCGACCGTAGAATTAAAAATTGCAGGATCCGTAACTGCCCCTAGTAGATTTGTTGGCTCACCCGTAAAACTGACGACAAAGACAGAGAGAAGCGGGAGTAACATGAAAAGACCAAAAAATGCAAAGATGAGGACTTTTACAACCGTCAATCCATTGATGCTATTTTTTAATCGGTTCATATTAACAGCACCCTCTCATGTTCAACCGTTAACTTAACCTTCTTTCCTTCCTCAAAGATATTGGCACCTGAGGAGTACGTCGTATCAACGATTAATTGATAGGAACCAACTTGAACGTCATATCGTACAATGGATCCTAAATACGTTGACATGATGACTTTTCCTTCTATAACATTCGTTTGGGTATGATCAATCACACTATCCGCAGCTTCAACCCTAACGTGTTCAGGGCGGATGATTACATCTACTTCTTTTTTCTGTACTTTATTAGCAGAGCGGAGCAAGAATCCTTCTCCTTTTACGACTGTCAATCCGTTCTCTTCACCTTCAATAGTTCCCTTTAATATATTCGAAGTCCCAACAAAGTTTGCGATGAACGGTGAAGAAGGATTGCTATATAAGTCTGTCGGTGTGCCAATTTGGACGATGTGCCCTTTGTCCATAACTGCCACCCGATCCGCCATACTCATCGCTTCCTCTTGGTCATGCGTAACAAAAATCGTTGTAATGCCCAAGTCTTGTTGAATCGTTCGAATGGTATTTCTCATGGAGTGCCGTAATTTTTGGTCTAAATTGGATAATGGCTCATCCATGAGAAGCACTGCTGGCTCCATAACTAATGCTCTTGCGAGGGCGACACGTTGCTGTTGGCCCCCAGATAATTCACTCGTTAATCGTTCGGCGTGTTGATCCAATTCAACATACTTCAAAATTTCCATAACCTTGTCAGTTATATCTTTTGGATATTTTCCTAAACGACTTGACAATAATCGGGCATAGATTCCCATTTGTTTAATAGGATTACTAGCATTCAGTTGTTTAATATTCAAACTGTATGCAACATTTTCAAACACATTCATATGTGGAAATAACGCATAGCTTTGGAACACCATACCGCAATTCCGCTTATTTGCAGGAATTTTTTCAACTTCACGATCCCCTATGTAAATACTTCCAGAAGTAGGATTTTCAAAACCCGCTATACAGCGCATAGTCGTTGTTTTCCCACATCCTGAAGGTCCAAGGAGAGCGAAAAACTCGCCCTCCTCGATGTTCAGGTTAATGTCGTGAAGGGCAGTAAAATCCCCAAATGATTTTGTCATCTTTTCAATTCTTACTGATCCCATTCATCTTCACCCTTATTTACTGAAATTTGTCTTTCCATTCGTTACGAACGCGGTCGTAGTTTTCATTCACCCAGTCGATGTCAAGGTCTACCGCATGTTCTTTTACTTTTTCAAGTGATAGTGGCGTTTTTGACTCGACTTCTGGATTGATTGGAATGTGGTACCAATCCGCCATAATTTGTTGTGCTTCTTTGGATAGTAGGAAATCCATGAACTTCTTACCACCTTCAGCGTTCGGGCCACCTTCGATTAATGTTGCAGGATTAACGAGTACTGGTGTCTTATCAGGAACGATAAAATCGACTGTTTCCCCTTTTGCCTTTTGCTCATACGCCATGAAGTCAAATCCTACGCCGATATGCGCTTCACCCATTGCTACAGCTTTTGTTGGAGCAGAACCTGAGTCAGGAATAGAGTTTGCCTGCTTCACAAGCTTTTGAAAGTATTCCCATGCCTCATTTTCCCCTTGTTGCATCATTTGGTCCATTACCATTAGCGTAGCTGTACCTGATGCTGCAGGGTTCGGGAATTGAATTTTCCCTTCCCATTTTGGATCTAATAAATCCGCCCATGTTTTTGGTGCTTCTTCATCAGTAACCAAGTCTGTATTGTAAGAGAATCCTAAGACGAAAAGTTCAACACCAACATACTTACCATCTTGATGCTTGAGCTTAATGCCGTTTTCTACGACATCCCAATCAGCAGCAAAATCCGGAATGTATTCTGCAAGAATCCCACGTTCTACAGCAGCTTCAAACGGAAGAATTCCTCCTCCACCATACCAAACATCAGCTTTCGGATTTTCTTTCTCCGCCATCATCTGATTCACTAGAATGTTAGTTCCCGCATACTTCACATCGACTTTCTGTCCATGTAATTCCTCGTATTTCTTCGCCAATTCATTCGTGAAATCCGGTGTTTCAGGTGAATAAAGCGTGATATTTCCTTTATCACCATCTCCCGATGAGTTGCCACCTGCACAACCTGCCAGTACGCCCGCTGCCAATAAAACACTTGCAGCCAATCCTCCCAATCTCTTCATGAAAATCCCCCTCATTCAAATTTTTTTACAGACAAAAAAGAGACGAATGCAAAATGAGCCCCTTTTTAAGTAAGGGCTTACATTTAGGCTTTCATCTCATAGTCTCTGCCTATATTGAACTAAGTCTTAGTATATAGCATATTATCATAATTGCAATAGTTTAATGATTTTTCTTTCAAGAAATATTTTTATAAGTTTACTTTGTTGACCATCAACAAAGTAAACCAATTTAAATTTAGATTAACGATATCTATGTAACAAATATATCGTTTCATGTAATTATGATTTTTCACCTAAATTTTTCATTTGGCATACCCAACCAAAGAAACGGTTCTTCGCTTAAAGATGGTAAAAAAGAATCTTTTTTATACGGTTTTACACTTTTGAACTTTCAAATAATTAAGAATCATGTATACTACATTCCGATAACTTATTAGATTGTTAGAATGGCAATCTAGATCCAAAGGAGGAGTTTCAATGGGAATGAATAGAAGCGTGTGGAAAAGGGTTGTAATTATTATTGTCATCGTGGTGTCGACAAACTTTGGCAATCTGTCGAGCACTGCAAAAACGGTAAGTGCATCACAATTACACCTGATCGAAGAAGATTTTGATCGATTGGATGGAGAATTACCGAAAGGATGGAGCGTTATACAAGGGCAAGCAACTGTTGAAAATGGACAATTAAAGTTAATCTCACCTTCATCAAGTTCTCCTACCAGAGTCCTTGTCCCGCTTCCCGAGAAAAATGGCGATATCGTATTTGAAGCGGATATGACCTTTGTTTCAGCAGTAGAGGATACGCGTTGGGCATCCATGATGTATCGGGTCCAATCTAAAAATTACCCTTACTATCAATTCGCGATGCGCAGGGGGACTACAGCGCTAAATGGGGCAGAGTTTGCAGAGCGCAATGCTCAGAACAAATGGGTCGTTCCTGAAGCAACATTTTTCACTGAAAAACTTGAATTTAACAAACCATACCTGATTAAAATTATTGCAAGCAATCATCGTGTCCAGCAATTTATTAATAACAGATTAGTCATTGATACCGACCAAGCTTCTACTTGGCTCAACGGGGATATCGGTTTTCAAGCGAATGGATCCACTGTTTTATTTGACAATGTAAAGGTCTCCACTTATGAGAATAAGTTACCTCCAATTGAAAACGGCGGCGCTTTTCTCCCACAAGAACCGGAGTCGAATATTGTCAATGCACCAACACTAATTGGTCAATCACTATCCGTTGCCACTTCCTCCGATACAGCTTCCGTTCTACTCGAAGTTGAACAGAACCAAGAGGGAGAACTGATCACAAACAATCAATCTCTTGAGAATGCACTTCGGAATGTTCAAATCAAACATATCCCAATTCTACAGATTGAACAAGAAGGACTTGAAGATGCAATTGTCAATAGCTTGAATGCTACACAAACGACGGATGTTCATATCGTTTCATCAAACCCACACATTGTTAAGTCGATTACAAACCTGATACCCACAGCACGGGGTGGTATCATCTATACAAAGAATTCATTTAATAAGCATGATTTAAATGAGCTAATTCAAAATGTCCATAAAAACAATGCGAAAGTAGCGTTGCTTCCCGAGAAAATACTTGATGCAGAAAAGGTTCATTACATGCATACAAGGATGGTAGCAGTTTGGGGAATTGGCGCTAAAAATGAACGTGAAGCGCATGCATTAATTCATAGTGGAGTAGATGGAATTATAACAGACAACCCTCAAGCGTCTGTTGAAGCACTTGCAAAGTATCCAGAAAATACAATTGTAAAGCGCCCCATCGTCTCTGCCCATCGTGGAGTTCCGTCACTCGCTCCAGAAAACACCATGGCAGGCTATCGACTCGCCTATGAGCTTGGTGCAGATCAAATTGAAACGGATTTACAAGTAACTAAAGACGGACATCTTATTATCATGCACGACACGACTGTCAATCGGACAACAAACGGCACAGGTGCAGTAAAAGATCTCACTTTAGAAGAAATTCGACAATTGGATGCAGGTAGTAAATTCAGTGAGGAGTTTGCCGGAGAAAAAGTTCCGACATTCAAAGAATTCCTTCTTGAATTTAAAAAGAAGGACGTCATCTTGCTTATCGAATTAAAAAGCGTCGGAATCGAAGCCCAAGTAATCCAGGAAATTGAAGCGTTAGGAATGGTGGATCAGGTCATCCTTCAAAGCTTCAATTTAAGCAGCATGATCAAATCGTTTGCACTAAAACCTGAGATTCCTGTTGGTTATCTGTATTCGGCATCCGTACCAGGTACAACAAATGCTAAGATTAAAAATGCCCAAAAAATGATGGATTACGGGACTGCCAACAAAGTCACTTTAAATGCTAGCTACGGCAGCACTTATGAAGAATTTATCACCTATATGCGCCAACGCGGTATGCTAACCATGCACTGGACATTCCGTGGAGAAGAACAATTCGGCGACAAGTTAGCACAAGGACTAATTGGTCCAATCACTGATTACACACAATGGCTCACCTATTCACCAATCAAGCTCGAAACACCAATTAAAAAAGTCAACCTAAAAATCGGAAAAACATCAACCATTAATGCAAAAGCGTTTGTTAATTTCCGCACAACGAAAAAAGAAAATATCGCAACTGAACTATATGTTGTAGAAGATAATGGCGTGGTCAGGCTAAACGGCAATACAATTGAGGCCGTATCCAGCGGCACCGCACAGGTCTTTGTAAAACATACATTTACAATGTTAGGGAAGGAGTGGAACGTTGTAGGAGAACCAATTGAAGTACATGTGGATTAACCAATAGCTGTACAAGCCTACAAACTGGGAGACGGCTTCACAAATGTCATCACCCCAACATCCGGCATTCTCATGGCAAACCTTGCAATCGCAGGAATCGCCTGGACAAAGTGGGTCCGCTTCGTCTTCCCGCTACTCCTCATCTGGACAGTACTCGGCATCATCTTCCTGGCTATTGGTGTCATGATGAATTGGGGACCGTTTTAAGGATTTGTTGTGTACTTGTAAAAACGCCTTTCTGCGGGATGCAGAAAGGCGTTTTACTTTTCTTTGTGAAGCTGAATAAGTACAGGACGTTCATGTTCATTGAAATTGAAAGGTTAACACAAATGAAAGGTGAACAACAGAATAACATAGTCAAAAGGTCACGAAATGGCGATACTTGAGCTTAAAATAAAGTATTCTTCATTGTAACTCCAAATACTGTAGTCTTAGCGTTGACCATTTGAAGAGTTCATCCCTTGTTTCAACGGAATTTAATGTTTCTAGTTTATAAAGGAAAATAGCGAGTTCACCGCGGTTGATCAATTGTGCCGTTCGGAACTTGTTACCTTGATCTCCAGACAAGATTCCATACTCAATAAACGCCGCGACAGCTTCTTTGTAAAGTGGAGCAACGTCAACGAAGTCAACACTTGCTTCATTCCCCCGGATTCCATAGCCTTTTGCCAACATTAACGCCGCTTCTCCTCTAGTCATCATAAGATTCGCACCAAAAAACGTCGTTGTAAGACCTTTCACAATGCCTTTCGCTTTTAATGCATTTATGTATGGGACTGCTCGAGCAGGCACGTCTATAAAATTCGAAGCAGGCGCACTTTCAATCTCCTCTTTCGTCAACGTCGCTTTTGCTAAAATGACCGCCACATCGACACGCTTAATGTCCAAATCCGTTCCATACTCTGTTGATGAAATGCCAGCTGTCATATTGTTATTCACCAAATAATTTACTGCATCTTTATACTGCTCACAAACGTCCTTGAATGAAGTGCTACTTATTTCTTCACATACCTCTTGAACAACTGCCAATTTTACTAATGAAGCTGTAGCTGCCGACGCTACAAGCTTATTGTATCTATGCATATATGACTTTCCTTTCAAAAAACCTTAAAACGTTTTTTCTATTTAGGAATTAATTGTACCTCCAGCTAACGTGCATTTACTATGGGCGAATAGGTATTACTGCACAAAATAATGATTAAATACCCTTTGATAGGATACTATAGTACAGCATTTTATCGGCATAAATAAGAATAATATTCACCACAAACTCTGTATTGACAAGCTTTCCTTTTCATCACTCTGCTTCCAAAACTGTTAGCTAGGAAGTAGTCTAACTTAATTTAAGAGACTGTAAACTAGCTAGATTAAGGACTTTAGCTCTATTAAAACTGCTGATTTTTACTGAAATAGCGGTTCCCACTTTTTAATTATTAAGATAAAACGTCGGTCCACTATTAATGGAAAAAAATGAAATAAAATTTGTTTGTCATGCAGGATAAAGGTCCCGAAATGGCGATAACTTTGTGAACTTGATCGATAACTCTCCCTATACAATCGATAACTTTGTGAACACGATCGATAACTCCCCCTATTCGATCGGTAACTCTGCGTGTCTGATCACACTTGGTATTTTTTCATCAATAACTTCTACACTTGACCTTCCTAATCACTTCTCCCACTTAGAAAGTCAGCCTTTCTCATAAAAAACCTTCGAAAAGTACGTGCATGACGTCTTTTCGAAGGGTTCATTTAACTTACCATCACTTCTTCTTAATCTCTTTAAATTTTTCCGATTGTTCTTTAATGCCTCTTTCTGCTGCAAAACGTTCAATACTGGATGCGCCGAAGAATCCGACGATACCGTCAACGCGTTCGATGATGTATGCTGCGTCTTCGGGTTCAGCAATTGGTCCCCCATGACAGATGACCATTATATCCGGATTAACGGATTTGCCGGCTTTGACAATCCCTTGTATCCGTTCTACGCAGTCGTCCAACGTCAATGCAGTTTGTGCGCCTATTGTTCCTTTTGTCGTCAGCCCCATGTGTGCGACGAGCATATCTGCGCCGGCTTCCGCCATTTTAATCGCTTGTTCTTCGTCAAATACGTAAGGTGTTGTCAACATGCCCAACGCATTCGCTTCGCGGATCATATCTACTTCTAAGTCGTAGCCCATACCCGTTTCTTCTAAATTCGCGCGAAATGTTCCATCGATAAGACCGACTGTCGGAAAGTTTTGGACACCTTGGAATCCTTGATCTTGTAACTGTTTCAAGAACCTACTCATGATGCGAAATGGATCCGTGCCGTTTACACCTGCAAGAACAGGTGTATTTTTCACGACCGGGAGCACTTCATTCCCCATCTCGACAACGATTTGGTTTGCATCTCCGTAAGAAAGCAACCCTGCTAAAGATCCACGACCAGCCATACGATACCGCCCTGAATTGTACACGATGAGCATATCGGCACCACCCGCTTCACTGCTTTTCGCCGTAACACCCGTTCCTGCACCGACTCCTAATAGAATATTTCCTTTGCTGATTTCTTCTTTAAAACGATTTAAGATCGCTTGTTTTGACATATTCATGCTCCTTTCTTCTTTTCAATCATTGCGATCAGCTGCTTTGCTGCAGTAATTGCGAAGTGTTCATCGTTAATAGACGTTTCCACTTCCATTATGTCCACTTTGGTAGCATCCACATGCTTTTTCAACGTTTCAAATAAAACCTCGTCTTCATTCGGCCCATAAAACGGCTGCCCTTCTACGTCGAGCGCAGATAATCCTTTTAGCGGCAACATTAAAACGGTGTCTTTCTTCGCTTTATTCAATTGTTGCGCAAGCACTTGCCCAATCTGCTCGTTTTCTTCCACAGTCGTCCGCATGAGCGTCACGGTTGGATTGTGTTTATAGAAATTACGTCCTTCGAATCGGGGCGGAATTGAAGCGAACGGTCCAAAATTCACCATGTCTAACGCACCGACAGAAACAACTTGTGGAACGCCACGTAAAGCCGCCGCTTCCAATCGATTTGGCCCGGCAGCCAATACGCCACCAACAAGCTCGTCTGCCCATTCAGTCGTCGTTAAGTCGAGCACTCCGTCGATAAACCCATCCGCTATCAAACTCTCCATCGTACGACCACCGACCCCAGTCGCGTGGAAGATGAGCACTTCGTAGCCTTTATCCTCCAAATAGCTTTTCGCATAGTTAATGCACGGTGTTGTGACGCCAAACATTGATGCAGCTATCAGTGGTTTCTTCTCAACTTCTGTATGGCTTTCAAATTTCACCATGCCAGCAATCGCAAAAGCGGCATTCGTAAAGATTTTTGTAGAAATGACATTTAACCCAGCAACATCTACAACTGAAGGCATCATGATCAAATCACTCGTACCGATATAAGGTTCCGTATTGCCTGATGCAACCGTTGACACCATCACTTTCGGTACGCCGATCGGCAATGCACGCATACCTGCCGTTACGATGGAAGAACCACCCGTTCCTCCAAATGACAGAATACCGTCAAACTTCCCCTCTGCATAGAGACGAGGTAGCAAAGTTTCCATCCCTTTCGCCAGCACTTCCGTTGCATGTGCTCGGTCTTTTTTCGCTGCGATTGCTTCTATATCTTCACCTACAGATGCTGCTACTTCCGAATTGGTAACATCCGGTTGAAACACTGGCTCAAATACCCCTGTGTGAATTGTAAATGTACGCAATCCTAAAGACTCGATCAACTCTTTCACAAATAAAAATTCGTTCCCTTTTGAATCAAAAGTACCTGCTAATGCAATTGTCTTCGCCATACAAAACACTCCCTTTTGATTAGTGAAAGCATATCCAAACTTCCTTCTATATTCAATAATAGCGCTTTCAAAACAAAATGGTAATGGTGTTATGTTAGGAGTCGTTGTCCTTTTGTTTCTTCTCCAACAATTCGCTCGGCGAGAGCCCTTTATGCTTCTTGAAGATTTTACTGAACTGTGGGTAATTGAGGTAGCCGACCATCTCCGCAATTCGATTTAGGGGTAAACCGCTGACTTGCATCAGCTCTATTGCACGGTTTAATCGGAATTCTATTACATACTGTGAAAAAGATAAGCCCACTTCTTTTTTGAATAAAGTGCTCACATACGAGCGGGATAGTCGTAAAATCTTCGCGACTTCCTGCAACGTAATTTCTTCCATATAATTCAAACGCACATAGTTCTTCATAAAGTCGATGTAATCAACATGCGCATCGATCCCTCCCATTACATTTGCAAGTAAATCATCGTAATGGAAGTTCGTCGTTTCTTTGAACGATTTCATAATATGCAACAGCATTTGTTCTGTAGGGATGCGTTCAAAGACGGAGCCACCAATGTAGCCCATCGTTGACGTACCATCGTACATGAACTGGACATCAATTGGTTTATTCACCGGTCCACCGTAAATCATTTTTACAACAGTTGAATTGAGTTCGTCACAACGGGCAAAAATTTGATTGGCCAATCGCTTCGCCGACTGCAATGACAAAATGTTTTTTGCACCTACATCGCCACCTTGTGTGAGGCCTAAGTGAACACAAATGACATCTGCCCCTGCCTGAATCATCGCTTCCGCCTGTTGTGGCGTAAACACGAAAGCGACCGTAAACAAACCTTTCGCGCTCGCCAACCGAATCGCCTCAACCTCCAACGCATACGACATTCCCTGTTCGGCCAACGCTTCACCAAACTGCCCATCAAACAACCCGACACTCGGAAAATTATTAATTCCCGCAAAACCTTTACTTTGAATATCGTCAATAAAGCTGTCAAGCGAAATCGTCGGATCCGTTGCACACAACCCGAAACAGACAGGAATATCATGAATAAGCGGAACAAGCTCTTTCGTGGCAAACGTCATAACGAGCTCATTACTATTCGCATACGACAAAAAACCGGCCAATGAGCTGACCCCCATCTGCCGGAACCGCCCTGCACTCAATGCAAGTATGAAATCAGCGCCACCTTGCTGCGCATACTTTGCCGTCATCCCATTCCCTGCCGCTACGCCAATCACTTTCTCATTGTTCCTACACTGCTTTCGTAAGCGTTCCATGATCTCAAATTTATCCATCAGGCATACCCCTAATTTCGTCTATGAATGAACTACTTTCCTATTACTGTAGCATAGGAACAGGAGACATGCGTAGCAATACTCTCTTCAAACTCGTTGAAGAGAATGGAGACTGGTCATTGGTGACTGAGCACTTTGTGGAACAGGTTAAAGGTCCCGAAATGGCAATAACTTTGTGAACTTGATCGATAACTCCCTCTATACGACCGATAACTTTGTGAACTCAATCGATAACTCCGCCTATCCAATCGATAACTCGCACAAACGACCGATTACCACAGCAATCTAACAAATATCCCCTTCCCCACAACTCTATTTTTTGATTTCACACTGAATTCGAACTAAACTAGTAGTATGCAAGATAACTAACTGTCTGAAGGAGGCGGAAGATTGATTACTTTTGAAAGCGTTTCAAAAAAGTACCCGGATGGGTTTGAGGCATTGAAACAGCTGAATTTTACGATCCGGCAGGGGGAACTGTTCGTTCTGATTGGCCCGAGTGGTAGTGGGAAAACGACGACGATGAAGATGATTAATCGGCTCATTGAACCGACTGGCGGTACCATTAAAATTCAAGATAAGGATATTTCGACAGTCAATCCCGTGACATTGCGACGGGAAATTGGGTATGTGATCCAGCAAATCGGTCTACTGCCGCATATGACGATTCGGGAAAATGTCGGCCTTGTGCCACAGCTGAAAAAGATGCCAGAAGCAAATTACCGAGACCGTGTGGAGGAACTGATGCATATGGTGGGACTTGAGCCGGACGTGTTCGGGGATCGGTATCCAAAAGAACTAAGTGGTGGGCAACAGCAGCGTATTGGCGTCATCCGGGCAATGGCTGCAGAGCCAGATATCATCTTAATGGACGAGCCATTTAGTGCACTCGATCCGATTAGCCGAGAGCAATTGCAAGACGAACTGATGCGTCTCCAGCGGGAAGTGAAAAAGACCATCGTTTTTGTCACGCACGATATGGACGAAGCGCTTAAAATTGCGGATCGAGTTTGTATTATGAAAGATGGTGAGATTGTCCAAATTGATACACCAGAAAACATCATTCGACGTCCTGCGAATAAATTTGTGAAAAACTTCATTGGTGAAAACAGGCTCGCCGATTCGATGACATTGCCTTCGCTAGAATCGTTGCTCATTCCTGCAATCACCGCTTCACCAAAACGAGGCCTCGCAGAAGCACTCAAACTCATGCAAAAACGACGAGTCGACTCACTTGTTATTGTTGATGAAAAGAAGAAATACCTTGGCATTACAACGATTTGGGATCTACAAAAATCCTTCAACAATGAAACGTTGACCTTACAAGACATCCAACGTACCGACATCCCCACTTTTTATGTCGACCAACCTGCAGAAGAAGTGTTTAAAGCAATTACTGAATCGAATTATTGGTTCATTCCCGTCATTGATCGAGACGACCGGCTTCTTGGACTCGTTACCCGTTCAAGCGTCGTACAATTCGTTGTAAATGAACTCATTTAACCACTAGGAGGTTTTTACCATTCGAGAAATTTATGAAGATACCGTAACTGTATTTACTGAACGTTGGCCCATGATTTGGAGCCTTTTTGTCGAGCATGCATACTTGTCCATGGTCTCCATTGCAATTGCCATTATTATCTCCGTGCCACTTGGCATTTTTCTTACACGTAAACCGAAAATAGCAGACCCTATTATCGGCATCACTTCAGTCTTTCAGACGATTCCAAGCCTTGCACTACTTGTCTTTTTAGTACCTTTTATCGGCACAGGAAAAGTACCCGCCATTATCGCGTTGACCATTTACGGCCTTTTACCGATTCTGCGCAATACATACATCGGTATTCGCGGCGTAGACCGATCGACCGTTGAAGCGGGCGTAGGGATGGGAATGACGAGTCGCCAAGTGCTCACGATGATTGAGCTCCCTCTTTCCCTGAGCGTCATTATGGGGGGCGTCCGTACAGCAGCCGTTCTCATTGTCGGTGTCGCGACGATTGCAGGACTCATCGGCGCTGGCGGTTTAGGGGACCTCATTTTCCGCGGATTGCAAACTTACAACTCTGGTCTCATTCTTGCAGGTGCTATCCCTTCCGCATTGCTCGCCATTCTATTAGACTATGTGCTAAAGAAAGTCGAAATGGCAGCCCAACCTGGCAAAATGTCAAAGCGAGCGCGCAAAATTGCAAGTCGGGTATCACTTGCCGGAGTTGCTGCAGTACTCATTGTGGCAGTCGTGCTGGCAATGCCTTTTGGCAATAAACAAGACACAATCACGATTACCGGAAAAAATTTCACTGAGCAAGAAATCATGGTCTATATACTAGGAAACTTAATTGAAGAACATACCGATTTGACCGTTAAATACGAATCGTTCCTTGGCGGTTCATCCCCTGCTTTCGACGGAATTCGTTCAGGCAGTTATGACGTTTATGTTGAATACACTGGCACGGGTTTGATGAACTACTTGAAAGAAGATGTCATCACCGACCCCGATGAGGCGTATGACTATGTGAAAAAAGTGTTCAAGGAAAAATATGACCTTGTATGGCTAGAACCGATTGGATTCAATAACACTTACACATTCACCGTCCGTCAAGAAGATGCCGATCGCTATCAACTTGAGAAAATGTCGGATCTGGCCAAAGTGGCTGATGACTTCATACTTGGCTCCGAACCGGAATTTCTCGAGCGAAAAGATGGCTACCCTGGCTTCCAGGAACTGTACGGCATTTCTTTCGGCGCGGTGAAATCGATGGATACAGGCATCATGTATAGCGCGATTAAAAACAAAGAAATTGACGTTGTTGACGCATTCGCCACGGACGGCCGGATCGTCGCGTTCAACTTAAAAGTGCTAGAAGATGATAAGCAGCTTTTCCCGCCGTACTTCGCGGCTCCACTCATCCGACAGGACACACTCGATGCGCATCCTGAGCTAGAAGACGTACTAAACATGCTTGCAGGCACGATCGACAATGAAAAAATGCAGAAACTAAACGCACGCGTCGACCTCGACAAAGAGCAATACGAAACCGTCGCCATCGACTTTTTGAAAGAAGAAGGGTTGATCGACTAATTGCAAACAAGAGTGCATAGGTTAGTAAACGGGCTTTAGACAACTGTCTAGGCCCGTTTTCCTTTTTGTGAATAAACCGAAATGAGCAAGCCTGAAAAATAAAATCCTTCCACCTGTATCCTTTCTGATCAGTCCTCGCTATATAGAGGGTAAAGGAGGAATACGAAATGACAATCTGCTTACAGCACTACAGTAAATTCACCACAACGGAGGAAATTGACACAGCCGCCACTTTGCACGCCAGTCGTCACGCAAAAGCGCTCACCACTTCCGACAGCAAAGTACTCGACGTCATTCGCCACCACGCAGTCGACAACGGCGTCGCCCAACTGAATTACAAAACGTTCCAAGATGAAACGGGGAAATCCAACGCCACCGTCCGACGCGGCATCCGTAAGTTGGTGAAACTCGGTATTATTAAGAAAGTTCACTTCATCCAGCCCGTCGTAATGGGGCTCGGAGCCAATATTTACATTCTCTTGCCGTTTGACGAGAGTTGAAAGAAGGATTGGAGAGGCCGGCCAAATTTGGACTGGCTTCTTTTTTGTTTCGCGCGTTAAATGGCTTATTTTAGGGTGCTGGATGGCTCACTTCGGTCAAGTGGCACACTGCTCTAAGATTAGAGTCTCATACATTCGGCGCAGAACAAACTACTTCCTGCAATGCTTCCTTGCCCTGAGCGTACTACATCCAAAAACCGCATAACGTCAGCGAACGCGGCAAATTCCTTCAAAACGCCGCATACTTTCTCCAATCGCAGCATATTCCTTCCAAACACAGCATACTTCGCTCAAAAACCGCATAACTTCACAAATATAAAACTCCCAAACACAATACAAATCCCCCCCAACAAGCCCCTTGAATTGTCAAAACCCATTTGGCGCGAATTTGATAGATTTAAGACAAAGTAACTCCCACGAGAAAAAGTAGCAAAGAATTACAAGTATAAAAGAAGTTCAGATTTTCCAAACACGGCATACTTTCTCCAAACGCGGCATATTCCCTTCAAACGCAGCTTATTCCCACCAAACACGGCATACTTCGCCCAATCGCGGCATATTCGCCGCATATTCCATAAACATAAAAGACCTGCACCTATTCTTACAGATGCAGATCCTCTCGAACGAACTTACTATAACTCAACCACGAACTCCGAATGCTCCACTTTGAGATTAAACTGACTCGTCATTAACACGTATAGTTCTATTCAACCGGCATACAAACTTCTTTTGTTTCTCCTGCTACATGCTGGACAAAGCCAATCTCCCTAGATTGTTTTCTCTCATTCTTCTGTTGATACATCCACTGATCCGCTTCTGTAAAAAGTTTTGTCATCTTTCCAATGGAATGAATGGAGTAAGAATACCCAATCGATAAATGGATTTTAGTTTGATCAGAATTCTGATTGTTCATATGTATTTCCTCAGTTATTGTTTGGACGAGTTGTTTAACTTCCTCTTTCGTTTGATTCTCTACAAGCAAAACAAACTCATCTCCACCAATGCGTGCAACGATTATCTCTTCGGAAGAAAAACGATTTAACAGTTCCCCTGTCGCTTGCAGCAAAGCATCGCCCTGTTTATGGCCAAAATGATCATTCGCATATTTCAGTTCATCTAAGTCACATAAAATGATGGCAACCGGCGTATCTTCTTTTTCATCAAGCCGCGTAAGCGCAATCTCAAAGTATTCACGATTATATAGACCCGTCAAATAGTCATGGTATAACCGATACTTCAAATTCTTTTGCAGTTCAATCTTTTCATCGATATTGCGAATGATCCCTTGCATGGCGACAATCCGTCCGTTCTCATAAATCGGTGTCGCATACTCCTCAAAATATCTATACGTGCCATCACTGTCGCGCCACCGCTGAATAATGCCCTTACTAAAATCCAATTCACCTTTCACTTTCTTGATTAGCAATTCATAATCATCCGGATGGATGTAATCAAAAGGCATGTGCGGGTCTGCAAAAGAACGTTCAATTGTGCCTTTCCCTATCCATTGCTCCGCCGAAGGACTGATATATTGAAACTTCAGCTCCGGATAAATCTCACAATAATAAATAAAGTCCTTCGAGTTTTCTACGATATGTACAAATCGACTCTTTTCTTCTACAAGAGCAGCCTTCTCTTGCACCCATCTTCTCTGCACAAAAGTAAACAAAACAATTGCTACAAACAAAGCACTCATAAAGCCGAAAGTGAATTGTCCATTCATCAAATCTACCTTCTATCTATAAGTTATGGAATAAAAGGTCGTCATCCTTCCAACTCCCCCCCCATCCTCTATACCACGTAACGATGAAAAGTAATCATATATTCCTAGACCAAAGGATGTGTTTTTTCACATGCAGCAAGTTAAGTCGTCAATAAACACTGATTATTTAAATAGTATTTCTAATTATATAGTCAAAAAGAACTTATTGCAACATAGAACATTTTACTCACTAAAGAACAAAGTAGTAAGCTGAAAGTAACGCAAGAAAAGACGATTTCTTAGAAAGATCCAAAACATCAAGAACTAACATGAAATCGTCATGAGTGAAAGACTATTATTTGACTGCAAAGATCAATTTTTCGTATTCACATCTGTAAACAAGATACAACTTTTCAAGGAACATGACAGCTACTCTTCGGACAGTTGGCCAGCCCCCAAAAATGCCATTATATATACCATCTAAACGATGCAAGACACTTGAAAACCGTTCCTCATCTAAACAAATGGCATAAATCTATATTTTGTCGCAATAAAAAATCAAACGCAGCATACTTCCGAAAAACGGCTCATATTCTGCTCAAACACCGCATAACTCGTGAAATCGCCGCATACTGCCTACAAACACAGCATATTCCAAAAAAACGCGGTTCACCTCTAAGCAAACCCTTAATTTGTAAAAAGCCATTAGGCGCGAGCTGGGAGCATAATAGGAGATCTAAAACTCCCGCGATCTCGTACATCGGCTCAATAACAATCGCAGCATATTTCCTAAAAACGCCGCATATTTCTTACAAACACAGCATATTCCATGAAAACGCCGCATATCCGCCCCAAACACCGCATAACTCCAGCAAATGCCGCATAACCGCCCCCACATAAAAATCCCCTATTGCGCATAATCCCCCGTATACTGCACAAGCGACACATCGTTCACGCCTTCAATATCACCAATCGCTTGAACAAAAGCTGTATTGTCATCCTTCAACCGAATCTCCACCGTCAATTCCGTGAAGCCTTTTCGGACTGTTTTTGACTTCAATTTCGTCTTTAATTTCATGAGCTCAGTCCGTAATTTCACTTCGGCTTCCTCTGTATGGCGGATAATGAGCAAAAACGATTGCTCACGGATTTTGTGTTTGGAGAGCCAGAAGACGACAAGCCCGATGACGAGTGATCCGCCGACGGCTAGAGGGTAAATCCTTGCACCGCATGCGATGCCAGCAGCTAAAGACCAAAACATGTAGACAATATCAAGTGGGTCCTTCACGGCAGTTCGGAACCGGACGATACTGAGTGCGCCGACCATCCCGAGTGATAAGATAATATTTGTACTGATCGTCATAATGACTAAAGCGGTAATCATCGTCAGCAGCACGAACGAGATATTGTAATTGTAGCTATAGACAACACCTCTGAAAGACTTGCGGTAGATCCAATAAATGAACATACCAATTAAGAATGCAAATAGTAGTCCAAAGAACATATCAAAATAGGAAACTGTTCGAAACGCCTCTAACTTTAATACACTATTTTTAAAAAAATCTTGAAAACTCATCTTGTCTGCTCCATTCACACATCATTCTTTAAAATGCTGCAATGTTTTTTCCCTGCATAATACATACTTTGAAATCGAAGACCGAACATGACTTTTCGGGCTAATCAGCATGCGTATGTGCTCTGGTAAGAACGAATCGAATTTCACTTCCATAATTGTCAACTCTGTCGGTAACACTTCTTCTAACGTCAAATTCGGATCGAACACATCATACGTATTGACCGCTGCAGACAGCTTTTTATCAAACGTAATCCGCACATTCCCCCACGTATATACATACGCCTCCCGCCAATAATCGACTATCACACTCGGCCGATAATGGCGGGTCGTGAGGGCGGCGTAAAATTCATGCAGTAAACGTTCCTCCCGTTGCAATAAAAACGAAAAGTCACCCGCCAAAATGGCTATATATTCCTCTAAACTCAACGGAGCCGATTCCTTACACACATACTCTCCAAACTTACTCTTGCGTTCTACATTAATAACCTCATTGCTATCGTTATACATCCGAATCCGGTATTTCTCCCGATTGAAAATCCCATCATTTTTAGTCGTCAGCGCTGTTCGGTGCGGATCGTCAAAATAGAGACTTCGAATATTGTAGCCTTCTTCATTGATGGAATGTTTATCTAAATCCATTACACTGGACAATCGATTCCTTAGCGATAAATAATCATGGATATGCAAATAGTATTTTTGCTCCGTCCGTAATTTACGTCTTTCGCGTGCTAACAATCACTCCACCTCAAATTCTCTAACGCCATCATGGAGGACCTCTTCGTCGTCAACAATCAAATCAAATGCAGTTTGACGATTTCCATGCTCATCTCTTACACTTGACTTCCAATAATAGGTTCCTGTTGGCAACTTAGCAATCTCAACTGTATTCAACCGAAGATCGTTCTTTTCAAAAACCACTTCAGTAAATGCTAAATCTTTCGCAACAACAATTTCATAAAACAGTTCATCGTCTTGCAGATCAAATGACAAGTCCCATGTGAACTTCAGCTTCGAGCCAACCGTTTCAACTTCCCCCATATAATAAGGTTTCGGGCGTTCCAAATCGTCATAATACCGTTGTAGACTCGCTTCCGGTGTTTGCATGAGCACTTGTAACTCTTCCTCATAATCGCCTGCATGACTCGGCAAAAACCGAATATCCGGATAGCGATACAAAAACGGCTCCACAATTGGACGATAGCGTTCCAGCTGCTCGGCAACACGTTTTTCATTAATATAGTCTGCATGCAATTCTTCAATCTTCGCGGTTAATTTATCCACATTTTCCTGCTGCCTGAAATAGCGATTTGCAAGCTTCGACACCCAGTAATTGCTAATCCCGTTTTGCCAACTTTGGATCGTTTGAGCTTGTCTTTGCAACTCCCATCCTCCATCATAGTCCCACGGCAGGATGTACCACTTATTATTGTTGATGGGTGAATAAAGGAAGAAGTTATTCGCTTCTGTATCCATATTGTCCATCAGAATATTCATCGCCGTCCACGTGAAAAAGTTCTCCTCATCGAAATGTTGCTGCATGACTTCATTGATTGGCATACTTAAATTATTTACATCCTCGAGCATCTTAATGAGCTTGCCATGTTCTTTTCGGCCTTTCACTTCTAAAATCGTCTCGAACTGCTTCAGGTCAAAATCCGGATCTGTTTCTTCTTTAATAAATTCTTCATACCGATCAAATTCAAAGAACTGCACTTTATACAAATAGCCATTTGGATCGAGCATATGCGCCTTCAAAAACTTCTTATTCGGTTGCTCCACATGTGTGAATAAACCATAGTCTTCGTAAGCCGCATCCCCCTCACCTCTCGACAAATCCTTCACATACAAATGAATGAACTGCGTCCGCAAGCTCGTCATATTCGGGATTGTCTCCATTAAGTCAAAACTCAACTTATTGCGCATACGGGAAAATTCACTAATGTGCTTGTTTAAGTTGATCGTTTGCTGCCCCATATATAAGCCTGCTTCGTCGTTTAGTTTAATGCGGAATGATTTCTGCGGTTGGTTCCATGCCGAACGTCCCCGCAGTTGAATTGTCGCGTTTTCCATCGTCGTTCCATAACCGAACATCCCTGAACGAGGCGCACCTTCATCACTAAAGCCTTCCTGCATAATGATTGGTAACTTTTCACCGTACGTTTTTTCCGTCTTCCGGTTTAGTCCATACCAATCAAGTGGTTCGTCTTTTTGCTTCTTGTCAGGAAGAACAGTAATATACAACGTCTTGAGCGACTCATCTTCATCCCGCTCATACAACCTTTTATCTTCTAGTAATCGTGTGTCGATTTCGTCCGGCATTGATGCACGATTGGCTTTCGCTTCAGTCTGTTCGTCCGTTCCTTCGTGATCATCCGCTAAACGATCCGGCATACACCCGGCCAGTAACATCGTTGAAACAAGCAATAAGGCCGTAGTCGATGTCGCTTTGCCAAATTGTTTATGCTTTTTCCGTGCGGTCTCCACAGTAATCGGCTGCGCACAAAATGTATAGTAGTCGAGGTTTCGGAGGACGTACAACAATCTTGCAAGTACGAGAAGGACAACAATAGCAGAAGCGATGAACATCCCAAGCCCGTCGAATTCGATTTTCATCATCCAGTAAGTAAAGCCAATATTCAATAGCGCAAACAGCATACTAATGCCGAGCACCCCTTTACGATCATCAAAATACATTAAAATATGCGTGAACATGAAAAAGATGATGAACAGATAGTAACCAAGCGCTAAAATGATGAACAAGTCCAGTTGCGCCATTGTAAAGCCGATTTTAGGCAAGAATTTGATCCCTAATGCAATGGATAAGACGGTGAATAACAATTGAACTTCTACGAGAAACCCAACTTGTTTGATTAACGTCTTCTGCATTTGTTGCTTTGCCGCTTTGATATCCCTAATCGTTCCACCATTTATGATTTGTAAATAATAAACCCTAAATTTCTCATAAAAAGCCGTCTCAACAGCCACGACGAAAGTGACAAATGACGGTAAAACCGTTATGAACGCATAGAAAACCGGCAAATCATAAAAAGGCATAATGCGGAATTGATCGGCCACTTCCCTCCCATTCGGGCTTAGCCAATAAACGAAGTTATGCAAGTAAATGCCCGAGTATACAAAGCACCCCGCAAAAAATAACGAAGAATACTTCTTGAAATAGCGAAGATATTCAAAGAAATAACCGTACTCCGCACGTGGAAAGCGCTGTTCAAAATGGTAGTTTGATAAGATGACAATGACCAAAAAACCGATATCCAAGCTCAATAACGGTATAATCGTCGAATCAATTTCCGTTAACCTCGAAAGCAGCCAACCACTCACAAGTGCGGTAACAGAACCACTGGCAAACCCTTTTACAATACGGACATAATCTTTTAATGCAGATAAAAAGACGCCTTGAATCCACACAATAATAAGCAGCAAAAAGAAGAAGTATGCGGATAGCTTATACAACCATCCAGCGGTCACACCACTTAAAAACAGCGCCCCGATTATCGCCGCAATGGGCAGCATGACAATGAGTGCTCCGTAATAGGCTGACATCAATCGACCATATTTCTTTTCGTACAGCATGTCAGCCGTATAGCGTGTGAGCACCATCGAAATACCGCTCGTTAAAACGATGGAAAAGATGAAGCAATAAGAAACAGTTGCAATATACAATTCCCAGTCCGTATAATCCATCTGCTCCGTCGCTGTTATGCGTTGCAAGGCGACAATAAGCCCCATGCTCATAATCATCGGTCCGACCGTTGTCAATGAAGAATAGGTATAAGCTTTCAACTGATTCACCAAGCCCTGCTCCCGAAACATCTTTCTCAACTCAAAGCCAATGCCCGCCATCTTTTCCACCTCCTATCGTTTCATATACGCTACGGTAATTTCGAATGACCTCTTCATGTTGATAAAATCGCTCTACCCGCTGAAATGCATTTATTCCCATTTCAAGACGCAGCTTTTCATCTTTACATAACTTCACCGCAGCATTTGCAAGTTGTTCATAATGCATAACCGGTACGACAAGCCCTGAAGGTCCAATGCCATCATCCAACCCTTCAAGTAACTCTCTGCAACTACCGACATCTGTTGCAACGAATGGTTTTCCAGCTGCCATTCCTTCTAAAATCGCAAGTGGCTGCCCTTCGCTTATGCTCGTTAGCATGAGCACATCCATCTTGCCAATATAGTCTTTAATCGGCACGAGTCCGGTGAAGATGACGTCTTTAAGTTCTAGAGCATTTACGAGTTGTACACACTCCTCGAAATACGCCTCGTTTTCTTCTGTTGGTCCCATAATGTAGAACACGGCATTCGGCAACTGTTGCTTAATAATGGCAAAGCTTTGTAACATCGTTTTTATATCTTTAATTGGCACAATCCGGACAATCGCCCCGATGTAAAATTCGCTGTTCGGTTTCGTGGACGGCAATTCTACATAATCGGTCACTGAAACGCCGTTAGGAATGATCTTAATCTTGTCTTCCGGGCAACCCAATTCCACTTCGATTTCCTTATTCCGGCTGAAGAGTGTCGTCACGCAATCTGCCCCGTTGTACGCACTTGAAGAGAGTCGATAAAAATAGTGGATCCACAAATCTTTGAAATACCCTTTCACCCATTCCGCTTTGATGATTTCCTCCTCGCGCTCGCGAGAATAGATGCCATGTTCCGTCAACAAAAACGGCTTCGCATACACTTCCTTCGCAACAGCGCCGATAATGCCGGCATATCCAGTAGAAACACTATGGTAAAGATCCGCTTCAGGTAAATCCTCCCGGATAATGATGAGCAACGGTAAAATCATTGAGCGAACCGTCCAAAACATTTCAGTGAACGGCACGAGTGGATAGTGCTCCTCACACAACTCGCGCAGAATATCGTAAAAATCCCGGCTTGTTAGAAAATCGGACACGTTGTTAAAACGTGCACTGCGGACCATTCGAATAAAGGCTGGCCAGTCCATCTCTCCTTCACTTCCAAGCAACGACTTCACATTGCGTTTTTCCTCATGCGTCAACTTGAATTTACGCCCCCACCTAACCTTCTCTTCCAAATAGGAATCAAGAAATGACTCACGTACTTCAATGAGGTTTTTCGGCAACTCATACTTGAACTGACCTCTTTGCTTTTTCTCCGGCGAAATCGCATAAATGATAAATTCATGCTCAGGCATGTCTTTTATCATACTTTGAATCCAGCTTGAAACACCGCCTGTTACGTAAGGATAAGAACCTTCTGCAATGATACAAATCCTCATTTTGTCACCTACCCAGTTCCATAGAAAAATCATTACTTGTCGCTTTTACTAGAAAAACGCCCTTATCGATTTTTTGTATTGTACAATGTTGCATGTTCCCGATTTTTTTATCCGTACGTAAGATGAAATAATGTTCATCCAAAGTTGTCGCAGTCGTTACCTGAAGCGTGTTTCCTTCTTTTGAAACAACCATCCCGCTTTGCAATTGATCAGCTACACTAATCGCCGCTTCTGAAGACGTAAGGCTGCGCAACCACGGGTAGGTCGTATGCAACCGCGTTAACAACTCTTCAAAGTCTTCATATAGACTTTTCCACGTTTGTCGGCGCCCTCGTTCTTCATCCAACAAATCATCCGGATGAATGAAGTGGGAAAACACACCGATTGAAGAAATCGCATTCGCTTCCACCCATCTGTTGTAATCCGTGTCAAAATACCCCGATGTAGTACGCGGCATATCGAGTACGCCATCTTCCCCCATCTCAAACTCTTGAACATAGGAGCGGTTAAATTGGTCAGGCATATACAAAGAAGCGATGACTGCAAGATTTGGCCAAGCATTAACTAATGCTTTTCTTCCTTCACTGTCAAGCACATTGGAAGGCGGTACATAGGACATCATGCTGTAACGCGGAAATGCCTGCTCGAGATAATTCAACATGGTTTCAATGGACACTTCCATATCTTCAATCGTTTCCCATCGCTTATAACCAAAATAATCAGCTATTTCTTGATTCATCTGGAGCGACTGATGATTGTATCCATGGACCCCTATTTCACCACCACTCTTCAGCACTTCCCGTCCATATCGGATCACATTATGCAATTCCTCATCACCTAAACTCGTAAAAGGCTGTTTGACTTGATCCCCATATGTTTGAATGGCTACCGCAGTATACTTCACGTTGAAGTTGCTTGCCGCTTTAAGCATTTGCGGCCACCATATATCATGGAAAAAAGTCGGAATATCCATTTTATATTCTTGATAAATCAAGGCGTCAATCCCTTGAGGAATGGGTGCAGGAAAATCATCGATGTAGAATAATTTCGTATTAAAAATCGGATAGATGTAATCGGGCGCAAGGAGGCTGATGCCGCCAGCGATAAGTCCTCTTGCGTCCTTGCCAGAAAGATTGCTCCCGTTGAACACCATGAAAGCGCCTTCGCCAAATTGTTTTCTCCACATGAGCGGGTTTTGATCGGCCGTCGTTGCTAACAATTCTACTTCTTCATCCAACTCTACAGGGAGCACATCATTGTATATGAAGTCCCCTTCGTAGCGAGCGCCTGCTTGATTGATTAAAACGTTAGAAGTAAGCGTAATGCCATACTTGCCTTGTAAGTATTCAAAATTTACGATGCCTAATTTACGGTGGATGTTAATAAACGCATCAGAAGGGTTATCGGAGCGCATCCAAAACAGATACCCCCCATTTTCGATGAAGTCCAAAATGGCGGGAATTTCATACTCCACACTATCAACAGAAGCTGTCAGCAAGACGGCTTGACAGTTCTGTACTTGAAGACTGGTTGCATCCAAATCGATTGTTGTATAAGGCTGTTGCATATAACCGAGTACACGCTCGGTATTGTCTTTAATACGAACGCTCAATTCATCCTCGCTGTCATACGCCAAGCAATAATCCTGATGCGTAGATGCCGACAGAGATTGCTCCAAATTCATCGCCAAATAATCTTCTTTTATTGCTTGATATTGTTCATGTGTCTGCTCATTTACAGTAGAAGTCAACACGAGTTTAGAACGTGTTAATTGCGACACACCTGCCAACAGCAGAACAAACAGTAGTATGATGTATACTTTCTTTTGTAACTTCACATCTCTCTTCATTGTTACGCTCCTTCTGACCAAAACCTCACCATCGTAAGCGCTTCGCTAGATAATTTAATGGGTGAATTCTTCAACCTTTCCAACGTTTCGTGCAGCCGTTGAATTGAACGGGTTTCATAATGGACCTTCATCATCGTTACATACGCTTTCTCACTGTCCGGTACCGCCTCCATATAAGCATGAGCGATCCGTTCAGCGTCTACATAAGATCCAAGTGCCAATTCGAGATCGACACTTTCTTGATACGCCCATTCATGGTGCCGTTCCAATAGCAGCCACTGTTTTAATACCGCACGATATATATAGCGATATTTCAGCAATGTCCGTTCGTCTAAAAACCCGCTTCTCATATAGTCATGCAATACTTCCGCATACGTTTTCACAAAGAGCAAATCTGTCGGATCCTTCTCAAATTTCACCGAGAAATCTTGCAAAGCAAGTTGTAGTTTCCTCTTTGCTTCCATAATTGCGCTCACTGCGTAGTATGAAGTCTCTTTGTCTTCATTGCTAATTGCGCTCTGTAAAATCTCCAAATAATTGACAGCATCTTGTTTCAACATATCAATGAGCACGCGTCTTCGTGTTTTGTGCTCACTGACTAGAAGTGCATCTTCAATTGGAATGACATCAAGTTCTTGTTGGCGCTCGATATGCTGATAAATGCCAATCCTCTTCACTTGATGCTCTTCCGCTTGTCGTGTAATGAATTCTTCAAAGTCTTCCTTGCCCTCACCGATCAATCGTTTGGACCAAAATATCGGCAACAGCCATCCAATACCAGGAAGCGCGGCAATACTGACCGCTTTTAGAAGTCGGTCTTGCCAAGACTTCCGATACAATACAACAATCAGCAAGAAAGATAGTAGTACGTAAATGCTATAGATTAACCAAAACATCTCGTTCACTCCTCTGTTGCTGTGAGAATAATGGAATCGTGTGCCAGTCGGTTGACAATTTTCTCTTCATCATCCTTACTCGTATTCGTTAAGAGAATGAGCAAATTTCCTGCATAATCCATTCCAAGGTAATCCGTCTCTCTTAACTTTGTCGATAAGTATTCGGCAGTAGCACTCGTAGAAAGGTCAAAGCACTCAGTATTCAATAACAGATAAGGTACGCCATAGTCTTCATACATCTTTTTCTTAGAGGTAACGATATCGCTGAATACTTCAGGTTTTAAAATGATGGAATCCTCATAGTAACGTTGTGATTCGGTTGCTGAAATATGTGTAAATGCTTTGTTCAACGCAGATGAGATCAAGTCCGTCGTAATTTTAAACAAGTTTTGGTGATACATCGAAAAGCTTTCAAATGACAAATCGTCAATTGCGATGATTGCGGTCACTTTCTCGTTATGGAAGAGCGGCGCAACCATTAACGGCACATCCTCCCGCAAATGCTCATTCCGATAAATCGCTCCAGTGTTAATGACTTCATTCAAATAGGCATGCTCAGCAACCTTCAACGATTTCGCTAATCCACTCGCGTCATATCCCGAACTGGCCATTAGGCGTAAGTACGTTTGCGGTTTATTCACAACATAGATTTTTACTTTTTTCACATGCATAATTGATTTCACGACACTAACCGCGGAATTGAAGACATGTTCAGGTTCTAAACTTTCCAATTCTTTTGTGGCGGCATAAATCTTCCCGTAGCTATCCCCTGCATTTAAAATGCGCGTCTGCAATTCATCTTTTACGTCCCGCACATCCGTATAAATACGGTCGAGAAAAACATAGCGGTTGTTCATCTCATCCAACTCGTACGCTTGCTGTTTGATAATCGTTTTTTTCCGCTCAATCGTATAACCGATGACAAGTCCGACAAATAAGTAAATCGCCAACTGAAAGAAGAAGTCCGTGTCATACGTCAGTGAAATGACATCACGCCCACCTTCGAGTTTCTGGTAGGTGAACAAAGCCGTTGACAGGACGACAGCAAGCATTGCTTGACGACTACCGTGCATTATCCCGATGATGGTAATAAAGAACAATTTCAAATCGATCACGCCACTACCACTACTTGGGTAAATGAACGTCAGCCATGTAATTAGACTGAAAGCAACGAGCGTTTCCAACGTAGGAATCGCTTTTGAAAGGATTTTCCTCGCCTTTACGAGGGCTGGTGAAGGCGCACGTTTTTCAGCTTTCACCGGTTTTTTCGACTCTTTTTTAAAATGGGCTACTGTTTTCGCAAGACCTTCTTCAATTGTATATAACGGCGACCAATCTAAATCTCGCATTACTTTTCGATTATCCAGCACGGAATGCTCAATATCCCCAGCCCTTTTCTCCTTATGAACGATTTCAGAAACTGGCTGGATTTCGTTGAGCACTTCGATAATCCGATTGACGGACGTTTGTTCATTGACCGACAAGTTATAAATGCCTGTTTGCGGGCTATTCGCTCCCCGATAAATTGCAAAAGCAACATCTTCAACATAGATGAAATCCCGCGTCTGGTCACCGTCTCCATGGAGTATAAGCGGTTGCTCCGTCAATAATCGGTTTGTGAAAATTGAAATGACGCCACCTTCACCTATCGCGTCCTGACGTGGTCCATAAACATTCGAGAAACGAAAACCGAGCGTTTGCAGACCATATAGTCGCTCCCATTTTTCACAATACATTTCACCACTCAGTTTGCTCATCCCGTACGGGGAAATGGGTGCACATTCCATCTCTTCTGTAATCGGAAGTTCCTTTTGGATACCGTACACAGCCGCAGATGACGCATAGATAAATTTCTTAACACCATATGTAGTAGCAAGATTCAAGATATTGACAAGTCCAACGATATTAGATCCAGCATCCGCGATTGGATTTGAAACCGAATTGGCAACACTTACTTGTGCAGCCAAATGCACAACCACTTCAATTTTGTGCGACTTGAACACTTCTACACATTTCGGATCTTCAATGGATAATTGATAACTTTTGTGCTTAATCGTAATGTTCTCTTTCTTGCCTGTCGTCAAGTTATCAATAATGATTACTTCATAGCCTTCTTGGTGAAAACGTTCTGCCACGTGCGAGCCGATAAAGCCATAGCCACCTGTAATTAAAACCTTCACTTGTATCTCACCTTCCTTTTCAACTCACAAACTGCTGAGACAGTAGTCATCTATAAAAGAGCTTTCATTTAATTAAGTGAGTCAGTAAATGTAAAAAGTAGTATAGACCATTATACTAATGGATTCTTAAAAAACTCTTACATTGGAATTTTCACTATACAATTAGTATATTATCTATCTATTATCATACTTTCGGCGCGTGTTAAATATGCTAGATGACAAAATAAAAGTCGCTAGGACAAAGTGCTAAAATAGACTGCCCCTCTGCACTCCACTCATGAAAATAAAAAATGCAGTTGGCGAATTGGCCTTCTGCATTTTTTATCCTAGTCTTCCTACCTTATTCAGTTGTAGTCTTGTTCACGTCAATCGTGACCATCTTACTTGTCATCGGTAGTTTATCGCCCGGTGAATCGTTCCACACATAACCAATTGAAACGGTTTGGTGGACACCGATTAAATCCGCTAGCGGGATCGCATATTCCACTGCCGTTGCACTGACGGCATAGCGGTTCGTCTTCCGATAAGTTGTCACTTTCGACCAATTCCAGTTTGTACCACCCGTGCCGTTGTATTGATAAAGCGTTCCATTTTCGATTAGGAAACTTAATTGATTAGAAGACCAGTACGGCGCTTCGAACGCTTTTACTCCGTTACCAATATCGATGAACAACTGGCCTTTCTCCGTGATCCGATGACCTTCCACAAGTACATACAACGTATCCAACGTCCTAAACGCTTTAAGACTTCTTACATTCGATTCACTTGTATGAAGAGCAGGGAAGGATGACCAATCATTACCGATTCCATCAATCGTTACGTCCACTAGCTTGGCTCCTATTTCATCCTTTGACGATTTCCCTTGTTCTGGTTGTAGTTCATCCGGCCACGGCTCCCCTTGTCCAGTCGGCGGATTGCTTGGGGCGTATACGGATTTGTTCGGAATGTCACCCTCACGATATTCAGCGGCTCCAATATCAATCCGCTCACCCTCAACCCGTGGCTTGTTGTAAAAATCATTTCGCATCGATCCGATCACATCCAGCGAACCACGGTTGACCGCAGGCGATTGAGCAGACAAGTAAGGTCCATATCGGTCTATTTCCATAAACAGTGGATCTGCGAAAAGAGAATGTTGATCAAAACCAGTCGCATTTTTAAAAGCAATCCATGTTTGATAACGAATCCCGTTGTACCGCCAACTTTTCCCGTCCACTCCATCAGACCGATAATAAACGTTATAGTCAATCAAATTCCCTTTGCCATTCGTTCCACTCATTTTAATAAAGCGCTTGTTTGGGAACGTATAAATGATGTTGTTCAAGAATGCATTGTCCACATTGTAATTCTGCAACGTAATTTCTGCATATCCTTGTTGCATCGTATCGTTCATATAGAGCGTATTGTTAACGACGTGATTCTGACGAGCCCCGCCATTCGTGGAACTTGACCCGCCCATAATCACCCCTGCGCCATCGTTATGGTGCAAATAGTTATTGCGCACTGTCACATGGCTTGTGTCTTTTCCTGGAATTTCACTCGCCAGTTCGATGCCAAAATTACTGTTGTACACTTCGTTATTTTCGACAATGACATTTGTTCCCCCATCGATGTAAATACCGGCAGCAGCACGCACGCCTGTATTGCCATAGGCAGGATTCTGTGAAGTGTCTATATGATGAACGAGATTATGGGCAACAATACCGTTTCGCGCCTGGTCCACACAAGGAGCTGAACACGTTTGATAATGGCCGATAATATCAATGCCAATGTTGTTGTTATGATGTACGTGGTTAAAGGAAATGACAAAGTCTTTCACATTTCCGTCAAGCGTTAAGGATTCACTCGACCCGGAAGTTAAATGATGAATCTCATTTCCAGTTATCGTAATAGACGAAATCGGTGTCAATGAATCGCCGTAGACGAGTAGGCCATGGGCATTTCCCTTCGTCGCCAAATTCGAAATGCTATGGATATCATTATTCGTAATAACAATATGCGATCCGCCCCCACTCACCTTCAAACCCGCCAAATAATCGTGCGGGCTGTCCGACGTGAGTCCGCGTATTTCAAACCCTTCAATTACTACATAACTCGCTTTGTGAATAAAAAATTGGGATTGGTTGCGACTTGTCGGTGTCAAGTTCTTCCCTTCAAGGATCGGCTGCTCTCCTGGATACGCTTGAAAAGTAATATAACCGTCCTTCGCAGAACCCGACCGATGAATCCGAACGAACTCTTCGTAAACGCCTCCCCGCACAAATACCGCCTCACCCGCAACGAGCGTATCCGCCGCCTTCTGAATCGTACGCCAAGGCTCCTCGAACGTACCCGGATTATCGTCATTCCCATTGACCGACACGTAATAAGCATCTTTGGACGGCGCGTCACTTGAATAGACAGAAGGAGACAAATAGACAATCCCGATCATTACTGACAGAAGTGCCGTGAAACTTATTCTGGAGTACCTCAAGAAGCGTTCATCCATTCGGTTAAAGTCCATACGACGCACAACTCCCTTCTGCCCTTATTTTCCATTAACTTTAACATGAATATTTTGTATTTTACAAGATGAGTATTACGGCCAGCATTTTCGATAAGCCAATTTCCATGCATCATCTCCGCAAACGCTGCATCCCCCGAAATTCGCGGCATATATTTCTCAATCGCGGCAAACACCCTCCAAACGCCGCATTACCTCAGAAAACAGGGCATAACCTCTCAAAACAAAGCATAATTCAAAGTTACGCCGCATACTTGCCGCAAACGCCGCATAACCACGCAATGTTAATACCCCTCTAAACAAACCCATTAATTTGTCAAAAGCATTAAGCGCGAATGGTAATTCCTGTTTAATAATCCACCCGCGCCAAAAGAACTCCTCATAAAAAAGCAGTACGCGGCATAAATCCAGAAAACGGGGCATATTCGGCTCAAACGCCGCATACTTGTCTCAATCGCCGCATAACTTCGAAAATCGCCGCATATTTCCGGCAAACGCCGCATAACCACGCAATGTTAATACCCCTCTAAACAATCCCATTAATTTGTCAAAAGCATTAAGCGCGAATGGTAATTCCTGTTTAATAATCCACCCGCGCCAAAAGAACTCCTCATAAAAAAGCACTACGCGGCATAAATCCAGAAAACGGGGCATATTCGGCTCATACGCCGCATACTTGTCTCAATCGCCGCATAACTTCGAAAATCGCCGCATATTCCCGGCAATCGCCGCATAACCACGCAATGTCAATACCCCTCTATACAAACCCATTAATTTGTAAAAAGCATTAAGCGCGAATGGAAATCCCCGTTTAAAAACCACCCGCGTAAAAAGAACTCCTCATAAAAAGGCAGTACGCGGCATAAATCCAGAAAACGGGGCATATTCAGCTCAAACGCCGCATACTTGTCTCAATCGCCGCATAACTTCGAAAATCGCCGCATAATCCTGGCAATCGCCGCATAACCTCTCAAATTAAAAAGCCTCCTATCCACCAATCCGCCGAATGATCGCCTCCATCTCCTTCTTTCCAAAAATCTTCGGAACGGGATAGAGTGGATTGGCTTCTTGGAGCGCTCGCTTAACCATGAGAGGAATATCTCGCTCAACGATGCAGCCGACAGTTGACGGAGTGTCCATTTTTTCATTCAACGTCTTAATGGCTTGGATGAATGCCTGCGCTTTTTGTTCGGTTGTGTCCGACACTTTTGAAACGCCGGCAGCTTCGGCTAGCGTTGCCAAAGATTCGTGGACAGCTTCTCCGTAATATTCGAGGACATGCGGTAAAATCACCGCGTTTGCAAGGCCGTGCGGGACATTGTAAAATCCGCTAAGCGTGTGCGCGATTGCATGTACGTTACCGACGTATGCACGGGTGAACGCCATGCCGGCCAAGTACGCGGCTTTTTGCATATCGTCTCGCGCTCGCACATTTCCACCGTTTGAATAAGCTTCGTACAAATTATCGAAAATGAGTTTTACCGCTTCAATGCTCCACTGCCTCGTCTGCTTCGTCGTGCTCTTGCCGATATATGCCTCAACCGCGTGGGTGAGTGCGTCCATTCCTGTCGTTGCGGTTAGATGGTTAGGCAGATTGACGGTCAGTAACGGATCGAGCACCGCCACGTGCGGGATGAGTGCGGGATCCATCAGTGCGTATTTCTCATGCGTTTGGTGGTTGGAAACGACGCATGCAAGTGTCGCTTCACTACCTGTCCCCGCGGTCGTCGGGACGGCAAAAAGTGGCGGTATGTTCTTTCGCACTTTTAAAATGCCTCGCATTGCCGAAATGCACTTCGTCGGCCTGGCTACGCGGGCACCTACCCCTTTCGCACAATCCATCGGCGAGCCCCCGCCGAACGCGATGACACCACTACAGTCCTTCTCATGATACAACTGCAACGCCTCCTCAATCTGGTCGATTGTCGGATTCGGCGTCGTCTTGTCATATACGATGTACCGCACTTTTTCGCGGTCCAATCCTTCAAGCAATCCATCGATGAGACCAGCTGCCACGATGCCCTTGTCCGTAATGATGAGTACCGAAGCAACCCCTCTTTTTGTAATCAAACCCGGCAACTGTGCGACACTATTTTCCCCAGTGATTAGCTCCGGAACCCGCCACGGCAAAAAAGCTGCCGATACTTTCATCACTTGCTGGAAACTGCGGCAATATAATTTGTACATACGAGATTCTCCCTTCTAGGTAGTTATTAGACTACCATAAGGTGATTGACTATTCACTCAGTATTTATGTGACGGTGCCTGTGCTAGAAACATTCATGTTAACTCAAGCAATTTGAGTGGTTATGCAAAAAAAATTACAAATAGATCAAATACAACATTTTTATGTATGCATATGCAATTGTAGTGTATTGACTAAATTCAACCTTGCACAGGCACCCAATACAAAAAGCAAGAAATGGAATAGGAGGAACCATTGTAAAAAACATTAATAAAACAAGAAAGACAATAAAGGGCTTTCTATATCTTTCTTTTTTCATTGTCCATCATCACTCCTCCCAGCCTAAAGCGTCTTTCTCCAAAGGATAGTTTGCTAATTCAAAGCGTTTCGCAAAATCCATTTGTCTCCAATAAATTCCTAATTGATCCGAAATTGCTTTGAACGGAGTTAACACCACGCCGTTTTCAGATACAACTTTGTCTTTAAGAGTGACAGGTTGACCATCAAGCGTCGCGTGATTGGTGCCCAATTGAAGTTTTAACGTTTTACCGCTATGTTAAATTTTTAAACCATCATTTGAAACAAATACTAGATTCGTGTCTTTGAAAAGTGACTTTACATCTACCAAATAGTCGTTATTAGACGTTTTCTTTACTAATGTTGCCATCCGCTCTACATCTACTCTTCCATTATGGTAGGTAACAAGATCACGATTCATTGAAGGCAAATCAATTAAAAACTTTCCACTCTCCGTTGGAGGATTTGGAATTTGATTAAAGATGATTTCATCTGTAATGAACATCGGGTTTTTAAAAGGTTCAAAGTATTTAGTTTGATTAAAAGGAACGCCATTAATTGTGACTAATTCATATTTCGGATATGCTTCTGAATAAAACGCAAAGGAAGAATTGAAAGGTAAAATGTAATAACGATTATAATACTCTTGCGGATTATAATTTAAAGCAGGATGGCCATCCCATTTGCTTTCAAAACTTTTAACCATGTCTTCAGCAACATTAATAAACTCAATCTCACCATTTTTATCAGGGTTTCTTCTAATAAATTCTTGCTTACCTATAATCGCTTCAATTTCTGCAACCGAATAATTACGAATGTCTCCCGCAGGGTATGAATCTGTTCCAACAAGTAATTTCTTCGTATCCATCAATTCATAGATTGATAGAACCGTACCAATACGGTCACCTGTTGTTTGTGGAGCAAACTTCGTTGTACCGCTTAGTGGAGATACAATTCCGTAGTACGCTAAGCGTTCAACTGCAGAGTAAGCCGTAACTCCAATAGAGCCTTTGTCTGAATAACTCAATTTAGCCTTATTCGTATAAGAGCCTTTGTACTGCAAAGCACGATCCAACATGATTGCCATATCGCCACGTGTGATTAAATCACCTGCGCGGAAACGACCATCTGTGTAGCCTTGAATGATTCCGGCCGCTTGGGCTTTCACTACTCCTTCATAGACTGCTGATGTTTTACCAACGTCTCTAAAAGATTGTGGATTTGAAGGCATTGGCAAGTCCAATGCACGAGAAATAAACAAGGCAAATTGACCTCTATTCACCTTTTCAGTTGGACGGAAAGTGCCATCTGTATAACCTGCAATTACACCCTTTTGAACAAGCGCATCAATTTTCGCTTTATACGGGTGAGTTGATGAAATGTCCTTAAAGGAAGTGGTAGCTGCCTCAATAGTAATCGGTGCAACAACTGCTGGAGTTGCGACTGTTGCGGCTAAAGCCATTAGGAATACTTTGTTGTTTTTCATCTGTTTATCCTCCCTCTTTATTCTCCAATACTGATCCTAGCTTACCTCAATTTCTTTAACAACATTAGAATTATTTACATATCGACTGTAAACATCTATTGAGTTCTTCTGCTGATTAATCCTAAAATCAAAGGGTGGGCGAATTGACCTTCAAGTTTTTCATATAGTTCATGTCCCCTCTCTCAATTGCCTTACTATGGAATATTTGTGCTATTCTGCATACCCCTAGTATACAATGCCTAATAATTAATGATAGGTGATGGCACAAAGTAATGCTAATTCGACCATTAAGTAGTAAATGTGCCAACAGTATGTACATAGATATGATCTCAGCGTATACCGTTCGGATGCAACAGTTAGAACAGATCTATACGTTTCTTTACCGTTCCCCAATTACCAATCCTCCCGCATATTCACAAAGCAGCCACTACTAAGCATCCTATATTGGAATTTTGCCTATAATCGTTTTTATCGATATACTATTTAGAGTGTTGGAACTAATTTCTGTAGTATGGATTCGTTCACTCTATCTTTAGAGTCACCTACCTTTGCTTCTCCACCTATTGTATATGGAGGTTTAATTATGAAAAAACGCAAGTTTAAAAAGTGGCAGTGGATAGTCGCGATCTTGGGATTATTCTTTGTCGGTATTATTATCTTCGGGATATCCGTGTATATGAAATTCACTGACACAGTGAAAGTAATACATGAACCACTTGATCGAACTGTATCGGAAAAACGAGAGGAACCGGTATCTATTCAAAAACAAGAACCTTTTTCCGTTCTACTACTAGGTGTCGATGAGCGCGAAGGGGACAAAGGCCGTTCAGATACCATCATTGTGTTGACGGTGAATCCAACGACCCAATCCACAAAGATGCTCAGTATACCCCGTGATACGTATACAGAAATTGTCGGCAAAGGCTTTTCAGATAAAATTAACCACGCGTACGCTTTCGGTGGAATTGATATGTCCTTACGTACTGTCGAACAACTACTCGATATTCCTATTGATTATACGGTTCAAGTTAATATGGACAGTTTTAAAGAGATTGTAGATGCCGTTGGAGGAATTACAATAGAAAACCCGCTGGAATTTAAATCGAGCGGCTCAATATTTAAGAAAGGCCAAATTTCATTGAATGGCGAAGAAGCATTAACGTATATTCGCATGCGCTATGAAGACCCCCGTGGAGATTTTGGACGCCAAGACCGTCAAAAACTCGTCGTCCAAGCGATTTTACGAGAAGGTGCATCCCTCAACAGTCTGTTACATTATCGGTCGATCTTCAACGCTGTCGGCAAAAATGTACGAACGAATATGGATTTTGACGAAATAATGGATGTGCAGAAGAATTACAAGAGCGCTGTCGGAACGATTGATCAATTGTTTTTCGAACAAGGAACAGGTAAGACAATGAATGGGATTTGGTACTATATTGCAGATGTAGAGGAGCTGGAAGCAATTCAAAATGAGTTAAGAACCCATTTGGCGTTGTGAAGTTTTTTCCCGTTTGATGTTTCCTAGAAGAAAATGTCCTTTAGCACAATACGCAGCATTTGCAGGTCGTATTAGGTGTTTCTGTGATTGGGAACACCCTAAAAATTTTGTTTCCATTAATCATCATAAAAAGCTCCCCCCTTCCTACATTAGAAAAAGACGGAGCATTTTATAGAACGTAAACCGGTTATACTCCATGCGGGTAGACTTACCCCATCGATACTGCGAACCCACGCACTGTTCTCCATCCATTAGTACGTGGGTCGTCGCAGCATGCCTTATGAAATCGGCTCATCTTCTTTCAAAATAAGCATAATCTATAGGTACTCCCACGTAAATTCACTCGCAACTACAATATCTCTAAAAAAACCCTTAATTTGTAAAAAGCATTAAGCGCGAATGGAAATACACCCTCAAGTATCCACCCGCGCCAAAAGAACTCCTCATAAAAAAGCATTACGCGGCATAAATCCAGAAAACGGGGCATATTCAGCTCAAACTCCGCATACTTGTCTCAATCGCCGCATATTCCCGGCAAACGCAGCATAATCCAGGCATTCGCCGCATACTCACTCAACGACAATACCCCTCTGTACAAACCCATTAATTTGTCAAAAGCATTAAGCGCGAATAGAAATCTCTCCTCAAATATCCACCCGCATAAATTCGAAAATCGCCGCATATTCCGCTCAAACACCGTATAACCCAGGCGGTCGCCGCATACTCACTCAACGACAATATACCTCCAAACAAGCCCTTAATTTGTCAAAAGCATTAAGCGCGAACGGAAATCCCCGTTTAAAAATCCACCCGCGCCAAAAGAACTCCTCATAAAAAGGCAGTACAACGCATAACTCTCTCTAACACGGCAAACAACCTCTAAACGCCGCATAACT